>NZ_JBWKOK010000001.1:1208933-1613087 GCF_059416045.1 Roseateles sp. GW821-FHT09G03
TCCGCCCTCCTCTCCGCCCTCCTCTCCGCCCTCCTCTCCGCCCTCCTCTCCGCCCTCCTCTCCGCCCTCCTCTCCGCCTTCATTCGTATTGATGATGGACGACCCCGGTTGAGTCGGTAGATTGCGGGCACGCTCACTGAGAGGCAAAGGGAGGGCCCATGGCAACGTCGACACAGGTCAGTCACGGCTTGAATCTGGTGCTCAAGCTCCGGTCGCCGAAGGAGATGGGCGCCCTGCTGCAAGCCATCCGGGAGGCGCAGCCGACGATCGATGCCGGACTCGATGAACTGGGCTTCGTGCACTTCGCGCGTTTCCTGCCGACGCATGACTTCTCGGCCCTGCAGGTGATCACGGAGTTCGACGGGCCGCTGACGCCCTACGTGCTCGACTTCGCGATCGAGATCGGCGATGTCTTCGACAAGCTGCTCAGCTACACCCAGGGCACCGAGCACCTCATCCCGATCAGGGAACACCCGGCGGAGTTCCTCGCGTTCGTCGAGGAACACAACCGGGTGCTGCCCCAGGTCCCGGAGTGGAACCTCTACTCGGCGTATCGCGACAAGACCGTGCTGGAGATCGTCGGTCCCCGCACGGCGCTGCCGCTGCCGAAGCCCGATCGCGCGGCGACCCCGGTCCAGCTCTGGGATGTGCAAGGCAACATCCTGAAGGGCTATCGCGCCGAACGCGCCACGCATTTCCTGCTGGAGGTGCGGGACCCGGGCGCCGCTCGCGCCTGGCTGGCCGCGAGGGCCACGCCGCCCGGACCTGCGGAGGCGGCTCCAGATGCGGATGCGAAGGACAAGGCACAGGCAACGGCGGATGCACTCCGGGTGACCTCGGCGCAGATCTGGAGCGCCGACGCAAGACCGCCCCTGATGCTGAACGTCGGCCTGACCGCCGCCGGCATGGCCGCCCTGGGCCTGGGGCGGAAGTGGCTCGATCCGTTTCCCGCGGCCTTCCTGCAGGGGGCGCTGGAACGGGCGGCCGACAACTTCGACACCGGTCTCAATGATCCCGACCACTGGTGGCTGGGCGGGCGCGGACAGGCGCTGGACACCCACCTGATGGTGTCGCTGTACCAGCAGGACACGGAGGGCAAGGACGCGTTCGATATCGCCGCCAAGTCACTCCTCGACTCGCTGTCCGCCGGTGGACTGCGGCTCGTCGACAAGCAGGAGCTCATTCACCCGCGAGATCTGCCCGGGCTGAAGTTTGCCGACGGCATTGCGGAACCCCGCGTGGCCGGACTCGCCACGCCCACGCGCAACGACCTTCAACCGGCGTCCACGGCGGGCGAGTTCCTGCTCGGCGCCGAGTACAGGAACATCTACGGCGGGTCGTCCCTCGGCCAGCTGCCGGCGGCGCTCGCCAGCAACGGGACCTTCTGCGCCGTCCGTGTCATCGCGCTGGACCCGCCCGGCTTCCAGGAAGCCCTCGAATCGGAAGCGGCGCGCCTGTCGGTCAAGGCCGACTGGCTGGCCGCCAAGATGATGGGGCGCTGGTTCAACGGCGCTCCCGTCAGTCTGCATCCGGACCAGTCACCGGCCCAGGTCTCCCAGCACGGCCGCAACGATTTCGACTACGCCCCGTCCCACGAGTTTCCGGACACGCCGATGGATCACGAGGGCCTGCGGTGTCCCGTGGGGGCCCATATCCGCCGCGTCAATGCGCGCACGTCGCGCATTGCCGGGGCCCGGTACGCCCGTCGCCTGATGCGGCGGGGCATGCCCTACAAGCGCACGGCAGGCGGCAAGGAGGAGCACGGTCTGTTCGGCCTGTTCTTCTGCGCCGACCTCGAGCGGCAGTTCGAGTTCATCCAGCGCCAGTGGATCAACGGCGACCGCTTCGCGCCCGGGCTGCGCGGCACGCGCGACCCCTTCGCCGGCACGCCCGAGAACGGCCAGCACGAATTCGAGATCCCGAGGGCCGACGGACCGTCCTTGCGGTTGCGGCTGCCGCAGTTCACCTTCACGCGGGGCAGCCTCTACCTGTTCATGCCCGGCCTGGCCGCGCTGCGCAACATCGACCGGTTCGTCGACGAGGTGGCGCCGACACCGGCGCCTGCGCCAAACCCGGGGCAGAAGAATGTCCCGGTTGTGCCCGCTCCCCAACCGGCACTCAGCTTCAACACGAAGGCGCCGGAATTCATCGAGAACCCCTACCCGACCTTCGCCAGCTTCAGGAAGACCGCACCGGTTTTTCGCGCTCCCCTGCCGCTCGACGGCTGGTTCGTCTTCCGCTACGACGACGTCCTGCGCGTGTGCGATGAGGGCGACAACTTCAGCGCCCACGAGATCACGGACCACAAGGCGCAAGGCCTCTTCCAGCTCGACGAGACGGATCACGGCGAAGTGCGCAACCTGATCGCCTCGGCCTGGTTCAAGGTGACGGCCAATGCCAAGGCGATGGTCGACCGCTCGATCGCGACGACGCTTGCGTCGATCCAGAAGCTGCCGGAGAAGACCTTCAATCTGGTGGACGTCTTCGCGCGGCCGGTGCCGCGCAACGTCTACTTCGACATCCTGGGCGGCGCCGGCATCCCGGAAGCGGAGCGCGTGCACCTGGACGACCTCGCGCGGAAGGTGATGAAGCTTCACGACCGCACGTTGACCGCCGCCGAGCAGAAAGCCGGCGGGGCGGCCGGGCTGGAGCTCGGCGGCCTGCTCGTGGCCCTGCTGAAGAAGGCGCGTTCCACGCAGGGCTTCGAGGGCAGCTTCCTGTGGCATCTGGCGCCGCTCATCCAGGCGGACGGCCAAGGCCCCCTGACCGGCGAGGTGGCGGCGAAGAGCCTGGTGAGCATGACCGTCGCGGGCTACATGTCGGTGGAGTTCCTGCTCGCCACCGGGATCCGGCGACTGCTGCTCGACGACGCCGCCTGGTGGCAGCGGGTCCAGGCGGACCCGGCCCTGCTGGCTCCTTGTCTCGAGGAGATGCGCCGCTGCGAGCATGCGCTCTCGGTGATCGACCGCTTCGCCAAGCGGGACGTCGAGATCGGCGGGCAGCAGATCCGGGCGGGTGAACGGGTCTTCGGCGTGCTGGCGTCGGCCAACCGTGACGAGCGCGTCTACGGCCAGGACGCCGACGTGTTCAAGCCCGGGCGTCGCCTGTCCAGGCCACACCTGGGTTTCGGCCATGGCGTTCACGAGTGCATGGGCATACAACTGCAGAAACTCATCGCGGAGCCGGCGATGCGCGCCCTCATGGCCGCCCAGCCCGGACTCCGTCTTCACCCGGACGAGCCGCCGGAGTGGTTCAAGAATTTCTACTTCCGGTCCCTCGACCGTCTCGAGGTGGTCATGACATAGGACTCCGTGCATGCAGCGCCTGGTCTTCGGTCGATTCGAGCTTCGTCCCGCCGAGCGATTGCTGCTGGCCGACGGATTGCCGTTGACGCTGGGCGCGCGGGCCTTCGATGTCCTGGTGGTGCTGGCCGCGGCGCGCGACCGGCTGGTCGGCAAGGACGAGCTGTTCCGCACCGTGTGGGCCGGCAACGTGGTCGAGGACAACAACCTCGCCGTGCAGATCTCGACCCTGCGCAAGCTGCTGGGCAACGGCGCCATCACGACCGTGACCGGCCGAGGCTACCAGTTCACCGCCTCGGCGCAAGAGCCCCTGCTGGACCGTCAGCCCGGCCTGCGGCGCGGCAACGTGCCGGCCGTGATGCCCGCGCTGTTCGGCCGCGAGGCCGACATCGAGGCCGTCTCATCGGCCCTGGAGCGCGCGCCGCTGGTGACCCTGTGCGGCGCCGGCGGCATCGGCAAGACCAGCCTGGCGAGTTTCGTCGCCCAGCGCCTGATCGACCGGTTCCCGGGCGGCGCCTGGATCGTCGAACTCGCCGCGACGCAGGATCCCGCGCTCGTGCCAGCCGTGGTGGCGCAGACGCTCGGGATGCAACTGCCGGGACAGACCGGCGCGCTCGCCGAACTGGTCCGTGCCACGCAGAACAGCGAGTTCCTCGTCGTGCTCGACAACTGCGAGCACCTGCTGGCCGGGGTCGCCCCGCTGGCGCGCGCGCTGCTGCGCGACGCGCCCAGACTGCGCCTGCTGGTCACCAGCCAGGAACCGCTGCATGTCGAGGGCGAGCAGCTCTACCGTCTCGGCCCCTTGAGCGTGCCCGCTTCCGGCGCGGAACCCTCCGACGCGCTGGAGCATGGTGCGGTCCAGTTGTTCATCGAACGCGTCTGCAGCCGGCAGCCCGACTTCGCGCCCCGGGGCGACGACCTGGACACCATCGTCCACATCTGCCGCGAGCTCGACGGCATCGCGCTGGCCATCGAGCTGGCCGCGGCGCGGGTGCCGCTACTGGGGCTGGCCGGCGTGCGCGCGCGCCTCGTCGAGCGCTTGCGGATGCTGGGCGGCGGGATCCGTGTGCCGATGCGCCGGCACCAGACGCTGCGCGCGGCCCTCGACTGGAGCTTCAAGCTGCTGGCGCCCGAGACGCAGCGCGTCCTGCGCCGCCTGGGCATCTTCCATGGCGGCTTCTGCATGGACACGGCGCTGCCCGTGGTCCGCGAGACGGCCGAGGAGGACGAGGACTGGCTGCTCGAACAGCTGGACATCCTGCTCGACCGGTCGCTGCTCGTGATGGCGCAGCACAGCGCGCGTCCGCGCTACCAGATGCTCGAGACCATGCGCGAGTACGCCGTCGAGCAGATGCAGGCCCTGGACGAGATCGGGCTGATCCGGCAACGCCATGCGCATGCGATGCGGGCCGCGTTCAAGCAGGCGGTCAAGGAGCGCGATTCGGACCGACAACTGGACGAGGTGGCGAACCTGCGCGTGGCGCTGGCCCATGCCATCGCGACACCGGGTGAAGGCGCAGTGGCGCTGTCCCTGGCCACCGATTCCAGCGTCGTGCTCGCCACCTCGGGCCCCGTCCCCGAGGTGCTGGAGAACCTCCTGAACGTCGAGCGTTTCGTCACCGCCGACACCGACCCCGGCCTGGCGGCCCAGTACTGGCAGTGGGTGGGCCGGGTCGGCAAGGACGGCCGTCTGCCGGGCCGGCGCTGCGTCGAGGTGCTCGCGCGCGCCGAGGGCATGTTCGAGCAGCTCGGCCGCGTCCGTCGCGTCCACGCCTGTCGGCGCCAGCTGGCCGAGGCGCATCTGACCCTCGACGAGCTGGACGCTGCCGAGCAGGCGCTGACGCGGGCGCGCCTGGTCGAATCGGAGCAGAGCCCCGCCGCGGACGTGATGCGTCGGCTGCGGCTGGAGGGACTGCTGGCCGATGCTCGCGGCCGCTTCGAGCAGGCCCTGGCGTTCAACCGCGAGGCGCTCGACATCGCCGAGCTCTACGGCTACCGGCGCTACTGCTACAACCTGCTGTCCGATCGCGCGTGGATCCAGTTGCAGACGGGCCAGCCCGAGGCGGCCGAAGAGGGCCTGCTCGAACTGCTGCGCCGCATTCCGCCGGGCCCGCACGACGGACTGCCCCGGGCCGAGGCGCTGGCGGCGCTGCTGGCGGCCCGGACGGCGGCCGGCCGCCTCGACATGGCCTGCGCCGCGCTCCCGGACGTGGCGCGGGCCCTGCGCAGCTGCGGGCTGTTCTTCCACCGCGGCGACATCTTCGCCTGGCTCGCCGCGGCACGCGAACAGCACCAGCTGGCCGCTCGCGTGCTCGGCGCGGTGGACGAGTTCCACCGCAAGCGCGAGGGCCGCCGCGACCGCCTCGCGGCGCGGGCGCGCGAGGAAGCGCTGCGCCTGATGAGCGGCGCCGTGCCGATCGCGGATCAGCACCTGTGGATGCTGCATGGGCGGCATGTCGAGGAATCCCTGCTGGCGTCGTCGCTGGAGTCCGCCCTGGCGGGTCGCGGCGCGCGGACCTGACATCAGCCGCAAGGCCTGACCCCCTCACCGCTACCGCTACGGTCATCGTCCTCGTCGATCATGCCGCCTGCATGTCGGGCTCCATGGCGTCCTCCATGCGGGACGATTCGGCGCAGGCCCGGCCCGCCAGCCGCAAGGCCCCGGTCACCGGCGGCACCTGCGCGGCGCGCAACAGCAGCCCCTCGATGCTGCGGGAACCGAACTTCGCGCGGATCGACAGGATCTGCGTGCGCACCGTGCAGAGCTTCACCGCGTGCGCAGACGCGATCTCGCGCGGCGTCGCCTGCCGGATCAGGGCGCCCAGCACCTTGCGCTCGGCCAGGGTCAGGCCGTAGCTGCTGGCCAGCAGCTCCAGGGCGAGGTCGGAGCACGGTTGACGCCGGCCCAGGATGATCAGCACGTGGCGGGTGGCCGCGCCCGCGATCTGAAGCGGCAGCACCGACACCATCAGCTCGTCGCCCCCGCCGATCAGCCGGACCAGGCAGCGGCGCCCGCGGGCCGCCGCCTCGTGCATGGCGGCTTCCAGCTCGCCGGAGCCGCTCGCCGTGCAGCGCAGCAGCCCGCCGCTGCGCTGGAGCACGTGCTGCGTCGCCAGTTCCTGCTGCGCGGCGTGATTGGCGAACTGGATGAGCCCCTGCTCGTCGCTGACGATGAGTCCGCATTCGATCTCGTCGAACAGGGCCAGCGCCATGCCGGCCTCCGCGGCGCCGGACACGCCGTGCCGGTCGGACGAGCGCCTCCGGTACTGGTTCTGCGGGATTCCCTGGTCAAGGTTGTTCATGGCCGCCTCCTGTTGACCGCACTGTCGCGCGGCGCGGCTCAAGAGTCCTTGTGCCCGGATGAAGTCTCCTTAAACGTTCTAAAAAGAGGCCCCACGCCGTGGCTCTGGGCATGCGGCCACGTCCTGCGGGGAGTGGATGCGGAGTTTCCGGGCATCGAGCCCAATGCCCTCGCACCGGGCCCGTCGCCCGCATCGAGGAACGCGCAATGAGACTCCCACCGCAGGTCCGACAGGCGCTGTCCACGGGGAGGCGCCGGGTCGCGCCCGCCGTGGCGCTGGATCCGCAACTCGGCCCGCTGGCGCCGCTGCCCGGCACCTGGAAGAGCGCTGGCCGCGGTTGGAACATGATCGCGCTGCCCTTCGCCGCGCCGTCGGGGCCGCCGTTCCGGCTTCAGCTCAACCAGTTCGACGAGACGCTCGCCTTCACACTGGTGGACAAGGCCGTTCCCAATCGCGGCATTGCCGGCATCGACGGTGTTGGCGGCATCAGCGGCGGCGGCATGGGCGCGGCGACGCCGGCCGCCGCGCGGGACCAGTTCCTCGTCACCCTGGACTACGAGCAGGTCGTGCATCAGGTGGCCGCGGCCGACCTGCCGGTGAGCGGCCTGGCCGGCGGCGCGAACCTGGCGATCCACCATGAGCCTGGCCTGTGGCTGTTCATGACCAACCAGGTGGACGAGGAGGTCGACGTGGGCCGGCTGGCCAGCGTGCCGCACGGCAGCTCGGTGCTCGCGCTGGGCACCTCGGACATCGTCGAGCGCCCCGACCCCGCGATGCTGATCCCGCGCGTCAGCGGCCTGCCGGGCAACCTCCCCGACACGGACATCGACGACGCGGCCAACCTCCACCTCGCGCCCTACAAGGCCTTCCACGACCAGCCGTTCAAGGGGGCCGTCGACGCGCCGGAGTTCCCCGGCTTCGATCCGGTGGATCCGTCGGCGCTGCTCCGGCTGGCCATCGACGGCCTGGACATCGCCAGGACGACGATCCTGCACGTGGACACGACGACCCACAGCGGCGGCATCCACAACATCCCCTTCATCGCGCGGCAGGCCGACGTCCGCCGGATGGTGTCCACCTTCTGGATCCACGAACTCCGGGAACAGGACCCGGAGGGCCATCCGCGCCTGCTGCTGCAGTACCTGCAGGATGTGTCGCTCGACTTCCTGGACAGCCCCAACGGCGGGCTGATCCGATGGCCTCACATCAGCATCAATACCTTGGAGAAGGTGTCGCCGTAGCGCGGCGGGCCGGCACGGGCATCTGTCAATCGACCTGTTCGGTCTCAGCGCCAGAGGTCTTTCCGCCGCCTGTTCCGCCCTCCTTGCGCTCCTCTTCTTCGTCATCGATCTCCTCGATGACCGGGCCCGCCTGCGGTCCACCGACCGGTACGTCCTCCTGCGCCCGGACGATCTGAACCTGCCGGACCAGCGGGTCCAGCACGCCGTCGTCGAGGAGCAGATAGGTGCGTCCGTCCGGGTAGTCCCGATCGATGTCCGCGACGTGCGAATGACCCACCATCCACATGACGGCGCGCGCATGCTGGTTCGTCGCGGCGTCGTGCATCGCCATGCTTCTTCCCACGGACAATCCGGCCGCGCTGCCCAAGGCCTTGCCCGGGTCGACGATCTGGCAGATGTCTTCGATGGCCCTCAGCGCGGCGTCCCTCCTGTAAGCGACGAGGTGGCCCTGCATCGCCCGGAACAGCACACGGATGGGCGCATCCGGGGCCGGCGAATGACGCGCGAAATCACCCGCCGACGACTCGATGAGATATCGGAAACTGGCGATGTAGCGGTCCCTGTCGAAATTAGGCGCCATGGGATCGAAACCATTGATCAGGTCGCGGATCGAGGCCATGGCGAAGAGGATGCGCAGCGGGGTCGGGTCGCCGCGCTCCTGGGTTCCCTGGATGTCGAACTCGGGCTCCGTCATGTAGTCCAGACCGTGCTGGCGGGCGACCTGCGCTTCCCGTTCGCGCAAGTTCTCGGACTTCCGATGGTCCTCGCCGATCACATGGAGACGGCCGTTCTGCAACTGCTGGTCCAGGACCCGCTGGGCGACAGGGCGGCTGGACGACGCCTCCGGCGCGGCTTGGCGCCTGGCATTCCCGGGCCCGGATGGCCCATAGCCCTGCAGACTCCCGAGGATCCGTCTCTGAGCGACCATGCGAGGCGATCCGTCGATCGCCGCCTGGAAGGCCTGCAACGGCCCGGTCGAGGCTCGGGATAGGGTCACCCGGGAGACGGCGCCCTCCGGCCGGCGTTGAGCGGTCGGCTCTGCGGCGTCGACGCCTGGGCGAGCATCGCGGATCTTCATGGAGCGTCTCTCTGCACATGCGCACGAAGCTGGCACGGTGGCCCAAGCGGCCGCCGCCGGCCATCGGTGCATGGCTGAAGTCGCGCTTCAGGAATTCGGAGATGTCGTCACCGGCCACAGCGCATCGACAGGTCGCTCCAGCACCCGCGCAGCGACGGGGTGGAACACGTCGGGATCCAGCCGGCCTTCGGCGGCGGCGCCGGCGATCCAGCGCTCGATCGAACCGCCCTTCTCCGCCCACCGGTCCTGACGCAGGAGTCCGTACAGCCCGGCGGCGATCACGTGGATGCCGTCGTCCGACTTGCGCCAGCGGTCGGCGGGGTTGCGGGCCACGCCGAGGGCCTCGCTGATCAGTTGGTCCAGGGCCTGACACAGGTCCTCGTTCAGCAGGCCCGGCAGCGTCGTGTACCCCCAGCGGGGATCGTGATCGCGAACGATCGTCGTGATCAGCGGGTCGCGTCCGAAGGCGGCGAGCGCGGCGGTCGCGGCCGGGCCGTCCATCGGCATCGGCGGGTGGAGCATCTCGTGCGCGGCGATGCGCACCGTGGTGGCAGTGTCGTAGTCGGCCGCCTGCAGGAAGGTCTGCCCTTGCACCTTGATGCCGTGCGGCTTGGAGAACTGGAGCAGCACGATCTGGATCTCGGGATCGAAGGTCCGGCCAGTCAGCTTCTCCTGCCAGGAGATCACGTCGAAGCCGGCCAGCGCGCGCTGCACTTCGGCGATGCGCTGGTCCAGGTCCTTGCCGATCCGTTCCTTGCGGAAGGCCGCGAACCCGGCACGCTGCATCGCGCTGAAGATCGCGTCGATGCGCGGCGCCGCGCGGTCGAACCAGGCCCAGTCCTCCTCGCTCCAGTAGCTGCTGGCCTTGTAGCTCGGCAGGATCGCCGTCTGCCGCGATCGCAACGCGGTCAGCAGCGTGGCGATCGATGCGTCGTTGCCGTTGGCCGAGAACAGCATCTGCAGGTTGGGACCGAGCAGTCCGAAGCCGTCCTTCGTCGCCTCGTTCCACAGCCGGGCCACGTCGTTGCGCACGGTCTCGGGCAGACGCGGCGCGAAGGCGGCGGCATCCTCGGCGTAGAAGTCCAGGTAGAGCTGCGTGCCCGACAGCGGGCCAAGGAAGGCGATCGCATCGAAGCCCTCGGAGGCACGCACTTGCCATCGGGTGCGGCTGGCAGCTCGGGCGTCGGGCCGGGCGTCGGCAGGCAGAGTGCAGAGCACGGACGCCGCCGAAGCGATCAGCGGCACGGTCAGGAAGGTTCGTCGTTGCATGCCCCGATGCTAGGCAAGCGGGGCGGACCGTTCTTGAACGGAGTTAACCCACCCACCGGGTCGGCGTGCGTCCGGTCAGCGCGACGATGGCGCGCGTCAGGTGGGCCTGATCGGCGAAACCGGTCTCGGCGGCGAGCGCCGCCATTGATCCCTGCCAGCCCGGCAACCGGCGCAGCGCCTGCAGCGCGCGCAGCTCCAGGCGGTAGCGCTTGGGACTGGTGCCGTAGGCGCGGCCGAAGCCCCGGCTGATCGACTGCGGCGCGATGCCCATGGCATCGGCCCAGTCGGCGAGGCCGAGGTTCGGATCGGCCGCGAGCGCCGCGGCCAGCAGGTCCGGCCAATCGTTGAGCCGGACGGCCGAAGGACGGAAGGTCCGCCGCAACAACGCAGCGGCTTCGCGCGGATCGCGCTCGGCAAGCCGGGCGATCGCGTCGGCGTCGTCGACATGCCCGAAGGCATCGCTGAACTCTCCTCCGGATGCGGGCAGATTCAGTACCCGCGCGCCGGCGCGGAAGAACTCGTTCTGATGCGACTCGTGCTCGCCATGAAACACGGCCTGACCGGCCTCGACGCGGAGCCGGCCGCGGTCGCCCGCCTCCACATAGCCGCCGGCGAGCACGAGGGCGACGTAGGCATGGTGATGGCGGTGGCGTTCCATCCGCTCGAGCGCGCGATGAACGGAGATGGCGGTCGTCATCCGTTCAGTGTCCCGCCGGACCGCGACTCATACAAGCCGGGGAAGTAGCGCTCCATCAGCGTCGCCGGCTTCAACGGCGGCGTGAAACCGAAGGGCGCGTAGAGCGCATGCGCATCGCCGGTCGCCAGCGTGAAGCGCCGAAGTCCCTGGAGATCGGCATGAGCCATCACCGCTGCCATCAGTCGCTTGCTGTAGCCCTTGCCGCGATGCGCCGGCAGGACGAAGACATCGACCAGGTTCGCGAAGGTCGCGCGGTCCGTGATGACGCGGGCGAACGCCACCTGAGCGCCATCGACGAAGCCGCCGAAGCACAGCGAGTGCGCGATGGATCGTTCGACGACCTGACGCGAGATGCCCTTTGCCCACGACGACTCGTTCGTGAGGAACGCGTGGATCAGGTCGATGTCCAGGTCCGACATTTCGGTGGAGATGTGGAGCTCGCCCTTGTGGAAGGTGAAGGTGGAGGTGGGCACGTGGCGATGCAGGATGGCAGGTTGAATGACGTCGCGATTTCAACATCATTCCTGCCTTGCGAATCCACCCATCGACTGTCGAGCGTCCTCGCCGACGGTACGGATGGACTGCCCTCCGTTCTTGGGCATGATCGTGACTCCGACAGATCGGAGCCCCCATGTCCAAGTACCTCATCTCCTTCCCCAGCGCCGCGATGGTCGTCCCCGACGGTGAATGGGACGCCGTGGTCCGTGACTCGCATGCGGTGATCGAAGAGGCGAAGGCGGCCGGCGTCTATGTCTTCGGCGGCGGCATCGACGAAAGCGTTCCGCCGGTGCTCGTCGCCGCCGACGGCACAGTCGCCGAAGGGGGCTACCCCTGGGCACCCACGCTCAACGGCGGCTTCTGCGTCCTGGAACTGCCCTCGCGCGAAGCGGCCATCGATTGGGCCGCGCGCATCGCCAAGGGCTGCCGCTGCCAACAGGAGCTTCGCGTGTTCTTCTTCGATCCGGCGTCCTGACTTCCCGCAGCGCCCGGCGGCGAAGACGTCTTCTTAACGTCGCCTCCACTATCCTCCGCGCCGTTGCTGAAACACGGAGGAAGAAGAATGACCAGTGGCCGCGCGCTCCATCGTCGACACCTGCGAGACACGCTTCTGCTGATGGCTGGCCTGACCCTGACGATGACCGCCATCACGGTGCCCCGGCAGGCCGAAGCGGCAAGCTTCGACTGCAAGAAGGCCGGCAGCCGGATCGAGCGCCTGATCTGCGGCGACCCCTCGCTGTCGGAGCTCGACGACCTGCTGCAGACGGCCTACCTGTCCCGCGGCCGCCCCGCGGACGACAGCGACGACCTGAAGGTGCCCGAGAAGGTGGTGGCTGAACAGAAACGCTGGCTCGCCACCCGCAACGACTGCCGCGACGCGACCTGTCTGGAGACGCTCTACGAGCAGCGCATCGCCGCGTTGTCATCCTGCCCCTCCGGCAGCCGGGGGATGGATGAGCAGTGCGATGACCTGCTCGCGCAGGCCGAGCGGGCCCTCCAGCGCGTTGAACGCCGGATGGACGCCTACCTGGCGAAAGCCTTCGCGGACTACACCCCTGCCGACTACGCCCAGGTGGCCCAGGAGGCCTTTCGTGCCGCGGAACAGACCTGGCGGGTCCACAGGGATGCCGAATGCAACTTCCTGCCCCTGCACGACGGCATGAGCTACGCCTACACCGGCGAGGTCACGATCCTGTGCCGGATCGACATGACCCGCAAACGCCGCAGGGAAGTGCTGTCGCACGTGCCAGACGGGACGTGACGAAGGTCGGAACGTGACGAAGGTCGGCACGTAACGGAGGTCGGGACGCGCCGCCCGCGGAGGTGATCGACGGGCCTGCGCTGGAAACCCGTCACGCCACCGCCAAGTGCACCGCCTCCGCCAGCGCATCCACGCGGAACGGCTTCTTCAGGATGGACCTGGCGCCCAGCACCTGACCGACCTTGTCCATGTCGGCATACCCGGTCGCCAGGATGATGGGGATCGTGGGCCAGGCGTCCTGCACCCGGCGGATCAGCTCCCCGCCGTTCATGCCCGGCATCACGTAGTCCACGATCAGCAGGCTCGGCCGACGCTCGCCCAGCGTGCGCAGCGCCTCCGCGCCGTTGGACACCGCCGTCACCCCGTGGCCCAGCAGCTCCAGGCTCTGGACGATGGAATGCCGCACCTCGTCGTCGTCCTCGACCACCAGGATGTCCTGGCGCGGCGTGACCAGGCTCGATCGATCCGCCTCCGGCTCCTCCGCCAACGACGCCGCCGCCAGCGGGAACGTGAGGTGGACCTGCGTCCCCCGCCCCGGCGCGCTCTCGATGCTCACCTGTCCGCCCGACTGCTTCGCGAAGCCGTAGACCTGCGCCAGCCCCAGGCCCGTGCCACTCCCCATCGCCTTGGTGGTGAAGAAGGGCTCGAACACCCGCTCGATGATCGACGGGGGGATGCCGGCGCCGCTGTCGGCCACCGTCACCCGCACGCAGGGCACGACCTGACCCTCCCGCTCGCATTCCGCCTCTCGCGTGGTGATGGCGATGGTGCCCCCCTCCTTCATCGCATCGCGCGCATTGAGCGCCAGATTCAGCACGGCCATTTCCAGCTGGTTGGGATCCAGCAGCACGACCGGGTGCGGATGCGCCAGCTCCAGCGCGATCCGCACGCGCGAGCCCACCGACGTCAGCAGCAGCTCCTGCATGCCGTTGATCGACGCATGGATGTCGGTGGCCTGCGGCACCAGCGACTGGTTGCGGGCGAAGGACAGCAGCTGCTCGGTCAAGCGCGCGCCGCGCTTCACCGTCCGCCGCGCGCCTTCCACGATGCGCCCGGCCGGCGGCGGGCAGTCCAGACGCGCCAGCAGGTCGAGGTTGGTGCCGATGACGTGCAGCAGGTTGTTGAAGTCGTGCGCGATGCCGCCCGTCAGGTGCCCCATGGCCTCCATCTTCTGGACCTGCAGCAGCGCCGCCTGCGCCCGCTCGCGCTCGGCGATCTCGTTCATGAGCCGGTTGTTGGCCGTCGAGAGCTCGCGCGTGCGGCTCTCGATGCGGTCCTCGAGCTCGCGGTTGAGCCGCTCCACCGCATCATGCGCGACCGCCAGTTCGGCGAGCATCGCCCGGTTCGCGTACTGCCGCGCCCGGGCGCGCACGGCGGCCTCCACCGCGGTCTGCAGCGTATCCGGACTCAGCGGCCGCTCCAGCAGGATGACGTTGCCCATCAGATGCAGCGAGGTCGCCGCGTTGGGCGGGCGCCGCCCGGTGCGTTTGCTGGTGAGGACCACGAAGGGGAAGTCCGACCACGACGGCTGCTGGCTCAGCCAGAGGTGTACCGGGCTGCCCGGAGCGATGGACAGGGCTTCCTCGGTGACGACGGCCGCGGCGGCGCCCTCGTTCAGCGCCTCGAGCAGCTGCTCCGGCGTGTGGACGGGCTGGGCCGGCGCCATGCCGGTCACCACCTCGACGATCACCTGGGCATCCCGGCCGAACGGCGCCAGGATGATCACGCGGGATTCGAAGGCACCGCTCATTCAGCGTCGCTGCCGATCGTCATCGCGGTCGCTCAGCAGCGCGATATCCCCGGCATAGCGGGACACGCCCGACACCACGCCCTCGAAGTCCGTCAGCGCCACGCCGATCTCCACGCCCTCGTCGCCGAGGCGGAATTCGTGGATGGTGTTCGCATGCTTGTTGGTGCGGCTCTTGGCCACCGAGATCGCCTTGAGCAGGTTGCCGCGCGCCTCGAAATAGCGGAACAGCACGACCGCGTCGCTCAGGTAGCTCAGGTCGATGTCGATCCGGCCCTGGCCGAGGATGCCGTGCTGGCCCAGCACCAGGATGGTCATCACGCCGCGCTGGTTGAGGTAGGTCAGCAGCTCATGCATCTGCAGCATCAGGAACTTGCCGCCGGGCATGGCCTGCAGGTAGGCGTTGAGGCTGTCGATCACCACCGTGCGGACGCCGTCCTGCTCGACCGAGCGGCGGACGCGCGATGCGAATTCGCCGGCGGTGACCTCCGCGGGATCCAGGGCGCTGAGGAGGAACTGCTCGTCGTCGATGTAGTCCCGCAGGTCGTAGCCCAGCGTCTTCGCGCGCGGCAGCAGCGTGCCCAGGCCTTCGTCGAAGAGGTAGTAGGCCGCCCGCTCGCCGCGCCGCAGGGCCGCATGGACGCAGGCGATGGCCGTGGTCGTCTTGCCGACGCCGGAGGGCCCGACGAACAGCGTGTTGCTGCCGCGCGCCAGCCCGCCGCCCAGCGCGGCGTCGAAGGCGGCGTTGCCGCTGCTGACGTTCTCCGGCGTGAAGGTCTTGTGGTGCTCGGCCGCGACCAGGCGCGGGAACACTTCCAGCCCGCCGGTCTTGAGGGTGAAGTCGTGCTCGCCGCTGCGGAAGCCGATGCCCCGCATCTTCGCCACGCGCAGGAAGCGCTTGTCGGCGCCGTACTCGCCCACGATCTGCTGCAGCCACACGACCCCGTGGGCGATGCTGCGCAGCTGCATGTCGCCGGTGGCCGCGCTCAGGTCGTCCAGCATCAGCACCGTGCAGTCGTGGTGGGCGAAGAAGTGCTTCAGCGCCAGCACCTGGCGCCGGTAGCGCAGCGGGTCCTGCGCCAGCAGGCGCATCTCCGACAGGCTGTCGAAGACCACGCGCTTCGGGCGGGTCGCCTCGATCCGCGCCATCACGCCCTGCACGGTCTGGTTCAGCTCCAGCTCCGCGGGATGGATGATCGACTGCTCGGCCTCCGGACCGAGTTGCTCCGCGCTGACCAGCTCGAAGACCTCCAGGCCGGCCGCGTCGAGGTCCCAGCCATGCGACCGGGCAACCTCCTTCAATTCCGTGCCGGTCTCGGACAGCGTGACGTACAGCCCCGTCTCACCGACGGCGAGCCCGGCCAGCAGGAAATGCATGCCGAGGGTGGTCTTGCCGGTACCCGGCTCTCCTTCGAAGAGGTAGAGGTGGCCGGGCGGGAGGCCGCCCTGGAGGATGTCATCGAGGCCGGAGATGCCGGTGGAACAGCGTGTCTGGGACATGGATCGGACGGTGCGGGCGAAAGAGTGGGGGCCCGTCCAGGCACCCGCGCAGGCGGTCCGGAAAGGTCGGATCCCGCGCCACGGCAATTGCCGTGCCCAGCCTGCCGCGACGTCAGGCGACGAGGAACGGTTTCCGGGCGGGCACCGCCGACAGCGGCGTAAACGCAGACGCCGCGGACGCCGCGGACCCCACGGTCGCCGACACCGTCGATCCGATCTGGATGCGCCCCTTGCCGGCGCGCTTGGCCACGTACATGGCCTCGTCGGCGCCGCGCATGATCGCGGCGGTCTCGCAGGATCCTCGCGCCAGGACGATGCCGATGCTCGCGCTCACGGAGACCCGGTGCCCGCCGGCGACCTCGATCGGCCGCTCGATTTCGGCCAGGCATCGTTGAAGCACGGCGCGCGCGCTGCCCACGTCACTGCTGGCGACGAGCACGACCGCGAACTCGTCGCCGCCCAGGCGGGCCACGATGTCGTTGGCGCGCAATGTCTGCTGCAGCCGCGCGCCGACCGCCTTGAGCACCTCGTCGCCGGCCTCGTGCCCATGGCGATCGTTGACGGGCTTGAAGCCGTCCAGGTCCAGGTAGCAGACCGCGAGTCCCGTGTCCGCCCGCAGCGCGGTCGCCTGGGCGTCGGCGAGCTTCTCCTCGAACAGGCGCCGGTTCGGCAGACCCGTCAGGGCATCGCGGAAGGCCATGCCGTAGGCCTTCTCCTCGCTCTGTTTGAGCGCGTCGATGTCCACCAGCATCCACAGGCTTTCGTCCTCGGAGACCAGCATGCCGCTGAGATCGATCCACAGCGCGGCGCCGTCCTTCTTGCGCATCTGCACCTGGGTGCGGAAGCGTTCGCCGGCGCGCAGGGCGCCGTAGCCGGCCCGGCCGATGTGGTCGAAGGTGGCCTGGTCCAGGTAGAGGTCGCGCATCGACATGCCGCGCAATTCACCCGGGCCGTAGCCGAGGATGCGCGCGAGGGCCCGGTTGTCCCAGAGGATCACGCGCGACTTGAGGCGCACCATGCCCACCAGGTCGTTCTCCAGCATCAGCGACTGCTCGCGCGCGGTACGGTCCGCCGCCAGCCGGCCTTCATGCTCGCGCTTCTGCCCGCGATAGAGCAGCACCGAGATGCCGCCGATCAACGCGATCATCAGCGCCACGAGGCCCGAGAGTTCGGCGGCCTGGCGGTACCAGGCGCCGAGATACTCCTGGGTGCTCAGACCGGCATAGACCGTGAACGGATAACCCGGCACGCGGTGGTAGGCGGTGATGCGGTCCACCTTGTCCAGGGCCGTCGGGCTCACATACCACCCGTGGTCCGCATTCCGCTGCATGCTCTCGCGCAGGGCCCTGGAGACGGTCGCCTCGCCCAGCCCCTTGAGGGATCGGGGCTCGGACGCGGAATGACGGGCCACCATCAGGAAGTTGTCGTTCATGCGCATCGACATGGCGCCGGACCGCCCGAGCTCCATGGCGGCGAAGCGCTGCGCGAAGTGCTCCGAGGTCACCTCCGTCAGCACGACGCCGTCGAAGCCGCCGTCGCCGTTGATCAGGCGGCGCGCGACCACGATGCACCACAGGCCCGCCGTGCGGCTGCGCAGCGGCTCGGACACCACGGTGGCGTCGCGCGCCCTCGCGCGCTCGAAGTAGGACCGGTCACCCAGGTGGACCGGCGCCGCGGAGGCGCCCTCGTCGGCGACCACCACACCGGTCGCGTCGACCACGCGCACCGCGCTCACGTGCTTGAGCAGCACCTGCTGCTCGGCGACCATCTGCGCCAGGACGTCGGACCGGTCCGCTTCGCGAGGCGTCTTCGCGTACCGCTCGGCCACCGTGGCCAGGGCGTTGTCGATGAGCCGCAGCTCGGCCGCCACTTCGCTGCTCATGCTCGTGGCCAGGTTCTCGGCGGTCAGTCGCGCGGCGTCTTCGTCGCCTTCGCGGGCGTTGTACAGGCTCAACCCGGCCGCCGCGCAGAGCATCAGTCCCAGCGCCAGATTGCCGGCGGCCAGCCAGCGGCGCAGGCGGGTCAGTGAGGTCGCGACGATCGTTCGTTGATGCTGCACGGCAAGGCGTCCTTCCAGCGGGCCATCGGCGGGAAACCCCCACCCAGGGCCTGGGTCCAGGATGGACGTTGTACGTCCGCGCCGTGCGCCGCGCTATCCAGCGGAGGATGAAGCTCATGTAGGGTGACGACTGACGCGGCCGGTTTTCCTCGGCAGCTCGTCATAAATACCTGCCCTTGAGCGAGGAAGGCCGGATCGCGTTAGCGTGGCGGGATATCCGTGAAAGCGCCATGACACCATGACAGCCAACGACTTGCCCTCCTCGTCCGTCCTCTCCGTCCAGCCGCTCGGCATGCCCTGGGAGACAATCGACCCCTTCCTGTTCTGTGTCCACCATGACGACGCCTATCCGCGCGGCAACGGGCGCCACGGACCGGACGCGTCGCTGCTGGCGGGACGGAAGATGGGCTCGGACTTCTCCCGCCAGGACGGCTGGAGCATGTACCACGGCCAGCAGGTGCCCGGCTTCCCGGCCCATCCGCACCGCGGCTTCGAGACGGTGACCATCGTCCGCAAGGGGCGCATCGACCATGCCGACTCGCTGGGCGCCGGCGCGCGTTTCGGCGGTGGCGACGTGCAGTGGCTGACGGCCGGCAAGGGCATCGTCCACGCGGAGATGTTCCCCCTGCTGCACACCGACCGGCCCAATCCGCTGGAGCTGTTCCAGATCTGGCTCAACCTGCCGGCGGACAGCAAGATGGTGGAGCCGCACTTCACGATGTTCTGGTCGCAGGACATCCCGCGGCACAGCTTTGTCGACGACGCGGGACGCGCCACCGAAGTCGTGGTGATTGCGAGCGATCTGCCGCTTGCCGGAAAGCGCGATGGCAACGGCGACAGCCAGGGCGGCGTGTCCAAGCCGCTCGCGCCGCCGCCGGACTCGTGGGGCTCGCGGCTGCATGCGGACCTGGCGATGTGGACGTTGCGCCTGGAACCGGGTGCGCAATGGACGCTGCCGGCGGCGCTGGGCGATGGCACTCGACGCAAGCTGTATTTCTTCGCCGGCAGCCGGATCACCGTCGAGGGTCAGGCCGTGCCGGTCGGCTCCTCCATCGAAGTGCGCGCCGGCGACGCCGTCGTGCTGACCAATGGCGATGAACCCGCTGAGCTGCTGATGCTGCAGGGCCGCCCCATCGGCGAGCCGGTGGCGCAGTACGGCCCCTTCGTCATGAACACCGAGCAGGAGCTGCGCCAGGCGTTCGAGGACTACCGTCGCACCGAATTCGGCGGCTGGCCGTGGCCGGATGCGGCGCCGGTGCACGGCAACCAGGAGGACCGCTTCGCGCGGCATGCGGACGGGCGGACCGAGCGGCCGCCATCGCGGGACTGAATCGTCCGGTCGACGCGCCGAAACAAGTCCTGACCCCTTCATGGGCGAATCGCGCCCGGCACACCCGTTGCGTTGTGCCCGGCGAATGGCCGGTTCATTTGATTTTCGGCAATTCAGCGCATACCACCTTGTTCATCGGTCTTTTCCGAGGAGCCGAATCAAAGGTTCATGCAAGACTGATTGCCGTCACGGCCCAAGAGATCTCCACGGCAGTGCATACGCAGTACGACATCCGCCTCGACGGATGCGGCGATGCCCCTGCAAGTGATCCAGGCCGTCCGACTCGAATCACTGAACATTGGAGAAGACTCATGGGTGACAGTCTCAGCCCGAGCCGTGCGCGGCCGTCTTTCAATGCCGCTGCGGTGCGCAACGTGCGCCGGCAGCGACAGCTTCCGCGCTTGAACCTGCTGTACCTCGCCGCCCTCGGCGCCCTTGGCGCCTTCGGCGCGTTACCCGGCGCGGCCCATGCGCAGACCACCCTGGACTTCTCCACCGGCTGGACCGGCATCGGCAACAACGTCACCTACCAGACGACGCCGTTCACGACGCTCAGCAAGGGCACGCCGTTCACCTTGACGCCGCCGACCGGCCAGGGCATGTGGCGGCTGAGTCCGGTCAGCAGCACCATCAACGGGGCCTCCGCCGCGGACGCCGCGCTGGGGCTGACCAACGGGACCGTCGATGCGCTGCTCAACCACAACCCGAATTTCGGCGGCAGCGTCACCAATTTCTCCGTGCTGACGCAGACGATGACGCTCAACGCCGGGACGTATTCGTTCTCCTGGGCGCTCAACGTCACCGATCACGGCTTCAATGACGGCGCGCTCTTCTCGCTGTCGGGCAACGGACTGGAGTACCTCGAGTCCCTGGCCCGGGCGGGCGGTCCGGGGGACACGGCCGGTCCGTCGCCCAACACCTATGTGGCCTACCTCTTCGACACGGCGGACGGCGTCACGCCCTGGCTCACCACGACCTTCAACATCGCGACGACGGGGACCTACAAGGTCAGCTTCGCGGACTACAACTGGAACGACACCGCCGTCCCGCCGAACTTCTTCCTGGCCAGCACCATCGGGACCTACTCGGGCAATCCGCTGGCGGGCACCAGCGCTCCGCCGGACATCACGTCGGGCTCGGTGACCGGCTCCGACCTGGTGAACGGCACCGTCAATCCGGTGTTCGACGGCGGCACGCTGCGGGCCGACGTCAACAACGCCGTGTACAGCGCCAATCTGGCGATCAAGGGCACGGGCGGGACGATCGACCAGAACGGTCTGAACTCGACCTTCAGCGGCGTGCTGTCCGACCAGACGACCGGCACGCCGGGCGCGATGAGCTTCGTCAACGCCGGCGCGAGCGGCGGTTCGATCACGCTGACCGGCGTCAACACCTACACCGGCCAGACGACGGTCGGCAGCGGCGCCACGCTGGCGCTGGCCGGCGCCGGCAGCATCGCCACCTCGAGCCGTCTGGTGGACAACGGCGTGTTCGACATCGCCGGGACCAGCGCCGGCGCCACGCTGACCAGCCTGGCGGGCACGGGTGCCGTGGTGCTCGGCGGGCAAGTCCTGACCCTCACGAATGCCGCGGACACCTTCGGCGGCGTCATCGGCGGCAGCGGCGGCGTGACCGTCGCCGGCGGCACGCAGACGCTGTCCGGTATCAACACCTTCACCGGCGCCACCTCGGTCGCCAGCGGCGCGACCCTGGCGCTCTCGGGCACGGGCAGCATCGCCGCGTCCAGCGGGCTCGCGAACGAGGGCAGCTTCGACATCTCCGCGACGACGGCAGGCGCGACGCTGAAAAGCCTGACCGGCGCCGGCACGGTCGCCCTGGGCGCTCAGACCCTGACGCTGGCGAACGCCAGCGGTACCTATGCGGGCACGATCGGCGGCAGCGGCGGTCTGGCCGTGGCCGGCGGCACGCAGACGCTGACCGCCGTCAACACCTTCGCCGGCGCCACCTCGATCGCCAGCGGCGCGACCCTGGCGCTGACGGGCACTGGCAGCATCGGCGCGTCCAGCGGGCTCGCGAACGACGGCAGCTTCGACATCTCCGCGACGACGGCCGGCGCGACGCTGAAGAGCCTGACCGGCGGCGGCACGGTCGCCCTGGGCGCTCAGACCCTGACGCTGGCCAACGCCAGCGGCGGCTATGCAGGCACGATCGTCGGCAGCGGCGGTCTGGCCGTGGCCGGCGGCACGCAGTCGCTGTCCGGCGTCAACACCTTCACCGGCGGCACCTTGATCGCCAGCGGCGCGACCCTGGCGCTGACGGGCACGGGCAGCATCGCCGCGTCCAGCGGCCTCACGAACGGCGGCACGCTCGACATCTCCGGCACCACCGCCGGCGCCAGCGTGCGGTCCCTCGCGGGCAGCGGCAGCGTGGTGCTCGGCAGCAGGACCCTCACGATCGACACGACGGCCGCGTCCTTCAACGGCGCGATCAGCGGCAGCGGCGGCGTGCGGCTCAACGGCGGGCAGTGGACCGTCGGCAACGCGCAGGCCTACACGGGACTGACCATCCTGGCCGCGTCGACGCTGCAGGTGAACGGCAGTCTGGCCGGCGGCGTGGACGTGCGCAGCGGCGCCGTGCTGCAAGGCAGCGGCACGATCGCCGGACCGGTGACGGTCGCCTCGGGCGGCAAGTTGTCGCCGGGCAATTCCCCTGGCGTGATGACGGTGGGCGCCAGCGTCAGCCTGGCACCCGGATCGACGTTCGAAGTCGACATCAACGGCGCGACGCCGGGCAACGGCGCGGGACACCACGATCAGCTCGTGCTGACCGGTGCCGGCAGCAAGTTCAGCGCGAACGGCGCGCAGCTCACGGTCAATCTCGTTGGCATTTCCGGTCTCGGCACCTATACGCCGTATGTGCCGACGCTGGGGCAGCGATTCCATATCGTCGACGCGCAGGGCGGGCTGGACGCGACGACCTTCGGCGCCCTCTCGCAACCCACCGGACTGACGGCGGGCACGCGGCTGCGGGCGCTCTATTCCGCCAACGGCGTCGACCTGCTGGTCGTGCCGACGGCCTACCTGGCGCTCGCCCAGGGCCAGGGCGCCAACCTGAACACGCAGTCAGTCGCCGCGGCGCTGGACAAGATCACGGCGGCGCAGGACGCCGCCACCGCGACCCCAGCGCAGACGACCCTGTCCAACACGATCGCCGGGCTCGACAACGCGACGCTGATGGGCACGATGCGCTCGCTCAGCGGCGAGATCCACGGGGCCGTCGCAGCCGCCTTGCCGTCGGCCGGCCAGCGCCTGCAGGACTCGGTGTCCCGGCACCTGTCCGCCCCGGAATCGCGGCAGCGCGGGCTTTGGGTCGACTACAGCGGCGGCAAGAGCCGCTGGGCCGCGGACGGTGCCTCCTCGGCGGCGCGCACGCGCGACCGCCACCAGATCACGATCGGCTTCGACGTGATGAACGACGGCACCAACGGCTTCGGCGTGGCGCTGTCGCAATCCAACCAGAAGCTCAGCTCCGACAGCGGCGGCACCGGCGAAGTGAAGGACACGCTCGGCATGGCGTACGGCCAGCTCGGCCTGGGCGCCGGGCTGATCCTCGACGGACAGATCGGCGGCGGCGGCGGCAAGGCCCTCAGCAGCCGTGACGATCCTCTGGCGGCGCTCGGCCTGAGCCAGGGCCAGCTGAAGACCGACGCCTCCACGCGCCAGATGTTCGCCGGCATCGGCGTGCGCACGGCGATGAACTACGAGAACGTGCGGCTGGTGCCGTACGCGCGCGTCGAGACGCAGCAGGTCAAGCGCGATGCCACGACCGAGGACTCGGGATCGCTGGCCGCGTTGAATCTCGGCAAGCTGTCGGCCGGCGGCGGCCGCATGGAAGTCGGTCTGGGCGTGGGCTCGACGGACAAGGATCCGGGCACCGCGCGCTTCACCTTCGGCGGGCGACTGGCCGTGGGCCGCGAGTCGGGGGCGCTGCGGCGCGTGCTCGTCGATGCGAGCCTGGCCGGCACGGCCATCCAGATCCAGGCGCCGCGCGTCAGCCGCCAATACCTGCGTGCGGAACTGACGGGGACCTGGCTGGTCATGCCCGGCGGCTACGTCTACGCCGGCGTCAGCGGACAGACCCGGGAAAACCGGACGGACAGCTCGTTCACGTTGGGCGCCATCGCCACGTTCTGAGGGGTCGTGGGGGCGGATGGGCGGACGGAGCGGCCTGCTCGGAGGCCATTGCTTCGCCGTCCAGGGTGACTTGGTTCAGGGGCCACTCGAGCTCGAACAGGGTTGAGTCGCAACGAGGAATCGATCGATGAGCTCCGTCGAGATCTCCAGCTCGTAGAGGGTCCAGCCCTCTGTCTCGACGAACTGCAACCAGGAATCCGCGTTCATGGTGAACGTCGAGCGGATGATCGGCTCGAGCAGTGGCCTGTCGACCGGAGGCAAGGCGCTGATCACTCGCTCCACGGCGGTTTCAAGGCTTGCATAGGCTGATTCGCAGCCGTCCGGCGGCCTGCACGTCTCGCCGTAGGTGGTCCATTCGTGCAGCGAGTTCAGGAAGTATCCGCCGTCGTAGGGCGGCTTGGATTGCACGACGAAATCCGTGCCGACCTCGGCATAGGGAACGAAGGTGACGGCGCGCTTCAGCTCGTCATCCGCGCTGAAGATTTGCGCCACACGTTCGCGCAAGACGACCCAATCCGAGACGGCCACGTCCCGGTTGAAATGGACGAGGAAGCTCATGCCCCAACCGTGCGGATCGTGGAGCTCCCGTGGCGTCTTGAACTGATAGAGCGTGCCTGTCCGGCATGCAAGAACAGGTTGCAAGTTCCAACTTGCGGGGAGTTCCTCAAAACTGCGCATGGATCCGATCCGGAGACGACAGGCGGGTCATGTTATCCGTGGCGCCAGTCGCTTCTCTGCGGCAGCGGCCGGCCGGAGCGGACCTCGGCCTCAGTCGGTCACACGACCGGGTTAAGCTGGCCCCAAGGAGCCAGCGATGAACGTTTCCAAGGCCTCAAGCGCGTCCCCCTACGGCGCGAGCGCCGGTGCCGTCAGCTACCGTTTCGACAGCCTGCGCGAGCTGATGGCCAAGGCCACGCCGGAGCGCTCGGGCGACCGGCTCGCTGGCGTCTGCGCCGAGTCCGAGCAGGAGCGCGTCGCCGCGCAGATGGCCCTGGCCGACCTGCCATTGAAGACCTTCCTCAACGAGGCGCTGGTCCCCTATGAGGACGACGAGGTCACGCGACTCATCGTCGACACGCACGACGCCACGGCGTTCCAGGTGATCGGGCACCTGACGGTCGGCGGGCTGCGCGAGTGGCTGCTTTCGGATGCGGCCGACACGGCCACGCTGACGCGCCTGACTCTCGGACTCACGCCCGAGATCGTGGCCGCGGTGAGCAAGATCATGCGGAACCAGGACTTGATCCTGGTGGCGCGCAAATGCGAGGTCGTCACGCGATTCCGCAACACGCTGGGCCTGTCGGGCCGTCTGTCCACGCGCCTGCAGCCCAACCACCCGACCGACGACGCCAGCGGCATTGCGGCCAGCGTGCTGGACGGCCTGATGTACGGCAGCGGCGACGCGGTCATCGGCATCAATCCCGCCACCGACAACGTGGCACAGGTCTCGCACTTGCTGCGCCTGCTCGCGGAGGTCATCGAGCGCTTCGAGATCCCCACCCAGAGCTGCGTGCTCACGCACGTGACCAACACGCTGCAGTGCATCGAGCGCGGCGCGCCGGTCGACTTGGTGTTCCAGTCCATCGGCGGCACGGAGGCGACCAACCGCAGCTTCGGCGTCGATCTGAAGCTGCTGGCCGAAGCACGCGCGGCGGCGCTGTCGCTGGAGCGAGGCACCCTCTTCGACGACGGCCAGCGCGGCCGGCACGTCATGTACTTCGAGACCGGCCAGGGCAGCGCGCTATCGGCCGGCGCGCACCACGGCTGCGACCAGCAGACCATCGAGGCCCGGACCTACGCGGTGGCGCGGCACTTCGAGCCGCTGCTCGTGAACACCGTGGTCGGTTTCATCGGCCCCGAGTACCTGTACGACGGCAAGCAGATCATCCGGGCGGGATTGGAGGATCACTTCTGCGCGAAGCTGCTCGGCCTGCCGATGGGCTGCGACATCTGCTACACGAATCACGCCGCGGCCGACCAGAACGACATGGACGTGCTGCTCACGCTGCTCGGCGTGGCGGGATGCAACTTCATCATGGGCATTCCGGGCTCGGACGATGTGATGCTCAACTACCAGACGACGTCCTTCCACGACGCGCTGTATGCGCGGCGGGTACTGGGCTTGCGCGCCGCGCCGGAGTTCGAGCGCTGGCTCGAGCGCATGCGCATCGCGCGGCCCGGCGCACCGGGTCATCTGGTGGACGGCATGCCCCCGGCCTTCGCGGCCTTGCTGCCTTCGTCGTGAGCGCGGCCATGAGCGACGACACCGTGAGCGACACGATCATCCCCAACCCTTGGAGCACCCTGCGCCGTCACACGCCTGCGCGCATCGGCCTGGGCCGTGCGGGCGTCAGTCAGCCGACGGCGGCGCATCTCGCGTTCCAGCTCGCTCACGCCCAGGCGCGGGACGCGGTGCATCGCGAGCTGGACCACGAGGCGCTCGTTGCCTCATTGAACGAGGCTGGGCTGGAAACGCTGGATCTGCACAGTGCCGCGAGTGATCGGGCCACCTACCTTCAGCGGCCGGATCTCGGGCGAAGGCTCGACGAGCGGTCGACTGCGCTGTTGGCCACGCGTGAAGTGGAAGATCCGCCAGATCTGGCGCTGATCGTGGCGGACGGCCTGTCCGCGTTGGCGATCGAGCGTCATGCCCTCGCCTTCATCGCGGCGCTCCGGCCGCTGCTCGCGACCGACTGGCGCTGGGCGCCCGTGGCCATCGCCCGCCAGGCTCGCGTGGCGATCGGCGATCCGATCGGTCATGCGCTCGGAGCGAAGCTCGTCGTGGTGCTGATCGGCGAACGCCCGGGGCTGAGTTCCCCCGACAGCATGGGCGTGTACGTCACCTGGGCGCCTCGACCTGGGCGGACGGACGCGGAGCGCAACTGCATCTCCAATGTGCGGCCGGAAGGCCTAGCACCGGAGGCCGCAGCGGCGCGCCTCGCATGGCTGCTCAACGAGGCGCGGGCCCGGCAGATGACAGGTGTTGCGTTGAAGGATGAGAGTGCCGACTCGGCGCCGACAATCGAAGGTCGACAGACATTCCTGCTCCATCCAGAAACACCATGACCCCGTTCCAGATCGCCCTCGGCGTCGTCTTCGAGCTTCCCCACGGTCCCCATCGAATGCGGGTCATCGCCTACGACGATGCCGAAGTCATGTACGACGTTTGGTGGCCTCACAAGGACAACTGGTCGATGGCTACATTGCTCGGCAACGTCTCCTACTACCGGACGTCCCGCGACTACGTCGAAGCGAATGCGGTCCACATCCGGACGGATCCCCTGTCGGAGAAGGAGCTTCAGGTGCTTCGGCCCGACCTGCCTTTCGCCGTGGCGCGACGTGAGGACGCGTCGTGGTACGACGCTTCGTGGCCGGAAGGCCTCCTGAAGGCCGAGTCGGTCCTCGACCTCAGTGCGCTTTATCTCTCGCCATTCGGACCGCGGGACACAAGCAAGCCGGCAGTCCTGCTGACCGCCGACAACGGCACGTCATTCACCGAGCTGGAATTGCTCATCAAGGCGAAGGCGCTGCAGGATCCGTTCGTGGGCAATGTCCGTTTGACCGAAGGCTTGGGAATCTATCGCTCCGGCTTCAAGAAGCGGATTCCGTCCTACTACATCTGGGGTGCGAAGAGTCGCGCCGAAGCGCCGTCGACGGTCTTGTCCCATGCGGCCCGGCGCGTGTGACTCGGGGCGGCACGACGGCGCTACCCTGCCCCTGAAACGCCAAGAGCGCTGCGGGCAGCGATCACCCCCTGCAACGACCGCAAATAGCGCGTTGACAGTTCGATCTTCGTGATCTCACCGATCTTGATCGCCTGGGTCTCAGGCACCCAGATCCCATTCGCGGACAGATTGGTGAATCCGATCCTGTCCGAGAGCACGCGACGCACGGCGCCCACAAAGCAGATGTCCGGATCGGCCACTTCCAGGTGGAGGGCGACCAGGGACTGCTCTCGCGACATCGATTGCATCAACTCGAAGTAGCCACCCTGGAGGTCGAGTCCCGAAGTGTCCGGCTCGACGCGGTCCCAGACGGACGCCGCCGCGACATGGAAATCGAGGCGCTCGAAGTCGTCCTCGATCTCCACGATGTCCGACTTGTGCAGGAAGCAATACCCATCCGGATCCAGCGAATCCGAGATCTCCGAGGCGACGATCACTCCAGGAGCGTCGACAAGAAGAACGCAGACGATGCTGTCCAGAGGCGGCCGCCGTTTGATTTGAACGATCCGTTGCATCGCTCCAGCTTAAGGCGAAACGAAACTCTCCTTGCCCGCCTTCTTCTCTTCCTCGGCGATCTTCACGTCGGCCTCGTCCACCACGCCGTCCTTGTTGCGGTCGTGCAGGTTGAACATGCTCAGGCCGGCCGCCTGGAACTCTTCCAGGCTGATGCCGTCGCTCTTGTCCTTGTCGAGCACGCCGAAGCGGACCTTGGCCTGACGCATCTGGCGCTGCAGCTCCTCGCGGCGCTTCTCCGGATCGGCGATCTTGCCGATGCGCTGCATCAGGCGGCCTTCGAATTCGCCGAGGTATTCGGCTTCGCTCAGCTGGCCATCGGCATTGAAGTCGATGCGCACGAACTCGACCTCGCGGCCCAGCTTGAATTCGGCGAGCAGCACCTTGCCGTCGCCGTTGATGTCCTGCTCGGCGATGAAGGTCGTGGAGGAATGCGAGGCGGCCAGGGCGGGCAGCGAGGCCAGGCCCAGCAGGCTCACGAACAGGGAACGTTGGAAGGTGGTCTTCATGGCTGAGGCTGCACTTCGATGGTCAGGGTGGCCGTGGTGCTGATCCACAGCGCGGGGTTGTCGGGCGAGGCGCGGCGAACGCGCACCTGCAACAGGTAGAGGCCCGCCGTCTTCGGCTTGAAGCTCACTTCGCCGGCGGCGTTGGTGCTGAAGTCCAGCTCGGCCTGCTTCTGGCTGACGTAGTTCTGGCCGTCGGCGATGACGGTCAGGGTCTCGCCGGCCAGCGGCTTGCGGTTCTCGCGCACGCGCACGGTGACGGGCTCGCCGGCATAGAGCTCATAGGGCTTGGTCACCGGGAAGATCTCGACGCCCTCGGTATCGAAGTCCACCGCGCCGGGGCGGCCGCGGGTGACGTACACGTCGGCCCGGGTGATGCTCTGCACGTCGATCGGCTTGTCGCCGGGCTGCGCGTCTTCGGCGCGTTCGGAGAACACGACCTTGCCCTGGCGCAACACGCCCTTGGCCAGGCGCCCCTTGCGCACGCCCGACGACACGAGGTAGGTGCCGTTGCCCGCGCCCAGCGGCACTTCTAGGTAGCTGGCGTCCTTCAGCACCGCGGCCGGGGTCAGGGCTTGCCTCTTGCCGTCGGGACCGATCACCTGGAAGGTGTCGGACTTCATCGCCACGTCGGGGCGCAGGTCGCCTTCGGCGAACGAGGCCTCGACGGTGACGTGCTTGCGCTGCTCCTCGGCGCTGAAGGTGTTGGGCTTGAGGTAGGGCGAATGGGCCTGGGCGCCTGCGCACAACAGCAGCGGGGTCAGGCAGAGACCGATCTTTTTGAGCGTGAAGAGGGACATCGCGATTCGTGCCGGGTTGAGTCGGTCGGCACTATAGATGAGAATTGCTCGCAATTGAGAACTATTATCAACAAAGACGAAAATCCCCTTCGCAAGACGGCCGGTGCCAGGTGTTGCGCCGAAGCGCGAGACACTGGCGGCTCGACAAGGAGCATCGGATGAGCGACGACGTGGAAGTCACCCCGGAGCTGGTCGAGCGGCGCATTCGCAACGACGTGCTCGATTGGGTCGAGATGGTGGTGGCGATCGAATCCGACCCGCCTCCGTTCGACCTCAACGAGGTGATCAATCAGTGGTACGACCTCCATCCGGAGGCGTGCCTTGCGCTGCCCTACCCTGCGCCGGCTTACACCGAGGAGGAGGCGGAGGCCTTGATGCGCGTCCTCGAAGCCGTCGATCGCGTCGTGGCGACGACGCCCCAGACGATTGTCGATACCGCCGCCGCGCTCGCGTTGCCCGAGTGGGCGGAACTGGACGTCGCCGCGCGGCACGCGCTGGCGGTGATGTCGGTGCGGGGCAAGCTGTCGGAATGAGCCGGGAAGCGGCTCATCGACTCGACAGGAGATAGTCGCGCGCCACCAGCAGCACGACCGGGATCACGAGGACCCACAAGGCCACGGTCAACGACCGGCGGGTCTTGCCGTAGATGCCTGGAATCTCGCGTTCGAACTCGCCCTGATCTTTCGCGGAAGTCTTCCAGGCGCGCCGAGCCATCAACGGCGTGCTTGCCAGGCAGAGAACGCCGAAGAGCCACGTGATCGTCACCATCGTCCAGAACTGAATCGGATGACTCGCTGCAGTGATCTGCCCGCCTCTTCGAAGACTGATGATCCCAGTCGCAGCGGTGTGTTGCGCGAGATAGATCAGACTAGCGCTCACGGCCAGGAAGACCACGACCATCAGGACGGAGAGAACGGCGAAGCGAAGGCGGCGAAGTGTCATGGGGGTGCGCGCGACGGCTGTGCGGGAGTATCCGCGAAGTCTGGCGAAGCCAATTTTCATGGTGGCTGGGCATCCGGATTCGCAGCGAAGTCGACCTCGCGCAAGATGACTAGACTCGCCGACCATGGGCATCTACATACAATTCTGGCATTGCCATCCATCCGGTCTCGCCGACGAATTTCTATCGGGGCCGCTGGAAGCCTTTGAAGCCTGGTGCAATGAAACGGCTGCCGATTTCCCCGATGACATCGAGCCCACGATCCTTCCTCTCTTGGAGGCCGTTCAAGCCCGTGGCGGCAGCGCGCTTGGCGCTGCGAGCGAAGCTGAGGCGATCGCCGTCGATCGTCTGCTCGACACCTACTTCGGCATGTTCTGCGATCAGCAGCGCCCGGACCTGATGCGGGCCGCCGATCCGTCACTGCTGCCAGCGCGCCATTTCAGAGGCATGTTCGGCACCTCGAGGGAAGCCAGCCCCTGCAGTACCGCATTCGAGCTCTGGAGCTTCCTGTTCACGGGTCGCGCCGTGGGTCGCGACTCGAGCCTGCTTCCTTACCGCTCCGCCGACGGCGTCTATCACCTGGCCTATTGGTCCGCCCAGGAGGTGATGCTCCTGGATGACGCGTTCGCCGCGGACCTGGTGTCAGCCGATGTCGAAGCCAGGGCTTTGAATGCTGCTCGAAACGCGGTAGCAACGGCGCGCCGTCAAGGAACCGGACTCATCATCCAGGTCGCATGAATTGCTGGCGAGGATGGATGCTGGATCGAATGCCTTCGACTGAAGGCCTCCCCGTTAATGCGGCCGCCGGTTCTTGCTCGATCCATTGCTCGTGGGATGACTGATGCGGAGGCGGCCCTGATTCAAACCGGGATCGCCCCCCGATTCATGGACACGGCGGCATGACGCGCTCCACAACGCGATGGATGCCGGGCACCGGCACGCGGCGCATCCTGGGCCCAGGCCCCGTCAACCAGGGGTCGCTCATCAACCCTGGAGGGCTCGTGCCATGGCCTCAAGAAAGTCCCGTTCCTCTCCCGCCGAGCGCATCCCGGAGGATGTCGCCCCCGTCGAACCGCCGCCCGCGATGACCGCCATGCCCGATCCGGGCGACCCCGGCGGCGGTCAGGCCCAGACGACCGGGCGCTACATCATCATCTTCAAGCACCCTGCCATCGAGGACGCCGGCATCGTCAAGTCCACGATGAGCAAGTTCGCCGGCGTCAAGAGCTTCGCCTCGTCGGCCGATTACACCGACGCCGCCATCTCCGGCCACGAACTGGCGGATGCCGACGTCATGCACTTCCGCAAAACCGGCATCGTCGTCGTGAACGCCGATGACGAACGCCTGCAGTCGCTGGCCGCCTCCGCGATGGACGAGTCCAGCCCCATCCTCGCCATCGAGCCCGAGTACCTCGTGTACGCGCTGGGCTTGGACGACCCGTCCCTGCAATACCTCAAGGGCTATCGCGACGCCGTGAACGCGTTGTACGACCAGCTCGCCGGCAAAGGCTCGTCCGAGTTGGGCGGGGCCGAGGAGATGGCCGCCCTGCTGGCGGACAACAACCAGTTCACCTGGGGCCTGCAGGCCACGCGCGTGCACACCTCGCGCTACTCGGGCCAGGGCGTCAAGGTCGCCGTGCTGGACACCGGCTTCGACCTGCGCCATCCCGACTTCCAGGGGCGTCCCATCGTGTCGCAATCCTTCGTGCCCGGCCAGGCCGTGCAGGACGGCCACGGGCATGGCACCCACTGCGTGGGCACCGCCTGCGGCCCGCAGCGTCCGATCGGGTCGCGCCGTTACGGCTGTGCCTACAACGCGCAGATCCACGTGGGCAAGGTGCTCAACAACCAGGGCTCCGGCGCCACCAGCGCCATCGTCGCCGGCATCGAATGGGCGATGAGCAAGGGCTGCCAGGTCGTCTCCATGTCGCTGGGCGGCAATATCAACCAGAAGGTGCAGCAGTACGAGGTGCCCATCCGGCGGGCGCTGAAGGCAGGCACGCTGGTCGTCGCGGCGGCGGGCAACAACGCCAGGCGTCAGAACGGCAACTTCGGCTTCGTTTCGGCGCCTGCGAATGCCGACGCCGCCATGGCCGTGGCGGCGCTGGATGCGAGGCTGGCGGTGGCCGACTTCTCCGCGCGGAGCAGCCTCGTCACCGGCGAGGGCGGCAAGGTCAACATCGCCGGGCCGGGCGTGGCCGTGTATTCCTCGTGGCCCATGCCTGCGCGCTACAACACCATCTCCGGCACGAGCATGGCCACGCCTCATGTGGCCGGCATCGCGGCGCTGTGGTGCCAGGCGACGGGCGCCACCGGCGCGGCGCTGTGGACCAAGCTCACGCAGAACGCCCGCGCGCTTGCCAGCGCGTCGGCGGCCGACGTGGGCTCGGGGCTGGTGCAGGCCCCGCAGTGACGGTGGGGCCCCAGGTGTAAGCTGGGACCCTTCGAACTCCAGGACTGCCGCCGTGTCCAACACTTCCAAACCCGTGGTCGTCACGGTGGACGACGACGCCATGCCGCGCATCCACGACGTGGCGAAACAGCTCGGCAGCGCCGGGCTCAAGGTCTCGCAGGTGATGCCACTCACCGGCGTGATCACCGGACATTTCTCGGGGCAGGCGCTCTCCGTGCTGCAAGGCGTGACGGGCGTGATGAGCGTGGAGCTGGAGCAAGGCGTGCAGTTGCCGCCGTCGGATGCGGACGTTCAGTAGCGCCCGGAAACAGGTCGGCCGGCAGGCCGACTTCACGTTCGACCTTGCAGCGCAGGCAGACGAGCCTGGCATCTGGGACAGGTCATTTTCCGGATGGGCAGCGAAGTCGCCGCCGCTGCGCTCGCCACGGACAGCCTGGTATCAGGTGGACGCACCCACGCGCTGAACGCGCACGCCCAGCCATCGCGCCGCCGGAATCCGCGGCTACCCTCCCCGCCGACAGACCACTGCCTTCAACGACATGTTCCATCGCCTCTATTGCTCAAGCGGAAATACCTTGGGAGTCGACGAGTACCTGGGGTACTCGGAGATCGGAGTGGATGGGTACTGGCTCCGTTATCTCGAAGTCCGTGCCGATGGGACCGCGCTCAGATACAGCGAAGCGTTCCCAGCCGATTCGCATGGCATTCTTCCGGAGGGAACGTGGGACGAGGACGAAATCGTCAAGCGTGAATACGGCACCGTAGCGGCGATCTCGGCAGAACTCTTCGAAGCGCTGTGGGCGACGACGCGTTGCGTCAATGACCGCTAGTTCCAGCGTCGTTCGACTGGCCCGGAGAATCTTTCGATTCGATGCCGCACCGAGGCCATGCCGTGGTCTGCCCGACCCGCTGGCGATCTCGGCATTCCGGAATCGCAAACCCGGCATTTCACCGATCGTTGTCGGCACCGGCCGTCCTTAACGTGGACGGGCATGGGTCGGACGGACGACCGTGCCGCCACCGGGAGCCGACAGATGAAGACCCACCGATCCGACGCTCGTCGGGCACCGCTGCACCGCGCCGCCGCATCCCGAGAGGACGCGCCGCTCCAGACAGTTCAAGCGACCGCCTCGGACCCGCAACGCTCGCTGCGGGAAGGCATTGACGACTCGCCACGCGTGCAGGCGCAGAGACGCGCCATCCAGACCGCGTTCGGGAACACGCATCAGCGGCGAGACACCGCCAACACCCCGCGCGGCGACATGCCGGTCCAGAGGATCCGGGTCTCGATCGATGGCGAGTCCATAGACACCGACCACTACTCCTACGCCACGCTGTTCCAGCAATCCATCCGGTCGAAGATGTCCGAGGTGCATCGCCAGGCATTGAAGGAGGAACTGGAACTCCGGAAGCACCAGGGATTGATGGATCCGATACTGGCGCCCGTGCGCCGCCCCGATGAGAAGGAAGCGAAACGCAGTCGCACGCTGGCAAGAAACCTGGAGGCACGCGCGCTGCTGCGCAGGATGCTGGACGAAGGGCTGCGGAGCGGCGACACCGTCTTGAAGAACTCCTGCGAATACGCCCTCTCGGGAGCCAAGAAGATCTACGCCGTCACCGTACTCGAGGAAAACTACGACGTGCTCTCGGAAGGCGATCGGGCCGCGGACGAGAGAGCCATTCAAGTCCTGGAGGAATACGTCCTTCTGTACCCCAAGGCGGAGAGCGCGCAGGATCCTTGCGACATCCTTTCCACCGCCAATCCCGGCTATCAGATCGACGACTACACCGTGCTGGCCAACGATCCACACATCGGCGTGGAAGCGAGCCGCCGAACCAAGGGCTGGGCCTTGGACGGCGCCATCGCCGTCGTCGTGCATGAGAACGAAGCCTCGGCAAGGTCCTACCTCTATGAAACGCTGAAGCACGAAGTCCAGCACAGCGTCGATGGCAGCGAAGAGGAGACGGCTGGGCTCGGGGAGAGGAGCGATCACAACCTCATGGCCCTGGCCCTGGCGCGTTACAAGACGGAATACCGCGCCTTCTACGCCATGGACCACGCGCGGGTTCGTGAGTTGCGCGAACAAGGTGCGCTGGACAGGATGGTGGCGTTCCACTACAGCGAGAGCAAGCAGGTCACGGAACTGCAGAACGTCTTGTTCGGGCTCGCATTCAGGGACATGCAAGACGACTTCTTCATGATGAAGCGTGACCACAGGAGGCGCGCCAGGAAGACGGGACCGCACGAACCCATGCTGATCTTTGAAGACTGCATCGATGAATTCGTCGGACGAGCGCTGCTGCTCGATCCGCTGGGCGAGATGATCAACCCCTTCAACTCGGCCCGCATCGTCCGCCTCTACGGCGCATTGCGGGGCAAGAGCCTCATCGCCATCCGACAAAGCCTCTGGCAGCTGGAGAAGCAGGAAGCCATTTTCATCCGCACCAATCGCGCGGCGAAGCTGAAGGTGGAGGCGCTGCTCTCCAGCTTTCCCCAGGGATCGCAGGACCTCATCAGGAGCTGGATCCCTCACGCGGGATGACGGCCGCGGGCGGCGAGCGGGAAGGAATCCGACCTCGACATGGCCCTCCTCCAGCGCCTGTCGCGACAGGTCGATTCGCGGCAAGTCGTCGGACTTCGCAGTCGCGGACATCGATTCGCGTCGTCGGCCCGGGGAATCGCGGCGGCGCCTAGCGTCGGCACGACACTTCCGGTCGACCACGCATGCAAAGCTCTCCCATCCGCTCCGGTCAGCGCGACCCTGCCGCCAACACGCAGACGGCGCCGACCGCGCAGGACGGCTCAGGATCCGCCACGTCGAGCGCCTCCGCCCAACCGCGGCGGGGACACGTTTCCGCCATCCTCAGCAGTGGCATCTTCTCGCAGTCGTCCCCAGCCGCAACGGCTCCGGCGATCGGCACCGCGACGCCACCGCCACGGCGCCGCCTGCAGGACCAGTTGAGCCGGCCGGCGTCGGCGACGCCCACGGCTTCCATCTCTAGCGCCTCGACCTCCGTCCTGCCCCAGACGCCAGCGAACCTTCCATCGCTCCCCTCGCGGATCGGCAATCCGACGGTCCTTTCCTCGCGGCCACAGCCGCAGGTCAGCGCCCAGGTCGACACGCTGGCGCTGACGACGACACAGCGCCCGGCCTCCGACGTCTCGACATCGACTGCGCAGCATCAGCAGGCTGCGGTGACGACGGGCTCAAGCACCATCGCCACAGCGACTGCGACAGCAACCAGCATTCCGGCGGCGACTGTTGCCCCGACGAGTCCGACGAGTCCGACGACGCCGACTGCAGCCGCGAGCGCGGCAACCGCCCCGCCCCTGCCCACGCACATCGACGCCCAGGACGTGCCGGGCGGCATGGACAAGCAGTGGTTCCAGCCGGCGGGCTCGGCCGTCGGCTGGCTGCAGGCGCGCAACCCCGGCACGGCCGAGGCGGTGAATCGCGAGAAGGCCACGATCAAGACGCTCGCGGACCTGGGTTTCCCGGTGGGCCGGGTCATCGAGGGCCCGCCGCCACAAGCGCTGGCGCGCCAGGGCACGCCGATGCCGGTCATGACCGGGGGCGGCATGTGGATGGAGGCCATCGACAAGGTCGAGTCCAAGAAGCCCAAGGTGCTGGCCAGCCCGATGCTGGGAGCTCAACAGGCGGACGCCGTCGTGCGCAAGCTGGCGGGCAAGAACGTGGACCTCACGGCCTTGAGGGACAACCTGCAGACGCTGCAGCCACGGGTGCCGGAGCTCTGCCAGCACGCCGGCGAGGTCGACCTGGCGTTCACGCGCGAAGGCAGGGTCGTCCTGCTGGACGTGGCGCCCGATCCCCGCATCGGCACGATCGCCAGCGAGGAAGGGGGCACAGCGCAGGTGCAGCGCGGGCTGGATCAATTGCTGGCGGCGGTCAATCGACGCCTGGCGCAGGGCGGCTGAGCGCGGCGTTAGCCGCGAGGCTTCCGGCGCACGCTGCCGCGCCACGTATCGCCCTCTGCGCGATGGCCTGATCGGGCCGCAACTGCTGCAAGATGGAGGCTTTCCACTTCGCCCCGACCTCCCATGCGCCTGAAGCACATGCAGTTCTACGGCCACTTCGACGCGCGATGCGATGTCGCGGGCTTCAGCATGGCGCGGCTGCTGGCGCTCAATCCCGAGCATGAGGTGGCACCGCACGAGCACGAGGACGGGCATTTCATCGTGGTGCTCGAGGGGCGCTACCGCAGCAGCGCCCGCGGCGTGAGCACGCTGCTGGCGCCCGGCGATGTGTTGTGGAATCCGCCGGGCACGCGGCATGTCGATACCTTCGCGGGCGCGGGCGGACGCTTCCTCGCGCTGAGCGTGAAGGCCGGTCAGGCAAAGGCGCTCGGCCTGGACGATGGCGGCGCCCGGCGGCTGCTCGGTGCGCCTCAGCAGGCGGCGCTGGGTCTGGCGATGCAGCCGCTGTCTTCGGACCTGGGGAGCCTGCTGGACGCGGAGGACGCTTGCCAGCGCCTCTGCCTGCTCACGCGCACGACCGTCGCGCGGGGCGACGCGGCCGCGCAGGCGGGCGACGAAACGCGCGAACCTCTCTGGCTGCGGCGCTGCATGGAGCAGTTGCTGGAGGAATGCGAGCAGCCGCTGCGGCTCTCCGCGCTCGCGCAGGCGGCGGGCGTTCATCCGGTGTCCCTGGCGCGGGCCTTCCGACGCCACTACGGGATCTCGCCGGGCCAGTTGCAGCGGCGCACGCAGCTGAACCGGGCGGCGCAACGTTTGAAAGAGGGCCTGTCGATCGCCGAGGTCGCCACGCAGCTGGGCTTCTCGGACCAGAGCCACTTCACGCGGCTGTTCCGGGCGGAATACCGCTGTACTCCGGCCGCATGGCGGGCCGGGTTCAAAACGTTCTAGACGCCGCTCCGCGGGGCCGGAGAACATGCGCGGCATGACCATGCCCCACTCCTTCCTCCTCCGTTTCTGCCTTGTCTGCCTCGTGGCCGGCGCCCGGTTGCGCCGTTGCGTCTTGCCTTCAATGCTGGTGGCGCTCCTGGGCGCCTGCGCGACGCAAGACCTGGCCCCTGCGGACGCTGCGCTCATCGCACAAGATCACTCCGCGCTGGAGACACTGCCAGGCGCGACCAGCGTGCTGCTGCAGCGCCATGGCCGGGTGTTGGTCGAGTTGTACGCCCGCGGCGCGGATGCCCGGACGCTGCACGACACGCGTTCCGTCGGCAAGCCGGTCACCGGCCTGCTCGTGGCCGCGGCCGTGCAGGATGGGCTGCTGAGGCGCGAGATGCCTGTCTTCGCGGAACTCGCGGACGCGCAGCCCTTCGCGAACGATGGCCCCGTCAAGCGCGGCATCGTGGTGGAGGACCTCCTCACCATGTCCTCCGCGCTCGACTGCGACGACAACCTGCCCGACAGTCCCGGCAACGAAGAGAACATGTACCCGCAGCAGCGCTGGCTGCGTTGGGCCACTGACTTGCCCACGCGCGCCGTGGCGCGCGACGCGCAGGGCCTGGCGCCCTTCGCCTATTGCACGGCGGGCGTGTTCCTGCTGGGTCAGGTGCTGGAACGCCGCGCGCCGGGCGGGCTGGAAGCCTATGCGCAACAGCGACTCTTCGCCCCGTTGGGGATTGCGAGCTGGCAATGGGCGCGCTCGCCCAGCGGCGAGACGATGACCGGCGGCGGCCTGCGCCTGCGCACGCGCGATTGGGCCTCGCTCGCACAGCTGCTGCTTCGCCAAGGCGCCGGGCCGGACGGCCAGGTGCTGGCGCCTGAACAGGTCGCGTCACTGCTGACCGTGCGGCGATCCCCACCGGGTCCGATGCAGTACGGCGAGCTGTTCTGGCGGCGTGACTACGAGCTGCGATGCGGTCGCGTCGGCGCGTGGTTGATGTCGGGGAACGGGGGCAACCATGTGCTGGTCCTGCCGACGCTGGACGCGGTCGCGGTGCTCACGCGCACGCACTACAACCAGCGCGGCATGCATCAGCAGAGTGTCGAATTCATGACAGCGCTGCTGGAGCGGCACGTGTGCAGTGGGAACGACCTCCGCCCTTGAGGGTCAGGCTTTGCCAGGCGCCGCTTCTCATACAGGTTGATGAGCCGAAAAACTTGACACTCGGGCATCGGACGCGCGCGCTGATGCGGCAACTGGCTCTCCGTCCTCGCAAATCCCAGCTTGGCATCCGCCTTGCGTAGCCCTTCCCTTTCGAAGACAAGTCGGAGGGGATCCATGAGCGAAGAGGTGCGGCCGGACGTTTCGAAGCCCAAGCTGGGCGCCCTGGGGGCGCTGCTGGTGATCGGGCTCGGTTCACTGTGGGGAGTCGGAAGCGTCTTCGAACCCGAGACCTTTGTCCTCTCCGGATTGACGCCTGGCGCGCCGCTCGGGGCGATGGCGACCAAGGTCGCGCTCACGAAGACGTCCACCATCTATGGCGTCATCGCGGCGGGTCTTTCGAGCTCGCTGGTGATCGTCACGCTCTACGAGCTCATCAAGCTGTTCGTCCAGTATTCGGTCTGGTCGACGACCAAGCGCCCGAAGATCGAGAAGTTCTTCGGCAAGGGCGCCTCTGAACGTCCCGAGGACGCGGAGATCATTGCGCAGACGGATCCGTTGAGGAAGATGCTTCGGGGGCTGGTGGACGATTCCGATGCTGCGCTGGAACGCGCCCCGCACCACCGGCTGTACAAGGCCCGGCACTGGGTGAATCGCTACGACGTGGAGGCGGGGCGGGCCATCCTGAAGCTGTTCCGCAAGGCGGGGCTCGCCGCCCCTCAGCTCAAGCCGGTCGACGAAGACCGCGACCAGAAGCCGGAGACGGCGCCGTTCAAGATGATGCTGGGCCTGGGCTTCACCAAGGAAGCCGAACTGCTGCGGCGGCAGTTTGCCGGATGGCTGCGGGTCGAGATGACGCCGATCGGCGACGCGCTCTCCATTCGCACCAGCCTGCTGCCGGGGAACTGGCAGTCACGCCTGGTCGGGGTGCCGGGATCGGATCCTGAATTCACCACCTTGCATCCTCGCAACTGGAGTGTCCAGCGATGGCTGGAGAGCCCGGAGAGCTCTCGCGACTACGGCGTGATCGTCCGCCACGCCAGCGACACCGGCGGCGGGTCGGGCGCCTGCGTGTACTTCTGGATCGGCGGCTTCACCGACAGGGGAACCGCGGCGGCAGGTCGATACCTGGCCGAACACTGGGAAGACCTGAACAAACGTTTCGTCGAACGGCGTGATGCCGCGAATCCGTATGGCGATTTCCTGATCGTCATCGAGGGGGCGAGCCAGGACAAGGATCGTAAGAAGAACGCCGCCTGGACGCTCGTCGCCGACTTTGTAGTGCAGCCCGCGGACGTGGCGACCAAGGCGGAGATGAAGTGGTCTTCGAAATAGCGACGAGACGGGCGCCTGCAAGCTTGCTATGGCGCGGTCATCGCTCATGTCAGCTGAGCCGCCCTTTCGACAACCTTCGCGAAATGCTTTTGGATGACCGAAAACGGGATGTCGATGTCACGGGCGCCACCCGCGATCTGCCGCGTTAGATCCCACGGTCAGCCTCGCGCGTGGGTGAACTCCGACAACTTGAGGCCGGTATAACCGCCATAGCTCTTCCAGACGTTCGTCAGGAATCGCCGAAGTTCCTCATCGCGGGGTGGCGGAACGACCACGAGGCCTGCGGCGGAGCTCCACTCACGAGCCCTCAGGTGATCGGCTCCGCGCCGAGATCTCGGAACTCATAGTAGAGCGCCGGAATGACAGGGCCAAACACCCATGCCTCCACTTTTCCGTCGATGAGTGACTGTCCCGTGAAGCCCGCATACCAGCCGTTGGGGTAGTACACCAGCTTCTGCAGCTTAATCGGGTCGAGTTGTTCGCCTTGGGGTCGATCTCTGATCTATATCGGAGATCTTCGGAAATTCGTTCCTTGGCGTGAGTAATGAGAGAGTGATTGTCCCTTGAAGGTTAGATCTCCTATGCCTTGTGGATGCCTACCCTCAGCTGACACGGCAGACTTCCGACGGTGACAGTCTGACCAAGGGAGAGACTTATGGTTACGGCAAAGCAGCGAGGGAGCAAGACGTCGAAAGATCCGCGCCCAAAGACGACAACGATGGCTCCGAAGTCGGCAAAGAACAAGATGAGCAATTCCGAGCTCGATCGAATCAAGAGGCTCATTCGTGCAAAGGGTGATGCTTTGCTCAATCTCCCCAATGTCACGGGGGTAGGCGTCGGATACAAGGTGACTGGAGGAAAGCGCACGACTGAGCCTGCGCTGCAATTCAGCGTGGACCGGAAGGTTGTCCCGCAAGCACTGGCGGCCGAAGGTGTTGCGGCCATTCCAGCGACGATCGATTTCGAAGGGGTCTCCATTCCCACGGACGTCGTCCAGCGTGTCTATCAAGCGGGCTATGTTGTCGTTGCGCCTCAGGCAAAGACCGAGCGTAAGAAGCGTATCGATCCGCTGCGACCCGGGGTGAGCGTCGGGCACATCGCATCGACAGCTGGAACCTTGGGCGCCATCGTGACGGACAGAGCGTCCCATGCGCCTGTTCTCCTGAGCAACTGGCACGTTCTCTGCGGTGCGACAGGAAAAGTGGGCGATCAAATCGTGCAGCCTGGACCGTTCGATGACGATCGCGTTTCACGTAACGGCATCGGAAAACTCCTGCGCAGTCATCTCGGTCTCGCTGGCGACTGCGCCGTGGCCTCGGTCGAAGGGCGTCGCCTGGATGCGAATATTCTCGACCTGGGTGTTCCAGTCAAGGCGATCGGAAAACCGGAATTGGGTGACTTGGTGGTCAAGAGCGGCCGCACCACAGACGTGACCTACGGTGTGGTGACGCGAGTCGACGCGTTGTTCAGGATGCCCTATGACGACATGCCGGATCAGACGATCGGAGGGTTCGAGATCGAGCCTTCTCCCAAACATCCAGCCGCAGCCAATGAGATTTCCAAGGGCGGTGATTCAGGCGCGGCATGGCTGGCGGTTGACAAAGGCGACAAGGTTACGTCGACGATGCTGGGCTTGCACTTCGGCGGCGACGCTGAAGGATCCGAAGGAGAGTTCGCGTTGGCCTGCTACGCGCAGAGCGTCTTTGAGAAACTGGAACTCGAGCCACTCTCCGATACCCCGTCTCTGCAGGCCCTGCGAGCAGTCTCGATCGATTCAGCCGAGGCGCTTTGGACCGGGTTTCAGGAAGGGTTCCTGGACTTCGCGGTGCCACGACCGAAGTTCACCAAGGCGACCGTCAATGATTTGGTGGGTCTGAATGGCGGGGACTGGATCGACTACTGCCACTTCACTGTGTGGCTGAGCAAGAGCCGTTGCTTGCCACGATGCGTGGCCTGGAACATTGACGGCGCAGCAAAGAAGAGCCTCAGTCGCAAAGGAATTTCATTCAAGAAGGACACTCGTGACGGGTTGGATGCATTCCAGTTCGGCGACGAGCTATACGCTGGAAACGATCTGGATCGTGGACACGTGGCGCGCCGCGACGATCTGGTATGGGGCGCGCCAGCCGAGGCCAGACAGGCCAACATCGATAGCTTTTATTTCACGAACATGACGCCACAGCATCAGGCATTCAACCAGTCGAAGCTCAAAGGAAAGTGGGGGCAACTCGAGAATGCGATCCTAGACGAGGTAGACCTCAAAGACTTGCGTGTGAGTGTCATGGCAGGTCCAGTCTTGGCGGATGCGGATCAGCCATATCGTGGGGCTCTGCTTCCCTCCGAGTACTGGAAGATCGTCTTCTACGTCGATGCCGAAGACGGCGAGGCTAAGGCCCGAGCGTTCATCCTGACCCAGAAGGATCTGCTCAAGAAGATCAAGCCCGAATCCCTGGAACTGAGCGAGTTCCGGTGGTACCAGGTTCCTCTTTCAAAGGTCGAGGAAAAGACCGGTCTGCGTCTCGGGCCAGCGTTGCACGCTATCGACACGAAGTTCCCACAAGCGCTTGGTGTCGAACAGGCGCGATTGGTCGAGAACGGTATGTTCTTTCCATAAAGCATTTCATGTCTGAAGACAGTGTCCAACGTGACTCAGATAAACCACGTACGGTCGCCGATCGATCACCCTCGATAGGTTCGATGTGAGCAAGCAGGGCTTCAAGATGCCGGAGTTTCTGGTGAACTGGTCACTGGCTAAAGTGGCCTACAGCATTGTGTTGATCGCCGTCATCTGGTTCTTTCTGCAGGAGCTCTACCAGGTCTGGTTCGAACGTCGGCTCTATATCGCTGAGACGATGTATTTCTCTGACGGTAAGGTGGACGCTGCGCGCGGAGCCGCGTTCGGAGGACTCGTGTTGGCAAACCACCACCGAATGAGCTCCGACTTGCGTGCGGAGAACGACGCAGGCAGTCGCGACGACTCAGTGAAGACCGAACGACCGGATGTCTACGTACGCGCCAAGGGGCTACCGAGCGAAGGCCCAAGTCTTCCGGCGGGCACGCAGCAGTTGGACCTAAAGATCTCTGGATTTGACATTGGAGCCATCCTCGCCCAGCTTCGCCGTTGGGTGAGTCCTAGTAACGAGGCGTCGCTAACGATCGAGGCCCGCAGCATAGGGCAGACGTCAGGACTGGTTGAAGCTGCCGTGAGTTGGCCCCAGGCACCGACTCACTCCAACGAGTCGATTTCGTCGCTTCGGTACTTCTCTACCGGCCGGTTGAGCAGCGATGATGCAGCTGCGGCGACGATTGCCGCAACGTTCATATGGGCAGGTCTCGCCAAGGACGAGAAGCTGCGGAACGAGGTACCGGTCAACGAGTTCGCACGATGGATACGGGCTTGGGGCTGGTACAAGACTGTGCGGGATGGCGGCAGGCCTCCGGGAAAACTTTTAGCTGAGGAGATCCAACTCCTCAAGGCTGCGGGATTGGAAATACGGCCGCTGCTAGACGGCAGAACGCCAGTGTTCGTCGAGGTCTGGCGTCTGGCGGCGAACATGCTCGCACTGGATCCCAATTGCATCCCTGGCAACATCAACGGCTTTGACTATTACAAGGATCTGTACCTGGTCTCCGTTGGCAAACTTCCGCCCGCCACGCGGGTCGCTACCACCCCAACCCTGGCGGTACAGAAGGCGGCAGAAGAGATTGGGCCAGGTTCGCTGGTTTGGAGTTCCGACGGCAATCTCGCGGTGAAAGTGACGGCTGTGGTTAAGGACACCAACGGCGCACGATTTCTTCTTCTGCCTGGTCTCTTCGCCAATGGTTCCGGCAGCAATGCTCCTGTGTTCTTTGGCGCAGGCAAACAAGATCGAAAACCTGTTGCGAGGATCGTGAGGATTCTCCCGCTTGGCAGAGGGGATCCATCGGTCGCATTGGCCAAGCTAGAGGATGGGGTGACAGCGACAAACGGGGCTTTGAGCAAGGACATTTCGGTGCTTCGAATTGGAGACGAGGTGCATGTCTACGGCCAGCCGAAGACGGCCGTGGTGTCAGCGGTGGAGATGACCTTACGGGACTTGGGATCCGGATTGATAGAAGTGAGTCCGAAGGTCACCGGGGTCGGGGATGCCGGTGCGCCGTTCGTAGATGCCAAGAACAGGCTACAGGCAATGGGATATGCCGGCTCAACGTCCGCGGGCATGAGCTATCTGATTCCAATTGCCGAGTTGATGTCTCGCGAGGGGCTGAACGTTGATTAATTGCTCGGAAAAGAAAGACCGAGTTCGATATTGCGTGCGAGGCTAAGAGAGCCGATCCACCGAAGAAGAGAGGCCCATTGAAAATGCCGAGCACCGGCTTGACGACCATCAGCCTCCGTCAAGTCGCGTAGTAGAAGTGGGAAGACTCGCGCCGAGCATACCCAGCCCTTCACGCAGCGACTCCTTCACTGCGTTAGCCACGTGCTTGGCTGGATCACCCTCCGCGCTGTTGTCGGCGAGCATGGCCAGCATCGACGCGCCGCTGACCAGCAGAGCGCGGAGATTGGCCAGCGCCGAGCCCGTCGTCAGATCCGCGCGCAGGCAGATCGCATCGGAGCCGATGCGCGGTCCGAAGATCTGCGGCTCCGTCATGCCCCAGCCGTGCTGCAGGTGGATCAGCGTCTGCTGATCGCAGCCCGCGAGCGGATGGCGCTGGCTCATCGGCTTGTCGGACTCGTCGATGCGTGCTCGTTGGAAACTTCCCATGTCGTACTACCCCGGTCAATGCTGGACACCACCGGCTCCGACGTTGAAGGCGACATACCTTCGGATCGACCGGAGAGGTGGGCGAGATGTTCAACTCACGACAGACCCAACGTGAGGCCGTCCTCGCGGATAGGCCCATCTCGCCCATGACCAGATGATCAGGAGCCAGACACCAGTCCTAGGACCGGCGCCGAAGTCTGTGGCGGGTTGAATCACCGGGATCCATGCTGCGTCCGATCGGGACTTCGTTCTTTGATCCATATCAAAGACTTCCAGCCATTCCTCCCTTAGTGGGGGCGAGGGGGATGGCATCCCCCATGAGGGTCAGGGCTTGTCAGTCGGCACCAGTCCCGCTGTGTTGGAGGCGGCCTTATGCTCGGCGCCTATGTCCGACACTGATCCCGATTGGTATGAGCTTCGAAATGCCCTTTATGCAGGGGAATACGAGCGGTCCACCGCCCTCGTCGCTGCTCAGCCCGAACTGATCCACCTCAGGAATGGCATCGGCGAGACGGTGCTTCATTTCCTCGCCGTGGAGAACGATCAGGCCGCCGTGGCATGGCTTCATGCACGCGGGTCAGACATCAACACAAAGGACTCGTTCAGCGAGCCCGTCCTGTTCCAGGTGGCGTCACTCGGCTACAAGGAACTGTTCAGCTGGCTGGTCGCAGCAGGCGCCGATCCGTTTGCCAAGGGCCCTCACGACCAAGACCTTGTCGACTACCTGTTGGAGTTCGACAAGGAAGAAATGGCCGATTGGGTGCGTGGCCAAATCGACGGTCTTTGACTCGCGTCTTTGGGAACGCCTCTGAGGCGGATGATGTCGGCGCCTAGTTGGAGTGACGGCATCGGGCTGCCAGTCAGCCGCGAACCCTCAAACGCGCAAAACTTGCCACCGCCGCCAGCCCCGCGGTCACACCGCCCAGCGCCAGCGCGACGGTCGGGCCGTCACGCAGGCCGGCCAGATGGAAGCACAAGGCGACCAGCGCGGCGCCGCTGGCCTGTCCGAGCAGCCGCACCACACCGATGACGCCGCTGGCACCGCCGCTGCGGTGCGCAGGCGCGCTGGACATCAGCGCCGTCAGGTTGGGTGCCTGGAAGAAGCCGAAGCCCGCGCCGCACACCGCCATCCACAGCACCAGCATCGGCAGCGAGGGATCGTGGGACTGCAGCGCCAATGCGCACATGCCGATCGCCAACAGCGCCAGGCCGATGCCGCCCAGCAGCCCCGGCGCATGCCGGTCCGACAGCCGGCCGGCCAGCGGCGCGGTGATCGCGACGACCACCGGCCACGACGTCATGAGGTACCCCGCGTTCGCAGCGTCGCGGTGCAGGACCTGCTCGAAATAAAACGGCAGCGAGACGAAGGCCAAGCCCTGGGTGGCGAATGCGCAGACCGCGGTCACCGCCGACAGCGCAAACATGGGCCTGCGCAACAGGTCCACCGGCAGCATGGGCGTGGCGTGACCGCGCTCGCGATGCAGCAGGAGCGCGCCGGCGACCATCGTCACCACCACCGCGGGCATTACCTGCGTCCAGGCGGCCAACTGCGCCATGGAGCCCAGGGCAAAGATCAATGCCGCGAAGCTGGCGGCTGTCAGGACCGCAGTGCCCACGTCGAAGCCGTGCGGACGGGGTGGGCTGCTCGGCAAGGTCGGCCAGGCACAGGCGATCGCCAGCAGGCCCAGGGGGACGTTGATGCCGAACAGCCAGGGCCAACTGGCCGCGGACAGCAGGAGCGAGGCCACCGTCGGCCCGACCACGAAGCCAATGCTCCCCACCAGCGCATTGAGGCCCACGCCGCGGCCCAGCCGGGTCGGCGGGAAGATCTGGCGGATCAGCGCGATGTTCACGCTCATCATCGCGCCCGCGCCTATGCCCTGGAAGGCTCGCGCGGCCGCCAGCAGCTCGACGCTGGTCGCGGCCATGCACAGCCCCGACGCGGCGGTGAACAGCACCAGCCCCCCGAGAAAAACACGCCGCGGGCCGATGCCATCCCCCAGCGCGGCGAACGGCAGCATCGTGGCGACGACCGCGAGCTGATAGGCATTGATGACCCAGATGGCGTCGGCGGCATGCGATTGCAGGTCGGCGGCGATGGTCGGCAGCGCGACGTTGGCAATGGCCGTGTCCAGCGTGGAGAGCATGACGCCTAGCAGGACCGCCAGCAGCGCGCTGCGTCCGCGAGGGTCAAGGCCTTGTTTTTCTCGTTGCTGATCGTCGGGCGACATCGCGGACTGCTGCTCTGAAGGGGGAATGAGGCGGCCCCACGGAGCTTTGGACTGCGCCGCCCCGGGTGGACCGTTCACTATCATCGGCCAACACCTTGGCGCAAGATTCCGGAGGACGCACGACGATTGGCTCGGCGCCTCGACGACACCCGAATGGAGGGCGAGGCACGCCGCAGACCGCACAGCCCGGCGTGCAGGAGCAACACTGGGCGGAGGCGACGCCCTTTTACATCGATCCCCTCATCGCAAGCATTCAGGGCAAGTCGTGCAGCGCTTCTGCACACAGCTTGGCGAAGTCAAACTGACTGGCCTTCACGGTGTAGCCAGTTGCAGTTCCTGCAGACGTCTTGCTCGCTCGAAGCATCGTGACGTAGAGCTGCTTGTTCTTGCGCAACTCTCCCATCAGCTGCAACTTCTCCGGATTCTTTGGATTCGTCAGAAAGTACCCCTTGGACTTCATGGCTGCGACCGCGGCGCTTGGAATCCACCACGCATAGGCCGTTCTGCCGCTGGAGTAGTCGTTCGTATCGAGCATGAATACGACGCACACCAGCGCCGAATTCGGTACGTTGCAGATCAGATCCACGTCTTCCGGCTTGATCGGAAAGCTGAACGGCCAGACAACACGATCCTTTTCCTGCCGCGGAGGATCGGTGATCTGGACAGATTTCACCTGAAGAAGGATTGGACGATCGACGGCCGGAGCGTCCGCCGGGGCACCGATCCCGATATGTTGGCTGGCCCGCGTGACGACGAGATCGAAGCCTTTGTCAATCGGGAGCTTGAAGGCCTCCATGTTGTGACGGAAGCACTCCGACATGACGTGGTGCTCGCCAGCAGCACCGATGTAGAGGAATCTGGTTGGGATGGACATGAATCTCTGATGTTGCAGCTTCGGGAGCGTTCAATCTGGACGACCGGCGGCTATCAGCCGCGTCGCGCCCGGTCTCCTCACGCCACTTTGAACGACGCCACCGACTCCGCCAACCTCTGCGCCTGCGCTTCGAGGCTGTTGGCGGCTGCGGCGCTTTCTTCGACCAACGCCGCGTTCTGCTGCGTCACCTGATCCATTTGCGTGATGGCCTGATTGATCTGCTCGATCCCGCGGCTCTGCTCACTCGCCGCGCCGGAGATCTCATTCACCAGCTCGCTCACTCGGCGGATCTGCTCGACGATCTCTCGCATCGTCTCGCCGGCTGCCGCCACCTCGCGCCCACCCGTCGCCACCGACACGCCTGACGTGCCGATCAGCGTCTTGATCTCGCGCGCCGCGCTCGCGCTGCGCTGCGCCAGCGCGCGCACCTCGCCGGCCACCACCGCGAATCCACGGCCATGCTCACCCGCCCTCGCCGCTTCGACCGCGGCGTTCAGCGCGAGGATGTTCGTCTGGAACGCGATCCCATCGATCACACCGATGATGTCTTCAATGCGCCGGCTGCTGTCCGTGATCGCTTCCATCGTCGCCACCACGCGCCCGATCACCTCCCCACCGCGATGCGCCGATCCCGACGCCTCCTGCGCCAGCGCCGTCGCCTGACGCGCGCTGTCCGCCGCCTGGTGCACGGTCCCGGTGATCTCCTCCATCGAGCTCGCCGTCTGCTGCAGGCTGCTCGCCTGTTCCTCGGTCCGGCTCGACAGATCCAGATTCCCCGCCGCGATCTGGCTCGACGCCGTCGTCACCGAGTCCACGCCGCTGCGCACCTCGCGCACCAGCCCGCGCAGGCCCTCCACCATGCGCGCCAAGCTCTGCTGCAGATCCCCCAGTTCATCGCGACGCGTCACGCTCACATCCGTCGTCAGGTCGCCGCCGGCCACGGCCTCCATCGCGCGCCGCACGTCCGCCAGCGGCCGCGTCACCGACCGCGTCGCCATCACCCCGAAGGCAACACCTGCCACCACGCCGACGATCACCGCGATCCACAGCACCAGCGTCGTCTCCCGCACCGCTTCCTTGGCCATGGCCCCGGACTCCTCCATCAGCTGCTCCTGCCGCTCCACCAGCTTGCCGAGCGACGTCACATACGCCAGTTGCGCCGGACGCAGCTTCTGCATCAGCACCAGCTTCGCGCCGTCCATGTCCTCCGACTTGACTTGCGCGAAGAAGGCATCCAGCGCCTCCGCATACGTCTTGCGCATCGTCAACGATTCCTCGAGAAAGGCCTTGGCCTTCGTGTCGTGGATCGTCGGCACCAGCTCGTCGTAGACCTTCGCCGCGCGCTCGCGGGACTCGCGGATCGAAACCAGCTCCACCTCTCGCTCCTGCGCCGTGTCCAGCAGCAGCACGTTGCGCGCATTGCGGGCCTGCAGGTTCAGCTCGTCGAAGATCCGGCCGACCGAGCGCACTTTCACGTACCGGTCGCCGATCACCTGTCCCACCCGACCATCGACCGACGTCAGCCCGCCGTGCGAGGCGCCCGCCATCAGCAGCATGAGCAGGACCATCAGACCGAATGCGACGGCCAGACGCGCGCCGATCCTGAGATTGAAAAACGAAGACATGGAAACTCCCTGCTTGTGGTTGTCCATGGCATCGGCACCAACTTGGGATCCCTGAGGGCCCTTCGCACCGCGTGGGCGCGGAACGCCCGATTCGGGCGAGATTCCTTGATTTAGATCAGGCAAGACCCGGCCCCCTACCTCTTTGGAGATAGTCGCCGCGTGCGCAGTGGCGCCGGCGTCGCCAACGGCAGGTTCCGGAAATCCGGATCCCCAAGCTCAGTTTTCCTCCGATGCCCCGCGCGCCGGGCCGCTCCGACGATGAGCCTTCCGCGTCCCCATTCCGCGTCCCCGTTCCGCGACGCAGGAGGCCCCATGTCACAGCGTCCGCCCCGGCGGGTGTTCCGCCACGCATCGTTCCGCCACGTTCCGCTGCCTCGCGATCTCTCGCACGCCATGCTGCTGGCGCTGCTCGCGCTCGTCGCGCTCTGGCTGCAGGGCTGCGCGCAGACCAGGCCGCTCGCGACGCCGCCGCCATGGCCGCTCGAAGACCCGGCGCCGATGTATGAAGTGGAGCCGCCGCATCCCTCCACGGGTCCGGACGCCAGCATGACGGCCGGCCTGGGCGGCGAGACGGCGCCGCCGACGCCCTCGACCGAGCGCCTGCTCGCGCTCGCGTTGCAGGAGTGGGAGCTCTGGGGCCGGGGCCGCTGGGATGCCTCGACCAACCTCACCGAGCGCCGGCTCGACGCGCCGCGCCGGCAGGAAGCCGAGCCCTACCTCCACGCCCGCGTGCTGCTGTACTGGATCGGGGTGAAGGGCCCCGACTATCCGCTCCAGCGCACGCGTTTCGACGACGGCTCGCTGCGGCCCTGGAGCGCGGTCTTCATCTCCTGGCTGATGCGCAACGCCGGCTTCGGCGACCGCCAGTTCGAGGCCAGCGAGCTTCACTGGCACTACATCCGCGCGGCGCTGGACGGCAGCCGTCCGGGCCTCGAGGCCCGCGACGCCGCCGTCACGCCGCCGCGGCCGGGCGACCTCATCTGCGCGCCCCGCGACGCCCAGCCCGACGCGCCGGCCACCTTCGCCCAATGGAGCGCCCTGCCCCGCGCGTTGCGCGGCCGCATCTGGACCTGGCACTGCGACCTGGTCGTGCAGGTGGACGGCGGCGAGCTGGGCGCCATCGGCGGCAACGTCAGCGAGAGCGTCAGCTGGACGCGTACGCCACTGGATGCCGGCGGGCGGCTGATCGCGACGCCGGACCGTGCCTGGACCGTCGTCCTGCGCCAGAAGGGAGCGCTGCCTTGATCGAGTCCCCGAGCGACTCCTCGAGCGAGTCCGCCAGCGTCAGGATGCCGCGCGACCGCCGGGCGGCGGTGCTCGGCTACTGGCAGGCGGCGGTCGGGCTCGCGACGGGGTTGAGCGTCATCGTCGGCGTGCTGATCTCGGTGACCCAGCTCGTCGAATGGGTGGACGACAGCAAGCGCGCCAACCTGACCGAGCGGCTGCAATCGCTGCAACACGTGGCCCACCTGCTGGAGCGCGACGAGCGCATCCGGCTGCGTGCCCGCGCGTTCCAGCGCGAGCTGCTGCCCGAGATCGGACCGAAAGCGCAGGAGCTGATCCGCCTGGCCGGTTCGGGCGAGGATCTCTACCTGAGCCAGGACATGGAGAACTTCGCCGCCGTGCACTTCCATTACGAGCAGCTCGGCGCGCTGGTGAAGCTGGAGTACATCGAGTTCCCGCTGGTCTACGAGGTCGTGCCCTTCCCTGACGACTACATGGCGGCCGTCGACCCGCTGCGCAAGGCGCTGGCCGAGCACTGGAAAGGCATCGGACGGCCGCTGCCGGACCTGGGCGCCAACATCGACTACCTGAAGAGCTGCTACGACCTCAGCCGTCGCACGCCGCACGAGCGTCCGCACTGTCCGCGCCCATGAGCCGCCAGACCTTCCGGCACCTTCCGGAGCCGCCGGAAGGTTTCCGGAAGGTCGCGCCAGGCTGCGCCGCCTACCGTCTGCGGCACCGATCCCCCGGGTCGGTATCCACACGACGACGCCGCACAGGCGCACAGGGAGCTCGCATGAACCTCACCCCTCACCGTCCCCCTTCCCAGCCGCCGGCCCGGCCCCGCGCCGGCGGCCCGACCGGCAGGCTCACCCGCGAGCACCGGCTGGAGCGGCTGACCCGGCTGCAGATGACGCTCGCGGAAGCACACGCCGACGCCGAGCTGCGCGAGCGCGAGCGCGTCGCCCAGCTGCTGCACGACCAGGTCGGCGGCTTGATCGTCCGGCTGCGGCTGGCGTTCGGGGAGTGGCGCCAGGGCGCGGCCGAGACCGCCGGCACGGACCCGGCGCTGGCGCAGGTCACCGCGCTGCTCGGCGAACTGTCGATGACGGTCCGCACGCTGACCTTCGCGCTGGCACCGCCGGACTGGCACGGCGACCTGCCGACGGCGCTGAAGGCCCTGGCGGCGGAGCTGGGACTGATGGGACCGTTGTCTATCCACGTCGACGGCAGCGCGATGGGGGTCCCGGGGACGTGCGAGATCCCGGCCGCGCATCGCGCCGTCGCCTGCCGCGTGGTGCGGGAGCTCTGCCTGAATGTCCAGAAACACGCCTCGGCCTCCCGCGTCGACATCGAGTCGAAGGTCGACGGCGGGTGGCTGAGCGTCCGCGTGCGCGACGACGGGCGCGGCTTCCCCACCGGCCGGGGCGACACCGACGCGCGCGGGCTCGGCCTGAGCGGCGCGCGCGCGCAGCTGCAGGCGCTGGGCGGCGCGCTGGTGCTGCGCTCGGAGCCCGGCCGCGGCACCTGCGCGACCTTGCTGATTCCGCTGGATCCCGCGTGACCCGCCGCCTTCCTCCACGTTCATCTTCAGGGAGAACACCATGACGCTTCGCATCGTCCTCGCGGACGACCATCAACTCGTGCGCGAAGGCCTGCGCGCGCTCCTGTCCCGGGACGCGGGGCTGGACGTCGTCGGGCTGGCCGAGGACGGCGCCGCCGCCGTCAAGCTCGTGCGCCACCTGCAGCCGGATCTGCTGATCACGGACATCGCGATGCCCGGGCTCAACGGCATCGAGGCGACGCGGCGCGTCCGCGCCCACCATCCGTCGGTGCAGGCGATCTGCCTGTCGATGCACGGGGATCAGCGCAGCGTGGTGACGGCGCTGCAGGCGGGCGCATCGGGCTACGTGCTCAAGGATGCGTCGAGCGAGGAGCTGCTGCGCGCGGTGCGCGAGGTGGCCGGCGGTCGGATCTATCTGAGCCCCGGCCTGATGGGCGGTCTGGTGGATGAGATCCGCGCGAGGCACCGGTTGCCGGAGGCGGGCACGCCGATTCCGGCGGGCCCGGCGCTGACGGCGCGCGAGCGCGAGATCGTCCAGCTCTTCGCCGAAGACCTGAGCACGCAGGAGATCGCGGACCGGCTCAAGCTGAGCGCGAAGACGGTCGCGACGCACCGCGAGAACGTGACGCGCAAGCTGGGCGTGCGCGGCGTGGCGGGCATGACGCGGTATGCGCTGAGCGAAGGCCTGAGCGAGGGAGCCCTGTCATGCCGCTGATCGTTTATGACTGGCCGAACTGGGTGCTGGGGCTGTCGCTGGTGCTGGCATGGGTGGTGATCGGGCTGGGGGCGCAGGCGCTGTTCCCGCGGCGATGGCGTGAGCGCGCGTCGGAGTCGGACAGGAACGTCGCGCTCGCGTCGCTGGGCGTGATCGCGACGATCAACTCGCTGCTGCTGGCGTTCTCGGCAGTGTCGGTGTGGGACTCGTTCAGCGCGGCGGAGCAGGCGGTGAGCCGCGAGGCGACAGCGATGGCGCAGTTGGGGCGCTCGCTGGCGATCTACGACACGCCGGAATCGAAACTCGCGCGCGAGCGGCTGCGCGGCTATGGCCGCAGCGTGATCGGCAAGGAGTGGGAAGCGATGCAGCATGACCAGCCCAGCCAGCCGACGCTGGATGCGTTCGACGACGTCTACCGGTCGCTCGGCAACCTGCATCCGACGACCGCGGCGGAGTCGGCGTTGCTCGACCAGATGTGGGGACAGGTGAACGACCTGCTGACGCAACGCCGCGCCAGGCTGGAGGCGAGCAATGGGAAGGTGCCGGTGACGCTGTGGGTGGTGGTGCTGGTGAGCTCGCTGCTCACCTTGGCGCCGGTGGCGGTGCTGCCGGTGACCGCCTGCAGTCGAAGCGCGATCGTGGTGCTCGCCCTCGCATTGGGACTCGTCTTCCACTTCGTGGCGGCCATGGACAGACCCTTCCTCGGCGCGGAACGCGTCACCTCGGATCCGATCGAGAACGCGCTCACCAATATGCAGCGGTGGGATGCGAGGAGTCTGCCGGTGGCAGGGCGGTAGCGGTCTCGCCGGTCCCGATCGTGGAACGCAGTGTTTCCCGATGGTGGACAACCCAAGTGGGCCTAGAGAGCTCCGACGCCAGGGGCCACTGCTAGGATCACCTCGCAGTTCAAAGGCGACTCTGAGGAGACCACAGTGGCACGTACTTGCACACACCGGGACAGCATTCGAACGGTGATTCCCAGCGCGCGAGGCTGCGAGGAATGCCTCAAGATGGGCAGCGAATGGGTGCATCTGCGCATCTGCCGCACCTGTGGGCACGTCGGATGCTGCGATGACTCGCCCCATCGGCATGCGCGAGCCCACTTCACCGCGACCCAGCATCCCATCATCGAGGGCTACGACCCGCCAGAGGGATGGGGATGGTGCTTCGTCGACAAGACCATCGTGGACCTGGGCGCGGACACGACACCACAGGATGGCCCGATCCCGAAGTACCTGTAGCGATGCTCCTTCCCCGAATCCTGTCTCGGCTGTCCTCTCCTAAGGGCGGGGACCGCAGGTGAGTTGCTGGAAAGACGTGCAGTCGCGGCCATTGCAGATCCGCTGATCGGAGATCACGACGGTCAGACCGTAGTTCGGCTTGGCGACTTCATTGCTCGATGGCCCCAAGCCCTTCGATGCGCAATACGCGTCCGCGGCCGGCTTGCCGCAATTGGTCGCCCACTCCCGGCACCAGTCGAGCTGGACGCTGTCGCCGCTCTTGAGCTTCAGTTCCGGAGCGAAGACGGTGAGGGAGCCATCCGCCGCGCGCTGCGTCGACATCTGCGAATACGCGCGCGGCGCGCGGGCGCACCTCATGTTCACGTCCGTCACGAAGCGCCCGTCGCTGGAGGTCCAGACCGACAACGAGGTCGCCAATTCGCCGGCCGGGCACCTGCCCTTGTTCGGTCTGCCTTTGCCACGCGGGAGGTTGTTGCTTCCTCCGAAAGCGATGGCCGAGCCGGTCACCGTCTGCGGCGGTGCGAGCGTGCTGCACTGCAGGGTCACTCTGTCGGCAAACGCGGCGTCTCCCTGAAGCACCTTCGCGACTTCCCACGCGCTGACGGCAGAGCCCGCGGGACAGCTCTGCGTGACCACCCCGCCGCCGTTTCCGCCAACGGGGCGGCCTGCCCGTCCATCGACGGGAAGGTGGGTCCGCTCGTTCCAGCCGGCGCAGGTCGGCCCGACGGCATCGATCCAGAGACCGGCTTTCCCCTTGAGGCCTGTGACCCACTGATCCTTGCCGCAAGCGGCGTCCTTGCCCACGGTGAGCGCGGCCCAGGCAGGGGCGACCATGGATGCCACGGCGATTGCCAAGGCCCACGCCCGCATGCGGATGATTGAACGAGCCATCTTGGTCTCCTCCCTGTGCAGGTGGATCGTGCACCAGCCAGCGAGGACGGACATCCCTAGTTCCTCCGCGAGACGTGCGGGGTGGGCGCCGAGCTTCATGGGAAAGCGCCTTCAACTCGCCAACAAGCGTGATCTCGTCAAAGCTGCACATGGGAATGACGTCGACCAGATGGCAGTTGTTGGACTGGTCAAGTGAGCACGGTCTGGCGACCTCTTTGCCAAGTCTTGGCTGCCACGCATTGCGCCAGACCTTCAATCAGAGGGCCGACCACCGGCATGGTCGAACGGTCTTCGCTGATCGTCTGCTCAATACGATTGCAATACCGACTTCGTTTCGAAGCAATCGAAGCAGACAAAAACGTAGATCATCCCGCAGTCAGCGAGAACGAACTCGTCATTGATCGAGTCGAGCTGCGCATAGAACGTCATGTCTTTGCCGCAGGAGCACTTCGGAACGTTCGGCGGCTGAATGAAGTCAGGGCGCCCTCCGATTCGATGGCGCTTGCCAATGTCGTCTCCAGCCCATTGGAATGGCGCAAGCGCGGCCGCTTCTTCATTTAGGGGCTCGGGGACCAGCTTGAAGGGTGGAATCTCGCGCATCAGAAACTTCCAGTTTGGTCTCATCAGCGATTATGCAATTCGATGCTGCCAATCAGGACGCTTCTTCATCTTCGTCCGGTGTCTTCAGAAATTCATAGAGATGTCGAAAGAGCTCCTCGTCACTTTCACCGTAACGAACCTGAAGATCAAAATACAACGCCCGTAACGCTGGAAAATCTTCTAACCGCATCCGGCGGGTGTCTTTCATCGCGTACGTTTCGAGGAAGCGGTCTGCCGCATAATCCACGCAACGCCACAGGGCGTCAGGACCAAACCTCTCTTCCAACTCTGCGATCCGAGAATCATTGGAGAAAAATTCCTCAGGAAGCTGATCCGAACTATTTTCCAGTGCAGAGCACAAGCACGCGAGGAAGAAGAACAACAATCTATTGTCGAAACTGGCTGCTTCTTCGCGCGCAGCCCGCCGAACGAAATCCTCTTCGCTGAGGTGTCGATCAACGACAGCCGCAATTGTGGACGGCGGAAGTTCAATGAAGGCCAACACCTCCCTGGGACCTATGACCCGCACGTCCTTCGTCCTGGAGAACTCACCTGTGAGCGCAACAATCCTTTTGGAATGCCTCTTAATATCGCCACAAAGCAGGATGTAGTAGCGTTCCAGCGAGAGCAGATGCGCATTGAAAGCATCGTGGATTCCGGCCTTAAGGCTCTTTGCAAGATCGTTGTTGCGGTCTTCAATCTCCGAGTAAGACTTGATCTGAAGTCCGATGAATTTCTCGGGCCCGTCATCACTCGCGGAGACCTTGAGAATTACATCAATTCCATTATCTCGTGGCCCCTGAATGAAGTACGCGATGTGCCTGTACTTCTCGAATGCATCCAACATTCTGTCGATCTGGTCTTTGACCGAACGGCATATATCGTCGTGACTAAGACCTTCAAAGTCTTTGGTCTCAACTGAAGGGGCGGATCGAAACCGCAACAGCTCTTCGAGCAGCGAGGCAGGCGTCATAGGTTCTCTTTCAGCGTTCAACGTCTCCGACGCACTCCATTCGAGAGTCGGATTTCTCATTTGGACCTTGGAAGATCGACAGTCCACATTCCCGATCGAGTGAACCGTGAAAGACCCTGCATTGATCTCAATATCGCAAAGATGGATCTTCAACTACCGCAGCCCTCGCTGGCGCAGTACCGCCAAGGAGGCACTCGATTCTGAAGGGTCAGGTTTGCCGCTTCGGCCTAAAGGATAGCGCCTCCAATCGTCGCTCCGCTCAAAGCGGACAACGATCGCAACTGTGGCCGTTGGAACCCGCCGGTCCCGCTCAGCTACGATGCTCCGCCATCACTCGACGGAACCGAAGCACATGACCGAGATTGCCGACTTCTCTATCTGGGGAAAGGTCCTTCCGGAGGCGAAGAGGGACTTCAGGAAGTGGATGGCGAGGGAGACCGGCTGGCGCGAGATCGACGTGGAGCGAGTCTTGGGGCCAAGTGTTGCCTCGGGCACCCCCATCGAGCTTCTCCAGTACCTGGGGTGGGAAGATGCCCAACGTGAACTCCAGGCGTTGCCATCCTTCGTCGAGAAGGGCACCGGCCAGCTCACTGTGACGTCGTTTGCTCCCTGGGCGCCGACGCCCTATTGCGCAGTTCACGATCTCTATTTGTGGCGAATCGGATGTCCGGTGTGTGATGACAACTTCATCCACCGAGGACGCGGAAAGCGCTGAGTGCCTTGCGGCTCGATGGCAAGGGGTCCGCAGGTCACCGAACGGTAGCGCCCTCCTCCCCCCTCGGTATTGCCTCCCGGTACGCCGACGCTGATCGGAGTGGAATGAAGCAAGATCGCAAGAGACTGGCGTGAGTGCCGCGCGTGGCCATCAGTCGCAAGAACCGGATGACCTCCAGACCCACACCCACCTTCCTTCTCGGACTCACCGCCGCTGCGATGTACGCGGCCAGTCTCGGCCTTCCCGCGTTCAAGTGCGCCCGCACGGCGAGCTTTCCCGGATACATGATCCTCCTGGTCGGCTGGATGGGCCTCGACCCGAGGTGGCTCGCGAACATCGGCGTGGTCCTCGTCCTGATCGCGACCTTGAGACCCGAGCCGATCCGTCGCCCCGCGATCGGGATGATCACCAGCGTGTTGGCCGTGGCCGCGGCCATCTTTCCCGCCTTGGGTTGCACGGGCACGGACACGCCCAACCTGTCCACCGGCCTGGGCATAGGCGGCTACCTGTGGGTCGCCGCGCTGCTCCTTGCAGGCAGTACGAACGCTGTGATGGTTCAACCGCGAGAGTGGGCGAAGCTCCCGCAGCCGACGCCGACGCCGAAGCAGGTCGACAAGACGCCGTCCGATCGCATGTTCGCCAACGGCCAATGCAGCAACTGCCCCGAGCAGGAGGAGATGGCCGAGATACTTGCTCGCCATGGCCTCGCGGTGTCGCTGGGTCAATACAGCATCTACGCCACCGACTGCGAGGTCTTCAGTTTCGAGAACTGGATGCCTCCGGGCGAGTGGACGCTGGAAGGCACCGCCGCCAGCCCCGAAGTCTTGTGGAGAGACGCCCGCCTCGTCTCCAAGGTGCTGACGGACGCCGGCATCCGGCACTGGCTGGGGATCTACGACAGCACTCGGAATCAGATGGGCTATCTGCACTTCGAGTGGCCGGAAGAACGATCGGCTGCCGAGCGCTGAACTGCTACTACGCAATGTTGAGGATGGCATCAATCCTCGTTGGCCCGAGACTGCCTGCGCCGCGCTGAGAACCAAGGCGCAAGGCACGATCACCCAGCCGCAGTCCGCGGCATCGCCAGCCGTGGAGCACGCCATGTTCAAGCTCGCCGTCGCCTCTTGTTCCAAGTTCCAGGACCAGCCGCAGCAGCCCGCCTGGGACGCCATCCGCGCGCAGAGCCCCGGTGCTCTGCTGCTGCTCGGCGACAACGTCTACCTGAAGCACAACAACCACCAGGACCCGAAGGTCCTCACGGACGAACTGGCCGAGCGCTACAAGGAGCAGTTCTCCGTCCCCAGTTTCAAGGCCCTGCTCAAGGACCTCAAGGACCGCGGCGCGCCGCTCATCGCCATCTACGACGACCACGACTTCCTGGGCAACAACCGCTACGGTGGCGACCACGACCCCGCCCTGCGGGAGGCGGCGCGCAAGGAGTTCATCCGCGTGTTCAAGCCCGTGCAGACGGGGCCGGACGTATACGCGCGACATGCACTGGATCCGAACAACCTGATCGACCTGATCGTCCTCGACGAGCGCTTCTACCGAACGCGACCGGCGGACGCCGGCAGCGGTCGCAATGCCATCCTGGGTGCCGAACAATGGACCTGGTTCGAGCAGCAGGTCCAGGCTTCGACCGCGACCTACCTGGTGGTGGCGTCCAGCTCCACGGTGCACACCTTCGGCGATGAAAGCTGGGAGCAATATCCTGGCGCGTTCCAGCGTCTCGTCGATCTGCTCAAGCACCGCAAGGGCACCCTCGTGCTCACGGGCGACGTGCACCGGAATGCCGTGTACGACGACAGCGGCGTGATCGAACTCGTGACCTCCGCGGTCGCGCGCAATGGCATCGTCTTCGGCGCCGAGCGCCAGAACTACGCCATCCTGACTTTCGATGCGCAAGCCGTTCGGGTCGAGATGAAAAGCCTCAAGGTGGGCTGGCGTTTCGACTTCAAGATTCCGCTGCAGAAGTGGGAGCTGCCGTAGTCAGGATCCTGCCCTTGTCCCGGCCCGGGGTCAGGACTTGCCACCAGCGGTGGGAACCGCCACAGAAGTCCTGTTGTAAAGCGGTCCGATCGCGGAGCGCCGGAACGACGCGTAGGATGCTCGCTCCCCTCTCGTTCCACCGCGAAAGCCTTTCCGCCCGTGACCGCCCACCTCGACTTCGACCTGCTCCGCAGCCTCGTCGCCGTCGCCGAGACCGGCGCGCTCAGCAAGGCCGCGGAACGCGTCGGCCGCACGCAGTCGGCGCTGAGCATGCAGATGCAGCGCCTGGAGGACGTCGCGGGCCAACCGCTGCTGCACCGCACCGCGCGCGGCGTCACGCTGACCGCCGCCGGCGAACGGCTGCTGGCCCACGCCCGCGAGCTCACGCGCCATCACGACGAGGCGCTCGCGGAACTGCGTGGCGTGGACGTCTCCGGCGTGCTGCGCTTCAGTTGCCCCGAGGACTACGCCGTCGTCTTCCTGCCGCATCTGCTGCAGGGGTTCGCGAGCCTGCATCCGCGCGTGCAGCTCGAAGTCGTCTGCGCGCCGACACCGCGCCTGCTCGAGCTGCTGGCGCGCCATGCGGTGGACCTCGCGCTCGTGTCGGTGGAGAACGCCGACGAGGACGGCGTCATCCGCCGCGAGCCGCTGGTCTGGGTCGCGAAGCGGGGCTCCGGCGTCGCCAGCATGACGCCACTGCCCTTGGCCTTGGGCGCGCAGGACGCGCTGGACCATGTGCTGGCCCGACGCGCCCTCGAGGCCGTCGGCCGCGAGTTCCGGCTCGCCTACGCCAGCAGCAGCCTGGCGGGTCTGATCGGCATGGCGCGCTCCGGACAGGCGGTGACGGTGCTCACGCGCACGGCGGTGCCCGAGGACCTGGAGATCCTCGGCGAGGACAGCGGCCTGCCGCCGCTGGCGAATGTCGGCGTGACGCTCGCCATCGACCGGGAGCGGCCGTCGCCGCTCACCGCCGCCTTCGCGGCGCATGTGCGCAAGGTTCTGCCGGCGGCCTGAGCGCCGCAGCGATGCACGCGGCTGATGCCAGCCATCAGCACTACTCGCTTCCCGGGCGACCCGGATCTCCGTAGGCTCAGGCCCGTCACGAGTCGAAGGAAGCCGCCATGTCACGCAATGCCGACCCCACGTTCTGGGCCCGTTCCCGCCAGCATCTGATCCGCTACGGCGGCAGCTTCGAGCCGCTCATCATCGAGCGCGCACGGGGCAGCTTCGTCTATGACGCCGACGGACGCGCGATCCTGGATTTCACCTCGGGACAGATGAGCTCCCTGTTGGGGCACGGTCACCCCGAAGTCGCCACGGTGATTGCCGACCACGCGGCCCACCTGGACCACCTGTTCAGCGGCATGCTCAGCCGGCCGGTGGTGGACCTGGCGACGAAACTCGCCGAGGTCGCGCCGGAGGGCCTGGAGCGCAGCATCCTGCTGAGCACCGGCGCGGAGGCCAACGAGGCGGCGCTCAAGCTCGCCAAGCTGTACACCGGCAAGTACGAGGTGGTCGGCTTCGCGCAGTCGTGGCACGGCATGACCGGCGCGGCGGCGTCGGCCACTTACTGCGCCGGCCGCAAGGGCTACGGCCCCGCGGCGGTCGGATCCTTCGCGATCCCGGCGCCCAATCCCTACCGTCCGCGCTTCGGCGGTGCCGAGGACTGGCAGGCCGAGCTGGACTACGCCTTCGACCTGATCGACCGCCAGTCCAGCGGCAATCTCGCGGCCTTCATCGCAGAACCCATCCTGAGCTCCGGCGGCTTGATCGACCTGCCCGTGGGCTACCTGCGCGCGCTCCAGACGAAGTGCCGCGAGCGCGGCATGCTGCTGATCCTCGACGAGGCGCAGACGGGCCTCGGACGCACCGGGATGATGTTCGCGTGCGAGCGCGACGGCGTGTCGCCGGACATCCTGACCCTGTCCAAGACGCTGGGCGCGGGCATTCCGCTGTCCGCGGTGCTGACCACCGCGGAGATCGAGGAGCGCTGCCACGAGCGGGGCTTCCTGTTCTACACGACGCATGTCTCCGACCCGCTGCCCGCCGCAGTGGGCCTCAAGGTGCTGGAGGTCGTCGAGCGCGATGGCCTGGTCGAACGCGCGCGTGTCGCCGGCGCGCGGCTGGAAACGGGCCTGCGTGCGCTCCAGCGCGAGTTCGACTGCATCGGCGACGTGCGCGGCCGCGGCCTGCTGCTGGGGGTGGAGATCGTGCGCAGCCAGGCCGGCAAGGAAGCCGCGCCCGAGCTCGGCGCGGCCATCACGCGCGCCTGCATGGCGCACGGCCTGAGCATGAACATCGTGCAGCTGCCGCTGATGGGCGGCGTCTTCCGCATCGCGCCGCCGTTGACGGTCAGCGATGAGGAAATCGATCTAGGGCTGTCGTTGCTGAAGCGGGCGATTGAAGACGTGGTGTGACGCGTCGGGGCGCTCAGCGCCCTCTTCCCGCGCCTCAAGCCCGGCGACGCGCGAGCTGCTCCGCCGCCGGGGAGAGGCGGCTACAAGCCGGCGTCACGGCTGCAGCGCGTTCGACAGCGTTCGCGACGTCGTCGGCGTTGATGGCGGCGTGACCTGGAATTCCTTCAGGCTGGCGATGACGCGTCGGTGCACGTCGATCTCGCGCCGGGCATTCTCGAAGGCGACGGCCATCTTCTCGCGTCGCTGAGCCTGCACGGTGTCGAGCTGAGCCGCGGCGGTGGCCTGCTGGGCCCTCGCTTCGGCGAGTCGGCTCTGCGCCGCCGGCAGAGCGGCGTTGCTGGCATTCTTCACTGCGGTCTCGGCCGCCTGGGTCTCGCCCTTGCGCTGTTCGAGCGCCTTGACCGCCGCGTCTTCGACACCCTTCTGCTTTCCGTCCTCTGCAGCGGCGTCGGCACGGATCGCCTCCAGGTTCGCCGCGACGCTGGCCCGCATCGCATCGATCCGTTGCGCGTTGAGCGTCGACGTCTGGGTCGATCCGAGGCGGCCCCGCGCGAACTGGCTGGCCAGCTCGAGACCCGCAGCGCCACCGCCGGTGCCCACGTCCTTCGCGACGCGGATACCGGCCGCGATACCCGCCATCGTCAGGTCGCGGTAGGCGCCCAGCAGCTTTTCGGCATCGTTGTCGAACGACTTCAGGTTCCAGTTGCCGATGTCGTCCTTGATCACGGCCATCCTCACTTCCCCCTGGCCGCTGGCGTGCACGTCATTGATCCGCGTCCAGTAATGGTCGGAGAAGAGCCGTTTGGCGAGGCGCACGCGAGCCTGCGGGGACAAGCGCTCCGGTCCCTCGCTCAGCGTGTCGGGTTGCGACGCCTGGTACCAGTCGTACAGATGCAGGAAGTCGCTCGGACCGGCTTCCTTCAGATGGTCGCTCAAGGACAACGCGTTGCCGGCCACGTTGCGGTCGAGCTGCTTGTCGATCGCGACGGTGCGCGCCGAGATCTGGTTCGCCAGCTCCGAGGTCAGGTTCACGTAGTTGACGATCATCGTCCGCACCGCCGGGTTCGCGGTGATGTGGCCGATCTGCGCCTCGCTCCAGTAGAACGCCTCGATCTTCAGCTGTGTCGAGAGGCGGCTGGCGTCCATCACGGCGAGCTTGAGAGTCTGGCCCGCCTCGCCAATATTGTTGATCTGAGGCTGTGATGCCGCAGCCGCGGCAGCCGTCGCCATCGCCATCGCGGCGGCCTCCGCCGCAGCGCGCGGTTCGCCGGCAGCCCGCGCCTTCTGGTACTCGAGGATCACAGCGGCAGCCCCGCTCAGTTCCTTCAATCGCGCGCGGAGAGGATCTTCATCACGCTTCGGATCTGTCGGGAAGAGACGCACCTTGCTGCGGATGCTCTCGGCGCGTGCGGCCATGTCGCAGACCTGCAGGCGGTCGATGCCGTCGACGCTGGCGCCGACGAAGGCCTGCTTGCAATTTCCCATGGCATTCGCGTCGCGCGCGAACCGTTCAAGCAGAAGGTCCGCCTGGTCGAAGACCGCTGCCAGCTCGCCCAGCTGGACCGTCTTACCGCTGCCGAGCGCGCCCTTGTACACATCGACCTCGACGTGCATCGAAGCTGCCGTCGACAGCGCGCCCGTCGACTGGCAGCCGGACAGCCCGAGCAGCGTCGTCACGACGCCTGCAAGGGCCCCTGCGGCCGTCCGCGGACGGCGCGCGTCGTCATGGGTCGTGTTCATTTCGCCTCCTTGCGCAGCGCGTCGATGACGGCCTGGAGCCGTCCGGCGCCGGTTTCCGGCTTCGAGAGGTCGTAGCGGTCGAGTTCCCGTTCGGCGCGCGTGAGGCGAAGCTCCTCCCGCGTCAGCGGCAGCAGGATCTCCGCCTCGATCGGCTGGTCGTTCAACACGCGGCCCGCGATCTCCTGCATCGTGCCGATCAACGGCTTGCCGCTCGATGACATCGCCATCAGCAGACGCTCGTCCTGCCGGAAGACGCGCCAGCCTTCAGGACCGAGGATCTGGAAACCTCGCGCGCCGGTGCAGGCGACTGCCGTCGATGCGGCAGATGCCGCCGTGGCGGCGGCCGTCGCAGACTTCTGCCCATTGCTGCCCTGGTCGACCCGCTGGTCGAGGGCCGCGATGCGGGCGACGATGCTCTTCTTCAGCTGGTCGCGGAACTCGTCAAAACCCGCCGCGGCCGACAACGCCGAAGACGCCACCGACGCAGGCGCAGACGCCGCAGAGGCAGCCGTCGCCACCGCTCGCTGCTCATAGCTGCGGTACACCTCGACGAGCCGTTCGATCTCGGCCAGCCGCCGTTCGCGCTGTGCGTCTTCCTGCGAATCGGACTGGCTCTTGAAATAGAACTGCCGGTTGCGTTCGTCGTAGGCGACGCTCGCGCCGAGCGGATCGATCTGCGTCGCCGGCAGGGTGCCGGCCTCGAAGTGGACCTGATTCGTCAGCGACTTCGCCTTGCCGGTCATCCGGAACCGGTAGAGCGTGTCGCTGGCCGGCGGACGCGCGGCCCCGGCGGCCGCGGTCGGCGGGCACGGGTCATAGACGCGGAAATAGTAGGTCGTGCGGAAGCGCACGTCCTCGTCTTCGTAGCGCGGATCGTTCGCGGTCTCGATCTTCATCTGCGGCGGCATAGCACAGCCGGAGGCCAGCAGCGCGGCAATGCCAATGGCGATGGCGATCGGCACGGGATGCGCGATGCCGCCACGGCGGGATCCCGGATGCGCCGGCTCGATCGCCGCTGCGATGTCCCTGGTCATGGTGCGCTCCTCCCCGGCCCCCTTCGCGGGGTCCGATGGGCGCTATGGTGGACGGGTTCGCACGGCAAGAAAAGCTGCCACGTCCACAATCCTGTTGAGAGACGGGATCAAGGCAGAAGGCGCTTGGTCTCCAGGGGTCAGGACTTGCCAGCGTCCAGCGTGCGGGTCGACGCGAGGACGTATCCTCTGCCCCAGCTTCAATGGCATCTCTGAACAATGGACCTCAGCCTTTCATTCCAGGACAACCGGACCGGCCATAACGATCTCGTCCTGTATTTCGCCGGGCAGGAGTGGATCTGCGACACCTACTATCTGGCACTCGACCTCGCCCTCCTCCCTCACCTCGAGGACGAACACAAGATCCGAGCGGTCCTCGTGCGAATTCACGAGCAATGGCTCGACGTCGTGCAAGGTCTGAAAGTGGGCGAGACCGGGTACCTGCCCTACGACTTCTCAGACCAATACTCCGCCTGGCTGCGTTGCACCGCCATGCCGAATGGGTACAGCCTGGCCCGGGGCTGGTCGACCGTGGAAGGATGGTCGTTCTCCCCTTCCGATGTCGGAGACCTGCTGCGCCACCTCGACGGCTTCCGCGTCGACGGCCCGGTGCTGGAAGTGGCTCGCGACGATCTCCTGTCTGCCATCCGCGCGTCAGCCTCGCTGGCACACCCGACATGAGCACTGATGTTCTCCAACTCGCCGACTCCGTCGTCGACGAGCCGACCTTCATCGCCTTCCTGCAAGCGATGGCCGCGGAGTGGCGTGCGTCCGAAGCGCTTGAAGCCGCCCAGTCAAACAGTCCTTACGGCCCCACCGCGCTGGGTTGGGAGAATCGCAGCTTCGGCGCGATCATCGAAGCCGCCGCCGCCTGGGCCGACGCGTCAAAGGATGGCACGCCGCTGTACCAGAAGCCGGCCAATCCATGGACGCGTGCGGCCCAGATGCTCGCCGCAGGAAAGATCTATGAATAGCGGTACAGCATGAGAGAGCCGCCAGCATGAAGACCCTCGACGAACTCATTCGCACCGACGACCCCGCCTGGCCGATGGTGTCGGCGTGGATCGCAGCCTGCCCGAACGTCTCCGTCCTTCCCACGGACCCCGCGACAGCGGACGCCGCGCTCCTCGCCTTGCAGGTCACCCTGCGCTCGCCCATGGGCGCGCTGGTCCATCACACCGGCGGCCTGCTCGTCGACCATGGGTGGCTGCGCATCCTGGGCGCCGGCGGCCCGCGGATGCAGCGCTCGCTGCCCGGCTGGACGAAGGACCACGCGCCGTTCGACGAGAACGGCCGTCCCGGCTTCCTGCTCATCGCCGACGACGTGATGGGCGGCTATTTCGCCCTGAACGGCGGCGGCCTCGGACCGGACCTCGGCCACGTCCTGTACTTCGCGCCCCAGTCGCTGGAATGGGAGGACTTCGCCACGAGCTACAGCGACTTCCTGACCTGGGCGCTCTCCGCCGACATGTCGAGCTTCTATCAGTCGCTCCGCTGGCCCGGATGGGAGCGCGACATCGCGGCCGTCTCGGGGGACCAGGCGCTCTCGGTTCTCCCCTTCCTCTGGCTTGACGGCATTCCCTTGGCCGAGCGCACGCGCCGCCCGATTTCAGTGAGCGAGAAATACCAGCTCACCATGGATGTCGTCTGGCAGATCAGCAATCGCTGAAGGCAGGGCGAAGGACGGCAGCCGCCTTCCCCCACAATCCGCCCCGACAACACTTCAGGGACTCGCTCATGATGGAATGGATCCGCTGGCATTTCAGCAAACCCACCACGGCCGACGTGTTGAAGCACGTCGTCAGGCGCCTGCACGATGCCGGTGCCACCCAGGTGAGCTTCAAGGACGAATCGCCCGAAGTCACCTTCTCGCTCAACGGCACGCAGATGCACTCGAATCTGACGCATCTGATGAGCGACCTCCTCCGCGTCAAGGGCGCCCGCGCGCGTGACGCCGAGGTCCGTCGCTACGTGGACGGCGTGATGCTCCGTCCGATGTCCAAGGACCTCCCTGAACAGGCGGAGGATTACGCCAGCGTCCGCGCCCGCCTGATCCCCCTGCTGCGCACGCATGCCGACATGGGCAAGAACGCGCTCAACGCCGCCAACAGCCTCAGCCGGGCCAAGGACGCGCCGCGCGAGGCGAGCGACATGCCGTATCGCGCCCTCGTCGGCGACTACGTCGCGATCCTCGGCCTGGACACGCCGGAGAGCACCGCCCGCGTCGCGCAGGGCATGCTCGACAGATGGGGCGTGAGCTTCGACGACGCCTTCGACGACGCGCTCCAGAACCTGCGCGGACTTCCGGAGAACGACGGCTGGCAGCAGGTCGCGCCCGGACTCTGGCAAGGGGCGTGGAACGACTCCTACGAATCGTCGCGGCTCTTCCTGCCGGACGTGATCTACCGCTCCGGCGTGGCGCATCCCGTCGTGATGGTGCCGCTGCGGCACGTGCTGTTCGCGACGGATGCGAACGACATCGCCGGCCTGGCGCTGATGGCCGCCGCGTGCCGGCGGATGCAGCAGGAGCACACCCGCTGGCTGTCCTGCCGGCCGCTGCAGCTCGTCGACCGCGAGTGGCAGCCCTTCACGCCGCCCGAGCCGCTGCGCGATCAGTTCCAGGCACTGATCGCCGTCGAGGACTCGGAGGACTACACCACGCAGAAGAACCTGCTGGAGCAGCAGCATGCGCAGGATCCGGCGGCCCCCTTCGTGGGCTCGATCCAGTTGCTGCAGTTCAAGGACAGCGATCGGGTGGTGAGCTACTCGGTCTGGTCGGACGGCGTGGACACGCTGCTGCCGCACACCGACCTGGTGGCCTTCGCCTCGCAGGAGAAGCCGGACCAGACGGTGATCGTCGCCTGGGCGGATGCGGTGCGCATCGCCGGGCATCACATGCAGCGCGTCGACGGCCTGCATCCGCGCGTGCGCGTGAGCGTCTTCCCGACCGAGGATGAACAGGCGCAGTTGAGAGCGGTGCAGGCGCTCTGAGTGCCCGGCATGACGCAAGGGACCCCGGTTTCCATCCACATCCTCGGCCAGGACAGAACCCGGCAACTCCGCGACTGGACCCTCTGGTGGGACGATCAGCATTCAGTCTTGAAGCTGACCTGCCACTTCCACTCCGGCAAGTCGTTTCACAGCCCGCTCAGCGATTGCCGCGTGACGCCGACGCGGGAACTCGGCAAGTCATTGCTGACGAAGAATGGCAGTGCCGTCGTCACCGCCATCGACAGCGCCGTGATCTACGGCGAGAAGTACGCCGTCGTCCACTACCCGGACAACCCCAAGCCCTATGTGCGGAAGCTGGACGGCGACATCGAGTTCATCCCGCAGACCGCGATGAAGGACGGAGCGGTCTTCCAGTATTTCGCTGACGTGGCAGTCGCACGAGAGGAGCAAGCCCCCTCGGCGCTGCAAAAAAAGATCGCCGCCAACGTTGTGCGTCAGCTGGGGAGTGCGCTGCCCCACCCGGGCTCTGCCTTGCAGGCCTATTGCACGAGGCAACTCACGTCACGGTCGCCGGCACCCGCGCTGATCTACCCCTTTGGCGTGAACGCCAGCCAGCTCGCGGCGGTCGAGCGCGCCTTCAGCTCGCAAATCAGCCTGATCGAAGGACCGCCGGGCACAGGCAAGACGCAGACGATCCTGAACATCGTCGCCAACGCCCTGCTGCAAGGGAAAACAGTCGCGGTGCTGTCCAACAACAACGCGGCCGTCGAGAACGTCTACGAGAAGCTGACCAAGTCGGGACTGGACTATCTGGTCGCCCGCCTGGGAAGCCTGGAGCACCGGGAGAAGTTCTTCGCCAGCCTGCCCGCCGTGCCGTCGGAGCTGCCCGAGGTCCCCTCCGAGATGGCGCGCATTCAAGCGGTCCTGGCACAGCTGAAGGACCTCCTGCAAGCAAAGAATCAGGAAGCGCAACTGCAGGCCGACGTGGACGAGCTGGACATCGAACGGCGTCATCTGCTGCAGTGGCAGCAGGAGAACGGGGGCCAGGACTTGCCCGCACTGGACAAGTACGGGCTGTCCGCGAGCGATACGTCGGACCTGATGGCCTACCTCTCCCACCTCGCGGAGCGGCGGATCCGGTTGCGGGACAGGATCGAGCTGCTGCTCAAGTTCCGGATCGTCCGCACCAAGCCCTTCGGCGATGCGGAACGGCGCCGCTCCTTCATCCATGCCCTGCAGCGCCATTACTACGACCAGGCATCGCGAGAGAAGACGGCGGCCCTCGCCGATTGCCGGGCAACGCTGGAGCGCGGCGACTTCGAAGCACTGCTGGCCGAGTTGACGATCGATTCCATGCGGCATCTGAAATGGCATCTCCATTCTCGGATTCAGGACACGGAGACCTTCGACGTCAAAAGCTACCAGCGTCGCTTCGACGCATTCGTGAAGCGCTTTCCCATCATCGGCAGCAGCACGCACTCCATCGTCAACTCGATCGGCGCGAACGCGCTGCTCGACTACGTCATCATCGACGAAGCCTCGCAGCAGGACATCGTGCCGGGCGTCCTCGCGCTGGGCTGCGCGAAGAATCTGGTCATCGTCGGCGACGGCCGGCAGTTGGCGCACATTCCCTCGGCGTCGGGCGTGGCGGCGCCCGCCGATGACTGGGACTGCGAACGGCATAGCCTGCTCGATTCGTGCCTCGCCGTCTTCAAGGAAGCGCTGCCCCGCACCCTGCTGAAGGAGCACTACCGCTGCCACCCGAGGATCATCCAGTTCTGCAACCAGCAGTTCTACGACAACGCGCTGATCCCAATGACGCGGTCGGACGACAGCGATGCCTTGCGCCTGGTGGTCACGGCCAAGGGCAATCACGCGCGCGGGCGCGGGAACCTGCGGGAGCTGGAATCCCTGGTCAAGACGCTCGACGGTGCGGAGGAAGGCCTCTGGGAAGGCGAGGACGGCCGCGGTTTCATCGCGCCTTTCCGTGCGCAGGTGGTGCTCTCCGCGACACATCTGCCGGCCGATTTCATCAGGGACACCGTCCACAAGTTCCAGGGCCGCGAGTGCGAGGAGATCGTCTTTTCCACGGTGCTGGACAAGAAGCGCAGCAGTCAGGCGCTGCTGGACTTCGTGGACGACCCGCGCATGGTCAACGTGGCCGTGTCCAGAGCCAAGCGCCGCTTCACCCTGGTGACCGGGGACGAGGTCTTTGCCGCCCACAACGGACCGATCGCCGCCCTGGCGCGCTACGTCGCCTACTACGCCGACGACGCGCAGATCCATCGCGCGCCCGTGGTCTCGGCCTTCGACCTGCTGTACCAGGAGTTCGACCAGTCCCTGGCCCGGCTCGAAGCCCGGCTGCGACCTGCCGACTCACGCTACAAGTCCGAACAGATCCTGGCGCAGGTGCTGCGGGAGGCGCTGTCGGAAGGATCCGGCCGGGCGCTGACCTTCCACACCCAGGTCGCGCTGGATCAGGTGGCGTCCTCCGCCAACCCCGCGTTGACCGAGCGGGAGCGCGCGTTCATGGCGCACCGCGCCAGCTGCGACTTCGTGGTCTATTTCAAGGTGGGAAAGACGCCGCTGGGCGTGATCGAAGTGGATGGCGCTGCTCATGACACGCCCGTGCAATCCGAGCGGGATACGCTGAAAAACAGCATCCTGCACAAGAGCGGGATTCCACTGCTTCGCCTTCGCACCGTCGAGAGCGGCATCAAGGAAAGAGTCACGGCCTTTCTGGCACAGTGGATGCGCAGCGCATCAAGCACATGAAGAACCACTGACCATGTCCCTTTTCACCACCGCTCATCGTCGCCGCGCCCTGCTCGTCGCACTCGTCGGCATGGCCCTGCTCGGCTGCGCGAAACCCCGCGTCGCCGGCGAAGGCAGAAGAGATCCCACCAAGGGGTATGTCCTGCTCCAGGCCTCTTCGAGCTTTCCGAATGCGCTGATGTCCATCAAGTCGAACGGGTTCGAGATGAATGCTCCCATCCTCGTCTTCGTCCCGCCGGCAGGGGTCCGCCTGCTGGAAGTGAACCCGGGCTCGTACTCGGTCGGCGGCTTCGCGCGGGGCATGAACACCGCGCTGGCGTCGTCAAACAGCTTCAACGTGACGCGAGGACGCGTGACTTACATCGGCGATCACCACCTCAGCCAGCCTGATCGCGACGTCGTCCGCTGGGATGCCTCGAGCGATCTGGCCGGCGCCCTGACGGCGCTTCCCCGGAACGCGGCTGCCGAGATCGAGGGACTGCCCATCGACACCGAATTGGTGTCGCCTCCCGCAGCGCCACGCCGCTGAGGAGCAGGAGGGAAGCCTTCGGCTTGCACGACCGGCAAGCGTCAGAGGGCGCAGGCGAGCGACTGCCTATAGCTCCCGCGCCATCCGCTTCGCCAGCGCCGCAATGGCCCGCTCATCGCGCCGGTAGTACGACCACCTGCCCGCCCGCTTGACGGTGACCAGACCGACGCTCGCCAGGTCGGCGAGGTACTTCGAGGTCGTCGAGAACGCCAACCCCTGCCCTTCCTGGATCGACGACACGCAGACACCGTCGACCAGCGGGTCGCCTTCGTCCTGGGGCGGAAAGCTCCCGGGTGTCTTGAGCTTGCGCAGGATCTCCAGGCGCTGCGCGTTGGCCAGCACTTCGAGCACGCGGAGCAAGGGCACTTCTTCGGACATGGGCGGAAGCTTGCGTTGAAGCGGCCAGTGTACGGGCGGCTCGCTTGACGCGTGGCGCGCGCGGCGAATACCAGCGGGCGCCCGTCCGCGCAAGGCCTGACCCATCACCATCGCCGTCAAGAGGGTCGAAGTCCATCGCCTCAACGTATCGATGATTTGCGATATGACAATGGCGTCGTTCCGCAGAAATCGGCGGAGCGAGACAGACCCCAACTTTTGCGAGTCCCCATGAAAGCCATTGTCCTGACCGCCTTCGGCGGCATCGAGAACCTGCAACTGCAGGAGGTCCCCGTGCCCGCGGTCGAAGCGGGTGAACTGCTCGTGCGCGTCGTCGCCACGTCCGTCAATCCGCTCGACTATCAGATCCGCCGCGGCGACTACCCGGCGTACGTGCCGCTGCCGGCGATCATCGGACACGACGTGTCCGGCGTGGTCGAACGCGTGGGCGCGGGCGTGCACGACTTCAAGCCCGGCGACGAGGTCTTCTACACGCCGAAGATCTTCGGCCCCAAGGGCGGCAGCTATGCCGAATTCAACGTCGTCCCGCAGGAGCTGGTGACGCACAAGCCGCGCAACCTGACGCATGGCGAGGCGGCATCCATGACGCTGGTCGGCGGCACCGCCTGGGAGGCGCTGGTCACGCGGGCCCGCCTGCAGCCCGCCGAGACCGTCCTGATCCACGGCGGCGCGGGCGGCGTCGGCTCCATCGCCGTTCAGCTCGCCAAGGTGATGGGCGCCCGGGTGCTGACCACGTGCAGCGCCCGGCAGGTCGAGTTCGTCCGTTCCCTCGGCGCCGACGAAGCGATCGACTACGAGTCCGGCGACTACGTCGACCACGTGCGCGAGCTGACCGGCGCGCGCGGCGTGAACGTCGTCCTGGACACCATCGGCGGCGACACGCTCGAGCGCTCGCCGCACGTGCTGGCGGACGGAGGGCGCGTCGTGTCGATCGTCGACATCGCGACGCCTCAGAACCTCGTGGCGGCCTGGGGCGTCAACGCGGAGTACCACTTCGTCTTCACGCGGCAGAACCGCGGCAAGCTGCTCGCGCTCAAGGACCTGCTGGAACGCGAGCGCATCCGGCCGGTCATCGGGGCGACCTTCCCGCTTGCCGAGATCGGCGCGGCGCACACCGCGCTCGAACAGCGCCGGCACGGCGGTGGACCGCTGCTCGGCAAGGTCGTCATCGACGTGAGCTGACGACCCTGCCGGCCCCGGGAAGGGGCAGCGCCGGCGATTCAGCGGGTCGCGGCCCTCAGCAAGCGCGGCGACGACAGGGACTGGATGCCCGACAGGCCGGTTGGGATCGGGAACACCACCAGTCGCTGGTTGCCGACCCAGAACAGCGTGTCGCCCAGGGGGCTGATCACGAAGGCGCCGCGCACGTCGCAGCCGTAGGGTGCCTGTGCGCCGCAGTCCAGCGCCTGCGTCGTGATCGCGATCTGCCCGACCTTCACCAGCGCCGAGGTGCCCGGTTGCACCCGGGCGGTGTCGTACACGTCGATGTGGTCGGCCACGTTGCTGTTGAGGCTGACCGTGACCATCCGGTACAGCCGCGTGCCGTCGGGCGAAAGCACGGCGTTGGTACCGACGGCCGAGGTGATCTTCGCGGTGCCGAGCAGGCTGAAGGTCGAGCCGTCGTAGAGCGATTCGTCGTCGATGAGCACCTTGCTGCCGGTCTCGTCGTAAGCGACGCTGCGATAGGGGCCTGGCAGGTTCGCCGGCGAGCTGATCGCCGCGGTCGCGGTCGTGTAGAGGTAGCTCGGCAACCTCGGCGACAGCATCGGCGGGTTCTCCACGAAGAGCTTAGAACCGTCGCCCGAGGCGTAGAACACCGGCGAGTACAGGTCGAAGTTGGGGCCGGTGACCTGCTGGCTGCCGAAGCTGCCGCTGCGCATGTCGAAGTAGCCCAGCCTCGACCATTGACTGCCGCCAAACCAGATGCGCAAGTCGTTGGTGACCGCCGAGCCACGCGTGAAGAACAGCGAGGGCGACACGGACACCCCCACGTTGGACGGCACCGTGTGGGTCCTCTTCACCTGCAGGGTGTCCGGATCGACCGCGAGCAGCGTGCCAGTGCCCGAGCCGACGTACAGCGCCTGCCTGTCCGGGGACATCGCCAGGTCGCCGATGGACGCCACCGGCAGGCCGTCGACCAGCCATTGGCCGCTGGCATAGCGGTAGCGCACCAGCGTGTTCTGGGTGAAGTTGACGGCATACAGCGCGTTGCGCGTCGGGTCGAACAGCGCCGAGCGCTTCTCGCCGGCGTTGAGCGCTGTGCCCGCCGGCAGTGCCGCCGAGGTTGCCGCGCCGAGGGTGCCGCTCCAGGCCGGGATGCCCGCGGCGTTCGTGACGGATACCGTCGCACGGCCTGCGGTCATCGCCGGGATGTTCAGGACGGCTTCGCGATCCGAGGTCACGCTGCCGGTGATGCCCGTGGCGCCAGTCACGCTGATGCGGCCGATGCCGGACAGCTGGGACAGTCCCCGCCCGATCACACGCACGGTGGCGGCCCGTCCCGCGACGATCGTCGCGGGCGAGGTCACATGGATCTCGGGCAGGCGCTTGTTCAGCGTGATCGGCAGGACGGTGTCGGTCAGGCCCGCGGCGCGGATCGTCACGCGGGCGGAGGCGGAACTCCAGTTGGCGATGCCGTCCAGGCGCGTGAGGTCGGCGTGGTACCGCAGCGCGCCGGCACCGGCCCCGCTGCCGGCGGCCGTGTCCACGACCAGCCAGGGCTGGTCGCTGCTGGCCGTCCATGCGCGTCCCTGACCGCCCTGGAAGGCCACATCGGCGGCGCCCGCGAGCGTGGTGGCCTCGGCCGTCAGGTCGAGCTGACCGGCCGCGGGGGCGACAAGACCTGACCCCACCGTGAAGGTCACCGGAATGGTCATGGTGGGCGAATTACCCAGGCCGGCGACCTGCAAGCGCACCGTGCCCTGGTAGCTGCCCGACGCGAGGGAGGCGGCCGTCGCCGCGACGGCGATGCCGCCCGTCGACGTGCGCGTCGCCGTGAGCCATCCCGAGCCGGTGGTCACGCTGGTCGAGACGGCGAGACGGCTGTCGGTGTCGGCCGGCGTGATGACGACCGGCTTCGTGTCGGCGGCGACGCCCTCGAAGCCGCTGAAGGCCAGCGTCGAGCGGTCGACGGAGAACATCGCGTAGCGGTAGGGGATGGACTGCGACCAGACGACGCGACCGCAGGCTGCGTCCGAGCACAGGCGGAAGAGCAGGCTGCCGCTGCCCTGCCCCGCCGTGGCGGTGTTCAACCGCGTCACCGTGACCGTCGCGCTCGTGTTGCCGGTGGGTGTGAAGGAGGCGGAGAACTCCGACGGCCGATCGGGAACGACCTCGCCGTAGTAGGTCCCCGAGCCGTTGAGCAGCGTGAAGTTCACGCTCTGCGGCGCCATCGTGCCGCCGGCGAAGCCGGCAAAGTCGAGGCTGGACCGGTCGCTGCTGACCTTCACCTCGGCGTCGTCACCGCCGCCGCCGCCGCCACCGCAGGACGCCAGCACCAATGCGCAGCACATCATCGCCACGCGAATCCCGATTGCCTTCACGGACACTCCTCCCTCGTCGTCGTTCACTCTCTGCAGATCACCGCGACGCTCATTGCGTCGTCGGCGTCCTCATTCAATGCCGCTGTCCCATCGCGCCCGCCATTGCCAGGCAGGTCGGACCCGGGCGGCGTGCGGCAATCGCGCATTTCATCGCCATGCCGTCCACCCGCGCGCGGACTGCGCACTGTAAGCGAGTCGGCGGCCGTCGGACCGAGCCCGCACCTGCGCGGGTGTGTCGAGGCGGCACTGCTGTCGCACCGATGGCACACTGCGTCGCCCCACCTCCATCCACCTCGTCGTCGAGTTCATCGCCAAGGTCCGCCGCCCAGGCCATTGAGAACTGCCCATGCTGAATATCGAGCCTGTCTTCAGTGACGCCTTGACCTCCCTCGTGGAGGGCGGCGACCATCTCGAGGCGGCGCCACTCGCGGCGACGGTCTACCTGATGCAGCGGGATGTGATCAATCAGTACAGGTACGCGCTGGAGCACTATCTGACGGTCGAGCTGACGGCCCCCTTCCTCCAGAATTCGTCCCTGGGCACACCGTCCCAGAAGTGGGCGAAGTTCACCAATGACGACTTCCATCGGCTCGCGTTCCACGTCCAGAACCTGGTGCGTTACACGGCACGCCTGCTGTGCGACACCTCGTCGGCGAAGCTCCACGCGGAAGGCGAGTTTGCAAAGTCGAAGGACGCCAGCAGCAAGTACATCCCGCTGCTCGTCAAACTGACGGGGTCGGAGATCGGAATCGGCTTTCGTGTTGAGGGGCCGAATTCTTTGAAGGTCAGCTCGCTCGAACTGGACGACGCGCTCATGGCCATCGACCCGCGCGAACAAACCTACGCATGGAGAGACGACGGGGAACGGCGAGGCGTCCTCAGTCAGCTGGTGCGTTCGGGTGAAGAGGAACTGGCGAACCTGTGGAAGAGCCACGAAGCGTACGCGGCGGCATGCCAGACGTTCTATGGGACGCACCCGACCATCGCGCCGTTCGATTCCCTTCATCCCTCCTACTGCGTCTAGCGTGCTTCGGGCAGGCAGGACATGGCCGGCTCATGGACCATGGACACCCGCCCGTCGAGGGTCAGGACTTGTCAGCTTGTTATCCTTGCCCGCACGATGATCCAACGTCCCTCCCGCTCTCGCGGCAACGCGCAGCCGCCGTCGCGCGACGACCGTTCCGTCGTCAAGCCCATGCCGAAGCGCTTCCAGCCTTCGACCTGGCTGATCGGCACGTGGCGATCGGACAAGGAAAAGACCATTCGTCGCTGGAACCGGGGAGCGCCCAGCCCCTCGGACAGTGGCCGTCGGGAATTCGTGGAGGATGGACTGGGAAGGACCGTCAACCGCTACACCGGGAAGCGTTGGCACCACACCTACGACGGCTCAGGCTTCTGCCTCCCCTATCGAGTGGTTTGGCAGAACTGGTTGTCGCTGTTCATCGTGTACACCAACGGACGTTCCGAATCCGGGGAGCTCATCCACTTCGTCTCGAAGTCGACCTTCTATTTGCTGAGGAGCGGCCATGCCGAGTTCTTCACCAAGGACGACGGACCGCCACCATGATCTGCCAGTTGCCACTCCAACAATCCCCCTTGAATTCGAAGCGCTGTCCCACCTGCGGCGCCGTTGCCGTCGAGAAGCTCAGCAATGACATCAGATTCAAGAGGCAGGCGTAACATCACTGCACGGCATGCGGCGCAAAGCTGACGACTGCCGCGACGCTTCAGATGCTCTGGGCCATTCCTGCCGCGGCACTGTCGATGGGCGCTGCGACCCTGTTCACCCTTTGGTTGAGACAGACTGAATTGGTGACGGGTGCGGGAATGGCGGCTCTTATCGGAGGAACTTTCGGACTTGCCATCGGAATCTCCAATCGGTTCGTCTGGCGAGGGATCGTGCTCCGGCCATGGCAACCGTGAGCCGGTCGAAAGCGGCATACAGAACCCATGCTCCCCCGACACCTCCGCCACCTTGAGCGTTACAGCCTGCCGACCGTCGAGCAACACCTTTCCGAAGCGCTCGATCTGCCTTGGACGCCCGATATGCAGGACTGGGCGATCCAGATCGGCAACGCCGCGGCGTTGCCTCGCGTGCTGGCGCTGCTGCGGCGCGGCGACCTGTCCCTGGATGAACGCTTCAGCCTGATGGCCCTCGCCATCGCCTGTGCCGACGACGCCTTGTCCGACACCGCCAGCTTCCCGGTCGTCGACGAGTTGTGGCGCCTGCTGTCGACCGAGCCCGCGCTCCATGCATCGACGATCCACTACTGGGCGACGCCTGTCCTGGAGGGCGAGGACGCCGAGTGCTGGTTCGCCGTTTCGCCGCTCATGGCGAGCGTGTGGCGATCTTCCGGCCTGGATGACGCATGACTGACCCCACCGAACGACCGCTCGTCTCGTCCCTCAGGGACCGCCTCACGGCACTGGCCTCCACACACGCCAGTTTCGTCGGCGCGCCGGTCGACATCGCCGATCTGCAGCCCCTGGAACTGGGCGAGTTGTGGGCCGACATCCGACGCGCCGCGAGCGACCCGGAGGTGCCTCAGCCTGCGAAAGACGCGGCTCGGTCCATCCTCGTGCAGGTGCGCGACACCGGTCTTGTGCCGGCCCTGAGCGAACGCGCCGCGCTGGCGGTGTTGAAGGACGTGAAGCCACTCCAGTGGAATCCGGCATTGGAGCTTTTTGCGCTGCTCACCCAGGCCCCCTCGCCGGCCTTGGCCGCCGAAGCCGACCGCGTGCTCAGCGACCTCAGCGAAGAGCACGTGGCCGAGCGCTCAGACATCCATGACGGCGTCGCGCTGTCCCTCATCGCGGGCCGCCCTTCGTTCGATCGGCTGCGAGACGCGTTGACGCCACGGGCATCGCGCTCGTGGTACTGGGGCCGTGAACTGGACCTGTTGCCCGAACTCGGCATGGACGCCTGGCTGGCGATGGCCGGCGGGTGGGGGACCGGACAGTACTACGAGTCGCCGCTGCCCGGAGATCCCACATCAGCGCTTGCCGCCGAACCCGCCTTCGTGCTCCATGCGGAGCAATTGCTGAGACTTGCGGCGGACCGGGTGGGCGCCATCCATCGCGGCGATGTCCCCTACCAGGCGGACGGCGCCTTCACCCCCGATGACGCCCAGGCCATCGGCCGCGCCATGCGCGTGGCAGCCCTGCGGGATGAGCCGTGGCTGGGACCCTTGATCCGGCAGTTGCTGCTCGATGTGTGCGTGGCCCCCACCGCGGCCAAGACCCTGCCCTCGCAGGCGGTCGCCATCGCACTCGGCCATGCCATCGAGGCCGTGCCGACGCCCGAGACCGTCGAGGCACTCAAGGCGGCGCTGGGGGTAGTGCGCCACGCGGGCATCGCCAAGAAGCTCGCCCGCAACCTGAAACCGGCGGAACGCGGACTCGCCGACCGCCCGGAGGTGGCCTTGCGGCTGACCTCGGGGCCTAAGGACAAGCAGCGGACCGCCATGCTCGCGACCAGCCTGGAGGCCGGACTCTGGCAGGGACTGGACCTGCCGGTCGCCGTGTGGCGCGAGCGACTGGCTGCCGCGCCCGGCGGGCGCGATCTGACGCGCGCCCTGGTCTGGGTCGCCACGGGGACCGATGGCACCGCCACCTCTTTCATGCTGACCGGCTGCGACGACGCGCCGGCCGATGCCGATGGACAGCGGGTCGCGCTGGACGACGACGCGCGCGTGTCGCTCTGGCACCCGCTCGCCGCGCCCGACGACGAGCGTCGTCGGTGGCAGGCCGCGGTGGTCGCGCGTCAGGTGCGTCAGCCCTTCCGGCAGGTGTTCCGCGAGCACTACGCGCTGCCGCCCGAGGAGGCCGATGCCGCGGCCACATCGATGTTCGAAGGCCATGTGCTGTCAATGCGCCCGCTGCTAGGACTGGCGCGCAAGGAGGGATGGCGCATTGCGCGCGATCAAGGTCTCGTGCGCGAGTTCGGGCCGGTCCAGGCGACCTTCGCGGTGAATGGTCGGCTGTACCCAGGCGTCACCGGCAACGCGGACAGCGGCCCCCTCCTGTTCGAACGCCGGGACGGGCGTCGATGGCGGCCCTGCACACCGGCGACCGTCGAGCCGATCCTCTTCTCCGAGATATGCCGCGCGGTCGATCTGCTGGTGAGCGCCGCCAGCTTCGCGCTGGAAGATGGACCGGCGGACCTGCCACCGACCGTCGGCGACATCGAGGCTCCCGGGCGCGTCGGAGCTGCGCACCCGCAGCTCGCGCGCTGGCGTCGTCTGGAGACTCTGTCCGAACGTTCGCTGGGTGAGATGGCGCGAGCCCGCCGAGACGCGCTCGCGCATGTCTTCGTCGATGCGATCACCAACGGGCGCATGTCGATGGGCGCCCGGCACCTGCACGTGGGCGAGCACGCGGTGCACCTCGCCACCGCCCGCGTCACGCTGCGCGGCGAACCGGTCGATCTCGGCATCGCGCCCGCGCCGGCGTCGCGTCGCCTCTCCGCCGTGCCCTGGCTGCCCTACGACGAAGTGCTGCTCCAGCGCATCGCCGAATCGGCGGCTCGCCTGCTGGCCGCGCACGATGCAGAAAAGGGATGACGTGATGCGACGATGTCGAAATCCGCCCACCCGATTCGTCGTCAGACAGGCGCTCCCGCCAAGCTTCCACAAGGACTTCCCATGAACCCCCTGCTGCTTGCCCCCGCCCTCCTCTCGATGGCCGCCTTCGCGCATGCCGCGCCCGCGACCTACGACATCGACCCCACCCACACCTACCCGAGCTTCGAAGCCGACCACATGGGCCTGTCCCACTGGCGCGGCAAGCTCAACAAGAGCGCCGGCACCATCGTCTACGACAAGGCCACCGGCGCGGGCAGCGTCGACGTGAAGATGGACCTGGCCAGCATCGACTTCGGCCTGGAAGCGATGAACGCCTGGGCGACCGGCGACAAGTTCTTCAACGTCGAGAAGAACCCGGGCGCGACCTTCAAGGGCCGCTTCGACGGCATCAAGGCCGGCGTGCCGACCCAGGTGGTGGGCGAGCTCACGCTGAACGGCAAGACCCGTCCCCTGACGCTGGCCGTCCACCAGATCAAGTGCGTGCCGCACCCGATGCTCAAGCGCGAGCTCTGCGGCGCCGACGCCTCGGGCAGCTTCAACCGCGAGGAGTTCGGACTGGCCGCCGGCAAGGACTACGGATTCAAGATGGACGTGGCCCTGCGCATCCAGGTGGAAGCGATCGCGAAGGAGTGAGGCTCCCCGAGCGAGCCCGGCCCCGCAGGGCTGCTCGCTTCGTCACGGGGTCACTTCGCCCTTCAGCTTCGCAATCCGCTTCTTGGTCTCGCTGACCTCGCAGGTGCCACCGAAGAAGGCCTGCCAGGCGCCGCTTCCGCCTTCGCGCGCGCCGTAGAGCCAGCAGCTGGCCTCGCGATACTCGCGCCAGGCCTTCACCTCCCGCTCGGCGAGTTCGCGGGTTTTCTCCGGCGACGACGTGTTCGCCGGCACGGTGTCCACGAAGCGGCGCTCCCAGGTGGTCAACTCTCGATCCAGCAGCTGGAGCTGGTGGTGCTCACACCGGGACGCCACATAGCCCGCACCCGCACGCGGGCCCTTGGGGTCGCAGAACAGCTCGACGAGCCGCTGCTGGTACTGCACGTTCACGCAGTCGGCATCCTTGCAGGCATTGCGCCTGGCCAGCCAGCCCCGCTGCGCCACGCGACGCGGATCGGTGGCCGGCGCGTCGTCCTCGACGGTGTAGATGTCGGCCATGTCTTCGTCCAGCTGGGACAGGTCCCGGTCGTCGCAGATCAGATGCTCCACCCGCGTCCCGGCCTTCTTGCAGTCGAAGCTGGCCGCCTCGGCCGGACGGGCAACGCCCGTCAGCATGAGCAGCCCCAGTCCCAACAGCAGCCAGCCACTTGCGCGGTGGCGCCCGCGCCGCTGCGTCACATTCGTTGCCATGTTCATTCCCTCCCGATTCAGGCGGCGCGCAGCGTATCGGATGGGACGTTAAGAATGCGTTCAACCCGCAGCACCTAACATCCGTCCCCAACGCCCTTTCCAGAACCTCATGCCCATGCCCAGCTGGCAGCTCGACGACGCTTCCGCCATCGCGGAAGCCAACAAGTACACCTTCTACAAGCCGTCCCTCGAGACCCTCTCGAAGGTGGCTGTCGGCGAAGTCGTGAAGCTGATATTCCGGGGCGACGGCCACGACCCCGATGGCGTCTTCGTCGAGCGCATGTGGGTGCTGGTGGACGCGATCGAGCCCGGAGGTCGTTTCGTCGGGCGTCTGGACAACGACCCGCAGAAGATCGTGGCCCTGAAGGCGGGCGACACCGTGCGCTTCGATACCCGGCACATCATCAACACGGAGCACGAGGAGCCCGACAACCTCGTCGCGAGGTACGCCAAACGCGCATTCGTCACCCAGCGCATCCTCGCGGACGGGAAGCCTGTCGGCCGCCTTTACCGCGAAGCGCCGGACGAGGAGCAGGACAGCGGCTGGCGATTCACTGCCGGTGACGAGACGCGCGCGTACATGGACGATGCGAACAACAGCCGCTACGTGTCGCTGGGCGCGGTGCTGGCGAAGGACGACTCCGTCATCCCTCTGCTGGAAGCGCCGGAGGGAGCGGACTTCAGAAGGGATCCGGAAACGGGGCTGTTCGTGCCGGACTAGCGATGCCCCGCGCTGTTACCCTCTCGGCCTCGTCGAAGGCCTCCTCATGTTGAAGATCTCCCCCATCAAAATCGCCGCTGCTCTCGCGGCTGTCATCCTGGCCGTGACCGGACTGTTCTACTTCTCCGAGGCTCGCCAGGGCGTGGTGAACATGTTCGCGGCCCGCAAGAAGCCGCCGTCGACGAATGCGCAGACGTCCCGCCCGGCCGACGTCACGGCAACGGCCTCCGGCGTGCGCGTCATCCCCATCGGCGTGGCCCCCCAGGCGAGCTCGGCTCCCGCGAGACGCTCCTCGAGCGGCGGCTGACCCGCCTCGCCATGCGCCTGCCGCGCCGTTTCGACGACGCCCTGATGATCCCGCCCGACGCGCTCGGCGCGGTCGACGACGCGTTGCTCTCCTCGCTGCGCGCCTGGTGCGAGGGCGGCGCATTTCCGATGCTGACGGAGCCGCTGCGCGCGGCCAGCATCGCCCCTCACATAGGTCTGGACGGCGCAGCCTGCGCGCTGGACGGTAGCCATGAGCTGGCGCGCCTGGGCCGCTGGCGAGGTCTGCTGTGGCGCCTGCAGATTCTGTGGCGCGAATGCGTGGCGATGCGAGGCCCATCCCCTCGCGACGCCTGGGACTGCGGCTGGTGGCGGGAGGGTCCGCTGGATGTCGCGGAAGCGTTCCGGCCGCGTCGCCCCACATTGCTGATGGTGCGTGACGCGGACCCAGCCGTGATTGCCGCACTGCTGTCCACGCTGCGTTCCAGCAGCCAGGCCTATGCGCGACCCGTGCGCGTGCTGGTGGTATCGCCTGAAGCCGCCGCGGGCATCGAGCGCCTTGGCGATCGCCCACAGAACATCGCGTCGTGAATCGAGCCAGCGGGCGGCCGGCATCGCCCTGGCGGCATGCGCATTGCCAGCTTCCTGCTATCGGTGTCTTTGCCGACGCGCACAACGTGGAGACCACCATGGCTCAGCAACCCAACGCGCAGAACCCGCAGCAGTCCCCGGGCGGACAAGGCCAGCAGAAGCAGCAACAGCATCAGCAAGGCCAGCAAGGACAGAACCAGCCCGGCGGCCAGCAGCAAGGATCGGGATCACAAGGCCAGCGGCAATCGCCGCAGCAGGGCCAGCCCGGCAGCGGCCGGCAAGGCCAGATGAACCAGGGCTCGCAGCAGCAGAACCCGCAGACCTCGCGCGACCAGTCCAACCAGGCGTCCAAGGACGATCAAGGCCAGGGCAGCGACTCGTCGCGCGACGATCGCTGAACCCGCGTCCCTTCGAACGGCTTCGGCGGCCCCGGCAGCCGGCAGCCCGCATCACCAGCCCCGCCCTGACGGGGCTTTTCTTCGTTCATGGCCGCGGCCCACCGCCGAATGCGTGGACCGCCGCTGGCGAGCCGCTTGCCTCGGCCGTGCATGGACGAACTGCTCAATGCGCTGCAATGGCCCGCGATGGCCGTCACGCTCGTGGCGGCGTGGCTGGTTGGTGGCCGCAGCGCGCGGCGACGGACCTGGGGCTTCTGGGTCTTCGTCCTCAGCAATCTGCTCTGGTGCATCTGGGGCGCCTTCACCCACTCGTACGCGTTGATCGTCCTGCAGCTCGGCCTGTTCGCGATGAACCTGCGCGGCGTGCGCAAGAACGAGGCGGGCAGCCAGAACGACCGGAACGACCAGAACGAGGGGCGCGCGGACGATGCCCGATGAACACTGGCATTGGCGGGCACCGCCCTTGCCACTGACCTTGTCGCGGCGGGCCGTGATGGCGCGCCGACCCAGCCATCACCGCCAGGAGAACTTCCATGCCATCCACGACGACCAACGCGGCCTCGAACCGCAAATCGACCGCCCGCCGCACGACCCCCGCCCGCGCGAAGACACCGGACGCCGTGAGCCTGCTGCGCGCCGATCACAAGCTTGTCGCGGGGCTCTTCGAGCAGTTCGAGAAGTCGCGCTCCACGGCGAAGAAGAAGCAGCTGGTCGCGCAGATCTGCCTGGAGCTGACGGTGCATGCGCAGGTCGAGGAAGAGATCTTCTACCCGGAGGTCCAGGCCGCGTTGAAGGACAAGGAACTCGTGCCCGAAGCGCGCGTCGAGCACCAGAGCATCAAGGACCTGATCGCCGCCGTCGACGGCGTCGAGCCCGGCGGCGAGGACTATGACGCCAAGGTCAAGGTCATGAGCGAATGGGTGAAGCACCACGTCAAGGAGGAACAGAACGAGATGTTCCCCAAGGCGAAGAAGGCCGGCGTCGACATGGCCGAGCTCGGCGAACGGATCCTGCAGCGCAAGGAGGAATTGATGGCGCAGGAGCAGGCCAGGCATTGAAGGTCCGGCCGCAGCTTTCCGGGAAAGTCGTCGGCACAGGCATCCGCGTTGCCACAGGAGCGTCAACGCGGATGCCGCGCCATTCCTGGAGAAGTCCATGACCGACAAGATCGCCTTTCCGAAGCAGTCGCAGCCCTGGCCGGGTCTCGCGCGTGAGATGACGCCTCCGCCGGACCACGGCGAGAAGTCCTACGTGGGACACGGCCGGCTGGCTGGCCGCCGCGCGCTGATCACCGGCGGGGACAGCGGCATCGGTCGCGCGGCCGCGATCGCCTTTGCGCGCGAAGGCGCGGACGTCGCGATCAACTACCTGCCGGACGAAGAGCCCGACGCGCGCGAAGTGATCGAGCTCATCCGCGAATCCGGACGCCAGGGGATCGCGCTGCCGGGCGATCTGCGCGACGAGGCGTTCTGCCAGAAGCTGGTCGCGGACGCCGTGCGCGAACTCGGCGGCCTGGACATCCTGGTGAACAACGCGGCGCGGCAGCAGAGCCACGAATCCATCCTGGACATCAGCACCGAGCAGTTCGACTGGACCTTCAAGACCAACATCTACGCGCCGTTCTGGCTGTGCAAGGCGGCGATCCCGCATCTGACGGCCGGCAGCTCGATCATCAACACGGCGTCCGTCAACTCCTACGACCCGGGCGAGAACCTGCTGGACTACGCGTCCACCAAGGGCGCGATCCTGATCTTCACCAAGGGGCTGGCGAAGCAGCTGGCCAAGCAGGGCATCCGCGTCAATGCGGTCGCGCCGGGGCCCTTCTGGACGCCGCTGCAGGTCTGCGGCGGCCAGACACAGGAGAAGCTGCAGAAGTTCGGCACCGACACGCCGATGGGTCGCGCGGGTCAACCCGCGGAGCTCGCGGCGGTGTATGTGCTGCTGGCGTCGTCGGAGTCCAGCTACGCCACCGGTCAAGTTTACGGGGCATCGGGCGGACGCGGGGATCCATGAGGGTCCGGCGGCCATGGCGACCCACTCCAGCAACCGCGCCGTCGACCTGAAGGTCGCGAGCGGGACCGGCATGCCGCGTTCGCGCAAGGTGCTGCTGCTGGTCGACTTCATCAACCCACTGCGCTTCGAGGGCGCCGAAGACATCGCCGACGCGGCCGTGGAAGCGGCGCGCGCCACCTCGCGACTGCGCAGGCAATGCCATGCCGAGGGCACCTGCGTCATCTACGTCAACGACAACTTCGGCCAGTGGCGCTCGGACGTGCAGACGCTGCTGCGCGAAGCCGCCGGGCCGGAGGCGCTGCCGCCGAACTGGCACGACTGCTGCCTCCGGCCAAGGCCGATCTGCTGATCCTCAAGCCGCGGCATTCCGGTTTCTACGCGACGCCGCTGGACCTGCTCCTCGAGCAGTTGGGCGCCAAGGATCTGATCGTCACCGGTCTGGCGACAGACTACTGCGTCAAGTGCACCGCCATGGACGCGTACGTCCGCGGTTATCGCGTGGCAGTCCCCGCCGACTGCACAGCGGCCGAATCGGAACCGCGAAAGCGCGACGCACTCGCGTGGATGAAGGACGTGCTCAAGGCGCGCATCACGCCGACGCGGGTCACTCCTTCTTGACGATGCTGATGCTCCCATCGCTCTCCAGGACGGCGATCTTCACTTCGGACAGCACGCAGTCCGATTCGCGCAGGGCCTTCTCGACATCGAGATCGCTGAGCCGATGGCGCCGCATCACGTCGTTGAACCAATGACCGTCCCGCCCGATGAGCACGGGAGAGCCCTCGATCAGGCGCTCGAAGCCCTTGTGCCGCGACCCGATGAACGCGATCCCCGCATTCATCGCGATCAATGCCGCCGCGAGGATCCAGGCGCCTGCGACGGAGTTGTCGCCGCCACTCAGGCCATTGCTCACGGCTTCGCTGAGCAGCATCACGACCAGCAGATCGAACGGCGTGAACTGCCCCACCGTGCGCTTGCCCGACAAGCGCACCATCAGGAGCAAGGCGACATAGATGAGCGCGGCGCGCGCTAGCAATTCCCAAGGACTGATCTGCATGTCGAACATCTGGAACATCCTTCCGCGATAGCCGAGCGCGCGGCGTTGGAGGGCAGGCAACGGCGAGTCCCGACCGGGCGCCGGGATTGCCTTGGCAGCGGGACCGGCGCTGCTCAGCGCACCTCAACTGGAAGGTCTCCGATGCTCGCTCTGACGTACCACGGCGCGAACGATGTTCGTGTCGAGACAGTGCCCGACCCTGTCATCGCGGCGGACGATGACCTCCTTCTGCGGGTCACGGCCACGGCGATCTGTGGGTCCGATCTCCACATCTATCGCGGCAAGATCCCCGACATGAAATCCGGGGACATCCTGGGCCACGAGTTCATGGGCGTCGTCGAGGACGTCGGCCCGGGTGTCGTCAACGTCAAGCGTGGCGACCGCGTCGTGGTCCCGTTCACCATTTCCTGCGGGGACTGCTTCTTCTGCGGCCGCAAGCTCTTTGCGGCCTGCGAAACCACCAACCCCGGCCGGGGAGCCATCCTGAACAAGAAGGACCTCCGCGCCGGCGCCGGGTTGTTCGGCTACAGCCACCTGTATGGCGGCTACGCGGGCGGGCAGGCGCAGTACGTCCGCGTTCCCAAGGCCAATGTCGGTCCGCTGGTCATCCCCGACACCCGGCTGAGCGACGAGCAGGTCCTGTTCCTGTCGGACATCCTGCCCACTGGCTATCAGGCGGCGCTCAACGCGCAGGTGACGCCGGGATCGAGCGTGGCCATCTTCGGGGCCGGCCCGGTCGGCATGATGGCCGCGGCCAGCGCCCGGCTGCTGGGCGCGGAACGGATCTTCATGATCGACCACCACCCGTACCGCCTTGCTTTCGCGAAGGACACCTATGGCGTACTGCCGATCGACTTCGATCAGGTCGACGATCCGGCGCAGCTGATCATCGAGCAGACCGACCACCGGGGCGTCGACGCCTCGATCGACGCGGTGGGTTTCGAGGCCAAGGGCAGCACGGTGGAAACGGTGCTGACCACGCTGAAGCTGGAGGGTTCGAGCGGGACGTCGCTGCGATGGGCCATCGCCGCCACACGCCGCGGCGGCATCGTGAGCGTGCCTGGCGTGTACGCGGGATTCATCCACGGATTCCTGTTCGGGGACGCCTTCGAGAAGGGCCTGAGCTTTGCCAGCGGTCAGACCCATGCCCAGCGCTTCATGCCAGAGTTGCTCAAGCACATCGAAAGCGGTGCGCTGCGTCCCGAAGTGATCGTCAGCCACCGGCTTCCCCTGACCGAAGCGGCGCGTGGCTATGAGATCTTCAACAAGAAGGAAGAGGACTGTCGCAAGGTGGTGCTGACGCCTTTCGACAGCTGATGGATCAGAGGACGTTCAAGGCGTTGCCTTGAGGCTCGATGGCGAGGCGGATCCCTGGGCCGCTGGCGCATCCTCCTCCACGACGGCTCGTAGCGATGGGGATGGTGGCGCTGGAAGCATCATCTTCAGGCGGTGCATGTCCGCCAGCAAGAGATCCCGGCAGTCCTTCGCCGCGTTGCCGGCGACCGCCGCTGCGTTCATGCGGCGTCTTTCCATCGCCTGGTAGAACTCGCCGTTCGTCAGCCCCTTCGCACGTTCCTCGAAACTCTCTGAGTCGCGGGGAACAATTCCCGCCGCATACGCGGCAGTGGAAGAAATCGAAGCACTTGGTCGTTCGAGGCCATCCCCTAGCCACTGGAGCCCGCCGGCATACCTTTCGATGTGAGTGCGAAGTTGCCGAATGTCCGACGGGCTCATCAGACAGGTCTTCGCGCTCGATATGGCAAACGCATCCAGCGTTCGAGGCCATTTCATCTCCTGATTCCTGTGGCCTTCGATTTCACTGAGGTTGTGGATCACCGCAAGTGACTTGTTGTTGACCGCATAGCCCTGTCCTTGAACCGCGGAAACCAGCTCAGGGGTCAACGGGGAATCGAAGCCGCATCGCTTGCAGCCTTCGATTTCAGGCGCCTGCTCCAGTTGAGTGGCGATGTCTGACCACGCGTCGAAATATGGCGTCACTGCGGCCAGTCTCTCCCGCAACTTTGGCTCCTGTTCAATCTGCGCCGCCTTGGTTTGAACATCGAGGATCGCCGTCTGCTGCTTCAGCAAGTAGGTCTGAAAGATGAGGACAACTCCAGTCACCATCGAACCGATGACGATCAAGGCTCGCGGGAACAGCCATGCGCCGATCAATCCTTTTACAGCCGACTCCGAGAGTGGCGTCCCGGTTCTGAAGTAGCCAAACACCTCCTCGACGACGACCCAGGTGGCCCTCATCCGGTTTGGCTCGCGCTCCTTGATCAGGTCGCGCATCCTGTCCAACTGTCTCACCCAGGGAAACGACCTGCCGCAGTTCGGACAGCTTGAGGCGTCTTCGGCCACCTCCGCATGACAGTAGACGCACGACATGAGCTTGCTGCTGGTATCGCCGGTCATGGCCGCCTCCATGCATCCAAAAGCCCTCGGCTGCCTGATGACAGCGGCGAAAGGTAGGCCCCTTTTATCTGCATATCAGTTGACAGCCAACCGACGCCATCATCAGAACTAACTACTGAACAACATGCCCCCCGCTTTTCGCCGCTGGTGGAATCGGGGCCGGGAATCCTCCGGCGTCCTGAAGACTCCAGACGACCCGTTCGCGAAAATGTAGCGTGCAGCGCTGCATCAAAATGGACGCCTTTTCCTCCAGCAGGGCGATCAGTAGATGAAGATTTCGTGCTCGTGCGGCGAGACGATCCATGACTCCCGCGAATCGAATCCCGACAAGGCCCACATGGTGTCCGACACGGTCTATTTTTCCCTGCTGGACCAGATCGATGCAGTGATCGAGAGCGGCGGCATGAGCGCGAGCGCGCGAGAAGACACCTGCATGAAGGTCAGGGCTCTGCTCGGCGGCGTGCAGCGGTCAATCTGGCAATGTCGGAACTGCGCACGTCTGTACGTGGACGATCCGCGCGGAGAGCTTCAATGCTTTCAGCCGCAAAGTGATGGAAATCCTTCGGGAGTTCTCGGGCCACCTCTAACAGATTGACCGATGGGCACGTTCGCCAAGCGCTGACGATCGGGGTCTCACTGGATTGCCCTGCGCTGACGCAACCCGACAATGTCGACATGCACTATTTGATCGTTGACGGCATGCTCTCCGGCACCGGCGTCCGCGATGCTGTGGAGGGAGGATTCCTGAGTCTTGATGACCTGGGGATCTCGACCGCGCTCGCCTCGGAGCTGACGGCATGGGTGGGCCGCTACGAGAGCCTGCACTACCGGCAGTTCAAGGATGCAGACGAAGTGGCAGCGCTCGACTCGATCGGCATCGAACTGCAGCGACGCATGAAGCACGAGCTCCCTGAATCGAAGATCCAGTATTTCTCTCACGCCAGGATGGAGATGCTCGTCATCATCGATTGGTAGAAGCACACTGAGCTCACCATGACCCAGACCCACACCCTCCGCGGCACCTTCGACGTGCAGATGACACCCCTGCCCACGGCGTCCGATGAGGCCGAGGCGAACCTCGGCCACCTGCTGCTCCGCAAGCAGTTCCACGGCGAGCTTGACGCGACCGGCCTCGGCCACATGATGGCCTTCCGCAGCGCGGAGCCGAGCTCGGCCGGCTACGTCGCGATGGAGCGCGTCGAGGGACGCGTGGCGGGTCGCAGCGGCTCGTTCGTGCTGATGCACTTCGGCGAGATGAATCGCGGCACGCCGAAGCTTGTCGTCCAGGTCGTGCCCGACTCAGGCACCGACGAGCTGGTCGGCCTGAGCGGCACGCTCAGCATCGACGTGCGGGACGGCAAGCACTTCTACGAATTCAGCTACCGTCTCCCGACGGACTGAACCTCGGCCCGCAGCCGACGCGATGTCAGTCGCCCGTCTTGCGCAGCCGGATCACGCGGGAGACCTGATTCAAGGTCAGCCCGCTGCCCGCGATGAACGGCGCGCAGTCCGCCGGCGTCGTCAGCGAATCCGCCACTTCGTAGCGTCCGACGTAGCGCCAGCTGTCGCTGTTCTGGCGCATGAAGACCGGCACCGCGCCGGTTTGTCGCGCGAAGGTGCGTCCCGCCGCACGCGACGCAGCCCGCGTGCTGCACAGCACGACGTCAGGTCCTTGCGGGTTTCGTTCGGGCTTCAGGCAGGCCGCGACGACCTTGCCGTGATGCGTGGGAAGAAAGGCCTGCTTGTTGCCGCCGCAGGTGGCGTGGATGTCTTCGCGGCTGTAGTCCTTGCCGATGACGAACATGATGAGGTGAACTCCAGAATCTCGCGGCGCACGTGGCCGCATGAGGGAGTCTCACGATAGGCGGCATGGCCTCAAGACGGCATCTCTTCTTGGGCACCGCGCATCAAGACGGCATCAGCGCCGAGACGGAGTTCGCTGAGGGTCAGGTCATGTCAGCTGGACTAGACTGAGCCGCGGGATGACTGGAGGAACCCATGCCGAAACGGCTGGTCGTGTTCGACCTGGACGAGACGCTCGTGCACGCGCGCGAGGATCCGCTGACCGTCGCGCCGCTGACGCGCGTCGGGCCGTACTGGGTCTATCCGCGACCCCACGCCCATCGTCTGCTGTCATTCGCCGCGAGCAATTTCGACGTCGGCATCTGGTCGTCCTCCAGCGCCGAATACGTCGCGCAAGTTGTCGCAGCCCTCTTGCCGGCCGACGTCACATTGAAGTTCGCCTGGGCGGTCGAGCGCTGCGTGCAACGACCCGATCTCGCATCGGGCGGCTACGTCTTCATCAAGGATCTCCGGAAACTGCAGCGCTTCGGCTATCTGGTCGACGACGTGCTCATCGTCGACGACAGCCCGGAGAAGATTGCCCGCCAACCGCGATCTCATTTGCGGGTCTCGCCCTTCTTCGGCGACCCGTCAGATGCTGAGCTGCTCGTCGTTGAGAGGACGCTGGCGACCTTCCTCAGTGAAGTGGATCGAAACCCGACTGCCGCCGAGGGGCCGCCATGACATTCGCGTTGAAAGGCTTCAGGGCAAGCGGCGGCGCGTGAGCGCACGGCCCTATTGGCGATCGAGCGGCTCGCCCTTGCGCGAGACGATCAAGACCAGCAGCGAAGTCAAGATCGCAACACCGACGTAGAACGCGATCGGGTGCTGCGCCGGCGGGAAGAAGCGCCTGTCCACAGCCAGCAAGGCCAAGTAGCCGATCACCGTCGCCCAGCCCTGCCAGGTGACGGGAAAGCTCCAGCCGTAGCCCAGCCTCTTCTTCAAGAACCAATGATTCGTCATGGTCCGCATCCTCACATGGTGCGTGAATGATCCAGATTCAGTCGCATCAGTGTAGAGGCGCGCATGCCATGGCCGTCCGGCCTTCTTTCACAGGGGTCAGGACTTGCCACCAGGGCTTCCCCAGCCGGAGGTATTTTCAGAATCGGGATCGCCGATCTAGCGATACACATCACACACCGGACGCTGCACCTGGGCGTTCTTGCGCAGCTCGCCGGTGGGATCGCCTTCAAGCCGCTTGATGTAGATCCGGGATCCGTCCGAGCAGATCCCCACGACCTCACCGGCTTTCACCTCCAGGGTCAGCACGCCGTCGCCCTGCCGCACCGTGTCGGCACTGAGGACCTTGTTGGTCCAGATTTTCAACTCGTGCTTCCCCGGCAGCACGTCCACGACCCACAGGACGCCGCCCCCGGCATCCACGGTTCGCCCGTCCACGGCCAGCAGCTTGAAGCTCATCCCGCGAGGGAGACCGCTGAATCCTTCGACATAGAGGGTGGCGAGCTCCGAGTAAGGGCGCTTCGCACCTTCGTAGGCCTGCTTCTGCACTGCGCAGGCGCTCAACGACAGTGCCGTGAGCAGGAGAGCCAGACGTTGGAACCAATGCGGCATGGATCGACGATGGAGTGAATCGGCCCCGCTGTCGCGAGGGCCAGTTGTTGACAGCCGAGCCGGGATGGCTTGACCGATCGGTGGGCGATTGTTGCCGAGGATCGTGCCCGAAACCGGCGTGTCGTCCGGTCACGACAACGCCCGCTGTCGATGCGCATGCGCAGCGGCCATCCGGACTTCCCACCGAGGGTCAGGACTTGTCAGCGGAGTTCCACGGAAGCAGTTGCACAAGCCGCATTGCCTCTATAGCATAAGCACTTATGCAAATAAGGCGACGCACCAGCGTCGCTCGCCCCAGGAGGTCCGCATGTCAGTTGAGAGCATTTCGTCCGCCCCTGAACGCTGGTATCGCCCATCGCTGCGCTCGCCGATCGTGCGCATGGTCATCGGCGCCGTCGCCACGGTGGCGCCGGTGGCGTTGTGGATGGCGGCCATCCACGCCCTGCTCCCCAAGCCGTATCGCCAGATATGGCCGCAGCTGCTGGCCGCGGTGCTTTGTGTGCTCGCCTACCGCTGGTTCGTCCGCACGCTGGAGAAACGCCGCGTGAACGAGCTGGCGCCTGCGCCCGCCGCGCGCGAGGCCGTGACCGGCGTGCTGATCGGCCTGACGATGATCAGCGGCATCGTCGGCCTCCTGTGGTCGGCCGGCGCCCTGCGGATCACGGGCATGACCTGGCTCAATCCGCTGGCGCCCCTGGCCGAGATGACCATCGCCGCGGTGCTGGAGGAGCTGCTCTTCCGCGGCGTGCTGCTGCGCATCCTGGTCGGCTGGCTCGGCCGTTGGCCCGCCTTCGCGATCTCGTCGCTGCTGTTCGGCCTCGCGCATCTGCCCACCGAAGGGTTCTCGACGGTGGCCTTCCTCGCCATCATGGTCGCGGGCGCCCTGCTCTCCGCCGCATATCTCGTCCACGACCGGCTGTGGCTGCCGATCGGCCTGCACTTCGGCTGGAACTTCGCGACCACGGCGATCTTCGGTCTGTCGTCCTCGGGCTCCAAGACGGCGGGATATCTCCAGACGGCGCTCAACGGACCGGAATGGCTCACCGGCGGGAAGTTCGGGGTAGAGGCGTCGGCCGTCACCCTGATCGTGACGGTCGTGGTCACGGTGGCGCTGCTTGTGTGGCGTCGTCAGGGCAGACAGTCCGAGTCCGTCGTGGGGACCCCGACATGGAAGCAGGCATGACAAGAACCCTGGGCACCCAACTGCGCCACCTGATCGAACTGCTGGACAGCGCGGTCGAGCGCTCGTACGAGAACGTGGACGCGAGCTACCGCCCGCGCTACACGCCGGTGATGCGCGTGCTCATGCGGGAGAGCGCCTCCACGATCAGCGACATCGCCGTGGCTGCCGGCATCAGCCAGCCCGCGGTGACGCAGACGGTGAGCCGGATGATGGAGGCGGACCTCGTCTCCGTCAGCCCTTCCGAGACGGACGCGCGTCAGCGCATCGTGCAGTTGACGAAGAAGGGCAAGCGCCTCGCGCCCAAGCTGACGCGCTGCTGGGAAGCGACCGCGCTGGCCGCCAGGAGCCTGGAGGCGGACCTGCAGGTGCCCCTCGGCGCCATCCTCGAAGACGCCATCCAGGCGCTGGAGAAGCGGTCCTACGACGAGCGGATCGCGGCGGCGCGGGAGTCGCTCGGAGGTCATTGAGGCGTGAGCGCCACACGGGGTTCGGCACGACATGCGGCGACGCTATATTCCAGCGCCTCGCACGCCCGAACAAGAAACCGTCACCATGCGCCGCTTCCGACCGATCCTCGTTGTCCTGCCGCTGCTGCTGAGCATGCCCGTGGCCGTATGGGCGATGACGCCCGAGGAACTGGAGCAGACGCCCACGCTGCCCCGATGCCAGAAGGAAATGGTGAACCTGCCGCCGCTCTTCGATCGCCGGGATGAAGGCATGACGCGGGAGCGGGCGATGGCCATCGCCGAGCGCGCGGGGGGCACCCTCATCTCGACGCGCGCGGTGCAGATCGCCTACGACTTTCCGAAGATGCCGCGGGACGGGACGCAGCTCTATACGCTCTGGACCTGTCACGCGCTGGCGCACGACGTGCCCGTGCGACCGCTGAAGGAGATCGAATCCGAGATGCAGGCGTGTTTCAGCAAGCCCGCCTGGGATCGCGAGCCCTGCGGCCCGGCCCTGTACCTGAAGGTCATCGGCCTCCCCGCGGCCTACCAGTCGCGCGGGAAGCAGGTGGTGGTCCTGCCGGCGCCGATTCCCGGCGCCACGCCGCCGAGCCGCGCGGCTTCGGCGCCTTGAACGACCGAGGAGCCCAGTCCCCATGTCAGCCTTTCATCGCCACTTCCTCATCGCGCTGTTCTCAATCGTCGCCTGCGGCTCGGCGCTTGCCGCCGATGCGCCCGTGCGCCCCATCGAAGGTGAGTACCTCTGCGATGGCTGCCACGGCTATCTGACCGTCAAGCGCAAGACCTCCGACGTCTATCGCATCAACTGGAAAGTCGGCGGCGGAAGTTGCGGTGGGTTGGAGATCTTTGACGGCTCCGCTCGATACAGCCGGGATGTGCTTGAAGCCCGCTACAAGGGCCGCAAGAAACAATGCGTCGTGCGCTTCGAGTTCGATGAGGAAGGCCTGTCGGCGTCGGACTCCTGCATGTCGCCGGAGGACGAGAAGAGCTCCACTTGTGCCGTGCTCGGCGCCTATTCGAAACGCAAGAAGTAGAGGGCGGTCATGCCCGCCTGATCGTTCCCAGTCTTCCATTCAACAAGCCTCGTGCGATGAATCATCTTGTCGTGTCCCTATTGCTGTCGGCGGCAGCCCTGACGGCCCATGCGCAGTCCGCAGAGCGTGTGCCGGTGACGCGGGACCTGTTCTCCAGCACGATCCCCGCGGGCCCTGAGTGGAAATTGCTGGCCTCGAGCAAGACCTCCCTGTCCTACCAATGGCAGGACCAGGAACACTTCAGGTCCTGGAACATCCAGCTGTCGGCCATCACCATCAAGCCCTCCGACACGAGGGAGCAGTTGATCCGGGAACTCGAGGAGGCGTCCAGTGGCATGCGCTCGTTGCCGGGCTCCGTCGACGGCGGCCGCCTGGAGATCCTGCCCGCCAGGAAGCGGCGCTATCTGTGCGTGGAAGGGGTCACCCGCCCTTCCCTGACCAGCGAGAAGCCGATGATGGCCAAGACCCAGGTCGCGATGTGCAGGCATCCCAAGTACCCGTTCGGGGCCATGCTGATCATCATGAGCGTGGGCGGCAAGACGGGTGACGATCCGGCGCTCGACGGCTTCGATCAGACCGTCGACGATCTGCGGATGAACTAGCCGCGTCGCCCCGTGGTCGACGCAATTCCGGATGAGCTGGAGGCGATCTCCGGGGAGGTCCCCTCAAGTGCACTCGATCCGTGAATCACAGACCGGGCACCAGGCGAGCTTCGCATTGCATATCACCTCCAGGTCGCACGCCTTGCAGGTGCCGGATTGAGCGAGGTCGCCGGCGGTCGGTCCTTCGACTGGCCTTGCCGCCACCTGGATGAAGGGCGGGTAGTGATCGTCCGCCGCCTGCTCGACATGGAACACACTGGCGAGCGCATGGATCAACAGGCCCTCCCTCAAGTCGCCTGAGCGCAACGGAAGCGCCGCCTCGCGAATGAACTCGGCAAGGTCGCCTTCAGACAACGAACGAACGTAAGCGAGTGCGGAAGCGCGATCCATGGGCCAACCAGGTGTCAGGGAAAGTGGTCGACTCTAGCCGACCACATCCCGCGACGCTTCCAGTGAGTGCCAGCGCCGGGACAAGCCCGCGCGCCACCTCCACCGTCAATTGCTCCCGTTCTTGATCTCCGGATCCGACGTCGCGACCAGGAAGTCCACCTTGTCGCCGGCCGCTGGCGAGCGGAACACCAGGATGACGCCGCGTACCGTGTCGGGCAGCACCGGGATGATCAGCGACGTCGCCTTCGGCTTGCCCGACGCGATGAAGCTGTTGTTGAGGTTGCACGCCGAGTTCAACGTCTTGGCCACCGCGGAGACCAGCGTGAGGTCCAGTTCCGCCGGCGGCTTCTCGTTCCCGCCTTGCGTCGTGGCACGTTGCGCCAGTTGGAAGAAGGGCGCGCCGCTCTGCATCGGCGTTCCGCTCTCGATCTGGTTCCATTGGTCGTCGTAGTAGCGGCACGCCACCAGGGTGGTCTTCCCGCTGCTGTGATTGACCTCCTGCAGGGTCCAGGGCACCACGTAGAACGTCGCCACGCCCGGGGTGTCGAGGGGCACGCCGGCGGTCGATTCTTCGATCATTGCAAAGTCAGTCATGACACAGGTTTCCTTGTCGTCGTTGGGGTTGAGGGTGGGGTCAAAGGAACTGCGGAAACAGTGATCCGGTTCGGCGCGTAGCCGCCCGCGCGCAGACGCGCCGCCGCGTCGGTGTCGGCCGCGGCTTCGCCCAGGCAGCGCCTGGCGGCGAGCCAGGCTTCCAGCACGAGCCCGCCCTGCCCGGCCATCACCGCCGAGCCCAAGCCGTCGCGCAGTTGCAGGCAGGCATCGCGCGGGCCGGCCTTGCTGCCGTCGCGCGCGCCGTGCGGCTCGGGCATCGCGAGCGCCATCAGCCCGAGCCGCGCTTTCAATTCGAGCGTCTGCCAATGCCGCGGCGCCAGCGCGAGCAGCGAATGCACCTCGTCGCTGGCCGCCGCGTGCAGCCGCTGGAAGTCCTCGCGCGGGCCACTGCGCGCCGCCAGCATCGTCTCGGCGACCGCCAGCCGCGCCAGCACCTCGCGGCGCATGAACTCGCGGCTCGGCTCGGCATCGGGCCGCGCAGGCACCTGCGCGCGCAGCGCGTCCAGCGACTCGCGCGTCACCTTCCCGGCATCCGTCTGCAGCAGCACGAGACTGGCCTGCGCATGCAGGCGGTCGGACGACCAGTAGCGGTTGGAGGCATCGCGGCGCTCGACGTCGCGCAGCAGCTCCACGGCCCCGCTCATCACGGCGAGGCCCTCATGGACACGGCCCATCGCCCACATCGCATCGCCCCGCCGGGCCTCCACCGTCGCCAGATCGCGCTGGCGCACGAGCGCGTCGGGCGAGCGCGCCGCCAGCGTCGCCAAGGGCTGCCGCGCCAGGTCGAACAGCGCCAGCGCCTCCACCGGATGGCCGCGGACATAGGCCACCCGCCCGAGCCAGATGCGCGAGCTGGCCACGGACTCCTGGGCTTCGGCGTTCTCCGGCTTGCGCGCCAGCGTCGCCAGCTTCATCGCGAGCGCCTGCTCGAACCAGCGCTGCGCCTCGTCCCAGGCCGCGCGCCGGACCGCGATGGAGCCCAGGCTGTTCACCGCGAACGCGAGCTCGACGGGCGCGTCCGCATCCTCGGGCAAGGCCTGGCGCCAGGTCTCCGACGCCTGCCGGTAGCTCGTCATCTCCTGCGACGCCGTGTCGAAGTCGCCGGCGTCGTAGGCGATCTGGCCGAGCCAGAACGACGCGGCCCCCAGCGTCTTGTAGTAGGCGGCCGGATCCTGCTGCGCGGCCTGCGCCATCGGCGCCAGCAGCCGCCGCGCCGCCTGCAGCGCGTCGATCGCGATGTCGGTGCGGCCTTGTCCGCGGCTGCTGTTGACCTCGCCGATCACGACCAGCGCCTTGGCGCGTTGCAGCGCGTCGCCCGGCGTCTCGCGGCCGCCCTCGGCGGGCGCCAGCAGCTTCACGCCCTGCTCGCCGATGCGGCTGAGCACGTCGAGCTGCCCCATCGGCCGCAGCTTGTCCGCCAGCTCGCCCAGCATGAAGGACGCCAGTTGCCGGCTCTGCCGCTGGCGCTCCGCCGCGACCTCGGCCTGCCGCGCGTAACCGAGGGCGGCGATGCCCGCGATGCCCGCCAGCAGGAAGGCGCCGGCGCTGGCCGCGCCCAGACCCCAGCGCTGACGGCGCAGACGCCGCTGAGAGCGCTCGATGAACGCCCGCTCCTGATCGCCGAAGAGCTGCGGGGCCTCCGCCAGCGCACGCGCCGCGGTCCACAGCGTCGATCCGCGCGGCATCAGCAGCGGGCCCGCCTGGTCCGCCTCGATCCATCGCGCGACCCAGGGCCGCAGCTCGTCGCGCGCCGCCAGCGAGGCGCGGTGCTGCGCGACCCACGCCGTCACGCGCGGCCAGCGCCGCAGCAGCGCCTCGTGCGCGACGCGGTACCCGTTGACGCCCCCGGCCCGGTCCGCGACCAGCAGGCGCGCATCGACGAAGGCACGCACCAGCGCCTGCTCCTGCGGATCCACCAGCTCGGACGCGGGGATCCAGCGGCTGGTCGGCGACGCGTCGTCGTCCCCCAGCGTGACCAGCCGGGGCAGCAGCCGCGGCAGCGCCTCCTGCTGCGCCGCCGGCAGCTCGCCGAGCAGCGACTCCGCGCGGCGACCGACGGCCCCTTCCAGTCCGCCGAGCTCCTCGTAGGCCGACCAGGCCAGCACGTCCCCCGGCGCGCGGTGCAGGTAGAGCTGCTGCAGCGTGTACTGCAGCAGCGGCAAGGCATCCTGTGCCTGCATCGCGTCGACGCACAGCCGGTCGTCGAGGCGGTTGAGCCCGCTCTCGTCCGCGCCGTAGCTCAGCCCCGCGGCGCGCGCGGGCAGCCGGATCATCTGCGCGATCGCGCGCGCGTCGGGCGGTGCCAGGTCCAGGTGGGCGCCGTCCTCCTTGCCGCGCATCAGCGACGGCCAGCGCGCCAGCGCTGCGTAGAAATCGTTGCGGCAGATCGCCAGCACCACCATCCGGCCGCCGCGCACCAGCCGGTCGAGCATCTCGAGCCACGCGCCGGTGCGCGCGTCGTCGTCCTGGAACATCGCCTCGAGCCGGTCCAGCACGAGCAGCGGCGGAGCCTCCGCGCCGCCGCGCAGTCCGCGCGTGGCATCCAGCCCGATCGCGAGCTGCCGCAGCACCTCGTGAGGAGCGCCGCGCAGGTCCGCGGACAAGGTGTCGATGCTGTAGCCCGACAGCAGCGGCACGCCCTGGCACTCCCAGTCCAGCATCGCGCCCGCCACGCCCGCCCACGCGTCGAGCCCGCCCAGCGCGCCGAGGTCGACCAACGCGGTGGCGCTGACGCGCAGCAGCTCGCCGCGGGTGCCGGCCTCCATCGCACCGCTGCCTGCCGGCATCGAGCCGGCGCCTGACCCGGGACCGAAATCAGAACCAGAACCAGAGCCTCGGATCGAAGTCGAAGTCGAAGTCGATGTCGATGCCGATGCCGATGCCGATGCCGATGCCGATGCCGATGCCGATGCCGATGCGGACGATGGTCGCATCAACGCCGGCATCAGCCCGGCCTGCACCAGCGAGGTCTTGCCCGAGCCGCTCGGTCCCAGCAGCAGCAACAGCGGATGGCCCTGCCGCCACAGGCGCGTCAGGCGCGCGTGCAGCGCGGCGACGGCGTCGTCGCGGCCGAAGAACACGCTCGCATGCGCCGCGTCGAAGGGCTCCAGCCCGCGGAACGGCGACAGCCCGCGCCAGCCGCCGGCATGGCTCCTCGGCCCTTCCGCCGACAGCACGCCGATCGGCGCCACCAGCCGGTAGCCCTGCTTGCGGATGGTCTCCAGATAACGTGGCGTCGTGGCGCTGTCGCCGAGCGCCCGGCGCAGTCCCGCCACCACCTTGTGCACCGGGTTGTCGCCCAGCGTGGTGGCCTCCGGCCAGCAGTCCTGCAGCAGCGCCTCGGCGGACACCACCTCGCCCGGATGACGGCACAGCGCAGCCAGCACCGCCATCGGGCGCGGCTCCAGCGTCACGGTCTCGTCATCACGGCGAAGCCGGCGCGTGGGCACGTCGACGATCCAGTCGCCGAGCAGGAAGCTCAACGACTCGCCCGCCTTCATCCCGCGAGCGGACGTCGCGGGCGGCGGACCCTCCTCGGTCCTCGGATCCATGGATTCACCTCCTGAGCCCGGCCTCTACGGACCGTGAGCGCGGAGTCTAGGAGCGGCGGCCCCGCACGTGTGCATGTCCACCCCGAAAGGGTTGACAGCTTGACAGGGGACAACGCGCGCTTGCGCCCGACCGCCATCCGGCCATCCCCCAGGTCCGAGCCGAATCTCCGCAAAGCCGGCGGCCAACATCGGCATCCGTCGGATGGGACGCGAGGCGCCGCGCTCCTATCGTTCAACGCATCGACACCCCGCTGTCCCTGCCCCTTCCGCCCCTCCACCCGCATCCCGAGCAGACCCACCGACCGGCCCACCATGATCGACGCCGCCCTCCTCCACATCGCCGGCCACCTGAACGCCGTGCTGCGCCGCTCGCACCAGTCGGCGGAGGACCTCGTCGCCGTGACCGCGCTGCATGAAGCGGACGGCGCCCCCGCGGCCGGCGCGGCGCACCGGCTCTGCGCCTTCCTGGTCAACCTGGAACGCGACGCCGTCCCCGGGATGCCCGTGCACACGCTGGCCGGCGGCGACCGGATGGCGCGCGCCGCGCCCCCGGTCCAGCTCAACCTCCTGATGATGTTCGCGGCCAACTACGGCGGCAGCACCTATCCGGAAGCGCTCAAGATGATCAGCAGCACCATCGCCTGCTTCCAGGCCACGCCGGTGCTCGATCCGCAGAACTCGCCCGGCCTGGACCCGCGCATCGACAAGCTCACGCTGAACATCGAGCCGCTGAGCATCCACGACCTGGCCACGCTGTGGGGCGTGCTCGGCGGCCGCTACGTGCCGTCGGTGCTCTACCGCGTGCGCCTCCTCTCCATCGACGCCCGCAAGCCCGACGCGCAACTGCCGCCGGTGCGCACGCCGGCCGTCGGTGTCCACGGCTGAACGGAAGGAACTCGACATGGGTCCCTACTTCCCGTTGCTGCAGGTGGACGTCACCCACGGCTACTACGCCGACGGCCGCTGCCGCGGACTGCGCTTCGTCCCCGCCGGCACCACCGCCGAGCGGCTGCGCCGCGCCGACGCGCTGGTGCGGGCCGACGGCGGATCGCTTCGCGTCCACGGGCCCGCCGAGGCGATCGATCGTCTGCGCGCCGATGCCGAGGACGCGTCCGGGGCATTCGGCGACGGCGCCTCACTCAGCTGGCGCGTCTTCGCCACCGACGACGACTTCGCCTGCGGCACCGAGGACGCGGCCGACCGGCCGCGCGAGCTGCTGTGGGTCGAGCCGCGCGACGACGCAGCTGCATCGACAGCCCTCACGCCGACGGTCACGCTGGAGGCGCGGCCCCGGGCACTCGATGCGCCCGAGGCGCAGGCGCTGCTCACGCCGCACGACCGCCGCGTGGTGCCCTTCGCGCTGCTGCACCTGCCGCTGTCGCGCCTGCCGGCGCAAGGCCCCGCGCGCGACCCCGCGGCCTGGCCCGTGCGTCACCGCTGGCCGCTGGCGCCGCGCGCCACCGTCTGGAAGTACTGCCTGCTCGGCGACTGGACCGAGCCCGCGCTCGCCGTCGTCGACCTGGCCGGCGAGACCGACTTCACCACGCCCGTGCCGGAGCACCTGGACGACGGCACGCCGATGCTGGCGATCCGCTCCCGCCAGCGCGTGCCGCTGGCGCAGCGCTCGCCGCACCGGTTCCAGCTGCGCAGCCGCGCCGAGACCGGCAACGGCAACGCCGACGGCGGCCGGCCCGCCACCGGCGCGGCCGGCGGCAACGACAAGGTGCTGATCCGCCGCCTGCCCACGGCAGCGGCGCAACTGCTCGCCCGCGAAACGATAGCCGGCCAACCGGCGATCGTCTCCGAGATCCACGTGCATCGCTAACCCGCAGAGGAGGCCGCCATGGCTATGAAGACACCCGGTGTCTATATCGTCGAGAAGAATGCATTCCCCAACTCGGTCGTCGAGGTGGCCACCGCGGTGCCCGCCTTCGTCGGCTACACCCGGCGCGCCGAGAACGGCGGCAAGTCGCTGCTGAACAAGCCGTGGCGCATCAGCTCGATGGCCGAGTACCACACCTACTTCGGCCACGGCCCCGATCCCCACCTGACCATCGCGGAGGCGCCGCCCAACACGCGCTCCGACTTCCGCGGCGACGACAAGGACTACGCGCTGACGCAGGCCGACGGCGCCGACGGCGGCCGCTTCCTGCTGTACCACGGCATGGTGCACTTCTTCCAGAACGGCGGCGGCCCCTGCTACGTCGTCTCCGTGGGCAACTACGGCGGCCTGGTCGAGGCGCAGCAGCTCACCGACGGCATCGATACGCTCATCAAGGAGCAGGAGCCGACGATGCTGGTCATCCCCGACGCGGTGCTGCTCAAGCGCGCCGACTGTGTCGCGGTCCAGCAGGCCATGCTGCAGCACTGCGGCGGCCGCATGCGCAACCGCATCGCCATCCTCGACGTCTGGAACGGCTACCTGGACCGCAAGGACCCGGGCGGCGATCCGATCGAGGGCTTCCGCAACGACCTGGGCGTCAACTTCCTGGACTTCGCGACGGCCTACTACCCGTGGGTCAACACGACCGTCGTGCAGGACAAGGACCTGGACTACACCCGCATCGCCAACCCGGCGCTGCTGGCCCAGCTGCTGCGCAAGGAGCTGTCCCTGCCCGACGCCGTCGACCCCGCCATGCCGCCGCGCACCGCGCAGCAGACGCAGGCCGTGGCCGACATCGTCAAGACCGACGACGACTGGACCACCTACGTGACCGGCCTGGTGAACAGCTCCACCAAGTCCGACCTCGAGAAGCAGAAGGCGCTGACGCCCGCCGCGCTCGCCGTCGCGGTGGAGACGCACAAGTCGCTGCTGCACAAGAGCCTGGTCTCGATGAGCCCGCTCTACAACACGATCATGACCGAGGCGCGCAACCGCCTGAACCTGCTGCCGCCCTCGGCCGCGATGGCCGGCGTGTACACGATGGTCGACAACAGCCGCGGCGTCTGGAAGGCGCCGGCCAACGTCAGCCTCAACGGCGTCGTGTCGCCCGAGGTCACCATCTCGCACGAGGACCAGGAAGACCTCAACGTCACGACGCAGGGCAAGTCGATCAACGCGATCCGCTCCTTCATCGGCGAGGGCGTGCTGGTCTGGGGCGCCCGGACCCTGGACGGCAACAGCCTGGACTGGCGCTACATCAACGTGCGCCGCACGATGATCATGCTGGAGGAGTCCTGCCGGCTGGCGTCCAAGGCGATGGTGTTCGAGCCCAACGTGGCCAATACCTGGGTGACCATCAAGAGCATGATCTCCAGCTTCCTCACCGGGATCTGGAAGCGCGGCGGCCTGGCCGGCGCGGTCCCCGACGACGCCTTCAGCGTCCACGTCGGCCTGGGCGAGACGATGACCGCCGAGGACATCCTCGAGGGCATCCTGCGCGTGACCGTCCTGGTCGCCATCAGCCGCCCGGCCGAGTTCATCGAGATCACCTTCCAGCAACAGATGCAGAAGTCGTGACGGGAACAGCCCCGGTGTCATCGGCATCGTGGGCCTCCCCGGATCGGGGCGCCGCATCGCGCACCTTCAATTTTTCGACCTCATAACCCTCGCGGAGGCAGGCAATGGCAGACGACGGATCAGCGCAATCGGCCACGGTGTGGCCACTCCCCAAGTTCCGCTTCGAAGTGAAGTGGGACTCGGCGGTGATGTCCTTCCAGGAAGTCTCCGGACTGGACGTGGAAGCGCAGCCCATCGAGTACCGGCACGGGGACAGCCCCGCGTTCTCGGTGCTCAAGATGCCCGGCATGAAGAAGTACAGCGACGTCACGATGAAGAAGGGCGTCTTCAAGGGCGACAACAAGTTCTGGGACTGGTTCAACGAGATCAAGATGAACACCATCAAGCGCAAGCCGGTGACCATCAGTCTCCTGGACGAGGCCGGCAAGCCCACGATGGTCTGGACGCTGGCCAACGCCTGGCCGACCAAGATCACCAGCACCGACCTGAAGTCCACCGGCAACGAGGTGGCGATCGAGACCATCGTGATCGCCCACGAAGGCCTGGTCATCGCCAACGCCTGATGCCGCCGGTCCCACCCGCTCCGCCGCTGCCGCCGTCGGCGCGTCCGTCGGCGCGGGTGAGTCCGGCGCCGGCGCCCGCGGCGGCGAAACGCCCCTCGGCGGCGGCAGGCCCCGCGGGACCGGGGTCGGCGTCGGCCTCGGCCGCGCTGCGGGACGAGATGCTCTACCCGCCGCCGGCCTTCCGCTTCGCGGTGACCTTCGGGTCGGCGGGCCGCAACAGCGACAACGCCTTCCGCGAGGTCACGGGCCTGGGGCCGGAGCTGGAAACGGAGACGGTGGTCGAAGGCGGGCAGAACGCCTTCGTCCACCTGCTGCCCAAGGCGGCCAAGCATCCGAAGCTGGTGCTCTCGCGCGGCGTCGCGACCCTGGAGTCGGGACTGCTGCAGTGGTGCCAGGAGGTGCTCGAAGGCGGCTTCGCGCAGCCCATCGTGCCGCAGCTGCTGCACGTCTTCCTGCTGGACCAGGACGGCGGTCCGCTGCGGGTGTGGTCGGTGCGGAACGCCTATCCGGTGAAGTGGTCGGTGGAAGCCTTCCAGTCCACCCGCAACGAGGTCGCCATCGAACGCGTCGAACTGGCCTACGCCGGATCGAGCCGGCTGGTGTGACGCCACGATCGAGAAAGAGCATGAGCATCGAAGTCAGACAACTGCTGATCCGCTCGCAGGTCACGCCCACCCCGGCGCCGCCCGCGCCCGCGATCGCGCAGCGGGACCTGCAGCGGCTGCGCGAGCAGCTGCTCGCCGAATGCCGCGCCTGGCTGGCCGACCGGCTGCGCGCGCAGCGGGAGCGTTGAGATGCCGGCCCCCTCCTCATCGACATCGTCATCGTCGACGTCCTCGTCGTCCTCGGCCTCGCCGCAGCTGACCCGGCTGCTGCTGACGCGCTACAACCTCAGCAAGACCGGCACGGTCGAGCTGGACAAGGACGTGACCTTCGAGGCGCAGATCAATCCGTCCGAGTTCAGCCACAGCTTCGGCATCCGCTACGACAAGACCAAGTCGCAGGGATCGCCCGGCGTGGAGCCGAAGTTCAGCGCCATCGACGACGAGCGCGTCAACTTCTCCATCGTGCTGGACAGCACCGGCGTGGTCCCGGCCGTGCCGGGCCAGCCCACCGACGTGAAGGGCCAGCTCGCCCAGCTCAACAAGGTCGTGTACGAGTACATCGACCTGCGCACCGAGCCGCCCTACGTGCGGGTGCTGTGGGGCACGCTGATCTTCTTCGGCCGGCTGGAGTCGCTCAAGACGCAGTACACGCTGTTCAAGCCGGGCGGCGATCCGCTGCGCGCCAAGGTGGACATGAGCTTCGTCGGCGCGATGAGCAAGGAAGAGGAGCGCCGCGTCACCAGCCGCGCCAGCACCTCCGACCTGACGCAGACGGTGAAGATGAAGGAAGGCGACTCGCTGGGCGCGCTCTGCGAGAAGATCTACGGGGACTCCTCCGCCTTCATGAAGGTGGCCCGCTACAACGGCCTGAACGACTTCCGCGCCATCCCTCCCGGGACGGTGCTGAAGTTCCCACCGGTGGGGAAGTGACATGCCCGGCGTCTCCCCGCTCCAGGACACCGTCGGCGTCGTGTCGCTCAGCGTGCTGATCGACGGCGAGCGCCTGCCCGAAAGCGCCGACCTCATGTCGGTGACCGTGCGCCGCGCCGCCAACACCGTGCCCAGCGCGCGGCTGGTGTTCAACGACGGCGACATGCCGAGCCGCGAGTTCCCGCTCAGCGACGCGGCCCACTTCAAGCCCGGCGCCGCGCTGACGGTGCAGGCGGGCTACGGCCTGCAGGAGGAGACGATCTTCGAAGGCCTGGTCGTGCGCCACGGCCTGCGCGTCGAAGGCGACAACGACGCGCGCCTGATCGTCGAGTGCCGGGACAAGGCCGTGAAGATGACGGTCGGCCGCCGCAACGTGAACTACATCGACCAGCTGGACAGCGACGTCATGAGCACGCTGGCCGGCGCGCACGGCCTGTCCGCGGACGTCGAGGCCACCACGATCACGCATCCCGAGCTGGTGCAGCACTTCTGCAGCGACTGGGACTTCCTGCTGACGCGCGCCGATGCGAACGGCATGCTGGTCCTCGCCACCGACGGCGCGCTGACCGTCGCCACGCCCAAGGCCAGCGGCGAGGCGGCACTGTCGGTCACTTACGGCAGCGACCTGATCTCGTTCGAGGGCGACGTCGACGCGCGCCACCAGTACGGCAGCGCGATGGCGGTGTCGTGGGATCCGAAGGCACAGGCCGCGCTGGAAGGCACCGCCGCCGATCCGGCCGCGCTGCCGGTGCAGGGCGACCTGGACACGAGCACCCTGTCGGAGGTCATCGGCCTGGCGAGCTTCCGCTTGCAGGCCGGCGCGCCGCAGTCGCGCGACATGCTGACGCAATGGGCGAAGGCGCAGCAGCTCAAGTCCGGCCTGGCGCGCCTGCGCGGCCGCCTGAGCTTCCAGGGCAGCGCGAAGGCCAAGGTCGGCGGGCTCATCGACCTGCAGGGCGTGGGCAAGCGCTTCAGCGGCTCGGTCTACATCACCGGACTGCGCCACCACATCGAGGACGGCGCGTGGACGACCGAGGCCGACTTCGGCCTCGATCCCGACTGGTTCAGCGCCCGGCCCGACGTGCCGGCGCAACCGGCCGCGGGCCTGCTGCCGCCGGTGCCGGGCCTGCAGGTCGGCGTGGTGATGAAGCTGGACGCCGACCCCGCCGGCGAGCAGCGCATCCAGGTCAAGGTGCCGGTGCTGCAGGCCGAGACCGAAGGCGTCTGGGCGCGGCTGCTGCAGTCGCACGCCAGCAGCGGCTTCGGCGCCTTCTTCCTGCCGGAGGTCGGCGACGAGGTCGTGCTGGGTTACTTCGCCGGCGACCCCTCGCACCCGGTCATCCTGGGCAGCCTCTACAGCAGCAGCCGCACGCCGCCGTACGCACTGGCCGCGCCCAACGACACCAAGGCCTTCGTCACGCGCTGCAAGCACAAGCTGGAGTTCGACGAGAAGGACAAGGTCATCACCGTCACCACGCCGGGCAACAACCGCATCGTGCTGAGCGACAAGGACAAGTCCATCCTGCTCTCGGACCAGAACGGCAACACGGTCGAGCTCAATCCCTCCGGCATCGCGCTCGACAGTCCCAAGGACATCACCGTCACCGCCAAGGGCCAGATCAAGCTGGACGCGGTCGGCGCCGTGTCCATCACGTCCAAGGCCGATGTGAAGACCGCCGGCCTGAACGTCAACTGCGAGGCGCAGATCGCCTTCGCCGCCAAGGGCAACGCCTCCGCGGAACTCTCGGCCTCGGGTCAGACCGTGGTCAAGGGCGCGATGGTCATGATCAATTGAGGAAGGAACGCTCGTGCCGCCCGCCGCCCGACTCACCGACCTGCATGTCTGCCCCATGGTCACGCCCGGCCTGCCGCCGATCCCGCACGTGGGCGGCCCGGTCATCGGCCCCGGCGTGCCCACGGTGCTCATCGGCATGCTGCCCGCCGCCGTGCTGGGCGACAACGCGACCTGCGTCGGTCCGCCGGACGCGATCGTGATGGGCTCCACCACGGTGCTGATCGGCAACAAGCCGGCGGCGCGCGTCGGCGATCCCACCGCGCACGGCGGCAACATCGCGATCGGCCTGCCGACCGTGCTGATCGGGGGATGACATGGATGCCGAACACGATTTCCTCGGCACCGGCTGGGCCTTCCCGCCGGCCTTCGACCGGCGCACCCGCGGCGGCGTGATGGTGTCCGGCGTGACCGACGTCGAGGAGAGCCTGCGCATCCTGCTGACCACCATGCCGGGCGAGCGCGTGATGCATCCGACCTACGGCTGCGGCCTGCGGCGCATGGTCTTCGAGACCATGAACGACAGCACGCTGACCGAGATCCGCAGCCTGATCCAGCAGGCCATCCTGTTCTTCGAGGCGCGCATCGCGCTCAACGCGATCGACATCGACACCTCCGGGCTGTACGACGGCGTGCTGCGCATCCAGCTCGACTACACGCTGCGCAGCAGCAACAGCCGCTACAACTTCGTGTTCCCGCTCTACTTGCGCGAGGGCGAGGTGCTGGGCATTGACGGACCGGGGACCAGTGGGCCGAGGAGTGAACCCGCATGAGCACCGGCACCGAACAGCGCGAGCGTTTCCCGATGGCCCTGGCGCCGGGCTACTTCCGCCCGGACGACCTGGACTTCGAGCAGCGCGTGGAGATGACGGCGCAGTTGGCGCGCCACCTGCGCTTCATCGACCTCGACGACCACGACGCCGGCGACTGGAGCACGCTCTTCGCCACCGATCCGACGCTGGTGATGGCGCGCATCGCCGCGGTCGATCCGTGGCCGCTGCAGCAGCGCTTCGCGCGCGAGGTGGACTCCGCGCCGCTGCCGCACCTGGCGCGCCAGGTGCTCACGCTGGCCGGCTGGCTGGACCTGTGGTGGCGCGCGCTGGCGGGCATCCACGACACCGCGCCGCGCGTGCTGCGCGAGCGCATCCACCTGCTGGTCGACCAGCAGCTGGCCGCCGACCTGCGCTGGGTGGAGCGGCGTTTCCTGCAGGGCGAGGACGCCCCCGCCGCGGCGCGTCCGCCGGGGCCGGTGGAGCGCGAGCTCTCGCGCATGTGGCACCGCCAGATCAGCGAGGAGCCGGTCGCCGATCCGGACGCCGAGCGCGAGGACCGCGAGCGGCTGCGCGAACGCTTCTTCGCCTTCCTCAGCGCCGTGGACGACGTGCGCCGGCTGGCGCGCGAGCTGCTGCCCGACAGCATCGCCACGGCCAACCACGAGCCGGCGGCGGCGCTGCTGGTCGCCTTCCTGAAGGTCTGCGAGACGGCGCAGCGCGAGGTCAACCGGTTCCCCGCGCGGCACACCGCGTTCTACTACCGGGACTGCCTGGGCTTCGATCCCGCGCCGTCGCGCGCCGACAGCGTCTACCTCGCCTGCCAGCGCGACCTGCGCGCGCCCGGCGACGTGCACCTGCCGCCGGGCACCGCCTTCGACGCGGGCAAGGACGCGGCGGGCCGGCCGGTGCGCTTCGTCAGCGACGGCCCCCTGACGGTCACCGACGCGCGGGTCGAGACGCTCCGCACGCTGCGGCTGGAACGGGACCGGCTGATCGCGCCCGAGCGCGACCTCAACTACGTCACCCGCGCCAAGGTCGCGCAGCCGGTGGCGGACGGCCGCACCGTCTGGCCGCTGTTCGGCGCGGCCGGCGGCGCGGGCGCCGAGGATGCGCGCATCGGTCTGGCCGTCGCGTCGCCGCTGCTCCTGCTGCGCGAGGGCGAGCGCGAGATCCGCGTCATCCTGCGCCAGACCTCGTCCGGCACCGCGCCCGACCTGCGCGGCCTGCGCGACGCGGTGCTGCGCGCGAAGACCGCGGACGCATTCCGCGATGCCTTCGGGGATTTGGTGCCGCAATGGCTGCTGGCCGGAGGGGATGTGGCGACGCCCTCCCCCGACGACCTTCGCGACACCGACTGGGTCTCGATGCGCAACGCCGCGCACCGTCTGCTGGGCGAAGGCCTGCCCTCGATGTTCGACGGCTCGGGGGCGCCCAACCGCGCACTGATCTTCGATCGGCTGATGCAGGGCGCCTTCCGCTTGAGCCTGAGCACGGCGACCGGCTGGTGGACCGTCGAGAGCCGGATCGACCGCGCCGCGGGCGCCGGCCTCTCGTTGCTGATCCGGTTGCGCGCGGATGCACCGGCCATCACCGGCGTCGACCCCGCCGTGCACGGCACCGAGTGGCCGACGCGGCTGCCGGTTCTGCGGCTGGAGGTCGCGACGCAGGGCCGGCTCTATCCGTACTCGCTGCTGGCGCGGCTGCCGCTGGCCGAAGTCGAGCTGCGCGTCTGCGTGCGCGGCGTGCGCGAGGTGCGGCTGGCCAACAACCTCGGACCGCTCGATCCGACGAAGGCCTTCGCGCCGCTCGGACCGCTGCCGGGCCTGTCCTCCTACCTCGTCGTCGGCTCGCCCGAGGCGGCGCGCAAGACCCTGGACCGGCTCTCGCTGGACATCGAATGGGGCGGACTGCCGCTCGAGCCCGGCGGCTTCGACACACACTACGCCGGTTATGGCGGCACCTCCGGCAAGGAGCTGCGCCAAGGCCGCTTCAGCGCCGAGATCGCCTGGCTGCGCGACAGCGAATGGCAGCCCTGCGCGAACCGCTCGGCCCATCAACCGCTGTTCGCCGGCACCAACCCGGCCGGCGAGCTGATCGCGACGCAGCACATCGAGATCGACCCCGGCTCGGTGCGCAAGCTCAGCCGCGCCACGGACGAGGACTGGTCGACCATGCCCATGCCCCGCAACGGCCTGTGCCGGCTGCAGCTCAGCGGCCCGCGCGCGGCCTTCGGCCATGCGGCCTATCCGGTCGAGCTGGCCTCGACGGTGGCGGCCAACGCGCGCACGAAGCGCCCGAGCCCGCTGCCGAATCCGCCGTACACGCCGATGATCGAGCGCATCTCGCTGAACTACGAGGCCGCCAGCGTCATCGCGCTCGACCGTGACGACGATCCGCCCGAGGGCGTCGACGGCGAGCGGCTGTTCCACCTCCATCCCTTCGGCCTGCAGACGCTGTACTCGGCGATGTCGGGCGGCGGGCACGACCTGCTGCCGCGCCTGGGCGCCGACGGCAACCTCTACATCGGCATTTCCTCCTGCGATCCGGGCGGCGTGCTGACGCTGCTGTTCCAGCTGCGCGAGTCGTCGGCGCGCAGCCTGCTCAACGGCACGCGGCCCCGCGCCGTGTCGTGGGCGACGCTGGCCAACGACGAATGGCGGACGCTGGCGCCGTCGCGCGTGCTGGGCGACACGACGCACGGCTGCCTGACCTCCGGCATCGTGACGCTGGACCTGCCCCGCGACATGAGCACCGACCACACCGTGATGCCGGCTGGGCTGTACTGGCTGCGGCTGTCGGCGGGCGCGGAGTTCGACAGCTTCGCCGGCCTGGTGTCCGTGCGCACGCAGGGCGTGCGCCTGCGGCGGCAGATGCCGGGCGACGCGGACGCGCCGCCGCCGCGCACCGGCAGCGCGCCGCCCGCGCCGCCGGTACCGCTGGTCGACGGCATCATCGTGCGGCCGTCGGCGACGCTGCCGGGCCTGGCCTCGGTGACGCAGGTCGGGCGCTCCTTCAGCCTGCAGCGCGAGGAGGACGAACGCGCCATGATCACCCGCGCCGGCGAGCGGCTGCAGCACAAGGGCCGCGCGTCGCTGGGCTGGGACGTCGAGCGGCTGCTGCTCTCGCGTTTCCCCGACGTGCTGAAGGCGCGCTGCATCCCTGCGAACGACGGCAGCGGCGGCGTGACGGCGGTGGTGATCCCGACGCTGCCGCGCAACCTGCCCGCGCTGGCCTGCGCGGCGCCGCGCTTCAACGCGGTCGAGCTGGCCCGCATGACCGCGGCGCTGGCGGAGATCGGCTCGCCCTTCGCGCGCTTCCAGGTCCGCAATCCCGCCTACGACCGGCTGCAGCTGCGCGCGACGCTGGGCCTCACGCGCGGCGCGCACGAAGGCGCGACGCTGCGCCGCGTCAACGAGGCCATCGTGCACTACCTGTCGCCGTGGTTCGACGATGGCTACGGCCCGCGCTTCGACTGGCTGGTGCGCAGCGAGGACCTCGAAGCCCGGCTGCGCGCGCTGGAGGGCGTGAGCTTCGTGACGCAGCTGTCGCTGATCACCGTGGCCTGCGACGACCGCGACGTCTACACGCTGTCCGATACCGCCCGCGCGCGGGAGGGCGCGGAGCCGCCCGGCCAGGACGGCGCGCAGCCGGCCACCGGCGCGGCCCATGCGCGCGCGGGGCTGCCGTGGAGCATCGCGCTGCCGATGCCGCAGCACATCCTCACCGCGGTCGACCGCTTTCCGGAGACGGTGTCGGCCCGCGCCACGGGCGTCGACCGGCTGGCGGTCGGCAGCACCTTTGTCATCGGCGGTCCGGACCGGCAGGACGCCGGACCCGCCTTCGTGATCGGCAGGGGCGCGCCATGACGACCCGCAACCGCGACACGCTCAAGCAGTTCTTCCAGGAAGGTCGGCTGCCCACCAGCGACCACTTCGGCGACCTGATCGACTCGATGCTCAACATGAGCGACGAGGGTTTCCGCAAGACGCCGGAGAACGGCTTCGAGGTCTCCACCCCGGTCAGCCACGACGCGCTGATCAGCTTCTACCGCGAGCAGAGCGGCCGCGAGGCGATCTGGTCGATGGCCTACGGCGGCGACCGCGACCAGCTGCTGTTCCACCACGGCGACGTGCGTGCCGCCGGAACGCGCGATCCGGTGCTGGCGCTGGACACCGAGGGCCGCGTCGGCATCGGCACGGCCAGGCCGCGGCAGGCGCTGGAGGTGGCGGGCGTGGTCGCGTCGTCGGGACGGCTCGGCGACCTGCGGCGCGAGGACGAGACCGGCCAGCCGCTCAAGGCCGACGGCGAGTGGCACGACCTGACCGGCCCACTGAGCGGCTGCCAGGCCTTCGAGGTGATGGCCGGCGTCGGGCAGAAGGAAGGCGGGCGCTTCGCGATGCTGCACGCGATCGCGATGAACACCTACAACCCGCTGCCGGGCTGGCTGGAGTTCCTGTCGCCGCGCAAGCGCATCCGCAGCCAGCACGCCTGGTATGGCCGCCGCTGCGATCGCATCCAGCTGCGCTGGGCGGGCGGACACGGCCGGCGCGCGAGCTACCGGCTGCAGATCCGCACGCAATGCGATTACGGCGAGGGCAAGGTGATCCAGGCCTCGGTGTCGCAGCTGTGGTTCGATCCTGAAATGTCGGGAGGCTCGACATGAGTCTGCGGACACTCGACAGGACCTTCGGAGGCACGCCATGAGCGCGGGCGGCGCGACGACGCGCGCCTCGGCGTTCCCGTCCGGTCTGCCGGGGCAGGTCGCGCCTCCGGCCGCGCCGACGACGCCGGCCAAGCTGACGCCGACGACCGACGAGGAGCGCGACGTCGGCTTCGACGGGCTGCGCGCGCGCGGCATCGCGCTGCTGCAGCAGCTCAGCGGCGGCGTGTGGACCGACCACAACCTGCACGATCCCGGCATCACGATGCTGGAGCAGCTCTGCTTCGGGCTCACCGACGTCGTGTACCGCGCCGGCTTCCCGGTGGCGGACCACCTGACCGGTCCGGACGGCGGCATCGATTACGAGGCCCTGTCGCTGCATCCGCCCGCCGAGGTCTTCCCCTGCCGGCCGACCACGCCGGCGGACTACCGGCGTCATCTGCTCGACGCGGCACCCGGCCTCGACGACGCGACGCTGGTGGCCGAGCCGGGTACCGGTCTGTACCGCATGCAGCTGCAGTTGACGCGGGACTCGGGCCGATCGGCGATCGGATCCACGGCAGGACCGGCTGCTGGATCAACGGGCGGTCCGTCCGGATCGCGCGGCGAGGTCGCCCTGACGGACGAGGTCGCCGCCGAACGCATCGCCGCCGCGCGCGCGGCCTACTTCGAGCGCCGCAACCTCGGCGAGGACCTCCATCCCGACATCGTCCGCATGCGCGAGGTGCCCTGCGACCTGGAGGCCGACATCGACATCGCCGGCCCGCGCGACGGCGTCGACATCCTGGCCGAGGTCTACGACCGCTGCGCGCGGCACATCGCGCGGGCGGCGGTCTCGCGCACGCTGGACGAGCTGCTGCGCGAAGGCCAGTCCCTGGAACGCATCTACACCGGGCCGGCCCTGCACAACGGCTTCATCGAGGACGCGCCCGCGCCCGAGGCGGGCTACGCCACCGAGCGGCTGTTCCTCTCGGACCTGACGACGGTGGTGCTGTCGGTGCCCGGCGTCGTCGACGCGCGCGTGGTCGCGCTGCACGCCGAGGGCCGCAAGGCGGCCGCCGGTTCGGTCGAGTGGCGCGGCCCCGACTGGGCGCTGTCGCTGCGCCTGCCCGATCGCGACGTGCCCTCGACGATCAGCGTGCGCCGGCGCGGCAACGTCGTGCCGGTGGCCTGGAACGATTTGCGCCGGCGGCTGGAGGATCTCCGCTCGGCCGGCCGTTCCCATCGGGCCCGCGGCCGCACGGAGCAGGCCGCGCGCGCCGCCGAGCTGCTGCCGCGCGGCGTGCACCGCAAGCTGGACACCTATGTCTCGGTGCAGGACCACCTGCCCGCGATCTACGGCCTGGGCCGCTACGGCGTGCCGTCCACCGCGCCGCCGCAGCGGCAGGCGCGCGCCAAACAGCTCAAGGCCTACCTGGTGATGCAGGAGCAGGCGATCGCGCAAGGCCTGGCCCAGCTGCAGCATCTGCGCGAGCTGTTCTCGGTCGCGCCCGGCGCGCGCCAGGGCCTGTGGACGCAGATGATCGACGCCAAGGCCGTGCCGGGTCTGGACAAGCTCTACCAGGAGCCGCCGGAGGCCGTGGCCGAGGCGGTGTACCGGCCCTTCGACCGCTCGGCCCGGCGCAAGAACCGGGCGCTCGACCACCTGCTGGCGCTGCACGGCGAGACCTACACGCAGAACTCGATGCGGCAGTTCCTCGGCCACCTCAGCCCGGAAGAGTCCGAGACCCTGCTGCTGGAGAACAAGGCCACCTGGCTGCGCGACATCGTGCAGCTGACGCGCGACCGTGCGAGCGGCTTCGATCCGAGCCGGCCGTCGTGGGACGCGCCGGACAACTGCGGCGGGCTGCAACGCCGCGCCAGCCTGCTGCTGGGATTCAAGCAGGTGCATGACCGCCCGCTGACCCGCGCGCTGCGCGAGCAGCGCTTCACGATCGTCGCGAAGCCGGGCGCCGGGCACCAGCCCTGGCTGCTCGACGGCCAGGACGACGCGGTGCGGCTGGCGCCGTCCGCCGGTCATGCCGTGCAACCGGCCGGCCGGGAGCAGGTGCGCGAGGACCTGCAGCGCATGCCCTGGCTGCGCCTGCCGATCCCGGCGGGGCTGCTGCGCGCCGGCCAGCGCAGCGCGCGCTACCGGCTGATGCCGGGCGCGGGGGGCGGCGAGGCACGGCGTCTCATCCTCGGGCCCGACGAGAACAAGCAGTGGTGGCTGCTGGGCGACTTTCCCGATGCGGCCGCCGCGCGCCGCGGCGCCGCCAGCCTGCGCCTGTTCCTGCGCCACCTGGATCAGGAGAGCGAAGGCCTGCACGTCGTCGAGCATGTGCTGCTGCGCCCGCTGCGGCAGGACGCGCTCTCGCACGCGCGGCTGGGGCTGTCCAAGGACTTCCACCAGCTGCGAGTGACGGTGGTGCTGCCGGGCTGGACGCAGCGCACCTCGCAGCCGGCGTTCCGGAACTTCGCCGAGGAGACGCTGCGCATCAGTTGCCCGGCCCACCTGACGCTGCGCTGCGTGTGGCTCGATGCGGAGCCGATGCAGCGCTTCGAGGACACCTATTCGGCCTGGCTGGAGGCGCGTCTGGCCTGGATGAATGCGCCGGGCGACGATCGCGCGCGGACGTTGGCGGACGAGACCGCCTGCCGCGTGATCGAGCGGCTGCCCGTCGACGACGGTCCGTCGACGAGCGGCGGCAGCAGTAGCGGACGGCGCGGAGAGGACGACGGCCACGGGCCGATCGTGCAAGGCCATGCGTGAGTCCGAGCGCCCTTCCCCGCACTTGGTCGAACGCATGACGGTCGCCGCGGACTTCGGCGCCGGCCTCGGCGTCGGCCAGGGCATCGGCATGACGCCGGGCGAGACGGAGGCGCGCCTCGTCGCCTGCGTGCAGGGGCCGTTGCTGCGTGTGATCGACGAGGTCTTCGACGCCTGCTGCCCGCCCGAGGAGCACTGGCGGCTGGATGAGCTGGAGATCGACCTCGGCGAGTTGCCCGAGGCGGAGTGGGAGACCGAAGCGCCGCGTCTGCTGCGCGAGCGCCTGCGCCGCGTGTTGGAAGAGCTGCGCGGTCCCGGCGCGGTCAGCGCGTCCGGCCGTGCGACCGGCCTGCGCGTGAGCACGCGGCCGCAGGCGCGGCGCGACGCGCTGCTGCATTTCCTGCGACATGGCCGGCTGCCCTGGCAAGGCCGCGGAGACGATCCGATCAGCCTCGCGCGGGACGCATTGCGCGAGGATGCGGGCGCGCTCGTCGCCGCGCTGCGTGCCGCACCCGACCGCGCGGCCCTGCTGCAACGGCTGGCCGCGCAGTTCGACGAAGACCTGCTGGGCACGCTGGTCCACGCCTTCATGCCCGGCGAGCCCGCGGCGGCGGCGCGTCTGCTCGACATCGTCGCGCAGGCCCGCCGCAACGGCCGGTCGCCGCGCACGCGCGCGGCGCTGTGGGAGTCGGTGCTCGGCCAGGCGATGGATCACGCGGTGGCCCCGCGACCGGCCGCGCTGATGCTGCTGCGCGCGCAGCTGCTCGCGGCGCTGGATGCGGGCGGGTCCTTCTCGACCGGCAGCGACCCGCTGAACACCGTTGCGCATGCCTGGGCGCCGCTGCTGCGCGAAGACCGCGACTGGCTGCGCGCCACGCTGCAACGCGTCGGCGAGACCGCGACCGTGCGCGAGCGCCTGGTGTCGGCCTTGCCCGAGCCACTGCTGCCGCGCCTGCTCAGCCTGTGGATGGCCGAGCCCGCGGCCGAGGCCGTTGCCGCATGGATCACCGCGGTGGCGGCGGGCACGGTGTCAGGGGACGTGCCCGGCGACATTCCGGGCGGCTTCGCGACAGGGGCGTCGGGATCGCGCGGCGCGAATCCGTTCTCGTCGTCGGTGCGCCCGCCGCCGTCCACCACCGACGGCGCAACGCTGCTGGCGCGCCGCCGTCGTCTCTGGCAGGCGACGCTCGGCCACGCCGTGCGCCATCCGACGTCGGGCTTCGATCCGGCCCGTTATGAAGCCGAGGTCCGGGAAGACCTGGAGCGCCATGCGCCGCCCGGCGCCGAGCCGCCCGCCCGCTGGTTCGACCGTGCGGTGCGCGCGGCGACGTCCGTGCTGTCGTCCGCGTTGTCCATGCTGCGGCTGCCGTGGCGCAAGTCCGCCGCGGGACGCGCCGCGTCCAGACACGGGAACGCCGATGCCTCGACGGCCGACGCGTCGAACGACGTGCACGCCGGCGCCCAGGCGGCCGCCGATGCCGGAGCCGACGCGCTGGCCGAGCAGATCGCCGTCGGCAACGCCGGGCTCGTGCTGGTGTCGCCCTACCTGCCGCGGCTGTTCTCGATGCTCGGCCTCGCGGATGAGCGCGCCTTCACGGGTCCGGAGGCGGCCGCGCGCGGCGCGCTGCTGCTGCAGGCGCTCGCGACCGGCCATGCGGCCGCGCCCGAACCGGAGCTCGCGCTCAACAAGCTGCTCTGCGGCATTCCGCTGGACACGACGGTGCCGCGGCTGATCGATCTGTCCGACGCGGAACGCGAAGCGATCGACGGCCTGATAGTCGCCGTGATCCAGCACTGGCGGATCCTCGGCACCACGTCGATCGACGGCTTGCGCGGCAGCTTCCTGCGTCGCACCGGTCTGCTCGAGCGCCGCGACGACGCGTGGCAGCTCTCGGTCGAGCCGGGTCCCTTCGACATGCTGATCGATCAATTGCCATGGGGCTACGCGACCTTGCGGCACCCGTGGATGGAAAGGGTGATTCATGTGGACTGGCGCTGACCCGTCGCCGCGCGCGACGTCCAACGCGCGCGCCCTGGAGGCCGAACTGCACTGGCTGGACCGCGTGCTGCAGCTGCGCCTGGCCGGGCACTTCGGGCAGGACGACGCGGTGGCGTCGCCGCGCAGCGCGACGGACCGCGGCGGACTGCCGCCGCCCCCGCCATTGCCCGCGCCGTCCGCCGAGCCGGGGGACGACCTCACGCGGCTGATCCACGAAGGCGGGCTCGGCCCGGCCGAGCGGCTGGTCCTGGCGCTGGCGCTCGCGCCGCATCTGCGGCCGCAGCTGATGGACCTGCTCTTCGTCAGCAACCGCAACCTGGATCGCGGCTTCTGCGAATTCGGCGGCTGGAAAGGCCGGCACCACGGTGGTTTCCTGCCGACGGTGGAGACGGCCGCCTTCCTGATCGCGGGCGAGGACCTGGCGCGCCGCTTCGCGTTGCGGCAGATGCTCGACGAGACGGCGCCGCTGCGCCGGCTGGGACTGGTGCGGCTCGCGCATGAGGCGCCCGGTGAGCCCTGGTACGGCTCGGCCCTGCTGGCGGGCGCGGACACGCTGGACCTGCTGTGCACCGGTGAGGCGCGCAAGCCCGACTACAGCACGCAGTTCCCCGCCAAGCTGATCGAGACCAAGCTCGACTGGAGCGACCTCGTGCTCGATCCCGACGTGATGGACGAGGTCGAGGCGATCATCACCTGGGCCCGCCACGGCGACACGCTGATGCGGGACTGGCAGCTCGACAAGGCGCTCAAGCCGGGCTACCGCTGCCTGTTCTTCGGCCCGCCGGGCACGGGCAAGACGCTGACCGCGACGCTGATCGGCGACAAGGTCGGCGCGGACGTCTACCGCATCGACCTGTCGATGGTGGTGTCCAAGTACATCGGCGAGACGGAGAAGAACCTCGCGCAGGTCTTCGACCAGGCGCAGCACCGGCGCTGGATCCTGTTCTTCGACGAGGCGGACGCGCTCTTCGGCAAGCGCACGGCGACCTCCAGCAGCAACGACCGACACGCCAACCAGGAGGTGTCCTACCTGCTGCAACGCGTCGAAGACTTCCCCGGCACGGTGATCCTGGCGAGCAACCTCAAGGGCAACATCGACGACGCCTTCGCGCGGCGTTTCCAGTCGGCGGTGTATTTCCCGATGCCGGACGCGGAGCAGCGCCTGCGGCTGTGGGAAGGCATGGTGCGGCACACGGGACGGCTGGACGTGGACGTGGACCTGGCGGAATTCGCCGAGCGGCATGAACTGGCCGGCGGCGCGATCGCCAACGTGGTGCGCTTCGGCGCGATCAATGCGATGCAGGCCGGACGCGATCGCATCCTGGCCGCCGACCTGCGCCGGGGCATCGCCAAGGAACTGCGCAAGGAAGGACGCACGGTGTAGCCGCCATGGGAACACGCTCCTTCTTCCAATCGGTGCGCCGGCGGTGGTCCGTCGACGAATGGGCCGACAACACGCCCGAAGCCGGGCGTTCGCCGCCGCCCTGCCGTCACTGCGCCCGGGTGCGCTGGTTCGTCGGCGGCACGCTGCTCGCGGCGGCATTGCTGGTGCTGCATGCGGGCGCGCAAGCGCCGACAGCGGCACCGGCGTCCTCGGCCTCCGATGCGACGATCTACGTCGCGACGCCGCGCGCGCTGCCGCCACGCCCCGAGGAGCCGATCGCATCGGCCGCCCTGTCCGCGCCGGCGTCCTCCGCATCGGCGGCCTCCTCGGCCGGCCGCGATCCGATGTGGCTGGTCTACCAGACGGTCCCGCTGCCCTCCGGCCGGCTCGACCGGCCATACAAGGCGCGCGATCTCGTGCGCGGCGGCCGGCCGCCGTACCGCATCGCCATCGACGGTGCGCTGCCGCCGGGCATGTTCGTCGAGGAGGACGGCGCGCTCGCCGGCACGCCGACGAAGACCGGCACCTTCCGCTTCCTGCTCACCGCGACCGACGCGTCGCGGACGAGGAACCTCGAGCAGGCGCTGTATGAGATCCGCATCGTCGATCCCAAGCCCGCGCCGGTCGCGCGCCCCGCCGCGGCGGCGGCTTCGGTCCCGGCAGCACGCGCGCCCGCGACGGCGAAGGGCCACCCGCCCAATCCACTGACCTCGATCACCGAGGACCAGACCAACCGCGTCGTGCCGGCGGATCCGCCGATGCCGATGACCTACGTGCTCACCGAGGCGAAGCTGGCCGAGATCTTCAAGAATGCGGAAGCCTCGGCGGGCGAGTCGCTGATGACCGCGGCCGCCGCCGGTGAAGCGGCCGCCGACGGCGAGGAGCGCGGCCCGAAGGCGCTCGCGGTGAAGCCGCCGGTGATGGGTCCCACGCTCGACCAGCTGCGCGAGATGCTGATGCCCTTGAAGGACGTGGAACATCCGACGCGCGCGGTGTTCCAGGACTCGCTGCGGGCGCGGCAGTGCGAGTATTTCCTGCGCCACGTCAACGAGCTCACGCGCGAGCTCGACAAGGACCCGATCGAGCGCTGCCCGCGCAAGGAGGACCTGGCGGAGCGGGACCGCGAGCCGCCGCCGCCGCGCCCGTCGCCGGGGTCAGGACTTGCGCCGGATCAGGAGAACGCGATCGACGGGCGCATCGCCGTCGCGGAGCGCGAGCGCAGGCAACAGCTGGAGAAGGAAAGGCAGCAACAGCAGCGGGAGGAGAAGGCGGCGCAAGTGGCGAACGCGACGAAGGCGGCGCAGGTGGCAAATGCGGCGAAGGCCGGCCACGTCCCGGCGCTGCCGCCGGGACGGCTGGCGGTGGACACCTTCCTCGACATGCTGATGCCGGCGACCTTGCGCGAGGAGATCACCGACGCGGCCGGCGTCGAGCATCCGATGACAGGCGTCAAGCCCTTGAACCTCGTCCCGGAGGATTGCGGCTGCAGCCTGCAGGCCATCGAGACCGACGTGTACGCGTTCCTGCCCTTCTGGATGCAAGGCGCGAGCGATGCGGCCATCCCGGTGCGCTTCGACAAGTTCACGCGCATGCAGTACATGGGCGCGGTCCTGCGCAACGACGGCAGCTATCAGGCGCCGCCCGGTGTCGAGAGCCCGGGGGGCGGCTTCGCGCGCCGTGTGAACCAGCACGACGTCGGCCTGGACCTGGTGCTGTACCGCCGCGACTTCCACGTGCTGATGCGGCTGGTCAAGCCGGCGCGCGACGACGTGCTGGCCAACAGCGCGGCGGCCATCGGCGCGATGCTGGACATCCGGCACAGCGACCTGCAGGGCCGGTTCGAGGCCCTGCTGCCGCCGGGCTGGCGCGAGGAAGCGCATGTCTACGACGGCCTGACGGTGTTCTTCGAGCCGACGGACGCGGAGGCGGAGGACCCGCGCTTCGAGCGCTTCTTCATCGACTACGTGCAGTCGCTGGTGACCCAGATGCAGAAGCGGGCGCCGCGGGCCTTCCAACTGAACCTGGTGATCCCGCAGCACCTGCTCGGCGAGAAGGGGACGGCGTTCCGGTTCAGGAACCTGCTGGCCATCATGAAGACGGCGGAGCGCAACCGGGCGGAGGCCTCTCCCGGCGAATACAAGGAGCGCGGCGCGGCGACGGCCTCGTACAAGTCGACGCCCGACTACATCGGCAAGAGCCCGATCACGGTGCGCATCCTGACGCCGCTGGGCATGGGATCGGACGTGAACAAGATGCAGCTGCGCAACCGCACCGATTTCACCGACGAGCTCAGCGGGCCGGACCGCATGGCGCTGCTCGTCAGCGTGATGCCGGTGCTGGTGTACCCGGGCGGCAAGCCGGTCGACTTCGCGGGGGCGGAGAGCATGGACCGCGACCTGGTCTACATCGGATGGTCCTTCGGCGGCGTGGCGTTCTGGCCGCTGCCGGTGACCGGCGTCGGCGCCGGCGAGACCGTGGTGAAGCTGCTGGACGCGCGCTTCTGGTCCTTCCTCGACCAGGACACCGGCTTCTGCAAGATCGTCTGTCCGATGCGCATGCCGCTGCGGCTGGCGCTGGAGGCGCTGCTGGTGGTCGTGGGCACGACGCTGCTGCTGTACGGCTGGAACTGCCGCGTGCGGCGCATGGGCCCCGTGATCCTGATGGTGCTGTGGGCGGGTGCCTTGATCACGCTCGCGGTGGCCAGTGCGATCTTCTCCTGCGACCCGTCGCTGAATCAGTTGAGGACGGGGAACACCTTGCTGGTGGTGATCATCCTGGTCCTGATCGTGGGCGGCCTGATCGTCACGTTCAAGCCCCGGGTGGAGGCCCCCTGACGACCCGGAAGGCACGCGCAACTCACGCGTAGATCGATCACGAAAGGAGCATCCGATGAAGGACTCGACCAACGACAGCGGCGCGTTCGAACATGCGCCGGCGGCCTCGCCGATGCAGCGGCGCGAGCAGGAGGGCGGCGAGTTGTCCGCCGTGCTGGACGGATCGCCGCGGCAGCTGGCGCAGCGACGGCGCATCGACGCGGCGTTCGGGCCGGTGGCGCAGCGCGAGACTGGTCTCGATGAAGACGAGCTGGGCACCGCACAGGCCAAGGTCGCGCAGCGGGAGACCGGCGAACTCGATGAGGAGGAGCTCGGCACGGCGCAGGCCAAGACCGCGCCGGTGCAGCGTCAGGAGAACCGCACGGGGATGCCGGACAGCTTGAAGTCCGGCATCGAGTCGCTGTCCGGCACGGACATGTCGGACGTGCGGGTGCATCGCAACTCGTCGCAGCCGGCGCAGTTGAATGCGCTCGCCTACGCGCAGGGGAACGACATCCACCTCGGGCCGGGTCAGGAACAGCACCTCCCGCATGAGGCCTGGCACGTGGTGCAGCAGCGGGAAGGCCGCGTGCAGCCGACGATGCAGATGCAGGGCGTCGACATCAACGACGACACCGGGCTGGAGGCGGAGGCGGATCGGATGGGGGACAAGGCGATGAGCATCGGGCGGGAGGGGTGAACGGACCGCCGCGCTTCAGCGGTGGCCCGGCATTTATCCGCGCGCTGCCGGCGAGAACACCCGCAGGCGATGACCATCGGGATCGGTCGCCGTGAAGGTGTAGCCGAAGTCCATCGCGGTCGGCGTCTGCAGGATGGGCATACCGGAGGTCTTCCAGGCCTCGAAGCGCGCATCGACGGCGGCCGCGTCCTGGACCGCGAAGGCGAGTTCGCTGCCGCCCGCCGGCGTCGCCGCGGGCTCGACGCCCGCCGAGGCCCACAGGCCCAGCATCGCGCCCGAATCCAGCGCGAACATCGCGAAGGTGGGCGAGTTCTCGACGGGTGGCTTGCCGAGCAGGCGCGTGTAGAACGCGCTGCTCTCGGCCGGGCTGGCGACGTACAGAAGGATGAAGTTGGGATGGCTCATGACCGATTCCTGGCTGTGTTGATGCAGCGGATGCTAGGAACCGGGTCTGTCAATTTCCGTCAGCAGCAGCGATGCCCTCGCGTTCCCGCCAGGCCTTCAGCAAGGCGGCCTTGCGCTGGGGGTAGCGTTCCTCGATCAGCACGGGCCCAGTCACGCGATCGGTGCGGAAGCTGCGGATCTCCTTGCGCAGCTCGCACCAGGCCACGAGGACCTGGACGCGATCGAAATAGCCCATCGCGAAGGGCCAGACCGTGCGCTCGCTGTCCTTGCCCTTGAGGTCGCGATAGCCGATGCGCAGCTTGTGCTCGTGGCGTATCGCGCGGCGCATCAGCGCCAGGACGTCGCGCTCGATGTCCGGCGGGTCCGAGGGGCCGGGGAGCAGCGAGGTGTTGTCCAGTTCATGACGCAGGGCCGGCGGCAGCACGGCCGCGATCTTCGCCAGCGCATCGCGCGCAGCGATGCCCAGTCGCGCATCGTTGCGGCCCGCTACCCAACGCGAGCCGAGTACAAGTGCCTCTACCTCGTCGACGGAGAACATCAGCGGCGGCAGCACGAAACCTTCGCGCAGCACATACCCCAGGCCAGACGCGCCATCGATGCGCGCGCCTTGCGACTGCAGCGTCGCGATGTCGCGGTAGAGCGTGCGCAGGCTGATGTCCAGCGCGGTCGCGAGCGCCTCGCCGGTGACAGGGTGGCGGTGGCGGCGCAAGGTCTGGATCAGGTCGAGCAGGCGGGCAGAACGGGACAAACCGATTCCTCCAGGAGTTGGCGGGAGGATAGGTGGTTTCGCCCGGGCTCCGCTCCGGCTTCACGAAGGCGGATCAGGTGAGGTGCAAAACGCCAAGGCGGAGGATCCGGCAGCCGAGAGGGTTTCTCCGGTCCTCAGCAACGGCGAAAATTCGGACCAATGAGGCGAGCGGAACACGCAGCATGAGCTTTGAATTCGAGACGCTGAGACCTGTCATCAGCGGCGTCCTGGGTGGCGCTGCGGCAATGGTTTTCTGTGCCGCCGTTGCGCGGTGGGTCCCGACCGTAAGCAACGGAAAGAATGCGGCCACGCTGGTTCGAGAGAATCGCGTCGCCATCTGGGTCTGCAATGCGATCATCTTCTCCGGACTCCTCGTCGGCATCGGCCTCCACCAGACAGGCATCTTTGCGCACAACGACTGGCGCGGACTGGCCCTGAGCATTGGCGGTGGGAGCGCGCTGGGTCTGTTGACCTTGCCATTGCAGGCCCTGGCGGCACGGCGCAACCCCAGGGAGGCGTATGTGGCCTATGCCATCTCCCAGCGGACGCCGATCGTTGTCCTGTACGCGATCCTGATTCTCGTCATCGTCCCTGCGGCAGTGGCATTGAGCAGCCTCCTCCTGAGCCAGCCATCGACCACCTCCGCCATCGATCCGCAGTCCCTGCTGGCGTTTCCCGCGGAGGCTTGCGAAGCCAGGGGCGGACGCATCACGTCCGTGTGCATCAGTGGCACGGATCGATGCATCGTCGACTATGAGGACGGTGACAAGCCTTGCACCAGTTCTTCCGAATGCGAAGGCGGGTGCTACATGGATTTCGTTCGGATGTGCACCGAGAATCCAAAGTGTTTCTCACCCAACGGACCTCCGCGCATTGGCGACCGGGCGTCCGGCTACTGCAGGAAGAACAACAACCCTTGCGGGGACTTCTGGAAGGTCGACGGCGGCAAGGTCGTCGAAGCGATGAATGTCGACTGAACACCCTCACGACCTGGCACTCAGCAAAGGGGAAGCTATGAACGGGATGAGGATCTGGCAGTGGTTTCTGGTGCTGTCTGCACTGGCCTATCTTTTCGTGCCGCCGGTTTATGAATTCTTTCCAATGGGCTTCTTGCTCGTGGCGTTGGCGATCATCGTCACGGCCCCTATCGTGGGTATGCGTGCGCTCAAAAAGATCCAACACCGCTCGGGGGATGCGGCCAGCGTTGATTCAGAGCCTAAGTCGGACAAGAACGATTCACTGGGCAACTGATGGTCAAGGGGCACATCTTTTGAACTCACCCCGGCCCCAGCAACCCAACCGCCGCCACGACCAGTAGCCCCACCTTGACGAGCACGCCCGCCCCGACAACCCACTTCGTCCATTTGCTCTTCAGCAAGACCTGCCACCGCGCGTTCATGCCTGGCTCCGATCGAAGATCTGATCCATCCAGCCGACGCATTCCTGGCACAGGCGCAGCCGATTGTTGACCTGCACGTGACCGTCGGCGCCCGACGCCGCGTCGAGCAGCACGAAGGACTTCTTCGTCGAGCGGATCTGCTCATGCCACGCCTGCGCCTGCCGCGCGAAGACCTGCGAGTCCCCTGCCCCGAGGATCGACAGGAAGGGCAGCGTCACCCGCGTCGGATCGGCCACCATGCCGGCGGTCTTCGGGACGAATTCCTCCGGCGACTTTGCGCCCGCCTTCCACAGCGACACCATCCGCGAGCGCATCGCGGCCGGCGTCGGCGCGGCCTTGGCGTTGGCCTTCTTCGCAGCCTGTGCGGACAGTGCGAAGAGCTCGGCCGGACTCGGGAACGGGGTACTCGCAATCACCGTCGCGAACTGCTCGCACAACCCCGGCGCACCCGCCGCGCGCGCCACGAAATAGCCGCCGAGGCTCAGACCGATCAGCGCCATCCGGCCCGGCTTCGCGCCGAATCGCTCGAGGAGCAGGTCGGTCACGGCCGCGATGGGCTTCTCCGCCTCGGCTTCCCAGTGCAGGCCATCCTTCATCGTGATCCCCTGCCCCGGCAGGTCCGCCATCGCGACCGAGTAGCCGCGCATCAGCAGGTTGCGCCCCAGCGAGAGGTACAGGTCCTCGAAGCAGGTGTCGGCACCGCCGATCACCAGCACCACCGGCGCATTCGCGTCCTCGTTCTGGAAGAAGACTCCCGGCAGTGACTGGCCCGCATAGGGCACCTGGAAGAACGTGGCCGGCAGGCGCTGCTCATCAACGGCCTGCGCGAAGGCCTGCTTGTGCCGCGCGACCATGCGGGCGAATTCCTCGCCCGGCGCTGCGAACTGCCACGCCGAGCGGTAGGCCGCGAACGCCGTCATGCGCGCCTCGCCGGCCTCGCGGTGCCAGGTCTTGCCCAACCATTCATCGGCCTGCGCATTCATTGCGTCGCCGTACGCTCTGAACGCCTTCATCCAGCTGTCGCCGTCGCCATCGGTGATCTGCGACGCGACGTAGTAGACCTGCCCCAGGTCCAGTCCGCCGCTCGGGCCCCAGCTCGCCGCGGCCATGAAGAACAGGTCCATGTCGGGGTCGTCGAAACAGTACTTGCGGCTCAGCCGCTGGCTGGGATGCGCGTCAGCGGCGTTGAAGGTGGCGCTGGTGGTGGCGGTCTGGGGACGGGGGGTCATCGGGTGCTCCTGGAGGGTCTGGGCGTCGCTCCCTTCCGTGTTGCGACGCTTGCCGTAGGCCGGCAGGACAAATAATATGAGCACAACTCAGATTATTCGACTCGCGTTCCGGCACCATGACTGAAGCGAAGAAACCCCAATCCGATCAAGCAGTTACGCGTCGCGCACCGCGACAGGAACGGTCCCGGCAGAAGGTCGGACTCATGTTGGAGGCCACCACCCGGCTGCTCCAGCAGGCCGATCCGGCGGACGTCAGCACCAACGCGATCGCGAAGCTGGCCGGGATCAGCATCGGCACGCTGTACCAGTACTTCCCCGACAAGGACTCCCTCTTCCAGGCGCTGGCGGAGCGGGAGCTGCAGGAGCTCTCCGATCGCATCATCGAGGTGATGACCGGCCCCGCGCCCGAGCGGCCAGGCGGCCGGATCAGCGGCGTGGTCGGCGCGGTGCTCGACTCCTACGGCGGACGCGGCATCGCGCATCGCCGGTTGGTGCAGTACGCGATGGCTCGTGGGTCGGCGGGCTTCCTGGCACCGATGCTCCGACAACTGCAGGCGTCGTTTGTCCAGCGCGGCATCGATGCGCCACAGGGCGGCATCCAGGCGATGTCGGCGGCCGATGCCTTCGTGATGACCCACGCCGTCAACGGCGTGATGCGCGCGGCCGTCATGGCCGAGCCCTCGGACTACGGCAGCCGCGAGGCGCTGGAGCAGTCGCTGACGCGACTCATCCTGGCTTACCTCGCGCCGGTGGCGGATCACGCCCCCGCGCGCTGACGACTCACCATCCAGCGTCCGAGCGCCTCGTTTCCTCCCCTCCCTCACCGTGGTATCGCTACCACGCCCCGCGCGACATGACTCGTTTTTGTCATTTCACTTAATGCGAATCAATCTCACCTGCGTTAAAGTCCCGGCCGAAAGTCACCTCTACCTCTTCCGGACTCCTCGATGAAGCAGCAACTCCTGATGACCGCGTGCGCCCTGGCGGCGTCCCTCGCGATCGGCGACCTGGCCCACGCCCAGGACGCCACGCTCGACAAGATCGTCGTCACCGGCAAGCGCGCGAACCGCGTCTCCAAGGGCGCCACCGGCCTGCCGATGGACGTGAAGGACACGCCGCAGACGATCAGCTCGATCGACCAGGAAGACATGGCCAACTTCGGCCTGACCGGCAGCAACGAGGCCCTGGCGCTGGCCACCGGCATCAACGTCGAGCAGTACGAGACCAACCGCGCGACCTTCAACGCCCGCGGCTTCGAGATCCAGCTGACGCAGGTCGACGGCCTGGGGATGACGAACTCCTGGGGCACGGTCGTCGGCAAGGAAGACACCTTCCTGTTCGAGCGCATCGAACTGATCCGCGGCGCCAACGGCCTGCTGACCGGCGTGGGCAATTCGTCGGGCACGATCAACTACATCCGCAAGCGCCCGAAGAACGAGGACAGCGGCGAGTTCAACGTCAGCTTCGGCTCCTACGGCAAGAAGCGCGCGGCGCTGGACTACAACAAGGTGCTGACGGACGACGGCTCGTGGGCCGGCCGCTTCGTCGTGGCGACCGAGGACAAGGATTCCTACCTGCGCGACCTCAAGGACAAGCGCACCTCGGTCTATGGCGTCGTGGACGGCCAGATCGGCACGAACGGCGTGCTGACCGTGGGCATCACCGCCGTGGACGCGAAGCAGGACTCGCCGATGTGGGGCTCGCTGACGCTGCTGCGCTCGGACGGCACGCAGGCCGACTTCCCGGTGGGCACGTCGACTTCGCAGAAGTGGACCTACTGGAACACCAAGTCCTACAACGCCTTCGCCGAATACACCCACCAGTTGAGCAAGGACTGGGAAGCCAAGGTCACCTACAACTACCGCCACGGCAACGAGGCGACGCGGCTGCTGTATGCCTACGTGCCCGGTACCGGCACGCTGAACCCGGACGACACCGGTCTGATCGGCTGGCCGTATCGCAGCCAGGGCCGCACCGACGATCGCATCCTCGACGCGAACGTCACCGGCCAGTTCAACGCCTTCGGCCGCGCACACACGGTGCAGTTCGGCGCGAGCCGCTCCAAGTCCACCAACGAGACGGACACCTACGCGGCGCTCGACAACAGCTTCCTGCCGCTGCCGGCGGTCCCTTACGGCGGTGACGTGTATCCGGAACCGGCCTGGGGCGCGCGCACGGCGGCCACGAACGGCGGGCAGACGCTGACCCGCTTGTACGGCGCGTCGCGCCTGTCGCTGACCGACTCGCTGAAGACGGTGCTCGGCGTGAATGCCGCGCGACTCGTGCGCGAGGGCGGCTCGCGTTACGGCAGCAGCGGACAGCTGCTGGACCCGAAGACGCAGAAGGTCAGCCCCTACGTCGGCGTCACCTACGACATCACGCCGGACCTGATGACCTATGTGTCCTATTCGGACATCTTCCAGGCACAGGAGCAGTCGGACATCAACGGCGACCAGTTGGCGCCGATGAAGGGCGTCAACGCCGAGGCCGGCGTCAAGGCCGAATGGCTGGACAAGGCGCTGCTGACGACAGCGGCGGTGTTCACCGCCAAGCAGGAGGGGCTGGCCACCTTCGTCGGCACCTTCACCGACGGCCCGAAGAACGGTCAGAGCTGGTACGAGCCGAAGGACGTGAAGTCCAAGGGTTGGGAAGTCGAGGCCACCGGCCGCATCGGCAAGGACGCGAAGGTGACGCTGGGCTACACGCGCCTGATCCTGACCGGCCCGGACGGCAAGGACATCTACGAATGGGTGCCGCGCCACACGCTGAACTTCCGAGCGGACACCCGCGTGCCGATGTTGCCGGCGCTGCGCGTCGGCCTGGGCGGCCGCTGGCAGTCGGCGGTGAGCAAGATCGGCAGCGCCACGCAAGGCGCCTACGTCGTGGCCAACGCCTTCGCGTCGTACGAGCTGTCCAAGGCCGCCACGCTGCGCGCCAACGTCAACAACCTGTTCGACAAGAAATACATCGGCGGCCTGGCCTACGGCGCCATCTACGGCGCGCCGCGCAACTACGGCGTGTCGCTGGATTACAAGCTCTGATCGACGCGCGCCCAGCGCGCGCCTGAGAGATTCCTGAAGCTCCTGCAACTTCACGACCCGGGCCAAGGCCCGGGTCTTTTTTTTGCCTCGCTCAGGGGAAGTTCGTCACCGTCGGCGTGAACGACGCATTGCATCCGGTCTGCGCGCCGGTGTTGTTGATCACGTGCACGATGCCGCCGTTGCCGCCCAAACAGACCGAGATCATGTTGTGGAAGCGCACGTTGCCGTTGACCGGCGCCTCGATCGCGCGGTCCAGCAGGATGCCGCCGTTGGTGAACACGCTGTAGACGCCCAGTCCCCAGGCCTCATGGCTGGTGACACTGTCCGCCACCTTGTACGAGGCCCAGCCGCGGCCCGTCGGGCTGTTCCAGCCGGCCTGGCTCTGCGGGTCGTACGGGATCTCCGATTGATAGAAGTACACGCGGCCGCCGTTGCCGTTCCAGACCACCTGGTGCTTCTGGAAGTGCTCGACGAACAGGCCGTACATGGTCACGTCGTTGCCGTTGACCCAGAGGCCGTTCTCCGACGGGTTCTGCGTCCAGCCCACGCCCGCGCCGTGATCGGCGCGCCACAGCCAGGTGTGGTCGACGATGGTGTTGTTCGCGTTCACGCTCAGCGCGATGCGGACCTTGCCCGCCGCCGCGCCGCCGATGCGGAAGAACAGGTCATGCAGCACCGTCGGATTGGCCGCATGGTTGGCGGCGGCGCCGTTCGGGCCGACCTCCAGCAGCACGCCGGACTCCGCCGCGCCCGCGTCGAAGAACAGGCCTGAGATCGTCAGTCCGTCCACGTCCGCCGTCTGCATCAGCGGCTGGCCGTTGTCCGAGCGCAGCGTCGGGAAGCCAATGCCCAGCACCACCGTGTCGGGGTTGTTCACGCGCAGCGGCTGCGTCAGCACGAAGGTGCCAGGTGTGAACAGCAGGTGCTTGCCGGCCGCCAGCTGCGTGTTGATCGCCGCCGCGGTGTCGCCCGGCTTGGCGATGTAGAACTGCCCGATCGGGATCGTGCGTCCCGGCGTCGCGCCGCCGTTGGCCCAGGAGATGCCGCTGCTGTTCTGGCGCAGCGCGGGCACGCGCACGGCGTAGCTGCCGTCGGTGTCGATGAAGAGGAAAGGCTTCTCTCGGATCACCGGCGTCTGCGCGATCTTGGTGTAGCGCTGGCCCGCGGTCGGGAAGCTGCCTGCCGGCGGGTTGGGCACGCCGACGAACACCATGTTCCAGTTGGAGCCCGTCCAGCTGCCCCACTGGCTGTTGCGCGAGATCCATTGCTGCTGGCTGGCGGAGTTCACCTGCCCGTCGATCAGCACGTCGGAGAACCAGCCGCCGCTGGACCAGCCGCCGTTCTGGTTGAGCTTGATGTTGCCGCGCACGTGCATGCGCCGGAACGGGATGGCCTGTGAGACCGCCCATTGCATCGTGTTGTTGCCGATGCCCAGGCTCGGGGTGACCGAGAAGTTCTCGGCGCCGCGCCAGAAGTTCTGCGTCGCGTTGTCGCCGCCGAGGAAGGCGTTGGAGCGCAGGTCGCCGTTCACGTGGACCAGGTCCGGATGGCTGCCCAGGCCCAGCACCTGCGTGTAGAAGCCCACCGGGATGCGCAGGTTGTTGTAGGTGCCCGGCGTCAGCAGGATGGCGTCGCGGCGCGGCCCGAAATGGTTGGGCTGCTGCGCGTTGTAGATGCCGTCGATGACGCCCTGCAGGTTGGGCGTGGTCGGGCTGACGATGTGCACGCTGGATCCGAAGTCCGGCGGCGTGCCGGTCGTCGGCGGCGGGTTGGTCGGCGGTGTCGTCGGCTGGTCCGCGATGACGAACTGCTCCCAGGCCTGGACCGCATTGCGGTTGGCCACGAGCACGCCGCCCAGGTTCAGGTCGGCGGAGACATACAGCCCGTTGGCCACCGAGCGCAGGGCCACCGTGCCGTTGGACTGCGGCACCACGGTGAACTGCTCCCACGCGTCGGCGGTGCGCCGGTTGGCGATCAGGCGGCTGGTGTTGGGCGCGCCCAGGCCGATGTCGGCGGAAACGAAGTTCCCGCTGATGCGCGCCCGGAACGACACCGTGCCGTTGCCGTTGTTGACGACGTCGAACTGTTCCCAGCTCTGGGCCGCGCCCGCGGTCGCGTTGAGGTACGACGTGCCGGTCGCCGTCGCGCTCACGAAGTTGTTGTTGGCCACCGCGCGCAGCGTGGCCGCGTCGGCGTCCACCGACAGCGTCAGCGCGGCGATCCAGCCCGCCGCCACCAGCGCGTGCAGGGGCCACGCCCGTCCTTGATTCCATGCCATGACGAATCTCCTTCCTGAAAGTGGCGCGAGTCTAGGAAGAAGAAATACCAGTCGAATACTCCTACCGTGTCCGGCTGTTTCCGATCAGCGGTCGAAATACCCCATTCCCCCCGCAAGGGGGGCAAGCTCCCGCACATTTGTTTTCAAACCTGTCAATTCTCCGCCCTAAAGAGGTAGGAAGATTCACCACACCCTCGCGGCACGATATCCGGTCCGGTTTGCCGTTCGTCGGATCGTCTTCACTCCCTTACACATCAATGACTTTCGCCGCTTGTCGGCGTGCTTGCACCGTTCGGGTGCCGTCGTCCCATATTCCGGCCACAGGAAAGTCATGAGCGCTGACGGCGGTGCGATGTTTTGCAGTATTCGACACACTCCGACACCGCCTCCGCATACTGCTTGTCACAGCGTCTTTTCCCTGCTGTTCCTACATTCCGCCACTGGTTTCATGGTGGTTTTATCGCGAACAACAACCCCGCACGCCCACCGGTGCGAGGACAGCAGGAGTGATTTCACATGCGTACTGGACAAATCAAGGCGGTGGCGCTGGCCGCCGCGCTGCTGGCCGCGGGATCGCAGGCCCAGGCGGGCACGATCGTCGCGCCCTACTTCTTCACCTGGGGCTTCGGCAGCGGTGCGTACGGCATCAAGACGCTGAGCGAAGCCAAGTCCAAAGCCGGCATCGACGCGGTGACACTCGCCTTCGGCGTGTCGGGCGGCGGCTGCTCGGTCGGCGGCGGTCTGGAGACGACCGTCAGCAACCCCAGCTTCCAGGCCGACATCAAGGCCTACATCAAGTCCGGCGGCCGGGTCATCCTGTCCTTCGGCGGCGCCAACGGCACGTATCTGGAATCGACCTGCTCGGTGAACGACCTGGTCGCGCAGTTGCGCCGCCTGATCGACGCCAACGGCACGCGCTCCATCGACTGGGACATCGAAGGCGGCCAGCTCGGCGACACGCGCCTGAACGGCGTGCGCAACGCCGCGATCCTGCAGCTGCAATCGATCTATCCGGACCTGTACACCTCGTTCACGCTGCCGGTGGTGCCCTACGTCAATGCCAACGACACCGGCGGCCTGCAGCGCGAAGCGGTCGAGCTGCTGCGCGGCGCGTCGCAGTCGGGCGTGAAGATCAGCATCGTCAATCTGATGACAATGGACTACGGCAGCTACTACAGCGGCGGCAAGCGCATGGGCGACCTGGCGATCTCCGCCGCGACGCAGACCGTGGCGCAGCTGAAGTCGCTGTATCCGGCCAAGACCGACGCCCAGCTGTGGGCCATGATCGGCATCACGCCGATGATCGGCCAGAACGACGTGGCGTCCGAGGTCTTCACCCCGTCGGACGCGGTGACCGTCGCCAACTTCGCCAAGCAGAAGGGCGTGGGCCTGCTGTCCTACTGGGCCGCGCAGCGCGACCGCGTCGGCAACGGCGCCCTGGGCGAATACAGCCGCGCCAACACGCGCGACTTCGAATACTGGCAGGCCTTCGCCGCGGCGAAGAGCGGCTCGCCCACCCCGCCGCCGGCCCCGCAGCCGCCAGCGCCCGCGCCTTCTCCGACGCCCGCTCCGAGCCCGAGTCCCGCGCCGAGCCCCTCGCCCGCTCCGGCGCCCAATCCCGGCACCTGCGTGGCCTGGGCCGAAGGCAAGACCTTCACCGCCGGCCAGGTGGTCAGCTACCAGGGCAAGACCTACAAGGCGCTGGTGACCCACACCGCGTGGGTCGGCACCGGCTGGAATCCGGCCGCGACGCCGTCGCTGTGGACACCGACCTCGGCCAGCTGCAGCGGCTCGCCCGCGCCGGCACCGGCTCCGACGCCGGCCCCTTCGCCGTCGCCGGCTCCCTCGCCTTCCCCGGCGCCGTCGCCCTCGCCTGCTCCGTCGCCGAGCCCCGCGCCGGCGCCCTCGCCCGGCGGCGCGCTGACGCTGCCCGAAGCGCTGAAGGCCGTGCAGACGCGCCGCGTCTACGTCGGCTACTACCCGACCTGGAGCGACAACTGGTTCGACGCCACCGGCAAGTCCGCCAACGACGTCTACAAGGCGAGCAAGTTCGCGCGCACGCCGGCCACCTACACCCACGTGATGGTGTCCTTCGCGGATCCGGCCTTCTCGTGGGCGGGGCTGTCGGCCAACACCTTCTCGGGCACCGGCATCAACTTCAACGCCACGCCGCGTGACATCAAGGCCGCGATCGACGTGCTGCACCAGCGCAACCAGAAGGTCATCCTGGCCGTCGGCGGCGCGACCTACAACAACTGGGGCACGCTGGCCGCGGAAGGCGCGGCCGGCAACGGACCGACGATCAACGCGCTGGCGAAGATCCAGACCGAGCTCGGCTTCGACGGTCTGGACGTCGACTACGAGACCGACGGCGACGTCGACCGCTACGCCAACGTCATCAAGGCGCTGCGCCGCGCGGTGGACATCGCCGGCAACGGCCGCGTGCTGACGCTGGCCGGCTGGTCGACCGGCGCGGACTGCACCGCGGCGACCTCGGCCGACGCGTCCTGCGCGGGCAAGGTCTCGTTCTGGGGCGGCAACGCCGGCCGCGAGCGCGCGGTGGTGCGCAAGTTCCCGGCGGTGGCCAACATGCTCGACATGGTCAACGTGATGAGCTACGACGCGCGCTTCGAGAACTACGACGGCGTGACCGCGTACAACGACTACCGCTCGCTGTTCCCGGCCAAGACCATCGTGTCCATCGGCCTGGAGCCGGCACCTGAAGGCTGGGCCGGCGGCCTGCTGGTGGTCAACGACGGCGACGCGCAGTGCACCGGCTCGCGCAACCTGAAGAGCCAGTACGGCGCCAACCTCAACCAGCCGTACTCGGTGCAGCGCTACACCAACGCGGTGCTGAACGGCAGCGCGCCCAATCGCAACGCGCGGGACGGCGCGATGCTGTGGGCCATCATCAAGACGGGGGGCGGCACCTGCGGCTCCGCGCCGCTGGCAACACCTGGCACCGTCGGCCAGAAGGTCGGCTCGTCCTTCGGCCTGACGGCGGATCCGCTGCTGCAGTCGTCCGAGTGGAAGTAAGTCCGCGGGGATGACGCGCCCCTCGGGGCGTCGTCCGATCCGCAGCCCGGGCGCGCCCATCCGGTACGCCCGACCCGGCGCGCGTCACTCGACGCGCGTCACCCCCGCCGGCAGGCCCCGTCCGCCGACCCGCGCGCTGCGCTCGCGGCGACGCGGCGGGCTCTGCCGGCACCCCTCCCCCCTCTTTCCGGAACCTCCGTCATGAACCCTCGCTTCCCCGCCGCTCCGCGGCCACCGCGTGCTTCGAGTTTCCTGACCGCGCCGGCGCTGCTGGCGGTCGCCAGTGCCTGCCTGACCGCCTGCGGCGGAGGCGGCGAAGACGCCGGCAAGAGCGTCTTCGCCCATTCCGCCGATGCGGCGGCATCGGCCGCCGACGCCGCCGCCAGCGAGAACGCGCCGGACGCGCGCGCGCTCGCCGCCGGCGCGGTCACCGTCGCGGCCGGCATTTACACCATCGAATCGGGCGAGTCCGGCCTGTGCCTGGACATCGCCGGCAACGTCGGCGCCAACGGCACGAAGCTGCAGCAGAACCGCTGCTCCACCCAGTCTTCGCAGACCTCGCAACGCTTCGAACTCCGCGCCGACACCGGTGGCAGCTATCGCCTGGTCAACGTCGCCAGCGGCAAGTCGCTGGACGTGACGGACGTCTCCACCGCCAACGGCGCGCTGATCCAGCAGTGGGCGACGGCGCCGACGGACAACCAGCGCTTCCTGATCGCGCCGTCCGCCGACGGCTACACGTTGAAGGCGCGCCACAGCGGCAAGTGCGTCGATGTGAAGGACCATTCGACGGCGGCCGGCGGCGCGATCCAGCAATGGGACTGCACCGGCGGCGCGAACCAGCGATGGAAGCTGAAGGCGGTCGGCGCTCCCGCGCCCGCGCCGTCGCCGGCACCGGCCCCTTCGCCGGCGCCCGCGCCTTCCCCGGCTCCTGCCCCCGCACCGGCACCGGCCCCCGCGCCCGCTCCGGCGCCCTCGGCCGGCCTGTCCGATCCGAAGGTCAAGGACATCGCGATGCAGATCGTCTCCAGCGCGGAGAACTCGTCGCTGGACTGGAAGGCGCAGTACCGCTACATCCAGGACATCCGCGACGGCCGCGGCTACACGGCGGGCATCATCGGTTTCTGCTCGGGCACCGGCGACATGCTGGAGCTCGTCCAGTACTACAACTCAGTCAAGCCGAACAACGTGCTGGCGAAGTACCTGAACGCGCTGCGCTCGGTCAACGGCAGCGACTCGCACGCGGGCCTCGATCCCAACTTCCAGGGCGACTGGAAGACGGCCGCGAGCGACACGGTCTTCCAGCAGGCGCAGGACCATGAGCGCGACCGGTCGTACTTCAACCCCTCGGTGCAGCAGGCCAAGAACGACGGGCTGAAGGCGCTCGGCCAGTTCATCTACTACGACGCGATCGTGATGCACGGGCCCGGCAACAGCGGCGTGAGCTTCGGCGGCATCCGGAAGGCGGCGATGGCCAAGGCCAAGACGCCGGCGCAGGGCGGCAACGAGGTCACCTACCTCAACGCCTTCCTCGATGCCCGCGTGGCCGCGATGAAGACCGAAGAGGCGCACAGCGACGTGAGCCGCGTGGAAACCGCGCAGCGCGTGTGGCTCAAGGCGGGGAACCTGGACCTGAAGACACCGCTGAACTGGAAGGTGTACGGGGACAGCTACTCGATCAAGTGATCGCCGCCTGAGACCGCCCCAAGGGCGCAGTCCGCATCTGCATATGCGGCATGCGTCCAAGGGGCGGTGGCACGACGGGCGCGAAGGTGGTTAGGCTCTCGGCACCCGTGGGAGTTGCCGCCTTGCTCAAGATCCTTTCGTATGCCGTTCTCGTCGTGCTGCTGGCGCTGGTCGCGCTCGCGGCCATCGCCTGGTGGTCGCTACGCGCGCCCGACCTGCCCGCCGTGCAACTGGAGCGCGAGTTCCAGACACCGAACGAGCGCTACGTCGAGGTCAGCCCCGGCCTGCGGCTGCACTACCGCGACGAAGGCCCGGCCGACGCGCCGGTGCTCCTACTGCTGCATGGCTACGGCGATTCCTATGCGACGTGGGAAGGCTGGTCGCCGGTGCTGCGCGACAAGTGGCGCGTCATCAGCCTGGACCTGCCCGGCCACGGCCTGACGGCCGCGCCGGCGGGCTTCGTCCTCGATGGCAACGCGTTCACCACGATCGTGCTGGGCTTCGCCGACAAGATCGGCGTGAAGCGCTTCGCCGTGGCGGGCAACTCGATGGGCGGCGGCGTGGCGTGGAAGCTCGCGCTGGCGGCACCGGAGCGCGTGCGGGCGCTGGTGCTGGTGTCCGCGGCCGGTTGGCCCAGCGATGCCACCGGCGCAAGTCCTTCACTCGCCTTCCGGCTGCTGCAATACCAGTGGGGTCGGGACTTGCTGGCCAGCATCGACAACCGTCCGCTGATCAAGCAGGGCCTGACCGCGCAGGTGCATGACAAGGCGCTGATCACCGACGCGGTGATCGATCGCTGGGCGCGTTACCAGCGCTATCCGGGCCATCGGGACATCCTGATGTCGGCCTCGCCGGCGAGTCACGCGACGGCGACGAAAGAGCTGCTCGCCACCGTGAAGGTGCCGACGCTGGTGCTGCACGGCGACTACGACCCGCTGATCCCGGTCGAGCACTCGCGCCGCTTCGCCGCCGCGATCCCGGGCGCGAAGCTGATCGTCTATCCGAATGTCGGGCATCTGCCGCAGCGGGAGATTCCGGAGCGGTCGGCGAAGGATGTGGCGGAGTTCCTAGCAGCATTGCGGTGAAGTGAGGATGGTGGCGCCCATCCTGCGGTGTCGAGCTTCGTGCTCCGCGCGAATGCCATGCCCTGTCACTGCGGTCCGGAATCCGTTCTGAAGAGTGAAGGCTTAGGACAGTCCGCGGAGTTGGAGCTGAAAGCGGTGGTCCTTGATGTGCGGGCGGCCTGCGGGGGTCGATGAGGGGTTCACGCATGGATCTCGCCTCAGGGGTCAGAACATCAGAAGGCCGAGGATCACCGTCCAGACCAGGAAGCCCAGAAAGAATGCGGCATAAACAGCTTCTGCGTTGGCCGCCCACTTCGAATTCGGATAGGTCTTCTTCAGGTTCTCAAGATCGCGTCGCATCAGCTCTGACCGGGACTCTCCTCGGTACGGCCGCGCCGGGCTGCGCACGGGCACCAACGCCTCGCCCATCAGGCTGAAGCCCGCAACCAGGTAGACCAGCCAGGCCGCAGCATAGGCATGAGCCTTCATGTCATGGAGGTAGAGCCATGTCGATGCGGCGATCAACCCGACGACCGCCAGCAGACAGAACACGCGCATTGACTTGGACATGGCCCTAGTGTCGCCGCGCGAACGAGCAGCTTTCAGAAACACCGCCGCCGAGGTTTCTGAACCGGGTATCTCACATGTCTGAATTCGATTCGCTGGATCGCCGGATCGCTGGATGGTCGGCCCTCTTCCACTGCGGGAGATTTCGGAGCTGCCAGCGAAGGCCCGTTCGACTCCCGCCGCCGATACACTCGATCGCCATGCCCCCTTCGACACTCGACGCATGACGATCGCTCGTAGACTCGCCGCGATCGCGCTGGGCGTTTCACCATTCGCGCTGGTTTTTCACTCAATGGCGACCGCGACGCTCCCTGCCTCTTTTTCCTGGACCGCCATCGGCCTGGCGACTCTGGCATTGGTGTTCGCGCTCTTCAACATCTGGCTGGCTTTCGGCCGGCCGTTGTACTTGCGCTGGCGGCATCCACAGATTGAGCATCGACACGTCTCCGGCATTCCCGTTGTCGGCAACGTGATCGCCGTGATTGCCGTCATCGTTGGTGGGGGCAACTTGGGTACATCGCTCCTCGCGCTCCTGGCCATCCTCGTCGACATCGGCGGCCTGCCGTGGTTCGTGATCTTCACATGGCGAGACCAGACGCTTTGGGAACCGCGATGAGCAGCAGCAAGTCAACACGCGCGACGTTGATCGACCCCGCCGGCCGCCCGCACATCAAGTGCCTCCAATGTCGAACCTTCGTCGTATGGCCCGCTGACCTGAGCGACGAAGACGCGGCGCTCCTCGGCGCATTCGCCCAAAGCAGTCGCCTTGAGGCCTCGAAGTGTGCAGAGACCTTCCTTGGCCTCGAACCGCGCGCGGCGAAAGCCTTGGCCCTCCATCTCGCGGTGGACGACGCCTGCCACAAGTGCGGACGTGCGGTGCCGAAAGGTGAGTCACTTTGTGCATGCCGCTCAGCCAATCTCAACTGGTAGGCTGCGACCCGCGCTCACTGACGCTGCCTCATCATGTTTTCTTCCATCGACCGCCATCGGATTCAACGCTGGGCATTGGCCTCCACGTTGATCGTTTCGGCCAGCTTGGTCCATGCCGCGGAGCCTGCACTGGCGCCGCCCGGCGTGATGCTGCAACAAGGCGAGTGGCGCGGTTCCGTGGGCAGTTACGAGGTGCCAGCACCGTTCGACAAGCTTCCCGCCGCACAGTGGCCGATGGACGGTTGGGTGGCGATGCACGTCGACGCCAAGGCCGCCACGATGACGCTGAGGCCGCTCTTCACGAACGAGGCGAAGACCGTGTTCAAGCCCATCCTCGCGCATCGACAGATCGCCGAGCAGCAGCAGGAGATCGAGCTGGACGATAGCGGCGGAGCCTCTGAAGACGGGGATGTGTACGTTCGACTTCCCGGTCCGCGTCTTAAGGCCGCCGTCGTGCCCCTGCATCGATTCAAGAACGGAACGACACGCCTGGTGCCGGAGCTGGGTCATCGCTTCCAGCTCCAGCTCGGCGGACTGCCGTATGCCTTCACGCTGCAGAACGGCTTCCGGACCCCCGACGGCCGGCCGTTTGGTGAGGGCACGCAGTTCACGCTCGAGATCGAAGGCCAACGGTATGAGTACGACCTCGGCGGCTATGGCTGGGACGTGACGATCGAAGCGTTGGGCGATTTCGACGGCGATGGGCGGCCGGACTTCCTGTTCCACCTCAACGGCTCAAACTCGTCCCATGAGGCCTTGGTGCTGTCGAGCCGGGCCCGGCCAGGAAAGAACCCGCCGACGACCTATCTGACGGCGTTCGGCTGCTGATGCTTCGAGCGCAGCTCTTCTTTTTCGTGCCGCTCGCGATCGCGTTGATCGGCCTGGCCTGGTTTGGCATGCGCAGGTCCACGTTGCTGGCGTACGGCGCCGCGTCGATGGCCGTGCTGCTGGCGTCGACCACATTGCTCTACGTCGCGATGCGCGCGGTCACGCCCGACGACGGCCTGATCCACTTCCCGACGCTTGCCGCGGCGTATGCCGTTCCCCTGCTGGCCGCGTCCGTCCTCATGCGGACGCTGCTACGAGGCTGGTCTTTGTCAGGAAAGATCGCCGCAGGATTGACCCTCTCGGCTTTGGCCGGCGCGATGGCCCCGGTGCTTCTCCTGATCGCGGCATGCGTGGTGCAGGGACGCTGCTTGTAGGCAAGGAGGGATCGCGCATGTCCGACGGAATGCGCGGCCCCCACGCTGATCACATCGACGGACGCGTCGCCTCCACCAGATCGCGGATGTACTCGTCGATCGTGACGCGGCCCTTGATGGACACGTCGGGCAGATCGAGGCCATCCAGCGTGGCGCCGGTCATCCGCGCATAGGACTCTGCCGCTGCCTGCGAGAACCCCAATCCGCGGAACGACGCCTCCCACTGCTCCCGCGGCGTGACCACCACGCGGACGTCCCGCTGCAACGCCGCGGCGAAGGCGGCCGCGACGTCATTGGCGCTGTAGCGCTCAGGGCCTTCCACATTCTGGACACCGACGTCGTCGAGCGATGAGATCAGCCGGCGCGCCGCGATCTCGCCGAGATCGCGCGGAGCGGCCATCGGCAGACGCAAGTCGGCGGGGAACAGCGAGACGAGTTCCCCCGTCTCACGTACCGCATCGAGCTGCGCATCCCAGTTGCACATGTAGAACCCGGCGCGATTGATCGCCGCAGGAATCGGCTGATGCTGCAGCCTCTCCTCCAACTCCCACAGCACGTTCAGGTCGCCCAGGCGCTCGCCGGGACGGGCACCGCTGGTCGACTCGGCCACCACCTTCTCCAGCCCGCTGCCCTGCAAGGCTTCGAGCATGCGCGCCACCGTGCGCCGCTCGGTCTTGTCGGTATCCCCATCCACCGCCGCCGGTGGATTCAGGAGGAACGCCCGTCGCCCCTGCCTGAACACCGCGCGCAAGGCGTCGGGATCATTCACATCCGCGAGCGCGACCTGCGCGCCGGTCCCTTCCCATCGCCACGCGTGCCCCGGATCGTGCGTCACGACGATGACCTCCTGCTCATCGCGCAGCAAGGCTTTCACCACCTCGGAACCCACATGCCCGAACGCACCCATGATGATCATCATCGTCGTGTTCCTTTCAGACGGCCGTCCACCGTGGAGCAGCCCGGTTCGATCGGGGCAAACGCGTCGCCCGCCGTGGCAGCGATCCTATCGCCGCTGCCCGCACGCCCCCCTAGCTTGATCCCCGGCTCCCCCGCCGCCTCCCTAGTTCCAGCGTTGCCCGCCCCACCCTCCCCGGCGCATCTTTGCGCCCTCGCAATCACAGCCGTCGCGCTGTTCAAAGGGGAGTTCACATGGGCAGTATCGGAATCGAATGGGTGCGCCAGTACCACGGGCTGGCGTCCAACCTCACCAACACCAAGCCCCAGGCCGAGGGCTTCTACAACACGCTCAGCGCCACGCGCCGCTTCCAGTGGGGCGACGACCTCGCGTGGGACCGCGACTTCGAGCAGCAGGGCGTGGGCTCGCCCGCCTCGGGCGCCGACACGATCTGGGCCGACAACGTCGACATGGTGTTCTTCTCGGGCCACGGCTCGCCGGGCGGCTTCCACTTCGGCGTGAAGATCGACGACGCGCTGGCGCGGCCGACCGAGATCCGATGGGGCGACCAGGACCTCGAGTGGATCGCGCTCGACGCCTGCAACGTGCTGGAGGAAAGCGGCGTGTTCAGCCGCTGGGGCTGGCCGGTCTTCAAGGGCCTGCACTACATCCTCGGCTTCCACACCACCACCTCCGACGAGGCCGACCGCGGCCGCATCCTGGCGCAGTACCTGAACAGCGGCGAGACCGTCCGCCGCGCCTGGATCAAGGCCTGCCAGGACACCGAAGGCTCGGACACGCAATGGGCCTACCTGCGGGCCGACGCCGAAGGCACCGACACCTACAACGACCACTGGTGGGGCAAGGGCAGCGTCTCGGCGGACCCGGACAGCCCCAACGTCCTCTACTACGCCCGCGGCGCCTGCTGAATCCAAGGAGTACGAGATGAGTGTGAAGATCCAGTTTCCCGACCTGCCGCGCGTCAACCGCGAGCTGCCCGTCTATGCGGCCCTGCCGCCCACCTGGACGCCGGACAAGGTCGCCCGCCTGGCCGCCCGCTTCGACATGAAGGGCGAGGTCGCCGATGCCGGCGCGTGGTACGTGTGCCGCAACGAGACCTCGGCGCTCGAGGTCTACCAGGCCAGCCACTCCCTGCGCATCGAACGCCTGGACATCGATGCCGAGGGCCGCAACCTGATCCTCGACCCGCCCGACCGCGAGCGCGCGCTGGACACCGCCAAGCGCGTGATGGCGATGATCGGCGACGACTACGCGCGGCCCGACGTCCACTCGGTGACCGAGCTGACCGTGCTCAAGGCCACCCGCGACCAGCGCGAGGGCGAGCGCAAGGTGGTCGGCCTGCAGGTCAACTACCGCTACGCGCTCGACGGCCTGCCGCTCGTGGGACCGGGCGCGAAGGCCCAGGTCACCGTCGCGGCGGACGGGCAGATGATGCAGGCCTACCGCTTCGCGCGGGCGGTCGAGCGCATCGGCGCGCGGACCAGCGTCGAGCCGGAGGAGGCGATGCGCCGCTTCGCCGCCAGCGAGGCCATGGCGGGACTGGACGAGCGCGCCAAGGTGACGGTGAGCTCGGTGGCGCTGGGCCTGCTGTCCATCCCGCCGACCGAGGTCCAGAGCGTGCTCGTGCCGACCTACGTGCTGCGCGGCGAGGTGAACACCGAGCAGTTGCCGCGCTACGAGTTCATCGCGTACGTCGCGGCCACCGACCTCGGCGAGGCGGATGCCAAGCGCAAGCGCTGGCAGCAGGTGCGGCCGAGCCTGTTGACGGCATGAAAGGAAATCGCCGCCGGTGCTCCGCAGTCAACGCGGAACACCGGCGGCGATGGGGACCGAGGAGGCCTCTCAGCCCGGCGATAGCGTCGTCAGATCTTCATCGCCGCCGCGATGCTGTCATGCGCGGCCTTGTTCATGCGGATGTCGAAGGGCAGGAAGGTCAGCCGGTCGACGGCCGTGGCGCCGTTCGGGTTGGACACGTAGTAGCTGCCGCCCAGCACCGTGCCGTCCTTGATCAGCGCGCCGGTGTAGACGTTGCCGTTGAGCTCGAAGTAGATGCGGTACTGCACCGTCGTGCTCAGCGTCGCCGACAGCGGACGCGGGTTGGTCGCCACCCAGACCGGCACGCCGTCGACCGTGCGGACCGCGCCGTCCGCCAGCCGGTACGTGGTCCCGTCGCTGTTGGAGACGATGCCTGCGGTCATCGCGTTCGTCAGCGTCATGTTGACGCGGCACGGCGTGACACTGGCGCCGGTGGTCGCCGTCGTGCAGTCGAAGGCGTTGAAGCGGTCACCCTTGTTCGTCTGCGCGAACTTGACGTAGCTCGAGCCCGCCGAATAGGTGGCGGCCGGGTTGAGGACGCCCGCGTTCGAGAAGAACGAGTTGTGGAAGTGCGCGAAGTCCACCGGCGTCGCGGCGATGGTGCCGGTCAGCGCCACGGTCTCGTAGTTGCTGCGGACCTCCGAGATCGCCACCGTGGTGTTGTCCGCGGCGAGCGTGTCGACGCGCACGTCGCTGGCCACGTAGGTCACCTTGTTCGAGGTCCCGACGACGACCACGGCGCCGTTCTTGAGCACGCGCGTCGGCGACGACGTGGTGGGCAGCGCCAGCGTGGCCGAGATGTTGTGCGCCGCGCTCTGCGCGTTGGTCTGCGGGCCGCTGGTCAGCGGCGAGACGGTCAGCAGGCCGAAGTCGGAATACGCGTAGTTCGTGCCGCTGATCTGCCCGCCGGCGTAGTTCAGGTTCCAGTGCAGGAAGTAGCTGCCCGCGCTGGGCGCCAGGATCAGGTTCTCGAAGGCCTGCTGGTTGGCGCTGAGCTTCAGCGTGAGCTGCGCGACCGAGCTCGTGACGCTGCCGGCCGAGTTCGTCACCACGACCGTGTACTGCGCGCCGTGGTCCGCGAACGTGACCGCCGGCGTCTGGTACGACGCGGCCGTGGCGCCCGAAATGGCCCCGCCGTTCTTCTTCCACTGGTAGCCGAGACCCGTGCCCGTGGCCACGACCGTGAAGGTGGTGGTGCCGTCGGTGAGCACCGAGGCGTTGGCCGGCTGCGTGGCGATCGCGGGCGCGTCCACCGTCGTGTTCGTGGACGTCCCGGCCTTGCCCGAGCTGTCGTCGCTGCCGCCACCGCCGCAGGCCGCGACCATGACCGACATCGCCGCCAGCATGGCGGCGTTCTTGCGCTTCATTGAAACCATGGGTCCTCCCCCGTTGACAAGACGTTGCGCGGCGGTCCATCGACGGGACCGCTCGGCGTTTTCGCGGCGGCGAGTATAGGAGGCGGCCGACGTCCATTCTGTGGCACGGATGCCAACGATTCCCCGCCATCAGGGGGTTCACGCCGCGCCTACCTCCTTCGCGCGCAACCTTCACGGGCCGCTGCAAGGCACGGGGCTTGCCCTGCCTGGGAACGCACGCCTCCGATGGCGTGGACTCAACCAACAGCGTAGAGGTTCCCCATGACTACATCCCTGATCAGGAACGCGGCGCTCGTCGCCGTCTGTGCCGCCATGACGGTCGGCTGCGCGCACCAGGATGCCCGCAACGCAGGCGTGGGCGCCGTCGGCGGCGCGGTCATCGGCGCCGTGACCGGCGGCAGCGCCGTGACGGGCGCGGTGGTGGGCGCCGTGGCCGGCGCCGTCATCGGGCGGCTGCTCATCGACGGCCGTGAACGCGAGGTCTATTCGGACGGGAACGGCGGCCGCTACTGGGTCGACGAAGACGGACGCCGCCGCCCGGTCCGCTGATCGGAGGCCGCGCTCCGGGCCGCGCTCCGGGCCGCGGATGTCCGCGGCATCAAAGGGCGACGCCGTGCTCGCGGGGCGGGGTGAGGTGCTGCGCCGCCGCATCGGCGGCGGCGCGCCTCGCCGCCAACGCGCGATCCAGGTCCGGCGCCGCCGCGAGCAGCGCCTGCGTGTACGCATGGCGCGGCGCCGCGAAGACGTCTGCCGTGGCGCCCTCCTCCACGATGCGGCCTTGCTGCAGCACGAGGACGCGATCCGTCACCGCGCGCACCACGGCCAGGTCGTGCGTGACGAACAGCGTGGCAACGCCGCGCTCGCGGCACAGGCGCTCCAGCAGGGCCAGGACTTGCGCCCGCAGCGACACGTCCAGCGCCGAGACCGCCTCGTCCAGCACCAGCAGGTCGGGCTCGACCATCAGCGCACGCGCAATCGCGAGCCGCTGGCGCTGACCGCCGGAGAACTCGTGCGGGAAACGCCGCAGCGCGTCGGCGCCGAGGCCGACCTGCGCCAGCAGATCGACGGCACGCTCGCGCGCCTGCGTCTCGCTCAACGCCGGTCGGAGCAGGTGCAAGGGTTCCGCGAGCAGGCGCTCCACGCGCCAGCGCGGATCGAAACTGCCATAGGGATCCTGGAACACGATCTGCACGCGACGGCGCAAGGCCGTCTCCGCGCCGGTGAATTTTTTGCCGGCCAGCCGGACCTCGCCCGATGCCGGACGCTGCACGCCGAGCACCGTGCGCAACAGCGTGGACTTGCCGCTGCCGGACTCGCCGACCAGCCCGACGCGCTCGCCAGGCAGCACGTCGAAGCTCACGCGGTCGATGGCCCGCACGCGCCGGCGCGGACGGAAGAAACTGCGATCGGCGGCCGGGTAGTCGCACACGATCTCGCGCAGCGACAGCAAGGGCACGATGGGCCCGTTGCCCTCGCCGGTTCCGGCCTCCGACGATGTCTCACGCGGTAATGCCGCGGTCAGCCGCGATTGCTCGACCAGCGCCCGCGTGTACGGATGCCGCGGCGGATCGAGCAACTGCCGCAGCGGCCCCTGCTCCTGCACCTCCCCCTGCCGCAGCACGACCAGCCGATCCGCCATCTCCGCGACCACGCCGAGGTCGTGCGTGATCAGCAGCAGTCCGCACCCGTCCTCGCGCGCCAGTCGCCGCAGCAGCTCGAGGATCTGCGCCTGGCTGCGCACATCGAGCGCCGTGGTCGGCTCATCGGCGATCAGCAGCCGCGGCTTGCAGGCCACCGCGATCGCGATGGCGACGCGTTGGCGTTGACCGCCGGACAGCTCATGCGGATAACGACGCGCATCGACGCCGGCCGACGTCAGCCCGACCCGCTCCAGCAGGCGCGCCACTTCCGCCCGCCGCTCGGCCGCGTTGCCGCGTCCGTGCAAGCGCAGCGCTTCCTCGATCTGCGCGCCGATCGGCATCAGCGGATTCAGCGCCGTCATCGGCTCCTGGAACACAAGCCCCACGCGAGCGCCCCGCACGCGCCGCCAGCCGGCTTCATCGAGCGCGCCGAGGTCGACGCCCTCCAGATGCAGCGAGCCTCGTCGCGACAACTCCGGCGGCAGCAAGCCCAGCAAGGCCAACGCCGTCAACGACTTGCCGGATCCCGACTCGCCGACCAGGCCGACGATCTCGCCCGCGGCGATGTCCAGCTCGGGCACGAACAACAAGCGACGCTCGCCAGCGCGTAGCGAGAGCTCGCGCACGCGCAGCAGCGCGGCGGCGGCCGGAGCGAGGGTCGGAGAAAGTGTCGCCGTCATGGGAATGTCCGATCCAATCGGCCCAGGCGGGCGAATCGCGGGTTCAAGCGCTCGCGCAATCCGTCGCCCAGCAACTGGAAGGCCAGCGCCGACAGCGCCACCGCCAGGCCGGGAAACACCGCCAGCGTCGGCGCGAGCGCCGTCAGCGTCTGCGCATCGGCCAGCATGCGGCCCCAGCTCGGTTGCGGCGGCTGCGTGCCGAGGCCGAGGTAGGAGAGCCCCGTCTCCGCCAGCAGGCCGAGGGCGAGCTGGATGCTCAGTTGCACCAGCAGCAGCCCGGCCAGGTTGGGCAGCACATGCTCGATCGAGATGCGCCACGCGCCCTTGCCGGCCACGCGCGCGGCCAGCGTGAACTCGCGTTGCCACAACGGCAGCGCCGCGCCGCGCGTCAGACGCGCGAAGACGGGGATGTTGAAGACGCCCACTGCCAGGATCGCGTTGATCGCGCCGGGCCCGAGCGCCGTGCTCAGCAGCACCGCCAGCAGCAATGACGGGAAGGCGAAGACAAGGTCATTGCCGCGCATCAGCAGCTCGTCGGCCACACCGCCGCGCGCCGCCGCCCACAGGCCCAGCGGCACGCCGACACCGGCGCCCAGCGCCACGGCCAGCAGCGACACGCCCAGCGAGGTCGCGCCGCCGCGCATCAGCTGCGACAGCACGTCCCGGCCGAGCGCGTCGGTGCCCAGCCAGTGCGTCCACGACGGTCCCTGCAGGCGCGCGGGCAGGTCCAGCGCCGCGGGATCCCAGGGCGTCCACGCCAGCGACAGCAGCGCCAGCGCGGACAGGACGGCGCTCAACACGAGGCCGGTGATGAGCCGGCCGGGAAGACCCGGAAGACCGGGAAGGCGCGCGCTCATGACTGCCCTCCCGCGCGCGACAGCCGCGGATCGGCGGCCCGGCCGCTGAGGTCGACGATGAAGGACAGCAGCACCACCGTCGCGACCAGCAGCAGCACCACGCTCTGCACCAGCACGAGATCGCGCTGCGCGACCGCCTGGAACAGCAGCCGGCCCAGGCCGGGCAGGAAGAAGACGTTCTCGATGATCACGGACCCCGCCAGCAGGAAGGACAGCTGCAAACCCAGCAGCGTGAGCAGCGGCAGCGCCGCGTTGGGCAGCGCATGGCGCCACAGCACGCGCCAGTCGCCGGCGCCCTTGGCGCGCGCGGTGCGCAGGAAATCCTCGCCGCCAAGGTCGAGCAGGCTGCCCCGCAGCACGCGCGCCAGGATGGCCGCCTGCGGCAACGCCAGCGCGATCGCCGGCAGCGTCAACGCCGCCAGGCCGGACGACAAGCCCTGACCCCAGCCTTCGAAACCGCCGGCGGGCACCCAGCGCAGGCCGACGGCGAAGACGAGACTCAGCAACAGGCCGAGCCAGAAATTCGGCACCGCGAGGCCGAGCTGGCTGAGTTGATCGATGACACGGTCCAGCCGGCTCCCGGGACGCCATGCCGCGCCCAGCCCGGCCGGCGCCGCGATCGCGACCGCGAGCAGCAGCGCGTACAGCGCCAGCGGCACGCTCAAGGGCAGGCGCTCCAGCAGCAGGCCGGCCACCGGCACGCGGTAGGTGATGCTGGTGCCGAAGTCGCCGCGCAGCAGTCCGGCAACCCAGTCGAGGTAGCGGCTCGGCCAGGGCGCGTCGAGGCCGAGTTCCCGGCGCAACTGCGCGACCGTCGCCTCATCGGCCTGCAGTCCCAGGATCTGCCGCGCCGGATCGCCCGGCGCCAGCTGCACGAGCGCGAAGACGACGAAGCTCGCCAGGACCAGGGTCAGTGCGAGGCTTACGCCGCGCGCCGCCAACCATCCGGGATCGCAACGGCGTCCGACCCACACGAGCCATGCCGCCGCCAGCGCCGCGCCGAAGAGGCCGATGGCCAGGAAGGACCACCGTGCGCCGGTCGATCCGGCAGATCCGGCAGATCCGGTCGAAGCGCCCGGGCCGCCTACCTCGGCATCGCCCGCTCCGCTCGCGCCGGTGCCGTCGAAGAACGCCCGCCCGAACTCCACGTTGCCGATGCCGCTGATGGCAAGACCCTGCAGGTCCACGCGACGCACCAGCAAGCGCGGGTACTGGAACAGGAAGCCGTTGACCGCGTCGTCGCTGAGCTGGCGCTGGATCGCCTGGAGCCGTTCGCGTTGTTCCGCCGGGTCGGTGGTCGCGTCCAGGGCGCGCAGCAGCGCCTGGTAGGTCGGGCTGCGGTAACCGAAGTAGTAGCCCTCTCGGCCGTAGATGTCGTAGTCCTGCGGCTCCGCGTGGACGATGACGGTGAGGTCGAAGTCATGGCGCGTGTAGACCTGGTCCAGCCACTGCGCCCACTCGAGGTTCTGGATCTGCACCCGCAGGCCGATCGCCGCGAGCTGCGAGGCGAGGATCTCGCCGCAGCGCCGCGCATAGGACGTCGGCGGCAGCTTCATCCGCAGGGGCGGGATGGCCGCCGGCGAGATGCCCGCCTCCGCGAGCACCGCCCGCGCGCGCGCCAGGTCGAAGTTCGACGCGGCGGTCAGGTCGACATACGCCGCGTTGTGAGGCGGGAAGTGGCTGCCGATCGGCACGCCGTAGCCGAACATTGCGCCGTCGATCAGCGCCTGCCGATCGATCGCATGGGAGATCGCGCGCCGCACGGCGAGTTGCGCCAGCAGCGGGTTGCGGTGGTTGAAGGAGAGGATGGTCTCGCCTTCGCTGCTGCCGATCTCCACGGCGAAGCGGCGGTCGGCGCGGAACTGCGCGAGGTTCTCCGGCGATGGGAAATTGGAGAACAGGTCGACGTCGCCGGCCATCAGCGCCGCATACGCCGCGGTCGGATCGGCGATGAAACGGTAGCGCAAGCGCTCCGGCCTCAGGCTGCCGGCTGAACCCGCGCCCGATGACGACACGGAAGTCGATGTCGATGTCGATGTCGATGTCGATCCGGAGGCCGGCGCCAATGCCGGCTCGGATGCGGATGCAGGCGCCGTATTCGCGCCCCAGTAGTCGGCATTCCGGCGCAGCGTGACCGAGTCACCGCGTCGCCATTGCTCGAAGCGCCACGGTCCGGTGCCGACCGGCGTGGTGCGGTTGTTGTCCGCAGTCGCGGGCGCGACCATCACCAGCGCGGCGCTCGACAGCGCGATCGGCAGACGGCCCGAGCGTTCGCGCAGCCAGATGTCGAGCACCAGCGGACCGCTCGCCACCACCCGCGTGATCGCGGCCAGCGAGGTGCGCTGCGGATTGGGCGAATCCGGCGCACGGGCGCGGTCGATCGCGAACTTCGCGACGCTCGCGTCGAAGACGGTGCCGTCGTGGAAGCGCACGCCGTCGCGCAGCTGGAAGCGGTAGTGCAGGCCGTTGTCCAGCACCTCCCAGCTCGCGGCCAAGCGCGGCTTGGGCTGACCGTCCGCCCCCAGCGTGAGCAGGCCCTCGAAGAGATTGCCGTAGACCAGTTCGCCGATCGGCGCCGCGGCGCCGGACGAGGGATCGAGGATCGGGGGCTCCAACTGCATCGCGATGCGAAGCTCGCGTTCGGCCGGCGCCGCCGCGAGCGCGCCGGAGCACGCGATCAACGCGATCGCGATCACCGCACTCGCTCGCGAGGCCCAGTGCCCGAACCTTGAAGTCATCCCCTCTCCCATCGTCATGCGCGCGGACCGGATTCTGCCGTCACTCGGGCCACGCGCCGCCGCGCCTCGTCCGCCAGCGTGGGCAGGTCGAGTTGTCGATAGAGGTCGGCGAGCCGGCGGTTGATCGCCACCTCGTCCGGATCGACGCGTCGCTTGGCCTCCAGCGCCTGCTGCGCATCGACCAGCTCGCCGGCGTGCGTGGCGGCATCGACATGCAGCAGCGCGAACAGGTCGCGCTGCGCATGGCTGCCGCCGATGTGCACGAGACCGGGCAGCGCCTGGCTCAACGGATGCCACGCGCGTTCCGGCTCACCGCGCGCATGCGCGACCAGCCCGTTCGCTGCGGGCCACACGACGTCGGCCCACACGTTGCGACGACCGTGGTCGGCCTCGCGCACGGCGGCCAGCAGCGCCTCTGTCTCCGGCCGACCAGCGCGCGCGAGGCCGTAGAGATAGAGCAAGGTCAGGAACGGCTCAACGGTGTCGATGCCGCGCTCGGCGATGAAGCCGGCCAGTTCCGACCACCGATCGCCGACGTCCACGCCGCACCACTCCAGGCGCGCGAGCAACTGCACCGCGCCGGCCTGGTCCTGCGAGTAGCTCGTCGACACGCCCCACACCGCGCCGTCGTACAGCGCGAGCGCTTCCTCGTCGCGTCCGCGCGCGAGGTAGAACAGGGCCAGATGCCAGGCCAGATGCGTCGACATGAACGAGTTCAAGCCGGTCCAGCCCGGGCGCCAGCCTTCGAGCCGGCGAGTACCCTCCTCAATCCGGCCGGTCGTCAGAAGCACATGCGCGAGCGCGTGCTGCGCCCACGGCTCGCGCTCGTTCGTCTTCAGCGCCAGCGCGCGGCGCGCCGCAGCCTCGGCCTCTTCCAGCAGGTGGCACTGCTCATACGCGAAGGCGGCCATGCCGTGGGCGTAGGCGTTCTCGGCGTGCTGCGGCAGCACGCGCAGGATCGCGCGCAACATCGCGGGCGAGTCGCCCCGGTTGAATGCGAAGTACTGGCGCAGCTTCACCACGAGCAGATCGCGCGGGAAGTGCTCGACCAGCGCATCGGCCTCTCGCTGCGCGGCGGACACGTCCCCGTCGACCCAGTGCGCCAGCAGCTTCACGTGCCGGGCTTCGCGCTCCGCCGCAGCGCGTGCGTCCGGCGACTCGGTGGCGCCATCGGAGGCGCTGGCAGAGGGTTGATCACGCAACGCCCGCTCGGCGGCCAGCAGGAACGGCCGCGCCTGCGGCGGTCCCTGCGGCGATTCCAGGAACATCCACAGCCAGCCCGCGTAGACCTGGGCCAGCACGGTATCCGGATGCGCCTGCGCGGCGGCCAGGATGCCCTCCGCGCGCGTCTCGTAAGCGAGCAGACCTCCGATGAAATCGTCGATCCCCGCGCGCACGTCCGCGGACGCGGCGCGGAATGGATTGCCCAATTCGTCATTCAAGAGCATGACGGTCCTTCCATGAGCTCAAGCCGCAGCCCCGGGTCGAGGCGCAGTTCAATAGTTGTAGCTCAAGGTCAGTGTCACTGTTCTTGGCGCTCCCGCGGCCGCGACGTTCAAATCATCCTGCGTGCTCGGCCGGTTGCCGAAGAAGTTGCGCGTCAGGTCGTACTGCTTGTTGAACAGGTTCTGCACGCCGAGCTGCACGGACCACGGCGAACTGACCGGCGCCACCTCCACCCGCGCGTTGGCGAGCCAGTAGCTGGGGATGTCGTAGGTCTTGCCGCCGTCGACGTTGAGCAGGTTCAGCCACGACGGGTACTTCGCGTGATAGCAGTAGTCGGCCGCGACGCGCCAGTCGAAGCTCGCCGCCGTCCACGCATACGCGACGTTGCCGCCATAGCTCACCTTGGGCAGGAACTGGTCGCGACCCGACAGATCGCCCAGCAGCGGCGAGTTGAAGCTGTCGAACTTCGCGCGCTTGTAGCCCAGCGCCTGACCGATCGTCAGTCCGGCCAGCGGGCGCCACTGCACTTCGACCTCGCCGCCGTCGACCTTGGACTTGTCGATGTTGATAATCTTGCCGACCAGCGCGCCGGTGGCCGTCGTCGTCACGTCCTGGAACTGCTGGTCGCGGTAGTCGTAATGGAAGATCGCCGCGTTGACGCGCAGGCTGCGGCTCAGGTCCGCCTTGTAGCCGAGCTCGAGGGCCAGCAGCTTCTCGGGCTGGAACGGTTCCAGCGCCAGCGTGTTGAAGGTGTTGTGCGCGGTGATGCCGCCGGATTTCACGCCGCGGCTGATCGAGCCGTACAGCAGTTGCCCCGCCGCTGGCGTGTACTCCAACGCCAGCTTGCCCGACGTGTTGTCCTTCGACAGCGACTGCGCCGCGCCGTTGACGCCCAGGCCGGGAACGACCGGCGTGGTGTTGGTGCTGAAGTCGTCGATGGCGCGCTTCTCATGCTCCTGGCGCAGGCCGACGACCAGCTTCAGGTCCTTGCTCAGCGCCTGGTCCACCTGCCCGAACACGGCCCAGGTGCGACCGGTCTGGTCGTAGCGGGTGCGCGTGATCAGGCCGTAGTCGCGGCGGAAGTCGGTGGTCCAGTCCTCGCTGAGTTTCTCGCGCGAGGCAAAGACGCCGCCGACCCAGTTGAAGCTGCTCGTGCCCTTGGACGCGAGCCGCACTTCCTGGCTCAGCGTGGTGGCCTTGTCCTTCCAGAACACGTCCGAGTGGTTGATCTCCGTGCCGTCCCAGTCCGCGAGCTCCTTGCGATCGAAGCGCTGGTGCGCGGTGATGCTGGTCAGCTGCGTGGCGCCGAGGTCCCAGTTCAGCGTCAGTGCGACGTTGGTGGCGCTGTTGTCCTTGTGCGGTTTGGCGTTGGCCGACTCGCCGACCAAGGCGGCGAAGTCGCTCGCGAAACCCCACCCGGTCGACCGGCGGCTGGTGTCCGCGGCGAAACCGTACGTGGGCCGCGCCGTGAAGAGGTAGAGCCCCTGGACATCGGACTTGTCGATGTTGTGATTGATGCTCAGCTTCGCGGTCAGGTCGCGCGTCACGTCCCATTCGAATTGACCGCGCAGCGCACTGATGTTCTTGTCGCCGAGCTTCTCGCCGGTGGCCCGGTTGCGTTGCCAGCCGCCGTCCTGCTCGGTGGCGACGGACAGCCGCCCGCGCACCGTGTCGCTCAGCGCGCCGGAGACGAAGCCCTGCGCCGTCTTCGCGCCGTACGAGCCGATGCCGATGGATCCGCCGAACTCGGTCTGCTTCGTCGGCGCCTTGGACACGAAGTTGATCGCGCCGCCGGTGGTGTTCTTGCCGTAGAGCGTTCCCTGCGGACCGCGCAGGACCTCGACGCGTTCGAGGTCGAACAGCAGGCCCTGCGTCTGCACCGGGAAGGCGAAGGACACCTCGTCCAGGTAGACGCCGACCGGCGAGGAGTTGTTGCTGCCGTAGTCCTGGAAGCCGATGCCGCGGATGCGGAACTGCGGCTGGCCGCTGCCGAAGGCGGGCTCGATCTCCAGGCTGGGGATCTCGTTCTGCAGCTTGTTGACGCTGGTGATGCCCTTGGCGCGGAGCTCGTCGCCCGACAGCACGCTCACCGCCACGCCGACCTCCTGCGCCGATTCGACGCGCCGCTGCGCGGTCACCTCGACGCGGTCCAACGTGGCCGTTGAAGCCGCGCTCACCGCCGGCTTTTCGGTGGCCGACGTCGGGGCGCTCTGCGCCATCGCCGAGGCGCCCAGCATGGCCAGCACGGCCACGGACACCGCTTTCAATTCACTTCGCGCACCTACTTGTTTACCCACTCGCATACCGATCCCGATCTTCTTCATTTGTTGATCTGACTTCGGCCGGCCCGTGCACGTCCGTGGCGGTTGCCGAAGGTGGCCGTTGTATTTCCGGGCCAGCGGCGACTTTAGGAATCGTGCGGATTCCGTGCGACGAAGGAATCGGCGCATCGATATGCGCACAAGGCGGCGCGACGGGCGCTGTGCGGTGCGTTTCCCTCTGGGCTAGCGCATCCCGACACGCTGTCATCGAATATCGATACGCCGAAAGGTTTCTCTGGATTTCCAGGCGTCTGAATAGAGTGAAACGTGAGCCGCAATGCATTTTGCAGTAATCGCACATATTCACGTCTTACTAACGCCAGAGAATAATGCAACCCAATTTGAAAGCAGTTTCCCTCGCCGTCGCCACCTTGCTGGCGGGCACGGCCGGCGCGGCCTCGGCCCAGTCCAATGCGGACGCCGGAGGAAGCACGCAGAACTCGCCCGAAGCCGCCGCCAGCACGAGCACGGCGCTGTCCACGGTGACAGTGCAGGGCTCGCGCACGCGGGAGCGCTCGCTGGGCGCTGGCGCGCTCGGTGCCAGGTCTGAACTGGAGACGCCCTTCTCCGTCCGCCAGGTCGATGCGGAGGACCTCGATGCGCGCCAGGTGAAGTCGCTGGGCAAGGTCTTCGCCAACGATGCGTCGGTGATGTCGCTGGGTGACACCTACTCGTTCAACGCGTATTCGATCAACGTGCGCGGCATTCCGCTGGACGACTACAACGGCTACAAGATCAACGGCCTGCCGTTCTTCATGACCACGGTCGAGCTGCCGATCGAGACCTTCGAATCGGTGCAGCTGCTCAAGGGCTCCTCCGGCTTCATGTACGGCTTCGGCGCGCCGGGCGGCATCATCAACTTCATCACGAAGAAGCCGACGGACAAGCCGCTGCTGAGCTTCGACGTGGGCTACCGCTCGGACGGCGTGTTCAGCGAGCACGTCGACGCGGGCGGCCGTGTCGGCGCCGATGATCGCTACGGCTATCGCTTGAACCTCACGCACGAGCAGGGCGAGACCTACAACGGCGCACATGTGCAGCGCAATTCGGGCTCGGTGTCGGTGGACACGCGACTCACCTCGTCGCTGACGTGGACGGCGGACGCGATCTACCAATCGCGACGGGTCCAGGGCGGCGTGCAGGACTTCTTCCTGGACGACTTCACCGGCACGCAGATCCCGAAGGCGCCGAGCGGCCGCAAGGACCTGAATGCGCACGACACGACCTTCTTCAACTCCAACGTGTTCTTCGTGTCCACGGGCCTGCAGTGGAAGATCGATCCGACGTGGACCGCGAAGCTCGACGTCAGCCGCAGCCAGGACCGCCGCCGCTATTCGGGCCAGTGGATGGGCCTGCTCAACGAGGCCGGCGACTACACGGTCTACCTGAACAAGGCGCAAGGCGCAGCGACCTACGAGCAGGCGCAGGCGCTGCTCGAAGGCAGCTTCACGACGGTCGGCCTCCAGCACCAGGTCACGGCGGGTCTGGCGTGGCAGGGCTTGAACAAGCAGACGGTGCCGAAGTCGCTGTACACGCCGATCGGCGACGAGAACCTCTACCAGCCGATCACGCCGCTGCCGTGGAACGGCAGCTACGACGACTCGCTGCAGTATCACAACTACCACTCGGCGCAGAAGGCGGTCTTCGCCAGCGACACGGTGGCGTTTTCGGACCGGTGGTCGGTGCTGCTCGGGTTGCGCTACTCGGACTACGACCAGACCTCGTACAACACCGCGGGCGCGGTGACCAACCAGTACAAGAAGACGCCGGTCACGCCGACGGTGGCGGTGATGTTCCGTCCGCGCGCGGACACGCTGGTGTATGCGAGCTACGTCGAGGCGCTGGAGCAAGGCAGCACGGTCGGCACGACCTACGCGAATGCCGACGAGGTGCTGGCGCCGCTGAAGAGCAAACAGTACGAGGTGGGCGCCAAGCACGACGGCCGCGGCTGGGGCGCGACCGCCGCGCTGTTCGAGATCGACCGCGGCGCGGAGTACGCGAACGCGCAGAACTACTACGTCTCCAACGGTCAGGTGCGGCTGCGCGGGGCGGAGCTCAACGGCTACGTCAACGTGGACACGGGCACGCGCGTGACCGCGAGCGCCGCGTACACGACGGGCACCTATCGCCGCACCGATCCGAGTCTGGAAGGCAACCGCCTGGAAGGCATCCCGAAGTGGCAGGCGTCAGTCGGCGTCACTCAGAAGGTGCCAGGTGTTGACGGCTTGAGCGCGAACGCCGAGGTGCACTACTTCGACGGCCTCACCGCGGACGCCAACAACAAGTACCGGCTGCCGAGCTACTCGCTGGTGAACCTGGGCGTGAGCTACCAGACCAGCGTCGCCCACCACCCGGTGACGCTGCGCGCGGGCGTGGACAACGTGTTCAACCGCAACTACTGGGGGTTCCTGGCGTCGGGCTACACGTTTGTCGGAGCGCCGAGGACGCTGGGGGTGAACGCGAAGATCGAGCTTTGAGGACAGTTCTTGCGTGAGGCTGCTGGCCCTCACCCCAACCCTCTCCCGCAAGCGGGAGAGGGAGTCCGACCGAGGGCCTCCACCTTCTCCCGCAAGCACGAGAGCCATCAGGTCAGCTCGGTGCACTCTCACTCCCTCTCCCGCTTGCGGGAGAGGGCGGGGGTGAGGGCCGGCGGACTCGGCAGTCAGCTGGATCCTCCACCCAGGCGAAGGTCAAATCCCGCCACGACGAACTGCGTCAGTCCTTCGGTGGACTCGACGCCCCACGGTCGTTCGGTGTCGATCCGCATCAGCGCCCGTCCGCTGTCGTCAGTCCACTCGGCAACGATTTCGCAGTCGAGGGTGCCCGCGGTCGGATACGTGCTTGTCGGCAGAAGGTTCTCCGTCGTGACGACGGGCACCTTCTCGATGAAAACATGCGCCTTCCCGAATGCGTCGATCAGCACGCACTCGACGAAGCCCGGCTGGTGATCGTCGACGAACCGGGAGATCTGGATGGGGAACGGAACAGGCGCCATGTGGGCTCGCAGTATCCACCCGCACGACGCGCCGAGGCGCCGCAGTCACGCCCCGTCGCCATCCACCTCTGCCTGCTGCAGATCAGCACGATGCTGATCGGTTGAAGCCGGTCTGCGTCTGCGCCGCGGCTGAGCGCGCACTGTTGACGTGACGGTTCGCGCGGCTTCGAACGGATACCACACGACAAGGTTCGTGACCGGCGCCACCGGTGGCGCCAATGGTCTATGAGAGCAGTCGACTGGCGCGCCATGGACAAGACCGTTCCCACAGGGATCCACTCGCCACGCGGGCGGATCTTCGTGGTGCTCGTCGCAGAGCTCGGCATCGTCTTCATCGCCTCGCACGACGGCCGAACCCTTGGCGCACAACGACGCCTTCCTGGCCGCATGCTGCCGTTCGATCATCGCTTCGATGTCCGGCCGGCGAGACATCGTCGCGAGCAGGTCCGGCTCCGGCTTGGGGGGCGCCTTGGCTGGCTCCGTCGGCGACATCAGCTTCTTGTGGTGATCCCGCATCACGGTCGGGAAGTCAGCCGCGGCTGCAGTCGCGCTCGCCAGCGCGTTGCTGCTGGTCCTAACGGCGGTGGACGGAACGTAGGGCGTCGATGGAAGTGCTCGGATGCCGGTCATGGGGAATCCTCGTGGCTTGACCGCATTATCTACCAACTAGTAGATTGCACGCATTGCCAAGTAGCCTTACTGAGTCCGGGTGCTACGCTGATCTCCGACCAACCTCAGCAACCATCGATCCGGACGTCATGAAGCTCATTGGAATCCTCGGCGGCATGTCAGCGGCCTCGACGCAGATCTACTACCGCCAGTTGTGCGAGATCACGCGCCGGCGTCTCGGCGGCCTGCATTCCCCGGAGCTGCTCATCCGGTCCCTCGATTTCGCGAGGATCGAGCGGCTGCAAGCCGCAGGCCGCTGGGAAGAAGCCGGCGACATCCTGAACGCGGAGGCCAAGGCCTTGGAACGCGGCGGCGTCGACTTCATCGTCCTGGCCACGAACACGATGCACAAGCTGGCCGACCAGCTGATGGGCGGCATCGGCATTCCCCTGCTGCACATCGCGGACGCCACGGCCGATCGGATCAGGGCCTCAGGGCTCAAGACACCCGGACTGATCGCGACGGCGTTCACGATGGAACAGACGTTCTACGTGGATCGCCTGAAGGCGACCGGGCTCCAGCCCCTGATTCCCGGCATTGACGATCGCGCGGACGTGCATCGCATCATCTACGATGAGCTCTGCAAGGACATCGCGACGAGCGACAGCCGCGCCAGGTTCGAAGACGTCGCGCGCACGCTGGTTGATCAGGGCGCCGATTGCATGATCCTCGGCTGCACCGAGGTCGGCATGCTGCTCAACGCCGGCAACGTGTCCGTGCCGGTCTTCGATACGACACTCGTCCATTGCGAGTCGGCGATCGAGCTGGCGCTGGCGCCCTAGCCGAGGTCGCGGGACAGCGGAGTCGTCGGCGAAGGGGGCAGTTCAGCGTGCCGGGCGCAGGGCGGCATCCCACATCCCCATCGCTTCGACCACGGCCTTCTCGATGGAAGCGACCCGGACGCGATCGCGGGCGAGCACCGACAGCCCCTGGAAGAAGCAGTCGAACGCGACCGCCAGCGACGTCGGATCCGTGGCCTCGCGCAGTTCCCCGCTCTTGATGCCCCGCTCCACACAGGATCGGAATCCGGCACGGGTGCGACTGCGCACGTCGCGCAGCCATTGGCCGATGGCCTCGTTGCCCGACGAACTGGCGCCCATGACGCCCAACGCGACCATGCAGCCCTTGGGGTGCCCGCTCTCCGTCTGCATCCTGGCCGACCGCTGCAGCGCGAGGAACACGCCCTCCCGCGGCGGGATAGCCGTGTCGTGGAGGCTGCGGGTCAGGTTGCCGTAGAGCACCATGTATCGATCCAGGGCCTCCTTGTACAGCGCCTCCTTGGACTCGAAGGCGGCATAGAAGCTGGGCGCGGAGATCCCCGCCCCCATCGCCGCCTTCAACTGCGACAAGGACGTCGAGTCGAAGCCGTGTTCCCAGAACAGGTGCATCGCCGAGGTGAGTGCCGCATCGCGGTCGAAGGTGCGTGGTCGGCCCCGCTGAGCCATGAAGATCTCCGACAGTCCAAAGATACATACTAATCGATACAAAAACATCGGACAAGGCGCGACCCTTCATGCGCCCGCGTCCCGGGCCGCCCTCCTCCGGCTTCGCCCGATCGACCACGCACCACGCACCACGCACCACGCCCGAGGTCGTTGACACGGCCTTCAGCACTCCCGTATATTTGTACCACTCGATATGTAAATCAGAGTAGCGCGAGGTGTTCAGACGACCTCGTTTTTTTTCCCTTATTTATGTACCACTCGGTATTCAAATCGGAACACGCCATGTCCAAAGCACTTGAAGCCCGCCTTGATGCCATCGAGAGCCGTTTCGCCATCGATGCACTGATTGCCAACTACGCCGAGGCGTTCGACACCATGAACGAGGAGCTGCTGGCGACCCTGTGGCATCCCGAGTCGCGACTGCTCCTTGGCGCGAACGGCAACGCCCACGGGCTCGAAGCCATCCTGGCGCAAGCCAGCGTCAACATGAAGCGCATGCCCCACATGCATCACTGGATGGCGAATGCGCTGATCTCGGTGGACGGCGACAGCGGCCACGGCCTGGTCGCGGCGGACTGCCTCTTCTACGACGTCGACCAGGGTCCGCTGCAGGTGAGCGGCCAGTACCGGGACGTCTATCAACGACGCGACGGACGCTGGGCCTTCCTGGAACGCACCTTCACCATGCACTACGCCGTGCCGCTCCAGAACTGGGTCCCCATCATGGGAACAGAACGTTTCGGCCGCCCGGCCTGACGCGAACCTCGGCCACTGAACCCATGCAAACGACGACCTCCGCCACGCGCCGGTGGTCGGCGTTCGCGGTGTTGCTGGTGGGGGCGTTCTTGCCTCCGCTGGACTTCTTCATCGTGAACGTCGCCCTGCCTTCCATCCAGAGCACGCTCCACACGAGCGCTGCAGAGCTGCAACTCGTGATCTCCGGATATGCCGCCGCCTATGCGGTCTTCCTCATCACCGGAGGACGGCTGGGCGATCTCTTCGGCCGGCGCAGGATCTTCCTGATCGGCATCAGCGGCTTCGGGCTGACGTCGGTGATGTGCGGCCTCGCCACCTCGCCCGCGATGCTCATCGTCGGGCGAGTGCTGCAAGGCCTGAGCGCCGCGGCGATGGCGCCGCAGGGATTGGCCTCCATCCACGCCCTGTTCCCGGAGGAGGAACGCGCGCGTGCGCTGGGCCTCTACGGCGCGGCCGTCGGTCTGGCGGCAGTTGCCGCGCAGGCGCTCGGCGGCGCATTGATCTCCACGGACCTGTTCCACCTCGAGTGGCGGATCATCTTCCTGATCAACCTGCCGGTGGTGGTCGCGGTGCTGATCTTCGGGTTGCCGTTGCTGCCCGACGTCCGAGGCGACAGCCCGGCGCCCATCGATCGGATCGGCGTACTGCTCTGTGCCGCGACGCTCGGCCTGCTGATCGTTCCCCTGGTTGAAGGGCGCGAGCGGGGCTGGCCCTGGTGGGCCTGCGCGATGCTGATCGCATGCCCGCTCGCCGGGTACTGCTTCTGGCAATACGAGAAGGCCTTCGCACGCCGAGGCGGCGTCCCGCTCGTCAGCGTCGACCTCGTGCGCATGCCCGGCTTGATGAGCGGCCTGACGGGCGTGCTCTTCTTCTACGTCGTCTCTGCCTTCTTCCTGGTGTTCTCCGTCTACTTGCAATCGGCGATCGGCTTGAGCCCCCTGGCGACGGGGCTGGTGTTCCTGCCGTTCGGCGTCGGCGCGCTCATCGGACCGCTGACGACGCCGCTGGCCATCCGGCTCTTCGGCCAGCGCGTTCCGGCCATCGGCATGATGCTCGAGGTCGCCGGCTGCGTGCTCCTGGCCGCCCTTGTGGCTGCTTCGCCGGGACAGATGCCGCCTCAGGTTCCGCTGATCGTCGCGGTCGGACTTCTGGGCTTCGGTCAGGGGTGGGCGCTGCCCACGCTGGTCCGCGCCATCATCAATCGCGCCCCGGCGACCGGTTCCGGAATGATCGCCGGCATCACGAACTCGGCTTTGCAGATCAGCGCGGCGCTCGGCGTGGCGGTCATCGGCGGCGTGTTCTTCAGCGTCGCGGGGACCGCGCCCGACGCAAGCGCCATGGCCCACGCGCTGATGGTGGCCATGCTCTGCATCGGGGCCAGTCTGACCGTGTCGGCGGTGCTCTCGATCGTCGCTTCAAGATCGAGCATCAGAGTCGCCGCGAGGCCCGCTCCGACCTGAAGGGGCAACGCGCGCTGGCCCGTCCTGTCGACGCCGGTCAGACCAGCGTGACGGTCGGCCTCACGTCCAGCCGCTGCTTCAGCAGCCCGACCTGCAGATAGAAATCCGCGCTGCGCTGCTGGTCCGCGAGGACCTGGTCGTCGAGCGCGATCCAGCGCGTGGCGCGGCGCTCGAACTGCAGGCGCGCGGCCTCGACGGGGATGCCGATGATGCGCGCCAAGGTCGCGGAGAACTCCGGCACGTGCTGGTAGGACCAGGCCTGCGCGCGCTTCACGCGCTGCGCCAAGTCCGCCAGCGCGTCGCGCTTGGTGGCGAGCGCCTTGTCGGTCGCGGCCAGGAAGCTCAATCCCGACCACTGCCCTCGCCCGCTGACCAGCACGCGCGCGTGGCCCGCCGTCTCCGCCAGCGCGGTGTACGGCTCCCACGTCGCCCACGCGTCGAGCGATCCCTGCGTCAATGCGAGCTTCGCCTCGGCCGGCGGCAGAAAGCGGACCTGCGCGTCGTCCGGCTTCAGCCCCGCGGACGCGAGCGCCTTCAGCGCGATGAAGTGCCCGATGGAGCCGCGGTTCGTGCCGATGGACTTGCCCTTGAGGTCGGCCGCCGTCTTGAACGGCGAGTCCGGCCGCACCAGCACCGCCGTGCCGTAGGCATCGGAGCGGTTCACGGCAAAGGCCTTGATGCGCGTGCCCGCGGCGATCGCGAACAGCAGCGGCGCATCGCCGATGGGACCGAAGTCGACCGCCTCCGCATTGAGTGCCTCGGCCAGCGGCGCGGCGGCGGGGAACTCGCTCCACTGGATGTCGTAAGGCAGCTGGCGCAGCTCGTCCGCCGCTTCCAGCAGCGCGCGCAAGTTGCCCTTCTGGTCGCCGGCCTTCACCACCACGCGGCCCTGCGCGCGCACCGAGCGCACGTAGGGCACGGCCGCCAGCGCCGCGAGCGCGGCGCCTTGCGTCAACGCGCGGCGGCGCGAAGCGCCCTGGGCATCGAGGGATGCCTTGAAATCACCGGAGTCGCCGGAGTCGTCGGAATCACGGGAATGGGCACTCATGCAGTCCTCGAAGCGGAGAAGGTGAAAGCGAAGGCGTGGCGAATCCGGTTCACGCGGCCTGGCGCTGCGCCAGCCGCTGCTCGACCAACGCTCGTGTGCGCGGAATCAGCTCGCGGCCGTAGTCGATCGCGTCCTCGAGCGGATCGAAACCGCGGATCAGGAAGGTCGTGACGCCCAGGTCGTAGTAGTCGAGCAGCGCCTCGGCCACCTGCGCCGGCGTGCCGACCAGCGCGGTGCTGTTGTGGCGCGCGCCGGTCTCGCGCGCGATCTCGGTCCACAGCCGCTTGTCGACGCGGCTGCCCTTCTCTGCCGCCGCGAGCAGGCGTCGCGCGCCCTCGCTCTGCTGCGGACCGCCGCGGCTGTAGCCCGCGGCGACGCGCAGGCGGCGGGTGTCCTCCAGGATGCGTTCTGCGCGAGCCCAGGCGGCCTCTTCGGTGTCCGCGAGGATCGGCCGGAAGGACACGGAGAACCCGATTCTCCGTCCATGGCGCGCCGCCTCCGCGCGCACGCGCCGCGTCAGGTCGGCGGTCTGCTCCAACGACTCGCCCCAAAGCGCGTAGACGTCCGCATGCTTGCCCGCCACCGGCAGCGCCGCGTCGGACGCGCCGCCGAAGAACACCGGGATGTGCGGCTGCTGGCGCGGCTTGACCTCGCTGAAGCCGCCGTCGAAGCGGTAGTGCGTGCCCTCGTGGTCGAAAGGCTGATCACTCGTCCACAGCTGCCGCAGCAGGCCGACGTATTCGTCGGTCCGCTCGTAGCGCTGGTCGTGGTCGAGGTAGTCGCCATCGCGGCGCTGCTCGGCGTCCGAGCCGCCGGAGATCACATGCACCGCGAGCCGGCCACCGGTGAATTGGTCCAAGGTCGCCAACTCCCGCGCCGCCAGCGTCGGCGCGACGAAGCCCGGCCGGTGCGCGAGCAGGAAGCCGATGCGCGAGGTGTGCGCCGCGGCGTGGGCGATCGTCAGCTGCGCGCTGGGGCCGGTCGAGTGGTGCGGCACCAGGATGCGGTCGAAGCCCGCCGCCTCGTGCGCCTGGGCAAAGGCGGTCACGTAGTCCGGATCGACCACCGGGCCGCTGGCCGGGTGGATCTCGGAGGTCTTCTGCGACTGGATCATGCCGATGAATTGGATGCTCATGCTGGTGGCCCTGCGTTGGTCTGACAGGACCGAAACGTAGAGACCCACGCCGCCGCCCGCAAAGAACGAATCCGACTTTCCATGCTCGGATTGCAGGATTCACGGCCGCCCGCGCCGAGTCCACACTGGACCCGCCTGATGAGGGGATTCGACATGCCACAGCTCGAGGTCGAGGCGCGCGACGCGGCGTCCGCGCCATCCGCCGTGCCGGCACCGCTGGCGCATTTCATCGACCATGCCGAGGATCTGCTCGACCAGGGGCTGCGCGAGTCCGAGCTGCTGAAGGCGTTGCGTCCGCTGCTCGCGGAGCTCATTGCGCGCGACGACTGGCTGCCATCGAGCCATGCGCGGCCAGGCGCCGATCGCTATCGCCAGTACCCGCTGCACGTCGACCCGCAGGGACGCTTTTCCATCGTGTCCTTCGTCTGGGGGCCGGGCCAGGCCACGCCCATCCACGATCACACCGTCTGGGGCCTGATCGGCATGCTGCGCGGCGCGGAGGACTCGCAAGGCTACCGCTTCACCGGCCCGCACGAACTGGTGCCGGACGGCCCGCCGGTGCGGCTGTCGCCGGGTCAGGTCGAGGCGGTCTCGCCGCGACTCGGGGACATCCACCGCGTCCACAACGCGGCCGAGGGTCAGGTCTCGATCAGCATCCACGTCTACGGCGCCGACATCGGCCGCATCGAGCGGTCGACCTACGACGCCGATGGCACGCCGCATCGCTTCGTGTCGGGGTACTCGGCGCTGGCCTGACTGCCGAGGCCGCTGGCCCTCACCCCCACCCCTCTCCCGCAAACGGGAGAGGGAGTCCGACCGGGGCCATTCACCGTCGCATTCGTGCGACTGGACGTGGTCTTGTGCGAATACGCGATGAACTCAAATGAGAATCTTCTCAATTGAGAATTATTATCAACAACTCGCGGTCCGCTCGACCATGTCCACCCTCCTCACCTAGATCTCCGCGGCGCAGGCCGACGTGATGCCCCCTTCGCCGAGGGCCACGGCAGGAGACGTCCTGCCATGTCCACCTCGCTCCGGTCCTCGCGCGGCTTGTCCCGCCCCGCTCTGCCCTTGCTCGCTGCCGCCCTGTCCGGCGCCGGTCTGCTGATCTCGACGCCCGCCCTGGCGCAGGATGCGCCAGCCAAGCCTGCCGCCGCCGCACCTGCAGCGTCCGCAGCCTCCGGCGCGACTGCCGACGTCGCGCTGCCCGCCGTCACCGTCAACGCCAACCGCCTCGGCGAGATCACCGAGAAGTCCGGCTCCTACGCCTCCGGCACGATCGCCACCGCGACGCGCCTGGTGCTCTCGCCCAAGGAGACACCGCAGTCCATCAGCGTGATCACGCGCCAGAAGATGGACGACTTCAACCTGACCTCCATCGACGACGTGATGGCCCAGACCCCGGGCATCAGCATCGTCACCTACGACAGCGAACGCACCGAGTACTACTCGCGCGGCTTCGCGGTCCAGAACTTCCAGTACGACGGCGTGCCGATGACGCGCGACTCGTCCTACTCCGCCGGCAACACGCTCAGCGACACCTCGATCTACGACCGCGTCGAAGTCCTCAAAGGAGCGACCGGCCTGCTGACCGGCAGCGGCTCGCCCGGCGCCACCATCAACCTGATCCGCAAGAAACCCACGCGCGACTTCCGCGGCCACGCCTCGGCCAGCATCGGCAGCTGGGGCACCTGGCGCGGCGAGGTCGACGCCGGCGGCGCGCTCAACGAGAGCGGCAGCCTGCGCGCGCGCGGCGTCGCCGCCTACACCGACCGGCAGACGCAGGTCGACCACTACGAGCGCAAGACCACCGTGCTCTACGGCATCGTCGAGGCGGACCTGACCCCCGACACGCTGTTCACCGTCGGCTTCGACTACCTCGACAGCAAGCCCAAGGGGTCGAGCTGGGGCGGCATCCCGCTGCTGAATTCGCTCGGCGAGTTCAACGACCGGCCGCGCGCCTTCAACAACGGCGCGACCTGGAGCCGCTGGGAGCAATACACCCGCACCGGCTTCGCGACGCTGGAGCACAACTTCGACAGCGGCTGGGTCGCCAAGCTGCAGCTGAACCACCAGATCAACGGCTACGACGCCAACCTGGGTGCGGGCGCGTCGGGCTTCCCCGATCCGGCGACCGGCGCCGGCGTGTCGATGTGGATCGGCCAGTACATCGGCAAGACGACCAGCGACGCCGCCGACGTCTACGTCAGCGGACCTTTCTCCTTGGCCGGCCGCAAGCACGAACTGGTGGTGGGCGGCAGCCTGGCCCGCCGGCAATGGAAGAACGACGGCTACTACGTCGCCGACGGCTACGACATCAACGTGCCCAACTACTACCAGTGGAACGGCCAGGTGCCCGCGCCGGCGTGGCACGGCACGCCGGACTTCACCAACGACGAGACGACGCGCGAGCGCGGCCTCTACGCCGCCGCGCGCTGGAACCTGCCCGCCGACCTGAAGCTGATCACCGGCGGCCGCTGGTCCGCGTATCGCAACAAGGCGCAGGGCTTGGACGAGTCCGGCGTGTTCGTGCCCTACGTCGGCGCGGTCTGGGACCTGACCCGGGAATACGCCCTCTACGCGAGCTACACCGACATCTTCACGCCGCAGTCCGCGCAGGACGAAGCGGGCCGCACGCTCGACCCGCTGCGCGGCAAGAACTACGAGGCCGGCGCCAAGGCCTCGTGGCTGAACGGCCGCCTGAACGCCTCGGCCGCCTACTTCCAGCTGCAGCAGGACAACTTCGCGATCGAGACCGGCGGCAAGACGCCCACCGGCGGCATCGCCTACCGCGCGGCCGACGGCATCAAGACCAAGGGCGTGGAGTTCGAGATCTCCGGCCAGATCACGCCGAGCTGGCAACTGCAGGCGGGCTACACGCACAGCGTGTCCAAGCAGGAAGGCACTCGCGTCACGACGCTCACGCCGGCCAACCAGTTCAGCCTGTACACCACGCACAAGCTGGACGGGGCCTTGAACGGTCTGCGCGTGGGCGGCGGCGCGCGCTGGCAGGACAAGACCTGGGGCGACATCGCCACGCCCAGCGGCGGCACGACGAAGCACACCGTCGATGGCTACTGGATCTTCGACGCGATGGCGAGCTACGAGTTCAACAAGAACCTGTCCGCCTCGATCAACGTGACCAACCTCTTCGACAAGAAGTACTACACGATCTTCAGCTGGTACTCGACCTACAGCTGGGGCGCGCCGCGTGCGGTGTCGGTCAACGCGACCTACCGGTTCTGAGCCTCAGTCCGCGCGGTCCAGCACCGCGCGGACCGCCGCAGCCAGTTCATCCAGCGTGAACGGCTTGCCCAGCAGGTCCACGCCGGGATCGAGCACGCCGTTGTGCACCACCGCGTTGCGCGAGTAGCCGGTCGTGAACAGCACCTTCAAGCCGGGCCGGCGCCGGCGCGCCTCGTCGGCGAGCTTGCGGCCGTTCATGCCCGGCATCACGACGTCGGCGAAGACCAGCGCGATCTCGGGATGCGCGTCGAGCAGCTTCAGGCCCGCCTCGCCGCCGTCGGCCTCGAGCACGCGATAGCCCAGCTCCGTCAGCGCGTCCACGGACGAGGCGCGCACGGCGGGCTCGTCCTCGACCACCAGCACCGTCTCCTGCCCCTGCGTCGCGGACGCCAGCGGGACGCGCTGCGATTCGATCTCTTCCTCCTGATCGTTCAGCAGGCGCGGCAGATAGATCTTCACCGTCGTGCCCTGGCCGGGCTCGGAGTAGATCTTCACGTGGCCGCCCGACTGCTTGACGAAGCCGTAGACCTGGCTCAGGCCCAGGCCCGTGCCGCGGCCGACCTCCTTCGTCGTGAAGAAGGGATCGAAGGCGCGGGCCAGCACGTCCGGCGTCATCCCGTTGCCGGTGTCGGTCACCGCGACCATCACGTACTGGCCGGGCAGCACGCCCATCTGCTCGGCGGCGTAGCGCTCGTCGAGGTGGGCGTTCGCGGTCTCGATGGTCAGACGCCCGCCGTCGGGCATCGCGTCGCGCGCGTTGACCGCGAGGTTGAGGATCGCGCTCTCCAGCTGGTTGGGGTCGGCGTGCGTGCGCCACAGGCCGCCGGCCTGCACCGCCTCCAGCGCGATGGCGCCGCCGATCGAGTGGCGCAGCAGGTCGGACATGCCCGCCACCAGCCGGTTGGCGTTGAGCGCCTCGGGCCGCAGCGGCTGCTGGCGCGAGAACGCGAGCAGCCGTTGCGTCAGCTGCGCCGCCCGCTGCGTGCCGTTGCGCGCGGCGTCGACGTAGCGCATGGCCAGCGGGTCGTCCTTCAGGAACTTGCGCGCCAGCAGGTCGAGCGAACTCACCACCACCGCCAGCATGTTGTTGAAGTCGTGCGCGATGCCGCCGGTCAGTTGCCCGACGGCCTCCATCTTCTGGGCCTGCCGCAGCGCCTCCTCGGTGCGCAGGCGCTGGGCGACCTCTTCCTCCACGCGGCGCTCGAGCGTGTCGTTGAGCTCGCGCAAGGCCTGGTCGGCGCGATGGCGCCGCGTGACGTCCTGGAACAGCACGGCCACCTGGCGGCGCTCGACCGGATCGATGCGGAAGGCGGAGAGCTCCAGGTAGCGCCCGGTCCGTTCGAGTTCGCGCTCGAAGCGCACCGGCACGCCGGTCAGCAGGACATGGCGGTAGATCTCGACCCAGGCGCCGGCCTCGTCCGGCACCATCTCGCGCACCTTCTGGCCGACGACGTCCGGGATGCCCGCGTTGGCCGCATAGGCCGGGTTGGCGAGCACGTGCACGTAGTCGCTCAGCGGACCGTGCGGGCCGTCGATGAACTCGATGACGCAGTAGCCCTCGTCCATGCGCTCGAACAGCGTCTGGAACTGGGCCAGATCGTCGGGCTGGCGCTGCGCCGGCGCGTCGGGGATTCGCTCGGAGGTCGCCTCGGAAGTTGCCTTGGAAGTTGCCTCGGAGGTCGCCCCCACGGCGGGGCGATCGGAAGGCTGGCGCAGGTCGTCGGTCATGGCGGGCGATGCAGCTGGGCCCTTCCGGAGCGAAGGGGTCGGCGAAGTATCGCAGCCGGGTCCGCCGCCGACGGCGCTCAGGCCCCCCGCAATGCGTGGCGCGAGTCCATCCGGGCGCGCAGCGACTCGGCCTCGCGCTTCCTGCCGAGCACCTCGGCCGCGCGGATCGCGAGCAGATGGGCGCGCCGCGTCGGACGTTCGCGCAGGTTGGCCTGTGCCAAGGTCCAGGCACGCCGCGGATCGCGGCCGGCGCCGAGGTAGAACTCGGCGGCGTGATCGGCGAACGCCTGCGGATGACGGGCGAGCAGCGCCTCGTAGCGGTGCTTCGCGCGGGCGATCTCCTCGCGGCCGAGCGATGTCCTGCCCTGGCGGAGGTGGATCTCGCCGAGCAGCGCGAGGGCTTCAGGCTCGTCGGCGTTCTGGACGACGCGCGTCAGCCGCGCCTGCGCCGAGGCCTCGTCGCCACGGGCCAGATCCAGCTCCGCCAGATGGATGCCGGCCGCCGCGTAGTCGGGCAGCAGGCGCAGCGCCTCTTCGTAGAAGACCGCGCCGCGCGCGGCGTCGCCGCCCTGCTCCGACCACATCTGGCCTCGCGCGAAGGCAATGGCCGCAGCGGGAAAGGGCCAGGTCGTGTCCAGCGCCGTCAACGCCTGGGCGTAGTGGCGATCGGCCTCTTCGAGTCGGCCGTCGGCGGCCTCGGCGCGGGCCAGCGCGCTGAGGTTGGCGAAGTCCGGTCGGCGCATCGCCTCGGCCCTCAGCACAGGCAAGACCTGACCCGCGCGCCCGGTGGCGACCAGCAAGGGCGCGCGCTGGATCGGCGTGGCGCGGACGGCGTCAAGGGCTGCCTCGGCCTGCTGGAAACGATGCAGGGTCACCAGCGCACGAGCCTGCTGCAGACCGCCCGCCATGTTGCGAACGGCCCCGCTGGCAACGCCTGCCGCGACCTCGGCCGCGCGGTCGAGCACGCGGTAGTCGGCCAGGAACTGCAGGCGCATCAGCGACAGCTCCAACGCCGACGGATCGGCCCCTTGCTGCCCGATCAGATGATCGAGGTTGGCCAGCGCAATTGCGCCCTGCGTCGTGGATGCGGTTGGCGTCGTTGCCGTTGCCGTTGCCGTTGTCGTTGCCACTGTCGTTGCCGTTGCCGTTGCCGTTGCTGACGGTGGCGGTGGCGGCGTCAATGCCGACGACGACGTCTCAGCCGATGCCGCGCGTGCGACAGGATTCACCGGCGCGGCGAGGAACGGGAACGCCACGGTCGAGGGCGTGCGATCGTCGTGGGTGACGCCGTCGTCGGCGATGTCCGGCGTGCCTCGGATCAGCATCGAACGGAACACCGCATTGACGTTGACCAGCGGCGTCCGGCCGCCGCAGTCCGGCGGGATCGCCGCCCCGGCGGCGCGTCGTTCCACCGCCAGGTAGACCTCGCAACGCGTCTGCCGGCTGTCCACCCAGAGCCGGTCGTCGGCCAGCCATTCGGCCAGACGTCGATAGCGATTCGGGAACGTGTCCTTCGCCTCCGCCAGCCACTGGTTGCCGGCCACGCCGTCGAAGCCGTCGTACAGCGCGAGGTTGCGGCCGATCTCGGCGGCGAAGTCCTGCCAGTTGGCGGGACCCGCGCGGTTGTAGGCCTCCTTCAACGCGTTCGCCGCCTCGTCCGTGCCGATCGTGGCCAGCAGCGCGTTGCCGGTCAGCGCGCGGCCCATGCGGTCGATGGGCGCGCCGGGCGGCGGCGGACCGGCGTCCGGCGCGGTCTGCCTGCGCTCCGTGCGCCCCCAGACCGCCAGCATCGGTCCACCCGCATTCACGAGCCCGAGATCCACCGACACGACCAGCGCCGAGGTCGTCCACCCGGCGAGGAAGTTCCGCGCCGGGCCACCCTCGGTCTGGCCCCACAGTTCGCCGATGCGCTTCAGGGTCTTCTCGTCGAAGTGGTGGAAGCCGCTGGCGTCCTTCGGCGCCTGACCCGCGCGGACGGCGTCCGCGGCGGTGTTGAGCGCGGCGCGCGTGCCGCGGACGTTGTTGAAGTAGGGATCGTCCCGCTGGCCGGCGAAGACGCGCAGGCGACCTTCCCGGCTGGACAAGCCCGTCGGCGAGCCAGCGTCGCCCTGCACGCCGTCCTCGCGCCCGGCCCAGCAGTGGACGATGCCGGCGGCATCGAACTGGCAGAGCAGCCGCGTGCCGACGGTCGTGGCGCCGAAGCGTTGGCCGCTGTCGACGTGGAAGACGTACTGCACCTGGTCGGAGAAGCGCTTGCCGACGATGTCCATGACGAGGTTCAGCCGCTTGCCGTCGGCGGAGGTCCAGGCGTAGAGGTCGCCGATGTCGGCAGCGGGATCGGCGATGACGGTGGGCGTGTCGAGGTGATCGGCGGCCTGCGCCGGTGCGGCGACGAAGAACATCGCGCTGCCTGACGTGGCGATGGTGGCGATGGCGGCGATGGCGGGCGTGGTGAGGTGTTTCATGCCGGTCAGCCTAGGGATCGCGCCCCGAGAAAACTTGGCAAAAACTGCGATGCCTGCTGACAGTCCCTGGAGCGGACCGTCCTTAGCATTCACCCATGCCGATGTCCCGCCCTGCCCTCGCCGATGCCGTCGCGGCCGTCGCTGCCGACCGCCGCTATCGCCCACTGCAGTCGGGATCCGGCCTGCGCCTGATGCACTGCCAGTGCCGCGCGGCCCGGGGCGAGCGACCGGTCGACGAAGAACACCAGCGTTTTTCGATCACGCTGGTGGACCGCGGCCGCTTCACCTACCGGACGCGCACCGGCGGCGCCGTGCTCGGCCCCGGCTGGCTGATGCTGGGCAACGCCGGCGACGGTTATGCGTGCTCGCACGAGGACAGCGACGGCACCGGCGACGACTGCACGGTGCTGTCGATGTCGGCGGAGATGCTCGACGGGACGCTGGCGGCGCTCGGCGGCGGCACGCGGAGCGCGACGCGTCTGGCCGACGCCGCCGGGCGCTTCACGCATGCCTGCCTGCCGCCGCTGCCGCGCGTGGCCGGGCTCTTCCGTGGGTTGGACGACGGCGGCGAGGAAGGCTTCGCGCTCGAAGAGGCGATGCTGGCCATCGTGGGCCAGGTGCGCCGCGCGCTGGGCGACGGCGAAGCGCCCGCACCCTTGCCCCGCCAGGACGAGCGCGCCCGCGCGGCGGCCCATTGCATCGAGACCCGCAGCGCCGAGGCGATCTCGCTCGACGAGGTCGCGCAGGTCGCGGGGCTCAGCCCCTTCCACCTGCTGCGCGTGTTCCGCCAATCCATCGGCGTGACGCCGCACCAGTACCTGATGCGTCAGCGCCTGATGCACGCGCTGCGGCTGCTGCGCGATACCCGCCAGCCCGTGACCGACGTGGCCTACGACAGCGGCTGGGCGGACTTGTCGAACTTCAACCGCGCGTTCCGGCGGGAGTTCGGCTGCTCGCCGCGGGCGCTTCGACTTGAAGCAAAACTACATCGATCGCCCGAAATCGTGACCTCAGCGCGCTGATTCCAGCCCCTCCCCTGTCCCTTGAACCATCGACACGTAATCCAACTTCGGGATTTCACGGTCTCTTTATGTAGTTTTACTTCCTTAGCATCCGGCCACCTTTGAGGAGGGCTCGGACATGCAGGCATGGGCTGACGGTGGGTTGCGCGCGGCGCGACGGGTGGCGGGCGCCTTGGCGCTCAGCCTGTGCGGGCTGCTCGCGGCGTGCGGCGGCGGTGAGGCGGGCCTCGCCCAGAAGGCCGGCGCCAACACGGCGGCTGTCGACGAGAACGGCGTCGCGCTGATCGCCGAGGTGCCCACGACCTCCGGTTCGACCACCACCCGCGCGCGGGTGGCCGCGGTGGCAACACCTGACGCTCCCGCGACCTCGCTGCGCGTCCACTACCGCCGCGCCGACGGCAACCACGCCGGCTGGCAGATCCACACCTGGAACGCCGCGCAGGGTCCCAACTGGAACGAGGGCTGGAACGCCTCGGGCAGCGACGCCTTCGGCGTCTACTACGACGTCCCGCTGGCCGCGACAAGCGGCACCGTGGGTTTCCTCTTCCACAACGGCGACAACAAGGACAACGGCGGCGCCGACCAGAGCCTGGTGCTCCAGGCCGGCGCCAACGAGGTCTGGCGCCTGCAGGGGGACAGCACCAACTACGCCAGCAATCCGCTGCTGCTGGCCACGCCCGACATCACGACGGTGCGCGTGCACTACAAGCGCTTCGACGGCGCCTACAGCGCCTGGGGATTGCACCTGTGGAACGGCAGCGGCCTGAACGCCGCGGCGCTGCCCGGCGGCGTCACGATCGACACGTGGAACCAGCCCGTCGCCTTCAGCGCGATGCCGGGCTACGCCGCGGGCGCGGACGAGGTCGTCTTCGACATCCCCGTGCTCAACCCGCAAGGCGACGCGAGCCGCAAGGGACTCGAGTTCATCGTCCACGGCATGCCGCCCAACGAGAACGACAAGGACGGCCGCGACAACAACATCCGCGTCGAGTTCTCCGCGCTCACGATCCAGAACCAGGTCGGGCACGTGTGGCTGGTCGAGCGCGACGCCACCGTCTACACCGCGACGCCGGACCTGCGCCAGGTGTCCAGCACCGATGCGCGCGCCGTGTGGCTCAACAAGACACTCGTGAAATGGCCGCGCATCAGCGCCTCGGGCACCGTGCGTCTCTACCACTCGGCGACCGGACAGATCGCCGTCGCGGCCAACGCGCCGGTGAGCGGCGCCGACGGCTTCATCACGCTGGACGCGTTCACCGGCACCGTGCCGCCGGCCGATGCGCTGCGCTTCAAGTACGTGGCCAGCGGCGCGGTCTTCACCGTGCGTGCGGCCGACGTCGCACGGTTGCCGTCGCTGCATCAGCGGCAGCTCGTTCTCGTTCAGGAAGACGCTGAAGGCCGCGTCCAGAACGCGACGACCGCGCAGATCGCCGGCGCGCTCGACGATCTCTATGCCGCGGCCAACGACGTGCCGGACCTCGGTGCCGTCGTCGCCAACGGCTCGACCACCTTCAAGCTCTGGGCGCCGACCGCGCAAGACGTGGCCCTCGTCTTGACGACGCCGATCGCCGGATCGACGCTCACGCGCACGACCACGGAAGCCATGACGCGCGACGCCGCGACCGGCGTCTGGCGCCTCACCAAGGCCGGCAGCCTGCAAGGTTCCACCTACCGCTACCAGGTCCAGGTCTTCGTGAAGGGCGTGGGCCTGGTGAAGAACCTCGTGGCCGATCCTTACTCGCTGGGCGTGACGCTCGGCGGTCAGCAGAGCGTGGTGATGGACCTGCAGTCCGCCACGACCAAGCCCGCGGGCTGGGACGGCGGCGCGCCACCCGCCACGGTCTCCGCGCCGTCGGACCTGAGCATCTACGAGCTGCACGTGCGCGACTTCTCGATCAACGACGCGACCGTGCCCGCGGCGCGGCGCGGCAAGTACCTGGCCTTCGCCGAGTCGGGCTCCAACGGCATGCGCCACCTGAGCGCCCTCGCCGCCGCGGGCCTGACCGACGTGCACCTGCTGCCGGTGTTCGACTTCGCCACCGTCAACGAGAAAGGCTGCGTCACGCCCTCGCCCGCCGGCGCGCCGGACGGCGAGACGCAGCAGGCCGCCGTGGCCGCCACGGCCGGCACCGACTGCTTCAACTGGGGCTACGACCCGCAGCACTTCTCGACGCCGGAGGGCAGCTACTCGAGCAACGCGAACGACCCGGTCGCGCGCGTCGTCGAGTTCCGCCGCATGGTGCAGGCGCTCAACGCCGCCGGGCTGCGGGTCGGCATGGACCTGGTCTACAACCACACCACCTCGTCGGGACAGAACGCCACCTCGGTGCTCGACAAGGTCGTGCCCAACTACTACTTCCGCTACAACGCCGCCGGCGGCATCGAGCGCTCGACCTGCTGCGAGAACACGGCCTCCGAGAACCTCATGATGGCCAAGCTGATGATCGATTCGGCGGTCACGTGGACGCGGGACTACCGCATCAGCTCGCTGCGGTTCGACATCATGGGCCACCACCCGCGCGCGGTCATCGAGGCGCTGAAGGCCCGCGTCACGCAGGCCGCCGGCCGCGAGGTGCAGATCGTCGGCGAGGGCTGGAACTTCGGCGAGGTCGCCAACGGCGCGCGCTTCGTGCAGGCGGAGATGCTGTCGCTGAACGGCTCGGGCATCGGCAGCTTCAATCCGCTGATTCGCGACGCGGTGCGCGGTGGCGGGTGCTGCGATTCGGGCGAGGCGCTGCTCGCCAGCCAGGGCTACGTGAACGGCTTCTTCTACGACGGCAACGGCCACAACGGCGGCCAGACTCGCGGCGAGCTGATGTGGCAGGCCGACCGCATCCGCGCGTCGCTGGCGGGATCGATCCGCAGCTTCCCGATGCAGACGAGCTGGGACGCCACGCTGCGGCTGGAGCAGATCGATGTCGGCGGCATCCCGGCGGGCTGGGTGCTGGAGCCGGGCGAGGTCGTCAACTACGTGGAGAACCACGACAACCTGAGCCTGTTCGACAACAACGCGTTCCGGTTGCCGGTCGGCACGAGCCGCGAGGACCGCGCGCGCGTGCAGATCCTGGCGAGCGCGATCAACGCGTTCAGCCAAGGGGTGGCGTACTTCCACGCGGGCACGGACACGCTGCGCAGCAAGTCGCTGGACCGGAACAGCTACGACAGCGGGGACTGGTTCAACCAGCTGGACTGGACCTACGCGGACAACAACTTCGGCGTCGGCCTGCCACCGTCGCGCGACAACGCGGACAACTGGTCGTATGCGAAGCCCCTGCTCGCGAACCCCCTGATCAAGCCTGCGGCCGCCGACATCGCCTGGACGCGCGACGCCTTCCGCGACCTGCTGCGCATCCGCAAGAGCTCGACGCTGCTGCGGCTGCGCACGGCCGAGGACATCAAGGCGCGGCTGACCTTCCTGAACACGGGCTCGTCGCAGGAGGCGACGGTGCTGGTCGGCAGGCTCGATGGCGCGGGCTATCCCGGCGCCAACTTCGACGAGCTGGTCTACCTGATCAACGTCGACAAGACGGCCAAGGAACTGACGCTGCCGGCGCTGGCGGGCCATGCGCTGACGCTGCATCAGGTCCACACGGCGCCGACCGCGGCCGACGCGCGCGCCCGACAAGCCACCTTCGATCGGACCACCGGCCGCTTCAACGTGCCGGCGCGCACGGCGGTCGTGTTCGTGGTCCCCTCCTCCGCTTCCGCCTCCCGTTGAAAGCCGACGCCATGAAAAGAGTCCATCACCTCGTCGCCGCGTCCGTCGTGGCCGCCTCCACGCTGTTGAGCCTCGCATGCGCACCCGCGCAGGCGACACCCGTCGTCATCGATGTCGGCGGCGCGCAGAGCATCAACCTGCAGGGCGAAGCCGGCAACACGGTCTGGTTCATCGATGTCGGCGCGAACGCGGTGCTGAACTCGCTGTCGTGGTCCTTGGATCTGAATGCCTTCGCACCGAGCGTGCTGTCGGAGATGCAGGTCAGCTTCGGCGGATCGAGCGGGTTGGACCTGGTCACGTTCGCGCCGGGCGGCGCAGACTTCGCGAGCGGCGCCGGCAGCTACAGCGGCTCGCTGGATCTGAGCCCGTTCGGGTTGAGCGTCGGCGCGGATGGCCTGCTGCGGCTGGAGTTCAGCGAGGCGTACAAGGACTTCTCGCTCGGTGTCGCTGAAGGCGAATGGCTGCGCGGGAACCTGACGGTCGATGTGACGGTGGCGGCGGTGCCGGAGCCGGGAACGGCCGCATTGGCGCTGTTGGGTCTGGGCGTGATCGTCGGCCTCAGGACGCGTCGGTGGCGCGGTCACTCCTTGAGCGTGAATGGACGCCAGCCGTACCACCCGCGCATCGGCAACTCGTCAGGAGTCATCTAGACGCGGGTCGCCCTCACCGACTTCTCGTACAGCGGCGCAGCCCATGGCTGCGCATGAAAGAAGAACACGGGTTGGCTCACCCCCAACGTCGAGGCGGCCTGGGACGCCACTTCGCTCAGCGTCCCCCCCGCGCCGTCGTCGAACCTGACCACGTTCCACAGGTAGATGTGTGACGGGCCGTTGGGAACGTCGGGGATCCTGGCCCACCTTTGCAGTTGAGTAGTCGCCACAACACCGCCGACGGCAATGGCAGCGGTCGTCTTAGTCTTGCCGATCCGGACTGTTCTCAAGTCATTGAGGACCGATGCGAGGAGATGCAGCCGATCCAGCTCCTTGCGAAGGACCTTCCCGGTGGTGCTATCTCCGACCGTCTTGTCAGCCATCAACCGCTGCTGCGCCGCCTTCACGAATCCGTCGTAAAGGTTCTTTTCCGCGTCAATGAAATCCGCAATCAGGTTGTCATCCTTTTGGGTACTCGCATTGGACAGGGTCTGCCGGAGCGCTCCCAATGGGGCCTTGACGTCGGTGAACATCGCTCCCGCCGGATCGATGGCGGATGCCGCGCCACCGAAGAGGGACACAAGTCCATCCATGACATGGATGGACTTGCCGATCAGCGTCGACTCCATGGATTCATCGACGGCCACTGCGTTGCTCGCCGATTTGGGCACCACGCCCTCCCACTTCAACAGGACTTCGCTCTGCGCAGCGGCCGCCCTCTGCACCATGGCCCGCCGGTCCGCCATACCCTGGAACCGCTGCGCCAGCGCCACACGAGGGCTGTGATCCGCCAGACGCTGCAGGCAGTCGATGGCCGATCCGGCAGGGGCAGAAACGCCCTGGGATGGCGAGCCTGCGGTTGAAACGGGCTGCGAGCGTTCGTGCTTCGTGTCCCGTTGAACATGCTCGGCCATCGTCCACATTCTCCTGTTCAGAGGGAATGTGCCGAGTGCGGTCCCCGGCAACCATCAGCATCCATCGCATTTTTCCGGGCGAGAGCGCCTAGCAGGCTACTGAAACCCTTGCTCGTCGCCGCGCGGGCATGGTGCGCTCCCGCCGTTCTCCTTCACCCTGGGGATGCCCCTCCCGCCGCGGCGTCGGCATAGTCGCCCGCAGTCGAATGGCCGACGGGCGGGAGCAAGCACGATGAGGAGTCGAAGAAGCCTGGCCTGGAAGGCCGCGGCGGGGTTGGCGCTCGTCCTGCTCGCGCTGGCGGCGCTGCAGGTCCTCAACCACCGCGAGGTCCGCGCGGCCCTCTGCCCGGTGGACGGGATGACGTGCGAGGCCGCGGCGATGCCCGTCGCCTTCGCGTCACAAGGCGTGCCGGCCGGTGTGCCGCCGTCGCTCCTCGCCAGCCCGCTGCGCATCGATGCCAGCACCGCGCTCATCCGCCAGCGATGCGACGGCCGGTGGACGGCCGCCTTCGGCGCCCGCATCCAGGTCGCGCCCCTGTCCTTGGGAGCACGCGGCGACAGCGACGGCGCCTGCATCGACGTGTTCCGGTCCAGTGTCCGCGTCACCCTGGCGGGCCTGCGCCTGCGTCAGGGCCAGTGCGTGGTCCGCGTCGAACCGACCACGGTGGACTGGAACGACGCGTTCGTGGCGAAGCTGTCCGCCCGGATCCCGCCGGACGCCGTCGCGGCCTGTTCCGCGCTGCTGCCGCCGTCGCCGGACGAAACCGCCGCGCGGCAATTGGTCGCGCAGACCCTGGACCTCGACGTCCGGTACGGGATCCCGTACGCGCAGCGCGACCGGCTGTTCAAGCCCGCGCAGGCGGGCGAGGTCTCCACGGGCGGTGGGGTGCGGCGCGCCCTGTCCTCGATGGACACGCGGCATGACCTGCGGGTCGGACTGTCCGGCGGCCAGCTGTCGCTGCAGTTCTTGAGCGCGCCGTCGGCGGTCTCCGCCCAGGGGTCGCCCGAACTCACGCTGGCGATCGGCGCCGACGGCAGCGTACTCAAGCTGCTGCCCGAGCCGTTGAAGAGCACCATCACGCCGACGCAGCCCCTGCGGATCCGCTGGCCGCTGGATCACGACAACGGTCGCGTCCTCGTCAACGACCGGGTGGTGGAGCGCGTCATCGCGACGCCCCGCCCCGCCGGCCCGACCCGGCTGGCGGCCGAGTGCCAGGGCTTGCCCGCCGCCGCGCCGCCGCTGTACTTCGTCGAGGCCGGCGACCGCGGCGAGGCCACGAACCCGGAACAGGCACGCGCCCTGTTCCGCGACGTGGAGGCCGCGAACGCCGCATCGGGCGCGATCGTCTCCGTCTTCGTGCATGGCTGGCAGCATTCGGCGGCGGCCGGGGACAGCTACGCCTGCGACTACGCGAAGCTGATCAGCGCCGTCGACACGATGGAGCAGCAGGCCGCGCGCGCATCCGCCCGGCCGGCGCGCCAGGTGATCGGCGTCTATGTCGGCTGGCCCGGCCGGATGTATCCCGGCGAGATCGCGAACGTCACCACGTTCTGGAACCGGCTGCAGGCAGCCGACCGGCTGGGTGCCGAAGGGGCGCTGCTGCGCGAGGTGATGAACGAACTGTCGCAACGCGTCGCCGCGAGGACCGGCGACCCGCGCGCCGACCGGCGCAGCGTGTTCGTCGTCACCGGTCACAGCATGGGTGGGCGGGCCGTGTTCAACGCGGTGCGCGACGGACTGAATCCTGCGGTTGCGACGGTCGCGGCAGCCGCCGCTCCGGCATCGGCATCGGCGTCGGTATCGGCCGCCCTGTCGGCCTCGGCCCCTTCGCCGTCCCTCGCCCGGGCCGCGGCGAAGCCGGACCTGATCCTGCTCGTCAACCCGGCGTTCTCCGCCGAGCTCTATCGCGCCATCCACGACCAGGAGCGCCAGTGCCATCCGATCGGCGTGCCCTTGCTGTCCTTCTCCTCCGAGGCGGACGGCGTGACGCGCCAGGTCTATCCCGCCGGACAGGCGGTCACCTTCGACGCCACGGCCGCGCGCCACGCGCCTTTCCCCGAGCACGTGTACACGGCCGCCAATTTCGGCGAGTTCGTGACGCACCGGCTTCGCTTGACGGTGCTGCGCGACAAGGCGCCCAACCCGCTCGGCGAGCAGACCGTGCTGCGCGGATTCCAGCGCGTGCCCGAGGGCGATGCCGACGAGCTGTATTCGGACGATCCGGTCACGGTCTTCCGCCAGCCGGAGAGCGGCCGCCCCACGCGGTCGGACGCGTGGTACCGCATGGCGCTGACCCGCGTCGGCCCGCCGCCCGACGCCTGCCCGGACGGCGCGTCCCGGGTGATCGAGGTCGACGCCCGCATCCTTCCCGATCACGGGACGATCTTCACGCCGGCGTTCATGGAGTACGTGGTCCGCGCGCTCAACCGGTCCGCGCTCGGCGCCGTGACCTCGCCGCCGGGAAAGACGACGGCGGGCAAGGCGACGGCGGGAGGATCCTGACCCGGCCGGAACGGCCGGCGCCGAACGCCTGACCGGAGAATCGCGGGCCGCAGTGGCGTAGGATGGCCCCCGGCTGACACACAAGCCGCAGTGCCCGAGCGGGACAAGCGGCGATCCCCGCGACCCGCCCCGGTCCGGCCCCTCCCCTCACGAAAGCGCCGATGTGACCCAGCAGGCCTACCCCATCGTGGGCATCGGCACCTCCGCTGGCGGTCTGGATGCCCTGAGCGAACTGCTCGCCCATCTGCCGGCAGACGCGGGCATGGCGCTGCTCGTCGTCCAGCACCTCGACCCCTCGCATCCCAGCCTTCTGACGGACATCCTCGCCCAGCGCACGCCGCTCGCCGTCGAGGAAGCGACGGACGGCCAGCCCGTCGAGGAGAACCACGTCTACGTCATCCCGCCCGACACCAGCATGTCGGTGGCGCACGGCCGCCTGGTGCTCCGGCCCCGCGGCGAGACCCTGGGCCCGCCCATGCCCATCGACGACATGCTGGATTCGCTGGCCAAGGACCAGGGCAGCAAGGCCATCGGCGTCATCCTCTCCGGCAGCGGCACCGACGGCGCGATCGGCATGCAGGCGATCAAGGGCTGCGGCGGCATCGGCTTCGCGCAGGACGACGACTCGGCGCGCTACACCAGCATGCCGCACGCCGCGGTGGAACTCGGCGGCGTCGACCGTACGCTTCCGCCCGCGCAGATCGCCGCCGCGCTGCTGCGGCTGGTGCGCAACCCCTTCCTCGACGTGCAGACGCTCGAGGTCGACGACCGCGGCGGCGCGCACGACGGCGTCCTCATGGACCGCGTGTTCCGCCGTCTGCACACCGTCTGCCACATCGATTTCGCGCACTACAAGCGCGGCACCGTCGAGCGGCGCCTGGGGCGCCGCCTCGCCCTGCACGGGCTCGACCACCTGGCGGCCTACCTGCCGGTCCTCGAGGCGGACCCGGCCGAGGCGCATGCGCTGTGCCGCGACCTGCTGATCCGCTACACCGAATTCTTCCGCGACCCCGAGGCCTTCGCCGCGCTGTCGGACACCGCCCTGCCCCGGCTGCTCCAGCACCTGGACCCCGTGATGCCGCTGCGCATCTGGGTGCCCGGCTGCGCGACCGGCGAGGAGGTCTACTCCATCGCGATCTGCGTGCTGGAGTACCTGGCCGAGCACTCGCCGCATCGGGAGGTGCAGATCTTCGGCACCGACGTCAGCGAGGAGTCGCTCGCCGTCGCACGCCAGGGCCGCTACATCGAGAACATCGCCCGCAACGTCACCGCCGAACGTCTGACCCGCTTCTTCGTCCAGGAAGGCGATCACTACCGGGTCTCCAAGAGCGTGCGCGACTGCTGCACCTTCGCGCGCCAGAACGTCGCCTACGACCCGCCCTTCTCCCGCATCGACCTGATCAGCTGCCGCAACCTGCTGATCTACCTCGACCCGACGCTGCAGAAGCGCGTCATGCCGGCCTTCCACTTCGCGCTGCAGCGCGAGGGCCTGCTGATGCTGGGCCTGTCGGAAGGCGTCGGCGCCCATTCAGAGCTCTTCAGTGCACTGGACGGCAAGCGCACCAAGCTGTTCCTCAAGCGGTCCGTGCCGCATCGCCTCCTCTCGGCGATCGGCCGCCCGATGCTGCCGCCGGTCGCGCCGCCGACCGGCCTGCGCCGGGCCGGCGTGTCCGCGACCTCGGACCGGGACGGGCTGCGGCGCGAGATCGATCGCGTCTCGATCGCGCGCTTCACGCCGCCCAGCGTGCTGTGCGACGACGACCTCAACGTCCTGGAGTTCCGCGGCGACACCAGCGCCTTCCTGTCACTCCCCCCGGGCGCACCGACGCAGCAGCTCCAGCGCCTGGCCCGGCCGGGCGTCTACAGCGCCGTCAGCGACGCGTTGCGCCGGGCGCGTGCCGAGTCCGTGCCCGTGCGCCGGAGCGGACTGCGCATCGAGACCGGGCCGGACCAGCTGCGTGACGCCTCGATCGAGGTCGTGCCGCTGTACCCGGGCGAAACGGCGTCGCGCTGGTTCCTGGTGTTCTTCCTGATGTCCGAGGAGCCCCTGCCGATCTCCGACACCGTCGCGCAGGCGGGGGTCACGCAAGCCGTCAAGGCGGCGGTGCTCGCGCGGCTGGCCGGCGGATCCGCGCGGCGCAACGACGCGGACCGCAGCGAGATCCGGCGCCTGACCGACGAGTTGCGCGCCACCCGCGAGCAGACCCGCGAGATGCTCGAGGAGCACGATCGCGCGATGGAATCGCTCAAGGCGCTGGAGGAGGAGACGCAGTCGAGCAACGAGGAGCTCCAGAGCACCAACGAGGAACTGGAGACCGCCAAGGAGGAGCTCCAGTCACTGAACGAGGAGCTGTCCACGACCAACGACGAGCTGCGCTTCCGCAACCGCGAGCTCAAGGTCCTGCACGACGAGGTGACGCAAGGGCGCGACTTCGCCGACGCGATCATCGAGACGATGTCCCAGCCGCTGCTGGTGCTGACGCCCGACCTGCGCGTCACGCGCGCCAACCAGGCGTTCTACACCTGCTACGAGACCAGTGCGCGCGAGACGCTGCACAACGTCCTCTATGCGCTGGGCGACGGACAATGGAACATCCCCGCGCTGCGCGAGCTGCTGGAGAACCTCGTCCCGCGGCACACCAAGGTGCGCGACTACGAGGTCAGCGCGGTCTTCCCCCACATCGGCGCGCGCACGGTCAAGCTCAACGCGGCCCGCGTGGCCTGGCCGGACCGCACGCTCATCCTGATGACGATCGACGACGTCACCACCAAACACCGCGCCTTCGACCGGCTGACGCAGGCGGACCGGCAGAAGGACGAGTTCCTCGCGATGCTGGCGCACGAGCTGCGCAACCCGATGGCCGCCATGACCAACGCGATGCATCTGTGGCGGCATGAAGGCGCGGACGATGCGACGAAGCACAAGGCGGTCGCGACCATCGAGCGGCAGCTGCGCAACCAGGTCCGCATGGTGGACGACCTGCTGGACGTCTCGCGCATCAGCCGCGGCATGGTGTCGCTGCACATGGAGCGCCTGGACCTGGGGCAGATCGTGCGGCAGGCGCATGACACGCTGCGCCAGCCCATCGAGGCCCGCCGCCATGAGGTCACCGTGACCCTGCCGCCCCGGCCGGTCTTCGTCGACGGCGACGTGGTGCGGCTGGAGCAGATCGTGGCGAACCTGATCGGTAACGCGATCAAGTACACCCCGTCCGGCGGCGTCATCCACGTGTCGCTGCAGCGCGGCGATCAGGAGGCCGTGCTGACCGTGACGGACAACGGCATCGGCATGACCGAGCAGTTCCAGGCCGAGCTCTTCACGGTGTTCGTCCAGGCCGACCGCTCGGTGGGACAGAACATGGGCGGCCTGGGCATCGGGCTGGCGGTGGTGCGCCGCCTCGTCGAGCTGCACGGCGGCCAGGTGGCCGCCTTCAGCGCGGGCCTGACCCAGGGCAGCCGCTTCGTCGTGAGATTGCCGTACGCGCGGGACCACGCGCATCTGACCGGCGCGCGCGCGCAGCCGCCGGCCGAGCCCGTCGCGAAGTCGCCGCGCCGGGTGCTCGTGGTCGACGACAACGCCGATGCGAGCGAGAGCACGGCCGCCTTGCTGACGCTCGCGGGGCACGACGTGCAGGTCGCCGGCGACGGGCCGTCCGCCCTGGCGCGGGCGCGCGACTTCCATCCGGACGCCGTCGTGCTCGACATCGGCCTGCCGGGGATGAACGGCTACGAGGTCTGCCGCCAGCTGCGCGAGATGCCCGGCCACGAGGACACGCTGGTGATCGCGGTCAGCGGCTACGGGCAGTTGGAGGACGTCGACCGCGGCCGGGAGGCTGGCGTCACGCACTACCTCACCAAGCCGGCGGATCCCGACGAGATCGCACATCTGATCGGACCCGGGGCGCTCGCCGGACCCGCTTGAACAGGCCCTTCAGGACAGCGATCGGCCCGGATTTCCGATTCCATCGGGATTCCCGGTCATCGCGACCGATGGGACCGGGCACCGTCCTTGCGAAGACGGCTTTCATGAACACCGTGAAAGCCCCCCCATGACCCTGCACCGCACTCCTCACGGCGCCTGGCTGCAGGCCGACGTCGACCTCGTGCTGGACCTGCTCACTGTCAGGGACAGCCAGTACGGCATCGTCTTCCTCGACACGGCCGGCGCCATCACCGGCTGGACCGAAGGCGCGCACGCCGTCACCGGATTCACCGCCGACGAGGTCGTGGGGCAGGACTTCGCGATCCTCTTCATTCCCGAGGACGTGACGCGCGGACAGCATGTGCACGAGCTCAACGCCTCGCGCACCCTCGGCGCCGCGGAGGACGAGCGCTGGCACATGCGCCAGGACGGCTCGCGGTTCTGGGCCAGCGGACTGACCCTGCCGCTGTACGACGGCGAGACGCTCCACGGCTTCGCCAAGCTGTTCCGCGACGCGACCCACCTGCAGCTGCGCACGCTGCGGCTGGAGAACGAAGTCCAGCGCCTCGGCGGGGAGCGGCAGGAGCACGACATCTTCCTCGCCACGATCGCGCACGAGCTGCGCAATCCGCTGCATCCGATGCGCCTGGCGACGCGGCTGCTGACACCGCCGTCCGAGCCAGCGCGGCAGGAGCAGGCCGTCAAGATCCTGAGCCGCCAGTTGGCCTTGATGGACCGGCTGGTCGAGGACCTGATCGACATGACCCGCGCGGGCCAGGGCAAGATGACCCTGGCCTACGACCGCGTGGATCTGCTGCAGCTGCTGCGGGACGCGCTGGACGCCTGCCAGGAGTCCGCCACGGCCGGCGGCGTCGCTCTGATCGGCGTGCTGCCGCCGGCGCCGGTGCACGCGGAGGTCGATCCGGGCCGGCTCCTGCAGGTCGTGATGAACCTGTTGAACAACGCCATCAAGTTCACGCCGCGCGGCGGCCAGGTGTCGGTGCTGCTCAACGTGGACCAGTCGCACTTCGTGCTGAAGGTGCAGGACACGGGACGCGGCATCGGTCCGGCGTTGCAGCCCCGCATCTTCGACATGTTCACGCAGGCCGACGGCGCGACAACCCGCCGCGGGGACGGCCTGGGCATCGGCCTGGCGCTGGTGAAGGAGATCGTCTCGCTGCACCACGGCACCGTGGAGGCCAAGAGCGAAGGCATCGGCCAGGGCAGCGAGTTCCTCGTGCGGATGCCGCTGGAGAAGCCGGTGGGCTTCGAGGTGTCGGCACACCCGGTCGCCGCACCCCCATCTTGATCGAGGCGGGTGGCGAGTCGGAAGACTCTGCATTGCCACCGCCGCTGGCCCTCACCCCCGCCCTCTCCCGCAAGCGGGAGAGGGTGTCCGACCAGAGCGTCTCACAGGGTCATGAAGATGCCGGGCGTCAGACCTTCGGCGGGTCGGTCTCGCGCTCGAAGTGGCGGTGGGTCGCCAGGCCTTCGATGAGCGCCTTGGCGCCCGCGGCCGCGGAGTCGCCGGTGATGAGACCCGGCGTCATGACGTCGGGTTCCAGCGCCGGTCCGAGGCCCGCCGCGCGCAGCAGCGAGACGCCCGCGCCCAGGGCCAGGATCGGCTTGCAATGCCGGAACTGGTCGCGGATGAACTCGTAGACATGCGCGTCGCGTCCGAGCGCACGCATCGCTTCCTCGCCATCGGGAACGACGAGCGCATCGAACAGGAAGCCGGGTTCATTCTCCAGCGACACGTCGGCTTCCACCGCCACCCCGTCGGCGGTCCTCACCGGGCCGATCCGCGGTGCCGCGAAGCGCGGCACCGCGCCTTGCGTGAGCAATGCGGCATGGACGTCCTTGGCGCCCTGCCCGGTGACGCCGTCGGCGACCAGGATCACCACCTTGCGGCCGGCGATCGAGCCGTCGCCCGGACGCGCCATCAGCGACAGCGCCGGCGACACGCGCACCTCGGGTTCGGGCGCCTGCTCGATGGCCAGCGGCATCGCCGGCGGCAGCGGCATGTTCAGGCCGTCCGCCACCTTGGCCGCCAGGTCCTCCGACGCGTTCCGCAACGAGGACAGCATGCGCTCGCGGATCGCGGGCACCGTGACCTTGCTCAGCTCGAAGCGGAAGGCCGCCGCGATGTGGGCCTGCTCCGCCGGGGACTGGCTCTCGAAGAACAGCCGGGCCTGGTTGTAGTGCTCCGCGAAGAGTTCCGGCTTGGCGCGCACCTTGGCCTGCTCGTCCGATCCGCGCTGGCGCGCGGCCACGGACGTGAAGCCCTGCGCCGCGCCCGCCTGGAACGGACAGCCGCCCGCGAGCGAGTTGGGCTCATAGGACACGCGGCCCCGCGGGATCGCCTGGCGATGGGCGCCGTCGCGCTGGTTGTTGTGGACCTGCGCGACCGGTGCGTTGATGGGGATCTCATGGAAGTTGGGCCCGCCCAGCCGCGTGATCTGCGTGTCCACGTAGGAGTGGATGCGCCCCGCCAGCAGCGGATCGTTGCTGAAGTCGATGCCGGGGATGATGTGGGCCGTGCAGAACGCGACCTGTTCCGTCTCGGCGAAGAAGTTGTCGGGGTTGCGGTTCAGCACCATGCGGCCGATGGGGCGCACCGGCACCAGTTCCTCGGGGATGAGCTTGGTCGCGTCGAGGATGTCGAAGCTGAACTGGTCCGCCTGCTCCTCGGTGAAGACCTGCACGCCGAGCTCGTATTCGGGGAACGCGCCGGACTCGATGCGCTCCCAGAGGTCGCGGCGGTGGAAGTCGGGATCGGCGCCGGAGATCTTCACCGCCTCGTCCCAGACCAGCGAATGCGTGCCGGCCTTGGGCGTCCAGTGGAACTTCACGAAGACGCTGTCGCCGGCCTCGTTGACCAGGCGGAAGGTGTGCACGCCGAAGCCCTGCATGGTGGCGTAGGAGCGCGGGATGCCGCGGTCGCTCATCACCCACATCAGCATGTGCGTCGACTCCGGCATCAGCGACACGAAATCCCAGAAGGTGTCGTGGGCGCTGGCGGCCTCGGGCATGTGGTGATGCGGCTCGGGCTTGACCGCGTGGACGAGGTCGGGGAACTTCATCGCGTCCTGGATGAAGAACACCGGGATGTTGTTGCCGACCAGGTCCCAGTTGCCTTCGTCGGTGTAGAACTTGACCGCGAAGCCGCGCACGTCGCGCGCGGTGTCCTTGCTGGCGGCGCCGCCCTGCACGGTGGAGAAGCGCACGAAGACCGGCGTCTGCTTGCCGGCTGCCTTGAAGGGCGCGGCCCTGGTGAGGTCGGTCAGCGCGTCGTAGCACTCGAAGAAGCCGTGGGCCGCCGAGCCGCGCGCATGCACGATGCGCTCGGGGATGCGCTCATGGTCGAAGTGGGTGATCTTCTCGCGGAGGATGAAGTCCTCCAGCAGGACCGGGCCGCGCGGCCCGGCCTTCAGCGAGTTCTGGTTGTCGGCGATGCGCACGCCCTGGTTGGTCGTGAGCATCTGACCGGAGGAGTCGACGCGCACGCGATCGAGCGGCGCGATCGCCGCGTTGCGGCCCTGCGGCGCCTGCGTGCCGACCTTGTCATTGGTCTGGGCCTCGGACAGCGTGCTGGCCGACGGCAGACGCGACGGCGCCTCGACCGTGATGCCGGCTTGCGGATGGACGCCTTCCTCGAAGCCGTGCTCGGCGGGCTTGTTGGCGTTGAAGGGAACAGCCGTCGCCATGGCATTCGTTTCGGCGGCCTGCTTCAACGCGAGATCGCCTTCATCGCCGGACGGTGCCCGGCTGGACGCGCTGTCCGTGTTGCGGGCAGCGGCCTTGGGACCGGCATCGCCCGGGGCGTTGCTGGCGGCCGATCCTTTGCGGGAAGGGGAAGCGGGCGGAGTGGGTGATTTAGGCATGGTCGTCCTCGTGGTTCTGCGGAAAGCTCGACGGCATGCGGCAGAAACCGTTCCTGCCGCGCGCGTCGGGACCGGCGGCGGCGGTCGTGGTCATCCCCGTCGCCGGGCCGGCCGTCATGCCTGTCGGCGAGGGACTCACGAAGCGGCTTCTTCCTCGAGTTCGACGAGGAGTTCCGCCTTGCGGGCGCTCAGTTCATCGCCGAGCGCGTCGAGGTCGACACCGGACTTGCGGACCTTGGGGAACAGCTCCTGCTCCTCCTCCTTGACGTGGTGGGCGATGTATTCGCCGAGCACCTTGACCTTGGCGTCGTAGAGCGCGTCGGAGGCGGCGCCCTCGGCGATCTGCGCGATCAGGTCTTTGGCGCCGGCATGTTCGACCTCGGCCTCGTCGAGGAGATCGTCGCCGTCCTCGTCTTCCATCGCATCGCGCGCGGCGGGATAGAAGATCTCTTCCTCGATGGTCGCGTGGACGGTGAGCTTGGCGCAGATGTCCTGGGCGAGCTGCTCGCGCAGGTCGTCCTCGCCCTCGTCGTCGACCAGCTTCTGGTAAGCCTTGAACAGCGCCTGCACTTCCTTGTGGTCGTCGGTGAGGAGCTTGATCGCGTCGACCGCACCGTCCGAGGCGCGGGACGCGGCCTTGGGCTTGTCGGCGGTCTTGGGCGACGGGGTCGAGGTCTTGGATGCAGACGCCGGAGACTTGGATTGAGCGGTCTTGGCGGGCGTCTTGGTGGTGCTTGCGGGCATGGAAATTCCTTGGCTGGGAAGCCCGTTCGGACTTGCCTGGCGTGAGTGGAGGGGGAGGAAGGCGCAGAGGCGGAAGCTCCCGCGCGTCCGGAGAGTCCGGCGCCCTTCCCTACGCAAGATCGAGGCCGTTCCCCGTCGCCATCGTGTAAAGCCGCCCACGCTTGGCGTCATGCGTGATGGCGTCGAACCCTGCCTGCGCATCGATGTCGCGCGGACCGCGAGGGATCGGTAATCGGCACCGATACCGAGGAACCGTAGAGAGAACTTCCCGGGCCGGCGCGCGCCGGAAGGGTCGCGCCCATAGGCAAAGCAGCCCAGGCACGCCGACGTCGACGGGCGGGGCTCCGGTATGCCTTGTCCGGGCATGCGGGCCGCATCCGGCCCTCTCAACCCTCAAGGATCATGATGAACACCACCACCACGCAGGACCGTCTGGTCACCGGCCTCTTCCCGGATCGCGCCAGCGCGGAGTCCGCCTACGGCTCGGTGAGCGAACGCGGTTACGACCCGAAGGACATCGACCTGGTCATGTCCGACGACACGCGCCAACGCCACTTCAGCGACAAGGGCGTCGAGACCGAACTCGGCAACAAGGCCGCTGAAGGCGCGGGCATCGGCGGGGCCATCGGCGGCACCGTGGGTGCGATCGCGGCGGCGGTCGCCGCGGTCGGGACCAGCCTGGTGCTGCCGGGACTGGGCCTCGTGATCGCGGGTCCGCTCGCGGCGGCTGCCGCGGGTGCGGGCGCCGGCGCGGCCGGCGGCGGTCTGATCGGCGCGCTGATTGGCTGGAGCATGCCGGAGGAGCGCGTCAAGCAATACGAGGAAGGCGTGCGCAACGGCGGCATCCTGATGGGCCTGCGCGCGAAGAACGACGAGGACGCCGAGCACTTCGAGCGCAGTTGGACGGCCGCCAATGGCCAGAACGTGGCCCGGTGATGCGCCGCGCCCGCCTCGCGAGCTCCGCCGGGTTCGCCCGCTGTCCCTGCGTCAAGAAAGAACCATGATGAATCCCGACTTCCAACGAATGATGTCGCGCGCCGCCCTGCAGACGCGCGGCGGTGACCTGCTGGGGGCGACGCGTTCCATCCAGAACGCGCTGGCCGGAGCGACCGAGACCGACATCGAGGCTGATGCGCAGGAAGGCGACGTCATCGATGTCGAGGCCCGCGTGGTCGAGGATCAGCTCCCCGGGATCGGCGTGGCGGACGGGCTCCGGTCGCGGCCCGAGGCTCGTGAGTCCCGTGCGACTCCCGAGAGTCCTGAAACGCGTGAGACGCCACAAGCTCGTGAAGCCCGCGCGCCGGTGACGGACGAGGAACGCTTCCTCGCCGCCACCTACGCGCGCGGCCGCGTGTCCATCGACTACAAGCTCTACGTGCCGCCCGGCGATCCGTCGGTGCCTCGGCCCCTGCTCCTGATGCTGCACGGCTGCACGCAGAACCCCGACGACTTCGCCATCGGGACGCGCATGAATGACATCGCCAGGCGCGACGGCTGGCTGGTGCTCTATCCGGAGCAATCCACCAAGGTGAACCCGCAAGGCTGCTGGAACTGGTTCAAGACCAGCCACCAGCAGCGCGGTCGCGGCGAGCCTGCCTTGCTCGCGGCGCTGACACAGCACGTCATGGCCACCCATCGCGTCGATGCGCGGCATGTGCATGTGGCGGGACTGTCCGCAGGCGGCGCGATGGCCGCCGTGCTGGGACAGACCTACCCGGATCTGTTCGCCTCCGTCGGCGTGCATTCGGGACTGCCCAGCGGCGCGGTCGCGAGTGCGCCTGAAGCGCTCGCGATGATGCGTACCGGCCAGGACGCGCGGGGCAAGATTCGCACGGCCGCCTCACCGCCCCGGGCGATGCCGACGATCGTCTTCCACGGCACCCGCGACATGACGGTCCACCCGCTCAACGGCGAGCATGTCTATGCCGATGCGACGGCGGGCCTCGCCGGCGCGGAACGCATCGAGCATGGTCGCGAAGGCGGTCGGGCCTACACGCGCAAGACCTCTGTCGCCGCGGACGGCCGTTCGCTCGCAGAGCTCTGGCTCATCGACGGCGCCGGACATGCGTGGTCCGGTGGCGACCGGCGCGGGTCCCATGCCGACTGGCAAGGCCCGGATGCGGCCGGCCAGATGATCTGTTTCTTCTCCGCGCATCCGCGAAGCGGCGACGCGTAGCCGCCTTCCCTCCCCCTTTCCCTCCGCCTTTCCCTCCCTACTTCCTGGAGCGCCACCATGGCCACCATCTCGACCCTTTCCGACCTCTACATCAGCGAACTGAAGGACCTGTGGTCCGCCAACGACCAGATGGCGCGTGCCCTCAAGAAGATCGCCCCGCAGGCAAGCAACGCGAAGCTCTCGCAGTTGCTCGAGGAAGCGCAGACCGGCATCGCTGACCACACCGACCTCCTGAAGGCGCTGATCGCCAATCAGGGCGAGGAGGTGTCGAAGGAGCATTGCAAGGGCATGGAGGGTCTGGTCAGCGAGGCCCTCAAGCATGTGCTCGAGCAGCCGCCGCAGAACGGCCCGGTGCTGGACGCCCTCATCATTGCGCAGTACCAGCGCATGACGCACTACGGCATCACCGGCTTCGGCACGGTCGCCGCATTCGCGAACGCGTTGCAGATGGAGGACGATGGCCGGCAGCTGAAGGACGCCGTCGACGATCTGTATGACGCGGACGAACTGATGTCCGAACTCGCCGAAGCGGCCGTCAATCGCGAGGCCGCCGAGGAGTGATCCGGCCCGCCGGTCCGCGAACGTTCATGCCGCGACCGGTGGTTCGATCCAGTACCGGTCCCGGCCATGACTGCGATGCAGCTCCGATTCGTAATCGCGATCGATCGAGGCGATGTCCTGGAAGGGCGGACTGTTCCGCACCGACGCACGATCGACGGAGACCTGGAGTTGCCTTGTCTCGATGTCGATCGCCTCGATCCAGCGGACACTGACCAGCACGCGAGGTCCGCCTTGCCACCAACCTGCGGTGTCGACCAGCAGATAACGCAGCGTCCAGTCCACGTCGTCATAGACCAGGTCGACCACCTTGCCGATGTCGACGCCGTCCGAGGAGAGATCGCATGCCAGCAGCGCGGCTTCCGTCAGGAGCGGGACCGCGGTCGCGGCAGGCGCCGCCTGCCCGTAGTGAAGCAGCGCGTCGCGCGCCTGCTCGGCGGAGATGCCCTGCAAGGGATGAAGCGTCGGACTGGTTCTGACCATCCGCCGGCTGACATCCATGTGCATGCTGCCGCGTTCGATCGGCTGCAGAAGCATGGACGGCAGGATCAGCACCCAGCGCCCGAACAGCCACGGACTGGACTCCAGCACCAGGAACTGGATGCGCCAGTCCGCCGTGTCGAACAGCGCGAGGCGCACCTGCCCGATGTCGCCATCGTTGCCGGTGACCTTGCACCGCTGCAGCAGGCTCAGGCTGTTCAACCGGCCGCGGGGGGACGCGGTCATCTACCGCCGGCCGACGCGCGACGGCGCCACCGGGGGGGTCACGGGACCGGGCATCTCGGGCGACGGCGTGGGCGGCTTCGCCTGCTTGGGTTTCTTGGCTTCCTTGTTGCCGTGCTGACGTTTGGACATGCGTACTCCTGGACTGATGAGGGGTTGAGTCCGGAGGCTGCGCCGAACCGCACGCCGGGTCGGTGCGCCACCGTACCGACCCCGAGGCAAAACCCCCCAACCTATACTCGATCGACAGCCCAGGGCCGCAAGGAGCGCTGATGGTGAGCATGGAGTTGGCGCGCGAGAACCGGCTCCTCGCCGCGCTGTCGGACGAGGAACTGTCCAGGTGGTTGCCGGACCTGGAAGCGGTCGATGCGCCGCTCGGGCAGGTGCTCTACGAGTCCGGGGGGCAGCTGTCCCACGTCTACTTCCCCACGACCTGCATCGTGTCCCTGCTCTACGTGCTCGAGGACGGCGGCTCCGCCGAGATCTCCGTCGTGGGGTACGAGGGCGTGCTCGGGGTCTCGCTCTTCATGGGCGGCCAGACCACGCCGAGCCGCGGGGTCGTGCAGAGCGCCGGCCAGCTGCTGCGGCTGCGATCCGATCTGATGCTGGCGGAGTTCAACCGGGCCGGCAAGGTGATGCAGCTGCTGCTGCGCTACACGCAGGCGCTGCTCACGCAGATGTCGCAGACGGCGGTGTGCAACCGCCATCACTCGCTGGATCAGCAGCTCTGCCGCTGGCTGCTGTTGAGCCTGGACCGGCTGCGCGGCGACGACCTCGTCATGACCCAGGAGTTGATCGCGAACATGCTGGGCGTGCGCCGCGAAGGCGTGACGGAAGCGGCGGGCAACCTGCAGGACGCGGGGCTCATCCGCTATCGCCGCGGCCACATCACGGTGCTGGACCGTCCGGGGTTGGAGCGGCGCACCTGCGAGTGCTATGCGGTGGTCAAGAACGAATACCACCGGCTGCTGCAGGCGCCTCTCGTCCCGGGGATCTGAACGACCGCGCTGCAACGTTCGCCGCCGCACAGACCCGGCATCGGATCAGGCTCAGGGTGAGGCACCCTCTCTTCTGGATCCTCGATGCCGCTGTCCCAGGAATCCCCGCTGCTCCGCGCGCATGGCACGCCCGCGGGCACAGGGAGCGCCCCCTGCTCGTCCCTCGACGATCCCGACGAAATGGCCAGACGCCTGATGGCAGCGCTGCCGTCCGCGTTCCTCACCCGTCCCAGTGCCTGGCGCCCCTTCGTCGCGGAGCTGCTCGCCGTGGACCCGGCCGATGCGCCGATGGTGACCCTGGGGCATGGCCGGCAGCAATGGCTGCTCGACCAGGCGGCTTCCGTGCTGTCGCAGCACTGGTCGCGTTATGAGCAGGGGCTGAAGCCCGGCGCCTTGGGCGTGCATGTGGCGGAACGCAAGCGCAGCGACATCCTGGCGCTCGTCGCGCACGAACTGCGGGATCCGCTGGCGGCGATCAATTCCGCCTTGCGCCTGCTCAATCTGAAGGCGAACCCGCAGGACACGGCGGAGCGGGCCATCATCGCGCGACAGCTGGACACCTGCCTGCGCGTGGTGGACGATCTGCTGGATCAATCGCTGGTCACCCGCAATACCCTGACGGTCCATCGAGCGCCGGTCGCGGTGCGCGCCTTCCTGTCGAACGCGCTGGAAGCCACGGCGCCCGGACGCGAGACGAAGCGGCAGCGGCTGATGGCCCTCCTGCCGGACGCGTCCGTCCAGGTCCGCGGGGATGGCATCCGGTTGTCGCAGGTGGTCGGGAACCTGCTCGCCAATGCCACCCGGTACACGCCCGCGGAGGGATGCATTGAACTGTGGGCGGAACAGTCCGCCGGGCACTGCGTGGTGCACGTGAAAGACAACGGCCAGGGCATAGGCGCCGAGCACATCGCGCGCATCTTCGAACCCTATGTGCAGGGCTACCGACCGCCCGGCGCGGTGTATCGAGGACTCGGGCTGGGACTGGCTTTGGCCAGGGCCATCGTCGAACTGCATGACGGCGCCCTCACGGCCTTCAGCGAAGGTCCGGGCCAGGGGAGCGAGTTCTGCCTCAAGCTGCCGATCTGGGAGGAGGCGGACGCCGTCTGACGACGATCGCGCGACCAATGCAAAACGCCCGCAGGACTTGCGTCTTGCGGGCGTTCTTCATTCGGTGGGGTGGCTAATGGGACTCGAACCCACGACAACCAGAATCACAATCTGGGACTCTACCAACTGAGCTATAGCCACCACTGGAGAAGCCTTAGATTATGGCCACTTTTCTCCTCTGTGGGAAGCACTTTCTGCGATTCTTCTTCAAATAGCTCGAATCGCGCGAGTGCCGCCCAATTTTCTCTGTCGAACCGCGCTCAGTTCGCCGGCGCCGAGGCAGCCGTCGCCTTCAGCACCGCCGGCTTGATCGCGGCCTTGTACTCGGCCTTGAGCACGTTGAAGTAGCTGGCCATCTCGACCGCGCTCCAGGCACGCGCGTACTGCTCGGCGGCACGCTTGGCATCGATCAGCGCCGGATCGCGCGGCAGGATCTTGTCGATCTTCACCACGAGGTAGTCGCCGTTGCCCGCATCCACGCCGACGTAGGCCGGCAGCTTCGAGGCATCCGCGCGCAGGACCTGGTCCAGCGCCTTCTGCGGCAGCACGCCCGGCTTGGCGCGCGACACGGTCAGCGCGTCGCCCAGGCCCTTGGCATCGCCGCCCTTCTGCAGCTCGGCCAGACGCGCCTCGCCCGCCTTCTTCGCGGCCTGCGCGGCGTTGTCCTGCACCCAGGCCATCGTCAGCAGCGGTTTGACCTCCGCCAGCGGCGGCACGCGCGCCGGCTTGTAGGCGACGACGCGCGCCGACACCAGCTGGTTGCCGCCCGCCTCGACCGCGGCCGTGTTGTGCTTGTCCTTCAGCGAGTCCGCCGCGAACACCGCTTCCAGCAGCTTGGGCGACGCCAGGACACCGGTCGCGTCCGGCGCGGCCTTGCGCTGCACGCTGGCCTTCTGGATCGTCAGCTTGAACTTGTCGGCCGCCGGCTTCAGCGAGTCCGCGTCGCTGTACACCGCATCGGTGAAGGCGTCCGCCTGCTCGGTGAAGCGCTTCTGCGCCAGTTGGCGACGCAGGTCGGCTTCGATGCCGGCCTTGACCGTCTCGAACGGACGCAGCTGGCCGCCACGCACGTCCGTCAGCATGATGATGTGATAACCGAAGTCGGACTGGACCACGTTGCTGATCTCGCCCTTCTTCAGCGCGTAGACCGCGTCCTCGAAGGGCTTGACCATCGCGCCCTTGCCGAAGAAGTCCAGGTCGCCGCCGTTCGTGGCCGAACCCGGGTCCTCGGAGTTCTTCTTCGCCAGTTCGGCGAAGCCGGCCGGGTTCTTGCGCGCCTCGGCCAGCAGCTCGTCGGCCTTGGCCTTCGCCTTGGCCTTGTCGGCCGCCGGCATGTCGGCGCCGGCCTTGATCAGGATATGGCTCGCGCGACGCTCCTCGTCGCTGGTGAAGCGCGCCTTGTTCTCGTCGTAGTACTTCTGCACCTCGTCCGCATTGACCGTCACGCCGGCCTGCAGCGCGCCGACGTCCAGCACGACGTACTCGATGTCCGCGCTTTCCGGCAGCTGGAACTTCGCGGCGACCTTCGGGTCCTTGTAGTAGGCCTCGAGGTCCGCGTCCTTCGGCGTCAGCGTCGCGGCGAAGTCCTTCGCGGCGAAGGCCTGGAACTGCAGTTCACGCTGCTGCAGCAGCGCGTCGAAGGCCAGCGTGGCGCTCGCCTGCGTGGGCAGCGCGCTCTGCGCGATCGGGGCCAGCACGCCGCTGGTCTGGAGGTCCTGGCGCACGCTCTGCAGCAGGCCGTCGACCGTCTGGCCGCGCTGCGCGGCGATGCGCTTGGCCATCTCCACGTCGCGCAGCGGCGCGAGCTGGGGATCCGTCTTGATCAGCTCGAGCAGCTGGTCGTTGCTGATGGTGCGATGCTCGTCGGCCACCACGGCGGCGAGCACGCGCTCGCGCAGCAGGTTCTCGAGCGCGTCCTTGCGCATCTCCGGCGAGTCGAAGACCTTGGGGTCCATCGTCGGCGCTTCCATGCGCATGCGCTCGACCTGGCGCTTCTGCGCCTCGTCCCATTCGGCCTGCGTGATCTTGTGGCCGTCGACGGACGCGACCGCCGTGTTGCCGCCTTCCATGAAGCGGCTGTAGCCCTCCACGCCGACCAGCACGAAGGACGGCACGATCAGGATCAGCAGCAGGAACTGGAACAGCCGCGTGTGCTTGCGTACGAAATCGAACATCAACAACCTCTGGTCTTTTTTAAGACACGTTTTAAGACACGTTTCAGGACACGTTTCAATGGCATGTCAGATACGACAAAGGCGAACCGGGGTTCGCCTTTGGGCCGCGGCATTCTAGTCCACGGATGACGTGGACCGGCCTCGGTTTTCTGGTGGGCGCTGACGGGCTCGAACCGCCGACAATCTCCGTGTAAGGGAGGTGCTCTACCAACTGAGCTAAGCGCCCGGAAACTTGTCAGTTCACGGCGTCCTTGAGGGCCTTGCCCGGACGGAACTTCGGCACCTTCGCCGACTTGATCTTGATCGCCTCGTTCGTGCGCGGATTGCGGCCGGTGCGCGCCGCTCTCTTCGTGACGCTGAAGGTGCCGAAGCCCACCAGCGACACGGTCCCGTTCTTCTTGAGCGTGGTCTTCACGCCGCCGATCACGGCTTCCAGTGCGCGCCCCGCGGCCGCCTTGGAAATGTCCGCCTGCTTGGCGATGTGCTCGATCAATTCGGACTTGTTCACGAAGGTACCCCCTCATTGGTTTGCCAGGCCGCCCGAACGGCGCGGGAAGCGGATTCTAGACGCATTGCCGCCGGGCTCAGACAAGGGGGAAGTCCCGATACAAGGGGGTCGCTCGACAGTCGCCCAGGGGACAGCGCGGCGCTTGAAACCCGCATCCGCTCGCACTCTTCACACGCTGTTTCATCGTTCCCCACGAATGGGGGATGAGTGGGGGAAGGACAGACCTGGCGCCGGCGGCTCAGCGCGCCTTGGCCCGGATCTCGGGCAGCGCCTTCTGCAGGTAGTAGACCATCGACCAGATGGTCAGCACCGCGGCCAGATAGATCAGCCAGGTGCCCCAGATCCGCGTGTTGATGACCTCGAACAGCTTGCCGTCGAACAGCAGGAAGGGGATGGCCACCATCTGGACCGTCGTCTTGAGCTTGCCCAGGACATGCACCGCCACCGACCGCGAGGCGCCGATCTGCGCCATCCACTCGCGCAGCGCGGAGATGGCGATCTCGCGCCCGACGATGACCAGCGCGACCAGCGCATCGACCCGCTGCTGCTCCAGCAGCACCAGCAGCGCCGCGCAGACCAGGAACTTGTCGGCCACTGGATCCAGGAACGCGCCGAAGGACGAGGTCTGGTTGAGCCTGCGCGCCAGGTAGCCGTCCGCCCAGTCGGTCAAGGCCACCGTGATGAACAGGACGGTGGCCAGCAGGTTTTGATGGGCGGGCGACATCTGCAGGTGGAACACCCCGACGATCAGCGGGATGGCCACGATGCGGGCCCAGGTCAGCAGGGTTGGCAGCGTCCAGAACATGGGCGGCATTGTGCCCACGTTTCACGGCGCGAAACCGTCGGTCTTTTCTTAATCGTCGAGCCTCAATCGTCGAGGGTGCGCGGCTTGAAGCGCCGGTCGTCGTCGAACAGGAAGACCTCGACGAACTTCCAGGGCTTGGGCAGCCGGCTCACGTCGCCAAACGGCGCGGCGCGGCGCACCGCCGCGATGGCGACCTCGATCGTGTCCTCAGCCTGGGTCGGCTTGCGCAGCACGCGGATGTGCTTGATCGAGCCGTCCTGGTTCAGTTCGACCTCCAGCACGGGGATCGCCAGCAGTTCCGGCGGCACCTCGCCCATGTAGGTGCCGTCCGGATTGGCCGCGACCATGCGCTGCGCAGCCTGGCGCCGCAGGTCCTCGTGCGAGCTGACCGCGTGCGGCGCCGGCAACGGCAGGCCGCGGCGCACCGCCGGCGACGTCGGCACCGGGCCGGTCGGCGAGACAGGCGTCGCGACGGGCGCGCGGGGCGCGTCCTGCACCGGTGCGCGCTCCGGCTGACGCTGCGTGGGCGACCCGCAGGCGGCCAGCGACAGCGCGAGCGCCAGCTTGCCGGCCCAGCGCGCCATGGACACCAGGTTCGGCGCCAGGCTCGGCGGCAGGCTCATCCGGGTCGTTCGATCGATCGTCGTCATGTCTGTTCCCAACAAGCCGCGCGCCGTTCAATGCAGCGCGCGATAGATTTCTTCCGCGAGCTCGCGCGAGATGCCCTTGACGCTGCAGAGCTCCTCGACGCTCGCGCCGGCCACCCCGCGCACGCCGCCGAAGCGCTGCAGCAGCTGCGCGCGCTTCTTCGGCCCGACGCCGGGCACGTCCTCCAGGCGCGAGCCGCCCGTGCGGATCGACGCGCGCTTGGCCCGCATGCCGGTGATGGCGAAGCGGTGGGCCTCGTCCCGGATCTGCGCGACCAGCATCAGCGCCGCCGAATCGCGACCCAGGTAGACCTTCTCGCGCCCGTCGGCGAAGACGAGTTCCTCGAGCCCGACCTTGCGCCCTTCGCCCTTCTCAACGCCGACGATGAGGCTCAGGTCGACACCGAGTTCCTCGAAGACCTCGCGCGCCATCGACACCTGACCCTTGCCGCCGTCCACCAGCACCAGGTCCGGCATGCGTCCGGTGCCATTCTGGGCGGCCTCGGCCATCTTGCTGTAACGGCGTGTCAGGACCTGGCGCATCGCCGCGTAGTCGTCGCCGCCGGTGATGCCTTCGATGTTGAAGCGCCGGTACTGGGCGCTCTGCATCTGGTGCCCTTCGAACACGACGCACGAGGCCTGCGTCGCCTCGCCGGCCGTGTGGCTGATGTCGAAACACTCGATGCGGAACTTGTCGAGATCGGTGACGCTGAGGTCCAGCGCGTCGATCAGCGCGCGCGTTCTCGCCTGCTGGGAGCCCTCCTCCGACAGCAGCCGCGCGAGCGCGATCTCCGCGCCCTTGACGCACATCTCCTGCCAGATGCGGCGCTGGCCGCGCGGCTGGGCCTGCGTCGTCACGCGGTAGCCGGCCTGCACGCCCAGCGCCTCGGCCAGCGCGGGATCCACCGCGTCCGACAGCACCAGCAAAGACGGCACGGCCATCTCCAGGTAGTGCTGCGCGATGAAGGCTTCCAGCACCAGGCGTTCGGGACTGGGCGGCTCGACGCGGACGGTGCCGTCCTCGCCTTCGACCGGCGTCAGTTCGTCGTCGTCCAGCAACTGGACGGCGGTCGCGTCGTCGACGTGCTTGGGGAAATACGCGCGGTCGCCCAGGTGCCGTCCACCGCGCACCATCGCCAGGTTCACGCAGGCACGTCCGCCCTGCAGCTTCACCGCCAGGATGTCGACGTCGCGGTCGCGGCCCGTCGCGCTGTTCTCGTCCACGGCCTGCTGCTGCAGCACCTTCGACAAGGCGGTGATCTGATTGCGGATGCCGGCCGCCTGCTCGTACTCGAAGCGCTCGGCGTGGGTCATCATCTGCGCCTGCAGCGCGTCCATCACCTCCTGCGTCTCGCCGAGCAGGAAGCGCTCCGCGTTGCTGACGTTGCGGCGGTAGTCGTCGTTCTGCCCCTCGGGCACGCAGGGCGCGGTGCAGCGATGGATCTGGTGCAGCAGGCAGGGCCGGCTGCGGTTGTTGAAGACGGTGTCCTCGCAGGTCCGCAGCTGGAAGACCTTCTGGATCAGTTGGATGGACTCCTTCACCGCCCAGGCGCTCGGGAACGGGCCGAAGTAGCGGTGGCGCCGGTCGACCGCGCCGCGGTAGTAGCTGATGCGCGGCCAGGCATGGCCGGACAGGCGCATGTAGGGATAGCTCTTGTCGTCGCGGAACAGGATGTTGAACCGCGGATTGAGCGCCTTGATCAGGTTGTTCTCAAGCAGCAGCGCCTCGGCCTCGGTGCGCACCACCGTGGTCTCCAGCCGCGCGATGCGCGCGATCATCATGCCGATGCGCGTGCCGCCGTGGTCCTTCTGGAAATAGCTCGAGACGCGCCGCTTCAGGTTCTTCGCCTTGCCGACGTAAAGGACGTGGTCCTGCGCGTCGAAGTAGCGGTAGACGCCCGGCAGCGCCGGCAGCGCCAGCACCTCGGCCAGCAGGCGGTCGCGGCCCTCGCGCGCGGCGCGTTCCATGTCGGCGACGCGGCGCGACTCGGCGGCCTCGATGGCGGCGGACTGGGTGTTCCACTCGTCGGCATGGGACGCGGCAGGCGCGGCAGGGACAGCGGGCGCGGCGGTCGCGGCGGGCGTGGAAGAAGGATCGGGGATCGGCTCCGGCACTTCGCTGGCGCCGGCGGGGGTCGTGCTCATGGGGCGCGATTGTGCCGCCGGATAATCGGTCGATGCCCGAGACCCCCGCCGAATCCTCGTACGACGCACAGACTCCTGACAAGCCGACGTGGGACATCTTCTGCCGCGTCATCGACAACTACGGGGACCTCGGCGTGTGCCTGCGCCTGGCGCGCGACCTCGCCCAACGCGGCGCGCAGGCGCGGCTGTGGAGCGACGACCTGTCGCCGCTGGCATGGATGCAGCCGGAGCCGGTCGAGGGTCTCTCCTGCCGGCCGTGGGCCGACAGCGAGCGGGCCGAGCCGGGCGATGTCGTCGTCGAGACCTTCGGCTGCGAACTGCCGACGAGCTTCGTCGCGGCGATGGCCGCACGGCCGATGAAGCCGGCGTGGGTCAACCTCGAATACCTCAGCGCGGAAGACTACGTCGAGCGCAGCCATGGCTTGAGCTCGCCGCAGTTCTCCGGTCCCGGCGCGGGCCTGGAGAAGCGCTTCTTCTATCCCGGCTTCAACGAACGCACCGGCGGGCTGCTGCGCGAACCCGGCCTGATCGAGGCCGTCGACGCGCACGACGGCGGCGCCTGGCTGAGCGGGCGCGGCTGGGCGCCCGCGCCGGGCGAGCGCGTGCTGAGCCTGTTCGCCTACCCGCACGCGCCGTTGGCGGCGTTCCTCGATGCGCTCGGGCCGGGATGGCTGTTGCTGCTGTGCCCGGGCGCGCCACAAGCGGAACTTCCACCGCTGCTGCGGACCGGGCAGCGCGCGATCGCCCTGCCCCACCTGAGCCAGGCCGACTACGACCGGCTGCTGTGGTCCTGCGATCTCAACCTCGTGCGCGGCGAGGACTCCTTCGTCCGCGCGCAATGGGCCGCCCGGCCGATGCTCTGGCAGATCTACTTCCAGGACGACGGCGCCCACGGGCCGAAGCTGGAGGCCTTCCTCGCCTGTTCGATGGCCGATGCGCCGGCGCCGCTGCGAGCGCACTGGGGTGCGTTGTCGCGTGCCTGGAACGGTCTGGCGCCATGGACACCGGAGGCCGCCCAGGCGCTCCGCGAACTGGGCGCCGCCGCCGCGTACGCCCGCGCGTGGCGCGCCGGACTTGCCGCGCAGCAGGATCTCGCGACCCGCCTTCAAGCCCTCGCCGGGCTGTCGAGTGGCGCGTGAGGGGCCTTTCGGGCTAGAATGCGCGGCTTTTCCGCGTTCTGACTGCGCGGCTCCCGAGAAGGCCTTCAGCCTGCGGGATGCCGATACGGAACGCCTCACACCGCCGGAACAGTTCGGATCTCCAAGCATCCAGATGACTGTGCCCGGACCCAATCTCCCGGAATCATCATGAAGATCGCTCAAGAAATTCGCGCCGGCAACGTGATCATGCACGGCAAGGACCCCATGGTCGTGCTGAAGACCGAGTACAGCCGCGGCGGCCGCAACGCAGCCACCGTGCGCATGAAGCTGAAGAGCCTGCTGAACAACTCGGGCACCGAAGTCGTCTTCAAGGCCGACGACAAGATGGACCAGATCATCCTGGAGAAGAAGGAGTGCACCTACACGTACTTCGCCGATCCGATGTATGTGTTCATGGACTCCGAGTACAACCAGTTCGAGGTGGAAGCCGAGAACATGGGCGACGCCATCAACTACCTGCAGGACAGCATGGAAGTGGAAGTGGTGTTCTATGACGGCAAGGCCATCTCCGTGGAACTGCCGACCAGCGTCGTGCGTGAAGTGACCTGGACCGAGCCGGCCGTCAAGGGCGACACCTCGGGCAAGGTCCTGAAGCCCGCCAAGATCGCCACCGGTTTCGAGATCCCCGTGCCCATCTTCGTGGCGCAAGGCGACAACATCGAAATCGACACGCGTACCCACGAGTACCGCAAGCGCGTCTGAGACGCCTGCACCGTGCCAGAGCCTCCCGGCCCGGCACCAACGAAAAAGCAGCCCGAGGGCTGCTTTTTTGCTTTCCGGGATTCGGAATCAGGCCGCAGCGTGACGCTGCTTGCTCTTCTTCGGCTTGGCGTTGGCGACCTTCTTGCCACCCGACTTGCCCGACGAAGCATGCTGCGCGGGCTTCTTCTTCGCGCCGGACTTCTTGGCGGCAGCGTTCTTGCCGCCCTGCTTGGCCGTCTTGCCGCCCTGCTTGGCCGTCTTGCCGGCCGCCTTGTGCTTGCCGCCGGACTTGGCTGGCTTGGCCGTCGGCGAGGCCAGTGCCGCCATGTCGGCATGCGCGGCCGGGATCGGCGCCGTGGCCGGGGGCATCGGTTGCGCCTGGGGCTGGCCTTGCGCCTGCGCGAGGGTGGTCAGCAGCACGGTGCCGAGGGCGGCGATCAACGACTTCATGTGGATTCCTTCTTCTTCGGGACGCGCCGACCGGGGCCGGCGCTCGTGGCGATGTTACGAGTCTAGCGGGCGGCCGGTGAAGGCCGCGTCAAACCGCATCAAACGAACTCGCCCTGACGTAACCACTTTGTGGCGACCCACTTCTCGCCCTCGACGACCGGTGCGCCGCCATGCAGCGTCAGTGTCGCGGGATCGGGCCGGTCGTAGCTGAAGAACACCGCGTTGCCCTTCTGCGCCATCACGTCGAGCTTGATGTCCGGGAACACCGTCGCGCCGCCGCGGGGCGGCGTGTTCAGGTACATCACGATGGTCGCGACCCGCTGGCCGCCGCGCTCCAGGATCGCCTTGCTGCTGGCGTGGCGCGGGTCGAAGTAGTCGTAGTGCGGCTGGTATTCGGCGCCGGCGCGGTAGCGCAGCACCTGCAGGCCTTCGCCGTTGCGCACCGGCCAGTTCAGCAGCGTCGCGATGCGGCGCTCGATGCGGGCGACGACTTCGTTCTCGCCGCGTTCGAAGAACATGCCTTCGCTGGTGCGGGCGGAGTTGACCTCGCTGCCCTCGCGCTGCGCCGCGACGGTCTCCGATCTCGCCAGACGCTGCCCGGCGTTGGTGACGATCGCGTCGCACTCCTGCTCGGACAGCAGATTCCCGAACACGATCACCCGCGGCCGCTGCAACGCCATCAGGATCTCGACCCGGTGGCCGTCCGGCAGCAGCACGCTGCGCTGCTCGCCGAGGTCGGGCTCCGGCAGGGAGCCGGGCTCGATGGCGGGCTCAGGGATCTCAGGCAGCCTCAACGGCGTGTCGAGCGGCGCTTCGAACGGCCGATGCTCGGCCAGCGCCTGCTGCGCCATGTCGGGCTGCCAGCCGCTGGTCAGCATGGCCTGGTACAGCGCTTCGCGGGTGATGCCATTGCGCAGTTGCGTGGCCACCCAGTCGCGCAGTTCGGGCGTGAGGTATTGCGAGTTGCTCATATCCGCGACGGTATCAAACTGATCGGTGTCTGCCTGTATCCCGGTGTGCCCGAAAGCGGGCGCCGCTTACGCCTGGCTGCTCATTCGCCGGCGATCACTCGACGAGCCGACGGCGGAAGACCAGCCGGTCCGCCGCGCTCGCCTCGGGCGCATAGGCGTAGCCGTCGACGGCGAAGTCCTGCAAGCCCGCCGGCGTGCCGATGCGATGCTGGATCGCATACCGCGCCATCAGGCCGCGCGCCCGCTTGGCGAAGAAGCTGATGACCTTGTAGCGGCCATTCTTCCAGTCCTCGAACTGGCATTCGACGACGCGCGGCTTCAGCACCTTGCGCGCGGCGGCCTTGAAGTACTCCTGCGACGCCAGGTTCACGATCACCGGCGACGGGAGTTGCGCGCTCTGGGTGTTCAGGTGTTCGGCGATCGTGTCGCCCCAATAGGCGTAGAGGTTGCCGCCCCGGTCGTTCTTCAGCGCCGTCCCCATTTCCAGGCGGTAGGGCTGAAGCCGGTCCAGCGGCCGCAGCACGCCATAGAGCCCGGACAGGATCGCCAGATGGCGCTGCGCCCACTGGAGGTCCTCCAGCGACAGCGTCGAGGCCTGCAGGCCGTCGTAGACATCGCCGTTGAAGGCGAGCACGGCGGGCTTGCTGTTCTTGTCGGTGAAACGCGTGGACCACGCGTGATAGCGGGTGACGTTCAGGGTCGCCAGCGCCTCGGAGATGTCCATCAGTCCGCCGATGTCCGACGGGGACCGGGTCTTCAGGATCTCGATCAATTCGGCCGACTGCGGCACGAACTGGGGACGGCTGGCCAATGCGGCGACGGCATCCGGGGTGGGTGTGTCGTAGTCCAGGGACTTCGCGGGGGAGATCACGAAAAGCATGGGACGGATTGTCGCGCGTCCCACGCGCAAGACCTGTCACCAGCGCTCCGGGTGGACGAAAGCCGCCCGGAGGCGGCTTTCGTTCGGGGACCGCGAAACTTACTTCGCGAGCAGCGTGTTGATCGCCGTCACGTCCTCGGGGCGGAGCTGCCCGGCGGCCTGACGCAGCTTGAGGCTGTTCACCAGCACGTCGTAGCGGGCCTTCGCCAGGTCGCGCTGCGTCGTGTACAGCTGCGTCTGCGCATTGAGCACGTCCAGGTTGACGCGCACGCCGACCTTGTAGCCCAGCTGCGTCGCTTCCAGCGCCAGCTTGGTGGAGGATTCCGCCGCCTCGTACGCCTTCACCTGCGCCTGCAGCGACTGCACGCCGAAGAACGCGCGCTTGGTGCCTTCCTCGACGCTGCGGCGGGCGAAGTTGAGGTCGTTGCGGGACTTCTCCTCCAGCGACATCGTTTCCTTGATGCGGTTGGTGATCTGGCCGCCGGTGTAGACCGGCAGGTTCACCGACACGCCCAGCGAGCCCTGCTTGGCGTTGCCGGTGTAGCTCACGCCTTCGCCGGTCTGGCGCTGCACGCCCAGCGAGGCGCTCAGGTCGACGGTCGGCCAGCGGGCGCCCTGGGCGCGCTCGATCTCGATCTTGGCGATGTCCAGGCCCAGCTGGGCCTTGCGGATGGCGGGGTGGCCGTCCTCGGCCTGGGTGACCCAGGGCTCCACGGTCGACGGCGCCACCGGCGGCAGCGCCACCGGCACGGCCAGCGGACGCGGCTCGACGCCGACACGCCCCACCAGTTGGTCGAGGGTCACGCGCTTGACGCGCAGGTCGTTGTCGGCGGCCAACTCCTGAGCGGTCGCCAGGTCATAACGGGCCTGCGCTTCGCGCGTGTCGGTGATGGTGGCGGTGCCGACCTCGAAGTTGCGCTTGGCCGAGGCCAGCTGCTCCGCGATCGCGGCCTTGTTGGCGCTGGACGTCGACAGCGTGTCCTTGGCGGCCAGCACGTCGAAGTAGGCCTGCGCCACGCGGACGATCAGGTCCTGCTCCGCCGTTTCCAGGTCGGACTGGGCGACGTCGACGCCCAGGCGGGCCTGCTCGATGCTGCCGGCGTTCGGACGGTTGAAGACCGCGTACTTCGCGCTCAGGCCGGCATTGCTGACCGTGCTGCCCTGCCAGCCGGTATTCACCGAGCCGCCCTGGCCGTTGGGGACCGCCGGCAGGTCCACCTCGTTGCGCGTCGCGCCGACGCCCAGGCCCACGCTCGGGCGCGCCAGCGCCTGCGCCTGGCCGTAGCGGTACTGCGCCGAATCCGCCACCGCGCGCGCGGCGAGGAAGGTCGCGTCGTAGGCACGGGCCGCGTCGTACAGCTCTTGCAGGCTCTGCGCCTGGGCCGCGCCCGCCGCGAAGGCGAGCGCCGCGGCCAGGAGCGTGACCCGCGGCAGGCGGGAGATGGGAGACGGACGGCGTTCAGCGGCCATGAGGCATCCTCGTGTCGATGTGATGTTCTTCGGATCGATCCAACTGCGGACCGGTCGCGGACAGTCCGCGACCGGGATTCAGTACCTCGGCACCGCCGGATCGATCGCCTCCGATCCGACCCCGGTGCCGCGGGCGAGGTTATAGATCACCTCCCCCACTTGTCTCGAAAGAAATGCGACGACTTGCAGTCTTCGCACCCCCTGACGGCAATTACGCGCGACGGGCTGCAATGCCCGGCTGCAACGTCCTCAGAACGTGAAGTGCGAACCGGTGTCGAAACCGTCCAGCCGTTGCACGACCGTCTCGAACAGGTTTTTCGTGGCGAACTCGCGCTCGCCGGTGCGGGTGATGATGCGCGCGGTCATCGCGGGTTCCTCGCCGACGATCACGCCCATGCGACCGCCGACCTTGAGCTGGTCCAGCAGCGCCTGCGGCACCTGCGCCACCGAGCCCGACAGCAGGATCACGTCGAAGGGCGCCTCGCCGGCCAGGCCCTTGGCGCCGTCGCCCTGGACCACGGTCACGTTCAGCACGCCGTTGCGGCGCAGCGCGTCGCGGGCGCCGACCACCAGTTCCGCGTCCTGCTCGATGCTGAAGACCTGTTGTGCCTTGTGGCCCAGCAGCGCGGCCATGTAGCCGGCGCCGGTGCCGATCTCCAGCACCTTCTCGTGGCGCTCGATCTGCAGTTCCTGCATCCAGCGGGCCTCGACCCGCGGCGGCAGCATCTTGCGGCCGTGGGCCAGCGGCAATTCGACATCGGTGAAGGCCACGTTGCGGTAGGCGGCCGGCACGAAGTCCTCGCGCTTGACCACCGCCAGCAGGGCCAGCACCGAGGTGTCCAGCACATCCCAGGGGCGGATCTGCTGTTCGATCATGTTGAAGCGGGCTTGTTCGAAATTCATGTTCAGTCCTCAGGCGCCGCACGGCGGGCCGATGCGGTCAGAAATGCGGTCGTCAATGCGGGCGGTATTCTAGGCGTCCGGTTGAGGCATGGCCGGACCGGACGGGTGGCGCGGGCGGTTGAGGAGCCCCTCGAACATCAGTTCGAGCTGCAGCTTCAGCACCACCTCGGGTTCCGGCTTGTGGTCGTGCACCGCGCCCGCCTTGCCGATCGAGTGCTGATGCAGCACCAGATGCAGCACCGGGCCGATCAGGACCATCACGCAGGCATCGGGATCCACGTCGCGGAACTCGCCCGAGGCGATGCCCCGGCGCACGACCTCGGCCAGCAGCGCGCAACTGGGTTCGATGACCTCGTCGTTGTAGAACGCGGCCAGCTGGGGGAAGTTGCCGGCTTCGCTCATCATGATCTTGTGGATCCCGCCGGCGGGCGTCAGCCCCATGCGTTCCCACCAGCTCCACAGCATCCAGGTCAGCAGCTCCGCCATCGAGCCCTGGTGCTTGCCCAGCTCCGAGACGCCTTCGGCGATCTTGGTGCCGATCGCCTCGCGCACCACCGCCTTGAAGAGGTCCTCCTTCGAGGGGTAGTACAGGTAGAGCGTTCCCTTGGACACCCCCGCCTTGGCGGCGACCTCCTCCGAACGGGTGGCGGCGAAGCCCTTCTCGACGAACAGCGACAGCGCGGCCTCGAGCAGTTCCTGCGGCCGCGCCTCTTTCCGCCGCTGTCGAGGGGACGACGGCGCCGGGGCGGCGGTCTTGGCGGAAGCGCGAGGCATGGTGGACGATGGAAAACTAACTGACTAACCGGTCAGTAATGTAGCGGCGGGCTTTCGAGCCGGTCAAGCGCCGCTCCCCTCGCACAGCGCCCTTTAAGAGGGACTGAAGGGCTTCACGCCCTCCTCACGCCGGCACCGCCCATCCGGGTGCTGCACCGCCGCAAACGCGGTCCGGGCCACGGCTATGATCCCCGCCGACCCGCCTCCACCCCGAGCGAGGCGGCATTCTGGAGTCGTAGTTTGGACACTGTGCTGCTGATCAAGGCCGCGATCATGGGGATCGTCGAGGGCCTGACCGAATTCCTGCCGATCTCGTCGACCGGTCACCTGATCCTGGCGGGCTCGCTGCTGGGCGGCTTCGAGGACGCCCGGGGCAAGGTGTTCGACATCGCGATCCAGACCGGGGCGATCCTGGCGGTGATCATCGTGTACTGGCAGCGCCTGCGCGAGACCGCGGCCGGCCTGGGCAGCGACGCGCGCGCCCGGCGCTTCGTGCTGAACGTGGCGATCGGCTTCCTGCCGGCGGTCGTCCTGGGCCTGCTGTTCGGCAAGGTGATCAAGGAACACCTGTTCACCCCCATCGTGGTGGCGAGCACCTTCATCATCGGGGGCTTCATCATCCTGTGGGCGGAACGCCGCCAGCAGACCGCCGTGCGCATCCAGGACGTCGACCAGATGTCGCCGATGGACGCGCTGAAGGTCGGTTTCGTGCAGTGCCTGGCGATGGTGCCGGGCACCAGCCGGTCCGGCGCGACCATCATCGGCGGCATGCTGCTGGGCCTGTCGCGCAAGGCGGCGACCGACTTCAGCTTCTTCCTGGCGATCCCGACGCTGATCGGCGCCGGCCTGTACAGCCTGTACAAGGAGCGCTCGGTGCTGTCGACGGGCGACATCCCGCTGTTCGCGGTCGGGCTGTTCTTCTCCTTCGTCAGCGCCTGGATCTGCGTCCGCTGGCTGCTGAAGTACATCGCCAGCCACAGCTTCGTGCCTTTCGCCTGGTACCGGATCGCCTTCGGTATCGTCGTGCTGATCACCGCGTATACAGGCGTCATCGTCTGGGCGGAGTGATGATGGCGGTCATCCCCCTGCGCGGGGATGGCCAAGCGCCTAAAATGGGGGGCATATGACCATCACGATCAAGACCGGCGCCGACATCGACGCCATGCGCATCGCCGGCCGCCTGGCGTCCGAGGTGCTGGACATGCTGACCCCGCACGTCAAGCCGGGCGTCACGACCGAGCACCTCGACAAGCTGGCCCACGACTACATCGTGAACGTGCAGCAGGGCATCCCCGCGCCGCTGAACTACCAGCCGCCGGGCTACACGCCCTACCCCAAGTCGATCTGCACCTCGATCAACCACCAGGTCTGCCACGGCATCCCCAACGACCGCCCGCTGAAGAACGGCGACATCGTCAACATCGACGTCACCGTCATCAAGGACGGCTGGCACGGCGACACGAGCCGGATGTTCATCGTCGGCGAGGGCTCGATCGCGGCGAAGCGGCTGTGCTCGTTCACCTACGACGCGATGTGGAAAGGCATCCAGAAGGTCAAGCCGGGCGCGCGCCTGGGCGACATCGGCCATGCCATCCAGACCTTCGCCGAGAACGAGGGCTTCAGCGTCGTGCGCGAGTACTGCGGCCACGGCATCGGACAGGTCTTCCACGAGGCCCCGCAGGTCGTCCACTACGGCCGCCCGGGCACGCTCGAGGAACTGGTGCCGGGCATGATCTTCACGATCGAGCCCATGATCAACGCCGGCCGCCGCGAGATCAAGGAGATGAGCGACGGCTGGACCATCGTGACCAAGGACCGCTCGCTGTCGGCGCAGTGGGAGCACACCGTGCTGGTCACCGAGACCGGCTACGAGATCCTGACGCAGTCGGCCGGCACGCCGCCGCCGCCGGCCTTCGTGCTGCCCCAGGCCGTTTCGGCCTGATCCGCGCGGGCCGCCCATGAACGCCAGGACGCCCGGCGAGGCCGGCGTTTCGCCTGATGGTCCGCCTGATGGTCCGCCTGATGGTTCGTCCGACGGGTCCTCCAAGGGCGCGTCGAGCGTTCCGCCGGCGGCGCCGACAGTCGCCGACCTGCGCCAGCACTTCAAGGCCGGCAAGCAGGCGCTGCTGGACGACTTCGCCGCCGCCAAGGCCAGCGTGTCCGCCGCGGCGCGCCTGATGCGGCTGCTGGCGAAACACGTCGACGGCACCCTGCAGGCCCTGTGGACGCAGTCGGGCATCGCCGCGGCGGCGCCCGAGGCCGCCCTCGTCGCGGTCGGCGGTTACGGGCGCGGCGAGCTGTTCCCGCATTCCGACGTCGACGTCCTGCTGCTGCTGCCCGACGCCCTGCCGGACGGTGTCACGCCCGATCAGCCCGGCCCGCTCAAGCACGTGATCGAGGCCTTCATCACCGCCTGCTGGGACATCGGGCTGGAGATCGGCTCCTCTGTGCGCTCGGTCAAGGAGTGCCTGGACGAGGCCGCCGGCGACGTCACCATCCAGACCGCGCTGCTGGAATCGCGCTGGCTGGCGGGCGCCAAGCCGCTGGTGAAGCGCTTCGACAAGGCCTTCTGCGCGGCCGTCGATGCGCGCGCGTTCATGCGCGCCAAGACGCTGGAGATGCGCCAGCGCCACACGAAGTACGAAGAGACGCCCTACGCGCTCGAGCCCAACATCAAGGAAAGCCCCGGCGGCCTGCGCGACCTGCAGGTGCTGATCTGGATCGCGCGCGGCGCCGGCCTGGGCAAGACCTGGCCCCAGCTGGCCGCGAAGGGACTGATCACGCCCTTCGAGGCGCGCCAGCTCCAGCGCAACGAAGGCGTCCTCAAGAGCATCCGCTGCCAGTTGCACCTGGCGGCGCGGCGGCGCGAGGACCGGCTGGTCTTCGACCTGCAGACCTCGGTGGCGGAACGTTTCGGCTACGAGTCGACGCGCTCGCTGCGGGCGTCCGAGAAGCTGATGCGCCGCTACTACTGGGCGGCCAAGGCGGTGACCCAGCTGAACCAGATCACGCTGCTGAACCTGGAAGAGCAGATCAACGGCACCCTCGGCAACGAGTTGCGGCCGGTGGACGAGCGCTTCCTCGAGCGCAGCGGCATGCTGGAGATCGCGAGCGACGACCTCTATGAACGCGAGCCGCACGCGATCCTCGAGACCTTCCTCATCTACCAGCAGACGCCCGGCATCAAGGGCCTGTCGGCGAAGACGCTGCGCGCGCTCTACAACGCGCGCGGGCTGATGAACAGCGCGTTCCGGCGCGATCCGGCCAACCGCGCGATGTTCATGCGCATCCTGGAGGAGCCGCAGGGCCAGACGCACGCGTTCCGGTTGATGAACCAGACCTCGGTGCTGGGCCGTTACCTGTGGGTGTTCCGGCGCATCGTCGGGCAGATGCAGCACGACCTGTTCCACGTCTACACGGTGGACCAGCACATCCTGATGGTGCTGCGCAACATCCGGCGCTTCTTCATCCCGGAGCACACGCACGAATACCCGTTCTGCTCGCAGCTGGCGGCGCAGTTCGACCGGCCGTCGGCGCTGTACGTCGCGGCGCTGTTCCACGACATCGCCAAGGGACGCGGCGGGGACCATTCCGACCTCGGCGCGGCCGAGGCCAAACGCTTCTGCCGCGCGCACGGGCTGCCGAAGGCGGACGCGGCGCTGGTCGTGTTCCTCGTCGAGCACCACCTGACCATGTCGCGTGTCGCGCAGAAGGAGGACCTGTCGGATCCCGAGGTCATCCAGCACTTCGCCCAGCTCGTCAAGGACGAGCGCACGCTGACGGCGCTCTATCTGCTGACGGTGGCCGACATCCGCGGGACCGGGCCCAAGGTCTGGAATGCGTGGAAGGGCAAGCTGCTGGAGGACCTGTACCGGCTGACGCTGCGCGCGCTCGGCGGCGCAAAGCTGAACATGGCCGCGGAGATCGAGGCGCGCAAGCAGGAAGCGCGGCAGGAGCTGGCGCTGAAGGCGCAGTTGCCGGGCACCGAGGACGCGCTGTGGAAGACGCTGGACCTCAGCTACTTCGCGCGCCATGACGCGCCCGACCTCGCCTGGCATGCGCGGGCGCTGTGGCGGCACGTCGAAAGCGCCGTGCCCGTGGTGCACGCGCGGCCGTCGCCGGTCGGCGAAGGCCTGCAGGTGCTGGTGTATGCGAAGGACCTGCAGGACCTGTTCGCGCGGATCTGCGGCTACTTCGACGGCGCGGGCTTCAACATCCTGGACGCCAAGGTCCACACGACGCGCAGCGGGTATGCGCTGGACACCTTCCAGGTCATCGCGCCGGAGCTCGACCTGCACCATCGCGACCTGACCGCGCTGGTCGAGTCCAAGCTCGGCCAGGCGCTGGTCGCGCAGGGGCCGCTGCCCGAGCCTCGCAAGGGCCGGCTCTCGCGGCGCGTGAAGAGCTTCCCCTTCACCCCGCGCATCGCGCTGCGGCCCGATGAACGCGCGCAACGCTGGCTGCTGTCCGTCAGCGCCACCGACCGCGCGGGGCTGCTGTACGCGATCGCCCGCGTGCTGGCGCGGCATGGGATCAACCTGCAGCTCGCCAAGGTCTCGACGCTGGGCGAGCGCGTGGAAGACACGTTCCTGCTCGACGGCGCGGCGCTGCAGCAGAACCGGACGCAGTTGCAGATCGAAACGGAACTGCTGGACGCGCTCGCGGTGCAGTGACGCGATGAGCCAGTACCACGTGATCCCGTCGGCCGAGGCCTTCGCCCGGCTCGAGGGGTTCAGCACCGTGATCGACGTGCGTTCGCCCGGGGAGTTCGAGGAAGACCACCTGCCCGGCGCGCTGAACTGGCCCGTGCTCGACAACGACGAGCGGCGCATCGTCGGTACCCTCTACCGGCAGGATCCGCTGGAGGCGCGCAAGCTGGGCGCGGCGATCGTCGCGCGCAACATCGCCAACCACCTCGATGCCAACCGGCCGCTGATGCAGAAGCACTGGCGGCCGCTGGTCTACTGCTGGCGCGGCGGCCAGCGGTCCGGGGCGATGAACTGGTTCCTCAACCAGATCGGGTTCAAGTCGCTGCAGCTGGTGGGCGGCTACAAGGCCTTTCGCGGCGAGGTGATCAAGACCTTGGCGGAGCAGCCGTCACGCTTCGATTTCGTCGTGCTGTGCGGGCGCACGGGCTCGGGCAAGACGCGGCTGCTGCAGGCGCTCGCCACTGCCGGCGCGCAGGTGCTGGACCTCGAGGCGCTGGCACGCCATCGAGGCTCCGTGCTCGGCGCCCTGCCCGATCAGCCGCAGCCCAGCCAGAAAGCCTTCGACACGGCGCTGTGGCAGGCGCTCGTCAAGCTCGACCCGTCCAGGCCCGTGTTCGTCGAAAGCGAAAGCCGCAAGATCGGCGGCGTGCAGTTGCCCGAGCCCCTTCACCTGCGATTGCGGCAGCACGGGCGATGCGTGTGGATCGACATGGCCGATGCCGGGCGCGTTGAGCTCCTGCTCGAGGACTACGCCCACTTCAAGGCGCATCCGCAGACATTCAATTCGCTCATCGGCGGATTGGTCGCACTGCGCGGCCGCGAACGCGTGGGACGCTGGCAAGCCCTGGCCCTCGGCGGGCAGTGGGCGGAAGTCTTCGGGGAACTCATGCGGGATCACTACGACCCCGGGTATGAACGCTCGCTCACCAACCACTTCCCGCGGTTGGTCAACGCGCCTCGGATAACGCTGCGCGACGGCAGCGCGGGGGAAACCAGCAGGGCCGCCCAGGAACTCATCGCGCTGGCGGCGCCGCCGAAGACAGGTTTTCCCACCGCGTGAGAGCCCGCCGGGTCTCGGCCCGGCACCCGAGTCCCTTTGTCAGCCGACAAAGGAACCAAAACGGCTCTGACGACGCTCATATGCGCTCGCTGCCCCGCATTCGTCGCTCGTCACTCCGCTCCGAGACTCCTCCAACGATGCCCTCAAACGACCACCACCGGAGTCCTCGCACCGCCTCTCTCTACAGGCTTGCTCGCTTCGCTCGTCGCGCCAGCCACTCAACGCGGCATGCGACCGCCTTGCACGCTCGCCCCTACCGGGGTCTCGCAATCAGGCGTCGTTCAGGTTTCGACGTTTCGGCGGCTGCTCACATCCGCGTATCGTCGTCCAGTACTCGTCCCAGACATCCTCATCGACCGCCGGTCTTTGATGGGTTGCATAGAGACTGTCCTGTCCATCCTTGCGAGGACCCGAGATCCAGTAGATGTCTCCGGTCTCCACGTCGAAGTAGTTCGACTTGAAGCCCCGACCCTTCTGGCTTTGAAAGGATCTCCCGTCGTAGTACAGCGTCGCGCCCGTCTTCGAGAACGTGACGAGACCGATGCGGGCGGGCCCTGTGAGCCCACCGCTCTTCGACTCGATGTACATGATCCGCTGCTTCATGAGGCCTCCCTGCTGACGCCGTCGCGACGCCCGGAAGCAGTCTCGCACTGTCGATGGCAGATGCCATTGATCACATCGACAACACCGATGGCGATGGCAACGAAGCTTTCACGCTGCGAGACCCCGGTAGGGGCGAGCGCGCAAGGCCGCGGAAGCGCTCATTGAGCTGCTGGCGCGACGAGCGAAGCGAGCAAGCCTGTAGAGAGAGGCGGTGCGAGGACTCCGGTGGTGGCCGTTTGAGGGCATCGTCCGAGGAGTCTCGGAGCGGAGTGACGAGCGACGAATGCGGGGCAGCGAGCGCATATGAGCGTCGTCAGAGCCGTTTTGGTTCCTTTGTCGGCTGACAAAGGGACTCGGGTGCCGGGCCGAGACCCGGCGGGGTGCAGAGGGTTGAACCCTCTGCAGATCGGCTGCTCAAACGGCCAGCAGTTCCACTTCGAACAGCAGCGTCGCGTGAGGCGGAATGACGCCGCCGGCGCCGTAGGCGCCGTAGCCCAGTTCCGACGGGATGACGAGGAAGCGGGTGCCGCCGACCTTCATCCCTTGGACGCCTTCATCCCAGCCCTTGATGACTTCGCCTGCGCCGAGGTGGAAGCGGAACGGATCGCGGCGGTCCTTGGACGAGTCGAACTTGCGGCCGCGCTGGCCGTCCTTGTAGAGCCAGCCGGTGTAGTGGACGGTGACGCGCTTGCCGGCTTCGGCGACGGCGCCCTCGCCTTCCTTGACGTCTTCGAACTGGAGGCCGCTGGCGGTAGTGGCCAGCTTGTTCAGCTCGATGGATTCGGCGCCGCCGGACAAGCCCAGCAGTTCCACTTCGAAGATGAGCGTCGCATTGGGCGGAATGACGCCGCCCGCGCCCCGTGCCCCGTAGCCGAGCTGCGGCGGAATGACGAGCACGCGCGTGCCGCCGACCTGCATGCCCTGGACGCCTTCATCCCAGCCCTTGATGACCATGCCGCCGTCGAGTTCGAACTCGAACGGTTCACCGCGGTCCTTGCTGGAGTCGAACTTCGTGCCCTTCTCGCCATCCTTGAACAGCCAGCCGGTGTAGTGCACTTTCACGTCCTGGCCGGCGCGGGCGGTCGCGCCGGTACCGGCGGTGGTGTCGTCGTATTGCAGGCCGCTGTCGGTCGTCTTCATCGATGGTTCCTTGAAAGGGGGATGCTGGTTCGCGTCCCGGAAAGCAAAAGCAAAAGCGTGATCATGCCAGCGGCCGAGGGTCCTTACACCTCGCGCTGGCGTACAGGCCACGCCGCCGCGGCGCTGGCGAGCCACTCCGGGATCGTCCGCGCCTCCAGCGCCGGCAGCCCGAGGCGGGTGCCGGCGCGCTGCAATGCGGCAAGCGGGTCGCCCAGGTCCAGGGCCTGGGCGCCGTTCTGTTTGGAGAGCTTCTCGCCGTTCTCGCCGAGCACCAGCGGCGTGTGGAGATACCGCGGTCGCGGCAGGCCGAGCAATTCCTGCAGACGGATCTGCCGGGGCGTGTTGTCGGCGAGGTCCTCGCCGCGGACGACGTCGGTGATGCCTTGCCAGCCGTCGTCGACGACGACGGCCAGTTGATAGGCCCAGAGCCCGTCCGCGCGCAGGAGGACGAAGTCGCCGACCTCGTCCGTCAGGTCCTGGGACTGCGCGCCGAGCCGGCGATCCTGCCAGTCGATGCGCAGCGGCGCGTCGCCATCGACGGTGGACGTGCTCCGGAGCCGCCACGCGCGCGCCGGCTTGCCGTGAAGCCCGTGCCGGCAGGTGCCCGGATAGACCAGTTCCCCATGCCGCTCGCGCTGACCGCCCTGGGCCGCGATCGCCTCGGCGATGTCCTTGCGCGAGCACCCGCAGGGGTAGGCCCACCCCGACGCTCTCAATCGATCCAAGGCGGCCTGGTAGGCCGCCCCGCGCTTCGATTGCCAGACCGGCGGCTCGTCCGGCAGCAGCCGCACCTGGGCGAGCTGCGACAGCACCGTCGCGTCGGCGCCCGCCGGACAGCGCGGCCGGTCGACATCCTCGATGCGGATCAACCAGCGCCCGCCATGCGCCCGCGCATCGAGCCAACTCGCCAAGGCCGCGACCAGCGACCCTTCATGCAGCGGCCCGGTCGGCGACGGCGCGAACCGGCCGACGTAGCCTCGATCCGCCGCAGTCACAGCTGGAGTCACAGCAGCAGGCCCTCGTGCTGCTCGATCAGCGAGCGCCGCGTCGTCTCGCTCTTGAGCCGGTCCAGCCACCACGCCAGCGCCTTGGCCGGGCGATGCCCGGTGTTGCGCCACGCGTAGTGCATCGGCGAGATCCGCTTGCCCTGGAAGGTCTCCTTCAGGACGAGCCGCCCCGCGTCCACATGCCGCCGCACCATCGGCGTCGGCAGCGAGCCCACGCCGAGGCCGCGCAGCATCGCCTCGAGCTTGATCGCCATCGACGGCACCGTCAGCACCTCCTGCCCCGGCACCACGCCGACGGTCATCGGCGCGAGGCTGCGCGCCGTGTCCGCCACCGCGACTATGCGATGCCGCGCGATGTCGGCGGAGGTCAGCACCCCCTCGAATCCCGCCAGCGGGTGATGCGGCGCGACGCAGAACACCATCTCCATGGGCCCCAGGACCTCGCAGACGACCGAGCTCCCGGGCGGCTGCGCGCTGACGCCGATCGCCAGGTCAGCCTGGCCCGAGATCAGCGCCTCCCAGGTGCCGGCGAGCACCTCGGTGCGGAGCTTCAGCCGCGTCGGCGGCGGCTTGCCGTCCTCGGCCTGCAGGTAGAAGGCCTCCATCAGGTCGAAGATCGCCCGCCGCGCGATCGCGTCGTCGAACGCGATGGTGAGTTCGCTCTCCCATCCCGTGGCGACCCGCTTGACGCGGTTCGCCACCGCGTCCATCTCCTGCAGCAGCCGACGCCCCTCGGTCAGCAGTTCGTGCCCCGCCGCCGTCAGCACCGCCTGGCGCGAACTGCGGTCGAACAGCAGCACGTCCAGCGCGTCCTCGAGCTGCCTCACCGAGTAGGTCAGCGCCGACGGCACCTTCCCCATCTCCCGGGCCGCCGCGGCGAAGCTGCCACTGCGCGCGATGCTGTCCATCATCGCCAGCGCTTCCGGCGTCAGCACCCGCCGTTTGTCTTGTTGAGCCATTCCTTCATCTTATTTGAACGCTGGCTTCAAGCCCCCTCCCCCTCGGGAGAGGCCTGCGTCCCTACAGTGACTCCATCGCCAACAAGCAGGCCCCTCCACCACACCGGGGGACCACACAAGGAGCATCGACATGCGTGAAGTCATCAAGTCCTCGGATCGCGGCTACGCCGACCACGGCTGGCTGAAGAGCTTCCACAGCTTCTCGTTCGCGGACTATCACAACCCGCGCCGGATGGGCTTCGGCCCGCTGCGCGTGATCAACGAGGACCGGATCGCCGGCGGCACCGGTTTCGGCGCGCACGGCCACCGCGACATGGAGATCATCAGCTACGTGCTCAGCGGCGAGCTGGCGCACCAGGACAGCATGGGCAACGGCACGCCGGGCGGCGCCAACGCGGGCGTGATCCGTCCGGGCGACGTGCAGCGCATGAGCGCCGGCACGGGGGTCCGTCACAGCGAGTTCAACCACTCGAAGGACGGCCAGACCCACTTCCTGCAGATCTGGATCATGCCGGACCGCCAGGGCGTGGAACCGGGCTACGAGCAGAAGCATTTCGCCGAGGCGGACAAGCGCGGCAAGCTGCGGCTGGTGGCCTCGCCGGACGGCGCCCAGGACTCCGTGTCCATCCACCAGGATGCGCGGCTGTACGCCGGACTGTTCAACGGCGATGAACGCGCCGAGCTGCCGCTGGCCGCGGGCCGCATCGCCTACGTGCACGTCGTGCGCGGCCAGGCGACGGTGAACGGCGAAGCGCTGGGCGCCGGCGACGCGCTCCAGCTCGCCAAGGAGCCCGGCGTGACGGTCGAGGCCGGTCAGGACGCCGAGGTGCTGGTGTTCGATCTGCCGGTCTGACGGTCAGCCTGACCCCGGGCGGGCGTGAACCCGCCCGGCAAGGCCTGGCACTTCGCCCGTTCACTCCGGGATGGACCCGCCGCATGCCGCGGCGGGCCGCCGCCGGACGGAGACTGCGGATGAAGCCCGGCACCTCGACCTTCCCGATGCCATCGAGCGCGGCAGACTCCGGCGGCGGCCCCCTGCCGGCCGCCTTGCCGTCGCTCGTCCGCCTGTTGATGGGGCTGGGCGGCTGGCCCGACGACCACGGGATCCGGGTGTGCACTCCGGGCCGACGCGCCCCGCTGGTGCACGCCCGGGTCGCCACGTCCCGGCGCGTGGTCGAGATCCTGTTCGACCCCTCGACCGGTCGCTACGAGTGCATCAACTGCCAGGCGCCCGACTTCGATCTGCCCCCGGCCATCCCGAAGGACGCGCAGGGCGGCTTCGTCGTCGCGGTGATCCGCGGGCTGACCGCGGCAGCGGCGACGGCGCTGCTGGAGGGCGCCACCGCGTTGCTGTCGCCCTGGCCTCAATGGGCGGCAGTGGCCGATGCCGACGACAACGCCGCGGATTCCGGCGACGCCACGCTGGATCAGGAGGGGTCTGCCGTCGCGCCCGGCGCGGTGCGCCGCAAGCCCGCCGCGTGACCCATGCGGGCACGAGGAGCGCCTCTACACTCGCGCGATGCAATCGCTTCGACAACTGCTGGCCGCGCTGCCGCTGCTCGATTGGGCCTCGCTGGGCCTGTTCTTCCTGGCCTGGGTCGGCTACGCCCAGTTCTCCAAGCGGCATGCGGACGGCCGCGGCTCGCTGCTGGCCATCACCAACCGCGTGCGGCGCCAGTGGATGCTGCAGCTGACCTACCGCGAGATGCGGGTGCTGGACGGCGCGGTCAGCCAGGCGCTGCTGTCGAGCCCGTCTTTCTTCGCCTCCACGACCATCCTGATCATCGGCGGCCTGCTGGCCGCGCTGGGGGCGAGCGAGCAGACCAGCGCGCTGGTGCTGGGACTGCCCTTCGCGGTCAAGACGAGCACGCTGGCGTTCGACATCAAGCTGGCGCTGCTGACCGGCATCTTCGTGTATGCCTTCTTCCGCTTCACCTGGAGCATGCGGCAGTACACCTTCGGCGCGTTGCTGGTGGCGTCCGCGCCGGAGGCGGGGCAGTTCGCACAGATGGGACCTGAAGCGACTGAAGCGCGCGAGCAGTTCGCCGATCGCGCCGGTGCCGTCGTCGGCATGGCGGCCGAGGCCTTCAACGACGGCTTGCGCGGCTACTACCTCGCGTTCCCCGTCGTGGCCTGGTTCTTCTCGCCCTGGGCGCTGGCCCTGTCCACGGCTGGTGTGCTGTACGTGCTGTACCAGCGCGAGTTCAGATCCGAGGTTCTGGAGAAACTGCGCTGATGCGCCGCGCCGGGCAAGACCCGGCACCGGCGCCCCGAAGCGTCAGTGCACCACTCGTCCGAACGAAAACTCGCCAGGCTCTCCGCCGGCTGACGTTTCCACGCTCACCGGGATCACATCCTTCGGACCGAAACGGCCCTGCAGGATCAGCTTGGACAGCGGGTTCTCGATCCGCTGCTGGATCGCGCGCTTGAGCGGCCGCGCCCCGAAGACCGGATCGAAGCCGACCTTGGCCAGTTCGGCCAGGGCCTCGTCGCTGACGTCGAGCTTCATCTCCAGCTTGTCGAGCCGCTGCTCGAGCTGGCGCAGCTGGATCCTCGCGATCGACTTGATGTGGTCCGCGCCCAGCGCATGGAAGATCACCGTCTCGTCGATGCGGTTGAGGAACTCCGGCCGGAAGTGCGCCTTGACCTCGCCCCACACCGCGTCGCGGATGACCTCGTCGGGCTCGCCCTGCAAGGCCATGATGTGCTGCGAGCCCAGGTTGGACGTCATCACGACCACGCAGTTCTTGAAGTCCACGGTACGGCCCTGGCCGTCGGTCAACCGACCGTCGTCCAGCACCTGCAGCAGCACGTTGAACACGTCCGGGTGCGCCTTCTCGACCTCGTCGAGCAGCAGCACGCTGTAGGGCTTGCGCCGCACGGCCTCGGTCAGGTAGCCGCCCTCGTCGTAGCCGACGTAGCCCGGAGGCGCGCCGATCAGCCGGCTGACCGAGTGCTTCTCCATGAACTCGCTCATGTCGATGCGGATCATGTGGTCCTCGCTGTCGAACAGGAAGCCCGCCAGCGCCTTGCACAGCTCGGTCTTGCCGACGCCGGTCGGGCCCAGGAACAGGAAGCTGCCCAGCGGCTTGTCCGGATCGGACAGTCCGGCGCGCGAGCGCCGGATCGCATCCGCGACCGCGACGATGGCCTCGTCCTGGCCGACCACGCGCTCATGCAGCTTGTCTTCCATCTGCAGCAGCTTGTCGCGCTCGCCCTGCATCAGCTTGGCCACGGGGATGCCGGTCGCGCGGGCGACCACCTCGGCGATCTCCTCGGCGCCGACCATGGTACGCAGCAGCTGCGGCTGGCTCTTGTCCTTGGCCTTGCCCATCTCCTTGGCCTGCGCCTCGTTGAGGCGCTTCTCCAGGTCGGGCAGCTTGCCGTACTGCAGCTCGGCGACCTTGTTGAAGTCGCCCTTGCGCTTGAGTTCCTCGATCTGGAACTTGATGCGGTCGATCTCTTCCTTGACGTGCGCGGAGCCCTGGGCCTGCGCCTTCTCGGTGGTCCAGATCTCTTCCAGGTCGTTGTACTCGCGCTGCAGCTTGAGCAGCTCTTCCTCGATCAGGGCGAAGCGGCGCAGCGAGCCCTCGTCGGTCTCCTTGCGCACGGCCTCGCGCTCGATCTTGAGCTGGATCATGCGGCGGTCGAGCCGGTCCATCGCCTCGGGCTTGGAGTCGATCTCGATCTTGATCTTGGCCGCGGCCTCGTCGATCAGGTCGATGGCCTTGTCGGGCAGGAAGCGGTCGGTGATGTAGCGGTGCGAGAGCTCGGCCGCGGCGACGATGGCCGGGTCGGTGATCTCGACGCCGTGGTGGACCTCGTACTTCTCCTGCAGGCCGCGCAGGATGGCGATGGTCGCTTCGACGGTCGGTTCGTCGACGAGCACCTTCTGGAAGCGGCGCTCCAGCGCGGCGTCCTTCTCGACGTACTTGCGGTATTCGTCCAGCGTGGTCGCGCCGATGCAGTGCAGCTCGCCGCGCGCGAGCGCGGGCTTGAGCATGTTGCCGGCGTCGATGGCGCCCTCGGCCTTGCCGGCGCCGACCATGGTGTGGATCTCGTCGATGAACAGGATGATGCGGCCTTCGTCGGCGGCGACTTCCTTGAGCACGGACTTCAGGCGTTCCTCGAATTCACCGCGGAACTTGGCGCCCGCGAGCAGGCCGGCCATGTCCAGCGACAGCACCCGCTTGCCCTTCAGGCTCTCGGGCACTTCCTCGTTGACGATGCGCTGCGCCAGGCCTTCGACGATGGCGGTCTTGCCGACGCCGGGTTCGCCGATGAGCACGGGGTTGTTCTTCGTGCGGCGCTGCAGCACCTGGATGGCGCGGCGGATCTCGTCGTCGCGGCCGATGACCGGATCCAGCTTGCCGGCGCGGGCGCGCTCGGTCAGGTCCAGGGTGTACTTCTTCAGCGCCTCGCGCTGGCCTTCGGATTCCTGGCTGTCGACCTTCTGGCCGCCGCGCACGGCTTCCACCGCCGCCTCCAGCGCCTTGCGGGTGAGCCCGTGGCCGCGCACGACGCCGGCCAGGTCGCTCTTGGCGTCGGCCAGCGACAGCAGGAACATCTCGCTGGCGATGAAGTGGTCGCCGCGCTTGGAGGCTTCCTTCTCCGCGTTCTGGAGCAGGCTGACCAGGTCGCGGCTGGGCTGGACCTGCTGGCCCTCGCCCTGCACCTGCGGCAGGCCGGTGAGGATGCCGTCCAGGGCGCTCTTGAGCGCGGGGACCTTGACGCCGGCGCGCTCCAGCAGCGCCTTGGGACCTTCGTCCTGCGCCAGCATCGCGGCCAGCACGTGGACGGGTTCGATATAGGGGTTGTCGCGCGTCACCGCCAGGCTTTGGGCCTCGGCCAGCGCTTCCTGAAATCTCGTGGTGAGCTTGTCGACTCGCATGGGTAAAAACCTCCGTTGCGAACCCAAGTAGGACTGTGACCCCAATTTTCAAGAGGCGCCAACAGTCCCTTTCAATGACAGAAGCGGCAACGGCTGTGCCCAGGCCGGGTAAGTCTCAGGCCGACGTCATCATCTGCATCACCTTGAGCCCGGCCGCGGCGGCGGCCAGCGAGCCGACGACGTGCGCGGCCGAGTGAGACAGCGCCATCAGGAATTCGCCGCGCTGGAGCAGCGACAGCGATTCGCCGGAGAAGGACGAGAAGGTCGTGAGGCCGCCGAGGAAGCCGGTGACCAGCAACAGCTTGAGCATGTCGTTGGGATAACGGCCGAACCACTCCAGCGCCATGCCGATCAGGAAGCCGCCGACGATGTTGACGGCCAGCGTGCCCAACGGGAAACCCTGCCACTTCGTGTTCAACATCAACCCCGCGCCCCAGCGCGCAAGCGCGCCGCCCGACGCCCCGACGGACACCGCCACCACCTGCATCCAGCTCATCGACCGTTCCCCTCCACGTTGATGCCCCATCGCGCGAGCGCCTCGTCGTCGGCGACACGCGCGTCCACCCAGCGGGCACCGTCCGGTCCGTGTTCCTTCTTCCAGAACGGCGCCTGCGTCTTCAAGTAATCCATCAGGAACTCGCAGGCCTGGAAAGCCTGGCCGCGATGGCGCGAGCTCACGAGCACGAGCACGATCTGGTCGCGCGGCTGCAGCGCGCCGACGCGATGGATGACCCGCGCGCCGCGGATGTCGAAGCGCCGGAATGCCTCGTCGACCATCGCCTCGATGGCGGCCTCGGTCATGCCGGGATAGTGCTCGAGCTCCATCAGCGACACGGGCGTGCCGTCCGCGCCGTCACGCACCGTGCCGACGAAGCTCACCACCGCGCCGACGCCGCCGTCCCCGGCGCGCAGCGCCAACGTCTCGGCGCTGAGGTCGAAATCGGCGGTCTGGACGGTGACGCGCGGCAGGCGCGAGGGCGGCGAGTTCATCGCCGGATTGTGGCATCGCGCCTTCAGGCGGCGGGCGATCCGTCGACCGGCTGTCCGGCCTCGCGCGCCCGTGCCGAGGCGTACGCGGTGAAGGCCAGCGCGGCCTCGTCGTCCGGGAAGGCGGAGACCGGCACGTAGAGCACGGCGTCCTCGCGGATGATCAACACGAACTCCTCGCTCAGCAGCACCTTGCGCACGACGGTCCAGGGCGTGAAGGACCGCGTCGAGTTGACCTCCATGTGGACGCCTTCCTCCGCCAGGGAGATCTTGAGGCGGTGGGTCGTGTCGAGCAAGGTCGTCAGGAACCGCTGGTTGCTGTACTCGCTGAAGTAGGCCACCGCCAGGGCGCCCGACAAGTAGGCGACGACGCTGATCAGCAGCAGTTGCCAGGGCCAGATCCGATCGCCCGAGGTGACCGCGACGATGAGCATGGTCACCAGCAGGCCGCTCAGCAGTGCGCAGACGGCTTGGCGCCACAGCCGGCGGTAGTGCGGCTCTGGGGGATATCCGAGCTGCTCGAGGAGCTCCGGACGGCCCAGCACGCGGGTCACGCGATGGACGAGGTCGAGGCTGGGGGTGTAGGTGGTTTCGAGCATCGCCAGTCGATTCTTGATCATTTCTTGATACCGGCGCGTCAGGTCTTGCCCCCGCCTTGACATGGCCTTGCCTACGCTTCCTTCACCGAAACAACGGCGCGCGATCCGCGCCCCTTCGAATGAGACCGGTGTTGATCCTCCAGCACGAGCCCGCGCAAGGCCCGGGTTATCTGCTCCAGTGCCTGCGCGCGCATGACGTGCCGGTGCATCTGCTGCGGCCCGACCTGGGCGACACCCTGCCGCGGACGGCGGGCGCGTTCAGCGGCCTGGTGCTGCTGGGCAGCGACCACGGCGTCAACGACGGCACGCCCTGGATCCGCGCAGAGCAGGCCCTCCTGATCGACGCGCTGCGGCACAGCCGGCCCATCCTCGGCCACTGCTTCGGCGCGCAGCAGCTGGCGCGCGCGATGGGTGCCGGCGTGGCCCGCAACCCCCGGCCCGACATCGGCTGGCGCGAGCTGTGGATCACCCCGGCGGCCCGCGGGCTGTTCGGCGGGGAGGATCGCCTGCTGAGCTTCAACTGGCACTACGACAGCTTCCAGATCCCGGCCGGCGCGACGCGGACGCTGTTCGGCTCGAACTGCCTGAACAAGGGGTTCTCGCTGGGCCCGCACATCGGGCTCCAGAGCCATCTGGAAGTGACCGAGCAAAGCCTGCGCGACTGGTGCGCGCAGGGACGCGAAGAGCTGAGCCGCGGACGCAGCGTGACGGTGCAGAGCGAGGCCGAGATCCTGGCCGCGCTGCCCGAACGCCTGGCGCGTCTGCGTGGCGCGGCGACGAGCGTGTACCGGCACTGGATCGGTCAGCTCGACCGGCCGCCGGTCTTCGGCGCACGCGCGGCGTGACCGCCCGCGCCGCGCCGCGGCACATGCGACGCTGAGTCGCCGCCACGGTGGCGGCCGTCGCCACCGTTGGCATTGCTCTTTGCGGGCGATGAGGGCATGAGGGCCTGGGAGATCCGGGAAATCCCGCACCGCGCCCTCCCCCATCCGACCGATGCGCGCGCGGCGGCACACCCTCTATGGTGTCCGCAGGAGCGCGCCGCGCTCCGGCCCGCCGCGGCGACGCGGCTCCGCAGGGAGCACTCATGTTCGGTCTGACCCTCCTTGGCGCCGTGCACACGGCGTTCGCGCTGGTGGCCCTGGTGGCCGGCTACGCCCTGATCTTCCGCAACGGCCGCATCGACGGCCAGTCCACCCTCGGCCGCACCTACCTGTGGTGCACGGTGATCACCTGCCTGACCGCGTTCGGCATCTTCCGTCACGGCGGTTTCAACATCGCGCACGTGCTGGCGATCGTCACGCTCGTCACCCTGGTCATCGCCGTCGCGGCGCATCGCACGCGCTTCCTCGGCGGGCTCTCCCCGTATGCGGAAACGCTGGGCTACAGCTTCACGCTGTTCTGCCACATGATCCCCGGCCTCAACGAGACCTTCACCCGCGTGCCCGTCGGTGCTCCGCTGTTCACCGGCCCCGACGATCCGGCACTGCAGAAGGCGATCGGCGTCGTGTTCCTGCTCTTCGTGATCCTGATGGCAGTGCAGGCCTGGCGCATCCGCAAGGGACCGGCAGCAGGACGGCATCCTCATCCGGCCTGACCTCGTCTGACCCCGCGCGCCGCCGTCCGGGCCGGCGGCGGCGCGGCGACGTCATCCTCCCGGTCGACGTCGGCATCAGCATCAACATCGGCGTTGTGGTTGGACGAAGGGGTACGTCGTTTGGACGATCCGAAGCGCTCCTGAGCGGTGCCAGGTGTTGCGGGCACGGATACTGGAGGGATCCCCACCCGCTTCCGCGTTCAACGCACCGCCTCGATGTCCACGTCCAAGACCGTCCTCGCCGTCCGCCACCTGGCTTTCGAAGACCTCGGCCTGCTGCGGCCGGTGCTGACGGAGCGCGGCTTCGAGCGCTTCGTCACGCTGGACGCGGGCGTCGACGACCTGCGCGAGGTGGACCTCGACGCGGTCGATCTGCTGGTGGTGCTCGGCGGCCCGATCGGCGCGTACGACGATGCGCTCTATCCGTACCTCAACGACGAGATCGCGCTCATCCGCCGCCGCATCGCATCACAGCGTCCGCTGCTCGGCGTCTGCCTCGGCGCGCAACTGATGGCCCGCGCGCTCGGCGCCGATGTGCGGCCGATGGCACACGGCCGCAAGGAGATCGGCTTCGCGCCGCTGACGCTCACCGACACCGGCCGTGACTCCGCGCTCGCGCCGCTCGCGGGCGGCCAGCCCGTGATGCACTGGCATGGCGACCAGTTCGAGATCCCCGACGGCGCGGCCAGCCTCGCGACGACGCCGCTGTGCCCGAACCAGGCCTTCGCCCTCGAAGGCTTCGCGCTCGCGCTGCAGTTCCACCTGGAGAGCGATCCCGCACGCCTGGAGCAGTGGTTGATCGGGCACGCGGGCGAGCTGGCACAGGCGCGAGTTCCGCTGGACGCGATGCGGCGCGATGCCGCCGCGCAGGGCGCGGGGCTGCGGACGGTGCTCGGCCAGGTCGTCGATCGCTGGATGGCGGGTTGGGCGACGCGCGGCTGAGCCCCCTCGCCCGCCGTCAGATCGACGCCAGTCTGGTTTCGAGAAACTGGCCGTCACTGTAGTGGCGTCGAGTGAAGACAGCCCGACGACTGCTCTGCACGCAGGATGTCCAGCGCTCGTCCAGCGGAGAGGTCCACCCCTTTTCGTCGAGACGAAGCTTCTTGCCATCCGACTCCCATTTGGCCATCTTCTCCACGAAGAGCTTGGGATAGTCAGGCATCTGGCAGGTCAGATTCGCCCAAGGGTCGCACACATGGACATGGCGAGGCCATTGCCAGAACGGCCGACGAGCGAACGACTGATCCACCGTGCCCACCAGCGCAAACGCATGCATTCCTCCGAAGTGGAACGACGAGGTCTGCACCTCCGGCCGTTCATGCATCAGATAGTCCTGGACTGCGGCCGCCAGGGCGCCGCAGTTGATGTAGTTGGATTTCCAGATGTCGATCGATCTGCCCGCCGCCTGGGCCGGGTCGTCTTCAAACAACATGACTGTGGGCGGCGTCACGCCGCCTTGCAAGCTGGATCCCTTCGGCTCCCCATACCGCAGGGGCCACTTGTTGCCTGATTTGATGGTGTAGCTGTACTTGCGGTCGTAGAGCGCCAGTTGAACCGCCTCCAAGGCCTCGATGGCGGCCTGGCTGTTCCGCTCGCCATCTCCCCCGAGGTCGGACCTGTCCTCTTCCACCAGGGGTGCGTTGAGCCCTTCAGGGGCACGACTGAGCGCCAGGGTGGCCCGCTCGATGAACTGTTCTCTCATGCGATGGGCCAGGACGGCACCCTCGGGGCGGCGAATCTTCAGCGGCAGCGCTTCCAGCCAGCACGCCTGATCATCCGCTGACACCTCCCTGCCATCGGGGGCCGTCGTAGGCCTGTGATCGAGCTGAGGGTCGACGAAAGGGTTGGAGGTCAAGCGCGGCAGCATCGCGGGGCTTTCAAATGAAAACCAGTCAGTGGCGAACGTCCCGGCAAGGTTCCCGCCGCGCACTTCATGATCGCGTCAGCGCACGGTGCCGCGGGTGTCCTGCCCCAGCGGGGATTCGAGGAACTGCCCGTCGCGGTAGTGCCGACGGACATAGACACGAGGAACGCCCTGCACGCAGGACGTCCATCGCTCGTCGAGCGGAGACGTCCACTGCCCTGCAATGAAGAGTTCCTTGCCGCGCGCCTCCCATCGGGCCAGCTTGTCCACGAAACGTTGCGGATAGTCCGGCGCCGGACACGTCAGATTGGCCCAGGGGTCGCACACATGGACATGGCGAGGCCATTGCGCCAAAGGCAGGCGTGCGATAGCTGCGTCGACCGTGCCGATCGCCACCAGGCCGTGGATACCCCCCACGACGACCGTCGAGGTCTGCAGCGTCGGACATTGATGCATCAGGTAGTCCTGGGCCGCCGACGCGAGGGCGCCGCAATTGAGGGTGCGGGAGCTCCAGACATCGATCGATCTCGAAGCGGCCTTCGCCGCGCTGCCCGGCGTCAGCTCCTGCGCGCCCAGGATGAACCGGGAGATGTCGGGCTCCGCGTCCCATGCCTCCTGTTGCCTCGCCACGTCTCGCGGGCCCCGCTTGTTGTTCGATTTCTCGGATCCGTTGAACCGGCGGTCGTAGAGGGCCAACCGGACTTTCTGCAGGGAATCGATGGCGGCCTCCCGGTTCCGGCGCCCTGGCCCGCCGACGTCGGACCTGTCCTTCTTCACCGGCACCGCGGGGAGTCCTTCAACGCAGCGCTCGTCCGCGCGGTAGGCGCGCCCGAGGAACTGCCGCCTCAAGCGCTCCGCCAGGCTCGCGTCGTCCGTGCGGCGAAGCTTCAGCGGCAACAGATCCCGCCATCGCTCGTCGACAGTCGGCGGCACGATCTCGCCATGGCAGATCTTGGGCGGATCTTCTCCGGGGCGGTGGCCGACGATTTCATAGGCGATGAGGGGCAGCTTCATCGGGCAGTTTTCAAGTGAAAACCGCTCAGTCGCGAACATCCCTCCGAAGTTCGTCTGTCGCCAGTCGCCGTCAATCGGCCGGGCAATAACGCACCACGTGCGCCTCCGTCGGCACCGGCAGCTCCCACTTCCTCAGCATGCCTTGCAGCGCGCTGTTGGACAGCGAGGTGTCCCGCCGGTCGTTGCGGCGCAGCAGCTCCGCGCGCGGACGCTCGAGGTAGACGATCTCCACCTCCGCGCCGTAGGCGAAGAGCAGATCCAGCGTCTTGTCGCGCATCTGCTGGCTCAGGTGGGTGGCATTCCACACGAACGGCGTCCTGGCGCGCAGCAACGACTTCGCCTTGTCCACCGCGGCATGCGCGACCTTGCCTTCATTCTGTCCGTGCCGCAGGCCGAGGTCCGAGCGCGCATCGTCGAAGGACACCACCGGCAGGCCGCGTCGGTGCGCCGCCACCCACGTGTCCTTGCCGGACGCGGGCAGGCCGCACATCACGGTCACGCGAGCGCCGGGCTCCTGGAACAGCGCGTAGTCGGGATGCACGTCCGCGCCCCGGAAGTAGCTGACCCGCGTGTGCGCGTCCGCGAACGCCCGCGCTTGACCGTAGCAACCCTCTTCCCGCGCCAGTTCCCGGAACAACTCGATGTGATCGAGCACGCGGTCGCGGTCCTCGCAGACGCGCCCGCGCATGTCAGCCTCGGCCAGGGCCGCCAGCAGCGGCAGGCTCAGCCGGCATGACAACTCGCGCACGATGAACTCGGGCGACAGGCCGCGCCTCGAATCGGCCAGCGCGAAGAATGGCACCTGGTGCACGGCGATCAGGCGACAGACCGCCTCGCGCTGCTCGAACGGCATGCCCGCATCCCAGAGCAGCGCGCGGGCATCGATCGCGCCCATGCGCGAGTGGCCAGGCTGGCCGATGGCGCCCGTCACCGGATCGATCACGGTCGTTGCATGCTTGGACACGTCGTGCAGCAGCGCGGCCAGGAACAGGACCTCCTGGTCGGCGCGACTCGCGGCCTGATAGTCGGGCAAAGCGAGCAGTTCCTCGATCACCATCCTCGTGTGCGTCCAGACGTCGCCCTCCGCGTGATAACGCGGATCCTGCGGCGTGGTCTTGGCAAGTTCCAGCACAGGGAACGCCGTCAGGCAGGCCGCGAAGTCCGGACATCGTCCCGCTTCGGGCACCAGTGCCTGGATGTCTTTCCATTGACTGTTCATGGTTCTCTCCTCCGTCCGGCTTAGGGACATCGATGTTCATCGTCGTCGCGCGACGCGGCCTTCCTCGCCGGCATCGTCGATGTCGCCGCCATGGCCTTCAACGCCGGCAGCGACGTGATCGTTTCCAGGCCGAGATCGCCCCAGGTCACCGGGGGCCGTTCTGCGAAGAGATCCGCCCCCGGCGCCAGCGCGTTCGGCAGGATCGGTCGACGGGCATGGTGGGTCTCGCTGTCGAGGATCGTCTGCGTGAAGGACGCTCTCACCAGCTTGAACCGGCCGAGCACCTGGTCCTGGTCCTCGACCTTCAGGTAGAGGCCTTCGGACTGGTCGGCCTTGTCGGTCTGCTTCCAGCACAGGTCGAGCGGCAGCGATTCGCGCCGTGTCGCGGCCTCGAAGGCCGCGCGCCAGTCGGGCGATTTCGCCAGCGAGCGCGCCACCAGCTTCCACAGCAGCTTGGGATCCGTCGGCATCGGGCCCGCATACAGCACGGGCACGGACAGCACCGGCGAACCCGCCAGCAGCGCATGACGGCGCGGCGTCGACAGGAAACGCGAAGTGGCGCGGTCGTAGACGTCGAACTCGTTGAAGTAATGCGGCAGCCGGTCGTACCAGATGCTGTGCTTGGCATAGGCCCACTCGCCGTACAGCACGTAGCGGTCCTCGAGGCGGTCGATCAGCCGGTGCTCATGCGCGAGCGCCCAGATCTTCATCGGGTTGAACTGGCGTTCACCGAATCCGCCGATGAGGTAATGGCCGCGCGACTGCAGCAGCAGATCGCCGCCGTCGCTGAACGAGATGCCGGCGTTGGCGCCGTCGAGTTTTTCCTCGATGACGACATGGCAGCCGTCGAGCGCCGCGAGCGGCATCTGGTCATGGGCGGAGTCGCCCGCCTGCAGGCGGCTGCCCGCGAGGTGCGCCGTGCGCGGGTAGCGCAGCAGCGGCAGGGATTGCAAATACATGGGGTCCGTCACCCGCCGCGTTGTTGGCGCGGGCGGGTCCTGGTGGGGTCAGGGAACCGACGGACGTGTCGCGTGCGCGGTCGTGTCACTGCCGGTCCGATGGACCAGGCAGAGTCGCTGGGAGAAGTCGCGGGAGGTTTCGTGCCCCGCCGGCCTCATGGCAGGCGTCGGGGGCGTCAGGAACCGGTGCCGCAGCCTTCGCGGGCGCAGACGGCGCCGACACGATGCTGCAGAGATGCAGTCGTCGGCAATCAGCAGTGGATGGACGTACGGATCTTCATGGGGCACCTCCTGGACAGTGAAGAGGTTGGAACGCGCGCGGACGTAGCCGTCCGGCGTGGGCGCGATTCTTCAACGCATGGGCTGCCGCGTCAACCGGCCTTGATGCAACGATCCGACACCGGGATCGGGGACGAGTCCCGCGCGCTCGTCGAGATTCATCGCTCGAGCTGCGGCAACACCTCGCGACCGAGTTCCTCGATGACCTCGCGCGCCGGTCGCCCCCGCCCGAGATTGAACAGCACATGGGCCACGCCCATCGCGTGCAGGCGCCGCAGATAGGCGATCAACGCGTGGCGTCCGGTGCGCAGGCCGAGCTCGAGCGGCTCCGGAGCCGCATCCGGATCGGCGAGCAGCTCCAGCTGCACCGACTGCACGAACGGCTTGGCGCCGACGCCCTTCTGTTCCAGCGCGCGCTGCCACAGCTCGATGCGGCCTTCCTGCCGCGCTTCCTCGCGGTGATAGGTGGCCCACGCATCCGCGTGCGTCGCCGTCCATTGCAGCGACTGCCGCGCCGAGCCCACGACGATCATCGGGATCCGTTGCGCCGGCGCGGGCAGCACCTCGAAACCACCGGTCGCGGCGACCACCGCCGCGCGTTCATCGGCGTCGGGCGACAGCGCCGCGCGCACGATGGCCCAACGGCTGCGGAAGCTCTCCGCGCGCTGATCCAGGTCCTCGCCGAAGGCCGCGAACTCCGCGGGCCGGTCGCCCGAGCCCATGCCGAGGATGAAGCGTCCGCCACTGAACCGGTCCAGCGACAGCGCGGCCTTCGCCACATGCAGCGGATGCCGCAGGGGCAGCACAATCGCGGCGGCGCCGACGGCGATCTCGCGCGTCGCGCCGGCCAGCGCGGCCAGCCACAGGAAGGGATCGTCGAGCGCGCTCGCCGTGTTGTCGCTGCCCTGCGGCACCATCAGCGGGACGTCCCGCGTCCACAGCGCCGCGAAGCCGAGCCGGTCCGCGAGCGCGGCCAGCTCGAGCGCCTCGCCGACGTCGGCCAGCCGGTCGGGCCGCGCGTCGACGGGCGTCATCAACCCGACCGTGAGCCGGCCGGGCTGGAAGACCTGTCTCACTTGGTCTTCTGCTGCACCACCTTGACGTAGTCCGCCTGCAGCTTGGTCATGAAGTCGGCGGTGACGCGGAACTGCTGCTCGTGGAAATCGATCAGCTTCTGGAACTGGTCGGCGGCGACCTCGAAGGGCGCACCGCCGGCGCGCATCGATTCCAGGATGGCCTTCTGCGATGAGAGCACCGTGCTCCACGCGGCGTAGTTCTGTTCGAACGCCTTCTTCGACTGCTCGAAGAAGGTCTTGGCGAGTTCAACCTGGGCCTGCTGGATCATGAGTTGTCTCCTGGTGAGCGTGTTGTCGCGCGTTCGCCCGGGGTGGGCGCGGGGTCAATGCTACCGTTGACCACCTCCCTGTCGTCGGACTGGCCGCAAATGTGCCGCTGGCGGATGACCATCCGGGACGCGCCGTCCGCGCAGGCCAGCCACTGGGGATCGACGGGCGGCTGCCAGCACTCGTCCAGCAGCAGCTGCTTGCCGTCCCGTTCCCACTTCGACATCTGCTCCCGGAAACGGTCGGGATAGTCCCGCACCGGGCAGCACAGGTGGGCCCAGGGATCGCAGACCTGGAGATGCGGCGGCCAACGCGCCAGCGGCACGTCCACCAGCCGCTCGTGCACCGAACCGACCACCACCACCATGTGGTCGCCGTCCAGGTGCAGCAGGGAGGTCTGGATGTCCGGGAAACGTTCCCCGAGATAGTCCTGGGCTGCGACGCTCAGTCCGCTGCAGTTCACCCGGGACTGCTGCCAGGCCGCCAAGGAGTCGAACACCCGCAGGAGCCGCGCCGACACGTTCGCCGGGTCGAATCGGAACCGGGTGACACACCGATGCTCCGGGGCTTCGGGCGGCAAGGCCTGGGCGCGCGGCCACTTGTTGAAGGACTTGGACGATCCGAGCGACCGGGTGTGGAGGACTTCCCTGATGCAATGGGTCGCCTCCCGCGCCGCCTCGGCGTTGATGCCCTCGAACGAGGTGTCCCAGGCGGGCGGATAGACGATCGGGGGCCGCAAAGGGCCCTCCTTCTGCGCCAGGCGTCCCATGGATTGCGCCAGATCCTCGAATTCCTCCCGGATCGCCCGGGCCTCCGCAAAGGACAGGATCGTCGGACGAGGTCCGGCACCGGACGCAGGGGCCGACCGATCGTCGTGGACACGAGAGGCGAAGGAGGCAGCAGGCGGAAGCACGACGATCCCGGAATCAGGTTGGACGGACCGATGGAGTCACGCACTCCGGCGATCCGGTTCGTCGCCTGACAACTCAGGGCATCAGCCGATACCCCACCCCGGTCTCCGTCAACAGGTGCTTGGGACTCGCCGGCTCCACCTCGAGTTTCTGGCGCAGGTTGCCCATGTAGACGCGCAGGTAGTGGTTCTGCTCCACGTGTGCCGGCCCCCACACCGCCTTCAGCAGTTGGCGGTGCGTCAACACCTTGCCGGCGTTGCCGATCAGGTGGCTGAGCAGGCGGTACTCGATCGGCGTGAGGTGCACGTCCTCGCCATCGCGGCGCACACGGCGCGCGGCCAGGTCGATCTCGACGTCGCCGAAGCGGAAGGCCGGGTCCTGCTGCTCGCCGGACCGCGCCTGGCTGCGCCGCAGCGCGACGCGCACGCGCGCCATCAGCTCACCGACGCCGAAGGGCTTGCTCAGGTAGTCGTCGGCGCCGTGGTCCAGGGCCGCGATCTTGTCGTCCTCGGCGCCGCGCGCCGACAGCACGATCACCGGCACCGCCGACCACGCGCGCAGGTCGCGCAGGAAGTCCTGGCCGTCCCCGTCGGGCAGGCCCAGGTCGAGGATGACCAGATCGGGCCGCCGCGTCCCCGCGTCGATCAGGCCCTGGCGCAGCGTGCCGGTCTCGTGCACGGTCCAGCCCTCGCCCTCCAGGGCCAGGCGCACGAAGCGGCGGATGTTGGGTTCGTCCTCGACGATCAACGCCACGGGGACAACATTCGACTGCGGCTCGCTCACGGTGGGGGTTCCCTGTCTTCCTCGAAGGCCGGCAGCGCCGGCGGCTCGCCCAGCGGCAACGCCAGGCTGAATCGCGCCCCACCCTGCGGCGTCGCGCGCTCCGCCCAGATGCGGCCGCCGTGCGCCTGCATGATGGCACGGCAGATCGCCAGGCCCAGGCCCACGCCGGGCAGGTGCGACTCGCTGTGGCCGCGCGTGAATTTCTCGAACAGCGCCTCCTCGCGCCCGGGCGGCAGGCCGGGGCCGTTGTCCTCGACGGACAGGCGCATCTCGCCGGGGCCCTCGACGAGATCGCCGCCACCGCCCGATCCGCCCGCACCGTGCGTGCGGGCGATCACGCGGATCTCGCTCCCGGGCGGCGTGTACTTCGCGGCGTTCTCCAGCAGGTTGGCCAGCACGCGCTCGATGAGCACCGCGTCCAGTTCCACCAGCGGCAGGGTCGCCGGGACGTCCAGCACCACGCGGTGCCGCGCGAGCGCCGAACCCATCAGCTGCAGGCTGCTGCCGATGACCTCGTCCACCGGCTGCCACTGCCGGTTGAGCTTGAGCGCGCCGCTCTGCAGCCGCGCCATGTCCAGCAGGTTGTGCACCATCGCGTTGATGCGCAGCGACTGCTGCTCGATCGCCAGCGCGGTCTCGGCGGCGCCGGGATCCAGATCGCGCTTGGCCAGCGTCTCGGCCAGGCCCTGCAGCGCGGCCAGCGGCGTGCGCAGGTCGTGCGACAGCGCCGACAGCAGCGAGTTGCGCAGCCGCTCCGACTCGATCTGCAGCAGCGCCTGCTGCGCGACCTCGACGTAGTGCACGCGCTCCAGCGCCTGGCCCGCGATGCGCGCGGCCGTCTCCAGCTGCGCGCGGCGCTCCGGCAGCATCAGCGTCTGCGCGTCGCCGGGCCGTAGCGCCAACACGCCACGCGTGCGCATCGGCGCGCGCAGCGGCAGGTAGAACCACTGGCTGCCCGGCAGCGTGTCGGTGCCCAGGCCGGCGGCCTGCTCGTGGTCCAGCGCCCAACGTGCGGTGCCGGCATCGGAGCGGTCGCCGATCGACAGGGTCTCCTCCGTCGGCGACGGCTGCAGCCGGTCGTCGTCGTCGAGCACATGCAGCAGCGCCCGTCCGCCGAACTGCAGCGCGAGCTGCTGCTCCGCCGTGGCGATGACCTGCTCAGTCTGCAGCGCGCCGGCCAGTTCGCGGGTGAGCTCGAAGAGTCCGCGCGCCCTCGCCTCGCGCTCCGACGACACGCGCGCCTCGTAGCGCAGCCCCGCAGTCAACTGCCCGGTGATCAGGCCCACCGCCAGCATCACGACGAAGGTGATCAGGTATTGCACGTCGCTGACCGCCAGGCTCAGCCGCGGCGCGACGAAGAGGAAGTCGAACAGCGCGACGCTGAGGAAACTCGCCAGCACCGCCGGCCCGCGCCCCCAGCGCATGGCGACGCCCACCACGCCGAGCAGGAACAGCATGACGATGTTGTCGTTGGCGATGCGGTGCGACAGCGGCCAGCAGACCGCGGCCACGCCGGCGCAGGCCAGCGTCGCCCAGACGTAGCGCCGCGGCGCGGCGCCGAAGGTCGGACCGGGGTCGTCCTCGTTGCTGCGCTGGGTCGCCGACGCGCCGACCTGGATCAGGTCCAGCTCCGGCGCCGCGCGCCCCAGGTGCGCCGCCAGGTCGCGGCTGCCCCAGCGGCGCAGCGATGACGGCGACGGGGGCGCGCCCCGCCCCATCAGCAGCTTGGACAGGTTGTGCTCGCGCGCGTAATCGGCCAGCGCCTGTGCCGGGTCTTGCGCGGCCAGCACCGCCGTGGTCGCGCCCAGGTCCTGCGCCAGCCGCACCACGCGCAGGCTGCGCTCGCGGCGCGCGTCGGGCAGGCGGTGCAAGGCCGGCGTCTCGACGTAGACCGCATGCCAGCTCACCGCCAGCTGCTGCGCGAGCTGCGCGGCGCTGCGCACGATCGACTCGGCCTCGTCGCCGGGGCCGATCGCGCAGAGGATCGCGGCCTCGGTCTTCCACACCGCCGCGATGCGCTCGTTGCTGCGCCAGGCCTGCACGTCGTCCTCGACGCGGTCGGCCGTGCGGCGCAGCGCGAGCTCGCGCAGCGCCATCAGGTTGCCCTTGCGGAAGAAGTGCTGGCCGGCGCGCTCGGCCTGCGCGCCCTGGTAGACCTTGCCGGCCTTCAGGCGCGCGAGCAGCTCGTCGGCCGGCGTGTCGACCAGCACGACCTCGTCCGCGCGGTCGAAGAAGGTGTCGGGCAGCGTTTCCTGCACCCGCACGCCGGTGATGCCGCCGACGACGTCGTTCAGGCTCTCCAGGTGCTGGACGTTCACCGTCGTGTAGACGCTGATGCCGTTGGCGAGCAGCTCCTCGACGTCCTGCCAGCGCTTGGGATGCCGCGATCCGGCGACGTTGGAGTGCGCCAGCTCGTCGACCAGGATCAGCGCGTCCGGTTGATCCTTCAATCGTTCCAGCGCGCCGTCGAGGTCGAACTCCGGCAGCGCGCGGCCGCGGTGGTCGACCTGCCGCATCGGCAGACGAGGCAGCGGCGGCACGCCGTCGAGCAGCGCGGCGGTGTCGGCCCGGCCGTGCGTCTCGACGACGCCGATCAGCGGCGCGCGGCCCTGGTCCGCCAGGTGCCGCGCGGCCTGCAGCATCGCGAAGGTCTTGCCCACGCCCGCGGACGCGCCGAAGTAGATGCGCAGCCGGCCGCGGCCTTCGGATTGTTCCTGCCGCTGGAGGTGGGCCAGCAGCGCATCGGGGTCGGGTCGGTCGTCGGTGGGGCTGCGCATGGGAGGGGATTGTCGTATCAGGGTGCCACGGACGGGGCGGACGGCGCGTCATCGGTGCGGCGTTCCGACAGGCGTGCGGCCAGCGCCGCCAGATGAGGCAGGACCTGGTCACGCCGACGCGCCGCCACGGTGGCGGTCACGCCGGCCAGCGCCTGCGACGCGGCGTCGTTGGCGGCCTGGACGGCCTCGGCGTCGTCGCCGGCCGCCTCCACGGCGGCGCCCCATCGGGCCTGCGCGTCCGACACCAGGCGGGCCGCGAGTTCGTCCAGTCCCGCCTCGCGGTCCAGCACCTTCGACAGGAAGTCGCCGACCAGCCCGCTGGGCACCAGGCATTGATGCGACGTGTCGCAGCCGCTCTCGAGCTCCGCGGCGATCAGGGCATCGGCCCGCCGCTCGCGCCGGCGTGCCACCTCGTCGTCACGCCACCGGTCTCCGGCCACGCCGAACGCGGCGTAGATGGGGGTCTCAAACGCATCGGCCGGCGCATGGCCCGGCCGCTCGCCTCGACGTTCGCCCCGAGATTCGCCCAATCGCTCGCCTAATCGCCCGTCCAATCGCTCACTCAATCGCTCACTCAATCGCTCGCCCAACCGGGCCCGGACCGCCTGCCTGAGCAGCATCGCCTCCTCGAGGTTCTCGTCGAAGCCGCCATGTGTCTCGATCACCCACTGGTCGGCCCGCAGCTCGCAGGCGAACTGCAGCGCGACCCTGACCGCCGTGGCGGCGTCGCTGCCCTCGCCGACGTCCTTGAGCAAGGCCATCTGGTGCAGGACCCGCAGATACGCGTCCGCGCATTCGCCGTCCTGCGCGCGGATGAGCGCCTCGCATCGCGCCGCGAAGGCCCGGTCGTCCAGCGCGCGCCAGAGCACCGGTCCCAGCAGCGGCGGCAGCGCGCCTGCAGCCTGGCTCTGCGTCGACTGCTGATACTGGCGGATGAACTTCCGGAGCCAGGTCATGACATCGGGGAGCGCCTTCAGCTGGTTGCGCTGCCGCCCGTTCCATACCAGGCCCCGCAGCAGCCCGAACACTTCTTCCAGCGCCCGATGGTGCTCCGCGAGCGCATCCGCCAGCGCGCCGCTCATGAACGGCCCAGTACCACTGCCAGAGTCGCCGTAGCGGGAGGACAGCCGTGTCAGGCAGCGGAAGTCGTGGACCAGTCCGGTGCCCACACGTCTCGCCCAGAGGGCGTCCCGGGACCGATCCTCGTCCTTCAGGTCGATGTCCAGCCATTCGGCGTCCGGCCATCGAAGCGCCGCGGGGAGCCGATCTCCTTCCAGACGCGTGCTGCGGAACCGGATGCCGAAGGCGAAGCGCTCCGCCAGGACGCGATTGACCTCTTCAGGATCGAACACCGCTTCGCCCCGGTGGTCCAGTTCCAATCCCAGGGCCTCTCCGCGCGAGCGGGCGATGGCCGCGATCCATGCCGCGGGCGGTGCGTCGAGATCCGTTTCCCAGGCATTGCCGCGCAGCAGTCCCGCGGTGGGGGTCGGCGGATACGGGCCGCGATGCGCCTGACCCGCCAGATGCACGTACCAGCGCTCCCGGCGCAAGGCGTCCTTGGGCGGGGCCTCGCCCACCCACTGCCTCAGGCTCGCCAACGCCTGCCTCGCGTTGTCCGGCATCGTCCGCACGGTCTGGCCACCCGCCCGGGGCCACGACACGCTCAGGCCGAAGACACGGGCCAGATGGAGCGCGTCCGTGACCCGGTCCTCCTCCTCCCGGGACAGGAACGCCATGTCCCCGAACGCAGGCGCCGGCTTCAACACCTGCAGGGCGGCATCGCGGAAGGCGCGAAGCGCCGGGGTCAGCGTGGCGTCCGGCACGGCGACCACGCATCGCGACATCGCGTCGGCCTCGGCGCGATCCAGCCACCGGGGCCGATCCGGGAGGTAGAGCGTTTCGGTGGCGTACATGCTCCGCGCCGACGCGTCCCGGCAGCGGGGCAGGCCGTCCATCATGCGGGCGGCTTCATCCTGCGCGGACAAGGACGGCATGCTTCGCGGGAAGTGGAAAGGCGCCCGTCGCAGATCGGCGGCGATCGCCTCCAGGGCCTTGAAGCGGTCCGTGACCGTCCTTGGCGTCTTGATGGCGAGTGCGCAGCGCACGGCGATCTGATCGTCGTCGACGATGTCAATCAACAGCCGCTGCACGCGCGCGGTGAGCGCCGACCCGATCCATGCGTCCCTGCGCAGCAGGGCGAGATCCCGGGTCAGTTGCGCGAACACCCGCGGACGCCCGAGCGCCCCCAGCACGCCGGGCCGTTCCACGACATCGTGAAGAGGTCGGCCCAGGGCGTCGCAGAGCCGCTGGAACGCGCCGATGCCGTCCTCGCGACCGGCGATGTCCAGCACCCACCGGCCATCCGGTTCACGGCGGGCATGTGCCTTCAGCGCTGGCACCACGACGTCGCTGCCTGTGGGAAGCACGATCTCCGTCAGGTTCGGACATCGTTGCCGATAGGCCGGCAGCCAACGCCAGTCCTTGGCGTCCGGGAAATCGGCGAACTCCAGCCGCCGTATCCAGGCCGCCGTGGCCGAGGGCAGACGTCCCGCCAGTGCGTCATGTCCGCGGTGGCCCAGTTGCCACGCCTGTGCGGCCTGGGAGACCCCCTCGTGCTCCGGGCCAAGGGGATCGCGACGGTCCACGAACATCGGCCATGCGACCTCGGTGTCGTCCGCCATGCCCTGCACCGCGACGGCGGCCGGACTGTCAGGCCGGATGAGCGCGGGCCGCTCCAGTTCGAGCGTCGACTGCCGGGTCGCTCGCGGGTCGAGGCGGGCCCCCTTCGCGGGCGTCGGGCCCGAAGAGGTCGAAGGGATCAGGGAGCCGTTGTCGACCCGCCAGGGCGACAAGGAGCTGTTCGGCGTCGGATGCATGCGGAATCTCTTGCTGGACGATCAAGGCGATCGAGGCAGCGTCAGTGATCGGGTCGCAGCATCCGTACGCGGTCAGCGGCCGTCTCAGAACGTCTTGGAGACGCTCAGCACGACGCCGGTGTTGCCCAGCCGCTTGGCGCGGGCGGCGGCGGAGTCGCCCGCCTGGTACAGCGCCTTCTCCGCGTCGGTGCCCACCACCGCGAGTCCGACGGTGATGCCGCCGACATCCTTGAGTTCCTTGGTCACGGACAGCTTCCAGTCGGTGTACGAGAGGTCGCCGTACTTGCGCACCCACAGGTGGCCGAGGTGCACGCCGGCGTTGAAGCCCTGCCCCAGCTCGAAGCCGTAGTTCAGGTCCAGGTAGGACGTGCCCTTGGACGAGCCCTTGGCGGGCAGCGCGTTGAAGTAGGCGTAGCCGGCGGTCTCGCTGTCCAGACCGAAGTAGTCGGTCGCGGCGACCGACAGCTTGGCCGAGAAGGCGCCCGCCGTGACGGCGGCGTAGAGGTCGACGTTGTCGTACTTGTTGGCGGTCGGCTGACCAGGCGCGGCGTTCAGACGCGCGCCGGGATAGACATAGGCCAACGCGCCGACGTCCAGCGTGACGGCATCGGTCACCGGCAGCTTGTAGCCGCCGTACAGGTCCCATTCCATGCCGGCGCCGTTGTTGTAGCTGTTGCCCGAGACATTGGACGCCCAGGTGCCCAGGTACAGGCCGCTGCTGTGGCTGTAGTCGAAGCCGGCCTGCACGGCGGGCTGCTTCCAGGTCTGGCTGATGCCGCGGAAGCGGTAGTCGCTGACGAAGGCCACGTTGCCGGTGAAGGTGTGCTCGGGCGTCGCGGCGGGCGCGGGCGCGGCGGCGGGCGCCTCACCCTCGGCGCGCGCGGCGGCGTGCAGGAAGCAGGAGGAGATCAGGAACAGCGAGAGAAGACGAGTTTTCATGAATGTGGAGACGACAGAAAGCACGCAGGCGGCCGGCCGTGGCCAAGGCCCCTGCGCAGGAACGGTGGAGAAGACGAGGACGAGCCGCGGCTTACGCCGTCGGCTCGGAAGCGGGCACCACGGCGGGCGCCACGGCCGGCACGACAGCGGGCACGACAGCCTTTTGCCCCGGCGCCTTGTCCAGCGCCAGGTTGAGCTTGAGCACGTTGACGCGCGGCTCGCCGAGGACGGCGAGGTCGCGGGCCTCGGTGTTGGCCTGGATCAGGCGCTGGACGGCCTCGACCGGCAGGCCGCGTTCGCGGGCCACGCGGGCGGCCTGGTAACGCGCCGCGGCCATGCTGATGTGCGGATCGAGTCCGCTGGCCGACGCGCTCACCAGGTCGACCGGCACCGGCGCGGTGTTGCCCGGATCGGCGGCCTTGAGCGCCGAGAGGCGGCCTTTCACGGCGTCGACCAGCGCGGGGTTGGTCGGGCCCTGGTTGGAGCCGCTGGAGCCGGTGGCGTTGTTGGCCATCGGACCGGTGGCCGACGGGCGGCCCCAGAAGTAGCGCGGCGACGAGAAGTTCTGGCCGATCAGCTCGGAACCGACGATCTTGCCGTCCTGCAGGATGAGGCTGCCCTCGGCCTGGAACGGGAACATCGTCTTGGCGACGCCGGTCACGAGGGCCGGATACAGCAGGCCGGTGACGGCGCTCAGCAGCACGAAGCCGACGAGCGCGGGGCGCAGCATGCGCAGCGGCGAATGGGAGGTCGGATGTGAAACCGACGAAGCGGCGGATTGCGTGGTTGTCATGATGGGTTCCTCCGCGTCACACGAGGTGGAGCGCGACCAGCAGCAGGTCGATCGCCTTGATGCCGACGAACGGCACGATCAGGCCGCCGAGGCCGTAGATCCACAGGTTGCGGCGCAGGAGCGCGGCCGCGCCGATGGGCCGGTAGGCGACGCCCTTGAGCGCCAGCGGGATGAGCGCGACGATGATCAGCGCGTTGAAGATGACCGCCGACAGGATCGCGGACGCCGGGCTGTGCAGGCCCATCACGTTGAGCGCGGCCAGCTGCGGGTACACGCCCAGGAACATCGCCGGGATGATGGCGAAGTACTTGGCCACGTCGTTGGCGATCGAGAAGGTCGTCAGCGAGCCGCGCGTCATCAGCAGCTGCTTGCCGGTCTCGACGATCTCCAGCAGCTTGGTCGGGTTCGAATCGAGGTCGACCATGTTGCCGGCCTCCTTCGCCGCCTGCGTGCCGCTGGCCATCGCCACCGCCACGTCGGCCTGGGCCAGCGCGGGGGCGTCGTTGGTGCCGTCGCCGGTCATCGCGACCAGCCGGCCTTCGGCCTGGTAGTCGCGGATCAGCTTGAGCTTGGCCTCCGGCGTCGCCTCGGCGAGGAAGTCGTCGACGCCCGCCTCGGCCGCGATCGCCGCGGCGGTGAGGCGGTTGTCGCCGGTGATCATCACCGTGCGGATGCCCATCTTGCGCAGCTGCGCGAAGCGCTCCTTGATGCCGCCCTTGACGATGTCCTTGAGCTCGACGACACCCAGCACGCGGGCCTGGCCGTCGTTCAGGTCGGCCACGACCAGCGGCGTGCTGCCGCGGCGCGCGACTTCCTCGGCCACCGCGGTGACCTGCGCCGGCATCTGGCCGCCGTGCTGCTCGACGAAGCGGCGGATCGCGTCCACCGCGCCCTTGCGCAGCTGGCGCTTGGGGGCGGCCGGATCGCCGAAGTCGACGCCGCTCATGCGGGTCTGCGCGGTGAAAGGCACGAAGTGCGCCTGCAGCGTCGCCAGTTCCCGCTCGCGCAGGTTGAAGCGCTGCTTGGCCAGCACGACGATGGAGCGGCCTTCCGGCGTCTCGTCCGCCAGCGAGGCGAGCTGCGCCGCGTCGGCCAGCAGCTGCTCCTGCAGCGTCGGGGCCGGCAGGAAGGCGCTGGCCTGGCGGTTGCCCAGCGTGATCGTGCCGGTCTTGTCCAGCATCAGCACGTCGACGTCGCCGGCGGCCTCGACCGCGCGGCCGGAGGTGGCGATGACGTTGGCCTGCATCAGCCGGCTCATGCCGGCGACGCCGATCGCGGACAGCAGCCCGCCGATGGTCGTCGGGATCAGGCAGACGAGCAGTGAGACCAGCGCGGTGATGGACACCACGGTGCCCGCGCCCGCCGCTTCCACGCTGAACAGCGAGTACGGCAGCAGCGTCACGGTGACGACCAGGAACACCAGCGTCAGCGCGACCAGCAGGATGGTCAGCGCGATCTCGTTGGGCGTCTTCTGGCGCTTGGCGCTTTCGACCATCGCGATCATCCGGTCGAGGAAGGCCTCGCCCGGGTTGACGGCGATGCGCACGACGACCCAGTCGGACAGCACGCGCGTGCCGCCGGTGACGGCCGAGAAGTCGCCGCCGGACTCGCGGATCACGGGCGCGGATTCACCGGTGATGGCGCTCTCGTCGACCGAGGCGACACCTTCGATGACCTCGCCGTCCAGCGGCACCAGGTCGCCGGCTTCCACCAGCACGACATGGCCCTTGCGCAGTTCCTCGGACGCGACCGGATGCCAGGACGAGCCGTGGCGCGGGGTCTCGAGCTTCTTCGCCCAGGTCTTGGCCTTCAGGCCGCGCAGCGACGCGGCCTGCGCCTTGGAGCGGCCTTCGGCCAGCGCCTCGGCGAAGTTGGCGAACAGCACCGTGAACCACAACCACAGCGCGATGGCCAGCATGAAGCCGGGGCCTTCGGCGCCGGCCAGTTCGGGGTTGGCGAAGCTCGCCAGCCACAGGCCGGTGGTGAGGATGCTGCCGGCGTAGACGACGAACATCACCGGGTTGCGCAGCTGGGTCGACGGCGCGAGCTTGAGGAAGGAATCGCGGATCGCCGGCTTCACCAGCGCGGGGTCCCACATGCCGGTCTTGGCGTTGGGGCGCGGCGGCTGCGGGTCCTGTCCTTGCGGACCTTGCGGGCCGGAGGATCCATGGGGACCTTGCGGTCCCGCGGACACCTTGGCGCCGCCGAGGACCTCGGTGCGGGCGGAGGCCGGCACGGAGGTATGGAGGGTCTTGAGTTGATTGGTCATGATGGGCTCCGAAGGGTCACTTCCAGAGCATCAGGTGCTCGACGACGGGACCCAGCGCGAGCGCGGGCACGTAGTTCAGCAGGCCGACCAGGAGGACGGTGCCGATGAGCAGGACGACGAACAGCGGGCCGTGGGTGGGCAGCGTGCCCTCGCCGACGGGGATGCGCTTCTTGGCGGCCAGGCTGCCGGCGATGGCCAGCACGGGGACGATGACCAGGAAGCGGCCGAGCCACATCGCGATGCCGAGCAGCGTGTTGTAGAACGGCGTGTTGGCGGACAGTCCGGCGAAGGCGCTGCCGTTGTTGTTGGCGGCCGAGGTGAAGGCGTAGAGGATCTCGCTGAAGCCGTGCACGCCCGGGTTGGCGATGCCCGCCTTGCCGTCTGCCGCGAGGACCGCGATGGCGGTGCCCGCAAGCACCACGATGGGCGTGACGAGGATGGCGACGGCGCTCATCTTCATCTCGAAGGGCTCGATCTTCTTGCCGAGGTACTCGGGCGTGCGGCCGATCATCAGGCCGGCGATGAAGACGGCCAGGATCGCGAAGACCAGCATGCCGTACAGGCCGGTGCCGACGCCGCCGAAGACGACCTCGCCGAGCTGCATCATCACCAGCGGCACGGCGCCGCCGATGGGGGTGAAGCTGTCGTGCATCGCATTGACCGCGCCGCAGGAGGCGGCGGTGGTCACGACCGCGAACAGCGAGCTGGCGCTGATGCCGAAGCGCGTCTCCTTGCCTTCCATGTTGCCGCCGGCCTGGAACTCGGTGGCCTGGATGTCGACGCCCTGCGCGGCGACCAGCGGATTGCCGGCCTGCTCGGCGGGTGTCGCGACGAGCACGCCGACGATGAACAGCGCGCTCATCGCGGCCAGGATCGCGGCGCCCTGCCGGCGGTCGCCGACCAGTTGCCCGAAGCTCAGGCACAGCGCGGCCGGGATCACGAAGATCGCGACGATCTGCAGCAGGTTGCTGAACGGGGTCGGGTTCTCGTACGGGTGCGCGGAGTTGGCGTTGAAGAAACCGCCGCCGTTGGTGCCCAGCATCTTGATGGCTTCCTGCGAAGCGACCGGGCCCATCGCAAGCGACCGCTCCTGCGTGTGCTGGTTCTCCATCACGGGCTGGTCCTTGGCGTCCTTCATCGGCTGGCCGTCGGCGCCGAGCTTGGGCGTCTGGTAGTCCTGCGCCTCGATGGTCTGCACGGTGCGGTAGCCGTCGAAGTTCTGGATCACGCCCTGCTGGACGAAGACGACCGCGAACACGATGGACAGCGGCAGCAGCAGCCACAGCGTGCAGCGTGTCATGTCGGCCCAGAAGTTGCCGACGTGGCCGGACAGACGCGAAGCGAAGCCGCGGATCAGCGCGAACACGACCGCGATGCCGGTGGCGGCGGACAGGAAGTTCTGCACCGTCAGCGCGAGCATCTGCGTGAGGTAGCTCATCGTCGACTCGCCGCCGTAGCCTTGCCAGTTGGTGTTGGCGACGAAGCTGATGGCGGTGTTGAAGGACGAGTCCGGGCTGATGGCGCCCATCCCTTGCGGGTTGAGCGGCAGCACGCCCTGCAGGCGCTGCAGCGCGTAGACGGCGATCACGCCGATGAAGTTGAAGATCAGCAGCGCGACGGCGTACTGCTTCCAGCCCATGCCTTCATCGGGTTTGATGCCGGCGAGGCGGAAGATCGGGCGCTCGATGGCGGCGATCCAGCCGGGCATCTGCCCTTTGGCGAGCGCGGTGATCCAGCGGGCGAGCGGCCACGCGAGCAGCAGCGTGACGGCGAGGTAGAGGGCCAGGTTGCCCCAGGCGAGGTTCGTCATGTCAGAACTCCTCCGCCCGCCACAAGGCGACCAGGAGATAGACGAACAGACCGGCGGAGATCAGTCCGGTCAACCAGTAGAGCGCGCTCATTGCTTGGCCTCCAGGCGATGGCTGGCCACGGCCAGGCCCACCGCCACGAGGAACAGCACGACGCTCAATCCGAGAAAGAGTGCATCCATGTTTTTACGGTCCCATGCCCTCTCGATTGAGGGCGGGATGGGATGGATGGACTCTAGGAACCGGCGCGTCAAGGGGCTGTAGAAGCTGGACGCCCGGGTATCAAGATCTCATAAAGATGGCGCGCAAGGCACCCGGTCCGCCCCGTCGGGCCACACCTGACCCCATGGCCCCAGTACCCCGCCTTGTCTGTCACCGGAATCGCCCATGAGGGGGTATCGCGCCTGTGGCGACCCGTTGTTAGGCTGTATTTCACAACCAGGGAGACAGCGTGGCGTTCATCCAATCCGTCCTGCACCAATCCCCCGAGCTCGCGCTGTTCCTGTCCCTGGCCCTGGGCTACTGGATCGGCAAGTTCAAGTTCGGCTCGTTCCAGCTGGGCGGCGTCGCCGGCTCCCTCCTGGCCGCCGTAGCCATCAGCCAGGTCGGGGTCCACATCGACTCCGGCATCAAGGCCATCCTGTTCGCGCTGTTCATCTACGCGGTCGGCTTCGAGAGCGGCCCGCAGTTCTTCCGCTCGCTGGGGCGCCAGTCCTTGCGCGAGATCTCGATGGCGGTGGTCGTGGCGCTGTCGGGGCTGGTGACAGTGCTGGTCATCGCCCGCGTGTTCGATCTGGACAAGGGGCTGGCGGCGGGCCTGGCCGCGGGCGGGCTGACGCAGTCGGCCATCATCGGGACCGCGGGCTCCGCGATCGACAAGCTCGGCCTGACCCCCGAAGCCGCCCAGACCATGCAGGCCAACGTGGCCATCGGGTATGCGGTGACCTACATCTTCGGCTCCTTCGGCGCGATCATCGTCTGCGTGAACCTGCTGCAATGGTTCATGAAGCGCGGCATCGGCGAGGACGCGCTCCAGGCCGAACAGGCCCAGCTCAAGGGCATGCGCCTGTACGCGGCCGACGAATCGAGCGCGCTGCCGGACATCGTCGGCCGGGTCATCCGCATCACACAGCAGGGCCTGACCGTGAAGGCCGTGGAGAACGGCGGACCGGTGGGCGCGGTGACGGTCGAACGCGTGCGGCGCGACAGCGCCGAGATCGGCGTCACCGGCGAGATGGCGCTGGCGATCGGCGACCTGATCCTGCTCGTGGGACGGCGGTCCGCCGTGGTCGCGCAGGCCGGCGTGATCGGCAAGGAAGAGCCGCACACCGGGGACATGGAACTGGTGATGGTCAAGCGCGACGTGTCCATCGCCAACCCGCAGTTCCTCAACCGGCCGGTGAGCGAGATCATCGCCAACCTGTCCGAAGGCCTGCGCCACGGGGTCTATGCGCTGGCCCTGCTGCGGGCCGGGTCGCCGGTGCCGATCCGGCCGGACACAGTGGTGCTGCCCGGCGACCTCGTCACCCTCTTCGGCGCCAGCGCCGACATCCAGCGCGCGGCGCAGTCGGTCGGGCCCGTGATCGTGCCCAGCGACAAGACCGATTTCGTGTTCCACGGCTTCGGCATCACGGTGGGCCTGCTGATCGGCCTGCTGGTCGTGCGCGCGGGGCCCGTGCCCATCACCCTGGGCAGCGGCGGCGGCGCACTGCTGAGCGGTCTGCTCTTCGGGTGGTGGCGCAGCCGCCGGCATACCGCCGGCAACCTGCCCACGGCGGCCTCCGCGCTGATGCGTGACCTGGGACTGGCCGGTTTCGTCGCGATGGTGGGATTGCAGTCCGGCCAGCAGGCCGTGCACACCATCATGGACCAGGGCCTGAAGCTGTTCCTGCTGGGCGTGCTGGTCACGGTGATCCCCCTGCTGATCGCCATGGTCATCGGCCGCTACGTGCTGCGCTACGACAACGTCGCCGTCTTCGCGGGCGCGCTGACCGGCGCCCGCAGCGCCAACCCCGCGTTCGGCGAGGTGCTCGACAAGGCCGGCAACAACGTGCCGACGGTGCCCTTCGCCATCACCTACGCCCTGGCCAACGTCTTCCTGACCTTGCTGGGGCCCTTGATCATCGCCTTCGCCTGAGGCCTCACTGGAGACAGCTGTCATGACCGCAAACGGAAAGAAGAACTTCGCGTCGCTGAGCCCCTTCGAACTCAAGGACGAGCTGATCAAGCTGGCCTCTTCCGGCAAGAGCAACCGCGCGATGCTCAACGCGGGGCGCGGCAATCCGAACTTCCTCGCCACGACGCCGCGCCGGGCGTTCTTCCGCCTCGGCCTGTTCGCCGCGGCGGAGTCCGAACTGTCCTACTCCTACATGACGCAGGGCGTCGGCGGCCTGGCCAGCATCGAGGGCATCGAGGGCCGCTTCGAGCGCTTCGTCAGCGAGCACAAGGACCAGGAGGGCGTGCGTTTCCTGGGCAAGACGCTGAGTTATGTCCGGGACCAGCTGGGGCTGGACGCGACGGCCTACCTGCACGAGATGGTCGACGGCATCCTGGGCTGCAACTACCCGGTGCCGGGCCGGATGCTTCGCGTCGCCGAACAGATCGTCGGCCACTACCTGAGCCGCGAGATGACGCAATCGACCATCTCGCCCGGCGAGATGGACGTCTTCGCGGTGGAAGGCGGCACGGCCGCAATGGCCTACATCTTCAACAGCCTGCAGAGCAACGGGCTGCTGAAGGCCGGCGACAAGGTGGCGATCGGGATGCCGGTCTTCACGCCGTACATCGAGATCCCGCAGCTGGAGCAGTTCTCGCTGGAGATCGTGCCGCTGAACGCCGACCCGAAGGCGGGTTGGCAGTACCCCGACGCCGAGCTCGACAAGCTGAAGGATCCCGCCGTCAAGGTGTTCTTCTGCATCAACCCGAGCAACCCGCCCTCGGTCTGCCTGGACCGCCGCAGTCACGACCGGATCCAGGCGCTGGTCAGGAACGAGCGCCCGGACCTGATGATCATCACGGACGATGTCTACGGGACCTTCGCCGACGAATTCCAGTCGGTCTTCAAGACCTGCCCGGCCAACACCATCCTGGTGTACTCGTACTCGAAGTATTTCGGGGCGACGGGCTGGCGGCTGGGTGCGGTCGCGATGCACAAGCAGAACATCTTCGACGCCGCGCTGGCACGGGCGCCGGAGAGCGAGCGGCAGCGCCTGCACCGACGCTATGAGTCCGTCACCGTCGACGTCGGGGGCTTCAAGTTCATCGACCGCATGGTGGCCGACAGCCGCGTGGTGGCGCTGAACCACACGGCGGGGCTCTCGCTGCCTCAGCAGGTGCAGATGACGCTGTTCTCGCTCTTCGCGATGATGGACGAGCACGATGCCTACAAGGCGGCCCTGAAGAAGCTGATCCGCCGGCGTGACAAGGCGCTGCATGGCGCGCTGGGGGTGGAGCTGGCGCACGATCCGCTCTCGGTCAACTACTACACGCTGCTGGACGTCGAGGACATCGCCACGAAGCTGTACGGACCGGCGTTCGCCGCATGGGCCGTCCAGCAGTCGTCGACGGGCGAGCTGCTGTTCCGCGTCGCCGAGGACACCGGCATCGTGCTGCTGCCCGGGAGGGGCTTCGGCGCGACGCGGCCGTCGGCGCGCGCCTCGCTGGCCAACCTGAACGAATACGAGTACACGGCCATCGGGCAGTCCTTGCGCAAGTGGGCGGACGAGCTGCACGCCGCCTACCTCCAGCAGCATCCTTCCAGCGGGTCGTGACACTCCGGTGGCCGGAGCCGGGAAGCGACTGGGGGCGGCAATCCCCGACTTGGGGGCCAGATGTTTCAAGATGAAGCGGTCGTGACGTAGTCGACGATCGCCCGGGAAAATCCGGGGTTGCGGTTATTGCATAGCGATTCGGTCAATGTCGTCACCGAAGATCCTCGCCTTTCCAAAAGCGCCAGGAAGTCAGCCTCATGAACCGCCGTCACCTGCTCCAGAACTTCGCAGCCCTCGCGGGCGCCAGCAGCCTGCCTGTCTTCGCCGACAACTCGCGCATTCTGCTGGGCCAGTCCGCGCCCTTCAGCGGCCCGGCGAAGGAGCTCGGCGAGCAGTTCAAGGAAGGCGCGATGCTGGTCTTCGACCAGGTCAACCAGCGCGGCGGCGTGAACGGCAAGCGCATCGAACTGCGCAGCATGGACGACGGCTACGAGCCGGAGCGCTGCGCGGCCAACACGCGGCGCCTGATCGAGGACGGCGTCAACGCGTTGTTCGGCTACGTGGGCACGCCCACGACGCTGGCGGCGCTGCCGCTGCTGACGGCGGCCAAGATCCCGCTGGTGGCACCGTTCACCGGCGCGGAGGCGCTGCGCACGCCGTTCAACCGCTTCCTGTTCCACGTCCGCGCGTCCTACAACGACGAGGCGGCGGAGATCGTCAAGCAGCTGAACTCGGTGGGCATCACGCGCGTGGCGGTGTTCTTCCAGAACGACGCCTATGGCCAGGCCGGCCTGGCGGCGGTGACCGCGGCGCTCAAGCAGCACAACCTGGCCCCGGTGTCGCAGGGCACGGTGGAGCGCAACTCCGTGGACGTGGCGGCGGCGCTGACCGCGGTGATGGCCGGCAAGCCCGAATGCATCGTGCAGGTGGCAGCGTACAAGTCCTGTGCGGCCTTCATCCGGGGCGCGCGCAAGGCCGGTTTCCTGGGCAACTTCTACAACTTCTCGTTCGTCGGCGCGCAGGCGCTGGCGGCGGAGCTGGGCAAGGATGCGCGCGGCGTGGTGGTGTCGCAGGTCGTGCCCTTCCCGTTCTCGGGCCTGACGCCGATCGCGGGGGAATACCTGCAACGGGTGAAGGCGGCGAAGCTGGAGCCGAGCTACACCGGGATGGAAGGCTTCATCGCCGCCAAGACGATGGTGGAAGGCCTGCGCCGCGCGGGCAACGACCCGTCGCCGTCCAACATCATCAGCGGCCTGGAAGCGCAGAGCCAGCTCGACCTGGGCGGCTTCTTCCTCAGCTTCTCGGGGCAGAAGCACGCCGGGTCGCGGTATGTGGACATGACGATCCTGACGGAGGATGGGAAGGTCCGGCGCTGAGCGGGCGAGGTGCGTGAGCCCCACATGACGTGGGGCCGGTCGTCGTACACCCATGGGATGACAGAGGTCTTCTCCCGGCCTATGGTCACCCCGAGTCCACCGCGCGGACGAATACGGGCTCGAGATTGTGGGAGGGTCGATGAGTCTGCATCGGGTTCGCTGGACGAGATCGTGGCCGGTACTGGCGCTGGTGGCTCCAGTCATGACATGCCTCGCGCAACCAGCGCCAGGCGACTCCTACACCGGCATGGCCGAAGCGTCCGCGGCCGTCGCGCTCGACGAGCGCCACTTCGCGGTTGCGGAGGACGAGTGCAACACCCTGCTCGTCTACGCGAGAGGACAAGCCAAGCCTGTCGGAAAGCCTGCTGACCTGGCGAAGTTCCTGAAGACCGGGGACAAGGCTTCGGACATCGAAGGCGGGGCCCGCGTGGGCGACGTGGTTTACTGGATTTCCTCGCACAGCCTTCCGAAGTCAGGCAAGCCGCGGGAGTGGCGCAAGCAGTTCTTCGCGACGACCGTGTCCCGGTCGACCTCGACCTCGACACCGACCCTCGTCCCTCACGGCCGCCCCTACACCGGGCTCCTCGAGGACATGATCAAGGCGAAGGTGTTGCGCGATCTGAAGCTCGCCGATGCGGCCAAGATGCCTCCCGAGCAGCCAGGCGGGCTCAACATCGAGGGCCTGGCCGCCTGGCGAGACAGCGGATTGCTGATCGGGTTCCGCAATCCGTTGATTGCAGGCAAGGCCCCTGTCGTGCCGCTCAAGAACCCGGCCGCCGTCGTCCAGGGCAGCCGCGCCCGGTTCGACACCCCCATCCTGCTGGACCTCGCGGGACGCGGCGTTCGCAGCATCGATCGCGTGGGGGATCACTATCTGATCGTCGCCGGGCCGGTGGGAGACACGGGGACATTTGCGCTGTTCCTCTGGTCGGGAAGTCCGCAGGCGGCGCCAGTCCTGCAGGCCGAACTGCCGTCGGGGTTCTATGCCGAGGCCCTGGTCCCGATCGCCGACTCGAAGGACGTCGACCTGCTGAGCGATGACGGGTCGACGCAAGCTGCCGCGGCATGCGGTTCAGCAGCCAAGACGCGGCAGACGTTCCGCACGCTTCGAGTACGTCTGCCTTGAGGAGAGAGCCCGACGGCGACCGTTTCTAACGGCCCTCCGACGAGAGAAAGGGAGTCCTGGAGCGACAGCGGACGTAACAGTCCCACCAGCACGCCTCGAATACGATGGGCCGGTCCTTCATCGGCAAAGACCCAGCCCATGCGACGCCTCGGCATCACGATCAAGCTCACCCTTGCGGCCTCCCCTCATGCGGGTGCCCAGGACTGCGAGCGCCCCTGCAACGCGCCGGCCCGGACCTGGCCCGCCCAGGACGGCAAGCCATGACCCCCATCCAGCAATGGCATGCCACCCGCAGCCTGCGCCTGCTGGTGCAGACCGTTCGCGACATGCTGGTCTCGATGGGACCGCTGCTGCTGCTCGGCGGCGGTCTGCTGGTCGCGGCCTACTGGTGGCTGGATCCGCAGCCGCCGCGCCAGGTGCGCCTGGCCACCGGCCCGGCCGGCAGTGCCTACGCCAACTTCGGCGAGGGCTATGCGAAGGTGCTGGCGCGCGAGCGCATCCAGGTGGCGCTGATCGCCAGCGAAGGCGCGCAGGACGATCTGGCCCATCTGCGCGCGGGCACGGCCGATGTGGGCTTCGTGCGCGGCGGCATGGCCGATCCGGTGGCCGATACCGAGGCCGGCATCGTCTCGCTGGGCAGCCTGTTCTACGAGCCGATCTGGATCTTCTATCGGCGCGATCTCGGCATCGCGCGCCGCCAGCCCGGCGGCGAACTGCAGCGCCTGGACCAAATGCGCGGCCTGCGGGTCAATGTGGACCAGGACGGCAGCGGTGTCCCGCAGATCGTCGAGAAGCTGCTGGCGCTGAACCACCTGAAGCCCACTGATCTGCGGCTGTCCAATCTGGCGCCCGACGCCGCCGGCGCGGCGCTGCGTCAGGGCCAGTTGGACGCCACGGTGCTGATCTCGGCGCCGCAGTCCGGCCTGATCCGCGCGCTGCTGCGCGACCCGGCCATCGCGCTGATGGCCTTCGAGCAGAACGAGGCCTATTCGCGCCACCTGCCCTTCCTGTCCACGGTGACGCTGCCGCGCGGCGTGGTGGACTTGGCGGCCGATCTGCCACCGCACGACGTGCCGCTGCTGGCCACCACCACCGCCCTGCTGGCGCGCGAGCAGACCCACCCTGCGCTGCGCCAGCTGTTCGCGCAGGCGGCGCTGGGCCAGCACAGCGGGGCCGGCTGGTTCAACGGCGCGCGCGACTTCCCCAACACCCGCACCAGCGAGCTGCCGGTCAGCGCCGAGGGCGACCGCGCGATCAACGGCACGCCGCCGGCCTGGGCGCGTTACCTGCCCTTCTGGGCCGGCAATCTGCTGGAACGCATGTGGCTGGTGGTCGGCGGCCTGCTGGTGCTGATGCTGCCGCTGTCGCGCGTGGTGCCGCCGCTCTACACCTTCCGCGTGCGCTCGCGCGTGTTCCGCTGGTACGCGCGGCTGCGCGAGGTGGAGGCCAAGCTGGAAACCGGCACGGGCGAACGCGAGGCGTTGCTCGACGAGCTGGACGAGCTGGACCGCGTCACCCACCGCATTGCGGTGCCGCTGTCCTATGCCGAAGAGCTTTACGCGCTGCGCAACAACATCTATGCGGTCCGCAAGCGCCTGATGGCGCAACGGTCGCATCCGAAAGAAGGACCAACAGACGGACCCGCCGACTGATCAAGCTCGCCCTGCGGAAATCACTTCTCCGGCGGACATTCCGGCGCCGACGTCACGCGCACCGGCACTACGGCGCCGGACGGGGTGATGCGTCCCACGCTCACGAAGCAGTAGCCATAACCGACGTCCAGCTTGCTCTCGTAGTCCCCGCCAGCTTCAGGCACGAAACTCACCGCGACGCTCGGGCACGTCTGGTTGTTGGCGGCGAATGTGAAGTCCACGGAAACCGGCATTTCCGCGGTGATTGCCCGCTCCATGAAATACGCCTTGGAAGTCACGCCGGAGCGTTCAGACAGGCGCCGCGTCGTAGTGGATTCGGGCATGCCCAGCGTTTCGTTGGAGACCACGTGCATCGCCGACGCCAGATTCTTCAGCAAGTTCGAGCTCGCGCCACCCATGCCACCCGGGGCGACGCAAGAGGCCTCGTTGGTCAGGCTGACCGCCGTGCCGTTCTGCGCGAACAGGCGCAGGCGCGCCTTCGCGCTGCCCAGCGGCAACGGCTCGGCCGGTGCGGTGCTGGACGCCGGAGCGCTCGCCTCGCCCGCGCCGGCCGATGCGGATGTGGACCCGGCGGCCGTGAGCGCTTCGGCGGGCGGCGCAGCGACCGCCTCGACCGACGACGCCGCGCTTGCCGGCATGTCGGCGGCGACGGCACCGGAAGTCGCCGGCTCGGCCGGCGGCAGCTTCATCAGCGCGCGCATGTCGGCGATGAGCTTCAGCTGCTGCTCGGGCGTCAACGAGGACACGAGTCCGGTGGGCTTGGGCGGCGCCAGATTGGCCTGGACGCGCGCGTCCACCTGATCGGCGCCGTACGCAGCCGCCAGCACCGGGCGACAAATCGTGCGGTACTCGTGGCGCAGTTGCTCGTTCATGCCGATCGTCGCCGCGGGGATCCGCTCCGCCTTGCCGTAGTTGGCGGTGGTGTAGTACGACTCGCCCGTCGCATCCAGCGACGCGAAGTGAAGCTTGGCGGCACCGACCATCAATGCCGGCTCGCAGCGCACCAGGCGGCGGTCGGCCGTCGAGTACATGCGCTTGGCGCTGGCGCCGTTGATGGGCTCGACGCGTGTCTTCACCCAATATTCGAACCAGCCGGTTTCCGGCGTCGCGGACTTCAGCACGGCGAGCGCCGCCGCGGGAACCGGGCGCGGCTCGGAAATCGAACGGTGCAGGATGCGGCTGCGATCGGGACTGGGCGGCGACGGGAGCTCGGTGTACGAGCGTCCGGCGGACGCGTTCCATACCTCCACAGCCTTCTTCTGAAACGCCCCCCAACCGAAGAACGGACGGCCATCGGGCCAGTCCATCTTGCTCAGCATCGCGGCGTTGAGGTCTTCGGGCTCGGCGGCGAATGCCGACATCGACAGCAGTGCCAACATGGCGCCGCCCAGCAGGCGCGTGGACACGCGCGGTCTAACGTTCAACAACATCGGAAATCGGGCCTCCCTGGCCTTCTTGAATCGGTACAGACCGCACCCTAAAGATTGGGAGCTGTGGCGACAACCGACCTCGGAGGGAGGCAGTCCACCTTCCGGGTGTCCGCGTGAAGCAATGCCGTGAAGGATCGTTGGCGATGAGGCGGAGATGCGACAGCTCACCTTGGAGCGCGCCGGTCCGCAAGAGCTGATGTCCGTTTCCAGCCTGAAGCCGCGACAGCAATGCAGCGGAAGCGGACTTCCCCATAGACTGATCGCGGCTGCCTCGACCGCCCTTGAGGGAGGCTGCTACTCGATCTCCGCCAACCAAGGCGCCAGATGCGCGTACTCGATGTGCTTAGACTTGAAGAAGTCATCGCCCGATACCCCCAGCCGTCGCGGCGGGCCAGCGTCGACAAAGAGCTGGTGGTGGCCATCCAGGTGAACCAACAGGTCGATCACCAACAAAGACTTGCCCATCCTTTGCATGTGGTCGCGCGCCAGCGCGTTCAGCGTCGTCGCAGTCGTCGCGTCCATTCGAATCTCAACGCGTCGTGCTGAGCCGAAAAGTCGCTTCACAACGGCGAAGACGTCGTGGCTGTTCGTCATCCCACCAGGTGTTTCATGTAACTCGCAATTCATGAAGAGACCTAGCGTGCCACTCGGAGCTTGCTTCTTCAGAAGGGCAACCAGTTCCTGCGCCAGACCTGCCGCTTGGAGTGCGCTCATGAATGTCCTTGCATTTGAGGTGGAGGTGGGAACGCCGGCGGAAGAGGACATTTAGCGCTCGCGGCCAACGGCACTATCCAAGCGTGGTCCTCACCGTGTCGTTGGCCGGCAGAGCTGAGAATCAACGCCGGTCCGTTGAACGAGTTTCGCTGAAAATTCTTTGTTCAAAGTCTTGCAGCAGGTGAGCGCCCGCTATGTCGTCACCTTGTCGGTACAAGGCTAAAGCGCGCTCGAGTTGGTCTTGCAACCAAACTAGGGTCGCGCCGCTTGCTAGCCTTGGCTCGACGAATGCCATTCCCTCCCGAAGCTCCTTGAATGCACTGTCCAGCGTGAGCTGTTCATCGTCATTCAGATAGTCCTCGTTCGGAAAACTGTCGGGAGCATGCACGATGACCAGCGACAAGAAGTCCATGAACCCGCTGAAATTTTTGACCCAAGGCATGGCGAGAATCCGAATGAGGGAAGAAGGCTACACGAGCTATTGAACTGCGACCACCTCTGTCGTGGAGCTTTCCGGTTCAGTTGCCCTAGCGCTCAAGGTCTGCTCACAGCCTGAAGCGGAAGCGCCATTCACCCTCATCCGGGCCGTCACTTCCGGCCTCTCCACGGAAACTCCTGGCCCGATGCGCACTGCATGCGGCCGCTGTGGCGCATCAAATCGGGCATCCACAGGCTTCTAGAATCTTCGCTCCAACAAGGAGGAAGGGCATGACCCTGGACGAGTACAAGGCCCGCTTTGGCGGCAGCGACGAATCGGCGCCCGGTTGGCAGGCCATCGATGAACGCCTCGTTCGCGTGTATGGCGATCAGGCGCCGCAGCACTGGGGCACGGTCATCAAGCACCGCCTGGGCGGCAAGGATCCGATCGATGGCGTGAGCGTCTATCGAAGCCAGGCCGGCGGCGTGCCGCACTTCCACATCTGCACCTACGGTTTCAGCGCGCTGTACTACGAGGAGGACAGGGTTGGCGACGAGGTCAGCGGATACGGCTTTGAACTGACGTTCCGCCTGCGCGACACCGGTCAGGACATCGCGAACCTGATCTGGCCGATCAACCTGCAGCAGAACCTGGCCCGCTATGTCTTCAGTTCACACAACGTCTTCGCCGACGGGCATTGGATCCCGGCCAACGGACCGATCGAGAGCGATGCCGACACTGACATCGTCGGTTTGCTCTTCGTCACCGATCCCGAACTCGGCTCGATCGACACGCCCCATGGCCGCGTCGATTTCCTTCAGATGGTCGGCATCACCTCCGCCGAGGTGGAGGACCTGAAGGCCAGGCGCCGCACCGCGCGCGAGATCGCGGCCGAACTCGCGGCGAGCAACCCGCTGTTGATCACGGACCTGGCCCGAAGCTCGCGCTGAGCGTTTCGCCCCATCGCCGATGGGTCTCGGAAGCAGCGGAAGCGGACTTCGGTCTAGCGCGGAAAGCCAGCATCCGTGTAAGCACCGGCTCGATTCTCTGCCAGGCCGGTAACGCCAATCTCCTTGCCAAGGCGAGGCTGGCAGACCCTGAAAACGATGTAACCCACATGCTGAAGCTGACTGCGTTTCACGCAGGTTAGTTCGACCTGGTGGGAATCGTGCCAGTGACTGGTCGCTCCCGCTGTCCCGACGGCAAGCATGAACGGCCGCCAATTGACCTCCGTGAGGTGCGGGTGAAAGTCGATGACAAAGGACGATGATTCCATGGGTGATCCCATTGGCTAGATCGCAGAAGCCAGTCCTCTCATGTCGTTCAGCAGCACTTCGGAAAACAAGCCTTGCGCACGAGGTTCCGGATCGCCGTCATCAACGTACAGGCAAAGAGGATCGACCTCTGCGGACTCCGCATCGAACCAGGCTGCCATGTACCCCTGATGGCTGAAGAAGACGACGTCGGTGTTCTTGAGTTGATAGGCGCTGCCGGTCTCTTCGAGGAGGTTCCTGAGCACAGTCCTGTTAGCGATCACGTTTCCCATGAACCAGCCGGAACCCCGAAAAATTCCGTGATGGTCCTTGCCCATCCAAAGCAGGTATTCCTTGTAGGCCTGCGGCAAGGTGAAGCCAATGGTCCGCTCCAGCGCGACGACTTCAGCGGCACTGGCTCCTAGGGGAGCGCCTAGTTTGACCTCGAGGTGCTCGGCATGAAACCTCTTTGCCAGCGAAATGAGCATCATGTTGCGGAAGGAGCTGACGAGACTCCATTGTGGCGGCACGACCTCGAGGTAGCTACGAGCGACTGCTTTCAACGGCGGAAGCAGACCTTGCGACGGGCAGAATCGCGCGATGAACTCGCTCGAATACTCGCGCGCTCCCGACTCGTTCTGGGCAACCCTGCCAAACAAGGCTCCCGAAGTCACCTTTGCTCCATTTGAGACCTCCTTCGGCCCAACCGATGAGGAGCTTTGCTTCTACCGTTCAGTCCTGATTGGCCGAACGGCCTCTGAAGATCTTCAAGGTAGCGTCACGATTCGCCTGACGCCAACACTGGACCCCACGCGGCAGTACCCATGGCCAGCGTTGGATGAGCTGCTCAATGCACTTGAGGAACTCCTTCGGGCAGGTGTTCTATCTGGCATCGGCTGCGAGGCGGACATCGACCAAGCGCCGGTGATGGGAATCAAAGACGCCGCATCGGCTGCTCGTCTACTTGGCGAGGCCCTTGGGTTCTGTGCCGGCACCCGGGCCGCGTGTCCAAGCTTCCGTTATAGCGCCGCTCGGTAGTCCCCCGACGACCTCTGATTTGTCTCTTGAAGCGCGACGACGTCGTGCTCAGACCTTGGCGAGGAAGGCCGCCGCATCACCTGCTTCGCACTTCCAGTCTGCGAAGACCCCGACCAGGTTGCATTCCACGCAGTGGCACGCAATGTAGTACCAGCGCACGTCATGCGTACCTTCGTACACGGAGACGCCGGACACCAGCTCGAACACCTCGTTCTCGCACACGCACTCGTGCGTCTCAGGCGCGGCTTCTGCGACGTGGTCCTCACTGTCGCCCATCAGGTGTTCCTGCCCGCAGTCAGTGCAGGTGCGGATGGCCACGCCGGCTTCTTCATCCGTCTGCAGCGCGAAGGTCCGGCATCCGCATTCGCATTTGGACGTGGCAAACCGGACAGCCTCATGGCGATTCGCCACGCTGTAGCTGCGCAGTTCCGCCTGGGTGTCGCCGGACGTGGTCCCGTACCAGAACTCGCCCTTCTTCGTCAGTGCCATTGATGCTGCTCCATTCCTCAAGATGGGCTTCCCGGCCGGCTTGACGCCGGGCTCGCCCCGTTTGTCCGGATTCTGCCTGGGGCCCGGTGCGTCATCGTGAACGGCTTGGGTCGCAGTGGTCGTCCTACTTGATGCGCGCTCGGTGCTACGCTTCCGCCACCAAAAATGGGGGGAAGCGATGATGATCGAGCGAAATCGAGGGACCGGGGCAGCCCTGTTGGCAGTGAGCCTGCTTGCGGGATGCGCCAGCATGGACAACCGGACGGGCCCGGACCGGCTGCCGGCGGCAGCGTTGAACGGCAAGGACAAGGGCGTGCTGGTCCTGTCGACGGGTGCGCCCGAACGTTGCATCTCGATGTCGACCTTCCTGAAGATCGTCGATGCGAAGACCGGATCCACGCCGGACTCGACCGACCTCATCGGCGTCGACGTCTACATCCACAAGAGTGATTTCTCCGACCATCACGGCACCATCAATGCCATGGCCCTGCCGCCGGGCCGGTATGAGCTTCGCCCCTGGCTGGCCAATCCCTACTACGTCCCGACGGTCACCCCGAACTACGTCGTCGAGATCGGCGCGGGCGAACTGATCTACGGCGGCGAGGTGTTCATGCCCAAGGCCTGCTCGTCCAGCACCGCGTTCGTCATCCGCGACCGGTTCTCCCGGGACATCGAGCTGGCCATCGCGAAGAATCCCGCGCTCGCCGGCCGGACGATCGAGAAGCGGCTGCTGCTGCCCGGTCGCACGATTCGCACCGACGGCAAGGAGTGAGCGCGGTGACGTCCCGGTTGCTCCTCCTGGCCCTGGGCGTGGCGCTGACGGTGGCCACGCCGAGCCGGGCTCAAGCCCCGGCACCCGGCACGTCGTCCGCGTCCGCTCCGGTGCCGCCGGGAATGATGGAGTTCCGTCCGGCGAGAGGGCCCGACACGCCGTTCTCGAGATGGATGTCCAGCGTCTCGCATGTCGAGACTGCCGGCGACATGGCGCGGGATCGCAAGTCCAGGCTGGTGTGGACCCGCTGTCTCGTAGGCCAGCGGCTCGAGGACCGCGTTCCGACGTGCCAGGGCGAGGCCAAGCCCATGACGCTGGCCGAGGCCCAGGCCTACGCCGCGGCGCAGCCCGGCGGCTGGCGCGTGCCGACCTCCGAGGAACTCCTGGCCATCCTGCCCGTCGCCTGCCCGCCGGACAGGGAGTTCTGGGGCGGCCAGGTGATCCGCGTCGCCCTGCGCGGCCAGCGCGTGCTGTCCGCCTCTCGAGAGGCTGGTGGATCCGGCGTGCTGATGCCGCGCGCCTGCGACGACCAGGTCCAGGCCGAGCCCGCCACCACGCGTGCGCCGGTCCTGCTCGTCACGGCCGAGGACAGCGCCTTCATGGCCAAGCGCAAGGAAGAGCGAGACCAGTTCAACGCGGGCTTGCAGGCGATGGCCGCCTCCGCGGCCGCACGGGATGCGGCCGCCCGCGCGGCTGCCGCGTCCGCCGCCGCGGTCGAACGTCCGCCGCTGATGGCGCAGCAGGACGGTACCGTGACCCGGGCCAGGCTGCAGGGCAGCCTGGCGCCCACGCGCGACCTGCCCTGCCTGCGCGGCGACCAGATCGAGGCCTCGTTCACACCGCCCGACTTGCACACCGGCTTCCTGAAATGCCTGGACGAACGCCGCGCCGAGGATGCCGCCCTGATGTTCAGCGTCGCGGGCATCTATTCGAGATTCGACGCGCGGCGCATCGACGACCCCAGCGTGCGCGGCGGCCCGCAGGTGCTGATCATCAACACCAGCGCCGGCTTCACACCGCGGCAGCGCGAGTTCTTCATCGAGAAGGTGCAGAAACGAATCGCCAAGCCCGAGGCCACGCAGGCCTTCTGCGAGGTCCTCGGGCGGATCGGACCTCCGACCTACGCGCCACGCTACCTGGTGCTGCACGGCCTGAAGGCCTTCACCGCGGCCAATCCCATGGACAACGCGCTGGTGCCAGGCTTTGACGCGGACGGCACCTGGGCGTCGCTGCTGGAGAGCTACGGCCACTGTGGCAAGTGACCCTGGACGCCCGACGAGATCGCGATCATTCAAGGCCGTGTCGGTGGCACCGCAGGATCTGTGGCGATCATCGGGCTCTCACGTCGGGAGGCGCGTTCTTCTCCATCGTGATGTTCCAGATCCAGGAGCCCCCGCCGGAAGGCGGCGGGGGAACGACATTCACGAATCCCGCGGACTTGCGATATTGGTGCGTCGGCGGCATCAAGCCATTGGCCGCGCTCAATCGCACGCAGGTGACGAACGAGATTCGGCACCTGCGTCGTCACGCGCGCCAAGGGCGCTCGCGGGCAGCGCTTCATGGCGCCTTCACGACTCCTTCGAGAGTCGCTTTCAAGCGGGAGCGGAATTCCGCTCTGCAGCGGCTGCGGACCTCCGGTTTTACTCGCCCCTTAGACTCGACGCAGTTCGTTCTTCAGAATCACGAATGTTCAACGAAGTACTAGCTTTGCTTAAGCAGCAATCCCAGCTCTGGTCGGACGGTTACCTCGTTTTCGATGGAGGACCGAACACGGCGGGCGGGCGCGACCTGACTGCGGTCGAAGCATTTCTGAACCGGGACGCCAACGAAGCGGCGCAATGGGGTCGGCGCGAGCGTCTAAGCGGGTTGAACCAGTCGTTGCGTGAGGTCGATTTGAGCCAGGCGCGCCTCGAACTTCGTCGAATGTTGCAGGAAGAGCTTCGCCTCTACTGCCATCGCTCGGTCGATGAAGCCGTGCTGACACCGGTCATCGACGCATTCTTTTCCAAGCTGCGAAATCCAAAATGCTTGTCGAACACCTCCGACGGAGGAACTGGGTGGCATGCCGTGACCCCTCATTCCCGCGACTCGCTCCTAGTGGCCATTGATGATTTTTCTGTGGGCTACTGGCTGACGATGGACGACGAGTGATGCTCGGGCGAGGAGTCGCCAACTGTTGAAGACGGACGACCGCTTCCAGCCTGAAGCGAACATCTTTGTCTCACGATGGCCCATGCAACTGCAGTGGCCCGTATGGAGTGGGCGTCACAAGCGCTGCCTCCACGGGCGGAAGAACTCCTTGGCTCGGTGCCGCGCGACAATCAGCTTGCACCGCTCGACCTATCATGTGCAGATGTCCTCAGAGACGTCTCTTGAAACGCACATACGCAACCTGATCGACTACGGCGGGAGACCTGACGGGGCCGCCTCGTTCCTGTTCCATGAAGCAGCGCAGACTCCGCCTGAGCGCTTCATGCATTGGGTCCCGGACGAAGTTGTCCGTGTGATGCGGGAGCAGTCTGCCAACCCGCCTGGCAGCATCGCGGAGTTCGATTGGTTCGAGGGCGGAACCTATAGCGCGGAGGCTTTCCGTGGTCTCAGCGAAGCTGAGATTGCTCGCAAGATCGCAGAGAACAAGAACGCTCGCAAGCAGCGTTGGTTGGATGGCGTGCGTGCCGTCCATCGGTATTTCATGGACCGGCCGTAGGCGCGTCATTCATCGACGGCATCGTCGACGTTTGGGCTTCCGCCTCCAGCCTGGCGCTGATGTCAGCATCGCAGCGCAGCTGAGTGACCTCGCGACTAGGTGAGACCGCGCAACTCCCTCAACGCCACCGACAGCATCGCCGCATCCGGCGCCGGCACCGCGCGCAGCTCGCCGAGCAATTGCGCCGCACGTTCGATGGTGCGGCCATTGTTGGTCTGCCAAGCCTCGACCTGTGCGGCCGGCGATTCACCGTCGCCGCCGCCAGCCAGCACCGCGCCGGTGATCGAACGTTGCAGGCCCCACAGGTCGTCGAGCATGGCGCCCTTGGCGAGCATCTGCCAATGCTGGTCGCCGGGCAGCGCGGTGATCTTGTCGCGCAGCCACGGCATTCCCAGGCGATTGGCGAGATCGAAGTAGATCGCAGCCACCAGTTCCGCCGGCCAGCGTGCGCTGCCCGCGATCTCGGCGATGTCGAGCGTGGCGTACAGCGTGCCGAAGGTCACCACCCGTTCGGCCAGTTCGCGCGGTACGCCGCCCGCGACATAGTGGGCCGCCGCGGCGTCGACGCGCGCACGTTCGTCGGCGTCGAGCAGTTGCGGCAGGCGTGCGGCGAGCTTGGTGACGTTCGACGTGAAGTGCTCGATCGTGACCCCCATGTCGTCGATGAGCCGGTGCGAGCGCAGGAACCATTTGGTGCCGCGTTCGAGCTGGCGGCTGGTGTCGATCAGCATGCGCGACTGCATCTCGTCGGCCACCTTGTTGTCGAGCGCCTCGATGCCCTGCCACAGGCTCACCATGCCGAAGATCTCCCGGCTCAGGAGGTACGCGCGCACGATCTCGAAGGCGCGTGCGCCGGTGGTTTCGAGCAGGCGGTGCACGAAGGTGCTGCCGACCCGGTTGATCATGCTGTTGGTGACATGCGTGGCGATGATCTCGCGTTTGAGCGGGTGGCGCTGCATGTAGCTGCTGAACCGCTCCTGGAGCAGCGGCGGGAAGTAGCGCTCCAGCGCGGTCGATACCCAGGGATCGTCGGGCAAGGTCGAGCCGAGCAACTCGTCATAGAGCCAGATCTTGCTGTAGGCGAGCAGCACCGCGCGCTCGGGACTGGTCAGGCCCTGTCCCTTGCCGCGCCGGTCGGCGATCTCCTCGTTCGACGGCAGGAACTCGATCGCGCGGTTGAGCCGGTCGGCCTTCTCGAGGTACAGAAGGAAGCGCGCCTGCGCGTCCAGCAGTTGGGGCGCCATGCGGCCGGTGACCGAAAGGACCTGGGTCTGGAAGACGTTGTCCCGCAGCACCTGCGCGGCGACGTCGTCGGTCATTGCCGGCAGCAGCGCATTGCGCTGCTTGTCGGTGAGCTCGCCCTCGCTGACGGCCAGGCCGAGCAGGATCTTGATGTTGACCTCGTGGTCCGAGGTATCGACCCCGGCCGAGTTGTCGATCGCATCCGTGTTGATGCGCCCGCCCGCGAGCGCGTACTCGATGCGGCCTCGCTGGGTGCAGCCCAGGTTTCCGCCCTCGGCGAACACCTTGCAGCGCAGCTCGCTGCCGTTGACGCGCAGCGCGTCGTTGGCGCGATCCCCGACCTGTGCATGGCTTTCGCCCGAGGCCTTCACGTAGGTGCCGATGCCGCCGTTGTAGACCAGGTCCAGCGGCGCCTTCAGGATGGCGTTGACCAGCTCGGTCGGCGTCATCGCATTGGCGGTGATGCCCAGTGCACGCTGCACTTCGGGCGTGATCTGGATCGACTTCGCGCTGCGCGCGTGCACGCCTCCACCGACCGAGATCAGTTGGGCGTCGTAGTCGGCCCATGACGATCGCGGCAGCTTGAACAGTCGCTCGCGTTCGACGAATGCCTTCTCGGGATCGGGCTGCGGGTCGAGGAAGATGTGGCGATGGTCGAATGCCGCCAGCAGGTGGATGTGGCGCGACAACAGCATGCCGTTGCCGAACACGTCGCCCGACATGTCGCCGATGCCCGCCACCGTGAAGCCGGTCGTCTGCGTATCGACCCCCATCTCGCGGAAGTGGCGCTTGACGGACTCCCACGCGCCGCGCGCGGTGATGCCCATGGCCTTGTGGTCGTAGCCCACCGAGCCGCCGGACGCGAACGCGTCGCCCAGCCAGAAGCCGTATTCCTTGCTGATGCCGTTGGCGTAGTCCGAGAAGGTCGCGGTGCCCTTGTCGGCGGCGACGACGAGATAAGGGTCGTCCTCGTCGTAGCGCTTGACCTGCGGCGGCGGGACGATCTTGTCGCCGACGCGGTTGTCGGTGATATCCAGCAGGCCGCGCAGGTAGTCCTGGTAGCAGGCCACGCCTTCCTTCATGAAGGCCTCGCGATCGCTCGCCGGTGGCGCCTTCTTCAGCACGAAGCCGCCTTTCGATCCGACCGGCACGATGACGGTGTTCTTCACCATCTGCGCCTTCACCAGGCCCAGCACTTCGGTGCGGAAGTCTTCGGGTCGATCCGACCAGCGCAGACCGCCGCGCGCCACCCGGCCGCCACGCAGGTGCACCCCTTCGAAGCGGGTCGAGTAGACGAAGATCTCGAACATCGGCTTCGGCGCAGGCAAGCCCGGCACCTTGGACGAATCGAACTTGAACGACAGGAAGCTGCGCCGCCGGCCTGCGGCGTCGCGGCGCCAGAAGTTCGTCCGGGTCGTCGCGAGCATCAGCGCCAGGTATTGGCGCAGGACGCGGTCTTCCGAGAGGTTCTCGACCTGCTCGAGGGCGGCCGTGATGGCCTTGACCTGCTCCGCGGCGTGGGCCTCGGCATCCGCGCCTCCGGCCGGGTCGAATCGCAGCTCGAAGAGCCGGGCGAGTTGGCCGGCGATGCCGGCGTGCGCCGCCAGCGTCGCCTCGATGAAGGACTGCGACAGCGCAAAGCCGATCTGCCGCATGTACTTCGCATACGCACGCAGCACCACGATCTGCTCGGCAGGCAGGCGCGCCGCGACGACGAGGCGGTTGAAGTCGTCGTCCTCGACATCGCCGCGCAGCACGGCGGCAAACGCGTTCTCGAACACCTGGTGCAGTGTGTCGACCTCGACTTCGGCACCGGCGAGGCTCGACACCAGCCCGAAGTCGTGGATCCAGATCGGCGACGCGTCTTGCGGCGCGATGCGGTAGGGGTGTTCGTCGAGCACCTTCATGCCCATGTGCTCGAGCATCGGCAGGCTGGCCGACAAGGTCAGCGGCTCGCCCCGGCGCAACAGCTTGAACCGCAGGTTGCCGGGCGGCGCCTCGAGCGGGCGGTACAGGTTCATGCCCACCGGTTCGGCATCGGTGAGCCGGGTCATCAGTTCGACGTCGGGCACCGCGGCGCGGGCGTCGAACTCTTCCCGGTAGGAGGCCGGAAACGCGCTGCCGAACTGGCGCAGCAGCTGGACGCCACGGGCTTCACCCGACGCTTCGATCAGTGCCATTTTCAAGTCGTCGTCCCAGCGCCGCGCTGCCGAGACCAGGCGCGCTTCGAGTTCGCGCACGTCGAATGCCGGGATCTTCCCCGGCTGGGTGCGCACCGTCATCTGGATCCGCGCCAGCACCGATTCCGACAGGTGCACGTTGAACTCCGAACCGCTGCCATTGAAGGCTTGCAGCAGGATCGCCTGCCACTTCTGGCGCAGCTCGGTGGTGTAGTGCTCGCGCGGCGCGTAGATCAGGCAGGACAGGAAGCGCTGGAACGGATCGCGCCGCACGAAGAGCCGGAAGCGCTGGCGCTCGCCCAGGTGCAGGATGCCCACAGCGGTTTGCAGCAGTTCGTCGCCGCTGGTCTGGAACAGCTCGTCACGCGGATAGGTGTCGAGGATGTTGATCAAGGCCTTGCCGGCATGACTGCCCCGTGTGTAGCCGGCGCGCGCGACCACCTCGGCCACCCTGCGCCGCAGCAGCGGGATCTCGGCCGGGTTAGCGCTGTAGGCGTTGGAAGTGAACAGGCCCAGGAAGCGGTCCTCGCCGCAGACCGTGCCGTCGGCACCGAAGCGCTTGACGGCCACGTAGTCGAGGTAGCCCGGCCGGTGCACGGTGGAGCGCGCGGTCGACTTCGTCACCACCAGCAGTTCGGGCCGGCGTACCTGCGCGCGCACCTCGGGCGGCAGTGCGGCAAAGGCGGCGACCGCATCGAGCGCGGCCATCCCGCGCAAGATGCCGAGGCTCGAATCCGGAACGACGGTCAGCACGTCCTGTCCGTCGACGCTCGCCAGCTCGTGGCGGCGGTAGCCCAGGAAGGTGAAGTGGTTGTCGGCCAGCCAGTGCAGGAAGTCCTGGCCCTCGGCCAGTTCCTCGGCCGCGAGCGGTGGCGCCTGTCGTAGCAGGTCATTGACGATGTCGAGCATGCGCTGCCGCATGGCTTGCCAGTCGGCCACCGCCGATCGCACGTCGCCGAGCACGCGGGTGACGTCGGCCGCGAGCGCATCGAGCCGCGCCGGCTCGGAAATGCGGTCGACCTCGACATGGATGAACGATTCACGCACACCGCCGCCGTCACCGGCAAGTCCCCGCAGCGTGCCGTCGGCATCGCGATTCGCCGCCACCAACGGATGGATGATCAGGTGCAGCGTGAGCCCGTGGCGGTTGACTTCCATGGTCACCGAGTCGACCAGGAAGGGCATGTCGTCGTTGACGATCTCGATGACGGTGTGGGTCGACTGCCAGCCATGTTCGGCGATCGTCGGGTTGAAGACCCGCACCCGCGCATGGTCGAGGTCGCGCTTGCGTGCGAAGCTCCAGTGCGACATGGCCGCGCCGTAGAGGTCGGCCACCTGCCGCTCGGCCAGTTCCTCCGGGTCGACCTGGCCGAAGTACCTCTGCACGAAGTCCGCCAGCGCCTCGCGCTGGTCCGGGGTGACCTTGGCGCGCACCAGCTTGACGACTTCGCCCGTGAGCTTGGCTTGCAGGTCGGTTTGGATTGCTTGCGTCAGCATGCCTGTCTCCTGGTCAGTCTTCGAATCCAAAGCGCCTTGCAGGGCGCAGGGCACGGTCGTGCATTCGCGGGTGCCATGGCCGAGCCATGACCTGCCGAAGGTTACGCCTGCCACATCGTATCGACTGCACTCGTTCGTGTGCCGAGGGCAATGGCTCGCCGAGCGAGCGACGCATGGCCTGTATCGTATGACCTCCCATGTCAAACGTCGGGCGGCCGCTTGCCGGCAAGTTGACCCTTGACTGACTGGGGCGGCAATGGGTCGAGAACCGTAGGCCGAACGAGTCACCGCGACCGACTGCACTCAGCCTGGAGCGGATGAGCATCCGTCCCCACCGTGGACGGCAAGTTCAGGCGCTGAGCCCGCTCATCGAGGGAAGGACACGATGCTGCCGTCCAGCGGCAGTTCATTCCTTCGCGCTGCAGCCTTCGCCGCGGAGGCGCCGGCCGGCACCGTCGGATCGAAGGTCTCTTCGATCCTGCCCTGCCCCAGGAGCGCGAAGGCATCGACGACGAAGGGCAGTCCCTGCGAGTGCTCGAACGTCGACCGGTCGCTGATGTGGAAATGCAGATGCGGCGCGCCCGCGCTGCCGGTCTGGCCGAGCTGCGCCAGGACGGCGCCTCGCCGCACGCGCTGACCGGGCCGCACGTGGACGCTGCCCGCCCGGAGATGCGCGTAATGCGCGTAGACCCCGGGCGCGAGGCGCAGCACGACGAAGTTGCCATAGAGGGTGCGCGCCGTCAGGTCCTCCGGCCCCTCCAACGGGCGGAGCGGCTGGCCATCGGCGATCCCGTCGCGGGCGTCGACGACGACCCCGTCCGCCACTGCCAGCACGTCCTGGCCGAAGCCGATCCAATCCTCGTCGACGCTGGAGGCGAGGTCTTCATGCCGGCTGCGCAGTGAATGGTTGGCCTCGTCCAACCCGAACCAGTCGATGGCGAAGCGCTGCGGAATGGACAAAGTTCCATCGATGGCAACCAGGCTGCCCCAGTGGTGCGACAGCGCATTGCCTGGCCCCTCGACGGCCAGCCATCGACCGCCGCGCAGCGGGGCGGCAATGCGGATCGGCGGCGTCGGGACGACGGTCGTCCGCACGTCGTCGGCGCGCTGGACATCGCCCTTGGAAGTCCGGAAATTCAGTTGATGTCGCAGGCTCCCCGGCGGCGTTCCTGCAGGCAGGTTCAGCCACAGGAAGAGCGTCAGCGAACGCCCCGACGGCACATCCAAGCCATTGCTCGGTGCGTTGTCCGGCACGGCCCGGTTGAGCAGGCGATGCAGGTCGGCGCCTTCGACGGTCAACAGCGGGACCTTGCCCACATCGGTGAAGACGGCCAGCCGGGTCAGCGTCAGCGGGTTCTCCTCGTCCTGGAAGCTGGTGAGGCGCAGCTCATAGGCGAGGTGCCTCGTTCCGTCGCTGCCAGGAACGGCCTGGGGCGCGAACAGGATGCGCGCTTCCACCTGGGCCTGATGCCAGGCGGGCGCGGGCGACGTGCCGTCGGCCTGCGCCGCCACTGCGCCCAGACAGGCGAAAGCCAGCGTCATGGCGGCCACGTACCGGGCGATCGTCATCGGTCCACCATCGCTTCCCTCTCCTGATGGGCGGGTGCCTCGTTGGCGGCGGATTTCAACACGATGCAGCGACTGCCGCGCGATTCGTTCCCGTCCGTGAAGAAGCCTGCGGCCACTGCGCGAGGGGCGTCGCATCTACCGCCATGTAGAGTGCGGCCTCGCGGCCGTTCGGTGACCGCGGCACGGCCACTCCTGGTCGTTGACCTTGTCGAGGTGCGTCAATTGGACAGACTGGAAGCGATGGCGATGTTGGTGGCCTCCGTCGAGGAGGGAAGCCTCTCGGCGGCCGCCAGGAAACTGCGGATCCCCGTCGCCACGCTCACGCGCAATGTCAACGACCTGGAGGCCTTGGTCGGCACCAAGCTTCTCGTTCGCACGACACGCAAGCTCCTGCTGACGGATGCGGGGACCGATTACGTGGCCGCCGCAAGGCGGATCCTCGAACAGGTCGATGAGCAGGAGCGTCGCGCCGCCGGCGAGTTCACGAATCCACGCGGCGAGCTCGTCGTGACGACGCCGGTGCAGGTGGCGCGGCTGCGGGTGCTTCCCGTCGTCAATCAGTTCCTGACGCAGTTTCCCGAGATCCGGATCCAGCTCCTGCAATCCGACCGCAACATCGACCTCGTCGATTCACCCGCGGATGTCGCTGTCCGGATCGGACGCCTGGCCGACAGCAGCCTGGTGGCGACGCGGGTCGGCCTGTTGCGGGTCGTGGTGGTGGCCAGCCCCGCGCTTCTGAAGCAGCACGGTGTGCCACGCAGCCCCGAGGATCTTCACGGGTTCCCTCGCGTCGTGTTCAACAGCCCGTTCCTGTCGCCGTGGCGCTTCCGTCATCCGGACGCCGGCGAGATCCACACGATCACGGGCACGCCACGATTGCTCGTTTCGTCGCCCGACGCGGCGGCCGATGCCGCCATCGATGGCGTCGGCGCGACGATGCTGCTCGAGCACGACGTGGCGGAGGCCGTGCGCGACGGGAAACTCCGATACCTCCTGGAGGAGTTCGAGGTCGACCCGATTCCGGTGCACCTCGTCCACCTGTCTCGCGACATGATGCCGGTCAAGCTCCGCCGATTCATCGACTTCGCCGTCCCGAAACTTCGCGAGGCATTGGCGGACTTCGGACGCGTCCCGTCGCGCTGAGCGTCAGAACTGGGTCAGGCCGCCGTCGACCACGAGTTCCGTGCCCGTCGTGTACGACGAGTCGTCGCTGGCCAGGAACAGCGCGGTCTTCGCGAGTTCCGCCGCATCGCCGAAGCGCTTCAATCCGACCTTCTGCGTGATGCCCGCGGCGATCTCCGACAGCACGTTGTCGGGCAGTCCGATCTTGCTGTAGAACGGCGTCGCGATCGCGCCCGGGCTGACCGCGTTCACGCGGATGCCGCGCGGCGCCAGTTCCGCGCCCAGGGTGCGGACGAGGGAGCGCGCCGCCGCCTTGGTCGCCGCCAGGATCGACAGGCCGGCGTATCCGATGGTGTTGAGGAAGGACGTCGTCACGATGATGCTGCCGCCTTGCGCCATGAGCGGCGCCACCTTCTGAATCGTGAAGAACGTGCCGGTGAAGTTGAGCGCGAGGTTGTCGGCGACATACGCCTCCGTCACCGCCTCGAGCGGAGCGACCGTCGTGGCACCGGCGTTGGCGAAGAGCACGTCGATGCGGCCGATCCTGGCCTGCGTCTCCTGCACGGCGCGCTCGATGTCGGCCACCTTGCGGATGTCCGCGCGGACCAGCAGCGCCGTCCCTCCGAGTTCGTTGCCGGCGGCGGCCAGACGCTCGGCGTTCGAGCCGACCAGCACCACCTGGGCGCCCTCGGCCTCGAACAGCTTGGCGGTCTCCAGGCCGATGCCCGACGTACCACCCGTGATGAATGCGACCTTGTTCTTGAGCTTCATTTCAGGACCTCACTTTGGCTAAGTTGAATGACGAAAGAGCCGTCGAACGGGATCATGCGTTTAGCCAATTCAAGGCGGAATGACTTGAATTCGAGGAACAGATAGTCGGGAAATGGCGAGATGACGCCGGGGTGGAAGGACCCGAATCCGGACGAGTCCCGTTGGGGGCCAGGCCTTGCCGTGACGTGATGATCAAGAGGTCCGGCGCGAGGTGCTCGGCCAGTGCCCTCACCTCGCTGCCTTGGACTCTCGCGCTCAAGAGGCCACCTTCCTCCGATCGTCATCCACCGCGCGCTCCACCACGCCGAGCATCCCCAGACCTTCGCGCAGCGACTCCTTCACCGCGTTCGCCACGTGCTTGGCCGGATCGCCCTCCGCGCTGTTGTCGGCGAGCATGGCCAGCATCGATGCGCCGCTCACCAACAGTGCGCGGAGATTGGCGAGCGCCGAGCCCATCGTCAGATCCGCGCGCAGGCAGATCGCATCGGAGCCGAGACGCGGCCCGAAGATCTGCGGCTCGGTCATGCCCCAGCCGTGCTGCAGGTGGATCAGCGTCTGCTGATCGCAGCCCGCGAGCGGATGGCGCGAGCGCAGCGGCTTGTCGGACTCGTCGATGCGTGCTTGTTGGAAACTTCCCATGTCGTACTACCCCGGTCAAGGTTGGATGCCACCGGCTCCGATGTCGAAGGCGACATGCCAACGGATCGACCGGAGTGGTGGGCGAGATGTTCAACTCACGACGAAGGGACGTGCGGCCGTCCTCGCGGATAGGCCCATCTCGCCCATGACCGAATGATCAAGGGCCCGACGTCAGTCTCAGAACCGGCGCCGGCTTCGTTGTGGTGGGTTGAAGCACCGGAGTCCATGCTCCGTCCGATCGGGACTTCGTTCTCTGATCTATGTCAAAGACTTCGGGCGATTCGTTCCTTGGAGGGAGTGCGGGGGTTGGCCTGGGGGGATGGCACCGCCCTGAGGGTCAGGACTTGTCAGTTCGTGCTAGACGACAAACGCAGTTCGCCTCGGGTTGGCGTTCCCGCGTTCTCGACCATTCCGGCGTTGGCGGCCTTGCGAAGCAGTCGGCTTTGCTTGGCCGCTTGCAGCGGTGCCGTCATCCTCAGCGGAGATCCGAATTCACGCCGAGGGGCGTGAATTCGTCATCTGCGAACTGCTGGGTCGAAATGCAGCCGAAGGCCCCGGGCGAATTGCGAGATCGGAGCGCGGATGTCCCCGCCCTTGACCTTGATTCCGCAGCCGGTGCGAAGCGCCGGCCCCACGCTGTCTCAAACCGATATTGCTCCTCATCAATCTCATCAGAACAGTGGATGACAGGCACCAAAAGCCAATCCAGCATCATGCGCAGTTGACTGTCTCGTCCTGCCATGCGGTCAAGCAAACGAGAGGGGAGAGAACAATGTTCAGGTCCACATTTAAGGCCAAGGCCGCCTTTGTGCTTTTAGCCGTCGGCGTGCCTGTCTCAGCACAGACGTTTCCAGCAACCACGGACAAGGTGCCTAGCGGCTGGACTGGACCGATTTTCAGGCTGAGCCAAGCCTATCCCAAGACATTGCCTCCAGAAGAGGCTCTGCCTTGGGCCGGAATTAATCCGACGAAGGATCCGCAGAACTACGTCAACGCGCTGTACCGTTATGCCCTGGAGGGCAATGTCGGCGTGAACTGGGCCGTCCAGGACAACCCAGTGCGCAAGTGGTACCACGCGCCCTGGATGCACTACGGCACTAGCGGCCGCGAGTTCATCCATGGCTTGACGCGGGAGCGCAGCACGCCCGCCGCCTCAAGCCCTGGCAAGGGAGAGCTGGGACCGGATCAGATTCATTGCGCACAGAACTGGGCTGTCGGATTTTTCAATGCCCGCGGCGGCTACCAGATTGGCCGAGTGTGGGCCGACCCGAAGGCGCCCGACGCCTCGCTGGCGCAGTTCCCAGAAGGCACAGTGATCGCCAAGCTGCTGTTCACGGCTGCACCAGTCAGCGAAGTTCCATACCTGAAGAACACGCTCGAATGGCAAGGCAATGTCCATGTGCTGCCGAACGGCACGTGTCCCAGCAGCGCAACGCAGCGCAAGCCGCAAACTGTGCGTCTATTGCAGATGGATCTCGCGGTCAAGGACAAGCAGGCCAGCGAGACGGGCTGGGTCTTCGCAACGATGGCCTATAACGGCGAGGTCCCGGGTGCGACGCCATGGGACCGAATGCTCCCTGTGGGCGTAATGTGGGGCAACGAAACCACAACGCAGCAGTGGATCAACACGTCTATTGGCACCCCTCAGCATCTTGGATTCGAAGGGCGCCTGAACGGTCCTGTCGACAATCCAAAATCATCGTGTATATCTTGCCACGCGACGGCACAGACGCCGGCCATCTCACCCATGATCCCGCCCTCGGGCGACACGGCGCGATGGTTCAAGAACTACCTAGGCAGTCAGCCGTTTGATGCGGGGTCCATCCCAACGGACTACTCACTGCAACTCGCGATGGGCATCCAGAACTTGCGCAAGGCGGGCTCTCCCGCCCCGGCAGGAGCACATCTGCTCTCCACATCGGAGATCATGTTGATGAAGAAGGCGTTCGACTCCGGTAGGGAACAGCCTGCGCAAGAACGAATTGGCGGGACGCTCGAATACCCAATTGGCCGCTGACGGTGGCGGATTCAACCGGTCGATCACGAGTTCCGTGCTTCCACCCGCTCTTAGGCTCACTGCGATCATTCAACTACAGTCGGCGACTCTTCATTCCACTTCGGCCGGCTCGCCCTGTGCGCCAGGATGTTGCTTCAGCGCTGCGATGATCAGCGCGCCCAACTTCAACGCTTCTCCCGCTTGCGACGGCGCAATGATCTGCGCGTGGACAGCGGCGTTGCAGACAGACAGGACGTGCTTCATGGGTTCGCGCAGGAACGCGAGGTTTGGTTGTTGCTTCACCAACTGCTCAAACATGCTGTTAATCGACCAGAACTTCGGATTCCCGGAAGAGGAAACCATAAGGCTGCGCCCGAGGATCGTTCGGAGCAACCGCTCAATCTCGATACGCACCTTCGCCAAGGCAAAGTTCACGTCGTCGTCCGCCTGCAGCTCATTCTTGACGTCTTCCGCTTTTGCGCGAGCCTCTTGATTGAGATTCTTATCGACGTTTTCACCTTGCTGGCGAAGCATATCGGCGAGGTGGATGTTGAACTGTGGGTTCACATTATTCGAGCTAATCACCGACACGGTGTTCCGAACCTCGGCCTTGAACTCCCGCAACTCGTCCCTTGCGGCAGCAGCATCCTTCTTGGCCGCCTTGACCTCTCGCTCAAGCTCAATCCAAGCGCCGATTTTTATCTTGTTGAAGAACGGTAGGAACAGGAAGAATAGAGTAAGGCAGACGTACAGGGCATCACCAATGAGTAGATCCGTTTTGGGCGGAAAGCCTGCCTTTGCGACGAAGCCAACGCCGAAGTAGATCGCGACGACCCACGACGATATAGCAAGCCCCCAGTTCATACGTTCGGGTTGAGCAAAACGTTGTTGATGAGGTCCGTGACCATATCCTCCGCCTGCACGGGCGTGAACTTCGCCGATGACGGATGAGCGGCAGAGTTGCGACGATTCAAGCGCTCCGTAAGAGTCTTGCAGACCGTCGCATCGTAGATGCGAGCACCGCGGCAAATCTCGATCACCTGACGCTCTCCGTAGTCCTCAAAGTCGGTCAGTTTGGTGACCTCTGGCAACTTTGGACCGACCTTTGTCCGCTGTGCATTAAATGCAGCGAGGTGATTGCCAATGATGTGATCGAGAACGTGCGAGTAGGCGAGATTCCAGATCATTACGATCGCGGCTCGGTGTGCGCCGTACTGAAAGCAAACGAGGGCTTCGTTTAGGAAGACCTTGTGCTCAGGCTTCGAAACCCTTTCGACAAGCCCTTGAAGCAACGCGGTCGTGGCGACGGCTGATGCCCGGACGGGTAGCAACGTCTCCATCTCCCCGCGGGTAATGCTGGAAAGCTTGTATCCCTTGGTGTTGCGAATGCAGCGGGCCGGTCGTTTCTCAAGGATCTTCGCCAGCGACGCCGAGACGTTCGGGACCGGAAGGTGAGTGGCGTCGTAGCAGGCGCGGATGTCCGCCGGGCTGAAGTACTCCTGCCCTTTAACCTCATGGAGGAACCACGCAAAGACCTCAATCTGATAAGGCGCAGATTTCTGATTGAAGTCCTTGATCGGTGCAATGAAGTGATGAACGTCCTTCAAGCTTCAGCTTTCCCCATCTCGCCGACTTGGCGCTCGCCGGAGTTCGCGATCGTCGAGGTCCCTGTCGTCTTGCCCGCTACGAACAATTGACGCTTGGCGTGTCGAAGGTCGTTGATCGGAGTCGCAGCGTTGGCGGGCAGCGTCCATCGATAGTGCATATACGCGGTGAAGAAGTGCTCTGTCGTCAGGTCCTCGAGGTCCTTGTAGTGCTTGAACCAGTAGGCGATGCAAAGGTAGCGATCGAGATGCGTCTTGGGCTTCTTCTCGGCCACAAATGCCTCCAGCGTCGGCTGGACGTCATCGAATTTCAGATCCTTCATGATCTTGAAGTTAGGCGGCTTCTTAGCCGTAGCCGTCCTCTTGGGCGCAAGTATTGGCGCCGCCTCGGCGACTCCGGATTCTTGGTCGACAGGATCGGCAGGGTCGACAACCTCGTCCGCAACTTCTTGCTCAGAGCCGGTCGCAGCAATTTGCCTCACACCGTTCGGGCGTGCGCGCATGTCGGGTAGTGCGGGGATGAAGCCGGCCTGCACGAACGCAGACTTGATCGCGTCCATTCCCTTCTGCATGCTCGTATCAGATCCCCTCATGGTGAATTTCACCATCGTGAAAGAGATCTCCCCGTCTTGCTCGGGCGTTGTCTTGGGCGTCCTTGCCATCTCTTCTCCCTTGTAAAGACAAAAGTGTCGCAGGGACGGTTACGCGCTGCAACTTTCCAGTGCTTGCAATCCGTGCAAGAGCTGCCGCTCGGAAGACCGCTGTCACACATCCGGAATCAGCCTGAAGCACGCCTTGCGAAACGTGTTGAAGACGAACGCCCTCACCTGCCGTCTTTGTCGGCGACCGCTCCAAGGAACTGAGCGCGGTACTGGGTCGCCCGCTCTGGCAGCCCGAACGCCTCGGCTCCCCGCTCAAGGTCGCGCCAGAAGGCTGCCTTAGGCCTCCCGCCGGCGCCCGCCTCCGCAAGCTCGGTCATCCACGCGATCAGTGCCGGCTCCGACAGCAACTCCAACGTCTGCGCCAATGTCACCTGCTCGGGAATGTGAGGGGGAATTGGCACGTCCAGGTAGCCCGCCGCAGATCGCAGGTTTGCGTGCAGGGTGGAGAGCCGCTTCAACAACGCGACGTCGACGTTCATTCAATCACCATGATCACTCTTCCCGGAGGACCGCGTCCGCTGCACAGTGCCCTTGCCTTCGCGGTAGATGGTCCATCCGGAAAGGACCATGCTCACGCCCATGGCAGCCAGGAACACAAGATGGAGAACGCCGATCGCCGTCACTCCTGGCTGGAAATGGACCCGGTGAAAGACATAGGCCAGGCCCCAGAACAGGAACGGCATGAATGGTGCCGGGAAGATCGAGATCCCGCCCGGATCATTGCGCGCTCGATACTGAAGGACGATCGCCGGAATCCAGACGGTCCAGGTGATCGTTGCGACGAGGAGAACTTGCAGGTGAGTCATCGTCGTGACGGCGAAGTGGCTCCATAACGCTCCCGCGCTCCGCGCGAGGTTTCGCGAGTATCCCTTCTACCCCGCAGCCCTCATCCGCCTTCCTTGGCAGCGCAACCGAGCAGTCCGCGACGTACGTCGATCCGAAGTCGATCACCAGGGGGAGGAAGTGCGGGAGACAGCCTGAGGGATGGCCTCCCCCGGAGGGTCAGGACTTGTCAGTTCGCGCTAGACGACAACGCAGGTTCGGCTTGCGTGGCTTTGGCCGCTGCCAGGAGCCGCAGCAACTGCGCGCCGATGACCTCCGCAGACAGCAGCGGATTGAAAGAGGTTGACAACTCGATCTCAGAATTCCGAGCGTGCGGCGTGCTTGCACGAACGATTGCGTTGCTTGAATTGAGGCTGTAGCAGCTGAAGGCGCGGAACTCGTCCTCAAATTGCTTGACCGAGCGCGCGCCCGAGGCCTTGAAGGCCGGCCAATCGGTCCTCTTCGCATCGCGGAGGTCAGCATCCTTCATCGAGAAGCTTTGGAAGGCAGCCTGAAAGGCACGACCAAGTTCTTGCGCCGACGGGACGCCAGCAATGCGGGCCGTCGCATCCGCTTGCTCGAAATAGGTGCCGTCAAGGTTTCGATGGGTGGCAGCCACGATGACGGCCTCTTCGGAAAAGTAGAGATGCACAGCGCTCGCGGCGGCGGGCGCTACAGACTTTCGAGCAAGGCCGAACATGCAAGGGCACCTAAGCTGTTGTTTCGGGCGATTCGTTCCTCGGAGGAAGTGCGGGAGACAGCCTGGGGATGGCCTCCCTCCTGAGGGTCAGGATTTGTCAGTTCGTCTCGGATTGGCGTTCCCGCGTTCTCGACGATGCCGTAGTTGGTTCAGATCTTCGCGCGCGGAATGACCTTGCGCTCTCGCATCTCCTGAATGATTGCCTCGACAAAGCCAGCGGCAGCCGCCTCGGCCTGCGCCGGATCCATATTTCGAGAAAGCACAGGGGTCTGCGTGTACACCGACCACTCGAAATTCCCATTCGACGCGTCAATGACATCCCACTTGACGTTGAACAGCGCACCGGCGCCTGTCGTCAGGGCCTCCCTCGGAAAGACGATCAGTCGATGCGTCGGGGCCAGCGCATGGTCGCGTTCGGCGTTCTCGTTGATCGTTGCACCGACCGAAACGAACGTCGTGTTGGTCAATGTGTGGTTCTTGAAGTCAGACTCAAGAACACGTCCCTCGCCGGTATCGGAGAACCACAACTGCTCATTGGGAATACCACTGCTTGTGAGCGCCTCCGCGAGCTTGGCGCCAGCGACGCGCCTGAAGGCCTCAGGCATGTATTCAGGCCGCATGTCGATGAAGAAGTAGACGTAGACCCGAGCCACCGGTCGATCCCCGTAATAGACAGGGCCGTGCGATAGAACGCGAGTGGAAGGCGTTCCTGCGCAGCCAGCGACGGCGAGGAGAAGACTGGCGCCCAGCAACGAGAACGCGCGGCGGCGATTGGCAGCTTTGAGCATGCGGAGTCGGAGAGTGGGAGGAGGACAGCGCCGCATCTTAGGCAGCAAAGAATGTCGTCGGATGAAGACATGCAAGAACGGCGTGTGGGCCCTCCCGCCAGCGCCCGTCTCAGCAAGCTCGGTCAACCACCCGAAGTGGGCGGTCAACGCCCTGCATCCATCCCCTCTATCATCGCGGTCCGATCATTCACGGCCAGTCGCCCCCGCCGTCCTCAGGACCGCGGCGAGGCCGATCACCGGCGCCAGGCGCCGGGAGATCGTCATGACGGTCTTCAGGGAGTTCTTGATGTCTCGACCTTCGACGCATCCGCGGATGCTGCCGCTGTTGCTTGCCTGCACGCTCGTCGGGTGCGGCGGCGGTGGTGGTGGCGACGGCGGGCAAGGCGCCTCTCCGGGCGGCAACACGGGCACCGTGTCGCCGGACCCGGCCCTGACCCTGCCCTACATGGCATCGAGGCTGCCCTACAACGTGTCCGTGCCGTCCGGCACCGTGTTGAGATTCGCCGCCGGGTTCAGCTATGAGCGCTTCGACCAGCCTGTCCCGGACAACTTCCGCTACAGCTGGACCGTGGGCGGCGCGGCCATCGACACGCCCTCGTTCGAACGCGTCGTCACGACCCCCGGCACTCTTCCCATCCAGCTGAAGGTCACTGACGCCAATGGCCAGTCCAGGACGGCCAACGGGAACACCTTCACCGTCAGGGCGGTGCAGGTCGATCCGCTGATCATCAGCCTCGGCGGCGCCGGCATGCGCGACGGCGGTCCGGCGGCCCGGTTCAACAGGCCTGTCGCCCTGCTGCCGGCAGGCGACGGCGGCATGCTGGTGCTCGACCAGGGCAACAGTGTCATCCGCAAGATCGGCGTGGACAGCGTGCTGTCCACGGTGGCAGGGGTGCCGACGGTGGCCGGAGACCAGCTCGGCAAGGTCGGCGTCGGACGATTCGGCTCGCCCCTCAGCGTCACGCGCGATGCCGCCGGCAATCTCTACGTCGCGGACACCTACCGGATCCTGAAGGTGTCGCCGGAAGGGTCCACCAGCGCGGTGCCCGGCGGCCTCTACATCGGCAAGGTGGCGGACTCCGCCCCCGGCGTGACCTGGGCAAAGGCCATCGCGGCCACGCCGGGCGGGGACCTCTACATCGCGAGCACGAACACCGTGCGCCTGCTCAAGAACGGCACGGCGACGCTGGTGAGCGGCGCGCTGGACCTCTTCGGCGTGGTCGACGGTCCCGCCGCGGAGGCCCGCTTCACCGACATCCGGGCACTGGCCGTCGGCGCCGATGGCGAGTTGTGGATCCAGGACGGCTGCTCGCGGCTGCGCCGCCTCACACGCGAGGGCAAGGTGGAAACCGTCCTGCGGACCGCGGAGCCCATCTATCCCGCGCGTTGCGGCACGGGTGTCGCCGCCGCGCCGGGCGGCGGCGTCTATCTGGCCACCTCCACCGAGGTGACGCTGGTGAGGCCGGACGGCACGACGCAATCGGTCCTCGGCATCGGCGGTGTGGACGCCGTCGCCATCGACAACGCCGGCCGCCTCTTCACCGCCCGCACGGACGAGCACACCGTCACGCGCCATGCGCCGGGGGCGTCCTACACCTTCGGCCTGTCGCCCAAGAGCACGTCGGCCTTCCCCTCGCCGCTCCAGGACCTGTCGGATTTCGGCGAGGTCAGGAGCTTCGGCGTCCATCCGAACGGCGACCTGTACTTCATCGACAACGCCCGGCTCTGCCGGGTCGCCGCCGTGTCCGCGGACCTCGGATGCGTGGCGGGGCGCAAGGGGGAAACGACGCCTGTCGATGGTCCTCCGATCGCGGCGCGGCTGTCCGCCTGGTGGGACGCGGAGGTCGTCGTCGATCGCGCCGGACAAGTCTATTTTTCGGACGAGCAGTCGCTGCGCCGCTATCAGCCCCAGACGGGCGAGACCACCACGATCGCTGGCGCGCCGCCGGCCGCCGGACAGGTCGAGGACGCGGACGGCGCGGGATCGTCGGCCGCATTCCGCAAGCCGTTCTCGTTGACGACGGACAGCCGGGGGAACCTGTATGCCATCGCCAATGGCAGCCGCATCATCCGGGTCACGCCGGCCGGCGTGGTCACGACCGTGGCGCGGCACGCCGACAACACCTGGCCCCTGGCCCGGCTGCTGATCGGCACCGACGATCAGCTCTACGCGCTGAACTATCAAGGCGTCTTCAAGGTCGCCGATGGGGGCACGATGACGCGCACCGACTGGCCGTCGAATCCGCGTGTGCTGCCCGGTTATGGCAACGCCCCTGCCGTGGTCGGGCCGGACGGTGCGTTCTGGATCCTCAACACCGTGGCCGACACCCGTGAACAGTCGTGGCTCGAGCGCTCGACCCTGACCGAGCGCAGGTCGGTGCTCTGGTTCGGCTCCGTGCGCCGGCAGATCTTCACGGGCATGCCCGAGCTCGAATTCGACCTGAAGTTCCGAGCTCTGGGCATCGATCCGCAAGGGCGGCTCGTGATGTCGGAGAGAGGCCGCTTCGGCTTCTGGCGCCTGTCGGAGCCAGCGGGCGCTGGACTCTGAAGACGCAGGCGCAGGCGATACAGGTGATCGCCGCAACGAGGAGGACTTGCAAGTGGGTCATCGTCTTTTCGACCCGCCGCTCACCAGCAGTGCGCTGAGATTGGCGGCGCCTCTGCCTTCCCTGCGGTGGCGAAAAGCGCCTCAATCTGCCTTGACCGCCTTGATCCGGTCCTGCGTTTCACTGACGTCGCATCCCAGCGCCCAGCCGACCTGCCAATTGCCGCCATCACCTTCGCGATTGCCGTAGAGCTCGCACTTCGCAGCACGATACGCACGCCAGGTCGTCGCCTCCTTGACGGCGAGTGCGCGCATGCCTTCCGGGTCGTGCGCATTCTTGGAGATCTCATCGATGTGCGTTCGTTCGGCCGCGTCGAGTTCCCTTTCAACAACCCAGAGCTGGTGGCGCAGACAACCGAGCTGGGTGGGCGTCGATCCCGCGAAGGGCGCGTGCGGGTCGCAGGCGAGCTGGAAGAGGCGAAGGTGATACTGGTTCTCGACGCATGCAGCGGTCGTGCAGGCATTGCGCTTGGCGATCCATGCGCGCTGGGCCACGCGCTTCGGATCGGCGCCCGGAGTGTTCTCGTCCGGCGCGTAGTAAAGGGTCATCTCCTCGTCCATGTCCGACAGCTTGCTATCGGCGCAGATCAACTTCTCGACCTTTGTGCCGGCCTTCTTGCAGTCGAAGCTGGCGGCGTGAGCCGACGAATGAGGTCCGACGAGCAGCAGCATGGCAAGACCAGCCACGACCAGGCCGGTCAATCGGTGGAATGGGGTGACGACGATCTTCTTCATTCTGTTCCTCCAGGCGAGTGGCGGCGGAGGGTAAAACATGTGCCGTTAAGAAGCCGTCGGGATCCGGACGCCGCTCACATGCTCGCCAGCACGATCAGCAGGCTGTAGACGAGGATCGCGCCCCCTGCGATGAAGAGCAGCGCCACCGTGCGCCACGCCGCGGCGCCAACGCCGAGCGCGTACGTGCCGCGCAGCTGCGCGAACATGTGCAGCGGCGGCACCACCGTCGCCAGCAGGGCCGCCAGGCCGACGAATCCGAAGTAGCCGCAGATCGCCACCGCGCTCATCAGCAGCGCCATCGCCGACAACGAGTAGAGCGAGAACACGGCATGGTCGAACATGCCGAAGCGGCGCCGCGTCACCAGCAGCAGCCACAGGAACGGCAGCGAGATCGGCATCAGCAGAAACGCGAACTTGGCCGCCGCGCCCTTGATCTTGTAGAGCGCGAGTTCCTTGTTCTCCAGCGCATGCGTCAGCTTGCGATCGAAGCTCGGGAGCCCGGACGTGCCTTCGATCTGCAGCATCGGCCCTTGCGCCTTGCTCAGCGCGCGGTCGATCCGGCCGTCGATGCCGGGCGCGGACAGCCACGGCAGATAACGCGCCAGCGAGGCACGGACCTGCTGCGCGGCAGCGCGCGCAGCCTCGGGGTCCTTCGCGGCTTGCCGAGGGTCCAGGAACAGCTGCGCCTGCTCGATCCCGGCGACCTCCTTACGTTGCTCGGCAATGGCCGACTCGACGCGACGGCGCGACGTGTCCGCCGCCGGCAGTGCCGCCAGCTGCGCCTCCAGCTCGCCCAGCTTGGCGCGGCTGGCCTCCAGCGTCTGGTTCAGCTTGGCAAGCTGCGTCGGGTTCAGGTCTCCCCCGACCGTCACGGTCGGGCTGGTCAGCGAAAACACGAGGAACATCAGGAAGAGCAGGAACAGCAGCAGCGCCAGCGGCGAGACATAACGGACGCGTCGGCCGTCGATGTACTCCCGGGTCAGCTTGCCCGGCTTCAGGAGCAGCATCGGCAAAGTGCGCCAGGCCTTGGTCTCGAAATGCAGCAGGCCGTGCAGCAGCTCCTCCGCCAGGTGCGCCAGCGAGCGGTGGACATGGGCGGCCTGGCCGCAGCGGTGGCAGAACGCGCCTTGCAGCGGCGCGGCACAGTTGGCGCAGGCCCCGTGCGCATGCTTGGCGGCATTGGCATCGGCATCGGCCTCGGCACCGCCGACCATCTCCTGAGCAACGGCGGCTCCCACCAGCACCTCGCCGGCGGCCTCGACTTGGATACTCATGGCTCCCCAACCCTGACGAGCGCCGCAACGCGGCAACGGCGGGGAGTATCCCCTCCACTCCCCGACTCGAAGGATCGGCAAAACCCGCCGTCGACGGCCCCGGTGGCCCGTGTCGCCCTCGTCGCCCGGCGGCCCGCGTCACGACTGGCCAAGAGTCATTTGCGCCCACTCCTCCGACCGGGCAACATGGGCCGCTTGCCGCCGGGCTTTTCCGCGGCGCCTTGCAGGGAGCTTGTCATGGCACGTGCCGTCGTTCCTGGTCCGATCGGGTTGGACGTCGCCCGGCTGATGTCCGATCCGGGCACGAAATGGATCGGCGACTCGCCCCGCCCCGGGCCTGTCGGCCTGGACGCGTCCGCCGGTGACAACTGGCTGCTCGTGGCTGCGGATTTCACGCCGCCGGCCGACGCGCCTCACGTGCCCGCGCCGAGGAAACCCATCGCCACCGCCGACGGCGGCGCCCGCGGGCTCACCACCGGCGAGATCGCGATGGCGCGGCTGCTGTTCCAGGACTCGCTCGACTACACGACCATCAAGGTCCACAAGGACGAGTACCTGCCCTTCGGCCTGCAGCCCGACGACACCGCCATGACGCCCAACGGCGAGATGTACTTCAACAAGAGCTACTTCAAGGAAGACTTCTCCCAGGGCGAGGACGGCGACAAGCACTGGTTCATGCATGAGATGGTCCATGTGTGGCAACACCAGCTCGGCTACTGGGTGCGCCTGCGCGGCGCGATCCGGATCGGCCTGTCCTACAAGTACGAGCTGAAGTCCGGCCAGGGCCTGGGCGACTACAACATGGAAGCCCAGGGCGACCTGCTCGCCGACTACTTCGCGCTCAAGCACCTGAATTCGCCTGATGCCATGAGCCAGCGGCAGTACGCGAAGAGCCTGCCCCTCTTCGAAGAGGTGCTCAAAGCCTTCATCGCCAATCCCGCCGACAAGGCCAACCTGCCCTGAGCCCATGACGTCCATGAAGTCGATGAAACCGCTCCTGCTGCTCGCGCTGTCCGCCAGCATCTTCTCGGCCTGCGCCACGTCGCGCCGCGGCGAGGCCGAGGTCCGGATGGAAGGCGGCAAGCCCTGCTTCACGCTCACGGCGAAGGAAGCGAAGCGCGATCCCGGCGTGAGACTGCAGGCGGTGATCGTCTCCGATGCGTCGTCCAAGCCGGTGACCAAGGTGTGGTCGATGGGCGTGGATCCCGCGCAGGGCGCGCCGATGTCGAACGCCAGTTGCATCGCCTATGGCCAGGTGCCGCCCGGCGCGGAGACCAGCACGCCGCCAGCCCCGTTGCAGCCCGACCGCGTCTATCTGGTCTACCTGAACGGCCGCCCTTCGGATCCGTCCGATCCGACGCATGGCTACGGCGCCAAGTTCTGCCTCGCCTCCGACGGCGCGCAAGGCCAACGGCTGGTGCCGCTGAAGCCCGGTTCCCGTGAGTGGATCGACGAGGTCTGCCGATGATCGGGGGACGCGGCGCGCGACTCCTCCCTGCCCTGCTGTTCGACGCGCTCGCGGACCTGGGCAGCGCGAAGTGCGACAGCAAGACGACCCAGACCGAAACCACCTATGGCAAGGCCATCGTGGCCGAGCTCACGAAGGACGGATTCGGGACGAAGACCTTCGTCGTCGACACCAGTCGGAACGGGGGATGTAGACATACGCGGAGTACGCCACCATCGATCCGAACACCACCAGGTACGCGAACGCGATCCAGGTGGATGCCGGCACGAACGGCGGCAGTCCGCCGACGGCGACCTTGATCGCCAGGTAGGTCGAGCCCCAGATCACCTAGACGAGGGCCAGGCACCAGATCAGTTTGAGGTTGAATCGCATCGGCACGGCTTTGAAAACGCGAGAGGCTAAGGCGCCACGCCGCGCGGCGGAACTCCTCCGGGAAGCAAAGCGCCTTTGTCGGCACGGCAACACGCGGCTGGAAAACTCTCACACCCACTGTTGGCCATGACGAACTTCTGATGGCACTGCGTCCGCATCGACCGATGGCGGACTGCCAGGAAGAATCCATATCGAGGGTGCGGATCGCCCCCGTGAACCGGCTTTGCGCCGGAGCTGGCCCATTGGAAGGAATCGCTCATGAAGGCACGTCTCATCATCCTGCTGGCGGCGCTGTGCGCCACCGCCGCGTCGACCGCCACGCGCGCACAAGCCGCGCCCTTGGACCCGGGGGTCGCCCAGACACTGGTCGACACGTTCTACGGCGCATTGACCGCCAGCGACGCCCACACGCTGGAGACCCGGTTGAACAGCGCCACGCGCGCCGACTGGCGCAACTGCGGCGGCAATGACGAGTGCCAGGATCGCGCCGCCACGCTGCAGCGCTGGCGCGGCCGCCTCGACGCCGTGCCCGACCTGCGGTGGACGCAGCGTGCCCTCGTCCTCGCCGGCGACGACACGCTGGTGGTGCGCGGCGAGGCGAGCGGCACGCCGCGCACCGCCTTCCTGGGCGTCGCCCCCTCCGGCGCGAGCTTCCGGGTCATGACGATCGACGTGCACCGCGTGCGCGACGGGCTCATCGTCGAGACCCACCACATCGAGGACTGGGCCACCGGCCTGCGCCAGTTTTCCGCGCCGGCCGCCGGGACCCCGCGATGAGCCGGACGCGGGCCTTCCGGCAAGGTGCGTCCATTCCGCGCCTCCCTCCGGATCCACGCCCAATGACCACCCCCCCACCGGCCTGTTCGACGAGATGGCCGGCGTGTACGGCGCGCATCCGGCCGGCACGATCCGGGTGTCCGCGCCCGTAGTCTTTGGGCAGATGTGGATCGCGCCGCGCCTGCCGGCGTTCGTGGCGCGGCATCCGGAGGTCAACGTCGACCTCGCCTTGACCGACCGGAACGTCGATCTCATCGAGGAAGGCTTTGACATCGCCGTGCGGATCGCCCGGGAGCTCGCGCCCGGTCTCGTCTCGCGGCGGCTCATGACGAGCGAGATGCAACTGGTGGCATCGGCCGCGTATGCGCAGACGAACGCCTTGCCGCAGGAACCCTCGGCGCTGAACGAGCATCCGCTGATCCACTTCAACTACGAGAGCTTCGACCGCTGGACCCTGAGGCAGGGCCAGCAGGAGTGCCAGGTCGTGCCCGCCAGCCGGATCCGCACCAACAACAGCGGAGCGATCCTGGCGATGGTGGAGGCCGGCGGCGGCATCGGTCTGGTGCCGGGATTCGCCGCGCGAGACGGGCTCGCCGCCGGGCGGCTGGTCCCGGTGCTGCCGCAGTGGCGTCTGCACGAGATGTTCTGCAGCGACGTGCACGCGGTCTACACGCCGGGACGTCACCTGCCACTGAAGACGCGGGCGTTCATCGATTTCCTCGTGGAGGAATGAGGGGCACGCCACCCCGTCAGATGTGCGAGCAATCGAAAGGACGACGCGTTTCCCCTCAATGACAAGAAACACATGCGCTCCATAGACTCGAAGCCAAGAACAACCAAGAGGGAGGCGTCATGGACAAGCTCATTCTTCTTCCGGCGAAGGAATGCGAACTCGACTTGATCTACAAGAATGCGTTTGAGAGTGCTCGGGAGCTCTACCTGCTCTCTGCCTACCTGACCAACTGGGCACCTGACTTCCAACTGGCAGCGCACTGCACTTCATTCAGATTCATCGTGGGACAGGACTTCGGCATCACTCGTAAACATGCATGCGAAGCCGTACTCAAGTGGTTGCCGGCGAACCGCAAGAACTGCTTCATGGCTGCCGCCGGCATCGACGGCTTTCACCCCAAGATATTGCTCTGGCGAACTGTTGCGGGTGAGTGTTACAGCCTTGTCGGCTCCTCCAACCTTACAGAGGCCGCATTCACAAGCAACTACGAAGCCAACGCGCTGCATCGATTGACCGACGAACAGTTCGATCAAGCGCGAAGGTGGGTCAAGGACATCGAGGCGAAGTCCGTTCCCGCCGGCGGCGGCTGGCTTGATCAATATCAGGAAGCGGCGCTCGGCGCGACAAGGCGCAACAAGTCAGCGTCTCCAGTCACCGCATTTCTGGAGCAGATCCAACTGCCGAGGCCTGACGGCATGGAGGAACAGCTTCGCGCGCGGCGACAGCAGATGCGCGAGTTTCAACGGCGCAAGGGGGCGCTCGTTGGTCTTCTCGGGCGCTGTCGAACTGGAGCCACATCGCCCGAGGATTTCTACTCGGAACTGCCTGAGCATTGGGGCTTCGATGTTGGAAATCGCTTCCAAGGCTCTGGCTGGGAGCGACAAGGAAAGGCCAGCGATTTCCAGATGCTGAGCGATGCACTATTGAAGATCATTGATGCGCCTCCGGATGATCGAGATGATGTCGTTGCAACCGCAATTGACTTTCTCCACGAGAAAGGCAATCGAGCACGAACAGCCTTTCTCTCCGAAATGCTTTGCCAGTTTTTCCCCGACAAATACCCTGTCATGGACAAGCCGGTAAAGCTGTTCCTCAGGGACATCAACTTCCGCGGCCCAAGAGGGGCGTCAGAAGGCGCATCCTATGTCGATCTCGCTCAACGGCTACGGGCTTCATTGAGGGCCAGCGTTGGGCACCCCGCAAGAAACCTGGCAGAGCTCGACACGGTCATCTGGCTGGCGTATCACGAAGACTGATGGAAAACCGAGCTCTCGTCGTGAGCCTCACTCGTCTACCGAGTCAATCTTCCCAATGGAACAACGCATCGAACCGCCTGAGCGGCGGATCGCCGAGGTTGGTATGCAGCACGACGTCCGACGGCAGGAACTCCTCCAGCTGATGTCGATGCAACCTCGTCAGCCCTTGGATTTCGAGGATCGGCTGGACCTGTGAGGCCAGACGGATGACAGCTTCGGTCTTCAGCGCGTCAACCATCTCGAAGCGCGGCATGTAGCTGTGGCTTCCCTTCGCATGCCAGCCCTTCGCGCCTTCCATGAAAACGAAGCACGGCGCCAACCGGCTCAGGATCACGACCAGTCCGACGTACTCGTCATGCACACCCTCGTGAGCGACGCGGAAGTCCGCCGTCTCCTGATAGAACCATGCGTCGACGAACGACGCGTAGCCGGACCCGTAGTGATCCCAATCAATTTGAGACAAGGCCTGCGTCCGGCGCATCACGTCCTCGCAGACGATCCGAAGTTGCCCTTCGACGACCTCGGCGTCCTTCGATGCCCAGGGCAGATCTTGCCCATCCATTCCGACGTCCCAGGTCATCCTCGTCCTTTCGACGGCATCACCTTCGCCAAGTGGCTCGCCATCATCCCCGCAGCGATGCGCGCGACCTCCTTGGGCTTGAGGCTCTCGTCGAAGAGCATCTCCACCGTCGCGTAGATCAGCTCCACGACGATGCGGCTCGCGAGCTTGAGCTCCGCGCGCTTCGCGCCCGGCAAGGCCTTCACCAGCAGCCGCGTCTGCGCCTCGGTCACCGCCGCGTGCGAGGTCAGGCGCACCTCCTGCAGCGCGGGCACGGCCCGCATCGCCCGCATGATCCACACGCCCGCGGGCGTGTCGCGCGTCGCCGCGTAGGTGTCGAGCAGCAGCCCCGCCAGCGCCTCTTCCAGCGCGGGCACGCCGCCGCGGACCACCTCCACCGACATCCACTTCGCCACGCACTCGTTCTGGCGCTGCATCAGGCGCTGCCCGAGCTCGAACAGCAGCGCGTACTTGTTGGGGAAGTAGCGGTACAGCGCCGGTGGAGACAAGCCCGCGCGCATGCAGACCAGGTTGGTGGAGAGCCGCTCCACGCCGACCTCGATCAGGGTCTGCGCGGCCGCTTCCAGGATGCGCTCGTAGGTCTCCGTGGCGCGCTGTTGCGCGGGCAACTTCTTGGCCGCGAGGGCCGGTGCCGTCACGGCGTCCGGTCCGGCATCCGACTCGGCCTCGAGTGGGCGCCCGGCCACTGACGCGGCACCGGACGCAACAACGGACGCGGCGTTCAGGGCAGGTTCGGAAGTCTTGCGGCGCGAGGTGGGCATGGGCATGGGCGGGCGTGAGCTCTGCGGGATTCTTCCAGGGTTGGCGAGCACCTCGGAACGATAGCCATGACTATAAGATCTCCGCTCATCTTCCAACGCATGGTTTGCGCCGAGATGACCACACTTCCTTTCGCGGCACCAACCCCGGCTTCGGCCAGCACGCGGGGCGCGCAGCGCCTGGCCATCGCCGTCGGCTCGGTGGCGTTGTTGATGCTCGGCCTGCAGCCACTGCTGCTGGGCGCGCTGCTCGAAGCCGGCCACGTCACGCTGGAGGGCGTCGGTCTGGTGGCCATGGGCGAGATCGTGGCCCTGGGACTCGGCGTGCTGATCGGCGATCTGGCGCTGCCGGTGCGGTCGCTGCGGTCCATCACCGTCCTCGCCGCGCTGGCAGCGGCGGCGTTGAACCTCGTGACCATGCGGGTGGCGGGCGATCTGGCGGTCGGACTCGTCCGCGCCGGCGCGGGCGTGGCCGAAGGCCTCATGGTCTGGAGCACCACCGCCGTCATCGTCCGGGCCGCCGTGCCGGAGCGTCTGGCCGGCCTCTTCTTCGTCGTGCAGACCCTGGCGCAGTCCGTGCTCGGCCTTGCGCTGGCGCACCTCGTCATTCCCGTGTCCGGATGGCCGGGCGGCTTCGCGGTGCTGGCCGGGCTCTGCGGTCTGGCCGCCCTGCTCGCCCTCCTCTTCGCGCGGCCGCTGGGCCCGCTCACGCCCACCGTGAGCCAGGCCGGCATCGGCATGACCTGGACCCGGCCGCGCATCGGCACGCTGCTGGTCGTCTTCCTGCAGCTCGCCACCCTCGGCGCGCTGTGGGCCTATGCGGAGCCGCTCGGCACCCGCGCAGGTTTCTCGCCACTGGCCGTGCAGACGCTGATCGCCGCCGGACTCGGCATGCAGGTCGTCGGCGGCAGCGTCGGCACGTGGCTCGTACGGCGACTGCCGGTGCGGCCCGTGCTGCTGGGATGCGCGGTCGTGCTCGGGCTCAGCGCCCTCGGCATCGCGCGGACGGAGCAAGGCGGCACCGGCGCCTTCGCCGCGCTCTGTGGGCTGTTCACCTTCACCTGGCTGTTCATGCTGCCGTTCCAGATGGCGCTCGCCTTCCGCGTCGACGGCGGCGGGCGCGTCGCGTCGCTGGTGCCGGCGGCCCAGCTCTTCGGCAGCGCGTTCGGGCCGCTGATGGCCTCGCTGGTCGTCACGGGCGATGAAGTCGCGCCCGTGCCGTTCGTGTCCGCAGGCTTCGCCGTGCTAGCGATCGTCGCGCTGCCCTTGACGCGCACGCCCGCGCGGCCCGCCGCGGACTGATCGAAGGCTTCTGCACTGCCACCGCCGCTGGCCCTCACCCCTACCCTCTCCCGCAAGCGGGAGAGGGAGCAAGAGAGGTTCCGCCAGGGTTTCTCCGCAAATCAAATTCGATAGTCATCGCTATACCATAGCCATCACTATCCAATGATGCGAGGACGAACCCCTCCGGAGAGGACGCGATGGCAGCTCGACAAGCCCCTTCTCGACGAGGCTTCCCGGGGATCCGGCCCGGACCGGCCACAGGCGCCGCGCTCGTGGCGCTGTGCGCTGCGTTGATCCCGTGCCTGGCGATGGCCGCCGGCCCGGACGACGCCAAGGGCCGCTGGCTGAGCGCCGACGGCGGCGCCGTCATCGAGTTCAAGCCGTGCGACGACAAGCCGACCGCGCTGTGCGGCCGCATCGTCTGGGACAAGGACGCCGGCAAGGCCGACGACACCTGCGGCATCCAGATCGCGCAGCTGGACCGATACGAGAACGAGGCCTGGCGCGACGGCTGGGTCTACGACCCTCGCGACAAGAAGAAATACAAGGGCGCGCTGCGCGTGAAGAGCGGCGACCTCTACATCCGCGCCTACATCGGGACCGAGATCCTCGGCCAGACCGAGCAGATGAAGCGCGTGGCGGAGTTGCCCGCCTCGCCCGTCTGCAAATCCTGAACACCAGAACGAGGAGACCCGAGATGACCCGCCAGACCTCCGCTCGCCCGACCTTCGCGCCCGACATGACTCGCGTGCGTCGCTCGCCCCGGCCACCTCATGCGCCTCGGCTGGCCTTGTGCGCCTTGGCCGTCATCAGCGCGCTGGTCCCGCTGGCCGCCCGCGCCGACGAGACCGGCACCGCCACGATGGGCATCGAGACGGAAGTGAAGCTGCTCTCCGACCTGCGCAACCGCGGCGTGTCGGACTCGGGCCGCAAGCCGTCGCTGCAGTTGGGCGTGCAGCTCGCGCATGAGTCCGGGATCATCGGCCTCGCGCAGCTGTCCACCGTCAGCAAGAAGGCCTTCACCGACGGGGACGGCGTCAACCTGCTGCTCGGCACCGGCTACCGCTTCGGCGATCCCGACGGGTGGCACTTCGGCGTGGGTCTGGCCAAGGAGTTCTTCCCGGGCGCGAAGTTCGACGCGCCCCACGGCATCGACATGGAAGCCGGCGTGCCGGTGGACTTCCGCCGGACCCGCTACGACACCGCCTACGCCGTGCTGGAGATCGGCTGGGGCAAGCTCGAGGGGCGCATCCTCAACGTGCTGTCGCGCACCTACCGCGGCGCCGACACGGGTGGCGTCTGCGGCCAGATCCTCGTCGCCGGCGTCGATCCCACGCCAGCGCTGGAGTGCTACGCGCGCGGCGACCAGAACTCGCGCGGCAGCCTGCTCTACGACCTCACCTACCGCCATCCGCTCACACCCACCACCACGCTGAACCTGCATGCGGGCACGCAGAAGATCCGCCACTTCAAGGAAGCGGACTTCAGCGACTACTCGATCGGCATCACCCACGTGCGCTGGGGCCTCAACTTCACCGCCGAATGGGTCGCCACCAGCACCCATCGGCCCGAGCTCTTCATGATCCCCGACGGCGACGGCTGGAAGCGCCAGGACAACAACACCGTGGTCGTGTCCGTGTCGCGCAAGTTCTGATGACGTCTCCGGTTCCCTCGTCACTATCGTCGTCGCCTCCGACATCGTCGATCGCGACGACTGCGTCGACCTCATCGCTGGTGCTGGCGGTCGATCTCGGCACCAGCGGCTGCAAGTGCGCGCTGGTGAGCCTGGACGGCGAGGTCGTGGCCTGGGCCTTCCGTCCCGTGGCGCTGTTCGTCGACGGCGCGCGCGCGGAGCAGGATCCGCAGGCCTGGTGGCAGGCCTTGCTCGACGCCGCCGGCGAAGTGCTCGCGCCCGACGCGGCGCGGCGGCGGCGCGTGACGGCGGTGTGCTGCTCCACGCAGACCGAGGTCACCGTCTGTCTCGGCCATGACGGACGCGCGATCGGTCCGGCCTTCAGCTGGCTGGACGCGCGTGGCGCCGCGGCCATCAAACGCCGGCTGCGCGGCCGCTGGCTCAACATCGAGGGCTACGCGCCGCACCAGCTCTGGCGCTGGCTGCGGCTGACCGGCGGCGCGCCGTCGCTCAGCGGGCGCGACGCCGCCGGCCACATGGCCTACATCCGCGACGAGATGCCCGCCGTGCATGACGCCACGCGCTGCTTCCTCAACGCGCTCGACTACCTGAACTACCGCCTCTGCGGACGCGTCTGCGCGACGCAGGATTCCATCCTCACCAGCTGGGTCACCGACAACCGCGATCCCTCGCGCATCCGCTACGACGGGCGGCTCATCCGCGCGCTGGGGCTGGACGCCGACAAGCTGCCCCCCATCGTGCGCTCCACCGAGGTGCTGGGCCCGCTGCTGCCCGATGTTGCCGCGGCGCTGGGACTGCCCGCGTCCACGCCGGTCGTGGCGGGCGCCGTCGACACCTCCGCCGTCGCGGTCGGCGCCGCCGTCACGGACTTCGAGACCCACCTGTACCTGGGCACGTCCTCGTGGCTGGGCGCGCATGTGCCTGAGATGCGGACCGACGTCCGCCACAAGATCGCGGCCGTGCCCTGCGCGGTCGACGACCGCTATCTCGCACTCGCGCTTCAGTCGACGGCCGGCGCCAACCTGTCCTTCCTGCGCGACCGCATCCTGTACCACCCCGACGAGCTGGCGTCCGACGAGGAACACCCCGCCGTCTACGAGCTGCTCGACAAGATCGCCGCGCGCGTGCCGCCGGGATCGCGCGGACTGATCTACACGCCGTGGCTCTTCGGCGAACGCACGCCGGTCGACGATCCGCTGCTGCGGGCGGGGCTGATCAATCTCTCGCTGGAGCATTCGCGGGAGGACATCTTCCGCGCCTTCCTGGAGGGCGTCGCGTTGAACACGCGCTGGATGATGGAACCCTTCGCCCGGCTGCTGGGGCGCTCGCCGGGCACGATCGCCGCGGTCGGCGGCGGCGCGCAGAGCGATGTCTGGTGCCAGATTTTCGCGGACGTCACCGGCCAGCCGATCCGGCAGCTGGAGCATCCGATCCAGGCCAACGCGATCGGGGCGACCTTCCTCGCCGGCATCGGCACCGGGGCGCTGCGCTTCGGCGATCTCGCGGCGCTGCGTCGCACGCGCCGCATCTACGAACCGGCGGTCGATCTGAGCCGTCTCTACAGCGACAAGTTCGAGGCCTTCAAGGACGTCCAGAAGCGCCTGGCGCCGCTGTACCAGCGCCTCAACCGTGCCCCGGCGACAGCGGTGGTGCCAGGTGTTGCCACAAGCACGGCCGCCGGAGCGGCGACATGAAGCACGAGATCGAGCGCCATCACGTGGTGCAGCTCTGCCTGCGCCTGTCCGAGCGCGGCTACTTCGCCGGCACGGGCGGCAACCTGATGCTGCGCATCGCCGACGATCTGGTCGCCGTCACGCCGTCGGCCACGGACTACCTCGTCATGCGGCCGGAGGACGTCTGCGTGCTGCGCCTGACCGACCTGACCGTGGTCGACGACGCCAGCGGCGGCCAGCGCCAGCCCTCCGTGGAAACCGGCCTGCATGCCCGCGTGATGCGCGCGAGGCCCGACGTCGGCTGCAGCATCCACACGCACCAGCCGCTGGCGAGCGCCTGCGCGCTGATCGGTCTGCCGCTGAAAGTGCCGGAGCCGATGCAGCGCTGGCTCGGCACGGAAGTGCCGGTCGTCGGGTATGCGCCGTCGGGGACCGCGTGGCTGGCGGGCAAGCTCGCCAAGGCGGTCCGTCCGGACCGCCAGGCCTACCTGCTGCGCAACCATGGCATCCTGTGCTGCGCCGCGGACAGCGCCACCGCGCTCGAAGCCGTCGAGCGCCTCGAGACGCTCGCCCGCGACCTGCTCGCGGCGCACATCGACGAACGCGCCCGCCGCGAGCCCGGCCTGCGAGCCCGGCTCACCCCGGTGCGCGACCTGCTGCTTCATCTCAAGGGACCGTGATGTCTACGATTGCTTCCGCCCCCGCCGCGCCCACGCCGTCATCCGCCGAGTCAGCCGCATCCGCCGCGTCCGCACTGGACGGGCATCGCGCGACGTCGCCAGCCAATGCCTTGCCGCCCGGCGCCCCCGCGGTGCCCGCGTGGCCCGATACGCACGCGCTCTACGAGCGCTTCGCCGCGCTCGTCAACCAGCCGATGCGGCCGATCCGGCCGGACGCGATGCCCAAGGTGCTGCGCTGGTTCGACGAGCACTGCGCCGGCTCGAAGCGCCTCGCGGAGCAGGCCGCCACCGTGATCCCCGGCGGCGTGCAGCACAACCTCGCGTTCAACCATCCGTTCCCGCTCGCGATCACGCGCGCCGAGGGCGCCCACCTCACCGACATCGACGGCAACCGCTACATCGACTTCCTGCAGGCCGGCGGTCCGACGCTGCTCGGCGGCAATCCGCCGGCCGTGCGCGCGGCCGTGCATGCGCTGCTCGATGACTGCGGCCCCGTCACCGGCCTGCTGCACGAGTACGAGGTGAAGCTCGCCGAGCTCGTCTGCCGCCACATGCCCGGCGTGGAGATGCTGCGGATGCTGGGCTCCGGCACCGAGGCGGTGATGGGCGCGGTGCGGCTGGCCCGCACTTTCACCCGGCGCCAGCGCGTCATCAAGATCGGCGGCGCGTATCACGGCTGGAGCGACCAGCTCGTCTACGGCATGCGGCTGCCGAAGACGGGCCGCATGGAAGCGATCGGCATTCCGCGCGGCGCGACGGCGAACACGCAGGAGTGCCTGCCCAACGACCCCGAGGCCCTGCGCCGCCTGCTGCGCTGGAACCGCCTGCGCGGCGGCACGGCCGCGGTGCTGCTGGAGCCCTTCGGGCCGGAGAGCGGCACGCGGCCCGTGCACCGCGAGTTCAATGCGCAGGTCCGCGCGCTCTGCGACGAGTTCGGCGCGCTGCTGATCTTCGACGAGGTGGTGACCGGCTTCCGCGCCGGCATGGGCGGCGCGCAGGCCTACTTCGGCGTGACGCCCGACCTCACGGTGCTCGGCAAGTGCCTGACCGGCGGTTATCCGATGGCGGGCGCGATCGGAGGCAAGCGGGAGATCATGATGTCGCTCGTCGGCGGGATCGGGACGACCTCGCGGCGCGCTTTCGTCGGCGGGACTTTGTCGGCCAATCCGCTCAGCTGCGTGGCGGGCTATCACTCGCTCCTCGAGGTGGAGCGCACCAACGCGCCAGCGGTGGCGGGACGCGCGGGCGAACGTCTACGCATCGGGCTGGACGAGATCATCCAGCGGCGCGGACTGCCGTACGTGGCCTACAACCTCGGCTCCATCGTGCATCTGCAGACCTCGGGCGTGCTGCTGCTCGACACGAGCAGCCTGTGGAAGCTCATCAAGGTCAAGGACGAGGCCAAGCGGCGCAAGCACATGATGGAGGAGATGGGCGCGGCCTTCACCGCGCACGGCTTGATCTCGGTCGCGGGCAGCCGGCTCTACACGAGCCTGGCCGACACCGACGAGGTCATCGACGATGCGCTGAACCGCTTCGACGATGTGATGGCGCTGGTGTGACGGCACCGTCGACGACGCCATGAACAACGAGTTCCCGGCCGGCGCCGACGGCGCCTGCAACGATGAGGCGCTCAAGGACACCTGGCACGGCCTTCGGCAGCGGCTGCTGGCGCGCGGGTTGATGCCGGGCGATTCGGACAGCCTCTCGCTGCGCGATCCCGCCAGCGGGCGCCTGGGATGGGGAACAGCCACGGACGCATCGATGCGGACGACGCATCTCGCTCCTGCCGAAGCCGGTGGCACGGGCGTGCTGGCACTTCATCGGACGATCTATGAAGCTCGGCCAGACGTCTGCGCCGTGCTCGTCGGCGGAGGCCCGTTCTGCCGCCAGATGGCGGCGTTCGGCGGATGGATGCCGGCCGTCTTCGATGAGCAGATCCGCCAGCTCGGCCACATGGCGCGCCCGACCGACACCCTGTCGCAGCTGCCGGCTGCGTTGGCCGATGGCGGCAACGTGGGGCTGCATGCGGGTCAGGTCTTGCTGCTGGGGATGACGCCGTCCCGCCTCGCGCTCAACGCGGAGCTCTTCGAGAAATGCGCGAAAGCCTGGGTGCCGGCGACCGCCAGCGGCGCGAAGCTGCGCACACTGCCGTGGATCGTCCGCCGCGTCGCCAACGGCAGGCTCATGAAGGAAGAGGCTCGCGCCCGCGAGCAGGTGAGGCTGGGGAAGCCACCGCAGGAGACCCGCGGCTACTGACCTTCCCCAGCCGGATCGTCACTTCCCGGTCATCACTTGCCGGCCATCACTTGCCGGTCGATTGCGCCGCCTGACGGATCAGGGCCGCCACCGCCTCCGGTTGCGACACGTAGACGGAGTGGCTGCCCGGCACCTCCACCACGGTCGATCCGGCCCGCTGCGACATCGCGCGTTGTGCGGGCGGCGGGATCATCTTGTCGTCCTTGGCCACGAGGTACCAGCTCGGCTTGGTCTTCCACGAGGCTTGCGTCACCGCGCCCGCCAGCGCATTGACACCCCAGGGCACCTGCGAGGCCGCCATGAACGCTGCCTTGTCTGCGCTCAGGTCACCGGCGAAGGCCGCGGCGAACTTCGCCTGATCCAGCATCAGGAAGCCGTCCTTGGGCGGGAGGATGGGCGGCACCGGGGCGCCGGGCACCGGGTTCTTGATCAGCGAGTCGACCGACTCGCCCTTGTCCGGCGCGAAGGCCGCGATGTAGACCAGGCCCTTGACCTTCGGGTCGTTGCCGGCCTCGGTGGTCACGACGCCGCCGTACGAGTGGCCGACCAGCAGGACGGGACCCTTCTGCTCCGCGACGAGCCGCCGCACGTAGGCCACGTCGTCGGTCAGCGACGTCGTCGGATGCTGCGCGATGCTGACGGCGTAGCCGTCCTTCTTCAGGATGTTGTAGACGGGTTCCCAGCCGGAGCCGTCCACGAAGCCGCCGTGGATGAGGATGATGCTGACGGTGAGTGCGTTCATGATGATCTCGCTTTCGTTGATGTTGAGAGAGTGGGAGCGAGGGGCCTCATGAACCGCCTCGCCGCAGATTTGCTTTAGGCTTAAAGCACTGCGAGACAAGATTAGGCTTCAATCATTTAGGCTTCAAGTACTTTCGGGGGACACGAGGACGTCGCCCGGGTCGTGCGATTGGCAAGGCTTTTGCTTGCACACCGCACCGTCGACGGGTGTCGTGCGGGTTTCGCTCAAAGCCAAACGCTTGCGGCGGGTTTCCACGGACGCGATGCCGGTCGTGGCCCGACAGACTGGCGATCCCCTTCCCACCGAGCGCCGCCAGTGACAAACAACGACCGCCTCTCGGGCGACTCGTCACGACGAGCGCCTCCCTTCGTTCCCCAGGAGTTCTTCGCCGCCGACGCCGCCGGCATCCCGCTGCGCGCGATCTTCGGCATCGCGGGGGGATCGGACGACGGCGCGTCGACGGACCGCTCCCTGCTCATCGCGCAGGCCTGCCTCAGCGGCTGGCTGCGCCACGCCCATTTCGGCGACCTGGAACTCGTGCCGTCGGCCGAAGAGTTCACCCGCATCGAGACGCGCCGCCGGCTCGTGTTCTTCGAGGTCGCGACGGTGCTCGCGCGGGTGGAAGCGGCTCAGAGCCGGGCGTCCTGAGATCGAGTCGCCCGCCGGGCCTGAGTTCGGCCCCTCAGTCGCTCATGGAAGACCCTCGGTGACTACCCCGTTCTGGGTAGCTCCAACGCGCAGTCGTTTCTCCCCTCGCATCTCATTACCCACGGTCACATCCCTCCAGTTTTCAGGTTCGTAAAGTCGCCTCGCCCTCATCAGCGGAGCTTCACGAACATGACCGGACTGGACACCTCCAAGCGCCACGCGCACTCGCCACAAGCGACCTTCGCCCGGCGTTTCCGATGGACGCTCACGCCCGTCCTGCTGGCCGCGCTGGCGGCCTGCGGCGGCGGCGAAGGCCTCGACCCGCGCGTCGGCGCGCAGGACGCGGCGCCCGCGCCCGACGCGCAGGGCGACGGCGATCGCGCCACCATCCAGGCCACGGCGCCGGCGAAGTTCCGCCACCCCGGCATCTTCATGAGCCAGGCGCGGCTGGACACCTTCAAGGCCTCGGCCAACTCGCCGTCCGGGAGCGGCATCAAGACGGGCTACGCCGTGGTCCTCGCCGACTCGCGCAGCAACTACACGTATGCGCATCAGGCGCTGACCACCGTCGAGGTCGTCGGCAGCGCCAGAGGTCCGCAGGAATCGCGCTTCAAGAACGATGCGATGGCCGCCTACCTCAACACCCTGCGCTGGGTGAAGACCAACGACGTGCGCCATCGCGACAAGGCCGTCGCCATCCTCAACGACTGGGCCGCCACCTTCCGCGGCTTCACCGTCGCCTCCGGCACGAACGCCGCGCAGGTCCAGCTGGAAGCGGCGTGGATGCTGCCCGTGTGGATCAGCGCGGCCGAGATCCTGCGGCATCACGGCGGCGGCCTCGGCAACTGGCCAGCCGCCGAAGTGACGCGCTTCAACGGCTTCGTCGACCGCCTCTACACCGAGACCGCCAAGGCGCAATCGCGCGTCAACAACTGGGCCGTCTCGGCCGCGCTCGGCATGATGGCCACCGGCGTCTTCCAGGACAACCCGACGCGCTACGCCGCCGGCCTGACGCGCTTGATCGAGATGATCCCGGTGTCGATCTACGGCAACGGCGAGATCAACGAGCTCAAGGCCCGTGACTGCTGGCACCCGCAGTACAACCTGATCGGCATCGCGCAGGCCGCCGAGATGGCCGCGAACCAGGGCGACAACTCGGTCTGGATGCACAAGCCCAATGCCAAGGACGCGCTGCCGCGCCTGGCCATGGGCCTGGAGTACATGGCGAAGTCGCTGAACAACGGCGCGGGCGTGCGCGACTGCCGCAGCTATCACACCGAGTCCGGCTACACCGAACTGGCGCTCAACGGCTACGTGAGCCGCGGCGTCGCCATCCCCAACTTCCAGTCGTACGTGCGCTCGCACGGACCGGACCAGGGCGGCTACGAGTTCCTCGGCTGGACCACCGCCACCCATGGCACGGACACGAGCGGGGCCACGCCACCGCCGCCACCGCCCGCACCGGCGCCTTCTCCTGCACCGTCACCCGCACCTTCACCTGCGCCATCGCCCGCTCCGGCGCCCTCACCCGCCCCGGCGCCTTCGCCAGCGCCCGCGCCGAGCTGCCCCGCGTGGAGCGAGGGCAAGACCTTCAACGTCGGCACCGTCGTCAGCTACCAGGGCAGGACCTACAAGGCCCTGGTCACGCACACCGCGTGGGCCGGCGCCGGCTGGACACCGGCCTCGACGCCGACGCTGTGGACGCCGGCATCCGCCAGCTGCGGGTCCTCGACGTAGGCGGGGCCGCGTCGCTTCCCCCGCACAGGTCTCCCCCCTCAGGGTGACCAAGGTCGCCCCGTCGCTGAGGGATACTCCCTCGCGACGGTCGACTTGGACCGTGCCTTTCGTGGAGCAGCGCCATGGGCCTGATGGACTTCATCAAGAAACAGTTCATAGACATCATCCAGTGGACGGAGGACGACAACGGCGTCCTCGCGTTCCGCTACCCGATGCAGGACTTTGAAATCCAGTACGGCGGCTCGCTCACCGTCCGCGAATCGCAGATGGCCGTCTTCGTCAACGAAGGCAAGGTCGCCGACGTGTTCGGCCCCGGCATGTACAAGCTGACCACGCAGACACTGCCGGTCCTCACCTACCTCAAGAACTGGGACAAGCTCTTCGAGTCCCCGTTCAAGAGCGACGTCTACTTCTTCTCCACCCGCCAGCAGATCGACCAGCGCTGGGGCACCACCCAGCCCGTCACGATCCGCGACAAGGATTTCGGCGCCGTGCGCCTGCGCGCGTTCGGCAACTACTCGTACCGCGTCGTCGATCCGAAGAAGTTCCACACCGAGATCTCCGGCACCCGCGAGCGCTACACCGTCACCGAACTCGACGGCCAGCTCCGCGGCCTGATGCTGCAGCACATCTCCGACGCGGTCGCCCAGTCCGGCATCCCCTTCCTGGACCTCGCCGCCAACCAGGTGGAGTTCGCGAAGGCGCTGCAGGAAGCCACGGCCCCGTCCTTCGACGCGCTCGGCCTCAAGCTCGAGGGCGTCACGCTGCAGAACGTCTCCCTGCCCGAGGAACTGCAGAAGATCCTCGACCAGAAGATCGGCATGGGCATGATCGGCCAGAACATGGGCCAGTTCCTGCAGTACCAGACCGCGCAAGCCATCCCCAAGCTCGCCGAAGGGGTGGGCGCGGGCGGCGGCGGTGGCATCGCGGGCGATGCGATGGGCCTGGGCGCCGGTCTGGCGCTCGGCCAGACCATGGCGCAGCAGCTGCAGCAAGGCCTGTCCGGCGCCAACCAGGCGGCCGCTCAAGCAGCGGCTCAAGCAGCCGCACAGGGTGCCGCGCCGGTGGTGCAGCCGCAACCCGTCAGCGCCAGCGCCGACGAGGTGCTCCTGCTGCTGGAAAAGCTCGGCGACCTCAAGGCCAAGGGCATCCTCACCGACGAGGAGTTCGCGGCCAAGAAGGCCGATCTGCTCAAGAAGCTCAGCTGACGCCGTCCGGCGTCCACGCGTTTCCCACGCATGACCCGCTCCGGATCCTGATTGGCCACCGCTTCCCCCCAGCGCCGCTGGCAGGCGCACTGCCCGAACTGCGGGGCGCCGGTCGAGTTCGCCTCGGCCGCGTCCGCCAGCGCCGTCTGCAGCTATTGCCGCTCCACGCTGCTGCGTGAAGGCGACGCGCTGCGCAAGATCGGCACCAGCGCGGAACTGTTCGAGGACTACTCGCCGCTGCAGCTCGGCGCCGCCGGGCGCTACGCGGGCGCGGGCTTCGTCGTCGCCGGCCGGCTGCAGATGGCCTATGCCGACGGCAGCTGGAACGAGTGGCACATCCTGTTCGACGCCAGCGCCGACCAGCCGCCCCGCAGCGGCTGGCTGGCGGAGGACAACGGCAGCTTCGTCATCAGCTTCGAGGCGCCGCTCCAGGAGCGCGCGCCCGATCCCGCCACGCTGCGCCCCGGCGAGCTGCAGATGCTGGCCGGGTCGGCGTGGCAGGTCGCGTCCATCGTCGACGCGACGCTCGCCGCCGCCGAAGGCGAATTGCCGCATCCGCCGGAGCTCGCGAAGAGCTACCCCGTCGTCGACCTGCGCAACACCGCCGGCGAGGTCGCGACGCTCGAATACAGCGATCCGGCCCAGCCGACCTGGTCCATCGGCCGCGCGGTCCAGCTCGCCGACCTGGCGCTGACCGGCCTGCGCGAGGCCAGCGGCGCCACGCTGCAATCGAAGGCGCTGCCCTGCCCCAACTGCGGCGCGGCGCTCGAACCGAAACTCGGCACGACGCAGTCCATCGTCTGCGGCCAGTGCAAGTCCGTCGTCGACGTGTCGAAGGGGGCCGGCGCCGATCTCGCGGCGTACCGTCAGAACACCGGCGGCGAGCCGCAGATCCCCCTCGGCACGACCGGGATGCTCGCCATCGAGGGCGGCACGCCCAAGCCCTGGCAGGTCGTCGGCTACCTCGAGCGCTGCGACATCCCCGAGTCCAGCGAGGACGAACAGACCTTCTGGCGCGAGTACCTGCTGTTCAGCCGCATGGAGGGCTTCGCCTTCCTCGTCGACACCGAGGACGGCTGGAGCGTCGTGCGGCCGATCACCGGCGCGCCGTCGAACGCAGGAGCCAAGTCGGTCCGCTACAAGGACAAGGACTTCAAGCACAAGTGGACCTACACCGCGAAGGTCACCTACGTGCTCGGCGAGTTCTACTGGCGCGTCAAGCGCGAGGAACGCGCCCTCGTCCGCGACTTCGAATGGCGCAACGGCACGCGGCTGGAACTGCTCAGCAGCGAGCAGGCCGGCAACGAGGTCACCTGGAGCCACGGCCGCGCCGTCGACGCCGCCGAGGTGCGCCGCTTCTCCGCGCTGCCCGAGGACAAGATGCCGGCGCTGCGCCGCGACGTGACGTCGGGCATGGACCAGGGCAAGCTGCTGCGCAACATCATCATCGGGATCTTCGTGATCGCGGTGCTGTTCGCGATGCTGCGCGCCTGCAGCAAGGACGATTGCGACCGCTACAAGGACACCTACGGAGAGAGCAGCGCCGAGTACCAGCAGTGCAAGCGCAGCAGCCGCGGCTCCGGCGTGGGTTACGTGGGATCCAGCGGCGGCTCTTACGGCGGTTACAGCAGCGGTGGCGGCGGCCACAAATAGTCACGAGCGGTCACGAGCGCCACGGCAATCGCGGAGACACTCCGGCCCGCTCGGACCTTCGCGCCCCACGGTCTCCATGACCGGCATCGATGGCGACATCGATGGCCCTATCGACTTTGAACGAACGACCAGGAGAACGACATGGAAGGTTTCGAATGGCTCAAGCCCGCGATCGTGCTGGGCTCCATCCTGTACGCCCTCATCGGCGTGCTGGTGTTCTGGATCAGCTTCGTCGTCATCGACAAGCTGACCCCGTACAAGCTGTGGGAAGAGATCGTCGAGCACAAGAACATGGCCCTGGCCGTCGTGGTCGCGGCGATGTGCATCTCCATCGGCCAGATCGTCGCCGCGGCGATACACGGCTGAACTGAACAGACTTTCATGCGCCCCTTCGCCCGATCCGTTGCCAGATCCGTCGCCCACGCCGTCGCGCCATTCGCGCTGACGGCGCTGACCGCGCTCGCCCTCCTGGCGGCCGCCGGTCCCGCGTCCGCGCAGCAGCAGTCCTACAAGCCGCCCCCGCTGCCGAAGCCGTCCGGCATCGCGCCCAAGGGCGACTTCACCAAGGACCTGCAGCGCGCGCGGCCGGAGGCGGACCCGGGCCAGGCGGCCGGCAATGAAGGTTCCGACGAGGCCTTCCGCGCCAAGGCCGAGGCCGACGCGATCCGCAAGGCCAACGCAGCAGGCCGGCACGACCTGATCAAGCGCACCGGCTCGCGGCTGGTGCTGCCGACGGTTTCCGGCCGGCCCGAGATCTTCGACAGCGTCTGGCCCAACGCCAGCGGCCACAGCGAAGCCGCCTACGAGGACTACCGCTTCGACGGCCTGTCGCCGGACCGCGAGTTCTTCGTCGTGCGCGCGACCTACTACGAGAGCAGCGACGTCATCTGGGTCTCCCGCCAGGACGGCGAGCGCTACCGGCTGCGCGCCACGCCCAAGCCGTCGCCGGACGGCAGCCTGCTGGCGGTGGTCAGCGCCTCCGAGCTGATGGACTTCAACGGCATCCTCATCTGGGAGCGCGTGTCGAGCCGGCTGGTCGAGAAGTTCCGGCACGAGCCCGGCGACCGCTTCGCGCTCTACCGCTTCATGCGCTGGAAGGACAACCGGACCATCGAGCTCGAGCGCACCACGCAGGGCGATCCCCTCACCTGCCGCAATGCGATGGAGGAGACGCTGGTCGTGCTCACGCGCGAGGGCGACAACTGGACCCTGAAGGACGTTACCTCGCCGCGCTGCAAGCGCTGAGCGCAGGGGCACGGCGTAGACGTCGTCGAGGTCAAGGCCTGACCCCGTCAGGGGCAGGCCTTGTCACCAGGCGTAAGTTGTGTGGGCCAGCGAACGGAGCGCTTTTAGACTGCGGCGCCTAGTCCTCCGTTCCACGCGCGCCCGCTGTTCCGTCCCGATGTTGTCCGTCCCGCCCGCTGTTCTGGCAGCCATGCCAGCAGTTCTCCCGGCTGCCGTTCCTGCCGCACCTGCAGCAGCACCTGCAGCCGCACTTCCAGTCGCGATGCCAGCCGCCGGATTCGGCCACGCGCTCCGCGCGGCCATCGCGGTCGCGCTGCTGTTCACGGGACTCGCCGCTGAAGCCTCCTCCAATGCCTGGCCCTCGCCACCCCGCCCGGTCGCGTCAGTCGGACTCGCGCCGCGCGGCATGTTGTTCGCGCCGTCGTCCGCGACCGCCGGTGGCCCCGCGGCCGAGGAAGGTTCCGACGAGCAGTTCCGCGCCCAGGCTGAAGCCGAGGTGCTGCGCCGGCTCGGCCTGGCGGCGCGCCGCGACGACCAACGCCTGTGGCTGCCGGTCGCCAAAGGCCGCCCGGTGGTCCTCGACAACCAGCCACCCGATCCCGCGGATCCCACGGCGCCCGCCGTCGACTTCCGTCTCGACGGGCTGTCGCCCGACGGCCAGTTCTATGTGGTTCGCGCGACGCTGGCCGCCGGCAGCGAACTGCTGTGGATCTCCCGCGCCGACGGCACCCGCTACGAGATGCACGGCAACGTCAACCCGTCGCCGGACGGCCGCTACCTGGTGGTGACGCACGCGTCGCCGGGCGCGGAGTTCAACGGTGTCGTGCTCTGGAGCCGCGAGGACGGGCGCCTCGTCGAGCGCTACCGGTTCCAGCCCACGGCCGATCAGACGGCGATCAGCTTCCGCTTCATGCGCTGGCGCGATGCGGACACGGTCGAGCTCGCGCAGTTCGCCGAAGTCGACGCGACGACCTGCGACCTCGGCACGCTGAGTTCCACCGCGCTGCTCTCCCGCAAGGCCGAACGCTGGATCCTGCGCAGCGCCAGCGGTCAACGCTGCGATCGCTGAAGAGCCCGGCGCCCGGTGCCCGGCGTTGCGTCATCGCTCTATCACGCTTTTCAAGCCCGACCGGGCATCCGATCACCCCGGAGTTGCATCCGATGTGACGCCCGGTAATCGAACTTGTAACAGCTTCGCGGGGGGACCTAGGATTTCGCCATCTTCCCTTCCAGGTCCGACCATGAACCGACAAGAACAAGCTTCCCAAGCCGCTTCCGCCACCGCTTTCGCGCCCGCGACGCGCCCCTCGCTGGCCAAGCGCGCGATCGCGTCCACGCTGATCGCTTCCTGCACGCTGATGGCGCTGCCGATGCATGCGAGCGCGCAGGTCGTGCCCACCGACGCGCTGGTGCAACCGGCCACGACGGCCGGCACGGCCGCCGACAGCCGCGTCCGCGTCAACGCGTTCTTCGCCCGCGAGGACGTGCGTCTGGCGATGGTCAAGGAAGGCGTCGATGCCGCCGCCGCGCAAGCGCGCGTGGACGCGATGTCCGACGACGAGATCCGCGCGCTCGACGGCCGCATCGCCCAGGCGCCCGCTGGCGGCGATGTGCTGGGCATCATCTTCACCGTGTTCGTGATCCTGCTGATCACCGACATCCTGGGCTTCACCAAGGTCTTCCCGTTCACGCGATCGATCCGCTGAGGTCCCCATGTCGATCACGCGGTCCGTTCGGCCCTTGCAGCCCGTTCAGACAGCCGGGTCCGGCCGGTCGCTGATCCCGCTGGCCGCGCCGGTGCTGGCGCTCGCGCTGCTGCTCGGCGGTTGCGCGAGCACGCCGCCGCAGCTGCAGGCGCTGGAGCGGCAGTGGCCGGCCGATCTGCCGGCCCGCGTGGACCTGTCCGCGAAGACGCCCTTCATCGCGCAGGACGACTACGAATGCGGCCCGGCCGCGCTCGCGATGCTGCTGCGCACGGCCGGCAAGTCCGCGACGGTCGAGCAGCTGAAGCCGCAGGTCTTCCTGCCGGGCCGCAAGGGGTCGCTGCAGACGGAGATGCTGGTCGCGACGCGCCGACAGGGGCTGCCGGCCTACGTGCTGCCGCCGCGGCTGGACGCGCTGCTGACCGAGGTCGCCGCCGGACATCCGGTGATCGTGTTCCAGAACCTGTCGCTGGACATCGCGCCGGTGTGGCACTACGCCGTCGCCGTCGGGTACGACAAGCAACGCCGCACGATCCTGCTGCACAGCGGCAAGACCGCGCGGCAGGAGGTCGAGCTGCCCGTCTTCGAGCGCACCTGGGCGCGCGGCGACTACTGGGCGATGACGACGCTGCCGCCCGATCTGCTGCCGGCCTCGCTGGACGGCGCGGGCACCGGTGCGGCGCTGGCGGCGCTGGAGCGCCTCGACGCCGCCGCGGCGCGCAAGGGCTACACGGCGGCCTTGACGCGCTGGCCCGGCGAGCCCGTGCTGCTGCTGGGCGCCGGCAACACCGCCTACGCCGCGAAGGATCGCCGGACCGCGGCCCGCCACTACACGCGGCTCACGGACGTGCGGCCCGATCTGCCCGAAGGCTGGAACAACCTGGCCCAGGTGCTGATGGAGCAAGGCCAGCGCTACAAGGCCTCGCTCGCGATCGAGCGCGCGGTCGCGCTCGGCGGCCCCCGCGTGGATCAGTACAAGGCGCTGCAGAAGAAGATCACCGCGGGCATGTGAGCCGGCTGGTCTGGCCCGCCTTTCGCAACGCGCTGTCTTCTGCGTGGTCTTCTGTTGCTCAGGGACGGAAATCGATCGTCCGCTGCGCGGCCTCCAGGGCCGCGTCGGCGGCATAGCTCCACGTGTCGAAGCTGCGTTCCAGCTCGTGCCAGTAGCCGTTGAGTTCCGCCTTGCCGCCGGTCGCGGCATGAGCGGCGATCACCAGGTAACGCGCCCGGAACGGCGGCGCCTCGCCGACGACTTCGCGGACGAACCAGCGTCCGTTGTGACTCTCGACGCCGCCGACGGCGTCGGTGTGGTCTGGCTTGGCTGACATGAGGACTCCTTTTGCGTTGTGATCAGATCCGCCACCTGCTGGCAAGCAGGTGGCGCCTTCACGCCTGGGCAAGTTTCCCTCCAACCGTCGCCGGACGCCACGCAGGCCGACGGTGTTTTACCCCCGCATTACAAGGGAGGCCGGCACCCGCCCGGATGGGCGATGCGTGAAGCAACTTCCACGCCGGAAGTGTCGGGATACATTACATCCGCTGACCCATTCTCCAGGGACAGATGCCGCAAGTGCTTGAGGCACCGGGGATTCGGCCTCAATGGCTTGGATGTTGCTTTCCATTCCCGTTTCATGGCCTCCCGCCAACGACCAGAACAACGACCGTCCGAGAGAGAACCCCCGATGAAGCGCTCGCCCCTCCTTCCCCGTCTCCGCGCCACCCTCGCCGCCGCCGTCTTGTGCGCGACCGCTGCGGCCGCGCAAGCCTCGGTGCTGATCCTCGGCGCACCCGTGCAGGCGGGCGGCCTGGCCGATGTGCAGTCGAAGATCGCCGCCACCGGCGTGGTCAGCGGCGTGGTCGACGTCTTCAACGTCGCCACCGGCACCCCCACGCTCGCGATGCTGACGTCCTATGACGCCGTCCTGGTCTACAACGAAAGCGCCGCCGTACCCTTTGCCAGCGCCGTGCTGCTGGGCAACGTGCTGGCGGACTACGTGGACCTCGGCGGCGGCGTCGTCGAGGCCGGCCTGTCGCACGCGACCTCCGGATTCAAAGGCATGCAAGGCCGCTTCGTTTCCGCCAACTACGACGTCTTCAACACCAACAACAACCAGAACTCCTGCGGTGGCCTGGGCGCGGTGGTCCGAGCCGACAGCCCGCTGATGCGCGACATCACCAGCTTCAACGGCGGCGCGTCCGCCTTCTGCTACCGCCTCACGGCCAAGGCCGGCGCCGAGATCGTCGCCGACTGGAGCAACGGACAGGCGCTGGCGGGCTACCGCATGGACCACAACGGCGTGGTCGTCGGACTGAACATGTTCCCCACCTCCAGCGACGTCTGGTCCGGCGGCTGGAATCCGTCCAGCGACGGCGCGCTGCTGATGGCCAATTCGCTGGCCTTCGCCGCGGGCGAACTGCCGGAGCCGGGTTCGCTGGCGCTGCTGGGCATCGCCGCGCTGGCGGCAGGCGTGGCCGGCCGCCGCCGCACCCGCGCGATCAAGGCCGCGGCCGCGGTCTGACGGAGCCGGACCCTGAGGGATACTGCGGCGCATGTCCACGCCGCCGACCTTCAGCTTCCCCGTCCCGCCCGCCGACCTGGTGATCACCGAGGACGAGCGCGCCGCGCTCTACTTCCTCCCGCAATCGCCCGGCGGCATGCCGGTCAGCGAGGAGATGCAGCAGCGCCTGCAGGACAAGGGCCTGGCGACGGCCATCCGCGAGGACGGCCGCCGCTGGCTCACCGAGCTCGGCGACCGCGCGCGGCTGGGCAAGATCTGACCCCGTCGCCGTCGATACTGCGGCGCGGCCGATCCGGCCGCATCAGCATGCGCCGGCGCCCGGCCGGGCGGGGCCGCCGACCCTCAGCGCCGCTCGTACTGCGTCTTCCCGAACAGCACTTCGCGCGCCTTGTCGTCGACCAGCGGCCGGCGCTTTTCGGCCAGCACCTCGACGGCGCGTTCCACGGCGGGCCGCTTCGCGATCTCGTCGAACCAGCCCTTGAGGTGCGGGTGGTCCGCCATTTCCACGCCCTGGTTCTTCGCGCCGCGCAGCCACGGGAAGATCGCCATGTCCGCGATGCCGTACGCGGGCCCCGCGATGTATTTCGTGTGGGCCAGGCGCCGGTCGATCACGCCGTAGAGGCGCTTGGCCTCGTTGGTGTAGCGGTCGATGGCGTACTCGATCTTCTCGGGGGCGTACATCCGGAAGTGATGCGTCTGGCCCAGCATCGGCCCGACGCCGCCCATCTGGAACATCAGCCACTGGAGCGCCTCGTAGCGCCCGCGCGTGTCCGGCGGCAGGAACTGCCCGGTCTTGCCGGCCAGGTACAGCAGGATCGCGCCGGACTCGAACAGCGAGATCGGCTGCCCGTCCGGCCCGTCGGGATCGACGATCGCGGGGATCTTGTTGTTGGGGCTGATGGCCAGGAATTTCGCATCGAACTGGTCGCCGGCGCCGATGTCCACGGGAATCACCCGGTAAGGCAGGCGGCACTCTTCCAGCATGATGTGCACCTTGTGGCCATTGGGCGTGGGCCATGAATACACTTCGATCATCAAGCGTTCTCCGTTCGGGCGCGAGGCCCTTGTCGTCCACATGTCGATCGACCACTCCGTCGACACCGCAATGCACGGACCCCTGGCCCCGCGCGCATCGTCCCGCCTCATGGTAATCAAACAAATCAAACTGTGGTTCGCCGCCCGTGCCAACGCGGCCCGGTGGCGTCCCTTGAGCGAATGGGCCTCGGAACGCGGCGGCCAACTGCGCCAGGCCCGCGACGGGCGCGGCTTCGTCATCGACCTGCCCCGCACGCTGCCCGGGCTCACCCGCATCGAGTGGGGGCCGTCGCAGCGCAGCTACATCGACGGCTACGAGCTGCGCATGCGCTGCGAGCTCAAGATCAACCCCGACATGCAGATGATGCTCATCGAGCGCAAGCTGATGGAGCGTCTGGAAAGCAGCGTCTTCGAGGCCTACACCGACACGCTGCGCACGCGCGTGGACACGGACACGCCCGAGGAGATGCGCTGGCTGGTGATGTTCCCCAAGCACTCGCAGATGGAGTCCAAGCTCGTGCGGCAGCGCTTCGGCGCGGTGGGCATCAACCGGGAGCTGGTGATGGCCTGGCTCGACAAGGACCTGTCGGAGCGGCTGGCGCAGGCGACGCAGGACGTGCTGGTGGAGGGCAGACCCTTCGTGCTGCTGAGCCTGCGCGGCAACATCTACCTGCGCACGGCCATGCCGGAACCGTCGATGGCGGAGTTCCAGGCGCTGACGCGCGTGCTGGAAGCCGCGGCGGCCAGCGCGCAGGCGGTGCACCAGCGCCTGGGCGACGGCGGGCCGTGGCCGACGACGACCTCGGTGGCCTGGCACAGCCGGCCGTCCGAAGGGGATTACGGCTCGCCGGCCTGAGCCTGCGCACTGCCACCGCCGCTGGCCCTCACCCCTGCCCTCTCCCGCAAGCGGGAGAGGGAGTAAGAACGGCGCCAGTCGGACTCCCTCTCCCGCTTGCGGGAGAGGGCGGGGGTGAGGGCCAGCGGCCTGCGCAGTCAGCAAGCTGGCGTCGAATCTACGCGAAGAGGTCGGCCGCGCCGGCCACCGCCTCGGTGCAATCGATCAGCCGGCCCTGCCCCGTGATGAAGGCGCAGCGCACCGGTTCGCCGGGCTGCAGCGCCATCACGGCCTCGCGGTAGCGCCACAGCTGCTGGATGTACTCGGGATTGCGCTGCGGCGCCGGGTGGAGCTTGTAGTCGAGCACCCACCACGTGCGCACACCCGCGCCGTCGCTGCGGCTCACGAGCCGGTCCAGCCGCATGTCGTGGCCGCTCCAGCTGAGCGGCACCTCGTTGCCGTGCCAGTCGAGCACGGCGGCGTCGAAGAACGGCCCGCACTCCCTGCTGCCGAGGATCGCGCGCACGCTGCGCTCGAGGCGTTCGGTGCGGCGCGCGTCGAGCCCGTACATCTGCGCGGCGGCCGCCATCAGCCGTTCCAGCGGATGCGTGCCGCCCTGCGGTCCGCTGTGCCATTCGAGCACACGATGCAGCGCCTCGCCGAGCGCCGCGCTGTCGTCGACCTCGTCGGGGCTCTGGCCGACGTCGGCGCCGGCCTCCGCCACCTCGACCGGCAGCGGCTCGACACGCGGCAGCACCTTGAGGCGCGCGACGTCCTCGTCCGGCGCGGACGCGTCGTCGATCAGTTCGGGCACGGCCATCGCCTCGGCCTGCGGCTGCACCCGCGTCCACCACGTCCCCGATGAACTCTGACGTTTCGCCGGCGTGCGGCTCAGCAGCAGCCGGTGCCGCGCGCGCGTCATCGCGACATACAACGCGTTGAGTTCCTCGCGCTGGCGCTGGTCCTTCTCGTCGTCGAGCAAGGCTTGCAGCGACGGCGGGGGCTTCGCCTCCGACACGAGGAAGGCCACCGTCCGCGGCACCGCCTCCTGCACCGGCCAGGAGATCGCCAGCGCCATGCTCTCCGCACGCGCCGGGCCCGCCTCCGCGTCCATCAGGATCACGACCTTGGCCTCCAGTCCCTTGGCGCCGTGCACCGTCAGCAGCTGCACGGCATCGGGCTCGGCGGGCGCCGCCAGCTTCAGCGCGCGGCTCTTCAGCGCGCGGACGAAGCCGTACAGGCCGGCATAACGGCCGCCATCCAGCTCCAGCGCCAACGCGAGCAGCGCCTCCACCGCATGCAGCCGCGCGCGGCGCTCGCTGGCCGGCACGGCGGCCGCCAGGCGCGCCATCAGGTCGCCCTCGTGCACGATCGCGTCGAGCAGGTCATGCGGGCTGCGGAGCAGCGCCGTCGAGGCCCAGCGCGACAGCAGGCCTTGCGCGCGGCGCAATGGCTCGCTCAAGGCCTCCGGGTCCGCCTGGAGCAGCGTCTCCCACCAGGTCTTCATGACGGGACCTTCGGTCCCATCGGCCGCCGGCTCGAGGACCGGCTCGCCCAACCACTTCACCGAGCGTGACTCGGCGGCGAGCCACAACAGGTCCGCTTCGCTCGCGCCGAACAACGGACTGCGCAGCGCGTGCGCCAGCGACAGCTGATGCCCGCTCGATGCCAAGGCATCCAGCAGCGCCAGCAGGTCGCGCACATCGGGCGCGTCCAGCAGCGCCATGTCCTCGGGCGCCGCGTGCGCGATGCCCTTGCCCTTCAGGATCTGCGCGAGCACGCGCAGGCCCTCGCGCTTGCGCGCCAGCACGAAGATCTCGCCGGGCTGCGCCTCCCTCTTCGCTAGCAGATCGCCGATGCAGGCGGCGATCCGCTCGGCCTCGGCCTCGCGGCGGTGCAGCTCGGGCTCGCGCCGCGGCTCGGTCAGGCTAGGACGCCAGGCGCCCTCCTCCCGCCCCGTCCCGGAGGCTTCGTCATCGGAGGCCTCATCGCCGTCGATGAAGAAGACACCATCGAGCGGATCGCCGCCGCCGGACTCCGTCGTGTGCGGGCGGAAGCCGCTGTACTGCTGCGACAGGCTTGCCGATTCGAAGACGGCGTTGACCGCCGCCAGCACCGGCACCGAGTTGCGCCGCGTGTGGTCGCAGGCCAGCAGCACGCCGTCCAGTCCTTCGCGCACGAAATCGCGCGCCGCCGCGAAGACACGCGGCTCGGCGCGGCGGAAGCGGTAGATGCTCTGCTTCGGGTCTCCGACGATGAACACCGACGGCGGCCGCTGACCGCTGGCGCCGCCGCCCGCGCCGACGTACCCCGACAGCCAGGCATGCAGCGCGTGCCATTGCAGCGGGCTGGTGTCCTGGAACTCGTCGATCAGCAGGTGCCGGACCTGGCTGTCGAGCCGCTCCTGCACCCAGCCCGACAGGTCCACGTCGCCAAGCAGCGCCAGCGCGCCGCGCTCCAGGTCGTTCATGTCGACGATGCCGCGCTCGCGCTTGAGCCGGTCGAACGCGTCCAGCAGCGTCAGCGCCAGCGCGCACATCTGCTGGTGCCACAGGCGCGCGCGGTCCTGGTCGATCGCCAGCAGCAGCCGCTGCAGGCGGTCCGACGCTGCCGACAGCGCGGGCGATTCACCCAGGTTCTTGCGCAGCGATCCTTCCGCCGTGAACAGCGCCTGGCGCACACCGGCGAGCGCGTCTGCGTCGGCCAGCTGCAGCGCCTGCTCGATGGCGGCCGCGCACTTCTTCGGCGTGACCTTGGTCGACTGGCCGAGTTCGATCGCGAGCGTCTGCAGCTCGTCGCGCATCGTCGCGAAAGCCTCGATGGGATCGGCGAACGCGGCGAGCTCGGGCACGACCTCGGCCGCCGTGGGCATGCTGTCCATCAGCCGGCCATGCGTGTGAGCGAGGCGCAACTCCACGCGCTTGTCGAACGCCGACGTCAGCCAGTCCTGCAGCTTGTTGCGGCCGTGGATCAGGCTCAGGTCACGGTAGATGGCGAGCAGCGCCTCGTCCTCGAGCACGGCGGCGTGGAATCGCTGCCAGAGCTCGGGCATCAGGTCGCTTTCATCCTCCAGCAGCTGAAGCTCCGGCGACAGGCCCTGCGCGCGCAGCAGTTCCAGCGGCGCCGCACGCAGCAGCTGCGAGAACCAGGCGTGGAAGGTGCGGATCTCCACGGGACGCGCGTCCCGCAGCAGCCGCTGCTGCAGCGTGGCCAGGCGCGGCGCGAGCTCGACGGCCTGCGCCTGCGGCAGCCCGCGCTGGCGCAAGGCGAGCACGCGGCCCGCGTCGTCGCAGTGGGCGAACTCGTGCAGCCACTCTTTCAGGCGTGCTCGCATCTCGCCGGCGGCCTTGCGGGTGAAGGTGATCGCGACGATGTCCTGCGGCCGCGCCCCGTCCAGCAGCGCGCGCAGGATGCGCGAGACCAGCATCCAGGTCTTGCCCGCGCCGGCGCAGGCCTCCACGACGACGCTGCGCGCCGGGTCGCAGGCCAGTTCGTAGAAGCGCTCGCGCGCGACCGGCGCGCCGTCGAGGGTGTAGGCGGCGGCGTTCATCGGGGTGCTGTTCGTCGGCGCGGTCACGGCGCGGCTCCATCCCAATCGTCGCGGCGGCACAGGCCGCGCATCTCGCAGTAGGCGCAGGCGACGCCCTCGCCCAAAGCCCGCAGCGGGTCGCCGACGTGGATCGCCATCAGGTCCTGGCGCAAGCCGTCGAGCATCACGGCCGCCGTCTCTTCCACATGCTCGTGCTCGATCTGGGCAATGCCCTTGGCGTCGTCCAGGGCCAGGTATTGCGCACGCAGCGGGCCAGCAACCTGGTCGTGCGACTGGCCGAAGCCCATGAGCACGGCGTAGACGGAGAGCTGCGTGTCTTCGAGCGGATTCGCGACCTTGTCCTTCAGGCCCTTGAGGCTGCCGGTCTTGTAGTCGATGAGCAGCTGGCCATCGGCCGCGTCGTCGATCCGGTCGATGCGCCCGAGCAGCGCGAGCTCCGCGAGCGCGGGCTCGATCTGCGCCCACGGCCAGACGCGGCGGTCGACCTCGCCGCGTTCGAAGCTTTGACCATCGGCTTCGCGCTCAGACAGCCAGCCGAGGTAGGTCGGCACGAAACGCGCGAAGCTCGCCGAATACGGCAGGAACTCCGCCGGCGCCAGGCCGAGTTCGCGCATCTGGTCCTGAGCGGCGCGTTGCAGCCGCGCTTCATCGTCGAGATGCGGATCGCGGCCCTCCACGCGCTCGGTGTGGAACTGGTGCAGCACCGCATGCAGCCACGTGCCGTAGTCGCGCTTGTCGGCCTGGACGTCGAGCTCACCGGCCTCGCGCAGGCCCAGCAGCACGCGGGCGAAGAACTGGTACGGACACTGGCGCAGCGACTCCACCGCGCTCGCACTCAACGCCGATGGCAGACGGCCTTCCGCATGCGCAGCGGCGCGGTCGACATGCGCCGCAGGCACGCTCGCCTCGATGCGCGGATCGTGCCAATGCGGCAGCGCATGACCGGCCGCCTGCAGCGCGAGATCGAGCCGGTCCACCAGCGGACTCGCCGCCAGCGGCTCGCTGCCCAGGTGCCCGCGGCGCAGCAGCGTCACGGCCGGCGCGCGCAGCAGCTGCGCGAACTGCCAGGCCAGCGCCTGGCGCTTGCCTTCGACGGTCGGCAGGCCGATCTCCCGCGCGAAGGTGTCGCCGATCAGCACCGGCCCCGGCGGGACCGGCCCCAGTGTCGCGGCGTCCGCGCCCGGCAGCACGATCGCGCCGAACGGACGCAGCATCGTCCGCGCCAGCGGCGTGATCATGATCTGCAGGCCGCCTTCGAGCGGCGGCTTGTATTCGCCGGCCTCGAGCGTCTGCGAGACCCAGTCGACGAATTCAGAGGCGCTCAGTTGCGCGCCTCGCAGGACTGCTTCGTGACCGGAACCCGGCCAGGGCGTCTTGCTCAGCCAGAGCGCTTCAAGCACTTGAGGACCGCCGGCAGGCTGGCGCTTGAGCTGCTCGTCGGCACCCAGTTGCTGGAGCGTTTGTCCCAGCGCGGCGATCCATGCGTCGAGCGGCTGCGCGCCGCGCAGTTGCAACGGCACCAGCGCCTCGCGCGCCGCTTCCCAGAGCCGCTCTCTGCCCGGCGGCAGGCGATCCGCACGCACCGCCTGCGGCACGGACCAGCCGCGTCGGCGGCAGTGCGCTTCCAGCGCACTCAGCGAGGCGCTGCCGCCCTTCTCTCGCAGCGACGCGGCCAGCGGCGTCTTCAACCAGGCCAGCCAGTCGTCGACCGTCGCCTCGCGGCGGGCAGCGCGCAGCATCGCCATCAACTGAGCGGCAGGCGCCGTCGTCGCGAGGGTCCAGCCGGTCTCGTCCTGGATGCCTAGTCCCTGGCGTTCCAGCAAGGCGCGCACGCGGCGCAGCAGCACGCGGTCCTGCGCGATCAGCGCGACCGGCGCGCGGCCCGCCTGCAGGTGATCGAGCACGGAGGCGGCGCTGCATTGCGCCAGGTCTTCGAAGTCGTCGCACACGGCCTGCTCGATCCGGCCGACCGGCGCGCCGCCGTCGAAGGCTGCGTCCAACGGCAAATCGGCATTCAGGCGCAGGCAGGGAACGCCGGCGGCTTCCGCGCTCGCGAGCAACGCCTCGGCAAGCGGATCCGGCCCGCCGCACTGCAGGTGCAGCCAGGCGCTGGGGCGCAGCGCGAAGAGCGCATCGGTCGCCGGCGCGCGCGGGTCGGCCGCGGCCCATTCGAGCGCGACCGCCAGCAGCGCGCGCTCCAGATGCCCCACGCCGCTCTGCAGCGCGAGTGCCTGGCGGCCCTGCTCCCAGAACTCGCCTCGATGCGCCGGATCGCGCAGCGCGGCAGCGCGGGCGAGCGCATGCGCGGCTTCGACGAGCCGCTGCACTGCAGCGTCATAGGCGCGAGGATCCTCCTTGCGCAGGGCCTCGGCCCAGCTCTGGCCGCGCATCAGCGCGCGCGCGGCCAGCGCATCGATCGCGGCATCGCCGGTCAGCTGGTCCGCCTGCGGCAGCGCACTGGGCCCCAGCGCCGATGCCAGGCTGTGCGTCGTCTCGATGCGCGGCTGCCAGCGCGACAGCTTCATCCACGCGCGCCGCGCCGGCGCCAGGTGTTGCGCGAATGGCAGCAGCAGCACCGCGTCGCGTGCGGACAGCCCGCGGGACTCCAGCCAGTCGGAAGCCCGGCGGGTGACGCCGTCCCAGATCGCCGCGCTGGTGTGGGCCGGCGACAACGGAAAGTCGAGCGCCGACGGCGCAACGTCGACCGGCGACACGGGTGCGCCAACCGGCGGCGGGGACGTCATCGAGGGCGGCGGCGTGATCGACAAGGCGGTGATGCTGGCGGTGACGGTGGTGACAGGGGCGGCGATCGAGGCGGAGGCGGGCCGGAGGGACCGGAAAGGTCCACCGTAGATTCCGCGCATCGCGACGATAGCGAAATCCAAGGCCCGCGCCCCTTGAGATGCGACCTGCGCACCGTCATGTCGAGGGAGCGCCTACTCGGGCCGAGGTTTCCGGGCTTGTGTGAGAATCGTCGCACCCTGCAGACCTGGGCCCTCGGGGCGACGCATTGTCGCCCGGCCGGCCGCCCGACCGAGGCACCCGCCCGGCAGGGACACCACGCAAGGATCATCTCCATGAGCAGCGAACAGATCAAACACATCTCCGACGCCTCGTTCGACAGCGACGTCATCCAGTCCGACAAACCCGTGCTGGTCGATTACTGGGCCGAGTGGTGCGGCCCCTGCAAGATGATCGCCCCCATCCTGGACGAAGTCGCCAAGGACTACGGCGACCGCCTGCAGATCGCCAAGCTGAACGTCGACGACAACCGCGAAGTGCCGGCCAAGTTCGGCATCCGCGGCATCCCGACCCTGATGCTGTTCAAGGGCGGCCAGCTCGCCGCGACCAAGGTCGGCGCGTTGTCCAAGGCCCAGTTGACGTCCTTCCTGGACGCCAACCTATAATGATTCCATTCGTCGGGGCCCACGCGGCTCCGGCGAACAACTTGCCACCACGCCCTCCCGGGCAAAACGGCGTCCTCGGACGCCGTCGACCTTCCGGGTGAGCGCGTGGACTCGGCGCCCAAGTCTCCACGCTTTCCTCAAGTCCGCCGCAACGCGGATGCGCGTCCCTTGGGCTCGCCGTTGTTTGTGTCTCTGGCCTTGGCAGGCTCTGGACGACAGACCGGGTCAAACCCCCCATGCATCTTTCTGAACTGAAGGCGCTTCACGTCTCCGCCCTGATCCAGATGGGCGAAGAGCTGGAGATCGACAACGTCGCCCGCCTGCGCAAGCAGGAGCTGATGTTCGCGATCATGAAAAAGCGCGCCAAGGCCGGCGAGCAGGTGTTCGGCGACGGCGTGCTGGAAGTACTTCCAGACGGCTTCGGCTTCCTGCGCTCGCCCGAGGCCAGCTACATGGCCTCGACGGACGACATCTACCTGTCCCCGAGCCAGATCCGCCGCTTCAACCTGCACACCGGCGACATGGTCGAAGGCGAAGTGCGCGTGCCCAAGGACGGCGAGCGCTACTTCGCGCTGGTCAAGGTGGACCGCGTCAACGGCCTGACGCCGGAGGAGTCCAAGCACAAGATCATGTTCGAGAACTTGACGCCGCTCTTCCCGAAGGAGCAGTTCAAGCTCGAGCGCGACATCCGCGGCGACGACAACATCACCAGCCGGATCATCGACCTGATCGCCCCGCTGGGCAAAGGCCAGCGCGCATTGCTCGTCGCCCCGCCCAAGTCGGGCAAGACGATGATGATGCAGCATCTGGCGCACTCGATCGCGGCCAACTATCCCGACGCCCACCTGATGGTGCTGCTGGTGGACGAACGCCCCGAGGAAGTGACCGAGATGCAGCGCACGGTGCGCGGCGAGGTCATCAGCTCCACCTTCGATGAACCGGCCGCGCGCCACGTGCAGGTCGCGGAAATGGTCATCGAGCGCGCCAAGCGCCTGGTGGAACTGCGCAAGGACGTGATCATCCTGCTGGACTCGATCACCCGCCTGGCCCGCGCCTACAACAACGTGCTGCCCAGCTCCGGCAAGGTGCTGACCGGCGGCGTGGACGCCAACGCGCTGCAGCGCCCGAAGCGCTTCTTCGGCGCCGCGCGCAACATCGAGGAAGGCGGCTCGCTGACCATCATCGGCACCGCGCTGGTGGACACCGGCTCCAAGATGGACGAGGTGATCTACGAAGAGTTCAAGGGCACCGGCAACTGCGAAATCCATCTGGACCGTCGCATGGCCGAGAAGCGCGTCTATCCGTCGATCCTGCTGAACAAGTCGGGCACCCGCCGCGAAGAGCTGCTACTCAAGCCGGAGATCCTCCAGAAGGCCTGGATCCTGCGCAAGCTGCTCTACCCGATGGACGAGATCGAGGCGATGGAGTTCATCCTCGACAAGATGAAGTCCTCGAAGAACAACCACGATTTCTTCGACATGATGAGACGCGGCGGCTGATCTCGGCCCCCTCTCTGGACTTCACGGAAGCCGCCCCTGGGCGGCTTCTCTCATTTCAGCTATACTCCGCGTTTTTCCGCTGTCGACAAGTGCGCTGCAAGGGGCAGTGTGGCTGGCGGCACCGCAGCGAGGATTTTCAAATGGCCAAAGAAGGCATTCACCCCAACTATCGCGACGTGGTCTTCGTGGACCAGTCCAATGGTTCCCAGTTCGTGATCCGTTCGACGGTGCAGACGAAGGAAACGATCAAGCTGGACGACGGCCGCGAACTGCCGCTGGTCAAGCTGGAAACCTCCAGCGAATCGCACCCGTTCTACACGGGCACGCAGAAGAGCATCGACAGCCTGGGCGGTCGTGTCGAGAAGTTCCGCAACAAGTTTGCGAACCTGCGCCCCGGCGCCAAGGCCTGAGCAGCCCTCCCCGACCGGGCCTGATCCGGTCACCGCAAAAAGGCAGCCGCTCCGGCTGCCTTTTTTCATGGCCGCGGCGGAATCCGCCGCATCCCCCTGCGCCATGACGTCCGCGCCACGTCGTCGCGTCGGGGGACAGGGCTTCGCCCGCCTTTACCGCACGCTGTCAGGAGACTCGTTCTGAGGCCGGCGAAGCTGCGGCATGATGCGCACCGGCATCCACAACGACAACGAGACAGACGCGCATGAATCTGCCCACCCCGGCCGTCGTGGCCGAGCGCAGCACGCACCCGATCCCGCGCTGGGCCCTGCTGCTGCTGTGCGCCGCCTACGTGCTGCCCGGCCTGTTCGGCCGCGACCCCTGGCGCAATGCCGACCTCACCGCCTTCGGTTTCATCGCCAGCATCGCGCAGGGCCACGCCCCCTGGCTGCAACCGGCGATCGCCGGCCTGCCCGCGGATGGCGGACTGCTGCCGTACTGGGTCGGCGCGCTGGGCGTCAAGCTGCTGCCCTTCCTCGATCCCTCCGTCGCCGCGCGGATCCCGTTCGGCTTGATGCTGGCCGCCGTGCTGGCGCTGGCCTGGTACAGCTGCCTGCACCTGGCGCGTACCGAAGCCGCACAGCCGGTCGCCTTCGCCTTCGGTGGCGAGGCCCACGCGGTCGACTACGCCCGCGCCATGGCGGACGGCTGCCTGCTCGCGCTGATCGCCAGCCTGGGCTTGCTGCGCCTGGGCCACGAGATCACGCCGGAGATCCTCCAGCTACTCGGCATCACGCTGTTCGTCTACAGCCTCGCAGCGCTGCCCTTCCGCGCCTGGAAGGCCCGCACGGCGATGCTGGTGGCGTTGCCGGTGCTCGCCACCAGCGGCGCGCCTGTCGTCGCGCTGGCACTGGCCGTCGGCGCGCTGTGGCTCTGCTTCCGCTCCACCTACGAGGATGCCCGCAAGTTCCTGCCCTGGATCCTGGCGGCCATGGTCCTGGCCGCGCTGGTCGCCTGGCCGATGCATGGCTGGGCCTGGCGCGTGAAGGCCAGCGAACGCAGCGTGCTGGACTGGCTCCGCCTGCTGGGCTGGTTCTGCTGGCCGGCCTGGCCGCTGGCGGCCTGGTCGCTGTGGCGCTGGCGCTCGCACCTGATGCGCCGCCATGTGTCGGTCCCGCTGCTGGCTTCGCTGGTGCCCTTGCTGACCAGCCTGCTGATGGGCGCCGACGACCGCGCCATGCTGCTCGCGCTGCCGCCGCTCGCGGTGCTGGCGAGCTTCGCGCTGCCGACCTTCCAGCGCAGCGCGAGTGCCCTGCTCGACTGGTTCTCGGTCTTTTTCTTCACCGTCGGCGCCATCTTCCTGTGGCTGTACTACATGGCGCTGCAGATCGGCTGGCCGGCGAAGCTCCTGGCCAACGTCCGCAAACTGGCGCAGGGCTACGAGCCGCAATTCAGCCTGCTGACCTTCGTGGTGGCCGTGCTGGGCACGCTGGCCTGGCTGTGGCTGGTGCGCTGGCGCACCGCACGACATCGCCACGCACTCTGGAAAAGCCTCGCGCTGCCGGCCGGCGGCGTTGCACTGGCCTGGCTGCTGGCGATGACGCTGGGCCTGCACACGCTGAACTACGCGCGCAGCAACAAGCCGCTGATCGAGCGCATCGCTGCACACGTGCCGGCGAACGTCGAGTGCATCGCCGCTCCCAACGTGCCGACCCATGCCCTGGCGGCGCTGGAGTTCCAGGGCCACTGGAAGGTTGACGCGACGCAAGGGCTCGACCGCACCAACTGTCCCATCGCGATCACGGTGCAGGCTGAGAACACGCCGATGCCGCCGAGTGGCTGGCGCGTGCTCGGCGTGGTCCGTCGCCCGACGGACCGTTTCGGTACCTACCTGGTGATGCAGAAGGATCGTTGATCCAATACTCACCGCACGCGCCCCTCTGTCAGGAATCGATTCAGTCCCCGGTCCCAGACCGTGAAAGTGCTGGGTGGTTCGGGGACGGGGGTGCTTGAGGTTTTGCCGCTCGCCGGCAAGGCCTCATGCACCCGCGGCCAGGCGCGCCGATCTTCCGAAAGCAAGAAGGGCTCCGAACGGAGCCCTTCATTTCGTGAGCGCCTGAGCCGCCGTCAGAGATCGTCGTCGCCACCTGCCAGCGCAGCTGGCGCCGCCTCGTCGCCCATGGCCGACGCATCGACGACGCGCACGCGCGCCGCGGGGAACAGCAACCTGAACTTGGAACCCTTGCCGGGTTCGCTCTCGATGCGCAGCTCACCGCCGTGGCGCTGCACGACGTGCTTGACGATCGACAGCCCCAGCCCCGTACCGCCGGTGTCGCGCGAGCGGCTGCCGTCGACGCGATAGAAGCGTTCGGTCAGCCGCGGCAGGTGTTCGCGCGCGATGCCGGGCCCGTTGTCGATGACCGAGATCTCGCCACCGTTGTCCGGCAGCCAGCGCCATTGCAATTCGATGCGCCCGCCTTCGGGGGTGTAGCGCACCGCGTTGCTCACCAGATTGGCGATGGAGCTGAGGATCTCTGTCTCGACGCCCGCGAGCTCGACGCCCGTATGACGTTCGCAGACCAGCTCGTGCCGACCGTTCGACAGCGCCTGCGCATCCGCACCGACGCGCTGCAGCAGCGGATCCAGCGAGATCCAGTGATCCGCGCCCGGCCGCGGGCTGCCTTCGAGCTGCGCCAGCGTCAGCAGATCGCCGACCAGCGTCTGCATCCGCGTCGTCTGCTGCTGCATGAGGTGCAGCACCCGCTTGCGTTCGGCCTCGGTGAGCTGCAGGCTGGCCATCGTCTCGATGAAGCCCGCCAGCACCGTCAACGGCGTGCGGATCTCGTGCGAGACGTTGGCGACGAAGTCGCGCCGCATCGCCTCGTTGCGCTCGCGGTCGGTGACGTCCAGCGACAGCACCAGCTTGCGCGACTCCCCGCCGACGCCGTAATCGCGCACCAGCACCTGCAGCGTCGACTTCGCTCGGGTGTTGGTCAGCGTCAGCGGTTGCTGGAAGTTGCCGTTCTGGAGATAGGAGACGAAAGCCGGATAACGGACCAGGTTGGTGATGCGCTGCAGCTTGTCGCGCTGCGGATCCAGCGAGAAATGGTCGCCGGCGACGACGTTGCACCACTGGATGTGGTCCTGCCCGTCGAGCAGGATCACGCCGTTGGGCGAGGCCTCGATCGCGAGCAGGAACTGTTCGAGCTGCTGGCGTTCGCGCTCATAGCGGCGCTCGCGGTCGCGCAGGCCGCGCTCGACGCGGTAGGCCATCTCGCCCCACAGGCCGCCGACGCGCGGCGCATCGTCGTTCTGGTCGCCGCGCAGCCAGTGCACGAGCCGGTGCGCCCGGGCCGCGTCCCAGACCGCCATCAGGACGACGGCCGTCGCCGCGGCCAACGCCGCGGCCAGGTGCGGCATCCCCGTCCACTCGCCCAGCCAGTACCCCAAGCCGCCCGCGACACCCGTGCCCAGCACCAGCATCAAGACGCGAGAGAACATCCACGCCATGGATGCGCCCTCAGGCCGACAGGGCGCTGCTGCTCTGCTGGGTCAGCCGGTAGCCGGCACCCCGAACGGTTTCGATCATGCGCGCGCAGTTGACCTTCTCGAGCGCCTCGCGCAGGCGCTTGACGTGGACGTCGACGGTGCGTTCCTCGATGAACACGTGGTCGCCCCAGACGCGGTCCAGCAGCTGCGAGCGGCTGTGCACACGCTCCGGGTGCGTCATGAAGAAGTGCAGCAGGCGGAACTCGGTCGGACCGAGCTTCACTTCGACGCCCTCGCGGCTGACGCGGCGGGTGCCGGGATCCAGCACCAGGCCGCCGACCTCGACGGCCGTGTCCAGCGCCTCGGGCGCCTTGCGGCGCAGCACCGCGCGGATGCGCGCCAGCAGCTCGTTCGTCGAGAACGGCTTGGTCAGGTAGTCGTCCGCGCCGGCATCCAGGCCGGACACCTTGTCGACCTCTTCCGCGCGCGCCGTCAGCAGGATGATGGGGAGCTCGCGGGTGCGGGTGGCTCCGCGCCATTGACGCGCCAGCGCCAGGCCGGTCTGGCCCGGCAGCATCCAGTCGAGCACGACCAGATCGGGCAGCACGCGGTCCACTTCCAGCTGGGCCTGTTCGGCATTGCCGGCCAGCGTGACCTCGTAACCGGCGTGGCGCAGGTTGATGGAGATCAGCTCGGCGATGGCGGATTCGTCCTCGACGACCAGGATGCGACTCATGCGGGGTAACTCCTCTTATTGGGTCCCGCCGGCGTGCCCGTGGCGGGCGGACCGGACGGGATGATCGCGATCGGTGCTCAGCGCACCATGTTCTCGACGGCGTCTGGCGAGTTGTGGCGGACGTCGGTGCCCTTGACCACGTAGATGATGACTTCGGCCAGGTTCTTGGCGTGATCGCCGACGCGCTCGATCGCCTTGGCGACGAACACGAGGTCGATCGACGACGAGATGGTGCGCGGGTCTTCCATCATGTAGGTGATGAGCTTGCGCATCAGGCCGTCGAACTCCTTGTCGATCTGGTCGTCGGCCTTCAGCACTTCCAGCGCGCGGTCCACGTCCAGGCGCGCGAACGCGTCCAGCGCCTTGCGCAGCTGCGCGGTGGCCAGTTCGGCTTCGTACGACAGGTCCGACATCGGCAGGCGCAGACGGCTGGACACGCCGGTGTTGATCAGGCGCTGCACGGTGCGGGCGATGCGGGCAGCCTCGTCGCCGACGCGCTCGAGGTTGGCGATCGTCTTGGACACGGCGATCAGCAGGCGCAGGTCGCGCGCGGTCGGCTGGCGGCGGGCGATAATCGTCGACAGGTCGCGATCGATCTCGATCTCCATCGTGTTGACGATCTCTTCCTGCTTGAGCACGTGGCTGGCGATGTCGCCGCTGAAGCTGCCCAGCGCCTCGACGGCCTGCGCCACCTGCGATTCCACCAGGCCGCCCATCTCGAGGACGCGCGTGGAGATGCCGCTCAGCTCGGCGTCGAATTGGGTAGAGAGATGCTTGTCGGTCATGGTGTGTGCTCCCCGTTGATCAGCCGAAACGACCCGTGATGTAGTCTTCCGTGTCCTTGCGCTTGGGCTTCATGAAGAGCTCCGCGGTCGGTCCGAATTCGATCAGGTCGCCCAGGTACATGTAGGCGGTGTAGTCGGAGCAGCGTGCCGCCTGCTGCATGTTGTGGGTCACGATCGCGACCGTGTAGTCGTGCTTGAGCTCATGGATGAGCTCCTCGATCTTGCCGGTCGAGATCGGGTCCAGCGCCGAGCACGGTTCGTCCAGCAGCAGGACTTCCGGCTTGATGGCGATGCCGCGCGCGATGCACAGGCGCTGCTGCTGGCCGCCCGACAGGCCCGAACCGCTCTGGTTCAGCTTGTCCTTGACCTCGTTCCACAGCGCGGCCTTCTTCAGCGCCCATTCGACGCGTTCGTCCATCTCGACGCGCGACAGCGTCTCGAACAGGCGCACGCCGAAGGCGATGTTGTCGTAGATCGACATCGGGAACGGCGTCGGCTTCTGGAACACCATGCCGACCTTGGCACGGATCAGCGACACGTCTTCCTTGCTGGTGAGGATGTCCTCGCCGTCCAGCAGGATCTGGCCTTCGGCGCGCTGTTCCGGATAGAGCTGGAACATGCGGTTCAGCGTGCGCAGCAGCGTGGACTTGCCGCAACCCGACGGACCGATGAACGCGGTCACCTTGTTCTCGGGGATGTCCAGGTTGATGTTCTTCAGCGCGTGGAAGCTGCCGTAGTAGAAGTTCAGGTTCTTCACCGAGAGCTTCGCCTTCTCGGTCACCGGCATGTCGACTTTGACGTCCATGTTGTTTCTCGATTCGTTGGATTCGTGGACCGGGGTTCGGCTCAATGCTTCTGCTTGAAGGCGAAGCGCGCGAGGATGTTCAGGAGCAGCACGCCGATCGTGATGATGAACACCGCCGCCCAGGCGAGCTTCTGCCAGTTCTGGTACGGGCTCATGGCGAAGTCGAAGATCACCTTCGGCAGGTTGGCCATCGGACCGGACAGGTTGGTCGACCAGAAGCGGTTGTTGAAGGCCGTCAGCAGCAGCGGCGCGGTTTCGCCGGAGACGCGGGCCAGGGCCAGCAGCACGCCGGTCAGGACACCGGCGCGGGCGGCCTTCAGCGTCACGGTCATGATGACCTTCCACTTCGGCGTGCCGAGCGCGTAGGCGGCCTCGCGCAGCGCGCCGGGCACCAGGTTCAGCATGTTCTCCGTCGTGCGGATCACCACCGGGATCACGATCAGCGCCAGCGCCATCACGCCGGCCCAGCCCGAGAAGCCCTTGAACCGCAGCACGATCAGGCTGTACACGAACAGGCCGATCACGATCGACGGGGCCGACAGCAGGATGTCGTTGATGAAGCGGACGCTGTTGCCCAGCCAGGTCTTCTGGCCGTACTCGGCCAGGTAGACCCCCGCGAGCACCCCGATGGGGGTGCCGACGAGGGTGGCCAGGGCCACCATCAGCGCGGAGCCGAAGATCGCATTGGCCAGGCCGCCGTCGTCCGTGTTCGGCGGCGGCGTCATCTGGGTGAAGGTGGCCCAGTTCAGGCCGCCTATGCCCTGCGTGATGGTTTCGAAGAGGATCCAGATCAGCCAGATCAGACCCATCGACATCGCCGCAAGCGACAGCGTCAGCGCGATGATGTTGACACGGCGACGCTTGTGGTACATCGCCATGCGGTCGGCGGTGGTGGCGCTCATGTGCGGGTCCCTTCGTTCTTCTTGAGCTTGTTGAGCAGGACCTTGGAGAACGCCAGCACCACGAAGGTGATGAAGAACAGGACCAGGGCCAGGTACAGCAGCGAAGCCTGATGCAGGCTGCCGGGACCGGATTCGCCGAACTCGTTGGCCAGCACCGAGGTGATCGTGTTGGCGGCCTCGAACAGCGACAGCGAGCTCAGCTGGTTCATGTTGCCGATCACGAAGGTGACGGCCATGGTCTCGCCCAGCGCGCGACCCAGGCCCAGCATGATGCCGCCGATCACACCGGTCTTGGTGTACGGCAGCACGACCTTCCAGACCACCTCCCAGGTGGTCGAACCCAGGCCGTAGGCGGACTCCTTGAGCATCGCGGGCGTGACCTCGAAGACGTCACGCATCACCGAGGCGATGAACGGGATGATCATGATGGCCAGGATGATGCCGGCCGACAGGATGCCCAGGCCCACCGGCGGGCCCGAGACCAGCCCGCCCAGGACCGGCACGCCGGTGAGCAGGGTCTGCAGCGGCGTCTGCACGTAGGTGGCCAGCAGCGGGCCGAACACGAACAGGCCCCACATGCCGTAGACGATCGACGGCACGGCGGCCAGCAGTTCGATCGCGATGCCCAGCGGGCGGCGCAGCCAGCCCGGGGCGAGTTCCGTCAGGAACAGCGCGATGCCGAAGCTCACCGGAACGGCGATCAGCAGCGCGATGAGCGAGGTCATCAGCGTGCCGTAGATCATCACGAGCCCGCCGAACTTCTCCTGCACCGGGTCCCAGTCCGTGGACACGAGGAAGCCGAGGCCGAACTGCTTGATCGCGGGCGCGGCGCCCACCAGCAGCGAGCCGATGATGCCGACCAGCAGCGCCAGCGTGACCCAGGCTGCGGCATGCGTCAGCAGCGAGAACACCGTGTCGGCCCAGGGCGCGACGCGGCGGCGCTGCGGCGGACGGCCGTCCGGCTTCGCGCGCTCCTGGCCTCGATCGAGGGAATTGGCTGGAAGTATTGCGGCCACGGGGCCTCCGCTGAAATGTTTGGAATCTTGCGCGCCGCCCGCCCCCTCCGGCCGGTCCGACGCGTCCGTCACGACGTCTGTGTCGAGATCTTCTTCTGGCGCCCTTGCACCCTCGCGCCTCAACTCGTCTTGGACGAAAGCCCGGTGTCCCGCAACAGGAGCACCGGGCCGATCCGTCAGACGACGATCACTTGAAGCTGACCGCCTTGCCCGCGGTGTCCTTCACCTGACCGGTCCACTGCTTGCGGACCAGTTCCTTCACGGCAGCCGGCAGCGGGACGTAGTCCAGTTCGTCGGCGATCTTGTCGCCCTGGGTGTAGGCCCAGTCGAAGAACTTCAGCGACGCGGCGGCCTGGGCCGGCTTGTCCTGGGCGGCATGCATCAGGATGAAGGTGGCGCCGGTGATGGGCCAGCTGTCCTTGCCAGCCTGCTCGGTCAGCACCTGGTAGAACGACTGTTCCCACTTGGCACCGGCGGCGGCGGCCTTGAAGGCGTCGTCGCTCGGGCTGACGAAGGCGCCGCTGGCGTTCTTCAGCAGCACGTAGGTCATCTTGTTCTGCTTGGCGTAGGCGTATTCGACGTAGCCGATGGAGTTCGGCAGACGCGTCACGAAGGCCGACACGCCCTCGTTGCCCTTGCCGCCGGCGCCCGTCGGCCAGTTCACGGCGGTGCCTTCACCGACCTTGTCCTTCCACTCGGTGTTGACCTTGGACAGGTAGTTCGTGAACAGGAAGCTGGTGCCCGAACCGTCGGCGCGGCGGACCACGGCGATGGCGGCGTCCGGCAGCGCGACACCCGAGTTCAGGGCGGCGATGGCGGGGTCATTCCACTTCGTAATCTTGCCCAGGTAGATGTCGCCCAGGACCTTGCCGTCCAGCTTCAGCTGACCTGCGTTGATGCCCTTGACGTTGATCACCGGCACCACGCCGCCGATCACCGTGGGGAACTGGACCAGGCCGTCCTTGGCCAGCTGGTCGTCCTTCAGGGGCGCGTCGGAGGCGCCGAAGTCGACGGTCTTGGCCTGGATCTGCTTGATGCCGGCGCCGGAACCGACCGACTGATAGTTGATGCGGACACCGGTGGCCTTGTTGTAGGCGTCGGCCCACTTGGCGTACACGGGGGCCGGGAACGAAGCACCCGCACCGGTCACCTCTTGAGCATGGGCCGCGGAGAACATCGCGGCGCACGCGGCGAACAGCAGGCCAGCACGCAGTTGATTCATGATCATTCAGTCCTATCGCTTGGGTTGGTTGGCGAACGGAGCGGATGCTATGACCTCAATGTGACACATCCGTGACGCCACCCAGGAACCGGAAAAATGTCGTTACACACAGCGCCCAGAGGAGAAATCGGGCCTCTGAAAGCGTCAGACGACCATTGTCATATTCGATTCACCCCGCTGTCATCTTCGATCCCTAGCCTACCGGACGTGCGGGAATACCCTCTCGGCCCTCATGACACCGCCACGGCGGTGGCGATGAGGCGAAAGGATCAACCTGCCCAGCTCCCGAAGAGTCGCGCCTGACGCGACCCGACCAATGCAAATTGGGCCGTCGACGCTCCCGCGTCGGCGGCCCTTCTTTTTTCGCGATTTGGAAGGCGGCTCAGCCGCCGCGGATGGCGTCGGCGAGGCGTTCGGCGCAGCGCTGCGCCACCTCGGCGTCGCTGGCTTCGACCATGACCCGCAGCAGCGGCTCGGTGCCCGACTTGCGGATCAGCACGCGCCCGCGGTCGCCCAGCTCGGCCATGACTTCGGCTTCGACACGGGCCAGCGCAGGATTGCTCTTCCAATCCTGGTGGTCCGCCTGCAGGCGGACGTTGATCAGCGTCTGCGGGAACAGCGTGACGCCGTCCAGCAGGTCCGCCAGGCGGCGACCGCTGCGGCAGACCGCCTCGAGCACCAGCAGGCTGCTCACGATGCCGTCGCCGGTCGTGTGACGGTCCAGCGACAGCAGGTGGCCGGAGCCCTCCCCGCCGAGTTGCCAGCCGCGGGCGGCCAGTTCCTCGAGCACGTAGCGGTCGCCGACCTTGGCGCGGACGAATTCGACGTCCCGCTGGCGCAGCGCCAGTTCGACCGCCATGTTCGTCATCAGCGTGCCGACCGCGCCAGGAACGCGCTCGCCGCGGGCGAGCCGGTCCGCGACCATCACATAGAGCAGTTCATCGCCGTTGTAGAGCCGGCCCTCGCCGTCCACCATCTGCAGGCGGTCGGCGTCGCCGTCGAGCGCGATGCCGTAGTCGGCCTGATGCTCCTTGACTGCGGCAACCAATGCCTGGGGCGCCGTGGCGCCGACCTTGTCGTTGATGTTGTAGCCGTCGGGCTTGTTGCCGATCGTGATGATCTCGGCGCCCAGCTCATGGAACACCGACGGTGCCACCTGGTAGGCCGCACCGTGCGCCGCGTCGATCACGAGCTTCATGCCCCGCAGGCTGAGGTCGGTGCTGAAGCTGGCCTTGCAGAACTCGATGTAGCGGCCCTGGGCATCATCCAGGCGACGCGCGCGCCCCAGGCTGGCGGAATCGACCCAGACCGGCGGCTCGTCCAGCACGGCCTCGACGTCCAGCTCCCAGGCGTCGGGCAGCTTCTCACCCTTGGACGAGAAGAACTTGATGCCGTTGTCGGCGAACGGGTTGTGCGATGCCGAGATCACCACGCCGAGATGCTGGCGCAGCGCACGGGTGAGGTAGGCGACGCCGGGAGTCGGCAGCGGACCGGTCAGCAGCACGTTGACGCCGGCGGACGCGAAACCGGCTTCGAGCGCGGATTCGAGCATGTAGCCGGAGATGCGGGTGTCCTTGCCGATCAGCACGCTGGGCTTGGCATAGCTGCGCTTGAGCACGCGGCCCACCGCATGGCCCAGCCTCAACATGAAGTCTGGGGTGATGGGGGTGCGGCCCACGGTTCCGCGAATTCCGTCGGTTCCGAAATACTTCCGGCTCATTGAGGCGATCTCCTGCGACTTCTGGATCTTGAATCTGCGGATTGTCGCCGATGCCGAGGTGGTCGCTGATCGCCCGCCTTGGGGCACCCGATCAGGGGAACGCAGAAGCGCCAGTCGGGCGGGATCCGCCCGGGCCGCGTCAGCCTTGCAATGCGCCGAAGGCCTGCCAGACCTTGAGCGCGTCGACGGTCGCACCGACGTCGTGCACACGCACGACGCGCGCCCCCAACGCCACCGACGCCAGTGCCGCGCCGACGCTGGCCGGCATGCGTTCATCGACGGCCTTGCCGGTCACGGCTCCGAGCGTGGATTTGCGTGACCAGCCGATCAGCAGCGGCCGTCCTAGCACGAGCAGTTCGCGCTGGCGCCGTTGCAACTCGAGGTTCTGCTCCACCGTTTTCGCAAAGCCGTAACCCGGGTCCAAGGTGATCCGCTCGGCAGACACGCCGATCTCGATCAGATGGTTCATCCGCTCCCGCAGGAAGTCGGCGACCTCGACGACAACGTCGTCGTAGGCGGTCAGTTGCTGCATGCCTGCGGGCTGGCCACGCATGTGCATGAGGCAGATGCCGGCGCTGCCATGTTCGGCCAGGAGCCTGTCGGCGCCTTCGTCGCGCAAAGCCTGCACGTCATTGATGATGTCGACGCCCAGATCCAGCGCACGGCGCATCACCTCGGTCTTGCAGGTATCGACCGACACGGGGACGCCGAAATTCAGCGCGGCGCGCACCACCGGCTCCAGTCGCTGCCATTCTTCGTCGGCATCGAGCCGAGGCGCGCCCGGTCGGGTCGATTCGCCGCCCAGATCGAGGATGTCGACGCCCTCGCCAAGCAGTCGCTCACAGAAATTGATCGCGCTCAGCGCGTCGGCATGATGCCCGCCGTCAGAGAAGGAATCGGGCGTCACGTTGACGATGCCCATCACCAAGGGTCGCTCCGCCAGGTCGAGGTCGAAGCGCGTGGTCTGCCAGATCGAGAGAGAAGTCATGGACGGCTGAGTGTCGAGGGCGCGGCCGCGCGCTCTGCGCCAGAGGACTGCCTTGCCAGACGACGAGTATGACGCAAGCTCGAAAGGGCCAGCAATTCCGGTCGGGGTAGATCGCAAAAACAGAAGGGCCGGTCGCGAGACCGGCCCTTCGGGAATCAATCGCGCATCAGACGCCCTCGCGGGTCATCCGATGCCCTGTCGATCAGGCGGCTGCCGGGGCACTGCCCGTCGTGACCGCCGGGGTGCCACCGCTGTCCGGCTTGTTGGCCGGCGGTGTCCAGTCCTTCGGCGGACGCGGGGGGCGACCTTCCATGATGTCGTTGATCTGGTCGGCGTCGATGGTTTCCCATTCGAGCAGCGCCGTCGCCATCGCGTGCATCTTGTCCTTGTTGCCTTCGATCAGGTCCCGGGCGGTCGTGTACTGCTCGTCGATGATCCTGCGGATCTCCTGATCGACCTTGCGCATCGTCTCTTCCGACATGTTGGTCGTCTTCGTGACCGATCGGCCCAGGAAGACTTCACCCTCGTTGTCGGCGTAGACCATCGGTCCCAGTTCGTCGGTCATGCCGTAACGGGTGACCATGTCGCGGGCGATGGCCGTGGCGCGCTCGAAGTCGTTGCTGGCGCCGGTCGTCATCTGGTTCATGAAGACCTCTTCAGCGATCCGGCCGCCGAACAGCACGGAGATCGTCGACAGCATGCGGTCCTTGTCCATGCTGTAGCGGTCGCCCTCGGGCAACTGCATCGTCACGCCCAGCGCGCGGCCGCGCGGGATCACCGTCACCTTGTGGACCGGATCGGTCTTGGGCAGCAGGCGGGCCACCAGCGCGTGGCCAGCTTCGTGGTACGCGGTGTTCTTGCGCTCTTCCTCGGGCATGACCATGGACTTCCGCTCGGGGCCCATCATGATCTTGTCCTTGGCCTTCTCGAAGTCCTGCATGTCGACCACCCGGCCATTGCGGCGGGCGGCGAACAGCGCGGCTTCGTTGACCAGGTTGGCCAGATCGGCGCCCGAGAAGCCCGGGGTGCCGCGCGCCAGGATGTCGGCGCGCACGTCCTGGCCGACCGGGACCTTGCGCATGTGCACGTTCAGGATCTGTTCGCGGCCGCGCACATCGGGCAGCGTCACGTAGACCTGGCGGTCGAAACGTCCCGGACGCAGCAGCGCCGGATCCAGGATGTCCGGACGGTTGGTCGCGGCCATCACGATGACGCCGAGGTTGGTGTCGAAGCCGTCCATCTCCACCAGCATCTGGTTGAGGGTCTGCTCGCGCTCGTCGTTGCCGCCGCCCAGGCCGGCGCCGCGATGGCGGCCGACCGCGTCGATCTCATCGACGAAGATGATGCAAGGGGCGCTCTTCTTGGCCTGCTCGAACATGTCGCGCACACGGGCCGCGCCGACGCCGACGAACATTTCGACGAAATCGGAGCCGGAGATCGTGAAGAACGGGACCTTCGCCTCGCCGGCGATGGCCTTGGCCAGCAGCGTCTTGCCGGTCCCCGGAGGGCCGACCAGCAGCACGCCGCGCGGGATCCGGCCGCCGAGCTTCTGGAACTTCTGCGGGTCCTTCAGGAAGTCGACGAGCTCCTTGACCTCTTCCTTGGCCTCGTCGCATCCGGCGACGTCGGCGAAGGTCGTGGTGTTGTTGGCCTCGTCGAGCATGCGCGCCTTCGACTTGCCGAAGCTGAACGCGCCGCCCTTGCCGCCGCCCTGCATCTGGCGCATGAAGTACACCCACACGGCGATCAGCAGGAGCATCGGGCCCCAGCTGAGCAGGATGTTCATCAGCACCGAGGGTTCTTCACGGGGCTTGACGTCGAACTTGACGCCGTAGTTGATCAGGTCGCCGATCAGGCCGCGATCCAGATACGGGGCGCTCGTGCGCAGCTTGGTGCCATCGCTGGTCGTCGCCTGGATCTCGGTGCTGCCACCGGGGAACTCCTGGAGGATGACCTGCTTGACGCGTTTGGCGCGGACCTCTTCGAGGAATTCCGAATAACCGGTCTGAGTACCCTGGGTTGCGCTGCGATCGAACTGCTTGAAGACAGTGAACAGCACCAGGGCGATCACCATCCAAACAGCTACTTTCGAGAACCACTGATTGTTCACCGCGACTCCTTTGTCATTCCATCACCGCCCGCCCACGGATACAGCCTCGGGCAGCGGACTTTGACGGCATATGGGGCGGATTCTAGGCCAGTCAAGTCCCCAGACCTGATTGGCATTCCCATACACCACGATAGATATTGCCACGCGCGACATCGGCCGACCGTTCGAAGCGCCCCCGACTTTGACGCCTCATCGCGCTTTCAGTCGCCGCCAGCCGCTTTCCGGCCCATTCCGCCGCTTGTCGCCAGCCCCTTCGCAGGGGTCATCGGACCCATCCAAGCCTTGTTCAGGCCTTCTTCAGTCCGATGCCGACCAGGAAATTCTCTGCCGATCTTTCCCGGGAGGCCTTGGGCTTGGCGGTCTTCACCCGCTTGAACTGCGCACGGAAGGCATGCACGAGCTGGTCGTAACCGCTGCCATGGAACACCTTGGCAACCAGCGCGCCTTCGGGCTTCAGGTGTTGCTGGGAAAAGTCGAGCGCCAGTTCGATCAGATGCTCCATGCGCGCGGCGTCGGTGCTTTCGATGCCGGACAGGTTGGGCGCCATGTCCGAGACCACCAAGTCCACCTTCCTGCCGTCGAGCGTCGCCTCCAGCCGCGCCAGGACCTCGCTCTCGCGGAAATCGCCCTGGATGAACTCCACGCCCTCGATCGGCTCGCACTCCAGGAGGTCCAGCGCGATGATGCGCCCGTTCAGTTCACCGACCGCGGCGCCGCCGGCGCCGGCTTCCTTGGGCGCGAAACGGCGGCGCAGGTACTGGCTCCAGGCCCCCGGCGACGCGCCGAGATCGACCACCACCTGCCCGGGACGGATCAACTGGAATTCCTCGTCGATTTCCTTGAGCTTGTAGGCCGCGCGGGAGCGGTAGCCCTCTTTCTGGGCCAGTTTGACGTAGGGATCGTTGACGTGGTTGTTCAACCACGCCTTGTTCACCTTCTTGCTTTTGGTATCGACTTTCATTGCACCGATAATAAGCAGATGCCTGCTATTCAATTGACCCCTGCCCAGCGCAAGGAAAAACGCGCCGACGCTCATCACCTGGATCCCGTGGTGATGATAGGCGGCGATGGCCTGACGGCCGCCGTCACCAAGGAGGTCGACAACGCGCTGAAGTCCCACGGACTGATCAAGGTGCGCGTCATGTCCGACGACCGCGATGGCCGCGAGGCCATCCTGGCCACGTTGGCCGAAGAGCTCGACGCCGCGCCCATCCAGCACATCGGCAAGCTGCTCGTCCTGTGGCGCCCGATGCCCGAGAAGGAAAAGGCCGCCCCGAAGGACGACGCCCGTTCCGCTCCCAAGATCGTCAAGATCGTGAAGTTCTCGAAGAGCGGCAACAACCGTCCGCAGATCAAGAAGGTCACCGTGCTGGGCAACCAGCGCGTCACCCAGGGTGGTGAGGTCAAGCGCGCCAAGAAGCCGCGCCAGACCAGCGTGAAGAAAGCCAGCCAGGGCTGAACGCGACATGGAGGCGGCGACACCGCCGCTTCGGCATCAACGACAAGACGGCCCACGGGCCGTCTTTCTTTTTGCCCTCGCCGTTCGGAGACGGTCGGTCAGCGCGATGCCGCGCCGCTCACCCGCCACGCCAGCGCCAGCACGGCGAGGGTTCTCACCCCGAAGAGGACCAGCGACACCGCATGCAGCTGCAGGAAGGTCCAGGTCCCCTGCCCTTGCCGTGCTGCCTCCATCAGCGGCTGCAAGGCATAGAAGCCAGCAGCCGTGCATCCGATGGCCAGCAGGGGCAGCCAGAAATCGGGACTCATCGCCGAACCGCGGACCACGCCGTCACGGTGCAGCCGCCGCTCCATGAGGATCAGCAACACGCCGGCGGCAAGCGCCACACGGGCGTCCATCTCGAACAGCCGTGCGACGTACTTGCCAACCGCAGCCCGCTCGAGGGTCGCGAACGCGTTCGGTGCCGCCAGCAGGGCCACCGTCAGCAGTTCGCCGGCCCACAGCGACGCCAGCAGCGCGCGGATCCGCAGCAGCATCGTTCCCCGCCTCAGATGTAGCGGACGTCGACGATCTCGTAACGCTTGATGCCGCCGGGCGCCACGACTTCGGCGACATCGCCGGCTTCCTTGCCGATCAGCGCGCGCGCGATCGGGGAGCTGATCGAGATCAGACCCTGCTTCAGGTCCGCTTCGTCGTCACCGACGATCTGGTAGGTGACCTCGTTGCCGGACTCTTCCTCTTCGAGGTCGACCGTGGTGCCGAACACCACCTTGCCGCCGGCGTTCACCGACGACGGATCGATCACCTGCGCCGACGACAGCTTGCCTTCGATCTCCAGGATGCGGCCTTCGATGAAGCCCTGCTTGTCCTTGGCCGCCTCGTACTCGGCGTTTTCCGACAGGTCGCCTTGCGCGCGGGCTTCCGAGATGGCGTTGATCACGGCGTGCCGCTCGACCGTCTTCAGCCGATGCAGTTCTTCCTTGAGCTTCTCAGCGCCGCGCTTGGTCAGTGGGATCGTCGTGGCCATGTCTCTAGAACCTTGAGTAACAAAACAAACCGCCGCTGCCGCTCAGGATCGCTGAGCAGCGGCGGCGGAATGGGATGAGGCAGTTTAATGCAGTTCCGCGTGCAGTTCCTGCAGCGATTGCACCAGCAGCCCGTCCTTGTGCTTCATGCCTTCGACGGCGGCTTCGCAGCCGGCCATCGTCGTGTAGTAGGTCACCCGGTTGGCCAGCGCCGCCTGACGGATGTGGCGGCTGTCGGCAATCGCCGTGCGCGTCTCGTCGACGGTCGTGAACACCAGTTGGATGTCGCCGCCCTTGATCATGTCGACGATGTGCGGACGTCCGTCCTTGACCTTGTTGACGACACGCACCGGGATGCCGGCGGCTTCGATCGCCGCAGCCGTGCCCTTGGTCGCCACCACGCCGAAGCCCAACGCCGCCAGATCGCGCGCCAGGGCGACGGCACGATCCTTGTCGTTGTTCTTGACGGTGATCAGGACGTTGCCTTGACGCGGCAGCCGGGAGCCCGCGCCCAGTTGGCTCTTCAGCATCGCTTCGCCGAAGGTCCGGCCGGCGCCCATCACTTCGCCGGTCGACCGCATTTCCGGGCTGAGGATGGGATCCACGCCAGGGAACTTGTTGAACGGGAAGACGGCTTCCTTGACGCTGAAATACGGCGGCTGGATCTCCACCGGCGGCTTGCCGCCGGCGGCCTTCTGGTCCTTGAGCTTGACGCCGGCCATGCAGCGCGCCGCGATCTTGGCCAGCGGCTGGCTGGTCGCCTTGGACACGAACGGCACCGTGCGGGAGGCACGCGGGTTCACTTCGAGCACGTAGACCGTGTTCTCGGACAAGCCCTTGGTGACGTCGCCCTGGATCGCGAACTGCACGTTCATCAGGCCGACGACCTTCAGCGCCTTGGCCATCTCCGCCGTCTGGCGGCGCAGCTCGTCCTGCAGCTCCTTGGACAGCGTGTACGGCGGCAGCGAGCAGGCCGAGTCGCCGGAGTGGATGCCGGCGGCCTCGATGTGCTCCATGATGCCGCCCATCATCGTGTCTTCGCCGTCGCAGATGCAGTCGACGTCGACCTCGACCGCGTCCTCGAGGAAGCGGTCCAGCAGCACCGGCGACTTCTCGCTGACGCGCACGGCCTCGCGCATGTAGCGCTCGAGGTCCTTGTCGCCGTGGACGATCTCCATCGCGCGGCCGCCCAGCACGTAGCTGGGACGCACGACCAGCGGGTAGCCGATCTCGTTGGCCAGCGCGACGGCCTGGTCTTCGTTGCGCGCCGTGCGGTTGGGCGGCTGCTTCAGGCCCAGCTCATGCAGCAGCTTCTGGAAGCGCTCGCGGTCCTCGGCCATGTCGATCGAGTCCGGCGAGGTGCCGATGATCGGCACGCCGTTGGCCTCGAGGTCCAGCGCCAGCTTCAGCGGTGTCTGGCCGCCGTACTGCACGATCACGCCGACCGGCTTCTCCTTGGCCACGATCTCGAGCACGTCCTCGAGCGTCACCGGCTCGAAGTACAGGCGGTCCGAGGTGTCGTAGTCGGTCGAGACCGTCTCCGGATTGCAGTTGACCATGATGGTCTCGTAGCCGTCCTCGCGCATCGCGAGGGCCGCATGGACGCAGCAGTAGTCGAACTCGATGCCCTGGCCGATGCGGTTCGGACCGCCGCCCAGCACCATGATCTTCTTCTTGTCGGTCGGGTTGGCCTCGCACTCCTCGTCGTACGTGGAGTACATGTAGGCCGTCTGCGTCGCGAACTCGGCGGCGCAGGTGTCGACACGCTTGTAGACCGGGCGCACGTTCAGCGCGTGACGCGTCTTGCGCACCTCGTGCTGGTTGGTGCCCAGCAGCTTGGCCAGACGCTTGTCCGAGAAGCCCTTCTTCTTGAGCAGGCGCAGCTCGTCGACGCTCAGCGAGGCCAGCGTGCGGCCGGCCAGCGACAGTTCGATCTTGATCAGCTGCTCGATCTGGGCGAGGAACCACGGATCGATCTTCGTTTCCTCGAAGACCTCGTCCAGCGTCATGCCGATGCGGAAGGCATCGCCCAGGAACAGGATGCGCGACGGACCGGGTTCGCCGATCTCCTGCACGATCTCCTCGCGGTCGCTGCTGATCTCGGACAGGCCGTCGATGCCGGTCTCCAGGCCGCGCAGCGCCTTCTGGAACGATTCCTGGAAGTTGCGGCCCATGGCCATCACTTCGCCGACCGACTTCATCTGCGTCGTCAGGCGCGAGTCGGCCATCGGGAACTTCTCGAAGGCGAAACGCGGGATCTTGGTGACGACGTAGTCGATGCTCGGCTCGAACGAGGCCGGCGTGATGCCGCCGGTGATGTCGTTCTTCAGCTCGTCGAGCGTGTAGCCGACGGCCAGCTTCGCGGCGATCTTGGCGATCGGGAAGCCGGTGGCCTTCGAGGCCAGCGCCGACGAGCGCGACACGCGCGGGTTCATCTCGATCACGACCATGCGGCCATCGACCGGGTTGATCGAGAACTGCACATTCGAACCGCCGGTGTCGACGCCGATCTCGCGCAGGATCGCGATGGAGGCGTTGCGCAGCAGCTGGTATTCCTTGTCGGTCAGCGTCTGCGCGGGCGCCACCGTGATCGAGTCACCGGTGTGGATGCCCATCGGATCCAGGTTCTCGATCGAGCACACGATGATGCAGTTGTCCGCCTTGTCGCGGACCACTTCCATCTCGTATTCCTTCCAGCCGATCAGCGACTCTTCGATGAGCAGCTCGTTCGTCGGCGACAGGTCGAGGCCGCGCTTGCAGATCTCCTCGAACTCCTCCGGGTTGTAGGCGATGCCGCCGCCGGTGCCGCCCAGCGTGAAGCTGGGGCGGATCACCATCGGGAAGCCCGCGCCGCCGATCTCGGCGTGGATGCGCTTCTGCACCGACCACGCCTCTTCCAGCGAATGCGCGATGCCCGAGCGGGCAGAGCCCAGCCCGATCTTGGTCATCGCGTCCTTGAACTTCAGACGGTCCTCGGCCTTCTCGATCGCGTGCTCGTTGGCGCCGATCATCTCGACCTTGTACTTGTCCAGCACGCCGTGCTTGTGCAGGTCCAGCGCGCAGTTCAGCGCGGTCTGGCCACCCATCGTCGGCAGGATCGCGTCGGGACGCTCCTTGGCGATGATCTTCTCGACCACCTGCCAGGTGATCGGCTCGATGTAGGTGACGTCCGCGGTGTCCGGGTCCGTCATGATCGTCGCCGGGTTGCTGTTCACCAGGATGACCTTGTAGCCCTCCTCGCGCAACGCCTTGCAGGCCTGGGCGCCCGAGTAGTCGAACTCGCAGGCCTGGCCGATGATGATCGGGCCGGCGCCGATGATGAGGATGCTTTTGATGTCAGAACGCTTGGGCATGAGTCGTCTCCCTCTTCATCAGGCCTTGGACATGAGACCGATGAAGCGGTCGAACAGATACGAAATGTCGTGCGGGCCGGGGCTCGCTTCCGGGTGGCCCTGGAAGCAGAACGCGGGCTTGTCGGTGCGGGCCAGGCCCTGCAGCGTGCCGTCGAACAGGCTGACGTGCGTCGCGCGCAGGTTGGATGGCAGCGTGTCGGGATCGACCGCGAAACCGTGGTTCTGGCTGGTGATGCTAACGCGGCCATTGTCGAGGTCCTTCACCGGATGGTTCGCGCCGTGGTGGCCGAACTTCATCTTGAAGGTCTTCGCGCCGGAGGCCAGCGCCATGATCTGGTGGCCCAGGCAGATGCCGAAGGTCGGGATGCCGGCCTCGATCAGCTGCGCGGTGGCCTTGATGGCGTAGTCGCAGGGCTCCGGATCACCGGGGCCGTTGGACAGGAACACGCCGTCCGGCTCGAGGTCGAAGACCTCCGAGGCCGGCGTCTGCGCCGGCACCACCGTGATGCGGCAGCCGCGGGAGGCCAGCATGCGCAGGATGTTGCTCTTCACACCGAAGTCATAGGCGACGACGTGGAACTTCGGGGAGGTCTGCTTGCCGTAGCCCGTGCCGAGCGTCCACTCGGTCTCGGTCCAGACTTCGCGTTCCGTGCGGCTGACGACCTTCGCCAGGTCCAGGCCAGCCATGCTGGGCGCGCCCTTGGCCAGCGCGACCGCTTCGTCGATGTGCGCTTGCGTGATCTGTTCACCGGCGCCCAGCGCCAGGATGCAGCCGTTCTGGGCGCCCTTCTCGCGCAGCACGCGCGTCAGGCGGCGCGTGTCCAGATCGGCGATGGCGACGGTGCCCTCGTCCTTCAGGTACTGGCGCAGCGTGCGGCCCTTGCGGAAGTTCGAGTCGAGGACCGGCGCCTCCTTGATGATCAGGCCAGCGGCAAAGATCTTCGACGCCTCGACGTCCTCGTCATTGACGCCATAGTTGCCGATGTGCGGATACGTCAAGGTGACGATCTGGCGGCAGTAGCTGGGGTCGGTGAGGATTTCTTGGTAGCCGGTGAGCGCGGTGTTGAACACCACCTCACCAACGGTCCGGCCGGCGGCGCCGAGCGCGGAACCCTTGAAGACCGTGCCGTCTGCCAGGGCAAGAATCGCGGGGGGAGCGGAAAGCAGATCGGGCAGCACGGGAAACTCCGTTGTTGTGCGCGCGCCCGGCTCTGCTTCAGGGCCCCTGGAATCGCCGCCGGCACGCGCCATGGACGGCTGGCGCGCGGGTGCGACCGGGTCTCCTGTGAGGGAGTCGATCCGTGTGGGATCCGATGCGATCGGGGGTGAAGTGTGCGGGACGCGGTAGGTTGCGGGTAAACCTGACGAGTATAACCCGTCGGGGTATTCACGGAGAAGATTTGCGCAAACGGGTCATCAGGGAGACACGTAGCGGAGGTCCTTGACTGCCACCGTTTGAGCGCTTGGCCGCGAGGCCATGGGGCCTTGGCGTCGAGCGCCAAAACCCCAAGGCCTCCCGTCCCCGGATCACCCAGGACACACACGACCTGGGACCGAGGACTTCGTTGGTTCAACCCAGGGCGGCGATGCCGGCCTTGGCGACTTGCGCATCCTCGTTCGACTTGACGCCGCTGACGCCGACGGCGCCGACGCAGAAGCCTTCGACGATCACGGGCACGCCGCCTTCAAGCATGCCTTCCAACGGCACGCTCAGGAACGCGTTGCGGCCGTTGTTGACGATGTCCTCGTAGACCTTGGATTCGCGGCGTCCGAGAGCGGCCGTCTTGGCCTTCGCCGGCGCGATCACGGCCGACGTGGCGGCGGCGTTGTCCAGGCGTTGCAGCCACAGCAGATGGCCGCCGTCGTCGACGATGGCGATGGTCACGGGCCAGTTGTTCTTGAGGGCTTCAGCTTCCGCGGCGGCGGCGATGCGCTTGACGTCGTCCAGGGTCAGGAAGGGCTTCTGTTTCATCTGCGGCCTCGTCGGGATCATTGAAGGAAAGACGATCACTTTAACGAAGCCTTAAGACCCGTGCCTACAATCGACAGCAACTCTCACTTCATGGGGCGCACGCACATGAACGACCGCATCATCGACCTCAACACCGGCGGCTACGGCTCGTCGCTGTCCGCCGACCGCCAGCGCGTCCTGCGCAACACCTACGCGCTGCTCGCGCTCTCGCTGATCCCGACCGTGCTCGGCGCCTGGATCGGCGTCTCGACCGGCCTGCTCGCCACCCTGGGCACCGGCGCCAGCGCGATCTTGTTCTTCGTGGGCGCTTTCGGCCTGATGTTCGTCGTCGAGAAGACGAAGAACTCGGCCACCGGTGTCGTGGCGCTGCTGGGCTTCACCTTCTTCATGGGCCTGATGCTGTCGCGCCTGCTCGCCGCGATCCTCGGCTTCAAGAACGGCAGCACGCTGATCATGACCGCCTTCGGCGGCACCGCTGCGATCTTCTTCACCATGGCGTCGCTGGCCACCGTGATCAAGCGCGACCTCTCCGGCCTGTACAAGTTCCTGATCGTCGGCGCCGTGATCGCCATGATCGCCGGCATCGCCAACATCTTCCTGCAATCCACCGGCGTGCACCTGGCGCTGCTGGTCGCCGTGCTGGGCATCTTCTCGGCCTTCATGCTGGTCGACGTCAAGCGCGTCATCGACGGCGGCGAGACCAACTACATCAGCGCCACGCTGAACATCTACCTGGACCTGTACAACGTGTTCACCGCGCTGCTGCAGCTGCTGGGCATCTTCGGCGGCGACCGCGACTGATCGCCCGGCCTCCGCAAACAGAAACGCCTCGGTTCCCCGAGGCGTTTTTCATTGCGCGGCGCCAACCGCTCTTGTGTGACGCCAGTCGGGCTCAGTGCCCCGTCTTGCCCTGCGCCTTGTCCAGTTCCGGTTGCGCGTTCGGCGCCTCGCTGGCGTCGCTGGCCGCGGTCACCTCATCCGGACGGTGCGTGACGACAGGCTTGATCGCGCCGGTGCCGATGAAGCGGGCGTACTCGCTGCGCGGCATGAGCGCGCTCAGGCGGGAGTCGCCCTCCTCCCACCCCAGCGTCACGTCGTGCTCGTTGATCTCGACCTGCACGGCGCCTGGACGGATGACCATCATCGGACCGTCACCGGTGCGGTAGGTCACCTCGCCGCAGACGAAGGCGGACTGGCTCAAGGGCTGATCTTCACTGGCCTGGCGTTCGACGGAAGGATCGACCGTGGAAGCGTCGGCGGGATGCTCGGGCGGCAAAGGGGGTCGGGCGCTCATGGAAGGTCCTCCTGGGAATCGTCCCGCGCCAGTTCGTCGAGCCACTGCCACATTCGCAGCGCCAGCGCAGTGGCGGTGCAGGTGGCCAGCGTCATCAGCATGAGCATGTTGTCGTCCATGGCGGCCTCGAACCGGAGCGGAACCGGGTTGCGATGCCTGCATCCTCGCCCTGCCCGCGACGACGGCGAAGCGGCGGCCACCGCGAGGCGCTGTAGGCGCTCTCCCACATCGAGGTCAGCGGGCGAGGCAGGACTGCAAATCTGTGTGAAGTCCCGGGCGAATCACCGCCGCACCGTCAACGTCATCCGACGCACTTCCGTTGTGCCCACAAGCTGTAGGACGACGTCGGACACGGACCACCTCCCGGCGCCGACACCGCGCACCGCGCTGCACTGATGGGAAGCGACCGGCCCAGCGCCGATAGTGAAAGCAAAGGAACTCACCAGGAGAACCCAAATGAGCCTCCAGATCGCCGCCGACGCCGCTGCGTCGCAGTTCGAGATCCGCTTCGAATCCCTCTTCGACGCCGGACGCGCCATGTCCTTCCCTTGCGACCCGCAAGGCCACGTGGACCTCGACAGCCTGCCCGCCCGCGCCCGCAACAACTATCTGTTCGCCCGTGCCATGGTGGGCAAGGACTACCTGCCGCCGGCCGTCCGGGGCCGCAACAGCCACTGACCGGCGACTGACGCCTCAACCGCCTCTGGCAAGGGGTGAAGACCTCCGGCAGGCCTGCCGTTTGCACCGCTTGACTGCATCCTCCCTGTTGCCGCGTCGCACCCTCCGGGTCGGCGCGGCTTTTCTTTGCGGTATCGACAGGGTCAGCGGCAGGGTCAGCGACAGGCTCAGCGTGTGACGGCGGGGGTCGCTTCCTCGAAGCGGTCGACCGTGCGCAGCGGCTTGAACAACGCCGCCCAGGCCGCGACGACGCCAAGCGTGCACACCGCTCCCGTGACCGCCGCGGGCACCGCGCCCAGCGCGGCAGCCGCGCTGCCGGCGCGGAACTCACCCAGCTCGTTGGACGAGCCGATGAAAAGCATGTTCACGGCGTTGACGCGGCCCCGCATCTCGTCGGGGGTCGAGAACTGCACCAGCGCGCCCCGGATGTAGACGCTGACCATGTCCGCCGCACCGGCGATCGCCAACGCCGCGAACGACAGCCAGAAGGTGGTCGACAGCGAGAACACCAGGTTGGCCAGGCCGAACACCGCCACGGCGGCGAACATCGTCTTCCCGACGTGCCGGTTGAACGGACGCAGGCTCAGATACAGGCCGGCGGTGACTTCCCCCACCGCCATCGCGCTGCGCAGCGCACCCAGTCCTTCCGGACCGGCATGCAGCACTTCGTGGGCGTAGATGGGCAGCAAGGCGACGACGCCGCCCAGCAGCACCGCGAACAGGTCCAGCGAGATGGTGCCGAGGATGATGGGCCGCGAACGGATGAAGTGGATGCCGGCGCCGAAGCGCTGCCAGATGTTCCCGCCGGCGGGCGAAGGCGGCGCGGCGAAGCGCACCGGCACCGCGCCGATCAGCAGCGCGGTCCCGAGCGCGAAACAGGCCAGGCACACGAGATAGGTCAGGCCCGAGCCGCCGAAGGCATACAGGATCCCGCCCAGGAACGGACCGCCGATGCTGGCCACGCGCAGCAGCATGCTGTTGGCGGCGATCGCCTGCGCCAGTTGCTCGCGCGGCACGATCTGCGGCAGCAGGCTTTGCAGGGCCGGACCGGAGAAGGCCCGCGCGCAACCGAACAGCACCAGCACGGCATAGATCCCGGTCACGCCCGCGTGGCCGTGGCCGGACAGCCACCACAGCGCGAGGCTGCAGAAGGCGCTCACGGCCCAGCTGATCGCCAGGATCGGCTTGCGGCTGAAACGGTCGATCAGGTCGCCGGCCGGCAGCAGGAGCAGCAACATCGGGATGAACTGCGCCAGGCCGACATAGGCCAGGGCCAAGGGCTCCCGGGTCAGGTCGTAGACCTGCCAGGCCACGACGACCGCCTGGATCTGCCCGGCAAACACCGCCGCCAGGCGGCAGATCAGGAATGCCGTGAAGCCGGGATGGCGGAAGACGCTGGTCTTGGGGCCCGGCGCGGCGCCGGAGGAGGGAGAAGACGGAGTGGCAGGAGCGGTCACGGCACGAAGTGTTCAAGGCCTTCTTGGGCGGGCGCCGGCCAGTTTAGCGAGACGCTCCGCGCGCTTGGGCGCAAGGCGACGTCACAAGTGCGGAGGCTGTCCCGTCTTGTGGATACCAACCCGTCACTTTCTTCCCCCTCATCACGGAGCCCACCATGAGCCAACGTCTGAACTACATGCAGCAATCGCCCGCCGCCTTCAAGAAGCTGGTGGACCTGTCCATGACCCTGAAGGAGAGCGGCCTCGAGCACGGGCTGCAGGTGCTGGTCGAGATCCGCGCCTCGCAGCTCAACGGCTGCGCCTTCTGCCTGGACATGCATGTCAAGCAGGCCGTCATCGGCGGGGAGCGGCCGCTGCGCCTGCACCACGTCGCGATCTGGCGCGAGTCGCCGCTGTTCTCCGCCCGTGAACGCGCCGCGCTGCTCTGGACCGAGACGCTCACGCGCATCCCGGAAGCCGGCGTCTCCGACGCGGTCTATGCGGAAGTCCGCGAGCAGTTCGACGACAAGGCCCTGTCCGACCTCACCTGGCTGGTGTCGTCGATCAACGCCTGGAACCGCCTCAACGTCGCGTTCCAGAGCGTTCCGGGCTCGCAGGACAAGGCCTTCGGATTGGACAAGGCCGGCCTCGCCTGACCTCACTTGGTGGGTGTGACCCACTTCGATTTGTCAGTCAAAACACACCGGCAACAGACACGAGCCATTTGAGGTCACAGGACGAATTCCGAACATGGGCGCTCCGCTTCAACCGAAGCCATCAACCCGGAGTGCCCTCATGAAATCACTGTTCGTCAACCTTCTCTCCCTGCTTCGATGGCCGGCTCGTCCGGCCATTTCCGTTGCTGTCACGCCGATGCTGTTCGGCGCCCTGGTCGTCACCGCCTGCGGAGGCGGTGACGCATCGATGCCCGACGCCGGCATCGCGAGTGCCGCGGCAGTCACCGCCCCCGCCATTCCCGTGAAGCGTCAGACGCTCTACGAAAACAGTGGCGAAGGTTCCTACGCGGAAGCCGTCCAGAACTACAACCAGATCGGCGAGGCGCTCTATGGTCAATGAGATCCCGACACGGACGCGTGGCGGCGGTCACTACCTGCGCCTCGCGCTGGCCATCGTCATCGCCGCCGGTGCCGGCGCGCTGATCCTGACGGCGCCGGTCTTCTCCGCCGCCGACAACTCCCCGGTCAACGCCGCCGCCTGGAACGCCACGACGGCCTATACCGCCGCCAACCAGTACGTCACCTACCGGGCCGTCGTCGACGGCCAGACAAAGGAAGGCGTGTTCGTCAACGCCTGGTGGACGCAGGGCGATGCCCCCAGCTTCGTCAACAACGACGGTCCGTGGAAGCTGGTGGGCCACGCGAGGGTGGTCGGCGCCGACGGCAGCATGAGCGTCGAGCTGGCGCCCGCCTGGAACGCGGCGTCGGCCTACACCGGAGGCGCGATCGTCTCGGCGACCTGGCAAGGTCAGTTGAGCTGCTTCAAGGCCAAGTACTGGAACAGGAGTGCCGATCCCACCCAGCCGGTGGAACACGACTGGCAGACGCCATGGGAGACCCTCGCCGGTTGCCCGAGCGCGCTGGCGCCCAATCCGCCCACGCTCCCGCCGACCCAGCCCGTGCCGCCCACCGACCCGGTGATACTGGCCCCGGACGTCGCCGAGACGCCATCGATCGACGTCATGATCGACAAGCTCCCGCCCCAGCCGGCGGAGGAGGCCGTGACACTGCCCATCGGCACGCCGGTGGTGCCTCCGGTCATCACGGGCCTGCCACCGCCGGCCACGCCCGCACCGACCGGCGACGTCGGCAGCACCTTGCCGGCGGACGGCTACGCCTTCCTTCGCCAAGTCACCGACGCCGACTGGGACTGGATGTTCCCGATGCGTTCCGGGCGCCTGGTCGCCGATGGCGGCGCGCGCAATGCGGCTCCGTTCGCGAAGGCCGACGGCTCGACCGACACCTTCACCCTGCCGGCCTTCCGCCGCGCGGTCCTGGAATACAACCGGTGGGCCAAGGGCAACGGCTACAAGCAGTTCCTGAACGAAGGCACGGTCAAGCAGCAGGCGCAGGAATTCCTGGTGTTCTGGGCCAAGGCATCGCGCGAGACCTCCGGCTCCTGGGAAGGCGCGCCGGCCCCGTGGATCCAGCCCTACCAGGACCGCGCGGGCGTGCGCACGCAGGTCTGGAAAGGCGGGCTGTACTGGGTCGAGGAAGTCGGCTATGCCAGCAATGCCGACGGCACCAGCCCGGCGCTGGGCTACATCGACGCGGGCTCGACCGACTTTCCGCCGGTCAAGGGCCGCTCGTACCATGGCCGCGGGATCATCCAGCTGTCCTGGAACTACAACTACGGCGCCTTCTCCTACTGGCTGCATGACAACGGCCTGATGCGCGACGTCGTCCCCGCTCGCGACATGCTGTTGCAACGTCCGGACCTCGTCGCCTCCAACGGCGCGCTGTCCATCCTCTCGGGGGTGTGGTTCTGGATGACGCCGCAAGGCCAGAAGCCCTCGTCGCACGATGTGCTGTACGGCGACGTGACCCACGTGTCGACCTCGGGCACCGATGCCGGCCTGCCGCAGCTGAGGACCGGCATGACGGTCGCCGGCAAGACCACCGGCCCCGTCGCCCCGGGCGACACCAGCGACGAAGGCGTGATGGCATTCCGCATCGGCACGATCATCAACATCGTCAACGGAGGACTGGAGTGCAATGGCGCCGCGTCCTGGCACAACGGCCCGCCGCAACGGGTGAGCTACTACAACGCGTACACCACCTACTTCAACGAGCGCATCGCCAGCCTGTCGGCGACCCGTGTGTCGAAGGCCGCCAACCTCTGGACGGCGAAGATCTCGGACAGTTCCGATGAGACGGTGAAGAGCGCGACCTGCTTCAACCAGAAGTCCTATTACGGCTGGTGAGCGGGCTGGTGAGCGGCTGGTGAGCGGCCGGCGCCCGCGCCGGCATGACCCATGAAAAATGGCGCCCGTGGGGGCGCCGTTGCAGTGGGTGTCGACAGGGGGATCCGGACAATGTTCGAGTTGTGCGTCCGGATCCGCCGGTGCAACGTCAGGCGCGAACGACATCGGATCGCAAGCGCCCCCCACCGGGGTTGAATCGTTCCCGATCAGCGTTGGGCGTAGCGCGCCTTGGCCGAGTTCACGCACACGTCCTTGGCATCGCCGGACAGCGTGTTGCACTTCTCGGCAGCCAGCTTGTAGTCGGCCTTCACGCGGGTTTCCTCCGCGTCATCGACGGCCGCGGCCACCTTCTTGTTCATCTTGAGTTCGGCCTTGGCCTTCTCGTAGGAGGTCTTGGCCTCGCGCTGGCACACGTCCTTGGCTTCGCCCGAGCGGTCGTCGCAGCGCTCCTTGGCCACGTCGTAGCGGGCCTCGTAGCGCGCCTCGATCAGCTTGGCCTCGTCCTTGGCATTGCCGCTGTAGTTGTATTCGAGCTGGGCCAGCGCCACGTCCTCGCGGCCCTTGGCTTCCTTGACGCAGATGTCCTTGGCGTTGCCGGACAACTGATCGCACGCATCCTTGTCGACCTTGTAGGTCTTCTTGATGTCGTCCTTCGCGCCGTCGTAGACCGACTTCGAGAAGTTGGCGGCTTGCGCCATGCCGGCGCACAGGCTCAGGGCGGCGGCGATCAGGGCGGTGGTGGCGTGCTTGTTCATGGTCATCCTTTGGTTCTTGTGGGGGGAGTCAGTGACGGGGTCGGCGGACAGGTCCGGCGACGTCACTTTCGCAGCAGGCTCATCACGAAGGTGACGACGGCCATGATCACGAAGACGAAGAAGAGGATCTTCGCGATGCTCGCGGCGCCGGCGGCGATGCCGCCGAAGCCGAACAGCGCGGCGATCAAGGCAATGACGAAAAAGACGACGGCGTAGTGCAGCATCTCGGTTCTCCTGCGCGGCACCGTGCCGCGATGAAGTGAACTTTAGGGACTGGGCCGTCCGCCACGGGCAGTCCCTCACCGCGAACGCGCGTCGGAGCCGCAACCGATGCGCTGTAGGAGAGGACCTACCAGGCCCGGATGGCCACGTCCGCGGGAGTAACGACGGCAGAACGCGCGGGTGATGCGCAGGATGGAGCGCGGGACGTCAAGGCCTGGCACCAACGAAAAAGCCGGCTCGCGCCGGCTTTCGTGGAGGGAGGAGGCGCTGCGACGTCGGCAGCTCACCAGATCTTCTGGAAGGTCACGCCGACGCGCCCGCCCCGCGGCCGGAAGGTCAGCGACGACTGCCCGCTGAGTTCCATCTTGAAGCCCTTGCGGAGGTCCGCATACGGCTTGCGGCTGTTGAACGCCAGTCCGACGCGCACCTGGCGCTGATCGCGGTTGTTGAGCCCCGGGACGTTGAGGTCATCGATCTGCGCGCGCTGCGCGTCGATCAGCGGCGTCTGGACGAAGGCGTGGGACCGGGGCCCGGTGGGCATGGCCAATCCGACCAGCACGCCGGCGTCGCCCGCCGCACCCGGGCGCAGGTTCTGGTAGGGCGTCGCGTACAAGCCGCCACCGAACGCGGCGCCTCGCTGCTCGACACCGACCCCGACCCGGAGCCCGTTGCCGGCCAGCGGCCTGGCCCACAACATCGTCTGCGTGGCCTGCGGCGCACGCCCGTACCAGCCCGCGGCGCCGGCGGACTGATTGGCGGTGGCCAGCGGTTCGGCGGCGCTCTGGGTCACGGTGTAGCGCGAGCCTGACGAGACACCCGACGAGGCATCACGCAAGGCTTGATGGCGTGTCCGCTCCGCCAGGCTCCGGCCGGAGAGCTCGACGCGATCGTCGAGCGAACTCGGCGTCGCGTCGACGGCGGGCGCCGCCTGCGCGAGCGCGGCCAGCGAGAGCGTCGCCGGCATCAGCGCGGCGCGGAGGGCGTATCGGGGGCAGAAGGCATTCATGACTCAACTCCCGTGCTTGAAAACAACTTAGGACGCGGGTTGCGACAGGAAAATCTCGATCCGACGATTGGCGGCCCGCCCGGCCTCAGTGGCATTGCTGGCCACGGGCTGTCGGCCTCCCCGGCCCTCCACCAGCAGCCGGCCGCGCCGGACGCCGTGGTGGACCAGGTATTCACGCACCGCCTCGGCGCGGTCCAGCGACAACGGGCCGTTGACCGCATCACCCGCCGAGCTGTCGGTATGGCCGACGATGGTCACGCGGACGCTGTCGTCCAGATTGCGGCTGACCTCGTCGAGCACCGGGCGCAGCGCCGGCTTGAGTTCGGAACGGCCGATGTCGAAGGACGCATCGGCGGGCACGCTCAGCTTGAGCTGGTTGTCCGGCGTACGGGCAACACTGATGCCCGCGGCGGCGCCAGCCTGGATCAATGCCTGGCGGCGATCTTCCATCCGGGAGGACCAGAGGTTGCCGCCGAGGACGGAAGGCACCGCACCCGGCGCGGCGCCGGTGGTGGCGTCGGGGGCGGGCGTGCCCGGTCGGCCGTCCATCGAGGCGCAGCCGCCCAGTGTCAGCAGCAGGCCGATCGCCAGGACCGGCAGGCTGACCGCCACCATCAGCCGCCAGCGGCTCTCGACGGAGAGGCCCAATGCATCGGCGGCGTGGCGGGTGAGGACTCGGGGGCGGCGCATGACAGTCTCCAGGAGGGCTGTGGGGCTCGGTCACACGATAAGTCGACCTTGATGAGCGTCATGCTAGGGAGATCGCGGGGCCCGCGGTGTAGTCGGCTGTCGGAAGCGCAAGTCAGACGGGGCTGACAAAGCGACGAAAAACAGCGATGGCAAACCGACGGATTCCTTGCCCCGGCAGGGATCAGGCGCTCAGCACGGCGCCGTCGGACGGCTCGTCGTCCAGCGGCAGCAGGTCGGCTTCGGTCAGCTCGGTGGCATCGACCTCGTCGTCGAACGCGGCCTGGTCGGCGGCACCGACGTGCGCGATCAGCGGCTTGTCCAGCGGGCGGTAGATGCGGCTGCGCAGGCGCGACAGACGTTCGGAGGCGGCCACTTCGTGGGCGACGCGCTCGGGATCCAGCAGCATCGCGAACGGGTTGGCGGCGAAGTCTTGGGTCGTGGTCTGCATGTCGGTCTCCAGGGGGATTCAGTCGATTCCGAAGGGCCAGCTTGCGAGGGCCTGAGGGCGTCGCCGACACCGTGTCGGCATGGAATGAACTGTAGGGACCGACCCGGTCCGCCGACAGTGGGTGGCGGACCAAACCGCGTGTCAGACGGATTCCTAGGGGAATGCCAGCAAGCGCCTCACGGCGATGTCACGGCGACGTACTCTGGCGTGACGGATGCCTCGCCCGGGCCAGCTTGTCGAGCTTGTCGGCCATCTCGTCCTGGCCCGCGCGACGGGCGAAATCGGCCGCCGTCATCTGGTGGTCGTTGCTCAGCGTGACGTCCGCGCCGGCGGCGATCAGCACGTCGGCGCCGCTGAGGCCGCCGTAACCGGCCGCCATCATCAGCGGCGTGGTGCCGTTGTCGGAGCGGGCGTCGATGTCGGCGCCCTGCTCCACCAGCCAGCGCACGAGGTGCTCGTTCGGTCCGGCGGCCGCGTAATGCAGCGCCGACCAGCCGGGCTCGTTCACCAGCGCGCCGCGCTTCACGAGCGTCTTGGCCCATTCCAGCTGGCCCTTGAGCGCCGCCAGCATCAGCGGCGTCTCCCCGGCCTGGTTGATCGCGCCGACATCGGTGCCGGGGCTCTTCAGCAGGGCCTCGAAGGCCTTGCCGGACTCCTCGCGGATCGCCACGTGCAGCGCCGTGTTGCCCTGCCGGTCGCGGACGTTGGGGTCGACGCCCTCCAGCAGCAGCTTCATCACCGTGCCGGCGTGGTCGTTGCGGGCGGCGACGTGCAATTCAGGCGGCGCCGCGGTGTCGGCCGATGCCGCCGGCGGCGGCGCTCCGAAGCGCCCTTGCGCCAGGACCGGCGCCCCGGACGTCGCCCCCAGCATCAGGCCGATGAACGCGATCGCCGCGGCGACCGCCGCCCGGACGTTCCATCCCGTCCGCCGCGGGCGGATCGCCATGTCAGGCCGCCTCCGGCAGCTGGAACAGCCGCCGCGTGTTCGCCGTGCACTGCGCCGCCAGCGTTTCGACGGACACGCCGCGGACCTCGGCGATCAGCTTCGCCACGTGCGGCACGTAGGCGGGCTGGTTCAGCTTGCCGCGGTACGGGACGGGCGCGAGATAGGGGCTGTCGGTCTCGATCAGGATCCGGTCGGCGGGCACCATCTTCGCGACCTCCCGCAGGTCCGCCGCATTCTTGAAGGTCACGATCCCGGAGAACGAGATGTGGAAGCCCAGGTCCAGCGAGGCCTTCGCGACGTCCATGGTCTCGGTGAAGCAGTGCACGACGCCGCCGGGCTGGCCCGCGTCCTCCTCGCGCATCAGGCGCAGCGTGTCCTCGGCCGCCGAGCGGGTGTGGATCACCAGCGGCTTGGACGTCCGCTTCGCGGCCCGGATGTGGTTGCGGAAGCGCTCGCGCTGCCATTCCATCTCCTCGATGGTCCGGCCGTTGAGGCGGTAGTAGTCCAGCCCGGTCTCGCCGATGGCGACGACCTTGGGATGCGCGGCGCCCGCGACCAGTTCATCAACGCTGGGCTCGTGCACCTCGTCGCTGTCCGGATGGACGCCGACGGTCGCGAACAGCTGCCGGTGCGCATCGGCGATGGCCCGGACCTCGGGGAACTCCTCCATCGTCGTGCAGATGCAGACGGCCTGCGTCACCTGGGCCGCGTCCATCGCGGCGAGCAGGTCGGGGAGCTGGGACTTGAGCTCGGGAAAGCTCAGATGGCAGTGGGAATCGATGTACATCAGAACAACTCCGCCCAGCTCATGCGGCGCATGGCCAGGCGCTGGAACGTCGGGGCGGCGGCCGATCCGGCGGGCAGGCCCACCGGCCTCCGGAATCTCGGATCGCCTAGATCGTCTGCGTGGGCTTGGCCGACGAGATGGCCGTGCCCAGCAGTTCCTCGATCTTGAGCTTGATCACGCGGGTCTTCTCGTCGCCGGGGAAACGCACGCCGACGCCCTGCGTGCGGCCGCCCGACGCATTGGCCGGCGTCAGCCAGGCAACCTTGCCGGCGACCGGGTAGCGGTTGGGATCCTCGGGCAGCGTCATCAGCAGGTAGATGTCCTCGCCCAGCTTGTAGTCGCGCGTGGTCGGCACGAACACGCCCCCCTCCGAGAAGATCGGGATGTAGGCGGCGTAGAGGGCGCCCTTCTCCTTGAACACCAGCTGGATCACGCTGGGTCGGGCACCGCCGGCGGGAGCCGGGACGGGGGCGGACGCGGGCGGCGTGGTGCTCATGGGTTTCAGGCTGAGTTCGCTCATGGCGGCAAGTCTACTCGCGGCGTCCCGGGGTCAGACTTGGTTACCGCATTGTTCAGCGCGCCGGCCGCATCGCCTGTTGCCCCTGGGCCACCAGCGACTCCATCAGCAGTCCGGCGTTGAGCGGGTGATCCGCGTGGCGCGCCGCCTGCTGCAGCGTCCTGGCCCACTGGTCCAGCGCCGTGCGCACTGCCGGCAGCTTGGGCAGCGCGTCGCGCGGGAAGTAGGCCGGCCCCGCGCCATGGGCGATGCGCATCAGGTCGTGCACCAGGCGCTGCATCGCGGCGATCGCGCGCGGCACCGGCCAGTCGGTCAGCGCCACCGCTTCGCCCTTGGCGATGCGGCGCGGCAGCTCCAGCCAGGTCCTGGCGGCGATGCCTTCCTCGCTCCACTGCAGCGCCTCCTGCGGGCGGCCGCCGGTCGCGTCCAGCAGGACGCCGGGCTGGTCGACGCCCTGCCCGGTCAGCCAGGCCAGCGCGGCCTCGCGCCCGGGCAGCGCCATCTGCAGCGGCTGGCAGCGGCTGCGGATGGTCGGCAGCAACTGCTGCGGGGCAGCGCTCGCCAGGACGAAACGCAGCAGCCCGGCCGGCTCCTCCAGCGTCTTCAGCAGCGCGTTGGCGGCGATGGTGTTCAGCGCCTCCGCGGGATAGACGACGACCACCTTGGCCTTGCCGCGTGCCGCGCTGACCTGCGCGAACGACAGCATCTGGCGGACCGCCTCGATCTTGATCTCGCGGCTGGGCTTGGTCTTGCTGGCCTTGGCCGAGGACGCGCCCTCTCCGTCCGCCTCCATCGCTCCGAAGCCCAGGGCTTCGCGCAGCGCTTCGGGCAGCAGGACCTGGAAGTCGGGGTGCGATCGCGAACGCAGCAGGTGGCAGCTCGCGCAGCGGCCGCAGCCGGGCTGGTCGGTGGACGTGCGCGCCTCGCAGAGCCAGGCCTGCGCCAGCAGCAGCGCCAGGTCGAACTGGCCGACACCCGCCGGGCCCTGCAGCAGCAGCGCATGGCTGCGGCCTTGCGTGAGCGCCTGATGCAGCGGCTCCGCCAGCCAGGGCAGCGGCAACTGGCCGCCTTCGGCCAGCGCCGCGGCGCCGTCGGCGCTCAAGGACGCCTCGGTCACCATCCCCGGCGCTCCAGCTCGGCGCGGATCTGGCCCGCGACGCCCTCGATCGTGTCGCCCGCGTCGATGCGGACGATGCGCCCCCGGGACGCCTCGGCCCGGCGCTGATAACCGGCCCGCACGCGGGCGAAGAAGTCGAGATCCAGCTGCTCCAGCCGGTCCGCGTCACGCGCCTGCGCGCGGCGCTGCGCCGCCACGGCGGGATGCACGTCGAACCAGAAGGTCAGGTCCGGCTGACGCCCCTGCTGCACCCATTGCTCCAGCGTGGCCAGCACCTGGAGGTCCATGCCGCGGCCGCCGCCCTGGTAGGCGAAGCTCGCGTCGGTGAAGCGGTCGCACAGCACCGTCTGGCCCAGCGCCAGCGCCGGCGCGATGACGCGCTGCACATGGTCGCGGCGCGCGGCGAAGACCAGCAGCGCCTCGGTCAGCCCGTCCATGTCCTGGTGCAGGAACAGGCCGCGCAGCGACTCCGCCAGCGGCGTGCCGCCGGGCTCGCGGGTCTGGACCAGTTCGGCGCCGCGTTGGCGCAGGTGCTGCGCGACGGACTCGATGTGGGTGGACTTGCCCGCCCCGTCGATGCCTTCGAAGGTGATGAATCGACCGCTCACGCGCTGTGCTCTCTCGGTACCCGGATGGAGGAGGATGAAAGGAATGGAAATCGCGGAAAAAGCGAAGCGCGGGCGCCTCAGCGGCCGCGCTGGTACTTGTTGACCGCGCGATTATGCGCGGCCAGATCCTCGCTGAACTGGCTGGTGCCGTCCCCGCGCGACACGAAGTACAGCGCCTTGGACGGCGTCGGATGCAGCGTCGCCTGCAGCGCGGCCAGGCCCGGCATCGCGATCGGCGTCGGCGGCAGGCCGCCGCGGGTGTAGGTGTTGAACGGCGTGTCGGTCTGCAGATGGATCTTGCGCAGGTTGCCGTCGAAGTCCGCGCCCAGGCCGTAGATCACCGTCGGATCGGTCTGCAGCGGCATGCCCACCTTGAGCCGGTTGACGAACACCGCCGCCACCAGGCCGCGATCGGCCGCGGCGCCGGTTTCCTTCTCGACGATGGAGGCCAGGACCAGCGCCTCGTCCGCGCTCTTGAGCGGCAAGCCGTCGCCGCGGCCGGCCCAGGCGCTCTCCAGCCGCTTCTGCATCAGCGCATGCGCGCGCTTGAGCACCGTCAGGTCGCTGACGCCCAGGCTGTAGGCATAGGTGTCGGGGAAGAAGCGCCCCTCGGGCGCCTGTCCGGGCGCGCCGAGCGCCGCCATGATCTGTTCGTCCGTCATGGCCGCCGTGGTCTGCTTCAGCGCCGGCGCGGCCGCGATCGCGGCGCGCAGCTGGCGGAAGTTCCAGCCCTCGATCAGGCGCAGCTGTTCCAGCACCTGGTCGCCGCGCACCATCTTGTCGAGCAGTTCGCGCGGCGTCACGCCGGCGTGGATCTCGTAGCTGCCGGCGCGGATCTTCCGGGCCTGCCCCGAATACCGGAACCAGGCATACAGGAATCTCGGATCGGTCTGCACCCCGGCCGCGACCCAGGCCTGCGCGACCTGCTGCGGCGGCGTGCCCGGTTCGATCGACAGCTCGATGCCCGCCTTCTCCAGCACCAGCGGCGCCTGCAGCCACCACCAGACCGCGCCCGCGCCGCCGCCGACCAGCACCACGCCCGCCACCAGCACGGACAGCAGCCAGCGCCCGATCCGGCCCGACTGCTTCTTCGTTTTTCTCGCGGTGCCGCGAGATCTGTTTTTCGCGCGTGACAAGACCCGTCGCCCTTCGTGAAATGCGGGGGCTGATGATAATCGGACCATGATCGACGACCTCCACCACGCTCCGCCGCCCGTGCCGTCCTCGGCCCTGGGTGCCGTCCGCCTTGCCGACTGGGGCGTGATCCGCGCCCAGGGCGAGGAAGCCGCCAAGTTCCTGCACACCCAGCTCACGCAAGACCTGGCCCTGCAGACCGGCGCGCAGGCCCGCCTGGCGGGCTTCTGCTCGGCCAAGGGCCGCCTGCTCGCGACGATGCTGGCGGTCAAGCCCGATGACCAGTCCGTGCTGCTGGCCCTGCCCGCCGAGGTGCTGCCGGCGACGGTCAAGCGGCTGTCGATGTTCGTGCTGCGTGCCAAGTGCAAGCTCAGCGACGACAGCGCGGCCTGGGCGGTCTGGGGCCTGTCGGGCGCACAGGCGCGCGACTGGCTGGCGGGCGCGGGGGCCGCTCCGGCGGACGTGTGGTCGGTCGGCCGCCTCGCGCTGCCCGGCGGCGGCGAAGCGCTGGCCACGCGCCTGCCCGACGACGGTCTCACGCCCCGTTTCCTGCTGCTGCAGCCGGCCGACGCGCCCGCGCCGGCGCTGCCCGTGATCGATCCCGAGGAATGGCAGGGCCTGGACGTGACGGCCGGCCTGGCCTGGATCCGCCAGGGCACGGTCGAGCAGTTCGTGCCGCAGATGCTCAACCTGGAGGTGCTGGGCGGCGTGAACTTCCAGAAGGGGTGCTATCCCGGCCAGGAAGTCGTGGCGCGCAGCCAGTACCGCGGCACGATCAAGCGCCGCACCCACCTGTTCGCGATGGACGGCAGCGATGCCGACGCCACGCCCGGCCAGGAGATCTTCCACAGCGCCGATCCGGAGCAGCCCGCGGGCATGGTCGCCGGCTTCGGCCGCCAGGAAGGCCGCCCGCTGCTGCTGGCGGAGGTGAAGCTCGCCGCGCTCGAGTCCGGCACCCTGCACCTGGGCAGCGCGACCGGCGCCGTCCTCACCCCCCGTCCCCTGCCTTACGTCATCGGAGAACCTGAATGAATGCATCGCCGCCGACGCGCGCCGCCGCGCCTCCCATCCATCCTGTCCCCCGCTCGACCGCACCGGTCGAGCTCTACGTCTACTACCGCGTCCACGCGGACCAGCTGACGGCCGCGCTGGCCGCCTTCGAACAAGCGCGCGAGGCGCAGCCGGTGCGGCTGCTCCAGCGCCATGACAACGATCCGGTCTTCCAGACCTGGATGGAGATCTACGGCCCGGAGCTGCCCGACGCGGCGGCCGCGGAACGCCGGATCGCCGCCGCCCTGGGCGCGTTTGCGCAGGGCCCCCGTCACCGCGAGGCCTTCGCCGCCGTCGCCGGTCCGGGAGCGGTGCACTGATGGAACACAACGTCTCCCTCATTTCCACACTGGCGGCGGGCTTCGGCCTGGCGCTGATCCTGGGGTTCATCGCCGAGCGGCTGAAGCTGCCCGCGCTGGTGGGCTACCTGCTCGCCGGCATCGCGATCGGCCCGGCCACGCCGGGCTTCGTCGCCGACGTCGGCATCGCCGCGCAGTTGTCCGAGATCGGCGTGATGCTGCTGATGTTCGGCGTCGGGCTGCACTTCTCGCTGAAGGACCTGATGGCGGTCAAGCGCATCGCGCTGCCCGGCGCGGTCGTCCAGATGGCTGCCGCCACGGCGCTGGGCATGGGCCTGGCGATGTGGTGGGGCTGGCCGGCGGGCCAGGCGCTGGTCTTCGGGCTGACGCTGTCCTGCGCCAGCACGGTGGTGCTGCTGAAGGCGCTGGAATCGCGCGGCACGCTGGAGTCCATGAACGGCCGCATCGCCGTCGGCTGGCTGGTGGTCGAGGACCTGGCCACGGTGCTGATCCTGGTGCTGCTGCCGCCGCTGGCGACGGTGCTGGGCGGCAACGCGACGCCGGGGGCCTCCGCCGACGCGCCGCTGTGGCGCACGATCGCCGAGACGCTGGCGCAGATGGCCGCGTTCGTCGTGCTGATGCTGGTCGTCGGCCGGCGCGTGCTGCCGTGGATGCTCTGGCAGGTGGCGCGGACGGGCTCGCGCGAGCTGTTCACGCTGATGGTCATCGCCGTGGCGATCGGCATCGCCTACGGCGCCTCCGAGCTCTTCCACGTGTCCTTCGCGCTGGGCGCGTTCTTCGCCGGCACGGTGATGCGCGAATCCGAATACAGCCACCGCGCCGCGCAGGAATCGCTGCCGCTGCGGGACTCGTTCTCGGTGCTGTTCTTCGTGTCGGTGGGCATGCTGTTCGACCCGATGACGCTGGTCGACCAGCCGCTGCACCTGCTGGGCGTGGTCGCGATCGTGATGCTGGGCAAGGCGATCGCGGCGGCGGCGCTGGTCATCGTGTTCCGTTACCCGCTGAACACGGCGATGACGGTGTCGGCGAGCCTGGCGCAGATCGGGGAGTTCAGCTTCATCCTCGCGGGCCTGGGCGTGCAACTGGGGCTGCTGCCGAAGGCCGGGATGAACCTGGTGCTGGCCGCGGCGCTGATCTCGATCGCGCTGAACCCGGTGATGTTCGCGATGATCCAGCCGCTGCAGCGCTGGGTGCTGGCGCGATCGGCTTTCGCGCGCAAGCTCGAAGAGCGGGACGATCCCTACGCCGAGCTCCCGCAATCCACCGACCGCCAGTTCCTGGAGGGTCAGGTCGTGCTGGTCGGTTACGGCCGCGTGGGGCGGCGCATCGCTGACGCGCTGACCGAGCGCGGCATCCCCTTCGTGGTCGCGGACGAAAGCCGCGAGACCGTCGAGGCGCTGCGCAAGCGCGGACTGGCGGCGGTCAGCGGCGACGCCAGCGAGCCCATGGTGCTGATCCAGGCCCACATCGCCAACGCGGCGATGCTGGTGGTGGCGGTGCCCGATTCGATGAAGGCGCGGCAGATGGCCGACACGGCGCGGCAACTGAACCCGGGCATCGAGATCGTGCTGCGCACCCACGGCGAGGAAGAATCCGAACTGCTGCGCCGGGAACAGCTGGGCACCGTGTTCTACGGCGAGGAGGAACTCGCCAAGGGCATGAGCCGGCACGTGCTGCAGCGATTCAACGCGGACATCCCGGAAGGTTTGTCGCCGGCGGCGGCGCCGGCGCATTGAGCGCCGGGCCCAGCAATCGCCGCTTTACATCGTCCGCTTAGCGTCGCCGCCCATGATCGCATCGACCTGCCCTCGCCTGCGCGCGCGCGCTCGCTCCCTGGCCCTCGGATGTGCCGCCGCGCTGGGCGCGGCGGTGCTGCTCGCTGGTTGCGGGGGCGGGCCGCCGAAGGCGCGCCTCGAGGAACAGCAGCAGCAACGGGAGTTCGCCGCTCGAGGCTACGCCCCTCAGGGTGAGCCGGTCACGACGCAGCCGATCCTGTGGCGCATGCGCGGCGACGACGTGCGCCTGAGCCTGACGATGCCGGCCAGCGCGGGCACGGCGCCGCGCCCGGTCGTGGTGTACCTGCCGGGCCTGGGCGAGTCCGAGACGGCCGGCATCCGCTGGCGCCGCGCCTGGGCCGCGGCCGGTTATGCGGTGCTGTCGCTGCAGCCGCTGGACGACGACGCGACCGCGTGGTCGTCGGAGCTGGCGCGTTCGGCGGAGTTCACCGAACTGGGCCGCCGTCACTATGCGGACGCGCAGATGCGCAAGCGGTTCACGCGGCTCGACGAGCTGCTCGCCGAGGCACAGCGGCTGGGCCGCCAAGGCCAGGGCCAGGGTCTGAACGACGCGCCGTGGCGCTCGCTGGACTGGACGAAGACCGTGATCGCCGGGTACGAACTCGGCGCGCAGACCGCGATGGTGGTGGCGGGCGAGCGGCAGCCCGACGGGTCGGTGCTGGCGCTGAAGTCGGTGCAACCGGTGGCGGCGATCGCGATCAGCCCGCAGGTGTTCGCTCAACCGGACGCGGCGCGGTATCGCGAGCTCGCGATCCCCGTGCTCGGCCTGACCGGGCCGGACGACAGCGACGTGCTCGGCCTGGTGCGCGAAGTGCAGTGGCGCCAGGCACCGTTCGCCGCGATGCCGGCAGGCCGGGGCTGGCTGCTGAGCGTGAACGAGGTCCGCCACGCCGCGCTCGGCGGCAACGAACCGCGACCCGAGGACACCGAGCGCGAGCAGAAGCGCATCCGGGCCGCCGAGGATCAGGCGCAGTCGCAACCTCAAGGCCGCCGCGGCGGCGGTGGCCGCGGCGGACGCGGCCAGGAAGGCCCGACGCGCATGGCGCCGGTCCCGGCCGTCCCCGATTACCGGCAACTGCACGAGCAGCAGCTCGGCATGGCCGTCGCGCAGCAGGTCAGCGTGGCGTTCCTGGACTGGCAGGTGAAGCGCTCCGACGCGGCGCGCGGATGGCTGAGGACGCCGGCCGCCTCGTGGATGCGAGGCGTCGGCGTCCTCACCCCCTCAAAGGACTGATCAGACCGTCAGGATCTGGTGGGGCAGCAACCAGGCGGTTTCCAGACTGACGTTGCCCGCCAGATCGACCTGCCGGATCTCCTGACGCCCTGTCAGGGTGGACCCCGCCTGCACACGCGTCCAGGCCGACTGCTCGTCAGGGCGATGCTCCAGATGCGCATGCGGCTCGAGACTGTCGAGCTGGAACTGGTCGACGACGCCCAGGAGCTCACCGATGGACGACCACTGCGGGGTCGGTGGCGGCGTCGTGTCCAGCCAGAAGTCCGCCAGCCAAACGATCTTGTCGTGGTTGCCGGCCCGATCCCAGATCTTCACGCCAATGGTCTGGGGTCCTTCCTCGAACAGTGTCTTCGGCAGCGTGTCGGTATCACCTGTGATCGATTTGCCGCGAGCATCGCGAGTAACGCGGTCGTAGTGGCCGGCGCTCCAATAATCCCCCTCCTGCATGCCGCGCAACCTCACCGGCGCCACATCCGTCAGCGCAAAGAGTCCCCGGGGATCCGGCGCGCCCAAGGCGTTCACCTTGGCCCGCACATTCACCACGTCCAGTAGCAGAGGTCCGGGCGGGGTCCGGTCGACCTCGAACTGCAAGCTCACTACCGGCAGCGGATCCTCGACGGGATCACCGGATCGCACGTCGACCTGCTTCCTCCCATCCTCAGGGAAGTGCGCATCGCTGATGACATCCCCTTCCCGGAGAGGAAGCCATGGTCCCGCATCGATCCTGAACTCGACCGGCCCGCGACGCTGATCGATTCCCTCGATCTGCACGGCGGCATCGCGGGTAAGGAGATCGCCCTTCTGCTCCTCGGTCATGCCGGTGTCGTTCTTCAGACTCAGTCGGAGAAGACCCGCGACCTCGGTCGGCACCGAGCGGTCATCGCGCGCGTCGCGCTCGTCGCGCTCGTCGCGCTCGTCACTGTCATTGCCCTCGTCGCTGCCGGTCTCATCCGTATCGACCTCCACGAGATCTGGCGAACCCTGGCCCGGGCGATCGGCGTCGCCGCCCGGCAGGATCGTTTCGCTCTCGTGCGCGGGCCGGGAGGCGCCGGGTCCGGCATCGTTCTCTGGGTCGGGCGCTCGTGGGGGCAGAGGCACGGGCCAGGCCTGCGACGGTGCCACCTCCCTCGCGTGGACCGGTTTCGGAAAGGCCTGCGGCGGAATGCGTGGCGGCGGCGGAAGCAACGCTGACCCCGCGTCGATCTCCCCCCACATCGCGCCCAACGCGGCGAAGCCCGCCACGGCTCCTGCTGCCGCCGCGACGACCGAGTCCTGCGTCGCTTCATCGGCATCCACCTGCACGTCCTGCCGGTGACCCGCCTCCTCCGCCTCGCCCGCCTCGTCCTGTGGCATCTCCTGCTCACGCGCTTGCGCTTGCGCTTGCGTTTGCGTCTGCTCTTGCTCCGGCTCGTGATCCTTGCGCCGCTGCCTCATTGCCTTTGCCGTCATCCCGCGGAGTCTCCATGCGTCAAAACCGGCAGTATCGAAACGGGGCGGCACGATGGCACTCGCCGATGAGTGCCAGCGACCGCAGCGGGTCGACTCCTCCTTGGCGGTCGGCGCCCGTTTCCCGCCACCGCCGTTCTCAAGCCCGACATTTCTGTATTGACAGAAATTTCTGTCGAGCTACAGTCGAGCGCATGGAACTCACCGACACCGCCCGCCGCTTCGTCCTCCACTGGGGCGAGATGGGCAGCGCCTGGGGCGTCAACCGCACCGTGGCGCAGATCCACGCCCTGCTCTACTTCCATGGCCGGCCGCTCAACGCGGAGGAACTGGCGGAAACCTTGTCGGTCGCCCGCTCCAACGTCAGCACCAGCCTCAAGGAACTGCAGAGCTGGAACCTGATCCGCGTGACCCACGTGCTCGGCGACCGCCGCGATTACTTCGAGACAACCGCCGACGTCTGGGAACTGCTCCGCACCATCGTCCGCGAGCGCAAGCACCGCGAGTTCGACCCGACCGTGCGCATGCTGGCCGAGCTCGTCGCCGACGAGGGGTTCCAGAACGAATCGCCCGATGCCCAGGACCGCGTGCGCGAATGCCTGCGCCTGATGCAGACGCTGGGCGCCTGGTCCGAGGAAATGATGCGGCTCTCGCCATCGACGCTGGAGAAGGTGCTCAAGCTCGGCGCCAGCGTTCAACGTTTCGTGCGCGGGGACGGGACCTGATCCGGTCCCTTTTTTTGAGCACAAATTTCTGTCTCTACTGAAATATCAAACACACCACAAACCGGAGGAAGCCATGCGAGACGTGCCCAGCCCCGATCCCACCAACGCCCCCCGCGCCAATGCCGACCCGTCGGTCTATCCGCTGACGCTCTACTTCGACGGCGCCTGCCCGATCTGCAGCGGCGAGATGCACAACCTGATGCTGCGGAACACGGCCGGACTGCTGCGCTTCGTGGACATCTCGGAGCCGGGCTTCTCGGCCTTCCCGCCGGGAACGGACATGTCCGCGCTGATGGATCTGATGCACGGGCAACGCGCCGACGGCAGGCTGGCCATCGGTGCCGAGGCCATCCGGCTCGCCTACCGGGGCGCGCAACTCGGCTGGATCGCGCGGATCATGGACCTGCCCGGGCTGCGGACCTTGTGCGACCGCGCCTACCCGGTCGTCGCCCGCAACCGCTACCGGATTCCCCGGCCCCTCGTGCGGCTGGTCTTCGAGACCGGCCTGCGCCGCGCGGCCGAGCGCCGCGCCGGACGCTCCGCCTGCCGCGACGACGCCTGCGAATACCACCCCCACGCGCATCCGCATCACGTGCGTCGCGACCGCAGCGGAGACGCGTCATGACCGCCGCATCCGTCCGATCGGTGCTGGTCTGCGGCGCCAGCGGCTTCGTCGGCCGACGCATCGTGCGCGCGCTGCGCGAGGCCGGCCTGGCGGTGACGGAAGGCAACTCCCGCACGCAGGATTTCCAGCACGACCTGACCCCCGAGGTCTGGCTGCCGCGGGTGACGGGCTTCGACGCCGTCGTCAACGCGGTGGGTCTGCTGCGCGACACGCCGCGTCGCCAGCTCGAACCGGTCCATCACCGGGCGCCCGCCGCGCTGTTCGAGGCCTGCGCCCGCGCGGGCGTGGCACGGGTGATCCAGATCTCCGCGAACGGCGTGGCGCACAGCCCCACGCGTTATGCGACGACCAAGCGCGCAGCCGATGAGGTCCTGTTGCGCCTGCGCGCCGGGGGCCGACTCGACGGCACCGTGCTGCGTCCGAGCATCGTCTTCGGTCGCGGCGGCGCGAGCGCCTCGCTGTTCATGAACCTGGCCCGGCTGCCGGTGCTGGTGCTGCCGCGCGCGGCCGTCCAGGCCCAGGTCCAGCCCGTCGCGGTGCCGGATGTCGCGCAGGCGGTGCTGCGGCTACTGCAGGATGGCGGGCCGGAGATCGTGACCGCCGTCGGTCCGCGGGCGCTCAGCCTGTCGGCGTTCATCGGCGAACTCCGGCGGCAGCGCGGCCGGGCCCCCGCCCGCGTCATCCCCTTGCCCGACGCGCCCAGCCGCTGGAGCGCCCGCCTGGGCGACTACGTCAGCGGTCAGCCGTGGAGCAGCGAGAGCCTGGCCCTGCTGGAGCAGGACAACGTCGGCGACGCTGCCGCGTTCGAGCGCGTGCTCGGCCGGCCGGCGGTGCCTGTCGAACAATTCGTGGAGGCCGCATGGGCATCGGACTTGTGAACTTCCGGCACCGCCGCACGCGTGTCGTCGCGCGGGCGGGACTGATCGCGCTGTGGCTCGCCACCGGCGCGGCCAGCCTGATCGAGCTCGACGGCCGCAGCCGGGACCTGATGGTCGCCGCGCAGACGCCCGAGGCCTGGATCGCGCCGGTCATCGTGGCGGGCGCGCTCGTCGACCTGCTGATCGGCGCGGCGATGTGGCGCTGGCATCGCCGCTGGGTGTACCGGCTGGCGGGCGGGATGATGCTGCTGATGACGGTGGTCGCGACGCTGATCCTGCCCTCGCTGTGGCTGGACCCGCTGGGCTGCCTGACGAAGAACCTGCCCGTGGCGATCCTGCTGCTGATCCTCGACGAGGACGCGCCGGCGTGACGGGCCCGGCATGGCACGACGGCGCCGCCTGACCGGCTTGAACAACACCAAACAACACCGAACAACAAGACTCCCGGAGGAAAAATTGAACACCTACCTCGTGATCAAGTGGCTGCACATCGTGTCGAGCGTGCTGCTGGCGGGCACCGGCTTCGGCTCCGCCTTCTACCTGTTCTTCGCGAACCGGAGCGGCTCGCTCGCGGCGCAGGCCGTGGTGGCGCGGCTCGTCAAGCGTGCGGATCTCTGGTTCACGACGCCGGCGGTCATCGTGCAGCCGGTCACCGGCGTGTGGCTGGCGATGACGGCGGGCTGGGCGCTGGACACGCCATGGCTGGCGTTGTCCATCGTCCTGTACCTGCTCGCGGGCGCCTGCTGGCTGCCCGTGGTGTGGCTGCAGATCCGGCTGTCGCAGATGGCCGACGCGGCGCTCGCCAGCGGCCAGCCGCTGCCGGCCCTCTACTGGCGCTATGCGCGCTGGTGGGAAGGCCTGGGCTACCCGGCCTTCATCGCGGTGCTCGCCGTCTTCTATCTGATGGTGAACAAGCCGGCGCTGTGGGGCTGAGCGCCCCGGCCCGACACGACGCGACACGACACGACGCGCCGGGGGGCAGTCCTTGCGCAGTCAGCCGCTCCGGCGTTCAGCCGCCCCGAAGCTCGGTCTTGCGCTCGATGATCCTCGAGACCAGCCCGTACTCGACCGCCTCCTCGGCCGAGAGCCAGCGATCCCGCACGATGTCCTCGAGCACCACCTCCAGCGCCTTGCCCGTCTCGCGGGCGATCGTGCGGGCGATGCGTTCCCTGGCCTTGATGATCTCGCGGGCCTGGATGGCGATGTCGCTCGCCGGGCCGCCGGCGCCGCCACTGGGCTGGTGGATGAGAAAGCGCGTGTTGGGCAGGCAGTAGCGGCGCTCGCGCGGCACCGACAGGTACAGGTGCGTGGCGGCGCTGCCGACCCAGCCGGTGCCGATCATGTTCACGGGCGCGGCGATGAAGCGCACGATGTCGTGGATCGCGTCGCCGGACTCGAGATGCCCGCCCGGCGAGCTCACCAGCACGTCGATCGGGTCGGCGCTCTCGGCGTCCAGGGCGATGAGGCGGCGCGTCACATCGGCGGCCAGCACATCGGTGACGGTGCCGAAGATCAGCAGCGTGCGGGCCTTGAAGGCCTTCTCCTCCAGGTAGGAGGTGCGCGGCTCGGTGTCGCTGGAAGGCGCGGCGGGGGTCGGATGCTCCATGGACGGTGCCCTTGTGGTTGAACTGCTGTCTTGACGAACGGGACGTGCGTCGCGTGACAGCAGAGTTGCCGATGGCCTGTGGCAAGCTCCCGCCATGCACGACGACAGCACCCGAACCTTGATGGAAGCCGACTACCGCCGCCTCGTGCGCGCGGCCGCCCGGCTGCTGGGCCCGGCAGAGGCCGAAGACGCCGTGCAGGACGCCTATGTGCGCGCACTGGAAACGGCGCCGACGGGGCTCAACGCGGCCCAGGCCTGGATGCTCACCGTCGTGCGCCACCTGGCGATCGATCGCCTGCGGCGGCGCGACTGGATGCAGCAATGGCTGGAAGCGACGCGCGCCGAGGCGTCGGCGTCAGGTGCGCCCGCCTCGTCCCTCGCGTCATCCATCGCCTCGGCGGCGCCTTCGGCCGAGATGGCCGCGGCGCTGGCGCAAGACGTGGCACGCGCCCTGCGCCTGATGGCCTCGCGCTTGACGCCGATGGACGGTGCCGCGCTCCTGCTGCATGAGGTGTTCGAAGTCGAACATGCGGAAATCGCACGCGCCAGCGATCAGTCCGAGGCCGCCTGCCGGCAGCGGCTGCGCCGTGCGCTGGCGCGGCTGCGTCAGGCGGGCAACGGGTCCGCCGGGGCGGCTCCGCGGCATGCCGACGTCGAGCCGGATGCCGGTGAAGATGCCGTCTTCCTGCAATACCTCGACAGCCTGCGACTGCGCGATCCGCGATCGCTCTGGGCGATGCTCCGGCAGCCGCCGATCAGCGCGATGTCGTCGCGCTCCGCCATCCCTGCTGCTACCGCTGCCAGCGCTTCCACCCCGTCGTCGAGCGTCGCCGCCTCCGGCGTCCTGCAGGTCGGCGGGCAACTGGGACTGGTGCTCACGCTGGACGGGGTCACGTTGTGCGTGCTGCCGCTGGGCGTGCGGGGAGCACGAGACGAGGCCTACTCGACGATCAGCGTGTAGCTGACCGCCTGCGACATGCGCGGCAGCGCGCCGCCGAAGTTCAGCGTGTGCCGGCCGCGCGGGAGCGGCTTGAGCATCACGTAGTAGCCGTTCGACGCGGACGGGAAAAGCCGCGCGCCGCTAGGATGCCGCGCCCAGGCGTTGAAGCATTCCGGGCTGGCCTGCCGATGGCGGCGGAGATCGGCGTAGCGCACGCCGTCCACTTCCAGCACCAGCATCTCGGCGCCCTCGGTGATCCGCTCGGCGTCGCGCGTCACCTGTGCGCAGGTGGGCATGCCGGTGCGTGTCGGCGTGAACACATAGTTGATCAGCGGAAAGAACAGGTACTTGTCGGCGGGCACCCGGCAGGTGCGCACGGTGCGGGCCGTGCCGTAGGTGCCCGCGAGGAAGAACACGTCGCCCGACTGGCGATTGCCGCATTGGAGGCCGGTCCGATCGGCGACGGGACTGATGTCGTCCTCGAAGGACATCGCCCACTCCCACCAGCGGCGCGACCACTCGGCCTGCGTCACCCAGCCCACCTGCTCGTCCGGGCCCAGCAGCGGCGAAGCCGGCGCCGCCGCGGACGCGGCGCCCGCGGCGGCCGGCGTCGTGGCCGTCTGAGCCCGGCAGCCGATCGTCGTCGTCAACCCGATCGCGACGGCCAGCAGCGCCGCCTTCCCTCGTGCGTTCATCGTTCCGATCTCCCTTGAACCGGGGCGCATTCTCGCCGTGACGGACGACCGCCCGGCATGACCTCCGCCACAATCCCGCCCATGAGCTTCGAACCCACTCCGCTGCTGGACATGTCCAGCGCCGAGGCCAAGCGCGCCTCGTACGACACGCTGGTCGCCCAGACCCAGGCCCTGCTGCATGGCGAGCGCGACTGGCTCGCCAACCTGGCGCAGTTCTCCGCGCTGGTCTTCAACGCCGTCCCGACGCTGAACTGGGCCGGCTTCTACCTCGTCAATCCGAAGAACGACCAGGAACTCGTCCTCGGCCCGTTCCAGGGCAAGGTTGCCTGCGTGCGCATCGCCTTCAGCCGCGGCGTCTGCGGCGCCTGCGCACGCACGCAGGAAGTCCAGCTCGTCGAGGACGTGCACGCCTTCCCCGGCCACATCGCCTGCGACGCGGCCTCGCGCTCGGAACTGGTGCTGCCCCTCGTCGCCGGCGGCCAGCTGCGCGGCGTCTTCGACCTCGACAGCCCCGAGCCCGCACGCTTCGACGCGATCGACGCCGAAGGCTTCCAGCGCGCGATCGCCGTGCTGGTCGACGGCACCGACTGGTCCTGATCCCGATGCGCAAGACGTCGACGCGCCCCCTCGCGGGGAAGGCGCTGGGGCTGATCGCCCTCGCCGGCCTGTCCCTCCTGTCGATGCCGCTGTCCGCCGCGGAGCTCAAGCTCCGCGTGCTGGAGACCAGCGACATCCACATGAACCTGCTGAACTACGACTACTACCAGGACCGCCCGGCCCAGGAGTTCGGCCTGGCCAAGACGATCACGCTGATCCATCGCGCCCGCGCCGAGGCGCCCAACAGCCTGCTGTTCGACAACGGCGACCTGCTGCAGGGCAATCCGCTGGGCGACGTCGTCGCCCGCGTGAAGCCGCTGAAGGCCGGAGACGTCCACCCCGCCTACAAGATCCTGAACCTGCTGGACGTGGACGCCGCCAACCTCGGCAACCACGAGTTCAACTACGGCCTGCCCTTCCTGCGCCAGGCCATCGCAGGCGCCAACTTCCCTTACCTGAACGCCAACGTGATGGAGGCCGACGGCCGCCGACATGCGTTCACGCCCAGCGTGATGCTCGAGCGCACGATGCGCGACGAAGCGGGCAAGGACCATGCGCTCAAGATCGGTGTCGTCGGCGTCACGCCGCCGCAGATCCTGGAGTGGGACCGCCAGAACCTCGCCGGCAAAGTGAAGGTGCGCGACATGGTCGACGCCGCTGCGGAGCAGGTGGCGGACCTGCGCAAGCGCGGTGCCGATCTGGTCGTCGTCATCGCCCACACCGGCATCGACAAGACCGAACTGCCCAAGCTGTCCGAGAACATGGCGGCCCAGCTCGCCCGCGTGAAGGGCGTGGACGCGCTGCTGCTGGGCCACGCGCACACCGAGTTCCCGGGGTCAGGCTTTGCCGGGTATCCGGGCGTGGATCTCGCGAAGGGCCGGCTCTACGGCACGCCCGCCGTCATGCCGGGCCGCTGGGGCGATCACCTCGGCATCGTCGACCTGACCTTGAAGCAGACCGGCAAGACCTGGCACGTGGCGGACAGCCAGTCCAGCCTGCGGCCCATCTTCGACCGGACCGCGCGCAAGCCGCTGGTCGACGCCGACCCGATGCCCGCCGCCGTCATCGCCGCCGAACATCAGGCGACGCTGGACTACGTCCGCAGCCAGGTCGCGGTGGCGGACCAGCCGATCCAGAGCTACTTCTCGCAGGTGCTCGACGGCACCGCGGTGCGGCTGGTCGCGCAGGCGCAGCTGGCCTACGCGCTGAAGGCGGTCCAGGGCACGGCGCTGGAGAAGCTGCCGATGCTGAGCGCCGCCGCGCCGTTCAAGTCCGGCGGCCGCCAGGGCTGGACGCAGTACACCGACATCCCCGCCGGACCGGTCGCGATCAAGCATGTGGCCGACCTCTACGTCTACCCGAACACGATCAAGGTCGTGAAGCTGAGCGGCGCCCAGGTGCGCGACTGGCTGGAGATGTCCGCCGGCCAGTTCCGCCGCATCGATCCACAAGGGCCGGCGCAGCAGGACGTCGTGGACACGAGCTACCCCAGCTTCAATTTCGACATGATGCTGGGCCAGGACGGCGCCCTGCGCTACGAGCTCGACCTGACGCAGCCCGCGCGCTTCGACAAGGACGGCAAACGCGTCGGCGACGGGCAGCGTGTCGTGAACCTCACCTGGCGCGGTCAGCCGCTGGACGAGCGGGCGGACTTCCTCGTCGTCACGAACAACTATCGGGCCTATGGCGGCGGCCACTTCCCCGCCTTGGCGGCGGACAAGGTCGTCGTCGACGCGCCGGACGAGACGCGCGAGGCCCTGGCCCATTTCCTGGCGGCACAGCCGTCGCTGAGCGCGGCGGTCGCGGCATCGTCCTGGCGCATCCGGCCCGTGCCGGGCGTGGCGATGCAGTTCGTGTCGGGCAACGGCGCCACGGCGCACCTGAAGGACACACCGCAGGTGAGCCTCGTCAAGGACAACGGGGACGGCTCGTCGCTGTTCGAACTCAAGCCCTGACCTGCGGCCCGGACTGCGCCGAGGCGCCGGCTTTCGCCGAGCGCTTCGGGAATGACTCCGGGAATGACTCCGGAAATGACGCCAGAAACGACAACGGCCGCTCGAAGCGGCCGTTTGTCATTGGGGAGGAAGCCCTGGGGGAGCGATCAGACGTGGATGTCGAGCAGCGCGCCCTCGGCCCGGATCTGCGTCTGCAGCACCCGCAGGTTGCCGACGAAGGCGTAGGTCGCGGACTTCTGCTCCACGATGTCCGCCGCGAGGTCGGCGCCCGGCTCCGGCAGCTTCTCGACCTTGGTCGTGACGCCGTTGCCGTCCTCGGCCGTCTGGGCCTCGATCCGCTCGCGGCGGTAGCCCGGCGTGGCGGCGTTGGCGACGTTGTTCGCCGAGGCGCGCAGGCGCTCGTTGGCGGCGGACATGCCGGACAAGGCGGTCGACAGGCTGACGTTGGACATGGCGTTTTTCCCAGGATCCCGGCCTCAAGCGACCAGGTATCCCGCCGTCTTCGGCACTTCCCCGCCGATCTTTAGGGTGGTCTTTGGAAAAGAAATGAATTTCCGGCGCTTTTTTCCGGACCGGATACGCCCGGGTTTCCCCTCAAAACCACGCCCGACGCCCCATCCCGGGGCCATCCGGCCACCAAACGCCCGCCCGAACTACCTCGGAAGGGGTGTTTGCATCGCCGTACGTGACGACCGCATCAGACAGGCCTGGCGCTTCCAGATAATGCGAAACATTCTTATCTGCGAACTCTTCTCATCGCCATGTCGTCCGTCGCTCTCCGACCTGCCCTCGCGCCTTTGGCGCTCGCCCTGACCGCCGCGCTGCACGGCGGCGCATTCGCCCAGTCGGCTCCGCAAGCCCCGGGAGCGGCAGCTTCGGCGGCAGCAACGGCCGCTTCCACGACGCAACTGCAGAAGGTCGTCGTCGAAGCCAGCGCGGACGCCTCGCGCGGCGGCCTGGTCAAGTCCTATGCCGGCGGCCAGGTGGCGCGCGGCGGCCGGGTCGGCCTGCTCGGCAACCAGGACATCATGGACACGCCGTTCAGCACCACGGCCTACACCAACGAACTGATCCAGAACACGCAGGCGCACAGCGTCGGCGACGTGCTGCTGAACGACCCCGGCGTGCGCGTCGCCCGCGGCTTCGGCAACTTCCAGGAGAGCTACTTCATCCGCGGCTTCATCCTGAATTCCGACAGCGTCGCCTACAACGGGCTGTACGCCCTGCTGCCGCGCCAGTACATCTCGGCCGAACTCTTCGAGCGCGTGGAAGTGCTGCGCGGCGCCTCGGCCTTCCTCAACGGCTCGACGCCCAACAGCGACGCCATCGGCGGCTCGATCAACCTGCTGCCCAAGCGCGCGCCCAGCCTGCCGCTCACGCAGATGACGGTGGGCACGGCCAGCGGCGGGCAGACCATCCTGGCGGTCGACGTGGCGCGGCGTTTCGGTCCGGACAACGCCACCGGCGTGCGCGTCAACCTGGCCTCGCGCGCCGGCGACACCGGCGTGGACAAGGAAAGCGTCAACCTCGGCATGGCCTCGGTCGGCCTGGACTGGCGCGCGCGCGACGTGCGCCTGTCCGCCGACGTCGGCTACCAGGATCACAAGCTCAAGCGCACCCGCACCAACGTCACCCTGGGCGCGACCGCCACCGCGGTGCCCACGGCCCCCGACAGCGAGGCCAACTGGGCGCAGCCGTGGAGCTACTCCAACGAGCGCGACCTGTTCGGCACGCTGCGTGGCGAGGTCGACCTGGACCGCTGGCTGGGCACCGGCTGGACCGCGTGGTTCGCCGCGGGCGCGCGCAGCAGCGACGAGGCCAATTCACTGGCCAACCTGACCCTCACCAACAGCACCACCGGCGCCGCGACCACGTCCCGCTTCGACAACACGCGGGAGGACCGCGTCCGCACCGGCGAGGTCGGCCTGCGCGGCCTGCTGACCACCGGTCCGGTGAAGCATGAACTGGTCGCTTCGGCGAACGTCTTCCGGCTCGACAAGCGCGCCGCCTTCGGTGTGTCCACGACCGCCGCGACGCCGCGCCTGATCCCCACCAACCTCTACGGCGAAGGTTCCGCGCCGCTGCCCACGCTGATCTCGATCAGCAACCGGCTGGAGGATCCCGCCACCACCGGCATGACCCGCCTGCGCAGCATCGCCGTGGCCGACACGCTGGTGATGCTGGACGACGCGCTGCGCGTCACGCTCGGTGCGCGACACCAGTCGCTGGACCTGCGCACCTACGCCTACAACACCGGGGCGCCGGGCGCGCCCTACGACCGCAGCAAGACGAGCCCGATGGGCGGCGTGGTGTTCAAGTTCAGCAAGTGGCTGTCCGTCTACGGCAACTACATCGAGGGCCTGACGCAGGGCGACTCGGCGCCGTCGACCGCGACGGCCGCCATCGGCAAGGTGCTGGACCCCTACCTGTCCCGCCAGAAGGAAGTCGGCCTGAAGGTCGATGCCGGCCGCGTGGGCGGCGGGCTCGCGTTCTTCTCGACGGCCAAGCCGCGCGGCGTCGTGACGAGCACGCTGGGCTTCGAGGCCCAGGGCGAGGACCGGCACCAGGGCATCGAGCTGACCGCCTTCGGCGAGCCGATGCCCGGCCTGAAGCTGCTGGGCGGTCTGACCTGGCTGGATGCCGAGCAGAAAAGCACCGGCGTCGCGACGACCGACGGCAAGCGCGTCATCGGCGTCCCGCGCACGATGCTGAACCTGGGCACCGAATGGAACGTGCCGGGCGTGCAAGGCCTGTCACTCGACGCGCGCATGATCGCCACGGGCAGCGTCTACGCCAACGCGACCAACACGCTGAGCGTGCCGGGCTGGGGCCGCGTGGACCTGGGCGCGCGCTACGCGCTGGACTTCCGCGGTCACCTGGTCACGCTGCGCGCCCGTGTCGACAACGTGGCCGACCGCAACTACTGGGCGTCCTCGGGCGGCTTCCCGAACAGCGGCTACCTGGTGCTCGGCACGCCGCGCACGGTCAGCGTGAACGCCTCGTTCGAGTACTGAGCCGGCAGCCCCACGCCCACCACGAGTCCTCTCACGAGGGCAGAGGCGTCACTGGGCCCGGAATAGGGCTTGAGGGTCCTGGAGGGAGCCCTCATGCCCTGTGATGGGCCGCGCCTGGCGTTGCGGAGTCCGGGAGACTCCAGCAGTCCGGAAGCCTCACGCCCCCGCCAGTTCCTCGTAGCTCCCGCTCGAGATGAACACACGGACCGAATCCCCGCCAGCGGCCTTGGCCTCGGTGCAGGCCAACTGCCCCGCGCCGAGCACCGCATCCACGGTGTCCAGCGACGGCTGCAGCTGCACCACGCCCAGGCTCGCCTTCACGCGCGCCCGGTGCAGGCCCCAGCGCAGCCGATAGCCGGCGATCGAGGAGCGGATCTTCTCCGCGACGATCTGGGCGTAATGCTGGTCGCAGTCCGGCAGCAGCACGACGAAATGGTCGTTCTCCAGCCGCGCGACGGTGTCGGACGCCCGCACCTTGGTGATGAGCATCTGCCCGAGTCCATACAGGAAGTGGTCGGCGACCTCCGCCCCCATGCCCTGCTGGATCTCGCTGAACTTGTCGATGTCGACGAAGAGCACCGACACCGGCTCATGCCGGCGGCTGCCGACGTGTTCGGCCAGACGGCGTTCCATCTCGCGGCGGTTGGAGAGCTCGGTGACCTCGTCGTGCTTGGCGGACCAGGTCGGCTGCAGCCGCTGCTGGCGGGCGGCGGTGACGTCATCGAGGATCCACATCGACTCGCCCGCGGGCTGTTCCCAGTGCACCGGCGTCGCCTGCAACCGGCCCCAGAAGCGCGAGCCGTCGCGGCGGACGAATTCGACCTCCTCGTCCAGCGGCCGTCCCGCGCCGAAGGCGGAGCCCATGCGGGCCTGCAGCGCCTGGTGGGCCGAATCCGACACGACCGACGCGCGCTGGTCGGTGCCGGTCAGGTCGGTCTCGTCGCCGTGGCCGAACAGGTGGTTGAAGTGCTCGCTGACCACCTCGAAGCGGCCGGCGGCCACGAAGGCCACGGCCAGCGGCGCCCGCACCAGCATCGCCCGCATGCGGGCGGCGATCGGATCGGCGGCGTCGTGTTGGGATTGCATGTCGTCTCCTGGCGTATGGCAGAGGTGTACCCGTTTTGCCCGGTCCTGGAAAGCCCGGAGACAACCCGGTTCCAGGGAGTCCGGGCGGGCCGTACCGGAGCTCAGGGCGGTGGAGGAGCGATCTGTTCGGCCCACTCGTACAGGGCGGACAGGATGTCGGTGGCGCGCTCGTCCTCCGACTCCTCCGCCGTCTGGGCCAGCGTGTCGATGCGCTCGAAGAAGGCTTCCAGCGTCTGCGCGCCACCCTCGCCCAGGTGCAGCCGGGCGGCCCGGTGGTGCTCCCAGCGGGCCTGCTCGTCCGTGGTCAGGCTGTCGGGGAAGTTGCGCGCGCGGTAGCGGAACAGGATCTCCTCCAGCCGCGCGTCCTCGAAGGCGACCTTGCCCTGCGCCACGCGGTCGGCCAGCGACTCGGGCGACAGGCCGCGCAGGCGCTCCAGCGAGCGGCGGTCGTCGTTCGAGACGAAACCGCCGTACAGGTCCTCGTCGACGTCGACGCCGCCCTCGCCCGCCGGGCGCTGGAACACCTGCGGCCACAGCCGCGCGAGTTCCCCGCCGCGCGTCGCCAGCGTCTGCGCATGCGCCTGCCCCTGCGCGAGGTCCAGGCCCCATCGCGCCGCCATCTCGGGCGACAGGATCTTCATCGACGAGATCACGATCGGCGACTTGTTGACGTGGATGGTCTTGATCGGCAACCGCGTCACGCCCTCGGGCAGCAGCTCCTGCTTGGTGTACATCCGCAGGCGGATCGCCTCGGCGTCCAGCGCCAGCAGCTCGGCCGGATCGCTGCCCAGGTCCCAGACGATCAGCTCGTTCTTGTTGGTCGGGTGCGGCGCCAGCGGCCAGACCAGCGCGATGCAGCCGCGCTCCGTGCCGTACATGCCCGACACGTGGAGGAAGGGCCGGTTCATGCCGATCTCCGCCCAGACGGCGTCCTTTCGGCGCAGCTTCAGGCAGAAGTCCCACAGCCGCGGCTGCTTGTCCTTGATCAGGCGGGCCAGCGCGATCGTCGCGCGCACGTCGGACAGCGCATCGTGCGCCGCCTCGTGGGCCAGGCCGTTGGCGGCGGTCAGGTGCTCCAGCTTGAAGGACGGGCGGCCGTCCTCGTGCTTCGGCCATTCGATGCCTTCCGGACGCAGCGCGTAGGCGCAGCGCACGACGTCCAGCAGGTCCCAGCGGCCGCAGTCGTTCTGCCATTCACGGCCGTAGGGATCGATGAGGTTGCGCCAGAACAGGAAACGCGTCACCTCGTCGTCGAAGCGGATCGTGTTGTAGCCCAGCCCGACGGTTCCGGGGCGCGACAGCTCGGCGTGGATGTCGGCGGCGAAGCGGTGCTCGGCCAGGCCCTGCTCGGCGCAGGTCTGCGGGAGGATGCCCGTCAGCAGGCAGGACTCGGGATCGGGCAGCGAATCGGTGGGCGGCTGGCAGTACACCATCAGCGGATCGCCGATCTCGTTCAGGTCCGCATCGGTGCGGATGCCGGCGAACTGCGCCGGCCGGTCGCGGCGCGGCACGCGCCCGAAGGTCTCGTAGTCGTGCCAGTAGAAAGTCATCTCGTGCATGGGGCGGGACGATACCTCAGCGGGGCGGCGGCGCTGGGGAGACGGGGCGGCCATCGGGCCAGGATCCCCGCCCTTCGGGAGGCCTGGCGTCCGCTTCGCGGATACTGCGGCGCGATTGCCCCTGACACCCAACCCCCGCCCCCCTGATCCCGATGCCGCTCAGCCACCTGCTCCTGTGCCTGTCGATCGCCGCGACCCTGTTGCCGGTGCGAGCCCCCTGGCCCTGGCTGTCGCTGCTGATCATGGCGGTGACCGCCGGGCTGGTGCACGGCCAGCTCACCATCGCCGCGATGGTGCCGGTGGCCGCGCTGGCGGCCCTGGCCTGGATGGCGATCGAGGCCCGCCACCGCCCGCGTCGCGAGGCGGCGTTGATGCTGCTGATGCTGGTGATCGGCTTCGCGCTGGCGCTGCACCTGCTGCCGGGATTCCTGAACCCGACCTACCTGGCCACGACGTCCGACGCCCGCCCGCCATCGCTGAAATACCTGAACTTCGACAAGGGCGTCGCCGGCATGCTGATGCTGGCGGTGCTGGCGTCGCAACAACGCAGACGGTCGGAAGGCATCGCGTCGACATCCTCCCCCGACGTGCCGGGAGTTCGAGGCATCCCGGGCTTCTGGCTCTGGGTGGTCCTCGCCGCGACGCTCGTCCTGCCCTGGCTGCTGGCCGTGATCGGCGGCATCGGCCGTCCGACGCTGCGCTGGCCGGACAACGCCGGGCTGTACCTGGCCGCCAACCTCTTCCTGACCTGCGTCGCCGAGGAAGCCGCCTTCCGCGGCGTCATCCAGGGCCTGCTGGCACGCCGGCTGGGCTCCGACCTGCGCACCCTGAACGGCTGGCTGCCGGTCCTGCTGGCCACCGTGCTGTTCGGCCTGGCCCATGCGCCGGGCGGCACCCTCTACGTGGCCCTGGCCATGCTGGCCGGCCTGGGCTACGGCCTGGCCTACACGCTGTCCCGCCGCATCGAGGTGGCCATCGGGCTGCACTTCGCGCTCAACGCGCTGGTCTTCCTGACGCTGGACCTCGGGCACGGTTGATGCCCTGGGGGCGAGGGATTCCGGCCCATGTGCATCGGCCGTGTGTCTTCTGTGTACGGATTGTTGCCGTGCGCACCCGAGCCGGGACAGCCCCGGATGTCTGACGATAATCCGCCGACTTGAACTCGTGCGCCCCGCATGCAGCAGATCGCTCAAATCGCCCGCAACATCGCACTGTCCCTGGCCGGATTCTTCCTGGCGCTCTGGCGCCGCACCGCGCCGATCCGGGACTCGCTGCGTGAACTGCCCACCTGGAAGCGCATCGCCGTCTGGGCGGGCGCCGGCGTGCTGGCCCTGACGCTGCTGGTCGCCGGCGTGGCCGCCGTCATCTGGCCGGGCCTGCCCGACCTGGACCGCCTGACCGACTACAACCCCAAGCAGCCGCTGCGCGTCTATTCCGAGGACGGCCAACTGCTCGCCGAGTACGGCACCGAGCGCCGCAGCTACCTGCCGCTGGAGAAGATCCCCAAGCAGATGCAGCAGGCGCTGCTCGCGGTCGAGGACACCAACTTCTACGACCACCAGGGCGTCTACGTGCCCGGGATGATGCGGGCGTTCTGGGTCAACCTGTTCTCGTCCTCGCGCAGCCAGGGCGCCTCGACGATCACGCAGCAGCTTGCACGCGACCTCTACCTCACGAAGAAGAAGCTCTACACCCGCAAGATCGTGGAGATCCTGCTGGCCTTCAAGATCGAGAGCCAGCTGTCCAAGGACAAGATCCTCGAGGTCTACATGAACCAGATCTATCTGGGTCAGCGGGCCTACGGCTTCGAGGCGGCGGCGCAGGCCTACTTCGGCAAGTCGCTCAAGGACCTGTCGATCGCGGAGACGGCGATGCTGGCCGGTCTGCCGCAGAGCCCGTACCGCGCCAATCCCATCACCAACCTGAAACTGGCGCAGCGCCGCCAGGCGACGGTGCTGATGCGCATGGTCGACGTCGGCATGATCACGCCGGAGCAGGCGAAGCAGGCCCGCGAGGAACCGTTGAAGCTGCGCACCGTGCAAGACCAGCGCCTGCCCTACGGCCAGTACGCGACGGAGATGGTGCGCCAGGTCGTGCACGCCCAGTACGGCGAGGAGGCCTACAACCGCGGCCTGCGCGTGACGACAACGCTGCGCATGGACGACCAGATCGCGGCGTACAAGGCGCTGCGCCGCACGCTGATGGACTACGAGCGCCGCAAGGCCTGGCGCGGTCCGGAAGGCGACGTGGACCTGCCCGACGGCATGGACGCCCAGGAGCAGGACGCCGCGATCTCTCAGGTGTTCAACGAGCATCCGGACAACGACGACCTGCGCACCGCGGTCGTCACGCAGGTCGGGAACAACAAGCTCCAGGCGAGCCTGTCCGACGGCGACGACATCGAGATCCAGGGCGAAGGCCTGCGCTCGGTGCAATCGGCGCTGTCGCCCAAGGCCAAGGCCGACCTGCGCATCCAGCGCGGCTCCATCATCCGCGTGCTGCGCGGGGCGCCGACCAAGGCGTTCCCCAAGGGCGCCTGGGCGGTGACGCAGTCGCCGGAGGCCGAGGGCGCGCTGGTGTCGGTCGAGCCCGACAGCGGCAAGATCCTGGCGCTGGTCGGCGGCTTCGACTTCAACCGCAACCAGTTCAACCACGCGACGCAGGCATGGCGTCAGCCGGGCTCGAGCTTCAAGCCCTTCATCTACTCGGGCGCGATGGAAGTCGGCGCGAGTCCCGCGACGCTGGTCGACGATGCGCCGATCTCGGTCGGCGACTGGAATCCGCGCAACTCCGACGGCAACTTCGACGGCCCGATGACCTTGCGCCAGGCGCTGGCGAAGTCCAAGAACATGGTCACGATCCGGGTGCTGGAGCAGCTCACGCCGGCGCGCGGGCGCGCCTGGGCGGCCAAGTTCGGCGTCGACCTCGAGAAGCAGCCGGAGAACCTGACGCTCGCGCTCGGTTCGGGCTCGGTGACGCCGCTGCAGATGGCCAGCGCCTATTCGGTCTTCGCCAACGGCGGCTACCTGCTCAAGCCGCTGCTGGTGACCAAGATCGTGGATGCGCAGAACCAGGTGCTGTTCCAGGCGGAGCCGGAAAAGCTCACCGACGACCGCCGCGCGATCAGCGAGCGCAACGCGTTCATCACCGGCTCGCTGTTGCGCGAGGTGGCGATCCGCGGCACCGCCTACAAGGCGAGCGCGTCGCTCAAGCGCTACGACCTGTACGGCAAGACCGGCACGACGAACGATGCGGTGGACGCGTGGTTCGCGGGCTTCCAGCGGCGCGTCGCGACGGTGGTCTGGATCGGCTACGACCAGCCGCGCAGCCTGGGCGCGGGCGAATCCGGCGGCGGCATCGCGCTGCCGGCGTGGATCGACTACATGCAGGTCGCGCTGAAGGACATCAAGCCCTCCGAGATCGAGCCGCCCAAGGACGGCGGGCTCGTGCAGGAGGAAGGCCCATTCGGCCCGGACTGGGTCTTCAGCGAGTACGCGGGCGACGCGGGGCTGAAGACGATCGGTCCGATGCCGCCGCCGCTGCCGGCCTCGGACGCGGCCTCGGGGCCCGCGACGGGCGCCTCGGGCGTGCCGCCGTCCTGGTGGATGGGCGGCGACCGCAGCGGCGGGCAGTGACCGATCGCCCCCGGTCAGCGATGATCACGGCGGCCACGGAACACTCGGCGACCACGATGAACTCGACGTCGAACTGACGCGGAGGAGAGACCTGCGATGAAGACCGACACCTTGTCCGGAGGCTGGCTGGCGGGCCTTCATGTCGCCGTGCTGGCCGCCCTGGCCGCCACGCTGGCCGCCCTCGCCGGCCCTGCCTCCGCGGCGGATGGCCCCGACGACGCGATCGAGCCCGACCAGCCGGGCATCGTCGAATCGAGCAGCACCGTCGGCAAAGGCCGCGCGCTGCTGGAGACGGGCCTCGGCTACCAGCGCGACAAGAGCGACGGCGTGCGCAGCCGGCTGTGGTCGACGCCGACGCTGCTGCGTTTCGGCTTCGCCGAGGACTGGGAGTTCCGCGTCGAGACCGACGGCTACCAGCGCCTGCGCGCATCGGACAGCAGCGGGACCGCCAAGGTCAGCGGCTGGGCCGACACGGCGCTCGGCGTGAAGTGGCACGTGCAGGACGGCGACGCCGAACGCAACAAGCCCGGGCTCGCGTGGCTGCTGAACGTGGACATGGACAGCGGCTCGTCCGCCTTCCGGGGTCAGGGCTTGCGTCCCTCGCTGCGACTGACGTCGGAATGGGACCTGCCGCACGACTGGTCGGCCGGCGTGATCGGCGGGCTGTACCGCGACAGCCGCGATGACGGCAAACATTTCGTCGGCGGCATCCTCGGCGCATCGCTGGGCTGGCCGATCGCGGAGGCGTGGAAGGGCTACGTCGAAGTCGCCGGCGACCAGCTCGCGTCCAACCGCAACGGCGGGCGGAGCATCTCCGCTGGCACCGGCGTCACCTGGCTTGTTGATCGCCGGCTTCAACTCGACGCGTCCATCAACCGCGGCCTGACGAAGCAGACGGCGGATTGGGTGCTGGGCGTCGGCGTGTCGATCGGCTTCTGACGCCTCGACGAGCCACGGTTCGTTCCCGACGACGTCGAGATGACGTACAAAGCCGGCTGTCCCGACAGCATCGATTGACACCATGCGCCTCGCTCTCCGAATCGCCGCCTTGTCGCTGGTGATCAGCGCCCTGCCCTCGGCCTGGGCCGATCCCGCGAGCGGCACCTTCACCGCCTCGCGCGCCTGCGAGGCCTTCCAGTCCTTCAGGAAGAGCACCAACCCGGACGGCGCGAAGCTGTCGCCGGGCACGGGCTACACGATCCTGGAGTCGCACAACGCGGGCTGGACGCGCGTGCAGGTGCCCGGTGCGCGACCGCCGGAGCGCTGGGTGCAGAACGACTGCGGCGCGGCCGCGGGCGGTGCCGCGCCGTCGACCTCGACCGCCACATCACCCGGCGCCCGCGCGCCATCGGGTGACACCGCCACGGCGGCCACCGGCCAGGGCATGTGCAAGACGCCGGACCAGTACGACAGCTTCGTGCTGGCGATGTCGTGGCAGCCCGGCTTCTGCGAATGGACGGCGGGTGGCCGGCGCGGCAAGCCCGAATGCGAGGCCATGGAGGACGGCAAGCTTACGGTGACCAACCTGACGCTGCACGGCCTGTGGCCCAACCGGCAGCAATGCGGGATCAGCTACGGCGACTGTGGCAATGCGCCGCTGAGCCTGTCGAAGGAGACGGTCTCGTACATCGGCCCGTGGATGCCGAACTTCCTCTACGAAAAGGGATTCGGCGAGCACGAGTGGCGCAAGCACGGCACCTGCCAGACGACGCTGAACCCGGACGCCTACTTCCGCCGCGCGGTCGATCTGGTGAAGCAGTTCAACGATTCGGGCGTCGGCAAGTACATCCGCCAGAACATCGGCGGGGCGATCTCGCGCAAGACCTTCTACGAGAAGCTGCAGGCGGAGACCGGCAGCGACGCGTACCGCGACAGCGTGAAGCTGATGTGCTCGGGGCAGTACCTCACCGAGATCCAGGTGAAGCTGCCGCGCGACTACAAGGCCGGTGGCACGCTGAAGCAGTTGCTCGGCGATCAGCCCAGCGGCAGCGGCGGCGGCACGTGCCGCCGGGATGAGATCCGGATCGAGGCGAGCGGGCGGTGACACCGCCGGGCTCATGCCCGGCGAGGGCGCGCCCTACTGCAGCCCGATGAACGCCGCTTGTATGCTCCACGTTCAATAGAACGATGCAGGGAGTGAGGCATGGCCGCGGCCATCGAACCGTCGTCCACGACGGCCATCGGGCGTTGGGAAAGCGTCCGCCGACAGTTGGGCGAGCGCCTGTCCAGCGATCTGCTGGAAGAGGTCTCGCGGGAAGATCTGGTCGCGACCCGGCGCGCTCGCGCAAGGTGGTCCGGCCGACTCGCGCTGGCCTATCTGCTGGCCCTGCTGGTACATGGCGCCGGGCTCGCCGCAGGCGTGGCCGGCGTGCTGCTGCTGACCGGTCCCTGGACCCACGTCTTCATTCCGCTCGGCGGCGTGGCGCTCGTGCTGCTGTGCATCGCCGCCCGTCCCCGACTCCCGCGAGCGCCTGACCATCTCCTCACGCGCGAGCGTTTCCCCGCGCTCCATGCGTTGAGTGACCGGATCGCGGCCGCGCTCGGGGCGCGGCCACTGGACGGCATCGGCGTCTCCGCGGACTTCAACGCCAACTATCGCGTCGCCGGCTGGCGGCGGGAGCGTTACGTCGAGCTCGGCAGCCCGTTGATGGCGATCCTGACACCGGCCGAGCAGGTCGCCCTCCTCGCCCATGAGCTGTCGCACGGCGTGAACGGCGATCCGTTGCGCGGTCAGTTCCTCGGCCATGCGGTCGACACACTGGCGGCCTGGGGAACGGCAGCGCGTCCGCTCGACATCGGACAGCTCGGACGGGGCATGGCGGCGGGACCGATCGTGTCGCTGGTCGGACTGCCGTTCGAACTGGCGATGCTCGGCGTTTCCGAACTGCTGTTCGCGGCGGCCCGCGGCATGCTCTGGCTGGTGATGCGGGAGTCGCAACGCGCCGAATATCTCGCGGACCTGCTGGCGGCGTCGGTCGCCGGTTCGACAGCGATGCGGGGCGTCCTGGAGAAGACCTATCTGCACGAGGTTGTCGACGCCGCCGTCCGCGTGCATGCGCTGACCAAGCCGCATGACGCGATCGAGCCGGCCGTGCGATCCGCCGTCGCGGCGGTCAGCGATGCCGACCTCGACGCGCATCGCGCGGCCTCCCGATCGGGGTCCTGGCGGACGGACGCCAGTCATCCGCCGACGGCGATGCGGGTCGATCAATTGCTCCGCCGCGAGGATAGTGCGCCGACGGTCATGTTGCTGCCCGCCGAGGAACTGGCGCTGGCTGAAGAAGTCAGCCGCCTCCTTCAGATGTCGCAAACCACGCTCGTCGGGCGAAAGCTCGAAGCGATCTACGGATGAGCAGACTCTTCCCATTCTGGCTGGTGGCCTGTGCGACGGCGCTCGCAATGACATCGGCGCACGCGGGCGGAACGGACGTTCAGAAGCCGCTCCACTGCGACCGGATCTTGCGGCCGCATGCACCGATCGATGCCAACGGCCAGCGCGTGTCCGGCGACATCACGGTCGATGCGCGCTTCGTCCGCGGCCGCGTGGATACCGTCGATTTCCGGGACGGGCGGGCCGACCTGCTGCTGGCCGCGCAGTCCAAGCTGCGGGAACTGCGTTGCCAGAAGCTCGCCGAGCCGCGCACGCTGCGGATGACGCTCACCTTCTCGGGCGCCGAGCAAGACCTGTCCCCGCCCTTCAAGGACGGTGGCAACCTCGTGCAGGCCCACAACGCCTTCATCCGCGAGCACTTCCCCACGCGTGTCGATGCGCTGATCCCCCTGCCAGCGATGGATCTCGATGCCTACGGGAATATCGCCATCCTCGACGACTCGCCGGTCGAACTCGACGCGGAGGTCATGCTGTACGCCGGCAGTTTCAGGGTCAAGCTGATGTTCCTCCTCAACACCGACGGCACGGCCTCCGACTTCCTGGTCATCTCGGAGGCACCGAGCGCCTTCCACAAGCTGTGCATCGCGGCCATGAAGCGCTCCAGGTTCTCGCCGGCCACCTACGCCGGACTGCCGCTCGCCGTGATCGTGGAACGGGAGTTCGAGTTCAACTTGGAGGATGGGCTGGACATCTGAGGCCCGTGCCGCCTGGCGCCGTCGGCGCGCTTGATCGGATCGGCACCAAACCTGATCGCCGCCGCACGACCGGCGTGAGGCTTGCCCGCTAGGATCGATTCATCCCTTCCTGAGGAATCGATGTGAAGCCGAGCACCATCCAGCCGCCCGACGGCTCCGCGCTGGCCCGTGAGCTGTACATCCGCCCTGGCGTCGGTGTCGCGGCCCACGTGCTGCAGGGGCGCGGCTTGCAGATCCTGCGGATGCGCGTCGACCTGCCCGCGCTGATCCTCGTCGATCGCGGCATCAAGACCGTCAAGCCGGCTCGCGGGGCCAGCGTGCGCGCCCAGCCCCGGCAGGCGCTGCTGCTGAGCGGCAACCAGACCGTCGACTTCACGAACCTCGTCGCCGAGGGAACGCAGTACGAAGCGCGCTGGCTGCTCTTCGACGGCGAGTTGCTCGACGACGCGTACTACGCCGCCCGCGTCGCGCAGAGCGAGCGAACGGGGCCACCGCCGGCCCCGGTGCGGTTGCTGTCGAAGGTCCGGCCCGGCCTGTCCGAAGCCTTCGAGCGCGCCCGGCAGGCGCTCGCCCCGAACCCCGCGTTACCCGACGCCATCGCACGCCAGCGCGTGCTGGAGGTCATGCACTGGCTGCTGGAAGACGGCCTCGTGCTGCGATCCGCGCCCGTCGATGCCAGTGTCTCCATCAGCGTGCGCGCGTTGATCGCCGGACGGTTGGACGAGGACTGGACGACCGCACGCGTCGCCGGCGCGATGGCGATGTCCGAAGCCACGCTGCGACGCCGGCTCGCCGCCGAAGGCGCCTCGATGACGGCCTTAATCGTCGACGCCCGCATGGCCTCCGCGCTGACCTTGCTCCAGGCGACCACGCAGCCCGTTTCGGAGATCGCGCGCGCCGTGGGCTACGACTCGCCTTCCCGCTTCGCCGTGCGCTTCCGCGAGCGCTTCGGCTTCGCGCCCACGTCCGTCCGCGGACACGAGCGCGCGGATTGACTCAAGCACTTCAACGCCCTCATCGGAACGACATGATCACCGTCCATCACCTCGGCCATTCCCAATCGGAACGCATCTTGTGGCTCTGCGAGGAGCTCGGCATTCCCTATGACATCAAGCGCTACACCCGCGATGCGGTGACACGGCTATCCCCGCCCGAACTCAAGGCGCTGCATCCGCTCGGCGCCGCGCCGCTGATCGAGGACGGCGGCCTGCTGCTGGCCGAGTCGGCGGCGATCGTCGAGTACCTCATCGCGAAACACGGTAGTGGCCGTTTGAAGCCCGGCCCCGATCACCCGGACTTCGCACCGTTCCTGTACTGGTTCCACTTCGCCAACGGCAATCTGCAGCCGGTGATGCTGCGACGCATGACGCTGGGACGCGCATTGCCGGCCGACCATCCGGTCCTGACGGCGACGCAGGAGCGCCTCGACAAGGTGCTGGCGCTCGTCGAAGCGCGGCTCGGCCAAGCGCCCTACTTCGCCGGCGACGACTTCAGCGCGGCGGACATCATGAGCGTCTTCTCGCTCACGACGATGCGGTTGTTCATGCCGGTCGATCTGGCGCCGTATCCAAACATCCGTCACTATCTCCAGCGCATCGGTCAAAGGCCCGCCTACCAACGGGCCATGACGACCGGTGACCCGGCACTGACGCCACTGCTGACCTGATCCTGCGCTCGCTCAATCCCAACTCTTCGCCGAATTGACGATGATCACGACGGCGAAGAACGTGCCGATCGGGAAGGCGAACAGCAGCGGCAGCGCGACCAGGATGCTAGGACCTCGCGCCCACTTCCGGGTGCGCATCGCCGCGCGGGACAGCAGGAGATGGCCCGCCCCGAAAGCAAAGATGACGGCGGCCCCCACGGCCGCGCCGACATCCAGCGCGCCCTGGCGCCCGAACACCAGCCCCAGCGTGAACAGCAACGCCAGGATCAGATAGAGCACTCCCACGACCTTGTGCGCGCCAGCGACACGGCCACTCGGATGCGGCCCGCTCCAACCACGCGATGACGAGCTGTCGGATTCGACGGCAATGGACATATTCCCTCCCTGTTGAAAAACCTTCCTGAGCGCTCCCGTTCCTCGGAAGTCGCCCGGGCCGGCCCATGGGCCGGCGTGGCGCTCAGCGCTTCTTGACGACCACGCTCCCGACCGAGTACCCCGCCCCGAACGAGCAGATCACTCCCAGGTCGCCCTGCTTGAGGTTGGCGCGGTGCTCGTGGAACGCGATCACCGAGCCGGCGGATGCCGTGTTCGCATACGTGTCCAGGATCAGCGGCGCGATCTCGGCGCCGGCTTCGCCGCCGACCAGCTTCTTGATCACCAGCTGGTTCATGCCCAGGTTGGCCTGGTGCAGCCAGTAGCGGCTGACGTCGTTCGGCTGGATGTGCAGCGCGGCCAGGTGGTGCTCGATGTGCGCCGCGGCGATGGGCACCACTTCCTTGAAGACCTTGCGGCCCTCCTGGCGGAAGGTCTTGTCGCGCCCGTCGGGATCGCTGTCCTCGGCCTTGTTCATGAAGCCGAAGTTGTTGCGGATGTTGTTGGAGAACTGCGTCGCCAGCTTGGTGCCCAGGATCTCCCACTGCTCCGTCGCCGTCGCCAGGTCGGCGCGCTCGACGACGATCGCCGTGCACACGTCGCCGAAGATGAAGTGGCAGTCCCGGTCCTTCCATTCCAGGTGCGCGGACGTGATCTCCGGATTCACGATCAGCACGCACTTGGACGCGCCCGAGCGCACCGCGTTGTACGCCTGCTCCAGCGCGAAGGTCGCCGACGAACACGCCACGTTCATGTCGAAGCCGTAGCCGCCCGCGCCCAGCGCCTGCTGGATCTCCACCGCCATCGCCGGGTACGCGCGCTGCATGTTCGCCGCCGAGCAGAACACCGCGTCCACGTCCTCGGGCTTCTTCCCGGCCGCCGCCAGCGCCTTGCGCGACGCGTCGACGGCGATCTCCGCCATCAGCGACAGCTGGTCGTCCGCGCGTTCCGCGAAGCGCGGGTACATGCGCGTCGGGTCCAGCACGCCTTCCTTCTCGATCACGTAGCGCTGCTTGATGCCCGAGGCCTTCTCGATGAACTCCACGTTCGAATGCACCAGCGCCTCGCGCGTGCCGGCGGCGATGGCCTCGGCATGCTCGGCGTTCTGCAGGTCCACGTAGCGGTTGAACGAGTCCACCAGCTCGGCGTTGGTGATGACGTGCGGGGGCTGGTAGAGCCCGGTGCCGCTGATGACGACGGAATGCATGTGGCTTGTCTTCTGATGTCGCCCGTTGCAGGGCCAAGGGGGCGAAGTTTAGCGAACTGCGCCCAAAAGCCCCCGGACGATGCATGCTGCACCGCAGCGTGGCGACGGCTCCCTGCAGCACGCGTAGAATGGGTCACCGGGCCCAAATTTTGGGACCCGGTATTTTTTTGGCCGGGTCCCAAGTCAAGCGCTCGCAGCCCAGGGCGTGCACTGCATCAACGCAGCCCGACTTTGCGACTTTGGACCATGGAAATCTTTGACTACGACAACATCCTGCTGCTGCCGCGCAAGTGCCGCGTGAACAGCCGCAGCGAGTGCGACACTTCCGTCGAGTTCGGCCCCCGCCGCTTCAAGCTGCCGGCGGTGCCCGCGAACATGAAGACGGTCGTCGACGAGTCCATCACCGAATGGCTGGCCGCCAACGGCTACTTCTACGTGATGCACCGCTTCGACCTCGATGCCGTCGCCTTCGCCCGCACGATGCGCGACAAGGGCCTGCTGGTCTCCATCAGCGCCGGCGTCAAGGAGGCGGACTACGCGATCATCGACCGCCTGGCCGCTGAAGGCCTCGGCGCCGACTACATCACCATCGACATCGCCCACGGCCACGCCGACGCCGTGCAGCGCATGATCGCCCACATCAAGCACAAGCTGCCGGACACCTTCGTCATCGCCGGCAACGTCGGCACGCCCGAAGGCGTCATCGACCTGGAGAACTGGGGCGCCGACGCGACCAAGGTCGGCATCGGACCGGGCAAGGTCTGCATCACGCGGCTGAAGACCGGTTTCGGCACCGGCGGCTGGCAGCTCTCGGCGCTGAAGTGGTGTGCCCGCGTGGCCACGAAGCCCATCATTGCCGACGGTGGCATCCGCCATCACGGCGACATCGCCAAGAGCGTGCGCTTCGGGGCATCGATGGTAATGATCGGCTCGCTCTTCGCGGGTCATGAGGAATCGCCGGGCAACACCGTCGAGGTCGATGGCAAGCGCTACAAGGAGTACTACGGCTCCGCGTCCGACTTCAACAAGGGCGAGTACAAGCACGTCGAAGGCAAGCGCATCCTCGAGCCCGTGAAGGGTCATCTGGCCGACACGCTGCGCGAGATGGAGGAGGACCTGCAGAGCTCGATCTCCTACGCCGGCGGCCGCGCCCTCGGCGATCTGCGCAAGGTGAACTACGTGGTCCTCGGCGGAGAAAACGCCGGCGAGCACCTGTTCATGTAAGGCAGCCCGGTATCATCCGGCCCGTTGGTGCTCGCGCCCGGCTCCCTGCCGGCGCAGTTCAACGGGAATCAGGAGGGGCCGCACCCGCACGGTCGTGGCCCCAACCTGAGCTGCCCCCGCAACGGTAAGCGGAAGGCGCGTTCTTGAAGCGCGCGGCTCGTGTCTGAAACCACTGGACGGTCGTCCGGGAAGGCAACACGGGTTCATTCTTCCGACAGCCCGGATACCGGCCAACAGGCGGATCGTCGCCGTCCTTCCAGGAGGATGGCGCGTCCATTCCGCATGCGGCCGCGGGGAAGCGGCCGTCTGCCGCTGCTTTTCCGATTCCGACATGCAAGCCTCTTCTCCCCGCGCCGCGCTGCGCGCCGTCGCCCGTGCTTCGGCGACCGCGCTGGTCGCCCTGCCCGCCCTGTCCATCGTCGCGTCGAGCGCCTTCGCGCAGACCTCCCTCGATCCCGTCGTCGTCATCGGCACGCGCGAACCGCAAGCCTTGAGCAAGAGCGTGGCGGACATCGTCCTGATCGACCGCGACACCTTGCGCGACAGCGGCGCCGCCAGCGTCGAAGAGGTCCTGCGCCGCTACGCCGGCCTGCAGATCCTGCAGAACGGCGGTCCCGGACAGACCGCCGGCTACCTGCTGCGCGGCACCAACACCAACAGCACCGTCGTCATGATCGACGGCCTGCGCATCGGCTCCGCGACGCTGGGCCAAGCGGCCTTCGAAGCCTTGAGCCTCGACCAGATCGAGCGCATCGAAGTGCTGCGCGGACCCGCTTCGGGCCTGTACGGCTCGGACGCCGTCGGCGGCGTGATCCAGATCTTCACCCGCCGCGGCCAGGGCCCGCTGAACATCACCAGCGGCGTCGCCGTCGGCGAATACAACGCCCGCAAGGCCGACTTCGCGCTGAGCGGCGCGCAGGCCGGCTTCGACTACGCGGCCAGCATCGGCCGCGAGACCAGCGACGGCGTGTCGGCGATCCGCCCGAACGACATCAACGGCTACTACAACCCGGACCGCGACGGCTTCCGCCGCACGGCGGCCACGGCGCGCCTGGGCTTCACGCCCGCGGAGGGCCACCGCATCGGCGTGAGCGCCTCGCAGAACAAGCTCAACGCGCAATACGACAGCGCCAACTTCGGCGGCCCGCCGGACTTCCTGGCCGATCCGACGCCCGACTTCCGCAACCACCTCACGACACGCGTCGTCAGCGCCGATTACCGCGGCACGCTCTCGCCGATCTGGACCACCACCGCGCAGGTGACGCACGGCATCGACGACTCGCGCGCCGGCGCGCCGGATCCGCTGCCGTTCAAGACGACCCGCGATCAGGCCACCTGGCAGAACGCCCTGCGCCTGGCGCCGGACCAGCAACTGCTGCTCGCCTACGAGCGGCTGTCGGAGAAGGCCGACGGCGTCGTCACCGAGACGCTCAAGCGCCACAACAACGCCTACATCGCGGGCTACACGGGCCAGTTCGGCGCGACCTCGCTGCAGGCCAACCTGCGGCGCGACGACAGCTCCGCCTACGGCGGCTTCACGACCGGCACGCTGGGCGCGAGCTACGCGCTCACCGAGACGCTCAAGGTGCGCGCGCTCGCCGGCACCAGCTTCCGCGCGCCGACCTTCAACGACCTGTACTACCCGTTCTACGGTCGTCCGGACATCCAGCCCGAACGCGGCCGCAGCATCGAGCTGGGCGTGAACTGGCGCTCCGGCGCGAGCAGCGCCTCGGCCACGGTGTACCGCAACAAGGTCCGCGACCTGATCGTCTACAACCCCGATCCCACCGGCACCGAGTGCCCGGCAGGCTTCTTCGGCTGCGCGGACAACATCGGCCACGCCAAGCTGCAGGGCGCAACGCTGAGCGGCACGCATCGCTTCGGCAACCTGAGCCTGGCCGCGACGGTCGACTTCCTCGACGCGCGCAATGTCGAGACGGGCGCTCGCCTGCCGCGTCGCGCGGCGCATCAGGAGAGCGTCTCCGCCGATTACGACACCGGCGTGTGGAGCATCGGGGCATCGCTGACGGAAGTCGGCGCGCGGCCCGATGTCGGCGCCCAGCTCGGCGCCTACGCGGTGACGGACCTGCGCGCGACCTGGCGCTTCCTGCCGCAGTGGCGCCTGGAGGCCAAGGTGCTCAACGTCGCAGACCGCGACGTGCAGCCGGTCTACACGTACCAGGGTCTGGGCCGTCAGGCCTGGGTCGGGGTGCGGTACGACATGAAGGGCTTCTGAGCCCTTCGACGCCGATCGGGGTCGCGCGGCGAAGTAGTCGCGCGGTCTTCGATCGGCGCCGCATCGAGTGGTAGCGATGCCACTGCGGCATCCATCACAGCGACTCCCCCGACGCGGGGGACGCTTTCGCGCGGAAGCCACACGCGCCCCCTTTAGCATCCCGCCCCTTCAGCAACAAACACGACAAGTCGGGGAGTGGGTGATGGCGTGGATTTCGAAGTCCTGGGGACGCGGCGTGATGGCCGTTCTGGCGGCGTTGGCCGTCGGGGCGCTGCTCAACGGCTGCGGCGGTGGCGGGGACGATGACTGCAAGGTCACGGGTGACCGCCCCACGGTGTACTACACGCCCAGCGTGCCGCTCACGGGTCAGACGGCGCAGGACGCGCTGACCTACAAGCTGAACCAACGCAGCACCTGGACCTTGCAGCCGCGTGGCATGACGCAAGCCTGCCTCACTGGGTTGAAGGTCGAGGTCCGCGATGCACAGTTCGGACTGCCTGCCGGCTTCACGCTGAACACGACGACAGGCACGATCGACAGCCCCGTCATCACGCGCCCCATCGAGGGCACCTGCTTCGTCCTTTCGACGAACCCCAACGCCTCGACGCTGCCGTACAGCTTCACGTCGACCAACCGGGTCTGCCCCGAGGGCTACAGGTTGTCGGAAGAAACGACGGCGCTGATCGTCACGTCGGATCACTACAACCAGGCCACCCGGGTCGTCACTGCCGTGGCCTTCCAACCGGCCCCATAAAACTCGAATCCTCGGTCAGGGCGCCGCGCGCGCGGCGATGCATTCGATCTCAACCCGCGCGCCCAGCGCCAGCCCGTTGCAGCCGAACGCGCTGCGCGCCGGCAGCGGCCGGTCGCCGAAGAACGCGCGGTAGACCTCGTTGAAGACGCCCCACTCCGCCATGTCGGCGAGCATCACGGTGCAGCGCATCAGGTGCTCGACGCCGAGGCCCTGCGCATGGAGCGCGGTCTCGATGTTGCGCAGCGTCTGAAGCGCTTCCGCGCGGATGCCGCCTTCGACCAGATCCAGCGTGCCGGGCTTGTTGCCCAGCTGACCCGACAGGAACACGAACGGCCCGAAGGCCGTGCCCTCGGGGAACGGCACGCTGGCGGGGAGGATGAGGCCGCTGTTGAAGCGGTGGATGGCATCGGGTTGAACGGTCATGGGTGATCCCTTCGTGTCCGCAATCTTTCCATCGCCTTGGCGAGTGGCTGTTTCATGACGTCCTCGTCGTACAGGAAGTCGCCGCCGCCGGGGCGGTAGGACGCCAGCATCAACGCCGCGTCCTCGATCGCTTCGTCGCCGTCGGCATGGTCCTCCAGTGCGGCTTCAAGCGCATTTGCCGCAGCCATCGACACGTCCTCCCCACGGAGGAATCGCTCGATCATCTCCACCAATTCGCGATCAGCTTCGCCGCTCGCGATGCGGATCGCCTCCCGCTGCAACGGCTCTGAAGCGCGGACGATCTCGTTCCAGCAGGGACGAGCGGCGACGACCTCCTTGGCCTCCCGCAAACCGATCGAGAACTTGAGCCTCACGGCCTTGATCGTTTCCACGATGTACAGGCCTTGCGCGTGGCATTGATCGATGTAGGCGTTGAGCTCATCGATCGACTTCGTAGCCCCCTCGTTCATCGTGTCATCCCCATCGCCGCCTCCAGCTGCGCCGGATCGAACACCCTTCCCGCCTTGATCGTCTTCACCACCTGCCGCAGCGCGGCGATGTCCTTCAGCGGATCGCCGTCCAGCAACACCATGTCCGCCTGCTTGCCCGCCGCGATCTCGCCGCGCTGGCCGGCCACGCCCAGCACCTGCGCCGGCGTCAGCGTGGCCAGGCGCAGCACCTCCGCGTTGGGAATGCCCGCGCGCACGTAGAGCTCCAGCTCGCGATGCAGCGTGTAGCCCGCGAAGGCATCCGTGCCCGGCATCAGCGTGACGCCGCCGTCGTGCAGTCGCTTGACCAGCTGCAGCAGCCGCGGCAGCGCCTGCCGGTACGCCTCCTCCTTGCCCGGCGGCACCGCCACCGCGCCGGACAGCAGCCGCCGTCGCACGGTCGGCGGGAAGCGCTCGACCATGCCCTTCAGCGCCGCCGGCGGCTCGCCCGGCGCGCCCGAGTACAAGCCCTCCAGGATCGCGACCGTTGGATCGAGCACCGTGTGCCTGCGCCGCAGCTCCGCGATGAAACCCGTCACCGGCGCGCTGTCGAGGTCCAGCTGCAGCAGCTTCTCCGCCATCACCGTGTAGCGGTCCTTGCCGCGCGTGTCGGCGACCTCGGGGAAGAAGTTCAGCACGATGAAGTTCAGGTGCTGGATCTCGTCCGCGCCCGCGTCGATGAACTGCCCCGCCCGCATGAACGCCGGCACGTGGCCGCTGACGCGCAGTCCGCGCGCATGCGCCATGTCGGCGATCGGTCGCACCAGCTCCGGCTTGAAGGACGAATAGATCTTGATCTGCTCGTAGCCGCGATCGGCGTACCAGTCGACCGCCTTGCGCGCCTGCTCGACGGTCTCGACGCGCACGTCGGTCGGGCCGGCCAGCGGACCGACGCCTTCGACGATGCCGGCCTTCACCACGCGTGGGCCGAGCTCGGTGCCGGCATCGAAGCGCTTCACGCGCTCGATCAGCGGAACGTTGTCGTTGGCCATGTCGCGCGCGCTGGTCACGCCGGCGATCAAGTCGAAGACGCCGTCCGTGCCGGAGAAATGCTGGTGCACGTCCCACAACCCCGGCATCAGGAATCGGCCAGCGGCCTCGATGACCTCGGTGCCTGCGGGCGCCGGCGATCCGTCGTCGGGCTCGACGCGCACGATGAAGCCGCCGCGGATCAGCACCCGCATGTCTTCGCGTGCGATCAGATCGCGCGGCTCGAACAGCCGCGCATGGCGGATGAGCAGGTCGCCCTGCGGCACATGCGTCATCCGCTTCGCGAGGTCGGCGGACCAGCGCTTGTCCGCGTCGCGCTGCGCGGCGGACAACCGCGCCAGTGCCGGCACGTCACGCGCTTCCAGGACCTCGAACCAGTCGTCGATCACGGCCGCCGTCTGCTGGCGTTCGTCGAGCCACACGGCCACCGGCGTGAAGTCGATGCCCGAGATCAGATGCAGCGTCAGCCGACGTCCTCCCGCCGCGATCGTCGGCCCCTTCGTGAGCGTCGCCTCACCGGCCGGCAGCAGGGCCAGGCGTTGCCCCGGCGCCTTCAGCAGCGCGCGGGCGAGCACGCCGGTGAACTCCGGCGGCGCGTTGGCGGGCAGGTAGAACGCCCCCGCCTCCGGCCACGCCGTGCCGCCCTGCTCCACGCGGTTCTTCCAGGACGCCTTGCCGTCCGCGCGATCGAAGCGTTCCGTGAGCGGGACCTTCCAGTAGTCGTTGCCTTCGGCCTCGTAGCGCAGCGGCAGGCCGCGCGCATCGAGCGTCCATCGCGCGCGGAGCTGATCGCCGCGGCCGCGCTCGCTGAAGGCGTAGTCGACCAGCACCTCGTCGCCGTGGCGGCTCAGCGCCTGGCGGCCGACGGTCATGCCGTGGATCTGGACCTGCGACATCAGCGCCTTCGCGCCCGGCAGGACCTGCGGCGCGGGCAAGGCAGCCTGCGCCGCCTGCGCGTCGGCGGCCGTCGGCGCCCATTGGCGTTCGTGATCGTCGTGCGCGCGAGCCGCCGGTGCCCACAGCCCGGCGCACAGGGCCGCCAGCAGCGTGATTCGATGCGTCGTCTTCATTCCCAGGTCTCCGTCATCAGCCGGCGGAAGTTGCCGTGCAGGATCTTCTCGATGCGCGCCGCGCGGTGGCCACGCACCGACAGCAGCCGCGCCAGCTGCTGGTACTGGTCCGGCCCGCACAGGTCCGGCAGGAACAGGCCCACGTCCGCCGTCTCGCCCGGCGCGCCGATGCCCAGGCTGCGGCGCAGCGCGATCTCGTCCTCGAGGTGCCTGCGGTAGGCGGCCATGTCGTCGTAGTGCGTGCTGCCGCCGTCGGAGCCCAGGCCGACGTGGTCCTCGCCGCAGACGTCGATCGCGTGCTCCAGATGCGCGATGAGGTCCTCCGCATGCGGCTGGCCGCTCAGGCGCAGGTAGGGCATGAAGTACAGCCCGACCACGCCGCCTCGCTCGGCGAGCAGGCGCAGCTCGGTATCGCTCTTGTTGCGCGGGTGATCGGCGATCGCGCGGCAACCGGTGTGCGTGATCGCGACCGGGTGCGTGGCCCGCCGCAGCGTGTCCAGGCAGGTGCGCTCGCTGCTGTGGCTCAGGTCGACCAGCACCCGCCGCTGCTGCAGGCGCTCGACGACCTCGGCGCCGAAGGCACTCAGGCCGTCGTCGTCAGGCACCGTCGCGCCGCAGCCGACCGCGTTGCGGCCGTTGTAGGTCAGCTGGATCACGCGTACGCCCAGGTCGGCGAAGTGGTCCACGGCGGCCACGTCGGTACCCAGCATCTCCGTGTTCTGGAAACCGTAGATGACGCCGATGCGGCCCTCCCGACGCGCAGTGGCGAGGTCCTCGCCCCTGCCCACCTTGAGCAACTGCGGATGCGCCGCGATGAACGAGTCCCAGCCGGCGATGTCGCGCTCCGTGGCGGTGCGCGGATCGTCGCTCCCGGCCACATGCCCGAGCGTCACGTTGACCGCATAGAGCCCCGACGCCAGCGCGTCGTCCAGCGAACGCGCATCGACGTCCTGCGCGCTGCTGGCGTACGCCATCTTCTGACGATCGCCGGGAGTCGGCTGCGAATGCGGCTGCAATTGCGGCTGCAATTGCCGGTTTGGGTTGTCCAGGACACCGAGGGCGTTCAGGACGGGCAGCAACGAGGGCTTCATGCGTGCGTGGACACCATGTTCTTTGAGGGATGATCGCGCTTATTGCCCCGCGGTCTCCAATTCCTTGGACGGGTTCCCCGGACGGGACCGCCGACAACTCTAGAAGATTATTCTAATCATGCCCACGAAGACCGCCAAGGCCGTCGCGAGGACCGAGCAAGTACTGAAGGCCGCCTACCCGGACGACCGCGCCGAGACCAAGCGGCTGATCCTGGCGCAGGCCCTGTCCGCGTTCAACGCGCGCGGCATCGAGGCCACGACGATCGACGACCTGCGCGCGGCCAGCGGCCAGAGTGTGGGCACGATCTATCACCACTTCAAGAACAAGGAAGGCGTGGTCGCGGCGCTGCTGTTCGCGGCGGTCGACGACCAGAGCCGCGCCATCGCGGCCCGGATCGGCGGACTGGAGGACAGCCACGCGGTGGTCGACGCCCTGATCACCGCCTATGTGGAGTGGATCACCGAGCATGCGGACCTGGCGCGCTTCTACTTCATCGCCCGCGAAGTCGTCGCGGGCGGGCCGTTCGGGGATGACCTGCGGACGCGGATGGCGACCCGTTATGGACCGATCGACGCGTGTTTCGCGCGCGACGTGAAGTACGGGCGCGTGATGCCGCTGCCGGAAGAGCTGATCCCGGCGCTCGTGCTGGGGGCGGCGGAGTGGTACAGCCGATCGTGGCTGGCGGGTCGCCGGCTGGCGAGCCCGGCGGACCGGGGAGCGATCCTGGCAGAGGCCGCCTGGCGGTCCATCGCACGGCACATCTGAGCGGCGTCGCCTGGGGTCAGGTGTTGAGCCGACGCAGCGCTTCGAGGAATCGCCCCGCCGCGATATCGGACGGCCACGGCTCCCACGGCGTACCGCCGTAGGCGGCGTGCAGCGGATCCGCATCCAGCACCGGATGGGTGATGCCCAGCACCTCGCGCACTTCGCGCTCGGACCAACCCGTGCAGCGCACGGCCTCGGTCGCGGCGGCGGTGCTGTCGGCGCGCTTGTGCGTCGCGTGCGTGGCGGGCGTCCACGCGGGCAACTGATATCGGACGGCGATCGCCGCCATCAGCCGGTCGCCAACCACGCGGAAGGGCTCGCCCAGCACGCGCTTGAGCGGCGAGATGCAATCGAATCCGAGGAAGCCCTCCTCGGCATCGTGCAGGAGTTCGGCGCGCTGGAGCGCGGGCGACAAGGGCTCGCCGGCCTCCTCCGCCCAAGAGCGGCGCAGCGCGAGCACCAGCAGCGAATGCTGCGCGACCGACAGCGGCCAGGGCCAGACGGACTCACCGCCCCAGCGGTAGGTGCGCGCCAGGCGCAGCGCGAGGTCCTCGTCGGTCCAGGCGTCAGGGGACGGATTGATCAGGTCGAGCGCGGCCCCGGAGGGCAGGCGGATCCAGGCGCGGGGGCTGTCGGTCATGCGATCGACTGTAGCGAGCGCCGGGACACGCGCTGTCAGCAGGGACGACCGCCGCGGCGGCCGCCGCGTGCTCAGTCCATCTGCTCGCGCAGGGCCTTGGCCTTGGCGCGGTAGAACTTCGCCGAGGCGGCATTGCCCGCCTTCTCGAAGCGGTCGGCGACGGACGTCGCGGCCTTCGCGGCCTCGTCGAAGGCCTGGATGAACACCTGGCGGTCCTCGCTGGGCACGAGCTTGCCCTGCTCGAAACGGCCGGCCATGTAGCCCTGGTCGGGGATGTCGACGACACCCAGCGCCAGTTCGCCCTTGGCCACGCGGCCGAGGAACATGCGCTTCACGGCGGCGCCCTGCTGCTCCTTGAGCACGCCCAGGCCGTCGGCCCGGTCGGCGGCGCAGGCGCCGTCCCAGCGTGCCGATCCCGCGGCCCAGCCGTCGGGCAGCGTGGCCACGTTGCAGGCGGCCAGCGTGGGCTGGCAGGCGGCGGTCATCACCAGGCCCGACAGGGCCAGCAGGCGGAAAGCAGAGATCAGGCGGAGCTTCATGATGACGAGTATCCATGCGGCGACGCGCACCGGTGGGCGCGCGTCACGGAGATTGAAACAACGGGTGTCGCGGCAGGCGGCGCCCCCGGGCGGTCGGAACCGACGCCCGGGACCGGCGACCACGGCCGCCGCCCGGGCAGCAGGTCGCTCGGGCAGCAGGACGCCGGGAGATGACTCAGACCAGACGCGGCGCCCACTGCGCGACCAGCGAGCGGCTGGCCTCGAAGTGCATCGCGTCCTCGGTGCGGAACGCGGCGCCCCAGTACCAGCCATGGCGATTGAAGATCGGCGCGATCAGCGTCAGGCCGACCTGCACCTTGCTGTCGCCGCGACGGTCCAGGACGCCGTTGAGGGTCAGGTCGATCGCCGTGCCCCACGAGTGGTTGGAGATGCCGGTCGTCGAACCGCGGATGTTGCGGCAGCAGAGCATGCCGGCGGTGCCCAGCGCCGCGTAGACGGCGGGCTGTTCCTTGCGGATGTCTTCCATCACGGCGGCCAGGCTGTCGACGGCCAGGTCCAGGCCGGTCGCCCGGAAGGGCCCCACCGACTTCGACACGATGTGCTTCTTCAGCTTCTCGTTGGTCAGCGGCTGGCAGTCCTGCGTGTACGAGTGACGCGGCTGGCCCAGCGACTGGACCATGTAGGACGAGGACACGGCCACCAGGCCGGGGTTCATCGTGTGCGCGTCGGGGCGCGGCACCAGCGTGGTCAGCAGGGCGCGGGCGCTGCCGGCATCGCCGCTGGCGGCGACGTTCTGCGGCGTCGCCGCGGAGGTGCTGCCGGCACTGGTGGCCGGGGCGGAGGTGGCGGTGTGGGTGGCCGCGGGATGCGAGGCGGCAGCTGCCGGGCGGGAAACCGCAGCGGGCGCCACGCGGGCGGCCGGCGACGCGGCGTGCGTGCTGGTGGCCGGGGCGGCGGCGCTCAGGCGGCGGAAGGTGCCGCCGTTGGGATCGACACGGCCGTCGGGCTTGCTCATGAAACCGCGCTGGAAGCGCAGGATGCCGTCGACCGTCAGCGGGCCGCACAGGCCGTCGACGCGACCGCGGTAGAGCTGGCGGGCCGTCAGCAGACGCTGTACGGATTCGACGTCGGCCTTGCGGTTCTTGCCGGCGGCGCCGACGGAATCGATGAGATGAGCTTGCACGCGAGGATCCCCTTGCTGTCGAAAACGGATGGCGATTGCATTCTGGGCATCGGCCTCCGACCGCGACATTGACCAAGGTCACGCCGACGGCCTCGCGTCCCTCGCAGCTGTGACGGGCGGTAACGCGGAGCGCACGGAAGGACCGGAGCGCCCCGCGCGTCCCGAGCGCCCGCTATGCCGCCGCCGCGGCGCCGACCAGCTCGCAGAAGCGCGCCATGTCGACGTTGCCGCCGCTGATCACGATGCCGACGCGCTGGCCCTTCAACTGGTCCTTCATCGCCTTCGCCGCGGCGAAGCCCAGGCAGCCGGTCGGCTCGACCAGCATCTTCATCCGCGACGCGAAGAAGCCCATGGCGTCGACCAGTTCCGCGTCAGTCGCGGTGAGGACGTCGTCGACGTGCTGGCGGATCAGCGCGAAGGTGATGTCGCCGAGGTGCGGCGTCTGGGCGCCGTCGGCGATGGTGCGCGGCGTATCGATGGTGACGATGGCGCCGCTGCGGAACGACTGCTGGCCGTCGTCGCCCGCTTCGGGCTCGACGCCGTACAGCGTCGCCTTCGGCGAGAGCGCGCGGGTCGACAGCGCCGTGCCCGACAGCAGGCCGCCGCCGCCCAGCGGCGTGAAGACGGCGTCGAGCGGACCGACCTCGTCGAACAGCTCCTTCGCGGCGGTGCCCTGCCCCGTCAGCACATCGGGATGGTCGAAGGGCGGGATGAGGGTCAGGCCATGCTTCTCGGCCAGGTCGCGGCCGATCTGCTGGCGGTCCTCGGTGTAGCGGTCGTAGAGGACGACCTGACCGCCATAGCCGCGCGTCGCGGCGATCTTGGCGGCGGGCGCGTCCTGGGGCATGACGATGGTCGCCGGCATGCCGAGGATGCGCGCCGACAGGGCGATCGCCTGCGCGTGGTTGCCCGACGAGAACGCGACCACGCCGAAGCGGCGCTGCTCCGGCGTGAAGCGCGAGAGCGCATTGAACGCGCCGCGGAACTTGAAGGCGCCCATGCGCTGGAAGTTCTCGCACTTGAAGAACACCTGCGCGCCGATCAGTTCGTCGACGGTGCGCGAGGTCAGCACCGGCGTGCGATGCGCGTGGCCGTCGATGCGGCGGGCGGCGGCCTCGACGTCGGCGTAGGTCGGAAGGGCCACGGGCGTGGCGGCGTTGGGGGACGTGGCGCTCATCTCTGCTCCTGAACGAAGGGCCGGGACATCATGCCGCAGGGCTGTATCGGAACAGTGTCGGGCGAGCCATTCAGCGGGCCGTCCGTTGGCCGTTGCATCGGCCATTGCGCTTGTCGTTCAGGCCTGCCAGACCCCGTAGCCCGCTTCGCGCAGGCCGATGGCGAGCTCGACCTCCATCTCCCGCGCGGCCTCGTAGGGCATCGGGTTGTAGACCTCGTACAGCTGCGGCAGCAGGCGCAGGCCGTAGTCGAAGACAAAGCGGTTGGACTGGATGCCGGCCTTGTGCTTGTCGAAGCGCAGGTCGGGATCGAGCCCCGTCATGCCCACGTAGACGAAGGGCATGCCGAGCCGGTAGTCCGGATTCGCCTTGCGGAAGCGCGGCTCGTTCCACACCTGGTCGGCGAGCTCGACGACGTAGACGTAATGGTGATGGCGCTTCTCGCGCGGCGCCTTGACGGCGGGCTTCGCAGCCGGCTTCTTGGGCGTTTTGGCAGCAGGCTTCGCGACGGTCTTCTTCGACGCCGCGACAATGGTTGTCTTCTTCCGCTGCCCGCCCTCGCCCGCCATGCCGCTGTCCCCTTACCTCGCTACCGCCCCGGTGCTCGCCGAGCGCGTCTTCGTCCATGAATCCGCCCAGGTGATCGGCGACGTCACCCTCGGTCCCGACAGCTCGGTCTGGTGCAACGCGGTGCTGCGGGGCGACGTGAACCGCATTGTGATCGGCACCGGCACCAACGTGCAGGACCTGACGATGGGGCACGTCTCGCACAAGCACCCGAAGAAGCCGGAAGGCTCGCCGCTGATCATCGGCGACCACGTGACGGTCGGCCATTCCGTCATCCTGCACGGCTGCCGCATCGGCAACGAGTGCCTGATCGGCATGGGCAGCATCGTGATGGACGACGTCGTCATCGAGGACCGCGTGATGCTGGGCGCCGGCAGCCTGGTGTCACCGGGCAAGGTGCTCAAGAGCGGCCACCTCTACATGGGCCGACCCGCGATGCCCGTGCGCGAACTCACCGCCGATGAGATGGCCTACCTGAAGTACTCGGCCGAGCATTACATCCGGGTGAAGGACAACTACCTGGGCGCTTGAGGATGTTCTCGCTCTTCTGTCCTCACCTCCAACCGGCCAGGCGCGCAGGGGCGCTCCTCCTGTGCGGGGTGCTCGCCACTTCCTCGGCCCTGGCGGCGCCGCGCACATTGCCGGAAGATTTCGCGCCAGCGCTTGAGCGCATCCGAATCGCGGCCGCGCAGCGCGATGTCTCCGCCTTGCGCGCCATGATGGTCGAGGACTTCACCTGGAGCTTCGGTGGCGACGGAAGCGCCGACCAGGCCGTCGAAGCATGGAAGGCCGATCCTTCGGCGATGCCGGCGCTCGCGAAGGCGACGCGGATGCCGTGCGGATGGATCTCCAAAGAGATCGTACAGTGCCCGGCCTCCACGAAGCTGGGCCATCGTGCCGGATTCAAGCTCATCGATGGGCAATGGCGGATGGTGTACTTCGTGTCGGGCGATTGAGTTGAGCCGCTGCCCTTGCCACCGCGAACCCGATCAGGACGCCCCACTCGCGCCAGAGTGATTTCTTGATGACTTCTTCGGTCATCCGTCCTCCCTGTTTCCACAGCGGCGGATTTTGACCTGCCGGAACACTGCCGCATGGCCGCTGCCGACCAGACTTCCCTCTTCGACGACCTCGACCCGCCCGCCGACGCGTTGCCTGAAGGCATGGCGTATCGCTCGGGCTTCCTGTCGTCCGACGAGGAATGCGCGCTCATCGCGCTGGTCCGTTCGCTGCCGTTGGGGGCCGCGCAGTACAAGGAGTACACCGCCCGGCGTCGCGTCGTCAGCTACGGCGGCAGCTTCGACTACGACAGCAACCGGCTGCGTCCGGCGCAGGCGCTCATCGAGGAACTGCAGCCGCTGCGGCGACGCGTCGCAGAATGGGCCCGCATCGCGCCGGAGGCGCTCGTGCATGCGCTGGTGGCCGAGTATTCGCCCGGCACGCCACTGGGCTGGCATCGCGACGTGCCCGACTTCGAAGAGGTCTTCGGCGTGTCGCTCGGCGCATCCGCGACGCTGCGCTTCCGCCCCTACCCGCCCGATGCGCCCAAGCGCGCGGACGTCATCAAGGTGAGCGTCGAGCCGCGATCGATCTACGCGCTGCGAGGCCCCTCGCGATGGGCGTGGCAGCACAGCGTCTCACCGGTGGAGCGGCTGCGCTGGTCGATCACGTTCCGCACCGCACGGCGGGATCGATGAAGGCGCTCATCCGCTGATCGCACGGCGACCGGCCCGTCGGCATCGCCGCGCTTGACCGTGTTCGCGCGTCGCCACTACGATGACAACCGCTCCGCAGTCGTTTCGTTCTGAACTGATCTGCACCGGGCCGTAAGCGTTTACGTCAGCCAACGCGCAACCCCACTGGCATTCCGACGCCTCAGCGTCGTGCCGGCTTGCGCACAGGCATACCATGACCACGCATTCCACCACGGTCCGTTCCACGCTCAACCATCTGAGCTTCCCCTCCCACGACGTCCCCGCGACCGCTGCCTTCTTCGAGCAGTTCCTCGGCTTTGCCGTGCTCGCGATGGGCAGCAGCCGCGTCGTGAAGAAGGACGCGCTCGACATCGTCCTCGAGGACGCCCGCGACCGCGACATCACCTGGCCCGGCAACTTCCACATCGGCGTCGAAGTCTCGACGCTGACGGACCTCCAGCGCATCCACGCCGACATGGTCGGCGCGGGTGTGCCGATGGAGACGAAGCTCATCTCGCACGCGCGGGGCTCGCGCTTCTTCTGCTGGATGCCGGGACGGCTGATGCTCGAGGTCAACACCCGCGAGGACGCGGCGCCGGAGTTCCGCAGGACCTTCGCGAGCCAGCAGGGCTGAGAGCTCGACGACCCGCCTGAAGGCGGATGACCGAAGGCTGAGGAACCAGGCAGGCGGACTCAAGCCGCCGGCTTGGCCTTCTTCGGCTTGGCGGCCGCGTCGTTCAGCGCCGCGGCCGCCTTGAACAGCGCCTTCAACGCCGTCTCGTCGATCTTCTCGCCCTTGCGGATGTCGATGGCGCGGCGCGCGTTGCCGTCCAAGCTCGAGTTGAAGAGCCTGGACGGATCCGCCAGCTTCGCGCCCTTCGCGAAGGTCATCTTCACGACCTCCTTGTAGGTCTCGCCGGTGCAGATCTGGCCGTTGTGCTCGAACACCGGCGTGCCGCGCCACTTCCACGTTTCCTCGACGCCCGGCACCGCCTCCTTCATCAGCTTGCGCAGCCGCGCGAGCATCTCGCCGCGCCAGTCGCCGAGCTCCTCGATCCGGGCGTCGATCATCTTGGAGGCATTCACGCCGGGGACGTTGTCGTCGCTGGGCGCGCCGCTTCTGAAGGTGCTCTTGACGGCCGGCTTGACCGTCTTCTTCGCCACGTACGTCGCGGCGTGCTTGGCGGAGGTCTTCGCGGCGCCGGCCAAGGGCTTCTTCTTCGGATCGGTGGTGCTGGGCATGCGGGTCTCCGGGGTCAGTTCTTGAGCTGCTGGATACGGATCATGTTCCCCGCCGGGTCACGCACACCGAAGTCACGCACGCCGTAGGGCTGGTCGATAGGCTCCTGCACGATCTCCGCGTCCCGCGACTGCAGGCGCTGGAAGGTCGCGTCCAGGTCCTTCGCGCCGAGCAGCAGCATCGCGTAGGTGCCCTTGGCCATCATCTCGGCGATGGTGCGCTTCTCCTCGTCGGTGAGGCCGGGCGTGGCGTTCGGCGGAAACAGGACGATCGAGGTGTCCGGCCTGCCCTTCGGCCCGATCGTGATCCAGCGGTTGCCGCCGAAGGCGACGTCCTTGCGGATCTCGAAGTCCAGCCCGTCGCGGTAGAAGGCCAGCGATTCCTCGGGGTCCGTGTGCGGCAGGAAGGTCGAGTGGATGGTGATGTCCATGCTTGTCTCCAGATGAGTGATTCCAGGTGTTGTCAGAGGGCTTGGCGGCCGTCGCCGCCGGGGTCCGGACCCTTGGAACGCAGTCTAGGGGGACGATTTCTCCGGCGCTTCTCGATTCCTGATCGGACGCGTCACCTGCTTGGCGACGCAGGACGGCAGGCCTTCCGCCTCGGACGCCGAGTCGCGGCGGTAGACGCTCGGCGGTACGCCGACCAGCTCGGCGAAGCGCGTGCTGAAGGTGCCCAGCGAGGAGCAGCCGACCTCGAAGCAGACCTCGGTGACGCTGAGGTCGCCGCGGCGCAGCAGCGCCATGGCACGCTCGATGCGTCGGGTCATGAGGTAGGCGTAGACCGACTCGCCGTAGGCCAGCCGGAACTGCCGGCTGAGGTGGCCGGCCGACATGCCGATGCCCTGCGCCAGCGCCTCGACGTCCAGCGGCTGGGCGTACTCGCGGTCGATGCGGTCCCGCACGCGTCGCAGGCGCGCGAGGTCGCGCAGGCGGGTGTCGGGGGTCTCGGGACAGGTCATCCGGACATCCTATCCGCGGGTCCCGTCTCCCAGGGCCTGCGGAGTCCGCCCGCGATAATGCTGGATAACCCGCAGAAGAGTCCCCGCATGGAAATCAAGGTCAACTTTCTCGACAAGCTTCGCCTGGAAGCCAAGTTCGATGATTTCACGGTCATCGCCGACCAGCCCATCCGCTACAAGGGCGACGGCTCGGCGCCGGGTCCGTTCGACTATTTCCTGGCGTCCTCGGCCCTGTGCGCGGCCTACTTCGTCAAGCTGTACTGCGTCACCCGCGACATCCCGACCGAGAACATCCGTCTCTCGCAGAACAACATCGTCGACCCGGAGAACCGCTACCAGCAGATCTTCAAGATCCAGGTCGAGCTGCCGGCGGACATCTCCGAGAAGGACCGCCTGGGCATCCTGCGCTCCATCGACCGCTGCACGGTCAAGAAGGTGGTGCAGGCCGGGCCGGAGTTCGTGATCGAGGAGGTCGAGAACCTCGATGCCGACGCGCAGGCCCTGCTGACGCTGAATCCGGATGCGACGGCGGCGACCTACATCCCGGGCAAGGACCTGCCGCTGGAGCAGACCATCGCCAACATGACGGCGATCCTGGCGAACCTGGGCATCAAGATCGAGATCGCCTCCTGGCGCAACCTGGTGCCCAACGTGTGGTCGCTCCACATCCGCGACGCGCATTCGCCGATGTGCTTCACCAACGGCAAGGGGGCCACCAAGGAAAGCGCCCTCGCCTCGGCCCTGGGCGAATACATCGAGCGCCTGAACAACAACCACTTCTACGCGGGCGTGTTCTGGGGCGAGGACATCGCCAACGCCGCCTTCGTGCATTACCCGGACGAGCGCTGGTTCAAGCCCGGCCCGGACGATGCGCTCCCTGAAGGCCTGCTCGACGAGCGCTGCCTGGCCTGGTACGACCCCGACGGCGAATTGCGCGCCTCGCACCTGATCGACACCAACTCGGGCAACGTGGCGCGCGGCATCTGCGCGCTGCCTTATGTGCGGCGGTCCGACGGCCAGACGGTCTATTTCCCGTCCAACCTCGTCGAGAACCTGTACGTCAGCAACGGCATGAGCGCCGGCAACACGCTGGCGGAAGCGCAGGTGCAATGCCTGTCCGAGATCTTCGAGCGGGCCGTCAAGCGCGAGATCCTGGAAGGCGAGATCGCCCTCCCCGACGTGCCGCAGGCCGTGCTGGACAAGTACCCCGGCATCGTGGCCGGCATCCGCAGCCTGGAGGAACAGGGCTTCCCGGTGCTGGTGAAGGACGCGTCTCTGGGCGGCGTCTATCCGGTGATGTGCGTGACGCTGATGAACCCGCGGACCGGCGGCGTGTTTGCGTCTTTCGGCGCGCATCCCAGCCTGCAGGTCGCGCTGGAACGCAGCCTGACGGAACTGCTGCAGGGCCGCAGCTTCGAAGGCCTGAACGACCTGCCCCGGCCCACCTTCGCGAGCAACGCCGTCACCGAGCCCAACAACTTCGTCGAGCACTTCATCGATTCCAGCGGCATCGTGTCGTGGCGCTTCTTCAGCGCCAAGGCCGATCACGCGTTCGTCGAGTGGGACTTCTCCGGCCAGGGCGCCGACTCGAACGCCGAGGAGGCCGCCACGCTGTTCGGCATCCTCGACGACATGGGCAAGGAGTCCTACATGGCCGTGTACGACCAGCTCGGCGCGACGGCCTGCCGCATCCTGGTGCCGGACTATTCGGAGATCTATCCGGTCGAGGACCTGATCTGGGACAACACCAACCAGGCCCTGGCGTTCCGCGCCGACATCCTCAACCTGCACCGGCTGGACGATGAGCAGTTGGCGGCGCTGCTGGAGCGCCTCGAAGACAGCGAGCTCGACGACTACACCGACATCGCCACGCTGATCGGCATCGACTTCGACGAGAACACGGTGTGGGGTCAGTTGACCCTCCAGGAGCTGAAGCTGCTGATCCATCTGGCGTTGGGGCAGCTCGAGGAGGCGCAGGAACTGGTCGGGGCCTTCCTGCAATACAACGAGAACACGGTCGATCGCGGCCTGTTCTACCAGGCCGTGAACGTCGTGCTGGAAGTGCTGCTGGACGACGAGCTGGAACTCGACGACTACGTCGTCAACTTCCGCCGGATGTTCGGGGACGAGCGCATGGACGCGGTGCTCGGATCCGCGGACGGCAGCGTGCGCTTCTACGGCCTGACGCCGACGAGCATGAAGCTGGAAGGCCTCGACCGGCATCACCGCCTGATCGACAGCTACCGGAAGCTGCACGTGGCGCGGGCCGCCGCAGCGGCCCGCTGACATCGGGGGAGCCCGACGGGCTCGCCTCCGACACCTGGCCCTACTTCGCCGCCGCCGGGAAGGCCGGCAGCTTGCCGATGTCGCGCGGGTCGTGCTGGATGATGACCGTGGCCTTGAGGTTCTTCTCGATCTGCTTCACGCGTTGGATCGAGGCGAGCGTCTGCGCGCGGTCGTCGTTGAAGCTGGGCACGCCGTCGTGCTCGTAGTTCTCGTGGAAGTGGACGGAGTCCCCGCTGAGGATCACCGGCCCCATTTCCTTCAGACGGACCAGCAGGATGCTGTGACCCGGCGTGTGGCCCGGCGCGCGCAGGACCATGACGGTGCCGTCGCCGAAGACGTCCTTGTCCGCGGTCAGCGCGTCGACCTTGCGCTTCTCGGCGATCCACTCGGCGAAGCCTTTCGCGTTCGCTCCGGCCATCGGCGGCGTCGCGTTGATGGCTTCCCAGTCGGCCTTGCCGATCAGCAGCGTCGCGTTCTTGAACAGGCTCACCTGGCCGGTGTGATCGGCGTGGAAGTGGCTGATGCCGACGAACTTCACGTCCGCGGGATCGACCTTGATCTGCTTGAGCAGATCGCCCAGCGGCTTGTTGGTCGCGTTGGGCGCGGAGCCCGGCAGGTAGCCGGTGTCCCAGACCATCACGTCGGAGCCGTGCCGGATGACGTAGCAGCTGAAGGTGAAGGGCTTGCTCGTCTCGGTGTAGGCGAAGGTGTCGCTGAAGCGCCGCGGGTCGTTGGTCCCGTTGCCGCAGTCGAGCCGCGTCAACGTGACCTCCTGGGCCGCCGCCGACAGGGAGAAAAGTGCGCCCGCGGTGAGCGCCATCCAGAAGCGTGTGGTCATGTCGTCGTCTCCTTGATCGCGGGGATGATAGCCATGAACCGACGGGGCGTGCTCACGTCTTCATGCGCCCAGTCCGCCTGGGCCTTGAAGCGATTCGAACGATCCAAGAAGAAACGGGACCCCGAAGGGTCCCGTCGTGAGTAACGGCGCCGGCTTCCCGAACACCTCGGCACGCTGGCGCCGGGATGTTCGGGGACGCAGTCAGCCGATCAACGCGTCGACACGGCCATCAGCGCATCGCTGTTGCTGGTCGAGTAGCTTGGCATCGCGGCGTGGGAGGCCGTGGCCGACGCCCCCGAGAACGACGCCATCGCCGAGATGAGCGCATCCGCCTGACGATCGGTGTTGGCGGTCCGCGCCGAGGCGCTCGACATCGGCAGGCCCTTCACCTTGTTGTCGATGTCGGCGAGCGACCAGGCAGTGCCGTCGGCGAAACGGATCTGCTGCAGCGGGTTGTAGTTGTTGGACGGGCTGCCCGAGTTGTAGAAGAACGCCGACACGGTGACGGTATCCGTCGTTCCTGCGATGCCGATCACCAGGTTTTCACCGGAGCGCGTCGTGGTCACGTCACCGGACGAGATGCCGTCCTTCAACTGCAGGACGTTCAGCTTCGAAGACGACGAGTCGTATTTCGACTGGATGCTGTCCTGCCCGTCACCGCGGCCGAACACGTAGGTGTCGTTGCCGTTGCCACCATACAGCGTGTCGTTACCGACACCGCCTTCGAGGACGTCGTTGCCGTCGCCGCCGTTGAGGGTGTCGTTGCCCTCCCCGCCGTACAGGGTGTCGCTGCCGCCGTTCCCTGATAGCGAGTCATTGCCGGCCTGGCCACGGATGACGTCGGCGCTCACAGTGCCGCTGATCGAATCGTTGCCCGCAGTGCCCCCGAAGTAGCGCGACAGGATGTCGTCGATGCCCCAGGTCGTGCCGTCGGCGAACCGCACCTGCTGTACCGGGTTGTAGACGCTGCGCGGATCATCGTTGTTGAAGAAGGACCCGATCGTGATCTTGTCGGTCGTGCCGGCGATGCTCAACACCAGGTTCGAGCTTTCGCGCGTGGCGA
>NZ_JBWKOK010000002.1:0-1108946 GCF_059416045.1 Roseateles sp. GW821-FHT09G03
CCGCCATCCCGGCGACGGCGCCGGTCGCCCGGCCGCTGGCGGCGGCCTCGGTCGCGAGCGCGGCGTCGGCGCCCGCCGAACCCCGCACGCGCTGGTCGGTGCAGTTCACCGACGTCCGGATCGCCAACGGCGACCTGCGCGCGGAGATCGACGGCTCCTGGCAGAGCGGTGAAGGCAAACGCCCCCACGACTCGGGCAGGCTCGACCTGACCGGCCACATCGACGAGATCAGCGCGCCGCGCGTGCTGCGCTACCTGCCCGCGTCGATGGGCCATGAGGCGCGCCGGTATGTCCGCGACGCGATCCGCGACGGCACCGTCCAGAAGATCCAGGTGCGGCTGCAGGGCGACCTGCTCGATTTCCCGTTCGACACGCCGCGCAGCAAGGGCCAGTTCCGCGTCGCCGGGCAGGTCCGCAACCTGACGCTGGCCTACGTGCCCAGCCACCCGGCCGACGACGAGCATCCCGCCTTCCAGTCGCCGTGGCCCGTGATGGAACAGCTGGACGCCGAGCTGATCTTCGACCGCGCGTCCATGAGCATCCGCAACGCGAAGACGAAGCTGATGGGCGTGGAGCTGTTCAACGTCCAGGGTGCGATCCCCGACCTCTACCACCACGCGCCGGTGCTGGACATCGACGGCCAGGCGCGCGGCGCGCTGGCCGACGGCCTGCGCTACGTGAAGAGCTCGCCGGTCGCGGCACTGACCAGCCACGTGCTGGACAACAGCACCGCCACCGGCCCGATGGCGCTGAAGCTCAACCTGCGGCTGCCGTTGATGCACATCGACGACACCACGGTGAAGGGCCTGGTCACGCTGACCGGCAACGACCTGCGCATCCGGCCCGACACCCCGTTGCTCGGCCAGGCGAAGGCGCTGGTGAGCTTCGACCAGAAGGGGCTGCAGATCCGCGGCGGTCAGGCGCGCGTGCTGGGCGGCGACGCCACCTTCGACGGCGGCAGCCAGGCCGACGGCTCGATGCGCTTCGCGGCGCTGGGCACGGTGACGGCCGAGGCGCTGCGCAACGCGCCGGAGCTGGGCCTCCAGCAGGTCGCGTCGGTGATGACGGGCCAGGCCCCGGTGCGTTTCGACCTGGGCGTGCTCCGGGGCGGGCAGACGGAGATCACCGTCACCAGTCCGATGCAGGGCATCACGGTGAACCTGCCGGCGCCCATGCACAAGGCCGCCGACGAGACCTGGCCCCTGCGCGTCGCCACGCGGGCGATCGCGGCGCCGGCCGGCACGCAGCGCGAGGAGCTGCGCGTCGAGGCCGGCCCGGTGCAGGCGCTCTACCAGCGCGACGTCACGACGCACGAGGCGAAGGTCCTGCGCGGCGCCGTCGCCGTGCGTGAGAAGCTGCCCGATCTGCCCGCGCAAGGCGTGGTCGCCCGCGCCACCTTCGACCAGTTCAACGCCGACGCCTGGCAGACGGCGCTGCCGGGACTGACCGGCGGGAAGGAAGGCTCGGCGCTCGACAGCGCGACCGAGGGCATGGCCGAGGGCGGCTACACGCCATCGCAACTCACGCTGAAGGCGCAGACGCTGCAGGTGGCGGGCCGCACGCTGAACGGCGTCACCGCCGGCATCTCGCACGACACCGGCGCGGGCTGGCGGGTCTCCATGGACGCGCAGCAGCTCAGCGGCCTGATCGAGGTGCGGGCCGCGAAACCCAACCAGCCGGGCCGCGTCTATGCGCGGCTGTCCCGGCTGTCCGTGCCCCGCAGCGACGTCGACGGCGTCGAGCAGCTGCTCGACAGGCAGCCGAAATCGGTCCCGACGCTGGACATCGTCGTCGAGGACTTCGAGCTGCGCGGCAAGCGGCTCGGCCGGCTCGAGATCGACGCCCAGCAACAGAGCGACGCGCGCGACTGGCGCCTCGGCCGCCTCGTGCTCAAGAGTCCGGATGCGACGCTGAGCGCCTCCGGCAAGTGGGCGCCGGAACCCGGCCAGGCGCTGCGCCGCACCGAACTCGACTGGAAGCTGGACGTCGCGGACGCGGGCAAGTTGCTGGAGCGGATCGGCCAGGGCCAGGTCTTGCGCGGCGGCAAGGGCGAACTGACCGGGCAGGTGTCCTGGCAGGGCTCGCCGCTGTCGCCGGACTACGCCAGCATGAGCGGCCAGTTGAGCGTCGCGATGGAGAAGGGCCAGTTCCTCAAGGCGGAGCCCGGCGTCGGGCGGCTGCTGGGCGTGCTGAGCCTGCAGTCCATCCCGCGGCGGCTGATGCTGGACTTCCGCGACGTGTTCTCGGAGGGCTTCGCCTTCGACAACGTCACCGGCGACATCCGGATCGGCAAGGGCGTGGCCCGCAGCGACAACCTGCGCATGAAGGGCCTGCAGGCCGCGGTGCTGATGGAGGGCAGCGCGGACCTCGCCGCCGAGACGCAGGACCTGCACGTCCTGGTCCTGCCGGAGATCAACGCCGGCGGTGCCGCGCTCGCCTATGCGGCGGTGAACCCCGCGATCGGGCTGGGCGCCTTCCTGGCGCAGTGGCTGCTGCGCAAGCCGCTGGCCGCGGCCAGCAGCGAGGAATTCCGCGTCACCGGCACCTGGTCCGATCCCCGCATCGAGCAGTTGCCGCGCCGCGCCCAGCCGCAGGGCAGCTACAACAGCACGGCCACCGCGCAAGGAGAGTCCGCCCCATGAGCACGCCTGCCCACAGCACCGCACCGGTCACCGTCGCCGCGATCCAGATGGTCTCCACCACCCGGCTGGAGGAAAACCTCGAACGCGCCCGCCACTGGATCGGCGAGGCCGCCCGGCAAGGCGCCGCGCTGGTGTCGCTGCCGGAGTACTTCTGCCTCATGGGCCACAAGGACACCGACAAGCTGCCCTTCGCCGAGCAGCCCGGCGACCTCGACGCGCCCATCCAGGGCGCGCTCAGCCGCGCTGCCCGCGAGCACGGCGTGTGGATCCTCGGCGGCACGCTGCCCATGGCGATAGCGGTCGCGACGGTGCCGGCGGAGCGGGTGCGCAACACCACCTGCGTCTTCGCGCCGGACGGCTCGCTGACGGCGCGCTACGACAAGCTCCACCTCTTCTGCTACGACAACGGCCGCGAACGCTACGACGAGGCCCGCGTGCTGGAGGCCGGCGAAGCGCCGGTGACCGTCGACGCCGCGATCCCCGACAGGACGACGCTGCGCGTGGGCCTGTCCATCTGCTATGACCTGCGCTTCCCGGAGCTGTATCGCGCGATGAGCTTCAGCGGCGCACGGCCGCTCGACCTGATCAGCGTACCGGCGGCCTTCACCTTCACGACCGGTCAGGCGCATTGGGAGCTGCTCCTGCGCGCCCGCGCGGTCGAGAACCAGGCCTACGTCATCGCCGCCGCGCAAGGCGGCACGCACGAGAACGGCCGCCGCACCTGGGGCCACAGCATGGTCATCGACCCGTGGGGCGAGGTCCTGGCCTGCGTGCCCGAGGGTGAAGGCCTGGCGGTGGCCAAGATCGATCCGGCGCGCATCGCGCAGGTGCGCGAGCAACTGCCGGCGCTGCAGCATCGGCGGCTCTGAGCCGCGAACTCTGAGCCACGAAAGCGGTCCACTTCGGGCGATCGTTGCCCGGTTCGCGGAGGCAAGATGCCCGGCATGATCGACCGTCGCCCCGCTCCCCTCCGTTCCGCGCTGGCCTCGCTGGCTGCCGCGGCGTGCGCCTGCGCGCTGCTGGCGGGATGCGGCACGCCGGCCCGGCCGCTCGAGTCCTCGCTGACCGACATGGAGTCGCTGCAACTGCGCTCGTGGCTGAGTCCGCAGCTGCGTCGCAACATCGACCTGCTGCCGGTCACCGGCGGCCAGGAGACCTCGATGTGGTGGGGCAGCCGCATCAATGCGATGACCTTGAACCAGACCTACCAGGAGTCGCTGCGACGCCTGGGGCTGATGCCGGACGTCCCCGACACGGGCCGCTACCAGTTGCAGGTCGAGGTGCTGGCGCTGGCGCAGCCGAACGTACCGGTGCTCCCGGAGGTCGCCCTCTCCATCCGCTACACGTTGACGGAGCGTGCGGCCGGCGGCGGCAAGGTGCTGTATCAGCGGACGCTGCGCACGACTCAGAAGGCCGGCATCGACGACAGCCTGAATCCGAGCGAGCAACTGCGGATCGCCACGGAATCTGCGTTGCGCAACAACATTGCGGATCTCGTGAGAGAGCTCGCATCCCTCGCTCTTCCGGTCTGAGCAGGCCTCGGAAACCCGCCCTTCCCGTTATACGAATTCAGCAGATTCCCCACCCCGGCATATGCATATAAGCATTGATTGCTTGCCAAACGCCGGGTAATCCCTAAGCATCACGACTTCCGCCCCAAAGAGGCGCATGACGGCAACGGGTGTCACCTGCCGCTAGCGTCCTTCATCTGTCCGTGATCGAACTCCAAAGCCTGCACAAATCGTATGACGTCGAGGGTCGCCGCGTTCCGGCGCTCCAGGGCGTGGATCTGAAGATCGAATCGGGCGAGGTGTTCGGGATCATCGGCGCGTCGGGCGCTGGCAAGAGCACCTTGCTGCGCGTCATCAACCTGCTGGAGCGTCCGGACAGCGGCCGTGTGGTCGTGGCCGGCCAGGACCTCCAGACGCTGGACGCCGGCGGCCTGCGCGCCGCCCGGCAGAAGATCGCGATGATCTTCCAGCACTTCAATCTGCTGAGCTCGCGCACGGTGGCGCAGAACGTCGCCTGGCCGCTGCGCATCGCTGGCTGGGACACGGCCAGGATCGCCCCGCGTGTTCAGGCACTGCTCGCCCGGGTCGGTCTCGCCGACCAGGCGGACAAGTACCCCGCCCAGTTGTCCGGCGGACAGAAGCAGCGCGTCGGCATCGCCCGCGCGCTGGCGCTGGACCCGCAGGTGCTGCTGTGCGATGAAGCCACCAGCGCGCTCGACCCCGAGACCACGCGCTCGATCCTGGACCTGCTGGCCGAACTCAACGACGAGCTGAAGCTGACCATCGTCCTGATCACGCACGAGATGGACGTGGTCCGCCGCGTCTGCGATCGCGTCGCGGTGCTCGAGAGCGGCCGCATCGTCGAGCAGGGCCCGGTGGCGCAGGTCTTCCTCCACCCGCGCTCGGGGACCGCGAAGCGTTTCGTCCTCGCATCGGAACATGTCGACGAAGGCGAGCAGCGCGACGACTACGCGCATGTCGCGGGCAGCCTCTGGCGCCTGACCTTCTTCGGCGAACGCACCTATGAACCGCTGCTGGGCGAGGTCGCCCGCCACGCGAACCTGGACTTCGGCATCCTGTCCGGCCGCATCGACCGGATCAAGAAGCAGCCCTACGGGCAGTTGACGATCGCCGTCAGCGGGGGCGACCACGCCGCCGCGCGCCAACTGCTGGCCGAGCGCGGCGTGCAGGTCGAGGAGCTGCGCGCATGAGCCTCGCCGCCACCCCTTCCCTGCTCGACACCCTGCGCGCCATCGACTGGCCCGAGATCGCCACCGCCGGCGGCGACACGCTGCTGATGCTGGGCGGCTCGCTGCTGTTCACCGCGCTGCTCGGCCTGCCGCTGGGCATCGCGCTCTACCTGTTCGACCGGGACCGGCTGGTGTCCTCGCCCAAGGTGTACACGCTGCTGTCCCTCGTCGTGAACGTGCTGCGCTCGCTGCCCTTCGTGATCCTGCTGATCGTGCTGATCCCGTTCACGCTGCTGGTCACCGGCACCTCGCTCGGCGTGGCCGGCGCGATCCCGCCGCTGGTCGTCGGCGCGACGCCCTTCCTGGCCCGACTGGTCGAGACCGCGCTGCGCGGCGTCGACCGCGGCATCGTCGAAGCCGGCCTCGCGATGGGCGCCAGCACCCGCCAGATCGTGTGGCAGGGCCTGCTGCCCGAGGCGCTGCCCGGCCTCGTCTCCGCGCTGACCGTCACCGCGATCACGCTGGTCGGCTACACGGCGATGTCCGGCGTGATCGGCGGCGGCGGCCTGGGCGACCTGGCCATCCGCTTCGGTTACCAGCGCTTCCAGACCGAGGTCATGGTCGTCACCGTCGTGCTGCTGCTCGTGCTCGTGCAACTGCTGCAGATGTTCGGCGACTGGCTGGTCGCCCGCGTCTCCCATCGATAGCCACCCTCAGCCACGGCCGGCCATCCGCCGCCAGGCTCGCCAAGAACCCCGCCTCCCCCTTTCATCGCCGGGCGCCCCAAGCAGGTATCCGGCACTGTCCCTCAGAGGAGTTTTACCCATGAAGAAGCTGTTCGCCGCCGCCGTCGCGGCCCTGTCGCTGGCTGCCGCCGGCACCGCCGCCGCCGAGAAGCTGACCGTCGCCGCCACCGCGGTGCCGCACGCCGAGATCCTGAACCTGATCAAGCCCGAGCTGGCCAAGCAGGGCGTGGAACTCGAGGTCAAGGTCTTCACCGACTACGTCCAGCCCAACGTGCAGGTCGCCGAGAAACGCCTGGATGCCAACTTCTTCCAGCACAAGCCCTACCTGAACGAATTCAACAAGGGCAAGGGCACGCACCTCGTCGCCGTCGCGGCCGTGCACGTGGAACCCTTCGGCGCCTATTCGACCAAGCACAAGACCCTGGCCGCGCTGCCCGAGGGCGGCACCGTCGCGATCCCCAACGATCCGACCAACGGCGGCCGCGCGCTGCTGCTGCTGGACAAGGCCGGCGTGATCAAGCTCAAGGACAAGGCCAACATCCTGTCCACGACCAAGGACATCGCCGACAACCCGAAGAAGCTGAAGTTCCGCGAGATCGAGGCCGCCACGCTGCCGCGCATCCTGCCGCAGGTCGACCTGGCGCTGATCAACACGAACTACGCGCTGGAAGCCAAGCTGAACCCGTCCAAGGACGCGCTGGCGATCGAGGGCGGCGAGTCCCCGTACGCCAACTGGCTGGTCACGCGTGACGACAACCAGAACGCCCCGGCCGTGAAGAAGCTGGCCGCCGCGCTGCAGAGCGAGGCGGTGAAGCGTTTCATCCAGACGCAGTACAAGGGCGCGGTCGTGCCCGCGTTCTGATCCTCCGAACGCTCCGCTAAGCGCCCCGCACTCGCGGGGCGTTTGCATTTAGGGGAGAGATGCCGCGTATTTGTGCCGCTTGGCGCACGCCGCTTCTTGGCACCATGACGCCCTCCTCCCATGCCCTGGTCTTGCGCTCGCGCGAGCGCAACACCTGCCCCTTCCCGTGCCCGAACTTTCCGCGGTCCTGCCGCAGTTCTTCCTGTTCCGCGACGGCGCCCCGACGCTGCTGCTCACCGGCCGTTACGACTGGCCGCTGGTGCTGCTGTCGCTGGTCGTCGCCTCGCTGACCTCGGCGCTGGCGCTGCAGGTCGCGGGCGTGGCCAAACCGGCCAGGGGCTGGCGCCGCCAGGCCATCCTGGCCACCGGCGCGCTGGCCCTGGGCGGCGGCATCTGGTCGATGCACTTCATCGGCATGCTGGCGTTCGAGCTCTGCGCGCAGATCTCCTTCGACGCCCACATCACCGCGATCTCGATGGTCCCCGCGCTGATCGCGTCCTGGGTCGCGCTGGCGCTGCTGGCCCGTCACCGGCTCGACGGCTGGCGGCTCGTCGTCGGCGGCGTGCTGGTCGGTGCCGGCATCGGCACGATGCATTACACCGGCATGGCGGCGATGGAGATGTCCCTCGCGCTGCGCTACGACCCCGTCTGGTTCGGCGCCTCCATCGTCGTGGCGGTCCTGCTGGCGATGCTGGCGCTGTGGATCCGCTTCGGGCTGGCCGGACGGATCCATCGCCATTGGGCGATCGCGCTGGGCGGCCTCGTGATGGGCTGCGCCATCGCGGGCATGCACTACACGGCCATGGGCGCGGCGCGCTTCGTCGGGCTGGGAGACGGTCCCTGCAACACCAGCATCGAGAACGCCGGCTGGCTCGCGCTGGCCGTGACCGTGATGGCGCTGGCGATCAGCGCGATCACCGCCGGCGCCAACGGCCTGCTGGCGCTGCGCCGGCTCAACACCGACCTGATGGAGGAGCGCCAGCGCATGCTCGCGATGGAGCAGGCGCTGCGCGACAGCGAGACCAAGTACCGCACCGTCATCGCCAACAGCCCCGGCGTCACCTTCCGCTGCCGCCTGGACGAGAACTGGTCGATGCTGCTGATCAACGACGCCGTCGAGGAACTGACCGGCTGGCCCGCGCAGGACTTCCTGGACGGCACGCAGCACTTCGCCGCGCTGATCCACCGCCATGACCAGGAACGCGTGAACGCGGCGGTCGAGACCGCCGTGGCCGCCGATGCGCCCTACTCGATCGAGTACCGCGTCCACACCCGCGAGGCCGGCGAGCGCTGGGTCTCGGAGCGCGGCCGCGCGATGCGCGACGCCGGCGGCGCGCCGCAGTGGATCGACGGCGTGATCCTCGACATCACCGAACCCAAGCGCCTGCAGCGCCAGCTCGAGGAAGCCAAGGAACGCGCCGAATCCGCCGCCGCGGCCAAGAGCGCCTTCCTGGCCAACATGAGCCACGAGATCCGCACGCCGATGAACGCCATCCTGGGCTTCACCGAGCTGTTGCTGGACACCACGCTGGCCGACGCGCAGCGCCGCCACCTGACGACGGTGCGGGGCTCGGCGCGATCGCTGCTCTCGCTGCTCAACGACATCCTCGACACCGCCAAGCTGGACAAGGGCGCGATGGAGCTGGAGGCCGTCGACTTCTCGCTGCGCACCGTCTGCGAACAGGCGCTGGACTCGCTGCGGCTGCTGGCGCAGCGCAAGAACCTGGCGCTGTACCTCGACTATCCGGGCGCCGAACCGCGCTTCTTCAAGGGCGACCCGCTGCGCGTGCAGCAGGTGCTGCTGAACCTGGTCGGCAACGCCATCAAGTTCACCGAGCGCGGCGTGGTGACGCTGCGCATGCGCCAGGAAGGCGGACAGATCCACCTGGCCGTCATCGATACCGGCATCGGCATCGCCGCCGACCGGCTGGATCGCATCTTCGACGCCTTCGCGCAGGCCGATGCCTCGACGACGCGCCGCTTCGGCGGCACCGGGCTGGGCACGACGATCTCGCGCCAGCTGGTCGAGCGCATGGGCGGCCGCATCACCGTCGAGAGCGAAGTCGACCAGGGCAGCACCTTCCACGTCTGGCTGCCGCTGGCGGCGGGCGATGCGGCGCGTGCCGAGTCCGACGCGACCGAGGTCGCCGTCACGCTGCCGCCGCTGCGGCTGCTGGTGGCGGACGACGTGGCGCAGAACGGCGAGCTGCTGCAGATCATCCTGGGCCGCGAGGGCCATCAGGTCACGCTGGCCTCGGACGGGCTGCAGGCGTTGAAGGCCTTCTCCGACGAACGCTTCGACGCGGTGCTGATGGACGTTCACATGCCCGGGCTGGACGGGCTGGGCGCGACGCGCCGGATCCGCAACTTCGAGCACGCGCAGGGCCGCGGCCACACGCCGGTCGTCGCACTGACCGCCAGCGTGCTGGAGGAAGACCGCCAGGCGGCGCTGGCCGCGGGCATGGACGGTTTCGCGGTCAAGCCGCTGGACCCGGCGCGGCTGTTCGCCGAGATCGCCCGCGTGCTGGGACTGACGCCGGGCCGCTCGGCGGACTCGGCCGGGCCGGTGCCGACGACGCGCCATGCGATCGATGCGCGCGTCGCCGGCGCGGCGGCCGGGCCGCTGGACTGGCAGCAGGGCCTGCGGCTCTGGGGCAGCGTGACCGCGTGGCAACGCGGCCTGCGCCGCTTCGCCGAAGAGCAGCGCGACGGCGTCGCGCGGCTGCACCAGTTGACGCACGGCCGGCAATGGATCGAGATGCGCGGGCTGGTGCACCGGTGGCGCGGCGTCGCCGGCAGCCTGGCGATGCCGGGGCTGCTCGCGGCGGCGCAGCCGGTGGAATCGGCGCTGCGGCTCGGCAAGCAGGAAGATTTGATGGCGCTGGTGGACACGCTCGCGCTGGCCTTGCAGAACACGCTGGACGCCGTGGCGGAGCTCGACGGCACGCCGTCCGGCTTCGCCGCGAGCGCGCCCATGCCCATGGCGGAGCCGTCGGCAACGGCGGTTGCCGTGGCGCAGGAACTGCGCGAGAAGAAGACGCTGATCGATCGGCTGGCCGCGGCGCTCAAGCGCAGCGAGCTCGACGACGAATCGCTGGCCGCGCTGCGGGCCGCCTTCGGCGCCGAACGCACCGCGCCGCTGTCGCAGGCGCTGGACGATTTCGATTTCGACGCGGCGCTGCTGCTGCTGCAGTCGTTGCGCACGCAGCTGAGCGCGGCTTCCCATGCCGCGTCAGGTGCGCGAGGATGACGCGATGACCGCCGACCACCGCCCGCGGCTGCTGCTCGTCGACGACGAGCCCGCCAACCTGCAGGTGCTGCGCCACGTGCTGCAGGACGACTACCGGCTGCTGTTCGCGCGCGACGGACAGAAGGCGCTGGAGCTCGCGAAGACCGAGTCGCCGCAGCTGATCCTGCTGGACATCATGATGCCGGGCATGTCCGGCCTGGACGTCTGCCGGGTGCTGAAGTCGCAGCCGGCGACCAAGCGCACGCCGGTGATCTTCGTCACCGCGTTGGCCGACTCGCGCGACGAGACAGAAGGCTTCGAAGCCGGCGCGGTGGACTACATCGCCAAGCCGGTGAGCCCGCCCGTCGTGCGCGCGCGGGTGCGTACCCACCTGTCGCTGGTGCGCGCCGACGAACTGCGCGAGACGCGGCTGCAGATCGTGCAGCGGCTGGGCCGCGCGGCCGAATACAAGGACAACGAGACCGGCTGGCACGTCGTGCGGATGAGCCACTACGCCCAATTGCTGGCGCTGGCCGCCGGCTGGACCGATCTCGAGGCCGACGACCTGCTGCACGCCGCGCCGATGCACGACGTCGGCAAGCTGGGCATTCCCGACGCGATCCTGCAGAAGCCCGGACCGCTGACCGAGGCCGAATGGACCGTGATGCGCCGCCACCCGGCCATCGGCGCCGAGATCCTCGGCGACCAGACGACCGGGCTGCTGGGCCTGGCGCGGCGCGTCGCGCTGGCGCACCACGAGAAGTGGGACGGCAGCGGTTATCCCGAAGGACTGGCCGGCGAGGCCATCCCGCAGGAGGCCCGCATCGTCGCCATCGCCGACGTCTTCGACGCGCTGACCAGCATCCGGCCCTACAAGCCGGCGTGGCCGATCGAACGGGCCGTCGAGCACCTGCGCGCGCAGGCCGGACGGCACTTCGACCCGGCGCTGGTCGAGCTCTTCATCGGCGTGCTGCCTCAGGTGCTGGAAGTGCGGGAGCGCTTCCTGGAAGAGGCGTGAGCGGCGCGCGCCAGCCCAGCACGCGCCAACGCGCCGGCAGCGCGGTGCCGAGCGGCTCCCACCACGGATCGTTGTCGTGGCCGATGTCGGGGAGGCGCCAGTAGGAGCCTTCCGGGATCCGCGCCTTCAATCGATGGAAGCTCGTCACGCCGGTCCGGTTGTCTTCGCTCAGGAAGATGTCGCCCGGCGTTCCGCTTTCGGCGTTGCCATCCCACGGCACCTTGGCATCCAGGACCTGCCGGGCCAGATGCGCGGCATCGGCGCTCAGCCCCTGTGCCAGCATCACCCGATGCACCTCCGGCCAATGCAGGGCCAGACGGAGATGCAGGGTGCCAGGCGCCGCCAGAAGTCCCACGAGCGCACCCGGCCGGTAGTACTCGTCCGTGGGCGAGGCGCGCGTCGCCATCAGGCCGGCGCCCTGGTTGGCACCGACGAAGGGCGCGTCGAGCACGGCCGGTTGACCCGGCGCGGGCATGGGGCGGCCGGCGCGGGTGATGCCGTCCGACGCCAGTCCGACCAGCGGGATCAGCCAGCGGTCGGCGCGCAGGACATCATCGCGACCGTTCAAGGCCACCGTCACGTCCTGGCCCAAGGTGTCCTCGCCGCCGATGGCGGTCCCGGCGGCGAAGGCAAAACGCTCCGGCTCCGTCCGCCTGTGGAAGGTCAGCGAGCGGAAGGTCAATGGCAGGTGGATCTCATCGCCGAAGCGCATGCCCGAACCCATCACGCCGTGGTAACTCCTGATGAACATGGGCGTGTCGGTGCGATCGACCCGCGTCGGCGTGGGGCCGTAGGCATAGAGGCGCGTACCCTCCCACCGGGCGGGGCTGGGCGCTGCCGGATCCCGCAGCAGTTCCCGCTCGCGCCGGTAGCTCGGGATCGGAGCGCCGGTGGTACCCAGCGGCGCCCAGGACTCGGGTTCGTCCAGCACGATCAGCTGCAGCCCGGCGGGAGGCGCATGGCGCAGCTGGCGATCCTCGATGAGACGCCCGCCCAATGGCCGCCGATTGACGCGTTGCGCGAGCTGGACGCGTCCATCGCCGCCAGCAGACAGCGCGCCGACGGCGCACGCGTAGGTGGTCAACGCCACGCGCGGCGAGATCTGCGTCGCGGAGCAGTGATCCCGCCCCAGCACCCACAACGGCACCTGATACAGCGTCCCGGACGGCGCGGGGCGCTGCGGTGCCTCCGCCGCCGCCTCGGTGGTGAGGATCGTGCCCAGCAAGACGCCGAGCATCCATGGTCCGCGTCCGCGACGGACACCGGCGCGACCCGGACGAGGCATCGGGCCGGCAAGCCCTCGACGGCAGGAAAAGATCGACATGACAGTCTCCAGCCCTTCGACAACGGGAAGGGTCGGGACATTCTTCGAAGGCAGCCCTCACGGCTCAATGACCGCGAGCCGGGGCACGTCGATCCTCGACTGCCCGGGACCGGGCCCGCCGGCCCGATGCGTGCCGATGTCATGCGCGCGATGGATGCGGCCGTCCGGCTTCCGTCCGATGGGGACCGCCCGCATTTCCCGCGCCGGTTATGACCCGCCCCCACAAGGTGATGCTCGCAATCCCCAGTCGCCGCGGCCCGCCGCGCGGGACGCCGGAATAATGCGCGCCCATGGTGCTCAACTTCATCTGGATCGGGTTCTTCCTGATCGGCTTCGCGGTCGCGCTCGCGCGGCTGGTCCAGGGCGACCTGACCATCTTCACGCAGGTGCTGACCGGCATCTTCGACACGGCCAAGACCGGCTTCGACATCTCGCTCGGCCTGGTCGGCGTGATGAGCCTGTGGCTGGGCCTGATGAAGGTCGGCGAGAACGCCGGCGTGATCCAGCTGTTCGCGCGCGCGATGGGCCCGTTCTTCGGCCGCATCTTCCCGGAGGTGCCGCGGGGTCACCCGGCGGGCGGCTCGATGGTCATGAACTTCTCGGCCAACATGCTCGGGCTGGACAACGCCGCCACGCCGCTGGGCCTGAAGGCGATGAAGGAACTGCAGGAGCTGAATCCGCAGAAGGACACCGCCAGCAACGCGATGGTCATGTTCCTGGTGCTGAACACCGCCGGCATCACGCTGATCCCGACCACGGTGATCGCGATCCGGCAGGCGATGGCGGTGGACCAGGGGCTGGTCGGGTTCAATGCGGCGGACATCTTCCTGCCCACGCTGATCGCCACCTTCATCTCGTTCATGTCGGGGCTGATCGCGGTGGCCTGGGTGCAGCGCATCAACCTGTTCAGCGCGCCGGTGCTGGTGTTCGTCGGCGGCTTCATCGGGATCATGGCGGCCGTCTTCGGCTGGCTGCACAGCTATCCGCCGGAGGTGATGTCGCAGTACATCGGCGTGCTGGGCAGCGGCGTGATCCTGACCATCATCGTGATGTTCATCGCCGTCGGCGCCTGGCGCCGCATCAACGTCTACGAGTCCTTCGTCGAGGGCGCCAAGGAAGGATTCGGCGTCGCGGTGCAGATCATTCCCTACCTGATCGCGATCCTGGTGGCGATCTCGGTGTTCCGCACGACGGGCTGCATGGAGTTCGTCGTGCGCGGCATCGCGGCCGGCGTGGCCGCGCTGGGCCTGCCGACCGACTTCGTCCCGGCCCTGCCGGTCGGCCTGATGAAGACGCTGTCGGGCAGCGGCGCGCGCGGGCTGATGGTGGACGTGCTCAAGACCTACGGCGTCGACAGCTTCGAGGGCAAGCTCGCCGCGATCATCCAGGGCTCGACCGAGACCACGTTCTACGTGCTGGCCGTCTACTTCGGCAGCGTCAACATCAAGAAGACCCGCTACGCCCTGACCTGCGGGCTGCTGGCCGACTTCGTCGGCCTGGTGGGCGCGATCCTGGTGGGGTACTGGTTCTTCAAGTGAGGCGCGACGCCCTCGGGCGCCGCTCCACCGTCACGGCATCAGCGCGTCACGGCACGGCGCGAGGCGCGTCCAGGAGGCGCATCTCACGCACCGGCGGGAGTTGCCCGCCAACGTAGTCCCAGTAGGCGTTGCTGCTGGCGTCGAGCGGGAAATAGGCCAGGCGCCCATCGGGCCGGGCGGACTTGAGCTGGAAGTACTCCCGCCGGGCGTTGGTGGGGTTCAGATAGCCGTAGTAGCCCCCGACGACAGGCGTCCCGTCCTCGGGCGGACCACCGTCGTAGCGCCAGTTGAAGGTGATGCGGCGTCCCTCCGTCGCCGAAGGCAGCTCGGTGCCCAACGGCTCCCAGGCGGAGCCCGGCGTACCGGCGTTGGCGAAGGACGTGCAGGCGCTCGTGAACTTCGCGCCGTCCGGGCCTGGACGCATCGGATGTTGCATCAGTCGGAAGAAGGGCATGGTGCCGAGCAGGACGTCGAGCCCCGCCGCATCCACGTACAGCTGGCCCACGTGCGTGCACTCGCGCGTGTCCGCCAGTCGCTGTCCGGGGATCTTCTCGAGCACGCGGTCGGCGATGGCCAGGGCCTCTTCCCTGCGTCCGTTCTTCAGCAGCATCTTGAAGATCCATGGCCAGTAGTTGGACAGGCGGATTTGATAGGGCCCTTGCCCGACCAGGCCCACCAGCACGTCCCGACCGCCGTCCTGCGCGAAGATGCCCGCCCCCCACTCCCCGGGCCTTGTCTCGCGCGTGCCCACCGGGCCGACGAAGCTGACGTTCGACAGCGCGGGCATCACGAGGTCCGCGAGGTCCTCGTCGGAGAGTTGCAGGCCCAGATCCGCTCGCACGAGCTCTGCGAGCGCCGCGCCGTAGACAGCCGGGGCCTCGCTCCGCGCGGCTGCGAAGGAGCGGAGCACGGGGCCGAACTGGTCCATCACCCCTCCGGGCAGATGATCGGGCGGGGCCAGGTCGTGCCGTGTGTAGACCGTGGCGGGCGAGACCCGCTTCACGGCTGAGGGCGCCAGGGTGTCCCCCAGATAACCGGCGCGGCGTTCCGCGGGGGACGCCATCAGCAGGTATTCCGATCGGTAGCTGGGAATGGCGCGGTCAGGGGTCGCGTCGCCCTTCACCGGCGGCACCTCGTCGAAGAGGACGAGCGCCAGGTCGCCGACGCCGGTCCGAGCCCTCTCCATCGAGACGTTCGCGTCCTGCACGAAGGGGATCACGCGTCCCCGCAAGAGCCGCCCCTCCGGGTCGACGACCTGCCGGAATTCGACCTGCGGAGATGGCCCCCGCGTTGTGTTTCGCCTGGGCAGGACACACGTCGCCGACGTCACCGCCGCACGGTCCGTGATCAGCGTCGCCGAGCAGTGTTCGGTGACCAGCAGATGCACCAGCCCGGCGGGGCGCGGCGTCCGGGGCTGCGATCCGGCATCCACGGCAACCGCGGTGTCCGCGAGGGTCGCTCCTCCGACACCCGCCAAGGCGGCCATCCAGATCGACCAGGCACGCAACCGCATGCCACCCGGGCCGTTGAGCCCCGCTCGTTGTGTTTCCAACATGACAATCCTCTTCGAACGACACGGCCGCCGCGGCGGCCTCCACCGGCGGTGGACGGAACGTTGGTGTCATGCGCGCCAAGGGGTGTTCCGCCGAAAAGCGGGAAGCGCGCAACGATCGCTCCGGCCTCTGGATCGATCCGGTCCGTTCGACTGGCGCTGGCGCCGCGCGTCCGGCGCGGGATGGGAGTCACTCGACGCGGTCGCGCCCGTTCGCCTTGGCGCGATAGAGCGCCGCGTCGGCGCGCGCGAGGAGCGCGTCCAGGCTGGCATCGTCCGGCAGCGCGCAGGCGACGCCCAGGCTCGCCGTGCACGGCGGGATGCCAGGCTCGGGCACATGCGACGCGAGCGCGGCGCGGACGCGTTCGGCCGATGCCAAAGCGGCCTCGGCATCGGTGGACGGCAGCAGGATCACGAACTCCTCGCCGCCATAACGCCCGAGCCGGTCCGTCACGCGCAGCTGCTCCCGCATCACCGCCACCGCGCCGGCCAGCACGCGGTCGCCGGCCTGGTGGCCGTGCCGGTCGTTGACCAGCTTGAAGTGGTCGATGTCGAGCAGCAGCAGCGACAGCGGCTGCCCGTAACGGCGCCAGCGGTCGAACTCCTCGCCGCCGGCCTGCAGCACCGCGCGGCGCGTCAGCGCGCCGGTCAGCGCGTCGCGGGTGGCGAGCAGCTCGAACTCCTCGCGCACGCGCTCGCTGGCCATCAGCAGCACGCCCACGCTCAGCAGCAGCACGCTGAAGCAGTAGCTCGCGATGTAGGTCGTCTGCACCGCCGTCATCGCGAAACGCGACGACTGCGTGCCGTCGACCCAGAAGGTCGCGACGCCGCGCGCGACGAGCACCAGCGCCTGCAGCAGCAGCGTCGCGCCGATCAGGCGCGCCGCGAATCCGCGGCCGTCGCGCAGGATCAACCGCGCATGCGCGAGCACGCAGGCGGTCATCGTTCCGGTGAACACGACCATGCGGACGCGGTAGTCCGGCCAGACCAGGAACCAGGTCAGCACGGCCAGGCTGAGCAGCGCGACCGCGCCCCACAGGCGCCAGGTCACGCGCTGTCCGAAGAAACGTTGCGAGCCGAAATAGAACAGCCCGCAGCCGGTGAGCAGCAGCGCGTTGCCGGCCTGCGCCACGACGAATTCCGGCAGCAGTCCCTGCAGCGCGTACACGCCGGCGGCGAGCGCGCAGGTCATCGGCGCCAGCGCCCAGGGCAGCAGTCCGCGGATCGTCGGCGGATAGTTGCGGCGCACGCCGAGCAGCACCGCCCCCATGACAGCGGCCATCAGCGCGGTCATGACGGTGATCGAGCGGGGATCGAGCTGCATGTGTCCGGCAGTGTAGGTCTCGCCCATGACGGGACCGCCGTCACCGGCCCACCGCCAGGCCGCCGCCGGACCGTTCCGGTCGCCCGGCGATCACCAACCGCCCGGACGACTACATCGACTTGAACAGGTGCACGTACGCGCGGCTGACCGGCAGCTCGCTCGCATGGCCGCGCACGCGCACGAACAGCCGGCTCAGTTCGTCGCGACGGGTGCCGCTCACATGGTCCAGGTTCACGATCGTCGACCGGTGCACCTGCCAGAAACGCTCGCCGTCGAGCTGCGCGGCGAGCTCGTGGATGGGCGTGCGGATCAGGTACTCGGTCGTCGCGGTCTGAACGCAGGTGTACTTGTCGTCGGCACGGAAGAAGAGCACCTCGTCGACGGGCACCTGATGCATCAGGTCGCCCTGCGTCGCGCGCACCCAGCGCAACGGTCCGGTGGGCCTCACCGTCGCGCCGCCCGGCGCGTGCAGGCGCTGCAGCGCGGCCAGCAGCCGCGCGTCCACGCCGTCGTCGCCGGTCGCGTCCGCCACGGATTTCGCCAACGCGCGGCGGATCCGTTCGACCGTGCGGCCAAGCCGTTCCGCCTCCACCGGCTTGAGCACGTAGTCGATGGCCTCCTGCTCGAAGGCCTGCACCGCGTACTGGTCGTAGGCCGTGACGAAGACGACCCGCGTCGCGCCCTCGATGCCTTCGGCGACCTCGAGTCCGGTCAGGCCCGGCATCTGGATGTCGAGGAAGGCCAGGTCCGGCTGCAGCGCCGCGATCTGCTCGGCGGCCTCCAGACCGTTGCGGGCGATGTGGACGATGTCGAGCTCCGGCCAGACGGCCGCCAGCTGCGCCGCGAGAGCGCGGGCCAGGTGGGGTTCGTCGTCGGCGATCAGCGCGGTCGGTGCGGTGAGTGCGGTCATGGTCGGCAATGGAAAGGACGGGAGGAATCCGGGGAGCAGGCGCTCAGGCGTTCAGGCCTCCAGAGGCAGGCGCAGCGTGACGCGGCAGCCAGGCTCGGCGGGAACGAGGGTCAGCGACGCGCGGTCGCCGTAATGCGTCATCAGGCGCTCGCGCAGGTTGTCCAGCGCGATGCCGTTGCCGGTGCGGCGGGAGGCGCCGGGACCGACGCCGTCATCGCGCACCTCGATCACCAGGAAGCCGCCTTCCAGTGCGGCGTCGACGCGCACGGTGCCGCCGTCGATCTTGGGCTCGAGGCCGTGATGGACCGCGTTCTCCACCAGCGGCTGCAGCAGCATCGGCGGCAGCGGCACGACGCGGGCCTCGGGCGTGGCGTGGATCTCGAAGCGCAGGCGGTCTTCCATCCGTGTCTGCAGCACGGTCAGGTAGGCGGTGGCGAGGGACAGCTCGTCGTCCAGCGGCCCCGTCTCGCGCCGCAGGCCGCCCAGCGACGCCCGCAGGTAGGCGGTGAAGGCGCCCAGCATCTCCTTGGCCTTGGGCGCGTCGTAGTCGATCAGCGAGTGGACGTTGGCCAGCGTGTTGAAGAGGAAGTGCGGCTCGATCTGGCCCTGCAGCAGCCGCAGTTGCGCCTCGGTGGCGCGGCGCTCGGCGGTGAGCTGGCGGTTCTTGGCCGCGAACCAGTGGTGCAGCGCGAAAGTGATGCACAACGAGAGCGCGGAAGTGATGCCGATGATCTTCCCGCCCTGGGACCAGTCCAGCCGGACCCAGTTCGCCAAGCCTGCCAGCCACATGCCCGGCACCCAGCCGAGCAGCACGCCCAGCAGGGGCACGCCGGAGAAGAACACCGTGCGCCGCCAGTCCGCCCAGGCGCGGATGCGGGCGCGCCCGCCGAAGAGCGGCACGAGGATCGTGAACAGCGTCTGGATGAGCAGGCCGATGGTCAGGCAGACGATGACGTTCTTCCAGTACCACCATGCCCAGATCGCGGGATCGGTCCAGCGGGCAGTGCGCGCGTTCAGCACGAAGCCCAGGACCGTGAAGCCGACCGCCAGCGCGCAGGAGAACAGCACGGTCCACACCCACTGCAGCCAGCCGGGGCCGCTGGGCTGAACGTCGTTGCTCAGCCAGGCGTGCCAGGAGGCGCGCAGTCGGCGGGCATCGCGCCAGACGGGACGGGACGGGGCGGGAGTCATGCGGCGCAGTGTAGGGAGGCGTCGAGGCCGTCCCTCCCGGGGAAACGACGGATCGACAGCGCGCCGGGCGGATCGACGGCGGGGGGCGTGGACGGCTGGCCGGCCGCCGGTCTTCGTGGTCCGAACTTGCCCTGACCTTTGACAGTGACGGGGACGTGTGGTGTCCAATAGCCCGACCACACGGAGACCCGCATGAGCTACATCCTGCTGATCAACGAACCTGTCGGCCAGCGCGAGGCGCGCACGCCGGAGGAAGGCCGCGAGGCCTACGACCGCATGACCGCCTACGCCGACCAGCTCCAGGCGAAGGGCCTGCTGCACGCGGCGCAGTCGTTGCAGTCGGTCAACGGATCGACCCGCGTCGCCAAGCGCGACGGCCGCATGACGACGGTCGACGGCCCCTTCGCCGAGGCCAAGGAGATGGTCGGCGGCTTCTTCTGGCTGAACGTGAAGACGCGCGAGGAGGCGCTGGCGATCGCCCGCGAATGCCCGGCGGCGGAGTGGTGCACGGTGGAGGTCCGCTCGATGGTCCCGTGCTACGCGGAGTCCAAGGCTTCCTGAAGATTTTTTGCGTGATCGCGTCGCGTCCTGTCGAAACCGGCGGGGCTGCGTCGTCGTGCCAGTGTGGACGCTCCGGAAGCGGAGCGCCGCCATCAGGAGGGCACGATGCGACCACCGATCCGCCAGCACGGGCCCCGCGACCTCACACCCATTCAGGAGTTCCGCCATGCGCCACAAGCAAATCTTCGTGAACCTGCCCGTCAAGGACGTGGAGCGCAGCAAGCGCTTCTACGGCTCGATGGGCTACGAGTTCAACCCGCAGTTCTCCAACGAGCAGGCCTTGTCGATGGTCATCTCGGACGACATCTACGCGATGCTGCTGGTGGAGGAGTTCTTCCAGACCTTCACGCCGCGCAAGATCTCGGACGCGCATGCGACCACCGAGGTGCTGACCTGCCTGTCCTGCGAGAGCAAAGCGCAGGTCGACGAGCTGATCGCCAAGGCCCTGGCCGCCGGCGGCACCGTGCCGCGCGCGCCGCAGGACATGGGCTTCATGTACTCGCAGGCGTATGCGGATCCGGACGGGCACATCTGGGAGCTGATGTACATGGACATCACGCAGTTCCCCGGGGCCTGAGACCGGACCAGGCCGCGCGCGACCGCGCGGCCGCCGCCGCGACCTCCGCGGCGGCATGTCATGCGGCAGGGGGCGGCCTGAGGCCGTACGATCGCGCGCATGACCGACGAGACCCATCGCGCGATCACGACCGTCTGGCGGCAGGAGTCCGCCAAGATCATCGGTGCCCTATCGCGGCTGACGCGCGACGTCCCGCTGGCGGAGGAGCTGGCGCAGGACGCGCTCGTCGCCGCGCTGGAGACCTGGCCGAGACAGGGACTGCCGGACAAGCCCGCCGCCTGGCTGATGACCACGGCCAAGCACCGCGCGCTGGACCGGCTGCGCCACGTGAAGCTGAGCGGCGACAAGCTGGAGCAGCTCGGCCATGAGCTCGACGCGCGCGAGGCGATGATCGTGCCGGACTTCGTCGAGAGCCTGGACGACGACCGCGCGGCGCGCGAGATCGGCGACGACGTGCTGCGGCTGATGTTCTGCGCATGCCACCCGGTGCTGAGCCTGGAAGCGCGCGTGGCGCTGACCTTGAAGATGGTGGCCGGCCTGACGACCGGCGAGATCGCTCGCGCCTACCTGCAGACGGAGCCGACGGTGGCGCAGCGGCTGGTCCGCGCGAAGCGCACGCTGGGCGAGGCGAACGTGCCGTTCGAGCTGCCACGCGGCGAGGCGCTGACCGAGCGGCTGTCCGCCGTATTGGAAGTGCTCTACCTGATCTTCAACGAGGGCTACGCGGCCACCAGCGGCGAGCGCTGGATCCGGCAGGACCTGTGCGATGAGGCGTTGCGGCTGACGCGCATGCTGGTGAAGCTCGCGCCGCAAGAGGGCGAGGTGCTGGGTCTGCTGGCGCTGATGGAACTGCAGTCCTCACGCGCCGCGGCGCGCGTCGATGCGCAGGGACAGCCGGTGCTGCTGCTGGAGCAGGACCGCTCGGCGTGGGATGCAGCGGCTATCGAGCGCGGCCTGACGGCACTGGAAGCGGACGACCGTCTGGCCGCCGAGTTGAACGACGGGCAAGGCCTGGGACCGTACGCGCTGCAGGCGGCGATCGCTGCCTGCCACGCGCGGGCACGCCGCGCCGAAGACACCGAGTGGCCGCGCATCGCCGCGCTCTACGAAGCGCTCGCGGTGCGGCAGCCGTCGCCGGTGGTGGAACTCAATCGCGCCGTGGCCTTGTCGATGGCCTTCGGCCCCGCAGTCGGTCTGGAGATCGTCGACCGCCTGATGGAGGAGCCCGCGCTGAAGCAGTACCACTGGCTGCCCAGCGTGCGCGCGGACCTGCTGTCCAAGCTCGGCCGGAACGCAGAGGCGAAAGAGGAATTCGAACGCGCCGCCGCGATGACCGGCAATGAGCGCGAAAGGGAGCTGCTGCTCAAGCGGGCGAGGGAGCAGGGGCACTGAGGCCCCTGCCGGTCAGAACACTTCAACACCGGCGAGTTCCGCAGCGGCCCGCAGCCCCTTGTCCGCCGTGGCGAGCGCTGCGTTCTTGTCGATCGCGAGCGCCAAGTACAGCGCGTCGAAGCCCTGCACGTTGTGCTGCAAGGCGAACTCCACCTGCTCCGGAAGCGGCATGACATCCTCGTCCATCGCAATCGGATAGAAGTCGAGAAGCTCCGCGTACATCTGGAGCTCCTCCTCCGGCCAGCTTTGTGCGCGTCCACGCTTCAGCAGGGTGTACGCGCACTCGGCGGTGAAGACATAGGGCGCGATGAGGCGGGCCTCCTTCAACGCCGAAGCTTCAGCCAGACGCCCCGCATAGCGATGAAGCGACTCGCTGTCCTTGCGCAGCGCCAGCCATCCGAGCGCCACATTCGAGTCAACGACAACGGTCTTCATCGCGAGTCTCCCGAGTCCACGCCACGACGTCGCCGCCTCCTCGCGGCTCTTCCAAGAGTTGACGATGCTTCGAGTAGATCTCAAGCATTCGCTCAGGGGCGTCGTATCGCATATGCCCCTTGCCCGCCCCGGCCGGCGGAGGCGTGAAGCGCCCCTCTTCTCGAAGGCGGATCAGGCGGTTGATGGCCTCGAGCTGACGTCGGGCCGTGATGGAGTACGGCCCCGGGATCACATCGAAGGCATTCGACACTCGATCCAGGATGGGAGAAGTGGTTGGGGGGAGCGGCGGCTTGTTGTGGGCCGAAGCGCCCATCAGCAGAGTCATGAAGCCTCCTAACGGCAAGTTGCGGAAGAGGCGTTCATTCTTGGCTCGGGTCAGAGGGGTCGACTTTCACCCAAGGCGTTTTTTCGGCGAAACCGCCACGCAGGTTCTTGCGTATCTGATCGAAACACGCGCCGTCGGCGCGCACGATCAATCCGGCGAATCGCCCTCGCCCTCGCTCTCATCGGTGAGCCACGTGCCCGCCATCGCGGCGCTCTTGCGCTCGCGCTTGGCGGCGTACATCGCGGCGTCGCTGCGCGCCATCAGCGTCTCCAGCGTGTCGCCCTCCTGGCGCTGCGCGGCGCCGATGCTGATGCTCACCTGCAGACCCTCGGACACCGTCGACCAGTCGTGCTTGCGCACCGCCTCGTCGAGCCGGAGGCAGGCCTGCTGCGCGATCTCTTCCGTCGCGCCGCGCAGCAGCAGCACGAACTCGTCGCCGGCCAGGCGCGCGGCGACGTCGTGCTCCCGCACGTGCTGTCGCATCAGTCGCGCGATCTGGCTCAGCACCTGGTCGCCGACCAGGTGCGAGTGCCGGTCGTTGACCTGCTTGAAATGGTCGACATCGATCAGCGCCAGGCTCACCACGCCGCCGCCCGCGAGTTGCGCCCGCGCGTGATCCTCGAAGCTGCGGCGATTCGCCAGCTCCGTCAGCGGATCCTCCATCGACAGCTTCTCCAACCGCAACGCCTCGTCCGCGAGCTGCGCGCGGTCGCGCTCGCTGCGGCGCGCGTCGAGCTGCCATTGCACCGTCGCCTCGCGGCTCGCGAGGCTGGCGATGCGCACGCGCGCCTCGCGCTCGCGCAGCGCGCGCATCCGCTGCAGCGCACGCTGCGGCTGCCCTTGCTGTTCCTCGATCTGGCTCGCGATCAGCTCGCCGAGCTGCGCCAGCGGCTCGTGCTGCACGGCGTCCGCCGCCGTCACCGTCTGCGCCGCCGCGCGCCGCGCCTGCGGCCACAGGCGACGCGCCCAGGCGAGCTCCGCCTGCACCCAGCCCGCCAGCGCGACGAGCCAGTGACGCTCCTGCTCCGGCAACTGCGCCAGCGTCTGCTGCAACTCGGGTTGCGCGTAGGCCGTCGCGCCCTTCCAGATCTGCGCCATCGTCTGCATCAGCGTCCACCAGCAGTGCGTCTCGGCATCGCCTTCGGACAGCAGATGCCGCGCGTTGATCAGGTGCCCTTCGAGCGGCCCCAGCGGCGGCAGCTGGCCGCGCTGCTCGCGCTCGCCGGCATAGGCAAGGAGTGACCCCAGCGCCAGCCACAGGCAGGCGATGAGCGGACTGAGCCGCGGCTTGCACGCGTTGGCGGCGTCGGCGGCTTGTCTCAGCACCTCGGCGGCCTTGTCGAAGTTGCGCGCCCACACGTGGCAGGCGCCAAGATCCTGCAGCGCCACCACCAGCGCCGCGCCGTCGCCGCGCGATTGCGCCAGCCGCAGGCCGAGCAGCGCCGCCTCGATGGCTTCCTCGTGGTGACCGGCGGTCGACGCGCTGTGCGCGAGCACCGACAACGCGCCGGCCTCGCCGACCGCATCGCCCTGCTGCCGGAACAGGCGCGCCGCCAGCTCGCTCCGCGCGCGCGCTTCGCCGGGCCGGTGCAGCACGCGGTCGCAGCGCGCCAGGTGCAGCAGCGCCTGCGCGCGCTGCGCCTCGTCGCCCTCCTCCAGCGCGAGCAGCAGCCACTCTTCGCCGGGCGCCTGCGCGGCGACGGCGTCGCCGGCCTGCAGCGCGGCGTGCGCCTGCCGGGAGAGGGCGGCGTGCGGGTCCAGGAGAGGGTCGGAACGCAAGGGGATCAGCGGATCAGGCGGTCGGGGCCGGAGAAGCAGAGGATAGCGGCAACAGGCGCGGAGCCATCAGGTCGGCCAGCCATTGCATGAACGCCTGGACGCGCCGAGGCAGTTGCCGGCGGTGCGCATAGAGCAGATGGACCGGCATCGGCGCGGGCCGGAACTGCGGGAGCACCTCGATCAGACGACCATCCAGCACCTCGGCCTCGAACCCGTGACGCGGCACCTGCGTGATGCCCAGGCCGGCGAGGCAGGCTGCGGTGTAGGAACCCGAGTCGCTCACGGTCAGCGCCCCCGTCATCGGCTCGAAGCGCGTCGCGCCGGACGCGTCGCACCACTCGAAACCCGGGCAGCGCTGGCCCAGCGTCGTGGCGTACTGGATGAGCCGATGACGCGCGAGATCCTCCAGCGTCTGCGGCACCCCGAACGCCGCGAGGTAGTCGGCGCTGGCCAGGTTGGCCATCTCGAATCCGCCGAGCGGCCGCGCGACCAGGCTCGAATCGCTGAGCGGGCCGACCCGCAACACGCAGTCGAAGCCCTCGCGCACGAGGTCCACGCGCCGGTCCGTGCTGCTGAGCTCGAGCTCCAGCCCCGGATGCGCCGCGAGGAACTCCGGCAGCCGCGGCACGACGATGTCATGCGCGACCCGCATCGGCATGTCGACCCGCAGCCGGCCGCGCAATCCGCTGGCCGCCGGCTGGAACATGGTCTGCATGTCGTCGAGATCGGCGAGCAGGTCCTTGCAGCGCTCGTAGCAGGCCTGGCCGTCCTGTGTCAGCTGCACGCGCCGCGTCGTGCGGTGGAACAGCCGGGTGCCCAGGCTGGCCTCCAGCCGCTGGACAGCCGTGGACGCGCTCGCCTTCGGCAGGCCGAGGCTCTGCGCCGCCTGCGTGAAGCTGGCGAGCTCCGCGACGCGGACGAACACCTGGAGCGTGTCGATCGACGGCGGCGGCGAGGTCGGTCCTGCGCCGGGCATGGCGACCGGCGCCATGCCCGGCGCCGTGACGGACGCCTGGCCGGACGCTGGAAGGGGCGCGGAGGTCGGTGAGGACAGGACGGGGACGTCACTCATTTGTTCACCTTGGACGAACGGTCAAATCAGTTTTAGGCGATTTATACGCCATTCGTCGATCAATAAAGTTCCTGCATCCGATCAACACGCCCCCACAGGAGCTCACCATGACGACTTCATCCACCACCAAGATCGCGCTGATCACCGGCGGCAGCCGCGGCCTGGGCCGCAACGCGGCGGTGCACCTGGCGCGCCGCGGCATCGACAGCATCGTGACCTACCGCAGCCAGCAGGGCGAGGCACAGGCCGTGGTCGACGAGATCCGCGCGCTCGGCGGCCGCGCGGCGGCGCTGCAGCTGGACGTCGACGACAGCGGCGCCTTCCCCGCCTTCGCCGAGGCGCTGAAGCAGACGCTGAAGCAGCACTGGCAGGTCGAGCGCTTCGACCACCTGGTCAACAACGCCGGCATGGGCGTCCATACGCCGATCGCCGACACGACCGAAGCCCAGTTCGACGACCTCATGCGCGTGCATCTGAAGGGCCCGTTCTTCCTGACGCAGGCGCTGCTGCCGCTGATCAACGACGGCGGCAGCGTGCTGAACGTGTCGAGCGGCCTGGCACGCTTCACGATTCCCGGCTACGGCGCGTACGCCGTGATGAAGGGCGGCATCGAGGTGATGACCCGCTACATGGCCAAGGAGTTCGGCGCACGCGGCATCCGCGTGAACACGCTGGCGCCCGGCGCGATCGAGACCGACTTCGGCGGCGGCGCGGTGCGCGACAACAAGGAGGTGAACGGCTTCATCGCCTCGGTGACGGCGCTTGGCCGCGCCGGCCTGCCGGACGACATCGGCCCGGTCGTCGCCTCGCTGCTGTCGGATGACAACGGCTGGATCACCGCGCAGCGCGTGGAGGCGTCGGGCGGGATGTTCGTCTGATGCCGTGAACGAAGGTGGCGGCGATGCCGCCCCTTCGCCGCGGATCATCCGGCGCGCGCATAGCTGGCCTGCGGCTCACGCGCGCGCTGGACCACTTCGCCCAGACAGTCGGGATAACGGCGCTGCAGGTGCTTCAGTCCTGCCTGCCGGCTGGCCTTGTAGTCCAAGGTTTCCTGCAGGAACTGCAGTCGTGCCCGGTTCTCGTCGATGACCTCGGCCCACGTCGTCACCCGGACCGAGAAGTTGTACGGAAGATGCACCTGCCGCTCCAGTTCCGCGTGATCGAGCGCGCCCTTGGCGAGCTCCCGGCCCACCAGCCAGAACGACCATTTGACCTCGACGCCGCGGAAGCGCTCATCGCGGGACACACGCTTGGCGTAGCGGTTGATCTGATCGATCTCGTCCTCGGAGATCTTGACCCGCGGCGCCTTGAGTTCCACCACCAGATGCTCCAGCGTCGACGGCTGGTGACGCCTCGTCGCGCGGGAGAACATGAGGTCGATGATGGCCAGCCTGTCTTTCGGACCGTCGAGCGGCTGGTCGATCTGGACCTCGCTTCCCAGCAGCTTCTGGTGCTTGCGCAACACCTCCGTGAGCGACCGGCTGTCGACGGAGAGCGCGAATTCGTCGCCGAAGAGCCACGGGTTGCGCGCGACGATGGGATGCAATTCGCCGCGTTCCTTCACATGCGGCTGGAGTTGCTTGTCGAACAGGAGCGTCTCCAGGCCATCGAGCAGCTGAAGCCTCTGCGTGACCACATGCGACTCCCGGATCACCGACGACAAGGACACGTCCTTGAGGAGCTCCGCCATCATCTGCCGTTCCTCGGCAGGCAGGTTGAGCACCTCGGTCAGCAGGAGTTGAAGCTCTTCCGGCCCGCACTCGACCGCCTGCCTCAAGACTCGGAACTGGAGTGCGATCGCCTCCGGCGCCAGTGTGCGGAACACGGGATGGAAGCGCGACAGATGCCAGGCGACCTGGTCGAACAGCTGTCGTTCCAGCAGCTCGACGGAGGTCGCCGGATCGCGCGGGAACGGATAGAGGCCTTGCGCCTGCCACGCTTCAACGGGCGGGCGGTCCGGCTCGCGATGGGAATCGGTCGTCATGCATTCACCTCGACTGCTTGAAGCCCGGTTGGGCGATGCAGTCACTCTATGCAAGCGCGTCGCGGCTGACACCTGTGCATTCGCGGTCGATGCGATGACGATTCCGACTTGTCGATGCAGGCGCAATGCCCGATCGATGTGAGCAGGGCCGCTCAGTGCCCGGCTCAGTGCCCCCCGCCCAGATACGCCGCCTTCACCGCCGGATCCGTGCGCAGCTTCTCCGCCGGTCCGTGCAGCGAGATGCGGCCGTTCTCCAGCACGTAGCCGTAGTCCGCCACCGCCAGCGCCGCCGCGGCGAACTGCTCCACCAGCAGCATCGTCACGCCCTCCGACTTCAGGCGCGCGATGATGCGGAACACTTCGTCCACCAGGATGGGCGCCAGTCCCATCGAGGGCTCGTCCAGCAGCACGACCTCCGGATTCAGCATCGTCGCCCGCGCCATCGCGAGCATCTGCTGCTCGCCGCCGGACAGCGTGCCCGCGAGCTGCTGACGCCGCTCCTTCAGGCGCGGGAACAGCTCCATCGCCTTCTCGAGGTCGGCCTCCACATCGCCCTTGGGCCGCGCGCCCGTGTAGCGCGGGAACGCGCCCAGGCGCAGGTTGTCGGTGACGCTCATCGTCGCGAAGACGCGGCGTCCTTCCGGCGAATGCGCCAGTCCCAGCCGGGCGATGTGATACGACTCCAGCCCGTCGATGCGCTTGCCGTTGAGCGTGATCTGCCCCGAGCTCGGCGCGATCATCCCCGACACCGCGCGCATCGTCGTCGTCTTGCCGGCCCCGTTCGAGCCGATCAGCGTCACCACCTTGCCCTTGGGCACTTCCACCGAGATGCCGTGCAGCACCTCGACCTTGCCGTAGCCGGCATGCAGTTGATCGATCTTCAGCATGTCAGTCCGTTCCGCTTCCCGTTCTGCTTCCCGCTCATGCCGTCTGGCCGCCGAGGTAAGCCTCGATGACCTTGGGATCGGCCTGCACCTGCGCCGGCTTGCCCTCGGCGATCTTCTGGCCGAAGTCCAGCACCGACACCACGTCGCAGATGCCCATCACCACGTCCATGTGGTGCTCGATCAGGATCACCGTGATGCCGTGGTCGCGGATCTTGCCGATGATGCGCATCAGCTCCTTGATGTCCGGCGCGGTCAGCCCCGCCGCCGGCTCGTCCAGCAGCAGCAGGCGCGGATCCAGCGCCAGCGCCCGGGCGATCTCCAGCAGCCGCTGCTTGCCGTAAGGCAGGTTGCGGGCCTCCTCGAGCGCGAGGTCCGCCAGGCCGACGAACTCGAGCAGGCTCAGCGCCCGCGCGCGGGCCTTCGCGTCTTCCTCCGTGTAGCGCGGCGAGTGCAGCGCCACCTGCACCAGGTTGCTGCCGAAGCTGTGATGCAGCGCCACCATCACGTTGTGCAGCGCGCTCATCTCGCCGAACAGCTGCACGTTCTGGAAGGTCCGCGCGATGCCCGACAGCGCGATGTCCGCCGAGGTCCGCCCGACCAGCGAGCGGTCGACGAATTTCAGGTCGCCCGCCGTCGGCACGTAGATGCCGGTCAGCACGTTCATCATCGTGCTCTTGCCCGAGCCGTTCGGCCCGATCAGGCCGTGGATGGTGCCGCGCCGCACCTGCAGGTCCACGTTGTTCAGGGCTTTCAGGCCGCCGAACTGCATCAGCACGCCGCGTGCGTCGATGAGGATCTCGTCGCCCGCGTCGGCGCCTGTGGCCTGGGAAATCGCATCCGAGGGCTTCTCCGCCACCGGACCGCCCTCGCCCACCGGCTTGGCCTTGATGTGCAGCGCGTTGCGCACGAAACCGACGATGCCGTCCTGCAGGTAGTACACGACGAACAGCGTGATCAGCCCGAAGATCGACAGGCGCCAGTCCGTCATCGACTGCAGCACGAAGGACAGCCCCGCCAGCGCGATGCTGCCGACCACCGGGATCGCCGCCTGCTTCAGGTCGACCTTGCCCCGGCGGTACGCCACCACGGTGACCGCGGTCACGACGATCGCGAAGATCACCGACACGTAGCGGAACAGCTCCAGGTCGTCGAGCAGCTTGGGCAGCACCACGACGATCGCCGCGCCCAGCAGCGCGCCGGTGCGGGTCTTGCGGCCGCCCATGATGATGGCCAGCAGGAAGAAGACCGTCAGCTCGAAGTTGTAGGTGTTGGGCGAGATGTACTGCTCGGAGTAGGCGTACAGCGCGCCGGCCAGGCCGGCCAGGCCCGCGCTGATCACGAACGCGTAGACCTTGTAGCGGTACACCGAGACGCCCATGCAGTCCGACGCCACCGGGCTGCCGCGCAGCGCCTCGAACGCGCGCCCGAGGTGCGAGCGCAGCACGCGGTGCACGAACACCAGCGACGCGATCAGCATCACCACGACCAGCCAGTAGTACTCGTCCTCCGTCATCGTGTGGCCCATCAGCTGGGGCTTGGTGAGCGTGATGCCCATCGGCCCGTGCGTCAGGAAGTCCATCTCGTTGATGAGGATCTGGATGATGGTGCCGAAGGCCAGCGTCACCATCGCCAGGTAGGGCCCGGTCACCCGCAGCGCCGGCAGCGCGAGCAGCGCGCCGAAGCCCGCCGTCACGGCGATCGCCGCCGGCAGCGTCAGGTAGATCGGCAGGCCGAACTTCATGACCAGCACGCCGGCCGTGTAGGCGCCGACGCCGAACAGGCCCGCATGGCCGAGCGACACCTGCCCGGTGTAGCCCACGACGATGTCGAGCCCGAACAGGACGATCGCGTAGATCAGGATCGTCTCGACCAGATGGATGTAGTACGGGTTGCCGGACACCAGCGGGAACGCGAGCAGCGCGACGAGCGCGATCGCGCCCGCGATGAATTTCTTCGGATTGATCTTGGTGCTCATGAACGCTCAGACCTTCTTGATCGCGGTCTTGCCGAACAGGCCGGCCGGCTTGAACGCCAGCACGATCAGCAGCAGCACGAGGCCCGGCACGTCCTTGTAGCCGGTGGACAGGTAGAAGCCGGTGGTCGTCTCGGCGATGCCGAGGATGATCCCGCCGACGATGATGCCCATGCCCGAGGTCAGCCCGCCGATGATGGCCACGGCGAAGGCCTTCAGGCCGAGTACCGCGCCCATCGTGGCGCCGGTCAGCGTCAGCGGCGCGATCAGCACGCCGGCGAAGGCCGCCGTCAGCGACGACAGCGCGTACGAGAAGGTGATCACCAGCCCCGTGTTGATGCCCATCAGCTTGGCGGCGTCGCGGTCGTTGAAGGTCGCGACGACGGCGCGGCCGTAGATCGAGCGCCGGTTGAAGAGCTCCACCGCCAGCATCATCGCCAGCGCGCCGCCGACGACCAGGATCTCCATCGGCAGCACGTTGGCGCCGAGGAACTGGATGGGCGCCTCCGGCAGCGGCGAGGGGAACTTCAGGTCGTCGCGGCCCCACACGTTCTCGGCCACGTTCTTGAAGATGATGCCCAGCGCGATGGTGGACATGATCCAGCCGAACTCCGACTTGATCTTGATGGCGGGCCGCACGCCGATGCGTTCGACGAAGGCGCCCTGCACCGCGCCGAACAGGCACACGATCGGGATCATGAGCCAGTAGTTGACGCCGTGGCCGACGAGGGTCAGCCCGACCAGCGCGCCGAGCATCAGCGCATCGCCCTGGCCGAAGTTGAGGGTGTCGGAAGTCGAGAAGGTCAGCTGGTAGCCGAAGGCGATGACCGCGTAGATCATGCCGAGCGCGATGCCGCTGAACACCAGTTGGGTCAGGATCTGCATACGGAGTCCGGAACTGCTGGGAAGTCGGAGGAGCCGTCGCGCGGACGGCTCCCGGAAAAACGGCCGCGCGAGGCGGCCGTTTCAGGGGGTCACTTCTTCTGGGTCAGCGCGCCCTTGGCGTTCACGTCCTTGACCTTGACCTCGGAGGCCGCCTTGAAGTCGGCCTCGTAGGCGTAGACCACGCGCTGGCCCTTCACTTCGCCGAACACCGGGATGTTGGCGGTGATGGCCTCGTGGTCGGTCTTCGTGAACGGCTTGTTGTAGGTCGTCACGACGCCTTCCACCGGCGCCTTCAGGTCTTCCAGGGCTGCCTTGACCTTGGGACCGTCGGTGCCGCCGGCCTGCTTGATCGCGGCGGCCAGCAGGTAGATCGAGTCGTAGCCCTGCGCGGCCGACACCGGCGAGTCGATGCGGCTGTTCTTCGGGTTGAACGTCTTCAGGTAGTTGACGATGAAGGACTGGCGCTTGGGCGTCGTCGGTTCCTGGATGAAGGTCTGCGGCATGCGCGCGCCTTCGCCGCCGGGGCCAGCGTTGTCGATGTAGTTGGCCATCGACAGCGTCCAGCTGCCGACCATCGGCACCTTCCAGCCGAGCTTGGTCATGCCGTTGGCGATCTGCGCGAGCTCGGGGCCGATGCCGTAGGTCAGGATGGCTTCGGCGCCGGCTTCCTTGGCCTTCAGCAGCTGGGCCGTCATGTCGACGTCCTTGATGTTGAACTTCTCGACGGCGACCGGCTTGATGCCCTTGAGCTCCAGCGCCTTCTCCAGGTCGGCGCGGCCGAGCTGGCCGTAGTTGGTCGAGTCGGCGAGGATGGCGACCTTCTTGAAGCCGCGGCGGGTGACGGCTTCCTCGACGATCATCGGCGCCTGGATGCTGTCGTGGGCGGCGTTGCGGAACACGTAGTTGTCCGGCGCGTCCTTGAACTGCTGGGTGATGACGGAGCCGGTGGCCACGTTGTTCATCACCGGGATCTTGGCGTCCTGGTAGAAGCGCTGGGCGGCCAGAGCGACGCCGGTGTTGATGAAGCCGACAGTGGCGGTCACCTTCTCACGATTGATCAGCTCCTGGGCGATCTGCACGCCGCGTTCGTTCTTGGCTTCGTCGTCGCGTTCGATGAGCTGGATCTGGCGACCCAAGACCCCGCCGTTCTTGTTGATTTCCTGGGCTGCCAATCGCACACCGTCGCGCATGCTGACGCCCATCGACGACGAACCGCCGGTGAACGGGCCCGAGACGCCGATCTTGATCGGGTCGGCCGCGGTGGCGGCGAAGCTGGCGGCGGCCAGTGCGGTAGCGGTGATCCAACGCGCGCTGAACTTCATGTTTGTCTCCGAATGGTCTTTGTGCATGAGGGGTCGGAATGCCAACCCGCCAACGAGGAAGCCGTCAGACAACAAACGGCCCGTCGTTGGGCGTCAGCCTTCTCGGCACATGGTGCATCAAGCGTGTCGAATTGCACGCATGCGACTACGTAATCGAAAACCCCGATCGGAGTGTTCAGCGTCGTGTCAGGTAGGTGGACGTGTCGACAGGGATCACCAACGAGGTGCATCCGGACAGCGTTTTCCGGGGCGTCCGACGGGTCGGAAGGATCACGCGAGGAAGACCACGGCGTGCGGATCGGCGGGGCGTCGACCGGTGGTGATGTACTCCGCCAGATGCTCGCTGACCTCGTCGGCATTGAAGCCGTCGGCGCGCATGGCGGCGGGCACCTGACTCGCCCGCACGACCGACTTCGCATAGGCGCGGATGAACGTCCGCTCAAGGACGCGGGCGCTGCCGAGCTCGTAGAAGGCCACCATGCCGCGGAGGTACTCGGCCTTGTCGACATCGACATAGGACAGCGGCAGCAGACCCGACTCCAGCAAGGGCAGGTTGGCGGCGATGCGGGCGGTCCGCTTGTTGCCGTTGGCGAAGGACTGGATGTAGGCCACGCGGGTCAGCAGGTAGAAGGCCGCCTGCACGGGATGCAAGGTGCGGGCGACGGCCATCACCTGCCCGAGCAGCGAGGTCGCATGACCCGTTCCCGGCCGGAAGGGCGGAAGGTAGGCCGACTGCCGCAGACGGATGTCCTGGAACTCCCGCGGCCTGCCGCGCTGCTCGACCGGCAGGAAGTGATCGGAGTCGCAGACCTCCGCCAGGCCGTGATCGTCGGTCAGCAGCGCATGCATCCGGCAGAGGTTGTCGACGCTCCACTCACGGTCCGACCAGAGATGCGCCGCGGCCCGCTGATGGTTGAGCGCGAGCACGGCCTCGTCCATGGGCTTGGACGGGTTGCGCTCTCCGCACTCGATCAAGGTGGCCGTGTCGAGGACCGAATAGCTGCTCCCCTCCAGCAACGACGACGCCCAGGTGAAGTCGACGAGGAATTCGCTCAGGAACGCGCCATCGAGCGGACGGGCCAGCGCCTGGATGAAGGCGCATCGACCCGCCCGCATCGGGGAGAGCCCGGGCTCGGGATCGAGGAACTCATCGCGAAAAGGCGCAGCCGGGCGCGCGTCCGCGGGCTGCGAAAAGTGGAGCTCTTCTTCCGGGAACTGGGGGATCGTCGGCGTGGATCGGGCAAGGACAGCGTCGTTCTGCATGGGGCCTCTCAGGAATCATGAGAGACCGCATTCTTCGGATTCGCGCGCGGCGCGAAATGACCTGAAGTTGCCGACCGCACTCGCTGCGAGTCGTGCCACGCCCATCGGAGGTGTCATGCCGCCCCATTGCGCCGTCGCTACTCACGCCGTCCGGTCTGCAGGGATTCGCCCCGCGGGCCGTTCTTGATCCTCTTGAAGGAAGTGAGCAGCAAAATGAATGACATCCAGGAACTGGACCTGAGCCTGATGGATCAGGTCAGCGGCGGCATCATCGGCCCGGTCTGCTTCATCGGTTTCATCCGGGGCTGGGGCGGCGGGAAACTGCTGGACCTGGCCTGGGACGCGATCCGGGACCACAACGAGTCCGGCGCGGCGGCTGAATTCCAGACGGGCGCCGGCGCGGGCGCGGGCACGTTCGGCTGAACCACTCGTCTGACCGCGCGTCCGAAGGCGCGTCAGGCGGCGCATCACACGGCAGCTTGCTTCGCCCGGCGACGCAAGCTGCTGGCGGCGAGCGCGGCGACCGCCAGCACCGCCAGCGCATACCCCACCAGCGCGCCCCATCCGCTGTGATCCCAGAACCATCCACCCATCGCGCCGAGCGTGCTGGAGCCGATGTAGTACGCGAGCAGGTACAGCGACGCCGCATGCCCCTTGCTGCGGCCACCGAGCGCGCCGACCCAGGCGCTGCTCACCGAGTGCGCGACGAAGAACCCGATCGTCAGCAGCACGATGCCCACGATCACCGCCGGGAGCCAAGTCGTGAGCGTCAGCAGCACGCCGGTGATCGCCAGCCCGATGCCCGACAACAGCGCCGGCGCGCGGCCGAAGCGGTCGGACAGGCCGCCCGCCGTCGCCGATGCGGCGATGCCGAACAGGTAGGCGCAGAAGATCAATCCGATCGCGCTCTGGCTGAGCGAGAACGGCGCGCGCATCAGCCGGAAACCGGCGTAGTTGTAGACCGCGACGAACATGCCCATCATCAGGAAGCCCATCGCGAACAGCAGCGGCAGCATCGGATGCGTCAGGTGCCCGCGCCACGCGGCGACGTGCTCCGAGAGCTTCACGCCGGTGCGGCGCACGAAGTGCTTCGAGGGTGGCAGCAGGAACCAGAAACCGATCGCCGCCGCCAGCCCCAGCACGCTGACGACGAAGAGCGCCGGCCGCCAGCCGAAAGCATCGCTCAGCATGCTCACGCCGACCCGGCCCATCATCCCGCCGAAGGCCGTCCCGCCGACGTACTGACCCATCGCGCGACCCAGGCCCTTCGGATGGATCTCTTCGGCGAGGTAGGCCATCGCCACCGCCGGCACGCCGCCGAGGACCAGGCCCTCGATCGCCCGCGCGACCAGCATCGCATGCCAGCTCGGCACCACCGACGCGATCAGGTTCAGCACCGCGGCCATCGCCATCGAGGCGAACATCAGCCGCCGGCGGTCCATGCTCTCGGACAGCGCGCCCGCGCACAGGATCGCGAAAGCCAACGCCCCCGTCGCCAGCGACAGCGACAAGGCGCTGGCCGCCGCGCCGACGTGGAATTCCGCCGCGAACAGCGGCAGCAACGGCTGCACGCTGTAGAGCAGCGAGAAGGTCGTGAAACCCGCCAGGAACAGCGCGAACGCGATGCGGCGGTAGGCGGTGGTGCCGGGTTCCGCGTAGTCGTGGAGGGGAGCGGCGCCGGCGGAGCTCGCCGCGCCCGGGGGACTGCTCATGGAAGGGGTCGCGATCGATGACGGCTCAAGGGAACGTTCGGCGGGAAGGCTCGACGGAACAGCGCGGTGTCGGCGCTCAGCGGCGGCCGAACATCATCTGCCCCGCCAGCGCCCGCTTGAGCGGCGGCAAGGCCTGCAACGCGGCGAGGCCCAGGCCCCGCGCCGCCGGCAGCCCCGGCCAGCGCCAGGCGAAGGTGCGCGCCAGGAAATCGGTGGTGAGGATCGTCGCCCAGCGGTCCGGCGCGCGCTGCCACTCGACGCGCCGCAGCGCCATGTCGATGCGCGGATCGCGCCGCAGCGCCTCGACCAGTGCGAAGGCGTCCCGCAGTCCCAGGTTCAGGCCCTGGCCCGCCACCGGATGCAGCGTCTGCGCCGCGTTGCCGATGCGGATGCGGCGCCCCTCGACCAGCGTGCGCTCGGCGTTCAGGCCCAGCGGGAAACACTTCAGCGGACCGATGCCCTGCAGGCGCCCAACGCGGTCGGGCAGCTGCTGCTGGATCACCCTCAGCCGCTGCGCGTCGGTCAGGCCGGTCACCTCGTCCTCGTCCTGCGGCTGGCACCAGATCAGCGCGGCGCGGCGTTGGCCCTCGCGGTCCGGCAGCGGCAGCAGCGCCAGCGGGCCGCGTCGCGTGAAGCGCTCGTAGGCCACGCCCGCCGGGCTGTCCGGCGACAGCGTCACCGTGCCCACCCACGCGTTCTGCCTGTAGTCGTGCGCCAGTGCCTTGCGGGCCTGGTCGGAGAACACGCCGCCTTCCGCGACCACCGCCAGATCGAAGCGCTCGGCGATGCCGGCGTCGATCTCGACCTCGTCGGGACGGTCCTGCTTGATGCCGTCCACTGCCTGGCCGAAGCGGCTGATCAGGCGCTTCGGCTCCAGCGCGCTGGCCTGCTGCCAGGCGGCCTGCAACGGGGCCACGAGTTGCCCGTAGGCCAGCACGGCACCGAGTTGCGGCACCGACTGCTCGGCGGCGGAGAGGTGGACCTCCGGCTCGCCCGAGGGGCCGAACCAGGGACTGGAGAGCGTCGGCGGCGCCTGGCTCACGTGGACCTCGCGGATCGCCTGCGCCTGCGCCGCGGGCCACACGCGCAGGCGCTGCAGCAGCTGCACGCTGCCGAGCGACAGCGCGATGGTGCGCGGATCGCCGGAGACGTCGCGCTCCAAGGGCCGGGCGTCGAAGAGGCTGACCTGCGCCTGAGGCAGGTAGCGCGCGGCGAGCAGCGCCAGCGCGAGGCCCGCCGGACCCGCGCCGATCACCGCGAGGCGCAGCGGCGGCGCGTTGCCGTCGAACGAGGCATCGAAGGCATCGGCGACCGCGGGGGCGGGGCCGTCATGAGCGGCGGAGTCTGAAGGCTGGGGCATGGCATCGACCCGTGAAACGGCTCCGGTCGCGTCGGGCAACCGGTTGCGGATCACTATATCGCCGCCCTCCCCCCGCGCGGCTCGGACAGCGCCCACGGCGCGCAGGCCGTGGGGCTGTGCTCAAGGGCCCCCCGGTGGCGTTCAAGCGCGCTGGTGCGCGCTCAGACCGCGACCAGCTTGCGCCCACTCGCGCCGGGCAGCGTGCGCAGCGACTGCGCCACCGTCGCGGTGTACTCGCGGCTCAGGATCGTGCTGACGAAGATCCAGTCGCAGCGGCACTCGCCCGCCGTCGCGGTCACGGTCATGTAGCCGCGGCGCGAGGTGTCCGCGTAGACCAGCGGCCCGATCAGCTGCGTCAGCGCGCCGGCGAGCTGTTGCGGGTTCTCCTTGGGCAGGTACTCCTCGAAGCCCGGCGAGGTCACCGACGAGGTCGCGAACTCGACGCCGATCTGGCGGTTCGAGGCGTCGAGCAGGTCGTTCGCCCAGGCGTTGTGCGTGTCGCCGGCCAGCACGACCAGGTTCTTGTCCAGTTGGCGCGCGGTGCCCAGCAGCGTCTCGCGCGCGACCGGGTAGCCGTCCCACGCATCGAGGTTGTACGGAATGCTCGGCGCGGCGAGCACGGCCTGCTCCTGCGGCGACAGGCTGGCCGGGTTGCTCTGCGCCTTGGCGACGATCGCCGCGTACTGCGACACCGAGACGCCCGTGCCGGGCGCGTTGGCCTCGAACAGGATAGGCGCCGGGATATTCATCCGGCCCATCAGTACCTGCTGGCCCAGCACCTGCCAGGTCGCCGTCGACGCCTGCATCTGCGTCTGCAGCCACTGGCTCTGCGTCGCGCCCATCAGCGTGCGGTCGGTGCGGGCCATGTCGGCCTGGAACTTCGCGCTGTCCAGGCCGGTCTGGGTGATGTAGTCGGCGTAGTCGAGCTGCTCGTCGCGCGCGAGGACCCGCGTGTCCAGCATGTGCAGCGACATCAGCGCGCCGAAGTTGAAGCTGCGGTAGGTGGTCAGCGGGTCGCTGCCGTCGCGCACCGGCAGCCATTCATGCCAGGCCTGCACGGCGGCGGCGCGGCGCGTGGCGTAGTCGCCTTCGGTGGCCGGCTGGTGGTTCTCGGCGCCGTTCTTCCAGGCATCGTTCGCGACCTCGTGGTCGTCCCAGACGGCGATCATCGGCAGCGCGGCGTGCAGCTTCTGCAGATCGGCGTCGGCGCGGTACTGCGCATAGCGGCGGCGGTAGTCGGCCAGCGCGACGATCTCCTTCTGCGGCTCGACCACGCGGCCCAGGGCTTGCGCGCTCCCGCTCGCGTACTGGCCGGGGCCGTACTCGTAGATGTAGTCGCCCAGGTGGACGGCGACGTCGTAGCTGTCGGGCTCGGCGCGCTTGGCCGCCTCGGCGTAGACGTTGAAGTAGCCGGTCGGGTAGTTCGAGCACGAGAACACCGCCAGCCGCACCTGCGCCACGTTGGCCGCCGGCAAGGTCTTCGCGCGACCGACGGTCGAGGTCGCCGCGTAGGCCTTGAAGCGGTACCAGTAGCGCACGCCGGACTGCAGCCCGGTCGCGTCGACCTTCACGCAGAAATCGCCCGACGCGCGCGCGGTCGCCGTGCCGCTGGCGACGATGGAAGCGAAGGCGGCATCGCTCGCGACCTCCCAGCTCACCGGCACGTCGCGCACATCGGCGGCGTCCTGCGCCAGCACGCGGGTCCACAGGATCACGCGGTCGCTGAGCGGATCGCCGCTGGCGACGCCGTGGCTGAAGACGACCGCGACCTGCGGCGCATCGCCGTCGTCGCTGCCGCAGCCGGCCAGCGGCAGTCCGGCCAAGGCGCCGGCCGCCAGCGCGCCACGCACCAGATGGCGCCGCGTGTGGTCGATGGTCTCGGAGGACGAGACGGGCTCGTCGTTCTTGAGCAGGTTCAGCAGGGGCTTCTTGGTCATGGTCGGGCGAGCGGTGGGCTTGCGAAATGAGGATGAAGCACGTGCAGTCGCATGTGCGCGGCACAGTGTTCGGCTTCACGGTGACATCACGACGACAGGGCGGCGGCAGCTTGACGTCAGAGGCAACCCCACGGCGGCGGGGCATTCGACATGCCGTCTGACAGCCGCGCCGCGCTCCGCTACGCTTGCGCGCCTCTGAGAGAGACAACCAAGGAGAGAAGCATGCAATACCGTCGACTCGGCCGCAGCGGCCTGCAGGTGTCCGAACTGTCCCTGGGCTCCTGGGTGACGTATCACAACCAGGTCGACACGGGCTCGGCCGTCGAGCTGATGGCCGCGGCCCGCGACGCCGGCATCAACTTCTTCGACAACGCCGAGGCCTACGCGCTCGGCAAGAGCGAGGAGATCATGGGCCAGGTCTTCAAGCAGCTGGGATGGGGCCGCCACACCTACGTCGTGTCGACGAAGTTCTACTGGGGCATCGACAAGTCGGGCACCACGATCAACTACAAGGACACGCTCAACCGCAAGTACCTGATGCAGGCGATCGACGGCTCGCTCAAGCGCTTCGGGCTGGACGAGATCGACCTCGTCTACTGCCACCGTCCCGATCCGCACACGCCGATCGAGGAGACCGTGCGGGCGATGAGCGACATGATCACGCAGGGCAAGGCGCACTACTGGGGCACCAGCGAGTGGAGCGCCGACGAGATCCGCGCCGCCTGGGAGATCGCCGAGCGCCACCACCTGCACAAGCCGGTGATGGAGCAGCCGCAGTACCACCTGTTCCACCGCCAGCGCGTGGAGAAGGACTATGCCCGCCTCTACGAGGACATCGGCCTGGGACTGACCACCTGGAGCCCGCTGGCGTCCGGCCTGCTGACCGGCAAGTACCGCAACGGCATCCCCGAGGGCAGCCGCGGCGCGCTGGAGAGCATGTCCTGGCTGCGCGAGCAGCTGCAGGAACCGCAGCGCAACGCGGCGGTCGCCGAACTCGGCAAGATCGCCGATGAACTGGGCTGCACGCTGGCGCAACTGGCCATCGCCTGGATCAACCGCAACCCGCGCGTGTCGACGGTGATCCTGGGCGCGAGCAAGCTCTCGCAGCTGCAGGACAACCTGGGCGCGCTGGCCGTCACGCCAAAGCTGACCCCGGACATCCTGGCGCGCATCGACGCCATCACGCTGCCGCTGGCGAAATGACGAAGTAAGCCGGTCCTGCTCCGCGGGCAGCGAGTGCCAGTGGGGCCGGAATGATGCGGGGGGTTCGCGGACGCGATGCCCCCTGCATCGTGGAGTGCCCGCGCCTGGCCTCCCGCAGGCTGTCCCGAAGGCTCGGGGTTTATCCGCAGACCGCCCGCCAAGCCCCTCATTGACGGGGCCGGGTTGTCGCGCCGGTGCCGCAGATCGGGCGGGAGGGCAGCTAGCATCCCGCGCGATGCTGCGACGACGTGCCTTTCCCCTGCTCCCGAGTCTGTGCGCCGCCGTCGTGCTGGTCCTGGCTTCGGCCATGGCGATCGCGCCGGGCGCGGTCGCGGCGTTCCCGGATGAAGCGCGTGCCGACCGTTCCGATCGGCCGGCGCCGCCCGAGGTGTCCCTGCTCGCCGAACCGCGCTTCGAGACCGTCGGCATCGACGCCCCGGTCCCGCTGAACATCATCTCGGCGATCGCGCAGGACCGCACCGGCTTCCTGTGGATCGGCACCGGCGCGGGGCTGGTGCGCTTCGACGGCTACAACTTCCGCCAGCCCGGCGCCCCGATCGAGAACGGCGTGCGTTCCGCGCGCAGCCTGGGTTTCATCCGCGCGCTGCTGGTGGCGCGCGACGGCCGCCTGTGGATAGGCACCGAGGCCGACGGCCTGGCCGCCTACGACCCGCAGAGCGAGAAGCTGTCGCTGTTCCGCTCCGACGCCAACCCGCAGCTGCCGCGCAGCGCGGTCTCCGCCGGAACCATCCGCGCGCTGGCCGAGGACCGCGACGGCCAGCTCTGGATCGGCACGATCGGCCACGGCCTGGACCGCTACGACCCGGTCGAAGGCCGCTTCCAACACTTCCGCCAAGCGGACCGCGCGCAGGGCGGCCTGCCGGACGACCGCGTCCAGTCGCTGGCCGTCGACGGCGAAGGCTCGCTCTGGGTCGGCACCTGGAAGGGCCTGGCGCGCAAGCGCGCCGGATCGGACCGCTTCGAGCCCGTGTTCTCGACGCCGGGCAAGCCGGGCCTCGCCGACAAGATCGTGCTGAGCCTGTTCGTCGCGCCCGACGGCCGCGTGTGGGCTGGCACGCAACAGGGCGACCTCGCCCTCATCGATCCGAAGACCGGCGAAGGCAGCCTGCTCGAACGCGCCGAAGAGGCGGTGAACGGCTCGGTCAACACCTTCGTCGCGCTGGACGACCGCCACCTCTGGCTCGGCCGCAACGGTGGGCTGGAGCTGCGTTCGGTGGCCAGCGGCGAGCTGCTGCGGACCATGAAGCACGACCCGCTGAACCGCGGCAGCCTCGGCGGCAACGAGGTCCGCGCGCTGATGCGCGATCGCGCCGGCTGGATCTGGACCGGCGGCTACGGCGGCGGCCTGCAGCGCCACAACCCGTCGAACACCAGCACCTGGGTGCGTGGCCGCGATCCGGGCAAGCAGGCGCAGCTGATCGATCCGAGCACCCGCGCGATGGTGCAGCTGGACAGCGGCGAGATCTGGCTCGGCAGCAATGAAAGCGGCGTGACGGTGCTCGACGAGCAGTTGCGCTCGATCGCCACCTTGCGCCCCGCGCCGGGTCAGCGCGGCGGGCTGTCGGGCGGACGCATCTCCAGCCTCGCCCAGATGAAGGACGGGACGATCTGGCTCGGCAGCGACGGCGGCCTGCACCAGTACACGCGCGAACGTCAGCTGCTCCGCGTCATCCAGGCCGGCACGGGCCGCGCGCGGCGGCTGCTCGCCGGCCGTGACGGCACCTTGTGGATCGGCACGCAGGATGGGCTCTACCGCCTGCCGCCGGGCCAGCCCGCGCAGGGCGGACAGGGTGTGCAAGGCGCACACGGCGCGCAGGCTGCTCCGGCCGCGCCGATCCGGCTGCGACAGGAGGGCGGCCAGCCGCTCACCGGGGACGTCAACGCGCTGTCCGAAACGGAGGACGGCGGCCTGTGGGTCGGCACCGAGAAGGGCCTGTACCGCCTCCCTGCTGGCGGCACGGAGCTGGTCGTCGCGCGCGCCCGGCCGGGCCGCGACATGAGCCACCACTCGATCGTCGGCCTGCTGGTCGATTCGAAGCAGCGCCTGTGGGTCGACACCGCGGCGGGGCTGCACCTGCTCACCCGCTGGGACGGCCGCGATGCCGAGTTCGACCGCATCAGCGAGAAGCACGGCGTCATCGGCCGTTCCTTCGGCGCCAACCTGCTCGAGGACGGCGAGGGCCGCATCTGGTCGCAGAACTTCGTCTACGACCCGGTGAAGGACAACTACTACGAGCTGACCAACGCGGACGGCGTGGACATCGGCACGGGCTGGTTCCGCGCCTACCTGAAGACGCGCGACGGCCGGCTGCTGTTCGGCGGCAGCAAGGGCGTGCTGGTGGTGACGCCCGAGCGCTTCGAGGCCTGGGCGTACCAGCCCGCGCTGGTCACGACGGAGCTGCGCGTGGATGGACAGCGTATGGCGGCCGGCAAGCTGCCCGAGGACGGCCTGACCATCGGCGCCGACAACCGCAGCTTCAGCGTCGAGTTCGCCGCGCTCGACTTCAGCGAGCCCGAACGCAACCGCTACGCGTATCAGCTCGAAGGCTTCGATCCGGAATGGATCAGCACCGGCGCCGACCTGCGCGTGGCGGTCTACACCAACCTCGATCCGGGCAAGTACCGGCTGCGCGTGCGCGGCACCAACCGCAACGGCGTGTGGAGCCCGCTGGAGCTCGACATCCCCGTGCGCGTGATGCCGGACTGGTGGCAGACCTGGTGGGCGCGCACGCTCGGCGGCGCCACCTTGATCGCGCTGGTCTACCTGCTGGTGGCCCTGCGGACCTCGTACCTGCGGCGTTCGCAGATGGCGCTGGAGATCAAGGTGCGGGCGCGGACGGCCGAGCTCGAGCGGCTCTCGCTCGACCTGCAGGCGAAGACGGTGGCGCTGGAGGAATCCAGCCTGTCCGATCCGCTCACCGGCTTGCGCAACCGCCGCTTCCTGACGCAGCACATCGACGCGGACGTGGCGCTCGCGGTGCGTCGCCACGAGCAGGCGCACAACGACGGCGCGGCGCCGCCGGAAGACGGCGACCTGATCTTCTTCCTGCTCGACCTCGACCACTTCAAGGCGCTGAACGACCGCCTCGGACACGCGGCCGGCGACGCGGTGCTGCAGCAGATGCGCGAGCGGCTGACCGCCGTGTTCCGCGAGGCGGACTACCTGGTGCGCTGGGGCGGCGAGGAGTTCCTCATCGTCGCGCGCGACACCTCGCGCGCCCATGCGGCGGAGCTCGCGGAACGCGCACGGCTGCAGGTCAGCGGCGCGCCGTTCGACCTCGGCGACGGCCGGACCGTGGACGTGACCTGCTCGGTGGGCTTCGCGGCCTTCCCGCTCGCGCCGGCCATTCCACGCGCGCTGGACTGGGCCGCGACGATCGCGCTCGCCGACGAGGCGCTGTATGCCGTCAAGCGCAGCGGCCGCAACGGCTGGGAAGGCGTCGTCGGCGTGCCGCCGCGGGACGACGTCCCCGACCTCGAGGGCGCACTGCGCCAGCACTCGCGCGAATCGATGGCAGACTGGCTGGCGAGCGGCGACCTGACGGTCGTTCGCTCTTCGCCGCCGGCCGACGCCAGAAGCTGAATCCAGGACTGAACCCGGATCCGCCTCTGCACGGACTCACGACGCCGGCAAGTCCTGACCCCTGGGGCATGGCCCGGCCGGATCACCTCCGGTCCGCCGATTGCCACACGTGCGACGAGACCGGCGGGGAGACGGCAATCGACGCTCCCGCCCGGTTGCCGATGACCGGCAATCGGTAAAGCCGACAAGTAAAGGCTGCCAGCGCCTGTCCTGGATCGCCGCCATGGCGACCGGATTGGCCCGATGATCGGGGGCTCTCCCCGGCCCACCGGATTCCGGAGCTGGCCGCCGTCCACGAATCGAGGAGAACCTTCGTTTTGATGAACGACTTTGCGAACTTCCTGCAGTTCAGCAGCTGGCCGCCCCGGCCCGACTGGCTGTTCTGGGCCTCGCTGACCATGGTGGCCGCCGGCGTGCTCGGCGAATTCGTGAACCGCCGCCTGGGCCTGCCCCGCGTCGTCGGTTACAGCGTCGTCGGCATGGTGCTGGCGGCGCTGGGTCACGGCATCTTCGCCAACGGCGCGCTCGACGCGCGGCTGCGGCTGGTCGTCGATCTGGCGCTCGCGCTGCTGCTGTTCGAGATGGGCTCGCGCGTGAACCTGCGCTGGCTGCGCAACAACAAGGCGCTGCTCGGTGCGAGCGCGGCGGAGGCGATCGCGTCCTTCGTCGTCGTCGGCTTCGGGCTGACGCTGCTCGGCGTGAGCCCGCTGGTGTCGTTCAGCTGCGCGGTGCTGACGATGGCGTCGAGCGCGGCGGTGGTCGGCAGAGTCGGCGCCGAGCTGCGCGCCGCCGGTCAGGTCAGCGAGCGCATGCTCGCGCTGACCTCGCTGAACACGATCTACGGCGTGCTCGCGCACAAGCTGCTGTTGGGCTGGCTCGCGCTGGACCAGAAGGGCGACTGGCTGGAAGCCGTCGCGCAGCCGCTGTATGCGTTCATCGGTTCGATCATCGTCGCCGCGCTGCTGGCGCGGCTCACCGCCAACCTGATGCGGCGGCTGGACCTGCGCAACGAGAACTCGGTGCTGATGCTGCTGGGTCTGGTGCTGGTGGCGCTGAGCGTGGCGCGGGTGCTCAACCTGTCGACGCTGCTGGTGCCGCTGCTGGCCGGCATGATCCTGCGCAACACGACCGAACGGCCGTGGGTGTGGCCGCGCCACTTCGGCACGGCGGGCGGGGTGCTGGTGCTGATGCTGTTCGTCGCGGTCGGTTCCGCATGGACGTTGCAGGCGCTGGCGATGGGCGCGGTGCTGGCGCTGGCACTGCTGCTGCTGCGCCTCTTGGCCAAAGCTCTCGCGCTCACCGGCATGGCGCGCCTCAGCGGCATCGACGCCCGCCAGGGCATCGCGCTGGCGGTGTGCCTGAGCCCGGTGTCCGGCACGATGCTGGTGCTCTTCAGCGAAGTACAGCTGCATCACCCTCAGACAGCCGCGCTGCTCGCGCCGGTCATCCTCTCGACGATCGCCTTGATGGAGCTGGTCGGCCCGATCGCCGTGCAATGGGGTCTGCGCCTCGCCGGCGAGCATCACCCTGAAACGCCTGTAGTCAAGGAGGCTGCGAAGCGATGAGCCTCGAACCATTTGCCATTTCGAAGCCCCTGACAATGGGTGTGGAGCTGGAGCTCCAGATCGTCAACCGCCACGACTACGACCTGATGCCGGGATCGAAGGACCTGCTGCGGGTGATGAAAGGCGAGACCGTGCCGGGCGACGTCACGCCCGAGATCACGGACAGCATGATCGAGCTCTGCACCAACGTCTGCACGAACTACGAGCAGGTGCTGGAGCAACTGACGGTCACGCGCGACGCGCTGGTGCGCAGCGCCGACCGGCTCAACCTGGGTCTGTCCGGCGGCGGCACGCACCCGTACCAGCACTGGAGCAAGCAGCGGATCTTCGACAAGCCGCGCTTCCAGGAGATCTCGTCGCTGTACGGCTACCTGAGCAAGCAGTTCACGGTGTTCGGGCAGCACGTGCACATCGGCTGCGAAGGCCCGGACCAGGCGCTGCGGCTGCTGCATGGGCTGTCGCGTTTCATCCCGCATCTGATCGCGCTGTCGGCGTCATCGCCGTATGTGCAGGGGAACGACACGGGCTTCCATTCGGCGCGGCTGAACTCGGTGTTCGCGTTCCCGTTGTCGGGGCGTGCGCCCTTCGTGCTGACCTGGGACGACTTCCTGGTGTTCTTCGAGAAGATGACCCACACGGGCGTCGTCAAGAGCATGAAGGACTTCTACTGGGACATCCGGCCCAAGCCCGAGTACGGGACGATCGAGGTGCGGGTGCTCGACACGCCGCTGACGATCGAGAAGGCGTCGGCGCTGGCGGCGCTGATCCAATGCCTGGCGCGGTGGATCTCGCACGACAAGCCGTTCGAGCTGCATGAGGACGACTACCTGCCCTACACGTTCAACCGGTTCCAGGCGTGCCGGTTCGGGCTGGACGGAACCTTCGTGGATCCGAAGAGCGGTGAGCACCGCAGCTTGCGTGAAGACCTGAACGTCACGCTGCATGCGCTGGAGCCGCATGCGGTGGCGTTGAAGGCGGAGCCGGCGCTGAGATATGTCCGAGAGGAGATGCGCTGGCAAGGCAACGACGCGACGTGGGCGCGCGGGGTCGTGGAGAAGGAGCAGCTGCTGAACGAGTTGGTGCGGCAGCAGTGCGAGCGCTGGGCGGGACGGCCCGTAGGCTCGGCTCGATGAGAGTGGCTTGATCGCGGCGACCCTCACGTAGAAGGTCGCCGCAGGGTTGCTGCTCACGGGCTGAATGCGTGGCATCCAGCCTGCATGCCGCTTCAGACAGCTTGGCTCCCCATCAGCGTGACACGCTGCGTCGACTCCGTCAGCAGGCGCCCCTCCTCCAGCGCCTCACGAATGCCGAACTCCTCCAGGGCATAGACGCCGTGGACGGAGCGCCAGAGAAATCCCTTGTCCTTGAGCGCATCCAGGGCCTGTTGAACGGTCTCGACGTTGATCGGTTCGTCGACATCATTACCGTCGTCCTGCTCTATCACCAACCGAAAGGTCTCCAAAGTACGGTTCCAGAACGGTACGAAACGCCGGCCCTGTGCGGCCAGCACGCGGAGTACCGCCGACTGTAGCGGGCTGAGCAATCCGATCAACGCCAGCAGGTTCTGAATGCGCGAATCGGCCCGTGACTCGATGGCCTCGGCAAACACCGCTGCGGCCTCTTCCGGGGTCCAGTTGTCTCGCAAAGCAAGTGCGTTCAGGCCGATCTGCATCCATTCAGGGCGGTAGCCCGAGCGCTCGAAGAGGGTGGACAACGCTCCCGCCTTCAACGCCGCGGAGGCCGGTGCACGCTCGCAAATCCAGTTCAGGTAGTCGACTCCGAGCGGCGGAAACTCCTTCATCGGAGCGCAGAAGAATGCCTGATCCTTCCATTCCACCAGCATGGCCAGCTTGTCGCGATTCGATCCGGTGGCCACGATCCGAAGGCCGTGGTGCGGCCCCATGTTCAGTTTGTCCCGAGCGGCCTTCAACGCATAGAGCGCGTTGCTTCCCTTGTCCGTCGTGATCGCATGCTGAGCCTCATCGACGATGAGCACGATCATTCGTTGGCACTCATCTGAGAGCATGGCCAATGCCTTCGCCAACGACACCTGCTTTCCGAGGCCGACCCGATCCATGGTGAAGGCGACCCCACCCATGTTCACTCGCTCCATGCCGGCCGAACGCGCAAAGCGCATGACGACGCTTTCATGCCGAGCGAGTTCTTCGCGGATGGCTTCAATGATGACGTCACCGGGATCCTGGTCGCGCTCCTCCCAGAGGTCAGCGTAGATGACGATAGCGCCGCGGCGCTTCAGCTCGGGGCAGAGGTCCTGCTGCAGGAACGTCGACTTGCCGGTGCGACGACGTGCGCCGAGAAAAAGGCCGGACCGTGCAGGTGCAAGGTCGTCGTCCAGGATGTGGCTCGCCAGCTCTTGGGCCAGCGCGGTGCGATGGAAGATGGGCACGGGTTACTTCTCCAGATCGATTCAACGAGGCTGAACGAGATCACCGAGCGGCGCCCTGATCTGTCGAGCCGCAATCGGAATCACGAGTACGCATGCTCTGCGCATCGACCCGAAGGCTCTCTGATTTAAATCAAAGACTTCTGGCGCTTCCTTCCTAGGTGGGAAGGGGGTCAGGTCTTGTCACTCAAGCGCGCACCAAATTGAAGCAACGCCTTGATCTCAGTCATGTACCTGCTACACAAGAAACCGCCCGCGATCTCAGGCCAGGTCATCGGCCTGAGATCGTGGGCGGCTCTGCGCTAGGTGCCCTCTCCTGTTTGAGATCGCAAACTGCGATCCCTAAAGTCCGAGGCGGCAGCGCTCAGCCGATCGCCTTCGCGTGCTGCTTCACCAAGGCCTGCAGCGCGTTCCACGACGCCTCATCGGCGAAGAAGCTTCGCGGCAGGACGTGCGCGCACATCGCGGAGTAATAGAGCAGGACGAGTTGATCGTCGAGCTTGTATCCGGTGATCTTGTCCCAGGGCAACTGGGCCGTGAGCGTTTCCGTCTTCCAGAGCAGCCCTGCCGCACTGACCTCGCCGCTTGCCTTGCCCTGGGTGCGGCTGAAGGCCTTCCACTGCTGACGCTCGATCAGGAAGCCCGCCCCGACGGCGATCGCAAACAGCAGCGCGAACGGCATCAGGTCGATCACGAACCTGACGGGGTCGCCGCGCAGCAATGTGAAGTCGCCAGCGCACCACATAATGACGAGCATCGCTGCCGGCAAGACGATGGCTGTTCGTCCCCACCACGGCGGCAGGCGACGCCGGATGTGGCGATATTCCGGCCACGTCACTTCACCTGCGAAGCGGACAGGCTCATTTCCCATTGAGTTCCTCCAACTGCTCCGGCGATCCCACATTCGCCCACGGCCCGGTGTAGAGCTCCGCCGTCACGGCTCGCGCGTGGATCGCGCGGTCGAGGCTCGCGCGGATGCGCTGGTGCTCTCCCGCCTGCACGCCGTCGAAGAACGCGCGCTTGTACAGGCCGATGTTGCTGTAGACCTCGAGGTCGCCGGCGATCGTCGCGAAGCCTGCCGCGTCGATACCGAAGTCGCCCTTCGGATGTCGCGGCTGCTTCGGCACGAACCACAGGTGCGCCAGCAGCGGGCCGGCCGCGAAGGCCGCGGCCTTCGCCGGATCGAACTCGAAGTCGGGAATGAAGATGTCCGCCGACACCGCCCAGAACGCGTCGTCGCCGTCCGCGCACAGCAGGTCCAGCGCCGTCGCGATGCCGCCGCCCGTCTCCAGCGCGCGGCCGTAACGCTCGCCTTCATGGCTGTAGTGCAGCGTCACGCCGAATCGCGCGCCGTCGCCCAGCGTCGCCTCGAACTGCTCGTGCAGCCACGCCGTGTTGATCACGATGTCCCGGATACCGGCGCGCGCGAAGGCCTCGATGTGCCATTCGATCAGCGGCTTGCCCCGCACCTTGAGCAAGGGCTTGGGCGTGTGGTCGGTCAGCGGCCGCATGCGCTCGCCGCGCCCGGCCGCGAGGATCATGGCTCGCATCGATGGGTCCAGAAATTGAGGCCGCGAGTTTAGAGCCCGCTCCGCGATACGCTTCCGCGCACTTTTCGTCACCCCGCGCACACCCGGAAACCGCTCCCCGGCGCCTTCACTAGAATCTCGGGTTTGCCCCAACCCCTGCCCGAGACCAACACCATGGCCGAGACCAGCGCTGCCGTCGTCACCCCGAACACCACCCAGATGGCCAACGCCATCCGTGCCCTGGCGATGGACGCCGTCCAGCAGGCCAACTCCGGCCACCCGGGCGCCCCGATGGGCATGGCCGAGATCGCCGTCGCGCTGTGGAAGCGCCACCTGCGCCACAACCCGGCCAACCCGCAGTGGGCCGACCGCGACCGCTTCGTGCTGTCCAACGGCCACGGCTCCATGCTGATCTACGCCCTGCTGCACCTGACCGGCTACGACCTGCCGATCGCCGAGCTCAAGGCCTTCCGCCAGATGCACTCCAAGACCCCGGGCCACCCGGAAGTCGGCATCACCCCCGGCGTCGAGACCACCACCGGCCCGCTCGGCCAGGGCATCACCAACGCCGTCGGCTTCGCGCTGGCTGAGAAGCAGCTCGCCAAGGAATTCAACCGCGACGGCCACACCATCGTCGACCATCACACCTACGCCTTCCTCGGCGACGGTTGCCTGATGGAAGGCATCAGCCATGAAGCCTGCTCGCTGGCCGGCTCGTGGAAGCTGAACAAGCTGATCGCGATCTACGACGACAACGGCATCTCCATCGACGGCCAGGTCGACCCCTGGTTCGGCGACGACACCGCCAAGCGCTTCGAAGCCTACGGCTGGAACGTCGTCGGTCCGGTGGACGGCCATGACGTCGACGCCGTCGACGCCGCCATCGCGCTGGCCAAGACCAGCAAGGACAAGCCGTCGCTGATCATCGCGAAGACCCACATCGGCAAGGGCAGCCCGAACCGCGCCAACACGTCGAAGGCCCATGGCGAACCGCTGGGCGCCGAGGAAATCAAGCTGACCCGCGAAGCGCTGGGCTGGTCGCACGAACCCTTCGTGCTGCCCGCCGAGGTCTACGCCGACTGGGACGGCAAGGACGCCGGCACCGGCTTCGAGAAGGCCTGGGACGACAAGTTCGACGCCTACGCCACGCAGTTCCCGGAACTGGCCGCCGAGTTCTCGCGCCGCATCGCCGGCGTGCTGCCGCCCAACTTCGCCGACGTCGCCGCGCAGGCCGTCATCGGCGCGCATGAGAAGGCCGAGACCGTCGCCTCCCGCAAGGCCAGCCAGATCGCGCTGGAAGCCTTCACCGCTGCGATGCCCGAGCTGCTGGGCGGCTCGGCCGACCTGACCGGCTCCAACCTGACCAACACCAAGAGCACGCCCGCCTTCCGCCTGGAAGAGGACGGCAGCTCCAACGGCGGCCGTCACATCAACTACGGCGTGCGCGAGTTCGGCATGGCCGCGATCATGAACGGCGTCGCGCTGCACGGCGGCTTCATCCCCTACGGCGGCACCTTCCTGACCTTCAGCGACTACAGCCGCAATGCCATCCGCATGGCCGCGTTGATGAAGCAGCGTGTGATCCACGTGTTCACGCACGACTCCATCGGCCTGGGTGAAGACGGCCCGACGCACCAGTCCGTCGAGCACGTCTCCAGCCTGCGCCTGATCCCGGGTCTGGACGTCTGGCGTCCCGCCGACACCGCGGAGACCGCGGTGGCCTGGACGCTGGCCCTGGCCAACAGCCAGCGTCCCAGCGTGCTCGCGCTGAGCCGCCAGAACCTGCCCTACCTGAAGAAGTCGGGCGAGGCCGTCGACGCCATCACCACCGGCGGCTACGTGCTGAGCGAGCCGGCCGACGTCGGCCTGAAGAAGAAGGCGCAAGCGGTGCTGATCGCCACCGGCTCGGAAGTGCAGCTGGCCATCGCGGCCCAGCAGCAGCTGGCCGTGGCCGGCATCCCGGTGCGCGTGGTCTCGATGCCTTGCACGAGCCTGTTCGACCGCCAGGACGCGAAGTACAAGAAGCTGGTGCTGCCGGAAGGCCTGCCGCGCGTCGCCATCGAGGCCGGCGTGACCGACCTGTGGTGGAAGTACGGCGTGTCCGCCGTCGTCGGCCTGGACACCTACGGCGAGTCGGCTCCGGCCAACGTGCTGTTCAAGCACTTCGGCTTCACGCCGGAGAACGTCGCCGACACCGTCAAGGTCGTCATCGGCCAGGCGCGGCTGAAGGGCTGATTGGGGAAGGGCTGATCGCTCACGCCATCGACGGCGCGGATCCGCTCGGGTCCGGCGCCGTCTCCCTCGAAGGGGTGCCTCTGGCACCCCTTTGTCGTTTCCGCCCCTCGGATCCCGTTCATTACCCCCGAAAGCCCTGAGGCCGCGCGCGCGGTCGCACGCATAGACTGCGCCGCGCCCGGAGGACGGCGATCGATCGCCGCGCGGGCACAGGGACAGGACAACAAGGATTCCGATGCCGCACCGTCACATCGCAACGCTGGCCGGCGCGCTCGCGCTGCTGCTGAGCGCCAACAGCGCCTGCGCGCAAGCCCGCACCGAGGCCACCCCCGCCAGCGAGGCCCAATCGCTCGCTTGCCTGCAACGCCCCGCCGAGCCGCCGGTCTTTCCCCAGCGCAACGATCTGGATCGCGGGTCGCCATGGGCCCGTGTGCTGCTGCGCTTCTCGACGCCGACGGCGGCGCCCGAGGTCGAGATCCTCGCCAACACCCTGCGCGAGGACCAGCTCAAGGTCGTTCGGCGCTACGTGGACCGCTACCGATTGCCTTGCCTGCAGCCCTCGGATGGCAGTGTCCAGGCCGTGCAGGAGTTCAACTTCAACAACAGCGGCCTCGCCCCGCTGCCCATGCCGCCCGATCGCCCAAGCATTCCGACGGCCTGCATCGTGCAGCCGGCGGACGGTGTCCGCATCGACGAGTCGACAAGCTCGCGTGACGTCGAACACGTGGTGCTGACCTTGACCTTCTTCCCGACCCGTCAGCCCCCGGGCGGGTCGTCGGACGCCTCGGGCATCCCCGAGGTCAAGGTGCTCTACACCAACGCGTCCCCCGAAGCGGTGCGAGCCACCGTCGCCTGGGCCGCCCGGTCCCGGATGCCCTGCCTGACGGGCGAGACCGACGCGCTCAAGGGCCCCGTGGTGATGCGCCAGCAGTTCACGACCTTGCCCCCCGGTTATCGCGTCTATGCCCTCAACAACGCGCAGCTGCCGCTGACGAGGTTCCTTGGCATGGTCCAGGACCTGGAGACGCTGAAGGCCGATTTCGACTTCGACACCATGAGCTGCCCGTTCAAGGTGAACTACACGATCTACGGGCCGCGCCTGCCCAACGAGGTGGAAGCAGGGCAACCGGCCAATCCGAACCGGCTGTCTTTCCTGAAATGGCTGGAGGCCCGCGATCTACGCCTCAAGCCCGACAAGATGGCCAACGACCTGTTCGGCCAGACGATCCAGATCGACGTGCCTTGCGGCAAGTTGAAGCTGGGCGATGAAACCACTGCGGCCGCGTCGCCGTAACCCGGTAACCCGCTCGAAACGCCGGCCGTCGACTATCTGTTCAAATCGAGGGTTCCCGGCGACCCAGCCCGCTGCCTTGCAGCCCCGCTAGTCGCGCCGGACCGAACACCTCCGAGGCACGACGTCCACTGGCTGGGCGACGCGCCCATGACGTCATCGATTCATTTCACTCGCAGGAGACTTTCCTCATGACCATCAAGATCGGTATCAACGGGTTCGGTCGCATCGGCCGCATGGTGTTCCGCGCCGCCGTGGCGAACTTCAAGGACATCCAGATCGTCGCCATCAACGACCTGCTCGAGCCCGATTACCTGGCATACATGCTCAAGTACGACAGCGTCCACGGCCGCTTCGACGGCGACGTGGCGGTCGACGGCAACACGCTGATCGTCAACGGCCAGCGCATCCGCCTGACCCAGGTCAAGGATCCCGCCGAGCTGAAGTGGAACGAAGTCGGCGCCGACATCGTCGTCGAAGCCACCGGCCTGTTCCTGACCAAGGAAACCGGCGAGAAGCATCTGACCGCCGGCGCCAAGAAGGTGATCATGTCGGCCCCGTCCAAGGACGACACCCCGATGTTCGTCTACGGCGTCAACGACAAGACCTACGCCGGCCAGGCCATCATCTCCAACGCCAGCTGCACCACCAACTGCCTGGCTCCGCTGGCCAAGGTGCTGAACGACAAGTGGGGCATCAAGCGCGGCCTGATGACCACCGTGCACGCCACCACCGCCACGCAGAAGACCGTCGACGGCCCGTCCAACAAGGACTGGCGCGGCGGCCGCGGCATCCTCGAGAACATCATCCCGTCCTCGACCGGCGCCGCCAAGGCCGTGGGCGTGGTGATCCCCGAGCTGAACAAGAAGCTGACCGGCATGTCCTTCCGCGTGCCGACCTCCGACGTCTCCGTCGTCGACCTGACCGTCGAGCTGAACAACAACGCCACCTACGCCGAGATCTGCGCCGAAATGAAGGCCCAGAGCGAAGGCGCCCTGAAGGGCGTGCTGGGCTACACCGAGGACAAGGTCGTCGCCACCGACTTCCGCGGTGACCCGCGCACCTCCATCTTCGACGCCGACGCCGGCATCGCGCTGGACGGCACCTTCGTCAAGCTGGTGTCCTGGTACGACAACGAGTGGGGCTACTCGAACAAGGTGCTCGAGATGGTCAAGGTCGTCGCCAAGTAAGCGACCCCGGCGGCCTCTTTCCCGCCTCCCGAAGCCCCGCCTTGGCGGGGCTTTTTCGTTTCCGCAGCGCCCGGTCGGGAAACACCTTGCAACGCCTTCGGAAGGCTCAAGAACCGCCCCTGATACGAACGGTCACCACTTCGACGATAGGTGGCTCATCTTTGCGTGAGGAATCCCCCTTTGGAGGTGATGCCTCGCTGCAAATGTGTCGGTCCATTAGCAATTTCTTAGCAGCCTCACCCCTAAACTGGTTAGCTCAGTTTTGTGGAGTTTCCGCATGTCCGTGCTGTCTTTGCCGAAGCGTCTGGCTGCTGCCGTGGCTGTCCTCGGGTTGTTTGGGGCCGGGACCGCCGGCGCGGTCACCGGGACCGTCGTCAAGCCCGACCAGCAACCCGATTTCGCGCGCGTGATCGTGCGCTTCAAGGCGCAGGCGGATGCGGTCAAGGCCCGGCCGCTCGCCATGCGCGCGACGGCTTCCGAAGCGAAGGACATCGCGCAGGTGCGCGGCACGACGCTCGGTCTCAGACACGCTGCGACCCTGCACGCGCGTCGCAGCCTGGACAGCCGCACCCACGTCTACACCGCGAGCGGCATGAGCTCCGCGGAACTCGCCAAGCGACTGGCCAGCGACGGCGATGTCGAGTCGGTCGAGGTCGACCGCTGGCAGAAGCATTTCTCCGTGCCCAACGACCCGCTGTACGCGACCGCCGCCAACAACGGCGTCGCCGCGGGCCAGTGGTACCTCAAGGCGCCGGACTCCACGGTGCTCTCGTCGATCAACGCGCCGGCGGCGTGGGACAAGTCGACGGGCTCGGGCGTCGTCGTCGCGGTGCTGGACACCGGCGTGCGCATGGACCATCCGGACCTGGCCGGCCAGTTCGTCCAGGGCTACGACATGATCGGCTTCGGCAACAGCGGCACCAGCGTCATCGCGACCGCCAATGACGGCGATGGCGCCGACAGCGATCCGAGCGATCCCGGCGACTGGGTCGACCAGTCCGACATCGACAGCGGCCGGTTGGGCACCAGCTGCACGGCCGACGACATCGGCTCCAGCTCCTGGCACGGCACGCGGGTGTCCGGCCTGATCGCGGCCATCGCCAACAACGGCCAGGGCATGGCGGGTCTCGCCTACGGCGCCAAGGTCCAGCCGGTGCGCGTGCTGGGCAAGTGCGGCGGCTGGGCCTCCGACATCGCCGCGGGCATGCGCTGGGCGGCGGGTATCACCGTGCCAGGCCTGCCTACCAACAGCACCCCGGCCAAGATCATCAACATGAGCCTGGGCGGAGACGGGGCCTGCACCTCGACCTATCAGGACGCGATCAACGCGGCGGTCACGGCGGGTGTGACGGTGGTCGCTGCCGCTGGCAATGGCGTCGAGAACGACGACCCGACCAAGGAAGGCGGCATCGCCGTCGGCACGCCGGCCAACTGCAACAACGTCATCGCGGTGGCGGGCCTGCGCCACGCGGGTACCAAGGTCGGCTTCTCCAACCTCGGCCCGCAGGTGACGATCAGCGCACCGGGCGGCAACTGCGTCAACTCGACCGGCGCCTGCCTGTACCCGATCCTGTCCACCAGCAACAGCGGCACGACCACGCCGGTCGCGAACAGCAACGCCTTCAACTACACGGGCACGGGCACGAGCTTCTCGACGCCGCTGGTCAGCGCCACGATCGCGCTGATGCTGCAGGTGGATTCGACGTTGACCCCGGCCAAGATCAAGACCGCGCTGCAGTCCTCGGCACGGGCTTTCCCTGCGGCGACCGCAGGTGTTGCGCAGTGCGTGGCGGGCAACAGCACGCAACCGCAGCTCGAGTGCAACTGCACGACCAGCACCTGCGGCGCCGGGATGCTGGACGCGAATGCGGCCGTGCTGGCGGTGACGCCCGCCACGACGCCGACGACTCCCACGACGCCGACCACGCCCACCGACACGTCGTCGGGCGGCGGCGGTGGTGGTGGCGCCATGAGCGGCCTGTGGCTGGCTGGCCTGGTGCTGGCGATCGTGGCGTTGCGCTGGCCGAAGCCGCGTCTCGCCAAGATCCGCTCGAAGTAATCGAGCCGAGAACCTACGAAGTCCTCGGTGGCAAAACCGGGGCAGTACGGAAGTGGTTGGGGACGGTGAGGCGTGAGGTTTCGGAGCTTGACTCCGGGGGAGAGCCGGACCGAGTTCAGTCCAGTGGACTGAACGACGCCGGCGAGCGCTGGAAGACCAGAGGTCTGACAGCCTCATGCCTCGGCGGCCAACGCCCCGAACTCATCAGGTAGGCGGTCTCCCGCAAACGGGAGAGGGGGTCAGGACTTGTCAGCGACTAGCGCCCGACCCTGACCCGTTCGCCGCGCTCGCTGCGGATGAAGCAACTGGTGCTTCCACCGAGCAGTCCTTGCGCTTCTCGCCCCAGGGCGGATTGGCCAGCGCGTTCAGCTTCCCGGTCTGGACCCCATCCAGCCGCGCCAGCCGCAGCGTCGTCTGCTGCAGCGGCTCCTGGAGCCGCATCACGCGCAGGCCCTTGTAGTTGCGCTTCGTCATCCCGTCGAGCGCCGCCAGCGCGGCCGCTTCGCTGTCGTGCTTGCTCAGCACCAGCGTGGGCTGCTCGTCGGGGAAGCCTTGCAGCGGCTCGAACGCGATCTTGGCGCTGCGGTAGGTGTCTTCCTTGCGCTCGCGGAAGTCCTTGCTGGGCATCTTGATCGTGGCCAGCGCCCACACGCCGCCGGTGTTGACGGCATTGGTCTCGATCGACGACGCCGGGATCCCGGCCGCGGTCAGGGCTGCATTGGCGCGCTTGAGCAGTTCATCGCCGATCAGCGGTCCCAGCTCCAGGCAGGAGCGCGCCGCGAGTTGCGTGACGGCCTTCTGGTTGAGCAGCGACAGCCGCTCCGGATTGATCTGCTGGTCCAGGCGCGGCGTGGCGGGCGACATGCCGGCGATCCACCCCTTGTTCCAGCCGAACACCAGCACGTTGATGACGAAGAGCAGGACGACCGCGGCACGCAGCATCGTGGCTTACCCCTGTCCGGCGGACGCGCCGCCGAGCCGCACGCTGACCTCGCCGCCGCTGACCGTCTGGCGGCCCTGCGGCGTGTCGACCAGCAGTTCACCGCGATCGTTGACACCCGCGCCGATACCCTCCAGCGCGCCGGCGGTGATCGCCTTGCCCTGCAGCAGATCGCGGCGCGCGAAGCGCTCCTGCCACGCGGCGAAGCCCGTCTGCGGGAACGCCGCCAGCGCCTTCACCAGCGCCGGCGCCAGCCGCGCCAAGGCCTGCGGCGGCGTCACGTCGGGGATCAGTTCCTGCAGGCAGGCGAAGCCGGTGTTCAGCTGCGACTCCGCGACCTTCGCGCGGTCCGACACGTTCAGGCCCACGCCCACCACCGCCATGCGCGAACTGCCGGCCGGCACGGTCTCGATCAGGATGCCGCCGAGCTTGCGCTCGTCGAGCCACAGGTCGTTGGGCCACTTCAGGCCCAGGCGGCCGCCGTCGGGATCGAGCGCCTCGGCGATCGCCGCGCCGACGACCAGCGACAGCCCGGACCAGTCCGCGACCTCCACCGGTATCGACAGCGAGAAGGTCAGCGACGCGCCGGCCGTGCTGTGCCAGGCGCGGCCCTGCCGGCCGCGGCCGTGGGTCTGGTGCTCGGCGATCAGCAGGCAGGGGTGCAGGTCGTGCTGACGCCGCCCGTACGGACGATCGCCCGCGCGGCCCGCGGCCACGGTGCCCTCGTCGCGGCGCACGCGATCGATGAGCGTGGCGTTGGTCGATTCGACCCGCGCCAGCACCTCGATGCTGAGCCCCGGCAGCAACGGCTCCAGGTCTTGCCACAGGGCCTCTGCGCCCCAGTTCTGATGTTCTTGCATCGCCGCGAATGTGATCTTGCGATCCCGTCTTGGTCTTCCCGGGCCGACCGGCCCGGTGGTCGTGAATGGTCTGAGTCTAGAGGGAGATGGTCCCCGCCCGGAGGGCCCGCACCGCGAATCGGTGGCTGTAGGACCTGACAGGGTGCCTCGCTACCTCCGATGCGCCTTCCGGGGCCCTCGGGCACCTTCAGGCGCCCTTGGCCGCCTTCTTTTCCTTGGGCGCCAGCATCGTGCCCCGGCAGCCCGGCGTGCCGCACCGGCATTCGAACCGCTTCTTCAGCTTGGGCGTATAGCGCTCATCGATCACCAGACCATAGTCGTAGAACAGCTCCTCGCCAGGGGAAATGTCCGTCAGGGCATGGATGAACACCCGGCCGTCCAGCTCGCGAGCCTCGCAGTTCGGGCTGCAGGCGTGGTTGATCCAGCGCGCCTGGTTGCCGTCGACGGCCGCGTCGATGACCCCGCCAGTCTCAAGGTGAAAGTAGAAGGTATGGTCCGGCTGCGACGGATCGTGCGGATGGCGACGCAGCGCTTCGTCCCACTGGATGCGCTCGCCCTTGTATTCGATCAGTTTCTCGCCGGCCTGCAGCGGCACCAGCGCGTACACCCCGCGGCCATGCACGCCGGAGGCCCGGACCTGGATGCGGGCGCTTCTCTTGGGGGCGGGGGTGGGGGCGGGAGCCGCGACGGCGTCGTCTTCAGGGGCGGGAACACTCGGAGCGGGGCGCGGTTGCGGCATGGAGCGAGTCCGGTACATTGAATTCATGGGTGCGCGCGCGTGTACACACGTACGTAGGTGCGTGGGCGCGCGCGAGGCCGGATTGTAGGCAGACGTTCATGAAGATCTTGGACGCCTGAACGAAGAGGAAAGAAACAAGCGCATGAGCAAGGCATTGGTGATCGCGGAGAAGCCGTCGGTGGCGCAAGACATCGTCAAGGCGTTGACCGCGCTGTCGGGGAAGTTCGACAAGCACGACGAGTATTTCGAGAACGACGAGTACGTCGTCAGCTCGGCCGTCGGCCATCTGGTGGAGATCAAGGCGCCGGAGGAGTTCGACGTCAAGCGCGGCAAGTGGAGCTTCGCCCACCTGCCGGTGATCCCGCCCCACTTCGATCTGAACCCGATCGACAAGAGCAAGGGCCGCCTGAACGCGCTGGTCAAGCTGATCAAGCGCAAGGACGTGACCTCGCTGATCAACGCGTGTGACGCGGGACGCGAAGGGGAACTGATCTTCCGCCTGATCGTCCAGTACGCGGGCAGCGCCAAGGCGCAGGTCGCCAAGCCGGTGAGCCGGCTGTGGCTGCAGTCGATGACGCCGCAGGCGATCCGCGACGGCTTCGAGCAGTTGCGCACCGACCAGCAGATGCTGCCGCTGGCCGACGCGGCGCGTTGCCGTTCCGAAGCCGACTGGCTGGTGGGCATCAACGGCACGCGGGCGATGACCGCGTTCAACTCGCGCGACGGCGGCTTCTTCCTGACTACCGTGGGCCGCGTGCAGACGCCGACGCTGTCGATCGTCGTCGAGCGCGAGGAGAAGATCCGCAAGCACGTCTACCGCGACTACTGGGAAATCCGCGGCAGCTTCGACGCCGAGGCCGGCCAGTACGAAGGCAAGTGGTTCGACCCCGCGTTCAAGAAGAACGCCGACGACCCCGAGCAGCGTGCCGACCGCGTCTGGACACAGGCGGAGGCCGATGCCATCGCCGCCGCCGCGCTGGGCCAGCCCGCCACGGTGACCGAGGAATCCAAGCCCAGCACGACGGCCAGCCCCGGCCTGTACGACCTGACCACGCTGCAGCGCGAGGCCAACTCCCGCTTCGGCTTCTCGGCCAAGACGACACTCGGCCTGGCGCAAGCGCTGTATGAAAAGCACAAGGTCCTGACCTACCCGCGGACCGACTCGCGCTACCTGCCGGAGGACTACCTGATCGTCGCGCAGGACACGGCGCGCATGATCGCCAGCGAGGACATGCCCGGCCCGTTGCAGGCGCTGGCGCAGCATGCGCGCACGGCGCTGGACAAGGGCTACATCAAGCCCACGAAGAAGGTCTTCGACAACACCAAGGTGTCGGATCACTTCGCGATCATCCCGACGCTGCAGGCGCCCCGCAGCCTGACCGAGGCCGAGGCCAAGCTCTACGACATGGTCGTCAAGCGCTTCCTGGCCGTGTTCTTCCCGCCGGCCGAGTTCCAGGTCACGACGCGCATCTCGACGGTGAAGACGCCCGAGAAGTCGTATGCGTTCCAGACCAACGGCAAGGTCCTGGTGAAGCCGGGCTGGCAAGCCGTCTACGGCAAGGAAGCCACCGACGAGAACGCCGAGCCGGGCACCAGCGGCGCGATGCTGGTGCCGGTGAAGGCCGGCGAGGTCGTGCGCACCGAGAGCACCGACGTGAAGGCGCTGGTGACCAAGCCGCCGGCGCGCTACACGGAAGCGACGCTGCTGTCGGCGATGGAAGGCGCGGGCAAGCTGGTCGACGACGACGAGCTGCGCGAGGCCATGGCCGAGAAGGGCCTGGGCACGCCGGCCACGCGCGCCGCGATCATCGAAGGTCTGCTGGCCGAGAAGTACATGCTGCGCGAGGGCCGGGAGATGATCCCGACCGCCAAGGCCTTCCAGCTGATGACGCTGCTGCGCGGCCTGGGCGTGGAGGAACTGACCAAGCCCGAACTGACCGGCAACTGGGAGTTCCAGCTGTCCGAGATGGAGAAGGGCCGCCTCAAGCGCGAGGCCTTCATGGCCGAGATCGCCGCGATGACCGAAAAGGTCGTGCGCAAGGCCAAGGAGTACGACCGCGACACCATCCCCGGCGACTACGCGACGCTGAAGACGCCGTGTCCGAAGTGCGGCGGCGTGGTCAAGGAGAACTACCGCCGCTTCACCTGCACCGGCAAGGTCGGCAACGGCGACGAGTGCGGCTTCTCGATCCCCAAGATCCCGGGCGGCCGCAGCTTCGAACTGGCCGAGGTGGAGACCTTCCTGCGCGACAAGAAGGTCGGCCCGCTGGAAGGCTTCCGCTCCAAGGCGGGCTGGCCCTTCACGGCCGAGCTGGCGCTGGTGTTCGACGCCGAGATCGACAACTGGAAGCTGGAGTTCGACTTCGGCGAGGACGCCAAGAAGGCCGAGGAGAACGGCGAGCCGGTGGACTTCAGCGGCCACACCGCGCTGGGCCACTGCCCGAAGTGCAACGGCCGCGTCTTCGACTTCGGCAGCAACTACGTCTGCGAACACGCGGTCGGCGACAAGATCACCTGCGACTTCAAGAGCGGCAAGATCATCCTGCAGCAGCCGATCGAGGCCGAGCAGATGACCAAGCTGCTCGCGACCGGCAAGACGGACCTGCTGGAGAACTTCGTCTCCAACAAGACGCGCCGCAAGTTCAAGGCCTTCCTCGCCTACGACAAGAAGGAAGGCAAGGTGATGTTCGAGTTCGAGCCGCGCGCCGCCAAGCCGGGTGCGAAGACCGGCGCGAAGCCGGCGGCCAAGACACCGGCCGCCAAGACCGGAGCGGCCAAGGTACCCGCGAAGAAGGTCGCGGCAAAGAAGGCGACGGCCAAGGGCTGATCGCCCCGCGCGATGCACTGAGCGGGTCCTCCCGCTCAGCTCGCATCGCGCATGGACCGCTTAGCCTCCTCCGCTGTCACCCACCCTTCGTCGTCCGCGGCGACCGACGACGAGCCGTCGCCCTCGTCGGCTTCACCGTGGAGCGACCCCGTCGCGCCGCGCATGACGTCGGCGACAGCGGCGGCGACGACCACGTCGTCCGCGCGGACCTCCGCGCGACTCGCGGTGCTGGCCATCCTCGACCGGCCGTCGCGGCGCCCTCTGATCTTCTCGCGCGCCAAGCAGCTGGCCAGGCTGGACGCCATGCTCGATCACATCAAGCGTGAAGCGGCGGGCAGGCCTGCCGCGACCCGGCTGCTGCCTTTGCGCCTGCACATGCTGAACGGCCTCTACCATGTCGCGGTCAGAGCGGTGCACTCAGCGGCGCCGTCGGCGGCTGATCTCATGAGCGCCGATCAGGCGATTCTCCTGAGTCATCGGATGCAACTGGCGTTGCGCAGCCTGCTCCGGATGCCCGAGTCGCAACTCGCCCCGCTGGCCGACGAGGAGCGCCGCCTGGCGAAGAAGCAGGAGGGGCTGCTCATGCGCGGCGTCATCAGCAGGGAGGCCAATGGCCGGTCGCGCGACCATGCCTACCGGGCGTTCGATGTCCATACGGCTGCGACGGCGGAGCGCCTCGCAGCCGCGCTGTCGGCATTCGACCGCTTCATCGATGAACTCTGCCCCGCGCCGACCGCCGCCGACAACGAGGCCGGCGGCCCGGAGGGTGCCAGCGATGCACCGGCGGTCTACGACCCGTTCGAGGTGCTGCCCTACGCCCAGGCCAGCGACGCGAAGCGTCCCTAGAGCGTCCCTGGAGCGCCCCTGGAGCGGCGCTGGAGCGGCGCTGAGACGCCGCGGCGCCCGTCACGGCACGCGCAGGAATGCTTCGCCGCGCAAGACAGGCTGGGCGCGCAGACGCTCCGCCATGAAGTCCAGCAACAGCCGCAGCGAGGCGGGCACGCGACGGCCCGCCGCATGGACGAGATGCACCGGCGCCGCCGGCGGCTCATGGTCGGCGAGCACGATGCGCAGCAGGCCGTCGCGCACCGCGTCCGCCGCCTGATAGACCTGACACCGCGCCAGGCCCACGCCGGCGACGGCTGCCGCGATGCCCGCGGCGTTGTCGTTCACCATCAGCGTCGGCGAGAGCGCCTGCGGACCATCGCGGAAGCGCCAGGGCGTCATGCTCTGGCCGTCGAAGTAGCTGGCCACGATGCGATGGTCGACGAGGTCCCGCGGCGTGCGTGGTTCGCCGGCACGGGCCAGGTAGTCGGGCGAGGCCACGATCACCCGCCGCATCGCGCCCACCGGCACGGCCGTCAAGCCGGAGTCCGGGAGATGGGCGATCCGGACGGCCAGGTCCAGGCCCTCCTCCAGCAGCGACACGACCCGGTCCACGAGCAGCAGCTTCAACCGGATGCGCGCGTGCTGCTGGAGGAACGCCGCGGTCAGCGGTGCGACATGCAGCCGCCCGAACATCGAGGGCGCGGTCAGGGACAGCAGCCCCGTCGGCTCGGCCTGCGCGCCCACGGCGGCGGCCTCCGAGGCGTCCAGATCGCCGAGGATGCGTCGGCAGTCGACGACGAAGCGCTCACCCGCCTCGGTCAGCCGCACCGAGCGCGTGCTGCGCTGGAACAGCTGGATGCCGAGCCGCTGCTCCAGCGAAGCGATCGCCCGCGTGGCGGCCGGGGCGGAACAGCCCAGCCGTCGCGCCGCAGCAGCAAAGCTCTGCGTGTCGGCCACGGCGACGAAGCAGCGCAGGCGGTCGAGGTGGTCCATCGTGCGGCGCGTTGCCCGGAGCAACGCTGAATTATTTCGTCGGCTGCAATTCTGAATGATCCGGCATCGGCATTCCAGTCAACGGATGCAAGAGCTACGGTAGAGGCCCCCGAAGACCTCCGCTGGAGCCCTCCCCGATGAACGCCCCCGTCCTCCGTCCGCCCGCTCCGTTCCGACTGCATCGCGTGGCGGCCTCCGGCCATTGCCACCGCGTCGAACTGCTGCTGTCCCTGCTCGATCTGCCCTACACGGTGGTGGACATCAGTCTGCCTGGCGGCGACCAGCGGCAACCGGCCTTCGTGGCGATGAATCCGCTGAGCCAGGTCCCGGTGCTGGAGGACGGCGAGGTGGTGCTGCCGGAGAGCAACTCGATCCTCGTCTACCTCGCGACGCGCTACGCGCCGGACGCCGGCTGGCTGCCGCGCGATGCCGTCGAGGCCGCCTGGCAGCAGCGCTGGTTCAGCCTGTCGGTGAGCCTGCTCGGACCGGGCGCGGCCACGCCGCGCTTCCGCGCGTTGACCGGGTTGCCGGTCGATCCGGCGTCGCTCGCGTTGGGACATCGGCTGTTCGCGCTCATCGAGGACCAGCTCTCCCGCACCGACTTCCTGATCGCCGACCGGCCGACGCTCGCCGACGTGTCCTTCTACGGCTACACGGCGCAGGCGCCGTTGGGCGGCGTGTCGCTGAGCGACTATCCGCGGCTGCGCGGCTGGCTGGCGCGCATCGAGGCGCTGCCCCGCTTCAAGCCGCTGCCGCAACAGTTCTGAGATCCGCCATGGACACGACCTGGCACCCCGGCGAGCAGGCGCTGCAGGCAGCGGTCGGCGTCCGCGAGCGCATGGCGGAGATCGGCCCGCAGGTGGTCCGCGACCACATGCCGGATCAGCACCGCGAGCTGTTCAACAAGCTGCCCACGCTGCTGCTCGGCGCCATCGACGCCGCTGGGCAGCCGTGGGCGACGATGCTGGCGGGCCCGCCCGGCTTCGTCGCGACGCCGGAGGCGCGGACGATGACCGTGAGCACGGCGCTCGATGGCCAGGATCCGGCGCTCGCCGCGCTGCGGGCGCGCGGGCCGGGTGCCCCGGTGGGTCTGCTCGGGCTTGAACCGCACACACGGCGGCGCAACCGCATGAACGGGCGCCTGATCGCGCTGTCGGGCGAAGGCCTGTCGGTCGGCGTCGTGCAGAGCTTCGGCAACTGTCCGAAGTACATCCAGGCGCGCGATCCGCTGGATTGGGACACCGCGCCCCCCGGATTGGCACGGCCGCTGGGCGCGGCGCTCGATGACGAGGCCTTGGCGCTGATCGGGGCCGCGGACACCCTGTTCATCGCGAGCGCCTCGGCGCCATTGCCCGGCGACGGGCGCGCGGACGGCGTCGACGTCTCGCATCGCGGCGGCCCGCCGGGCTTCATCCGCGCCGAACGCCGCCTGGACGGCGGCATCACGCTGTGGATGCCGGAGTTCCCCGGCAACCGCTTCTTCATGACGCTGGGCAACCTGCTGCGCCATCCACGGGCGGGGCTGCTGGTGCCGGACTACGCGCGCGGAGAGCTCCTGCATCTGGCGGCCGAGGCCGACGTCACCTGGACCGACGACACGCGAGGCCTGACCCTGCGCATCACCGCCGGCCTGCGCCGCCCCGGTGCGCTCCCCTGGCGCTGGAGCGAAGCGCGGCTGGCGCCGCAGTTCACCGGCTAGCCGCCGTCGGGCCCTCCCCCAAATCGCAACCCGTGAAATCCTGGGGGGTCGGTTCGTGCCTCAATCGCCGGACGCCCCTCGCATTTGCGCGACACTCGACCGCAAACAAATGTGCGGATCAGGAGAGGGCATGCGGTCATGGGTCGATCGACGCTGAGCATCCAGACGCGGCTGGTCGCCGCGCTGAGCCTCAGCGCGACGGTGCTGGTGGGCTTGATCGGCCTGTACTGGGTCGACCGCCACGAGCACGAGCTCAATGAGGCGCTGATCGAGCGCCAGCAGCGCATGGCGCAGCTGGTCGCGCGCGGCTTCGCGGAGCCGGTCTGGAACCTGGACAGCGCCGCGCTGTCGGAACTGCTGGACGCCGTGATGGCGGATCCGGAGGTCCAGGCGATCACGCTGGCCGCGCCCGGGCTGGAGACGCTGCAGCGCGCGCGCGCGACGCCGGCGGTACGGCCCCTCACGCTGGAATTCGAGCTGAGCCACCGTGCCGGCGCGCAAGGTCCGGCTGGCGCGCTGGGTCGCGCGACGCTGGTCTACACGCGCAGCTACATCGACCAGACGCTGGGCGAGACGCGCCGGCTGGTGGCCAGCCTGCTGGCGACGGTGCTGCTGGCGATCGCGATCACGAGCTACGTGCTGGTGCGCCGGCTGGTGGAGCGCCCGGTCTCGCGCCTGCGCGGGCTGGCGCAGCGCGTCGCGAGCGGTGAGCTCGGCGCGCACATCGAACCCGAACACGCCGACGAGATCGGCGACCTGACCGAGCAACTCAACGCGATGAGCGGCAAGCTGCGCGATTTCGCCGAGGGACTGCGCAGCAGCGAGCAGCGTTACCGCAGCCTGTTCGAGAACGCGGCCGAAGGCATCTTCCAGGCTGACGGCCACGGCCGGCTGCTGCGCGTGAACAAGGCGCTGGCGCAGATGCTGGGGCTGGGGCGGCCCGAGGATGCGCAAGGCGTGACCCTGCGGCGCATGGTGCGCATCGAGCGGGACGAATACCGCCGTCTGGCGCGCGCGCTGGAGCGGCACCGCCTGCTGCAGCAGGTGCCGCTGCTGGTGACGACGCGCGATGGCCGCGACCTGTGGGTGGAACTCAGCCTGCACCTGGTGCTCGACGGCGCGCCGCGCATCGAGGGACTCGTCAGCGACATCACGCTGCGCCGGCTGGCGGAGCAGGAGCTGACGCAGCATCGCGACCACCTCGAGGAGCTGGTGACCGAGCGCACCGTCGAGCTGTCGCAGGCCAAGCAGAGGGCCGAAGCCGCGAACCAGGCGAAGAGCCGCTTCCTGGCCACGATGAGCCACGAGTTCCGCACGCCGCTGAACGCGATCCTCGGTTTCGCGCAGCTGCTGCAGATGGACAGCTCGCTCACCGAGGCGCAGCAGCATCGCATCCGGCTGATGCGCGAGTCCGGCGAGCACCTGCTGGTGCTGATCACCGACCTGCTGGATGTCGCCAGCATCGAGGCCGGCAAGCTGACGCTGCAGCTGAGCCCGCTCGACCTGCGGGCGCTGCTGGAGATCTGCAGCGAATCGATGCGGCCGCGCGCGGCCGAGAAGGGCCTGGCCTTCGCCGTGCAGCTGGATCCTCAACTGCCCTCGCGCGTGCGGGCGGACGGGCAGCGGCTGCGGCAGGTGCTGCTGAACCTGCTCTCCAACGCGGTGAAGTTCACCGACCACGGGCACATCGGTCTCGCCGTCGACGTCGTGGCGCAAGGGCCGAGCAGCCTGATGCTGCGCTTCACCGTGTCGGACACCGGCATCGGCATGGCGCCGGACCAGATGGAGCGGCTGTTCCAGCCCTTCGAGCAGGTCGCCGACCAGTCGCGCCGCACCGGCGGGACCGGGCTCGGGTTGGCCATCAGCCAGCAGCTCGTGCGGCTCATGGGCGGGGAGATCACCGTCGAGACCTCGCCGGATGAGGGCAGCCGGTTCAGCTTTGCGCTGGAGCTGCCGCTGGCATCCTGAAGCGGCGCTCAAACTTCGGTTCGCCAAGCGCGGGCACTCCACGGTGCATGGGGCATCGCGTCCGCGAACCCCAAGCACCATTCCGGCCCCAGTGGCGATCGCTGACTTCGCGTTGTTGTGGCGATCGTTGACTTCACGGTGAACGGAGGCTGCTGTGCGCGCGGCGCGCGGGCATCGCGCGCTGGGCGGCATACTGCTTCGCCATGACTGCCGTCCTGTTCTACAAGCTGCTGGCGATCTTCATCGCCGCGGGCATGGGCTGGTTCGTCGGGCACATGCGCTGGCTGGGCAAGGCCGGCGGCGAGAACGACCCGGCCCGCATCCTCTCGAACATCGCGTTCTACCTCTTCGTCCCCGCGCTGATGTTCCGCACGACCGCGCGCGTGGAGATCTCCGAACTGCCCTGGCTCACCGTGGCCGCGTTCTTCGCGCCGGTGGTGCTGATGCTGGTCGCCGTCTACCTGTACGAGCGCAAGCGCCATCCCGACAACCCGGCCGCGCCCGCCGTGCGCAGCATCACCGCGAGCTTCGGCAACACGCTGCAGGTCGGCGTGCCGCTGGTGGCCGGCGTGTTCGGCGAAAGCGGCCTCGCCGTCCACATCACCGTGGTCAGCCTGCACGCGCTGACGCTGTTGACCATCGCCACCGTCCTCGTCGAGATGGACCTCGCCCGCCACACGACCAGCGGCGCGAGCCTGAAGCGGACCATCCTCACGACGATGCGCAACACGGTCATCCATCCGGTGGTGCTGCCGGTGCTGTGCGGCTTCGCGTGGCACACCACCGGCATCCCGCTGCCCGCCGTGCTCGACGAGGTGCTGCAGATGCTGGGCAGCGCGGTCGTGCCGCTGTGCCTGGTGCTGATCGGCATGTCGCTGTCCTACTACGGCATGCCGCGCGGCGCGATGCGCACGCTGCTCGGGCTGGCCGCGCTGAAGCTGCTGGTGCTGCCCGCGCTGGTGCTGGGCATCGCGCACTGGGGCTTCGGACTGTCGGGCATGCCGCTCGCCGTCATCGTAATGATGGCCGCGCTGCCGCCGGGCTCGAACGCGATGATGTTCGCGCAACGCTACCGGACGCTGGAGGCGGAAGCTTCGGGCGCCATCGTGCTGGGCACGTTGCTGTTCGCGGCGACGGCGCCGATCTGGCTGGCGATTCCGGCGTGGCTGGGCACGACAAGATAGGCGCATTCAATCGTCGATAGCACGATCTCCGTATCTCGGAAATGACTGGGATGCGTATGAATTCGGGCTCCCGGGCGGGGCTCAGAATCGTTGGTCTCACATCACACGAGACCTTCAGCAATGACCGCCCGGGAACTCCAGAGTCAGCTCCATCAAGCACGCCGTCAGATCTCTACCGACGGGTACGGCATGTCGCTGGGAGAGATCGTCACCCTCTATCGTTCCAAGGAACTGGTGATCGATCCGATCTACCAGCGCCTGTTCCGATGGGACGAATCGCAAAAGACTCGTTTCGTGGAGTCCGTTCTTCTCGGTCTCGCCGTTCCGCCGATATTCGTCTTTCAACGCGAGGACGGCACGTGGGATTTGCTGGATGGCGGCACCCGGTCATGACAGTCCTTCAATTGACCGGTGACTTGCTGGATGAGCAGGGTCGTCCAGTCACTCCACTCATCCTCCGCCACACGACGCTCTTGCCTGCGCTTTCGGGCATGTCCTGGCACGGCGCGGTTGCTGAAGAAGACGAGGACGATGATCCCGACGACGATGGCGCGGCGTTCAACATCCAACTCCGACTGGACCTCCGGCGTGCACGAATCCATGTGGAGATCCTTCGGCATCAATGCGGGATGGACGTGGCGCAGGCACTGTTCGAGCGCTTCAACTCGAATGGGACGATCTTCACGCCAGAGGAGCTTCGCCTGGCCATGAACTCGTTGGGCAAAGCGGGGCCCTCCAATCTCGACTGACACGACTGCCCGATGTCGAGCGGATTCAATCACTGTTGAAGGCACCACGATCATGAAGATCCGGACCTCTGCAGAGCTGATGACTCATCTGCGATCCGATCTGGCGTGGCGCCTCGCGGAGATCCGCGAACTGCAGGCCTGCGTCACTTCGGCCAAACGCGCTCGCGTCGACGTCCACATCAGGGCAGGCGTCGCCATGCTGTACGCGCACTGGGAAGGATTCGTGAAAGGGGCTGCAAACGCCTATGTTGCCCACTTGGCGCATCGCGGTGACAGGAACCGCGATCTGAAGGATTGCTTCGTCGCCCTCAGCATGAAGACCCTGCTGGCACCATTGGCGACGACCGGTACGGCCAATGCCGCCATCGCGGCCGTGGCTTTCCTGCGAGCTCAGCAGGATCAAGCGACGCGCCTGTCGAAGGCCAGCATTGGGACGAACTCGAACTTGAACTCGAAGGTCTTCAAGAACATCGCCGAATGGCTCGACATCGACCATCGACCGTACTCGACGCGCTTTTCAACACTGGATGAAGTCTTGCTGGCCAATCGAAACGCAATTGCGCACGGCGAGCATCTCTTCATCGACATCGTCCGATTTCTGACGCTCGTCGAGGAAGTCGTCGAGATGCTTCAATGGTTCAAGACCGACATCGAAAACGCCGTGGCCCAGAAAGCCTTCCTGACCGCCGTACCATCGGGTGTCGCCCCATCAAGTGCCGCCGGACCCACAGCCGGCGGACGGGAGCCTCCCAGCGCCACATGAGACAACCCACCGACACTCGCGTCCACGACTTCTCCTTCGTCCGCGCCGACGAAGTCGCGCCGGAGATCCTCCACGCCGCGTTCACCGGCGCGTTCGCCGATTACCTGATCGGCCCGTTCCACATCCCGTTCGCGCAGTGGCCGATGTTCCTCGCGCGGCAAGGCGTCGACCTGCCGCTGTCGCGCGTGGCGCTCGACGCGGCCGGCGCGCCGCTGGCCTTCGCGTTCGTCGCGCAGCGGCCGGTGTCGAACCGGTGGCGCCTCGCGACCATGGGCGCACTGCCCGCCGCGCGCGGCACCGGCGCCGCACCCGCATTGCTCGACGACTTCATCGCCCGCGCGGCCGCGGCCGGGATGCGGGCCGTGGAGCTCGAGGTCTTCGCGCAGAACGATCGCGCGCGACGCCTGTATGAGGGACGCGGCTTCCGCAAGCAGCATGACCTGTTCGGCTACGTGGCCGAGCCCGGGACGATCGCGCCGTCGACCGCTGGCGCGCCTCACGCGATCGACATGCCGCATCTGCTGGGCTGGCTGGAGGCCGCCGAACACCGCATCCCCGACTTGCCGCTGCAAGTCACGGCCGCCACGATCCGGCACGGCGTCGACTATCACGGCTGGCAGACCGGCGACAGCCAGATCGTCTTCAGCCTGCCCGACGAGACCGTGATGGTCCACAGCCTGATCGCTCCGCATGATGCGGACGCCCGCGCGCTGATCCAGGCCCTCGCCGCTGTCTACCCGGAGCGCCGCCTGCGCGTGCCGCAGTTGCAGCGCGAGGACCTCGGCGGTGCCACACTGCGCGCGCTGGGCGCCGTTCCGCAGCCGTTGCATCAGCAGTGGATGCTGCGCCCGCTCTGATCGCGCCGTGTCCTGATCCGACCTCGCGTTGACGAGGCCTTGACGTGGCATCGACCGCACGATCGGTTCCAACTCGCCGAACCTTGATCTTTCGGAGTTCCGGCACTTGTGAGGGACGCCCGCTTTGGTTAGCGTGCCCCGCACCAACTTAGAAGGGAAGCGTCCCACCATGCGATTCAAGCCCGCGGCATCCGCCGCCATCACCCTGGCCGTCCTGACCGCCCTCGGCGGCATCAACAGCGCCCTCGCAGCGCCCGCCGCGGACGGCACCAGCGCCGTCTCCACCGTCGGCGGCACGCTCAACGTGAAGCTGGAGAAGGTGAAGCTGGCCAACGGCTTCGAGGTGATCCTGGTCGAGGACCACCGCCTGCCGCTGGTGGCCTTCAACCTGTGGGTGCACGCCGGCCCGCGCAACGAGGCCCCGGGGCAGACCGGCTTCGCGCATCTGTTCGAACATCTGATGTTTGCCGGCACGCGCCACATCCCGCGCGGCACGGCCGACAAGATCGTCGATGCCGCCGGCGGCACGGATTCCAACGGCTCGACCGACTTCGACCGCACGAACTACTTCTTCACGCTGCCGTCGAACCAGCTCGAACTCGGCCTGTGGCTGAAGTCCGACATGCTGGGCTACATGATCGACGAGGTCGATTCCGTCTCGCTGGCCAACCAGCAGGACGTCGTGCGCAACGAGCGCCGCCAGTCCGTCGAGAACCGCCCCTACGGCATCGTCGAGGAAGCGCTGTACCAGGCGCTGTACCCGGAAGGCCATCCGTACCGCGCCACGGTGATCGGCTCGCACGCCGACATCCAGTCGATCAAGCTGAACGACGTCAAGGCCTTCGCCCGCAGCTACTACCGCCCGAACAACGCGACCCTGGTGCTGGCCGGCGACTTCGATCCCGCGCAGGCCAAGCAGCTGGTGCAGAAGTACTTCGGCCCGCTGAAGGCCGGTGATCCGGTGCCGCCGGTCAACGTTCCCCAACCGAAGCTGACCGAAGAAAAGCGCATCGAGGTCACCGATCGGATCGAGCTCCCCCGCCTGGACATCGCCTGGCACACCCCGGCCGTGTTCCAGCCCGGCGACGCCGAGCTGGACCTCGCCTCGCACGTGCTGGGCGGCGGCAAGTCCAGCCGCCTCTACAAGACCCTGGTCTACGACAAGCAGCTGGCGCAGTCGGTGCAGGTGCAGCAGTACTCGCTGTCGCTGGGCTCGGTGTTCTCGGTCGAAGTGATCGCGCGTCCCGGCAAGTCGCTGGACGAGATCCAGAAGATCGTCGACGACGCCGTCGCCGATCTGTCGGTCAATCCGCCCACGCCCGAGGAGATGGCCCGCGCCCGCGCCGCCATCGAGACCGGCACGCTGGCGCGCCTGGAAAAGGTCCAGGCCCTGGCGGACCAGATCAACTACTACAACCAGCAGGCCGGCGATCCGAACTACATCGGCAAGGACCTGGCGCGCTACCAGGCGATCACGCCGGAGAAGATCCGCGACGTCGTCGCGCAGCAGCTGAAGAAGAACGCCCGCGTCGTCGTGCTGGCGACGCCGGGCGAGCAGAAGCTGGCGCCGGAAGTCCCGACCCCGCCGATGCCGGAGAAGGCCGCCAAGGGCGAGCGCGAGTCGATGAACCCCGACGTCGCCTGGCGCAAGACACAGCCCAAGGGCGGCAAGGCCAAGGCATCGGTGCTGCCGGAAGGCAAGCGCCTGACGCTGGCCAACGGACTGACGTTGATCCATGTGCCGAATCCGGGCCTGCCGCTGGTGAGCGCGACGCTGGTCGTGCGCGCCGGTCAGACCGCGAATCCGGCGGACCGTCCCGGCCTGTCGAGCTTCACCGCCGGCATCTTGCAGCAGGGTACGCAGACGCGCACCGCGCAGCAGATCGCCGATGAGGCCGCCGCGCTGGGCGCGGCGATCAGCACCGGCGCGGGCCGCGACGAGGCCCGCATCGAGGCGAGCAGCCTGAAGCGCAACTTCGCGCAGACGCTGGCGCTGATGGCGGACGTCGCGCTGCACCCGGCCTTCGACGCCGCCGAGATCGCGCGCCTGCAGAACCAGCGCCTGGCCGCGCTGCAGCAGCAACGCGAGCAGGCGCCGGCCGTCGCCTCGGTGGTCTCCAATCGCGTCATCTACGGTGAAGGCCATCCGCTGGCCAAGGCGGCGATCGGCGACGAGGCCTCGATCAAGGCCACCGACGCCGCCGCGCTGCGCCAGTTCTGGGCGACGCACTACCGGCCCGACCAGGCCGCGCTGGTGGTCGCCGGCGACATCTCGGCCGATGAGCTGAAGTCGCTGGCCGAGCGCCTGTTCGGCGGCTGGGAGCGTCCGACGACGGCCGCCGCCGCGGTCAACGCCGCCGCGCCGCAGCCGGTCGCCGCTCGCGTGATCCTGGTCGACAAGCCGAATGCGCCGCAGACCGCGCTGAGCGTCGTCGCGCCCGGACCGAAGTCCGGCACGCCCGATGCCGAGGACATCAAGGTGATGAACGCCGCGATGGGCGGTCTCTTCACGTCGCGCATCAACACGCAGCTGCGCGAGGTCAAGGGCTACACCTACGGCATCTACTCGGCGTACACGATGAACCGCGACAGCGGCCTGTTCGGCATCCGCGGCAGTGTGCGCACCGACGTCACCGGCCCTGCGCTGACCGACATGTTCAAGGAGATCGACGGCATGCGCGCCAAGCCGATGGGCGCCGACGAGCTGAACCGCGTGCGCAACGCGCAGCTGCTGGCGCTGCCGGGGCTGTTCGACACCAACCGCGTCGTGGCCTCGAGCTACGCGAGCGAGTGGGCCGTCGGCGCGCCGGCGGACAGCATCACCTCGCTGCCGCGCAAGTACGGTGCCGTGAACGCGAGCAGCGCCTACAAGGCGACGAAGACCTACGTCGATCCGGCGGCGCTGATCGTCGTGGCCGTCGGCGACAAGGCCAAGGTGCTGCCGCAGCTGGAGGCCTTCGGTCGCAAGCCGCTGGAAATCCGGGATCTGCAAGGCGCGCCGGTCGACGTGACCGCGCCGGCCATGCCGGCCTCGGCCGCGAAGCCGTGATGACCTGACCCCTCCCGCGCCGACCGCGCGCGGGCACCAACGACAACGGGCGCCTCGGCGCCCGTTTCCGTTTCCGTTGTCGTTTCCGTTTCAGGAGGGGGTCAGGTGGTCGATCGCCGCCTCCACGCGGCCCCGGTCGTGCGTGCTCAGCCCGCGCGCGGCCTGCCGGTACTGCGTCAGCACCTCCGGGTCCGCCGGCAGGTGTTCCGCCAGCGCGATCAGCAACTCGGCGCGATCGAAGCCGACGCTCATGTTGCCGACGCCCCGCAAGACCTGCGTGGCGACCTCGCGATCGACCTTGACCTCGTCCATCAACGCGGTCAGCGCCGAACGGCGGTGGAAATCGCCCGACATGCCTCGCACCGCGTCGACATACGCCGCGGCATAGGCGGTCACGTCACCGCGCATCTGGTGCGCCGCCGCTTCGAGCACGGTACGCCGGTCGAAGTCGCCGTTGATCATGCCGCTCGCGGCGATCGCCGTCCGCAGTCGCTCCGGCGTGGCCTCGTGGTCCTCGTCGATGAGCGCGACGATCGCGGCGCGCTTGTCGAAATCGCCACCGAAGCCGCGCACGGCCTGCTGCCACGCGGTCATCACCGCGCCGTCGTTGGCCAGTTGCGGGGACAGCGCCACCAGCACTTCGCGGCGGTCGAAATCGCCCTTGAGCGTGGGGACCAGCGCCAGCAGTTCACGCTGCTGGGCCGGCGCCAGCGCCCGATGCTGGATCAGCGCGATGAACGCGGTGCGGCGCTGGAAATCATCCTTCATCCGGCCGGCCAGCGCGATCAACTGCGACACGGTCTCGTCGCTCTGCGGGCCGCTCTCGAGCAGCGCCTCGATGCGGCTGCGGCGCGCCATCGCGTCCTGTGCCTTGCCGATGTCCACGAGCGCCGCCTCGGTCCCGCCCTGGCGCAGCAGGCGCTCCACGCGCGGGCCGCTGCCCTGGACGCTCTCGGCGATCAACCCGATCTGGCTCGTGATCCAGAGCTGAGCCTGCGCATCGATCGGCTTGACGTCGCCATCGAGCCAGAAACGGCGCACCTGCCCGCCCTTGCCGTCGGCGGAGATCTCGACTCGGCGCGTCACGCCGTCAGCGCGCTCCATGATCGAGAGCTTGTCGTCCAGCGAGACGACGTCGGTGTCGTCGCCATTGAATTCCAGGTCGCCCGAGAAGTTCACGCGGCGCTCGACGCCGTCGGCGATCACGACCTGCCGCGTGACCTTCATGCCGCTGAGAGCGGACGTGAACGCACCGCTGACCCCGCTCAGGTCGACGTTGAGACGCGGCGCCTTGCCGATGACCAGCATCGGCACGGCCAGCGCCATGGCGCACAGGCCGCCGGCGATCAGCACGCGGCCAAGACGGCGGCGGGCGGGCGTGGTGCCGGCCAGCGGCGAACCTTCCAGCAAGGCGTCCATGCGCGCCATCAAGGGGGACCGGGCGGCGGCCATCGCGCTCGCCAGCGCCGGCATCGGGCGGGCGCCCCGCCGGCCTTCGGCCGCGGCGGTCGCGGCGGCCATGTCGCGGGCGCAGACGTAGAGCCCTTCGGCCAGCGGCATCGCGCCGGCTTCGGCCGCGGCCCAGGCGTCGCAGGCCAGTTCGGCGAGCAGGTCCAGCCGGCGCATCGCGAGGCGGTTCAGCGGCTGCAGCCAGCCGAGCTGCGACACGAGCCGGGCCGCCAGGCGCCAGGCCAGATCGCGACGACGCAGATGGGCGATCTCGTGCGCGAGCACCGCGACCCGCTGCTGGCCGTCGAGCGTGCGCATCAGGCGTTGGGGCAGGCAGATCTGCGCACCCGGCGCGACGAGCGGGCTGGCCCAGTGCGGGCTCACGCGCAGCGTCGGCGCGCGCACGCCGGCGTGGGCCGCGAGTTCGGCGGCAGCCTGATGGAGCTCCTGGTCGTCGCAGACCGGGAGCCTGCGCACCTGACGGCGCAGGCCCAGCCAGCGGACCAGCGTCAGCCCGAGACCAAACAGCGCGACCACCGGCCAGGCGAGCAGCAGCGCGGCAAGACCGTCGCGCAGCAGCGCTCGACGCCGGAGCATGGACTCATCGGAGAGGTCGACCGGGTGATCGGCGATGACGGTCAGGCGATCGGCCGCCCGTTCGACTTGCAGTCGCGCGGGCGACGGCGCGGTCACCGACACCGCGGGGGCGGATGTTGAGGCGTCCCTGTCGCCGGTCGACGACGGGGCAATCGTTCCCACGTTCCGGACGCCATCGGCGCTTGTGTCTTGCTCGTGGACCCGCATCGGCGTCGGCGCCCAGACATCCGGCAACGCCACCCGCGTGACCTGCGTCAGCGGCTGCACGCTCGCCGTGAGCACCGCGCCGAAGAAGGCGGCGCGCCAGAACGCCTCGCGCCAGGCGGGGTGCTTCAGCCAGCCTGCGCGTTCCAGCGCCCAGACGCCGCCCAGCAGCACCGTGCTGTGCAGCAGGTAGTTCAACAGCCAGCCGGACAGGGCTTCAATCATGGCGGCCTCCCTTGCTCTTCAGCAGCGCGCGCATCCTGGCGAGGTCATCGTCGCCGAGTTCGCCTTCCGCGACCAGATGGCTCAGCAGCGCTTCGGGCTTGCCGCCGAAGAGCGTGCTCAGCAGTCCCGACACCATCGAACGCTGGACTGCCGGCTCGCTGACCGCGGCGCGGTAGACCAGCGCGCGGCCGTCGCGCTCGCTGGCGATCAGGCCGCGCTTCTCCAGGCGCGAGAGCAGCGTCGCCACCGTCGTGTGCGCCAGCGGGCGCTGCTGCTCGCGCAGCGCCTCCGCCATCTCGGCGTTGCTGGCCTTCCCGCGCGTCCACAGCACGCGCATCAGCGCCAGCTGCAATTCGCTGAGCGACACGTCGCCCTTACCGTCGTCATTGATCGACTCGTCCATCGCCGGATCCTGCATTTCTACACTTGTCGTACTACAACTGTAGAAGATCGAGCATCGACGCCGCAAGTGCCGCCTGACTGGGACAAACCCTTTGCCGCACCCGCCCACAAGCGATGTGCCAGGACGTGGGTAACAGTCGTGTGCCGGGACATGGGTGACAGGTGTGCCAGGACATGGGTGACACCGCGAAGGCTCTCCTTGCGGCTTTCGATGGCCCCGGCGCGGCGGCGACTGCGGGGCATCGGTCAGAATCAAAGGTCTATGACCGACCTCAACGCCTACATGACCGGCGTCGGCGAGGCGGCCCGCGCGGCCGCGACGCTGATGGCCGCCGCTCCAACCGCCGCCAGGAACCTCGCGCTGCAAGCGCTCGCCCGCCGCCTGCGCGAAGCGGGCCCGGCGCTCACGACCGCGAACGAGCGCGACCTTGCCTCGGCCACGGCGTCCGGCCTGGAAGCCCCGATGGTCGACCGCCTGCGCCTGACCGCGAAGGTCCTGGCCACCGTCGCCGAAGGCTGCGAGCAGATCGCCGCCATGCCTGACCCCATCGGCGAGATCACCGGCATGAAGCGCCGCCCGACCGGCATCAGCGTGGGCCAGATGCGCGTGCCGCTGGGCGTGTTCGGCATGATCTACGAGAGCCGTCCCAACGTGACCATCGAGGCCGCGTCGCTCGCGATCAAGAGCGGCAACGCCTGCATCCTGCGCGGCGGCTCCGAGGCGCTGCACAGCAACTTGGCGCTCGCGGCGCTGGTGGCGGACAGCCTCGAGGAAGCCGGCCTGCCCCGCGAGGCGGTGCAACTGATCAACACGACCGATCGCGCTGCGGTCGGCCTGCTGATCGCGATGCCCGCCTACGTCGACGTGATCATCCCGCGCGGCGGCAAGGGCCTGATCGAGCGCATCAGCCGCGAGGCGCGCGTGCCGGTGATCAAGCACCTGGACGGGAACTGCCACAGCTACGTCGACGCCGAAGTCGACCTGGACCTGTCCGTGACGGTCGTCGACAACGCGAAGACGCAGAAGTACAGCCCCTGCAATGCGACCGAGTCGCTGCTGGTCCACGCGAAGCAGGCGGCCGACTTCCTGCCCCGCATCGGCATGGTGTTCGCCGCCAAGGGCGTGGAAATGCGCGGCTGCGAGCGGACGCTGGCGCTGCTGGAAGCCGTGCCACGCGACCTGCTCAAGCCCGCGACGCCCGAGGACTGGGACACCGAGTACCTCGCGCCGATCATCAGCATCAAGGTCGTGGACTCGCTCGACGAGGCCATCGCGCACGTCAACCGCCATGGCTCGCACCACACCGACGCGATCCTGACGACCAATCACGTCAGCGCGATGCGCTTCCTGCGCGAGGTCGATTCGGCCAGCGTGATGGTCAACGCCAGCACGCGCTTCGCCGACGGCTTCGAGTACGGCCTGGGCGCGGAGATCGGCATCTCCACCGACAAGTTCCACGCCCGCGGCCCGGTGGGCCTGGAGGGGCTGACGTCGATGAAGTGGGTGGTGCTCGGCCAGGGCGAGATCCGGGGCTGATCCGCTCCCGTCCGGACATCACGCCCGGGCCCCGCGCGGTTCCCGCCCCGACTCGGACCACGTCCCCGGCGGAGGGTCAGGGCATGTTCGACACGTACTCGTCCTTCGGCGCGCTGATGCGGTAGACCGCCTGGAAGCGCTGCGTCTGGGCGGGCGCCAGCGGCAGCTCCCACATCTGGATCCCCGGGCGATCGCGCCAGCCGGCCGTCGTCACCGGCGGCGTGAACTGCGTCTGCACGCGGACGTCCTCGTGGTCCGGCACCGGTGCGGCTTCCAGGACCTGCAGCGTGACCGGCCGTCCGCGCAGGTTCTCGACCTGCCACTGGCGCGTCACCACGACCTCTCGGCGCGAGCCGATGAAGCCGCCGTTGGCGCCCTCGCGCTTGTCGGGCTCGACGCGCACGCGCAGCCGGTCGTCGAGGCCGAAGGGCAGCGTCCACGTCTTCTCGGTGCCGAACTGCAGAGGCACCTGGCCGATGAGCGCGTTGTCGCGGAACAGCTGGACCGGCCCCGTGGGCCACGACCCCTGCGGGCGCGGCAGCTCGGCCACGAGGTAGGCCGCCGCTTCGGTCTGCGGCTGCACGCGAGCCAGCAATCGCGCCTCCGCGGTCGTCCGGCCGAGGCTGACGGTGGACACCGCGCCATCGGCGCGCAGCGTGACGCGTTGCGGCAGGTCATATTCGGCGCCGAACTCTCCTTCGAAGACACTCGGATCAAAGCGCACCGGCGCGATGGCGGAGCCGGTGACCTGGATCGACTTCAAGTCGGCGGCCGGCGCGGCGGCCATCATCGGCGCGGGCTCATCAAACTTCGTGCGGGCGCGGCCGGCCGGCGGTTGCAGCCAGAGCGTCCACGGCTGCAGCGGCGCCACCGCCGTCGCCTGTCGCGGCTGGACGGTCGACAGCTTCAACTTCACGTCGGTCCAGTCCTCACCGCTGTTCTGCGCGATCTGCGCGAGGCGTTCGATGACGAGCCCACCGGTCGCCGTGTCCAGCCGTGCGCGGTACTGCGGCTGCCAGCCGGCGCCGCTCAGCCGGTACGACAGGCCGATGTCGCCGCCATCGCTGGTCGACAGGCGCAGCGTCACGACGGACACCTGGCTGGAAGCCGTCGGCGCCGCGGCCTTCGCCGCCGTCAGGTCGTTGCCGATGTCGGTCAGCCGCTCCTTCAGCGCCTGGCGCTTCGACGTCAGGTCCTGGGCATTGCGCCGCAAGGCATCGAGGCTGGAGGTCAACGCCGCGCCGGGCTTGGCCTCGCGATCCGACAGGCCCTTCAGATAACCGAGCGCCAGATCGACGCCGGCGATCTCGGCCTCGACAGCGTCGCGCTGCTGCTCGACCTCGCGGACACGCGGATCGCGCTGACGGCATTCGGGCAGGGAGTCGCGCGGCACGCGATCGATCTTGAGTTCACCGAGGTTGATGCCTGCGGCCGCCTGCACCTGGATCGCATCGCGCTCCAGGCCCGCGGGCAGGCACGCGAAGCGCGCCTGGGTCGCGCCGGCCGGCACGCGCGCGCTGCGCTCCACCTGGGCGCCGCCCGGATACAGCAGCACCTGGGCGATCGAGGACGCGCTCGGGGACGACGATCCCGCGGACGGCCCGGTCGCCGCGATGGCCGGCGCGGTGAACGCGGCCAAGCCGGGAACGGTGGCGGCGGCGATGGCGCCCGCCATGAACACTCGTTGCATTGCTTTTCCTCCTTGAGGCCGACGACGCTATCACGGTGCTGGCACACTTCCGGCCTGCCGCTTTCCCCGACAACCGCGGGTCCCCCGCCCTCCATTCCCCATGTCCGACGCCGCCACCGCCCCGATTCCCGCCGTCCACGCCTCGCGCCGCAAGGCGCTGGTGCTGTTCTCCGGCGGGCAGGATTCCACCGCCTGCCTGGCCTGGGCGCTGGACCGCTTCGCCGAGGTCGAGACGCTGGGCTTCGACTACGGCCAGCGCCACCGCGTTGAGCTCGACTGCCGCCAGACCGTGCGCGCGCAGATCGCCGCGCAGTTCCCGCAGTGGGCCGCCAAGCTCGGCGAGGACCACCTGCTCGACCTGAGTCTGCTGGGCCAGATCTCCGACACGGCGCTGACGCAGGAACGCGCGATCGAGCTGCAGGCCAACGGCCTGCCGAACACCTTCGTCCCCGGCCGCAACCTGCTGTTCCTGACCTTCGCCGCGACGCTGGCCTACCGGCGCGGCGCGTCGGTGCTGGTCGGCGGCATGTGCGAGACCGATTTCTCCGGCTATCCCGACTGCCGCGACAACACGCTCAAGGCGCTGCAGGTCGCGCTGAGCCTGGGGCTGGACACGCCGATGACGCTGGACACGCCGCTGATGTTTCTGACCAAGGCGCAGACCTGGGCGCTGACGGAGTCGCTGGGCGGCGAGGCCTTCAACGAGTTGATCATCGAGCACACGCACACCTGCTACCTCGGCGAGCGCAAGACCCGGCACCCGTGGGGCTGGGGCTGCGGCCACTGCCCGGCCTGCGAGCTGCGGGCCAAGGGCTGGAACGAGTTCCAGCAGGCGAAGACGGCCGGCAAGGCCGTCACGCCATGATCCCCCTCAACGCCGCGAACGCGATCGACGCGGCCAGCGCCGTGAGTGCCGCCAGCGCCGTGCCGGCGATCCATTGGAACTGGTGGCTGTGGGGTCTGGCCGCGGTGGTGGCCTTCTGGAGCATCGGTGCCTACAACCGCGTGATGCTGCTGCGCAATGAGATCGGCAAGGCCTACGCGCAGCTGGACGACGCGCTGACGCGCCGGTTCGCCCACGGCGATCTGCTGCTGGAGCGGCTGCGCGAGCGCCTGCCCAGCGAGCAGGCCAGCCTCGATGCGCTGGCGTCGACGCAGGCCGAGGCCCGTGCCGCCGCGCAGGCGGTGCGCGCCCGGCCCTATGCGGCGGATCCGGTGGCGCTGCTGGCGGTGGCCGCGGCGGTGCACGGCGCGGCGCTGACGCGGATGGTGTCGCTGGTCGAGCACCACGCGGAGCTGAACGCCGATCCGGACCTCGGCGGCGCCGTCGACGAGCTCAAGATGATCGACCGCCAGCGGGCGTTCTCGCGGCAGGTCTTCAACCAGGCGGTCGACGCCTACAACGCGGCGATCCGCCAGTTCCCGACCCGCGTGCTGATGAGCTTCGTCGGCTTCAGCGAGGCGCGCAGCCTCTGAGCGGAAACACGAAGGGCCCGCCAAGCGGGCCCTCGTCAACGATCACTGAAGGGATCAGCCCTTCTTGTTCTTCATCAGCGCGAGGAACTCCGCGCGCAGCGTCGCATCCTTCAGGAACGACCCGCGCATCACGCTGTTCGTCATCGTCGAGTCCATGTCCTTGACGCCGCGCCAGTGCATGCAGAAGTGGTCCGCATCCATCACGATCGCGAGACCGTCCGGCTTGACGCGGTCCTGCAGCTCGTTGGCCAGCATCACGACGGCCTCTTCCTGGATCTGAGGACGGCTCATGATCCACTCGGTCAGGCGCACATACTTCGACAGACCGATCAGGTTCGAATGCTCGCTCGGCAGCAGGCCGATCCAGACCTTGCCGATGATCGGGCAGAGGTGGTGCGAGCAGGCGCTGCGCACGGTGATCGGGCCGACGATCATCAGCTCGTTCAGACGCTCGGCGTTGGGAAACTCGGTCACCGGCGGCGGCGGTGCGTAGCGGCCCGCGAAGACCTCCTTCACGAACATCTTGGCCACGCGCTTGGCCGTCTCCTGCGTGTTGTGGTCGCTGTCGGTGTCGATCACCAGCGACTGCAGCACGTCCTGCATCCGCGCCTGCACCTCGGCCTGCAACTGCTCCAGCTCGCCGGCCTCGATGAAGTCGGCGATGTTGTCGTTGGCGTGATGGCGCCGGCCCGCCTGGACCAGCCGGTAACGGATGCGGTCGGAAGCCGGCAGCGCTGCCAGCTCTTCGGGGCTCAGGATGAGGGTGCTCGTCATGGGGCGGGATTGTCGCGGCATCTTCATGCCATTGCGAAAGCAAGGCTCTTGCCGGTAGCAGCGGCCCTTGCGATGCGCTCGCGTGCGGGAGGCCAGGCGCGGGCACTCCACGATGCAGGGGGCGTCCCTCCGGGAACCCCCAGCATCATTCCGGCCCCATAAGCACTCGCTACCTTCGCCACTAAACTCCACCGGTGTCTGCCCCCTCTTCTCCTCCCTCTTCCAAGAACGCCGCGGCCGGCGGCGCACCTCCGCTTCATCGGCTGCTGGCCGGTGCGGCCGATGCGGTCCAGGCCGTGCGCGACGGCCACTCGCTGACCGAGTGGCTCGCCCGTTCTCCCGCCGACATCCGCCCCGGCGTGCAGGCGCTGAGCTTCACCGTGCTGCGCCGGCTGGGTGCCGCGCAGGTCGTGCGAGCCACGCTCGCTCCGAAGAATCCGCCGCCCCGCGTGGACGCGCTGCTGGTGACCGCGCTGGCGCTGCTCTGGCCCGGTGAGACCGCCTACACCGATCACACCCTGGTCGACCAGGCCGTGCATGCCGTGCGCCAGCGCGCGCCCAACAGCGCCGGCTTCGTCAACGCGGTGCTGCGGCGCTTCCTGCGCGAACGGGAGGCGCTGGTCGCCGCCGCGGAGGCCGATCCCGTCGCCCGCTTCAACCACCCGCGCTGGTGGCAGGACCGGCTGCGTGCCGACTGGCCCGCCGAATGGCAAGGGCTGCTGCAGGCCAACCAGCAGAAACCGCCGATGACCTTGCGGGTCAACCCGGCACACGACACGCTGGACGGCTACCTCGCCCGCCTGCGGGAGGCCGGCATCGCGGCGCATCCGGCCGGCGCGCTGTTCCCGCAGGCCCTCGTGCTCGACGAACCGCGTCCGGTCCAGGCCCTGCCCGGCTTCGACGGCGGGCATGCCTCGGTGCAGGACGCGTCCGCCCAGTTGGCCGCGCCGCTGGTGCTGGGCCAGCGGCGCCCGCAAGACCTGTCCCCGGGGGAGGCATGGCTGGAACTGGGCGAGGGGGCACGGGTGCTCGACGCCTGCGCCGCGCCGGGCGGCAAGACGGCCCACCTGCAGGAACTCGCCGGCAACCGGCTCGATCTGCTGGCATTGGATGCCGACGCCAAGCGCCTGGAACGGGTGAGCCAGAACCTGCAGCGCCTGAAGCTCGACGGCGCCGTGCGCGCCGCCGACGCCCGCGACACCGCCGCCTGGTGGGATGGCCGGCCGTTCGATGCGATCCTGCTGGACGCGCCGTGCAGCGCTTCGGGCATCGTGCGCCGGCATCCGGACGTGCGCTGGCTGCGCCGGCCGGACGACATTCCGTCGCTCGCACGGATCCAGTCAGAGCTGCTCGAGGCGCTGTGGCCGCTGCTCAAGCCCGGCGGCCGGCTGGTCTACGCGACCTGCTCGGTCTTCAAGGCTGAGGGCCAGGACCAGATCGACGCGTTTTTGCAACGCCATGGCGATGCGCGGTCGCGTCAGTTCGACCGGGGGGCCGGGCATCTGCTGCCGCTCGCGGACAATGGTCCGCAGGACTCCGCATCCGGCGCGCCGGCCGTCACCGACGGCTTCTATTACGCGCTGCTGCAGAAGACCTGACCCGAGAACTTCCCCCCTGAATCCTTCCGCGTGTCCCCGCCATCCCGTCCCGTTCCGCTGTGTTCCTGGTGGCAGCGCCTGACCCTGGTCGGCGCGCTGCTGGCGTTGCACGGCTGGGCGCTGGCCCAGGGCGTGGCGTTGCAGGTGCTGAACGCGGAACGCGTCGAGGACGGCCTGGCGCTCAGCTTCAGCACCCGCTTCGAGCTGCCCAAGCAGGCCGAGGACGCGCTGCTCAAGGGCGTGGCGGTCTATTTCGTCGCGGAGGTCCAGGTCTTGCGCAACCGCTGGTACTGGCGCGATGCCCGTGTCGCGCAAGCCAGCCGGACCTGGCGCCTGACCTGGCAGCCGCTGACGCGCCAGTACCGCGTCAGCACCGGCGGCCTGCACCAGAGCTTCGACACGCTCGGCGAGGCGATCTCGTCGCTGCGCGGCGTGTCCGGATGGCGCGTCGCCGAGACCAAGGACATCGAGGACGATGGCCGCTATTACCTGGAGTTCAGCTACAAGCTGGACACCTCGCAGCTCCCGAGGCCGCTGCAGATCGGCCTGGGCGGCAGCCAGGGCTGGGCCTTGAGCGTCGACCGCAATGTCACGCTGACGCTGGAGGCGCCGTCCACGCCGCCGCCCAATCGGCCGCAGCCTTGACCGGGCGGATCAAGGACCCTGACCAGTGACCAAGTCGGCGCGCCTGGCGTGGTTGATCTCCGTGACCGCGATCGCGGGGGCCAGCGGCATGCTGGCCTTCCTGCTGTCCATCAGCACGACCGCGCAACGCGGCTTCCTGGAGCGCCACTACGTCTGGCTGTTCTGGGTCAACGTCGCGGTCGCCACCGCGCTGATCATCGTCATCGGTGTGGCCGGCACGCGGCTCGCGCTGCGGGTGAAACGCGGCCGCTTCGGCAGCCGGCTGCTGCTCAAGCTCGCCGGGATCTTCGCGATCGTGGGCGTGGTGCCGGGCCTGCTGATCTACACGGTGTCCTACCAGTTCGTGAACCGGAGCATCGAGAGCCTGTTCGACCAACGTCTCGCCAGCGCGCTGGAGGCGGGCCTGGCGCTGGGCCAGGACACGTTGGAGAACCTGCGCACCGAGCAGACCGTGCGCACCCGCGCCGCGGCCGAACGCTGGGAAGACGGCGCGCTGGCGCCGCTGGCGCTGGAGCGCCTGCGCGACCAGCTGGGCGCGCGCAGCGTCGCCTTGGTTGCGGGCAACGGCCAGATCGTGCTGTCCGCCGGCGGCGAGTCGAGCGAGATCCCCGCGCGGCCCAGCTCCACGCTGATCTCGCAGGCGCGCAGCAACGGGATCGCCTCGCGGCTGGAAGGACTGGAGGACGAGCAGGCGGCGATGCAGGGCGAGGCGCGCATCCGCTCCCTGGCGCTGCTGCCGAGCAGCGCACTGCAGTTGACCAACAGCGACCGCTACCTGATGGTCGTCAAGCAGATCTCCGGCAAGGTGATCAGCAACGCGCTGAACGTGTCGGCGGCGAACCAGGAGTACCTGCAGCGCTCGCTGCTGCGCGACGGCCTGCGGCGCATGTACCTGGGCACGCTGACGCTGGTGCTGATCCTCGCGGTGTTCGCGGCGCTGCTGCTGGCGGTGGCGCTGTCCAACCAGCTGGTGCAGCCGCTGCTGCTGCTGGCCGAAGGCATGCGCGAGGTCGCGACCGGCGACCTGAAGGCCAAGCCGGTGTTCCGCTCGCGCGACGAGCTGGGCGGGCTGACGCGCTCGTTCGCGGACATGACGCAGCAGCTCGCCGACGCGCGCGCGCTGGTGGAGCTCAGCGTGACGCAGCTCGAGAGCGCGCGCACGCATGTGCAGACCATCCTCGACAACCTGACGGCGGGCGTCATCGTGTTCGACGCGGATCGCCGCATCGAGACCGTCAACCCCGGCGCGACGCGCATCCTGAAGCTGCCGCTGTCGGCCTACGTGGGTCGGCCGCTGGAGGACCTGCCGGTGCTGACGGCCTTCAGCAAGGACATCTGGCAGCGCTTCGAGCTGCAGGGTTCCGAGTCCGGCGAGCGCGAGCATTGGCAGGATTCGTTCGAGCTGCAGCTCGACGAGAAGACCGCGCTGACGCTGCTGATGCGTGGCGCGCTGCTGCCGCAGGACGCACGGCTGCTGGTGTTCGACGACATCAGCGAGGTCGTGTCGGCGCAGCGCTCCGCCGCCTGGAGCGAGGTGGCGCGACGGCTCGCGCACGAGATCAAGAACCCGCTGACGCCGATCCAGCTGTCGGCGGAGCGGCTGCAGTTCAAGCTGGAGTCCAAGCTCGAAGGCACCGATCAGGCGATGCTGGTGCGCTCGGTGGGCACCATCGTCAACCAGGTGCAGGCGATGAAGCAGCTGGTCAACGAGTTCCGGGACTATGCTCGGCTGCCCGCCGCCAAGCTCGCACCGCTGGACTTGAACGGACTGGTCGCCGAAGTGCTGACGCTGTACGCCGAAGCGCAGGAGGCGGGGCAGTTGAAAGCGGATCTGGCGACCGATCCGCCGTTGATGATGGGCGACGCGCCGCAGCTGAGGCAGGTGATCCACAACCTCGTGCAGAACGCGCTGGATGCGGTCAGCCATCGTCCGGACGGCCACGTGACGGTGCGGACGCAGAAGGCATTGACCGAAGCCGGCGAGCTGAGGGCGCTGCGGCTGGTGATCATCGACAACGGGCCGGGTTTCGCGGAGAACGTGCTGAAGCGCGCCTTCGAGCCTTACGTCACGACCAAGACCAAGGGCACGGGGCTCGGGCTTGCCGTGGTGAAGAAAATCGCCGACGAGCACGGCGCGCGCATCCGCTTGGTGAATCTCCCAGCGTCCAGCGGCGGCGATCAGCCGCCGAGCGGCGCACAAGTTTCGTTATCATTTTCAAAACTCGCGACTGCACCGAGCCCTGCGCAGGACGCGCCTCGGCCGCGTGAACAGTAGGCATACATGGCAACCATTCTTGTTGTTGACGACGAACTGGGCATCCGCGCCCTCTTGTCCGAAATCCTCTCCGACGAGGGGCACACCATCGAACTCGCACAGAACGCCCAGCAGGCGAGGGCGAGCCGCGAGCGCTCGCGCCCGGACCTGGTGCTGCTGGACATCTGGATGCCGGACGTCGACGGCATCACGCTGCTCAAGGAGTGGGGCAGCACCGGCCAGCTGACGATGCCGGTCATCATGATGAGCGGCCACGGCACGATCGACACTGCGGTCGAGGCGACCAAGTTCGGCGCGATGGCCTTCCTGGAGAAGCCGATCACGCTGCAGAAGCTGCTGCGCGCGGTCGAGCAGGCCCTGGTGAAGACGGCGCCCCGCCCGGCGCCGCCGGCGGCGCCCGTGATCGGGACGGCTATCGGCAACAGCTATCCGCGCCCGGAGGCGCTGCCGCCGATCTCGACCGGCGCGATGCCGGTCCAGACGGCGGGTCTCGCACCGGTGACCCCGCTGCCGCATCAAGGCCTGGCCTCCGAACAGGTCTTCGAACTGGACCGTCCGCTGCGCGAGGCACGCGACGCGTTCGAGAAGAGCTACTTCGAATTCCATCTGGCCAAGGAGAACGGCTCGATGACCCGCGTGGCCGAGAAGACCGGCCTCGAACGCACCCACCTGTATCGCAAGCTGAAGCAGTTGGGCGTCGATTTGTCGAGGAACAAGAGAGGCAGCGGAATTTAGTGTTATAGTCGCTGTCTTCGTTGTTCGGCACGGGTCGCAAGACTTGGAACAGCGGAGCAAGAGACCCAGTCTCACGGCCAAGTAGCTCAGTTGGTAGAGCAGCGGATTGAAAATCCGCGTGTCGGTGGTTCGATTCCGCCCTTGGCCACCAGATTCAAGAAAGCCCGGCTCTGCCGGGCTTTCTGCTTTCTGGCGCAGCGAATGGAAGGCGCCGGGCCTCTGCCACCCCTCAGCGCGTGACGATGTCCCGGTGCATCGGCGCAAGCAGCGCCAGCAAACGGTTCTGCACCGCGAACGGCACCTGCTGGTCATCCATTGCGAGCTGCAGGTCCTCCACCAACGCATTGAAGTCGGCCTTGGTCAGCGCCAGATGGGCATGCGAGTTCTTCATCGTCTCGCCCTCGTACTTGCAGCCTCCGCCACTGAGCGCGCAGAACTGGTTGCGGATCGATTCCTTCAGTGCCTTCGGATTGACGCCGTCGAACTTCTGCTGGATGCGCGGATCCGCATAGGCGCGATCGACCATGCCGTCGACGATGCGGGCGATGCCCGCCTCACCGCCCAGCGAGCGATACAGCGCATCGTCCGCCGCATGAGCATTCACGGCCACGCCGACCAGCAGCGCCAGTGCACTGGCGGTCCACATCCTTCGAGCAGATCGCATCGTCCAGGTCTCCTCGTCGATTTGTCGTGGTCGCGATTCGGCGCCGCACCGGGGATCAGTACGCGAACTGGATCGACCCGTAGACCCCGCGTTGCCGACGCGGCTGGATGCCGGGCACCACACGGCCAAGATCCACATAGGCCGCCGTCAGCGAGAGGTGCTTGTTCGGCGCCCACGCGACGAACACATCCTTCCAGTCATCTTCGCGCAGTGCGTCGCCGAGTGCCGAAGGATTGAGCTTGTCGGGCTTCATGCGGTACTCGGCGCCGATCGCCCACTGCTTGTTGATCAGGTACGCGACCGACACTTCAGGCATCAGCGAGTAGCGGCTGCTCGCCGCGCCGCCGAAACCCAGCAGACCGTTCTGGTTGGCGCGCGTCGCACGCAGCGTCACGTTCACCAAGGTGCTCTGCGCCAGGAACAGCTTGGTGGCGCTCAGATAGACGTCGACCCCGTTGCGCTTCGCGCCGAGCGCGCTCAGCGTCGGCGCAAGACCGCCGGCATCGAGGTGCTTGTATTCGACTCCCAACGCGATCTGGGGCACCCAGGTGTCCGCGTCGAGCACCGCATCTCCTACCAGCCGAAACTTCGCGCCGAGGATCGTCTGCTTCAGCGTGAGCCCCGGCAGGCCGAGCGCCGCGCCCGTGCCGCCAGCGTTGAAGTCCTGCTTCGCGAGCGACAGCTCGGCGCGCTCACCGAAAGCCACCGACGCGCCGTAGCCGGACAGGCTGTAGTCCTGCACCGGCAGGCGCGTGAAGTAGGCCGTGGCGCCGACCTGGCCGCGGGTGGCATAGCTGCCGGTCAGCGCCCAGGGGGTCAGGCCTCCACCGGCCGCGCCGTCGATGCTGCTCACACCGCCGGTGAGCAACAGCTTGCCCTGCGCCTGCGCGGCACAGGCCAGCGGCACGGCCAGCAGCAGGGGGACAAGCGTTCGACGCATTACCAGGCGCCTGTATTGGGCATCGAGATCCACGGCTCGGCCGGCGGCAGCGCCGGGCCGTCCTGCAGCAGTTCGACGGAGATGTTGTCGGGCGAGCGCACGAAGGCCATGCGGCCGTCGCGCGGCGGGCGGTTGATCAACACGCCGGCATCCATCAGACGCTGGCAGGCGGCGTAGATGTCCGGCACCGCGTAGGCCACGTGGCCGAAATTGCGGCCGCCGGTGTAGACCTCGGCGTCCCAGTTGTACGTGAGTTCGATCTGGGCGTCCTCGTCACCGGGCGCGGCGAGGTAGACCAGCGTGAAGCGGCCGGCCTCATGCTCGGTGCGGCGGACTTCCTGCAGGCCGAGCGCGTCGCGGTAGAAGTTCAGGGAGGCCTCGAGGTCGGTCACGCGGACCATGGTGTGCAGATACTTCATGAGCGGTCGGCGGATGGCGTTGGAAGAATGGAAACGGAATGATGCATTGTGGCCGCGACGGGCCTGGCGCGCATGCGCCAAGGCCATGTGCGAAGACCGCGTCGATGCGGCCGCGACAAAAAAGAAAAGGCCCGCATGGCGGGCCTTTGTGCGAGCGGAGCGCGTCTGGGGTCAGGTCGCCTGCGGCGCGGCATCGCCGCCCTGCGCCTGCTGCGCTGCCTGGGCCAGACGCTGCGTCAGTTCCTTGCGGAAGCGGTTCAACTCCTGGACGCTGGCGAAGCTGCGCTCCATCAGCAGGCTCATGTTGTGCAGGATGCGCTCGACGACCTTGTTCTCCCACACGGTGTCGAACTGGATCTGCTTGTCCAGCCAGCGCTCCAGCCATTCCGGATCGGGCAGGCGGCTCTGGATGGTGTCGCGCGGGAACAGCTTGGCGTTCACATGCAGGTTGGTCGGATGCAGCGCCTGGGCCGTGCGGCGCGCGCTGGCCATCAGCACGCCGACCTTCGCGAACGCGGCCTTGGCCTCGTCACCGAACTTGGTCATCGCGCGCTTCATGTAACGCAGGTAGGCGCCGCCATGGCGGGCCTCGTCGCGCGACAGGGTCTCGTAGATCGCCTTGATGACCGGCTCGGTGTGCCACTCGGCGGCACGGCGGTACCAGTGGTTCAGGCGGATCTCGCCGCAGAAGTGCAGCATCAGCGTTTCCAGCGCGGGGGCCGGGTCGAACTCGAAACGCACCTCGTGCAATTCGGCTTCGGTCGGCACCATGTCCGGGCGGAAACGGCGGAGGTACTCCATCAGCACCAGCGAATGCTTCTGCTCCTCGAAGAACCAGACGCTCATGAAGGCCGAGAAGTCGCTGTCGTCCTTGTTGTCGCGCAGGAACATCTCGGTGGCCGGCAGCGCGGACCACTCGGTGATCGCGTTCATCTTGATCGTGCGCGCCTGGTCGTCGGTCAGCTTGGACGCGTCGAACTTGTCCCACGGGATGTCCGTGTCCATGTTCCAGCGCACGGCTTCGAGTTGCTTGAAGAGTTCGGGATAAAGCATCAGTCTGCGTCCTGTTGAGCGCGGCGGATTCTACCGGTCGCACCATGACATTCCCTTACGCGATCGGCCCGTGGGGCGATCTGGCCTAATCGCGCTTCCAATGAACCTGATGCCGCGTTCGCTTCTTGCGCAGCGCTGCGGCTTCCGGACCATCCGGATTTACCGATCCCAGGAGACAACGACATGACCCCGTCCTTCGGCCCCTTCCTCCGGCGAACCGCGCTCCTGCTGGCGGCGCTCGTGGCACCGTTCGCCGCGACCTCCGTCCACGCGGCCCCCGCAGCGGAAACCGCCGCCGCGTCCACCGCATCCTGCCCTGAACTGCTCAATCGTCAAATGCCCCGTCTGCAGGACGAGAAGCCGCAGGCGCTCTGCCAGTACGCCGGCAAAGTCGTCCTGGTGGTCAATACGGCCAGCTTCTGCGGCTACACGCCGCAGTACAAGGCGCTCGAAGCCCTCTCGGCGCGCTATGCGGACAAGGGCCTGGTGGTGCTCGGTTTTCCGTCCGGTGACTTCGGCAACCAGGAGTACGGCAGCAACAAGGAAATCGCCGAGTTCTGCGAGAACACGTTCAACGTGAAGTTCCCGATGTTCAGCAAGAGCAACGTGGCAGCGGGGAAGGCAGACCTGAATCCGCTGTTCGCTGACTTGGCGAAGCGCACAGGACAGGCGCCGAAGTGGAACTTCCACAAGTACCTGATCTCGCGCGACGGCAAGCAGGTCATGAGCTTCGCGTCCGGCGTGAGCCCGGACAGCACCCAGTTCACCCAGGCGGTGGAAAAGCTGGTCGCGCAGCCGCAATAAGGTCCGCTTGAACGGGCTCGAACGGGAAAACCGAAAAACCTGATCCTTGCCCGCCGTATCGCTTGCAAAAGCTGATCAAAAGGCGCGGGATCTGGCAATCGGTGCGCCTGTAGCGAGGGGTCGTCATCACCTTGAAAACTGTCCCGGCTAGGCGGGACAACGGTGACAGTTGCTCACTTATTCGTTCATCGGTGGGATGACATCGACCGCGATGCGCTGCACCATGACGGCTCGTTCAACACATCGCTGACGACAAACGCAGCGTCAACGGCCAGTAGCAGCGCTCCCTTTGAGGACGCTTAAACGGGCCGGAAGGCGCAGCGGTTCAGGAGGGCATTCCGGGTTTCCACCAATCCCGGCAGCGATGGGAGTACAGTCAACGCATCCACTTTCAGCCGCAAGACCTGCTTCCTCGTGAAGCTGCAATCCCGAGGCCTTTCTCCTCCTCCTCCCTCCCTCCCTCGTTGGCCAGGGGCGTCTTGAGGCTACTTTTATACCCAGGGCTTCCGCATCGCGGAGGCCCTTTGTATTTCTGCCTCGACAAGGCCCGGGAGGGCCGGCGGCGGACTCAGGCGAGCCAGCCCTTGCGACGGAAGTAGATGAACGGCGCGGTGACCGACGCGACCATCAGTCCGATCGCGAAGAGGTAGCCGTACTTCCAGTGGAGCTCCGGCATGCTGTCGAAGTTCATGCCGTAGACGCTGGCGATCAGCGTCGGCGGCAGCAGCGCGACGCTCGCGACCGAGAAGATCTTGATGATCTTGTTCTGGTTGATGTTGATGAAGCCGACCGTGGCGTCCATCAGGAAGTTGATCTTGTCGAACAGGAAGGCCGTGTGCGAGTCGAGCGAGTCGATGTCGCGCAGGATCTGCCGGGACTCCTCGAACTGCTCGGCATTGAGCATGCGGCTGCGCATCATGAAACTGACCGCGCGGCGCGTGTCCATCACGTTGCGCCGGATGCGGCCGTTCAGGTCCTCCTCACGCGCGATGGCCGCGAGCACCGCGCCGGCTTCCGTGTCGTTGACGTCCTTCTTCAGCACGCGCGCGCTGACCTTCTCGAGGTTGTCGTAGATGCCCTCGAGCACGTCGGCGGAGTACTCCGCATCGGCGTCGTAGAGCTTGAGCAGCACGTCCTTGGCGTCCTCGATCAGCGCGGGGATGCGGCGCGCGCGCAGGCGCAGCAGGCGGAACACCGGCAGGTCCTCGTTGTGGACCGAGAACAGCACGTTGTTGAACAGGATGAAGGCCACGCGCACGTTGCGCGGCGCCTCCATGTCGTCGATCAGGAAGTCGGAGCGGATGTGCAGCTCGCCGTTGTCTTCCTCGTAGAAGCGGGCCGACTCCTCCAGGTCCTCGTCGACGATGTCCTCGGGGATCACCAGCCCGAAGCGTTCGCGGATCCAGTCCTTCTCCTCCGGCGTGGGCGACTCCAGGTCGACCCAGACCGGGTCGCGACCGTCGTCCGTCCGCGCGAGCAGTTCCGCGGCGGTCGCGATCTCCTCCTGGACCATGCCTCCCTTGAGGCGTCCGTTGTCCAGCGTGAAAACATTCAGCATGCAGGTCCTTCGTCGGCGGTGACGCGCTCTGGCGAACGCGCAAGCCGGAGTGCGCGTTGACGGACCTTCTGGATCGTCGCGGCGCAGGAAGTGTCAGGGAGCGGGCGGCGCCGGCAGGCGGCACGCGCGGGATGCAGGTCGAAGGTGGCCCGTCTCACTCCGGACAAGCGTCGCGGCGGCGTTGGTGGCGGTGACGCTGAACGCTCAGAAGCTGCGGCGGATTGACGCTGGAGTGGATGGCCACCGAGGGTGGTCGCTGTCCAAGGGGAACTCCAGTAATCGGGACGCGGAATTATCACATCGCGTCCTCGGGAGCGGCAAGGAAGAGCGCCTGGAAGCGTCCGCCGCACAACATCCAGCATTCGAGCACGGACCTCGCCATGCCGCAAGGCGGGAATATTCGCCCCCAAACCTTGCTTTTCATCACTTGCCCGGGCCCCCGAACGGGAGCAGACTGGTCGCGTCTTCTTCATCGATGTCGCCTCAGAACCCGCATGCCATCGGCCCTCGCGGCCTTCCGGGTCCCTCGCGGACCGTTCATTCCGACGCCATCCCCTGATCCCCCATCCGCTTCCCGCCCGCTTCCGACTCCCGGTCGGCGGCGTGGCCTTCCACCCACATCGATTTCTCCACCGACTCAAGGCTCAAAGACCCCCAAGACCCTGAACTGCTCTTTTCAAAGCGGCACCTGCCGCCGACTCCGACACCGTTTCCGACCAAGCCCTTGTGAAAGGAGGCTTTATGAACCTGACCATCAGCGGCCACCATCTCGAAGTGACACAGGCTCTGCGTGAGTACGTGCTGAACAAGTTGAGCCGGGTCATCCGGCACTTTGACCAGGTCGTGGATATCAACGTCCTGCTGACCGTGGAGAAGCAGAAGGAGAAGGATCGACGCCAACGCGCGGAAGTCACGTTGCATGTGAAGGGAAGGGAAATCTTCTGCGAACACTCGCACGAGGACCTCTACGCGGCCATCGACGAGCTGATGGACAAGCTGGATCGGCAGGTCTGCCGCCACAAGGACCGTGTGCAGAACCATCACCATGAATCGGCCAAGCGCATGGACCTGAGCGCCGGGTGACCGGCTCACGGGCACTCCCGCCGCGGCACAGGCCAGGCGGCGAGGCGCCTCCGGACCTCGGGGATTTCCCGGGGTTCCGCCCGCAAGGCGGCCCATCGGGCCGCCTTTTTGCCGAGAATTGTTGCAATGCAACACCAAGGGCGACGTTTTCACAGGAGCGTCGCATCCGGCATGTCCCTGTCGGTGGCGGGATTCCTATAATCCTGTCCCTCAACCCTCGAATCTGCGCCCCGCTGGTGCGCAGCGCTGCTCTCCCAGCCCGCCGGTCGTCGTGACCGGCAAATGCCCGATGAACCGTCTCGCCGCCATCCTTCCTGCCAGCAACGTGCTGGTCGATGTGGACGCTTCCAGCAAAAAGCGGGTCTTCGAACACGCCGGGCTGCTCTTCGAGAACAACCATTCCATTTCCCGCGCCGCGGTCACGGACAACCTGTTCGCCCGCGAACGCCTGGGCTCGACGGGCCTGGGCCACGGCGTCGCGATTCCGCACGGCCGCATCAAGGGCCTGAAGAATCCGCTGGCCGCGGTGCTGCGCGTGCAGCAGCCCATCGGCTTCGACGCGCCGGACGACGAACCGGTCACGCTGCTGATCTTCCTGCTGGTGCCCGAAGCGGCGACGCAGAGACACCTCGAGATCCTGTCCGAGATCGCCGAGATGCTGTCCGACCGCGAACTGCGCGAGCGCCTGAAGACCGAACCCGAAGCCGCGACGGTGCATCGCCTGATCGCGGACTGGGAGCCGCTGAAGTCGGTCGCCTGAGCGCCGGCACGGCCTTCCAACCCCTCACTGCCACGACCACGGCCAGCCGAACTTGAAAGCCACCTCCATCAGCGCGGACCGGTTGTTCGAGGAACACCGCGAGGCCTTGCGTTGGGAGTGGATCGCCGGGCACGCGCATCCTGAGCGCCGCTTCGACGAAGCCGCGCTGCGCGACGCGCAGTCGGCTGCCGACCTCGTCGGCTACCTGAACTACATCCATCCGTACCGCGTGCAGATCGTGGGCCGGCGCGAGGTCGGCTACCTGAGCCAGGCCTCGGGCGACGTGCTGGACCGCCGCATCGCGCGCATCGTCACGCTGGAGCCGCCGGTGATCATCGTCGCCGACGACCAAGTGCCGCCGGACCGTCTGGTCGCGATGTGCGACCGTGCCGAGATCCCGCTGTTCACCACCGCCGAGAGCGCCGGCCACGTCATCGACCTGGTCCGGGCCTACCTCGCGCATGTCTGCGCCAACCGCACGACGCGGCACGGCGTGTTCATGGACATCCTCGGCCTGGGTGTGCTGCTGACCGGCGAGTCCGGTCTCGGCAAGAGCGAACTGGGCCTGGAATTGATCAGCCGCGGCCACGGTCTGGTGGCGGACGACGCGGTGGACTTCTTCCGCATCGCGCAGACCGCGATCGAGGGCCGTTGCCCCGAACTGCTGATGAACCTGCTGGAAGTCCGCGGCATCGGCCTGCTGGACATCAAGGCGATCTTCGGCGAGACGGCGGTGCGCCGGAAGATGCGGCTCAAGCTGATCGTGCACCTAGTCCGCAAGGAAACCATGGAGCGCGACTTCGAACGCCTGCCCTACGAGCCCCTCTACGAGGACGTGCTGGGCATGCCGGTGCGCAAGGTCGTGATCGCGGTGGACGCTGGTCGCAACCTGGCCGTGCTGGTCGAAGCCGCCGTGCGCAACACCATCCTGCAGCTGCGCGGCATCGACACCTACCGCGAGTTCGTCGAGCGCCACCAGCGCGCGATCGAGCAGGGCCTCAACGACACGAACTGAGACTGCCGATCCGAATCCGTCCGACCATGAAGAAGGGGCTCCATCGGAGCCCCTTGTCGTTGAACGAGTCGTGAGCAGGATCGCTCAGCGGGCCAGCTTGTTCGGACAGTCCTTCTTCACGCAGTTCGCGTACAGCGCGAGCGAGTGCTCCTGCAACTGGAAGCCCCGATCCAACGCGATCGCGTGCTGGCGTTCCTCGATCTGCGGATCGTAGAACTCCTCGACGAAGCCGCAGGTCAGGCACACCAGGTGGTCATGGTGATGGCCCTCGTTGAGCTCGAACACCGCCTTGCCGGACTCGAAGTGGTTGCGCGACAGCAGGCCCGCCTGCTCGAACTGCGTGAGCACGCGATAGACCGTCGCGAGGCCGATGTCCGCGCGTTCATCGAGCAAAGCTTTGTAAACGTCCTCGGCGGTCATGTGCCGCTGTTGGGTCGTCTGGAAGATCTCGAGGATCTTGATGCGGGGCAAGGTGGCCTTGAGCCCGCTGTTCTTGATTTCGTCTGACCGGTTCATGGGGTTTGCGCCTGCGGAAGAGCGTGGGTGCGTGCCGCTAGAATCCGCCGATCATAGCCCTAGCGCCTCGGCCGAGACGTGCCATGTCATTGAATTTCCGTATCCCCCGCATTGCACGCCGGAACGCCTCCGGCACCGCCGTGGCCGGCCTGGTCGTTGGTCTCCTGACGCTGGGCGGCTGCTCGCAGATGCCCAAGTTCGACGCGCTCTCCGTGAGCGGCGACAAGGTGCTCGGCCTGGTCACGCCGTATCGCGTCGAGATCGTCCAGGGCAATGTCGTCACCAAGGAGCAGATCGCCGCGGTCAAGCCCGGCATGACGCGCGCCCAGGTGCGCGACGTCCTCGGCTCGCCGCTGCTGGCCGATGTCTTCCATGAGGCCCGCTGGGACTACGTGTTCACGATCCGGCGCCAGGGCGCCGCACCGCAGAACCGCCACATCCTGCTGACCTTCAACGGCGACCAGCTGTCGAAGATCGACGCGCCGGACGACCTGCCGACCGAGAAGGAATTCATCGCGTCGATCAACACGCTGAAGGTCTCCGGCAAGGAGCCCAAGCTCGAGCTGACGGAAGAGGAGCGCAAGGCGCTGCCGCCGCCGGTGCGCACGGCCGCGACCACGGCGCCGGAGCCGATCGGCCCGACGCGCGACTACCCGCCGCTGGAGCCCCGCCGATGAGCCGTCTGCGGATCGCGATCACCGGCGCGTCCGGCCGCATGGGCCGGATGCTGGTCGAAGCGGTGCTGGCGGCGGACGACCTCGAACTGGCGGCCGCGCTCGACCGCGACGGCAGCCCGGCACTGGGCCAGGACGCCGGCGCCTTCCTGGGCCAGACCACCGGCGTGGCGATCACCAGTGACATCAAGGCGGGCCTGTCCAAGGCCGACGTGCTGATCGACTTCACCCGTCCCGAAGGCACGATGGCGCACCTCGCGCTGTGTGCCGAGCTGGGCGTGCGGACCGTCATCGGCACGACCGGCTTCAGCCCGGACGAGAAGGCAAAGATCGGCGAATTTGCGCAGCGCGCCGCCGTCATGATGGCGCCCAACATGAGCGTGGGCGTGAACGTCGTGCTCAAGCTGCTGCAGCAGGCATCGAAGGCGCTCGCGCAGGGCTACGACATCGAGATCGTCGAGGCCCACCACCGCCACAAGGTCGACGCGCCCAGCGGCACCGCGCTGAAGATGGGCGAAGTCGTCGCCGAGGCGCTCGGCCGCGACCTGAAGACCTGCGCGGTCTACGGCCGCGAAGGCGTCACCGGCGAGCGCGATCCGTCGACGATCGGCTTCGCCACCGTGCGCGGCGGCGACGTGATCGGCGACCACACCGTGATGTACCTGGGCATCGGCGAACGCATCGAGATCAGCCACAAGGCCTCCAGCCGCGCCACCTTCGCGCAGGGCAGCCTGCGCGCCGCGCGCTTCCTGGGCGAACGCAAGACCGGGCTGTTCGACATGAACGACGTGCTCGGCATCGCCTGAGCCCAAGCACTCTCCCGATCGGCGCCCGACTCACGACGCGATGACCGAACTGATCCATCTCTGGCAAGCGGGCGACGGTGTCGCCCGTTTCGTTTCCCTGCTGCTGCTGGCGATGTCCGTGTGCAGCTGGGTGCTGATCTTCTGGCGCAGCTGGACGCTGGCGCGGGCGCGGACCGATCTCGGCCGTGGCCTGCCGGTGTTCTGGGCCGCGCCCGATGTCGGCCAAGGCCGCGATCAGTTGAAGGCGCTCGACCGCGGCACGCTGATGCTCCCGCTGATCGACGCCGCCATGCAGGACGGGGCGCCGGGCACGCTGGCGGCTTCGGCGCAGAAGACGTCGCAGTTGACGCGCCGCCTGCGCGACGCGCTGCACGCCGTGCTGAACGGCCTGAACCGGGGTCAGGTCGTGCTGGCGACGATCGGCGCCACCGCCCCCTTCGTCGGCCTGTTCGGCACCGTCTGGGGCATCTATCACGCGCTGATGAGCATCTCCTCGACCGGCAACTTCAGTCTGGACAAGGTCGCCGGCCCGGTCGGCGAGTCGCTGATCATGACCGCCGCCGGCCTGGCCGTGGCGATCCCCGCAGTACTGGCCTACAACCTGTTCGGCAAGTGGGTCGCCGCCTGCGAGGCCGAGCTCGAAGGCTTCGCGCACGATCTGCGCGAGCTGCTCGGCGGCGCCTGAGCGCCCTGCCCGTCCGGACGCATCCGCCATGAGTTTCGGCCGCCTCGAACGCCGCGAAGCGCCCAAGCCGATGGGCGAGATCAACATGACGCCGCTGATCGACGTCATGCTGGTGCTGCTGGTGATCTTCATCATCGCGGCCCCGCTGATGGGCAGCGCGCTCAAGCTGGATCTGCCCAAGAGCGATGCGGCCTCGCCCGCGCCGGGTGCGAGCTTCATCGCCCTGGCGATCACGCCCGAAGGCGAGTACGTGCTCGGCGAGTACAAGCTCGATGCCAAGACCATGCGAGAGCGCCTCGCGCAACTGGCCCAGCGCCAGCCCGATGCCGAACTGCGTCTGAGCGCGGACCAGTCCGTGCCCTACGGCAAGGTCGCGCAGCTGATCGGCTGGGCGCAGAAGGCGGGACTGAACCGGATCGCGTTCGTCGCCGAGAACGGCGAACCGGCCGAGGGCGCCGAACCTGCGAAGGGCGGCGCGACTCCCCCGAAGCGCTGATCGCTCACCCCCGCAGGGTGGCCCTCCCACAGAGGATGGGGCGGCCGCGCGCGGCCTCCTACAATCGACGGCTACGTTGCCCGAGCCACCATGAACGAGAAATACGCCCCCTCCGAGGTCGAACAGGCCGCCCGCGATCACTGGAACGCCCGCGACGCCTACCGCGTCGTCGAGGACGCGTCCAAGCCGAAGTTCTATGCCTGCTCCATGCTGCCCTACCCGAGCGGCAAGCTGCACATGGGCCACGTCCGCAACTACACGATCAACGACATGTTGACCCGTCAGCTGCGCATGAAGGGCTACAACGTGCTGATGCCGATGGGCTGGGACGCCTTCGGCCTGCCCGCGGAGAACGCGGCGATGAAGAACAAGGTGCCGCCGGCCGCCTGGACCTACGACAACATCGCGTACATGAAGTCGCAGATGCAGGCGATGGGCCTGGCAATCGACTGGTCGCGCGAGATCGCCACCTGCAAGCCGGACTACTACCGCTGGAACCAGTGGCTGTTCCTGAAGATGCTGGAGGCCGGCATCGCCGAGCGCCGCACGCAGGTCGTGAACTGGGACCCGATCGACCAGACCGTGCTGGCCAACGAGCAGGTCATCGACGGCAAGGGCTGGCGCTCGGGCGCGACGATCGAGAAGCGCGAGATCCCCGGCTACTACCTGAAGATCACCGACTACGCCGAGGAGCTGCTGGCCGCGGTGGCCGACCCGTCGGACAAGAACTACCTGTCGGGCTGGCCCGAGCGCGTGCGCCTGATGCAGGAGAACTGGATCGGCAAGAGCGAGGGCGTGCGCTTCGCCTTCCCGCACGCGATCGCGGGCGAGGATGGCCAGCCCATCCAGGGCGGCCTGCTCTACGTCTTCACAACCCGCGCCGACACGATCATGGGCGTGACCTTCTGCGCCGTCGCGCCGGAGCATCCGCTGGCCGCGCACGCCGCGACCACCAACCCCGCGCTGGCCGCGTTCATCGAGGAATGCCAGCAGGGCGGCACCACCGAGGCCGAACTGGCCACGCAGGACAAGAAGGGCCTGGCGACCGGCCTCTTCGTGACGCACCCGCTGACCGGCGAGCAGGTCGAGGTCTGGGTCGGCAACTACGTGCTGATGAGCTACGGCGACGGCGCCGTGATGGGCGTGCCGGCGCATGACGAACGCGACTTCGCCTTCGCGAAGAAGTACGGCATCGCGATCAAGCAGGTCGTGGCGGTGGGCGATGTGGCCTACTCGACCGACGCCTGGGCCGAGTGGTACGGCGACAAGCAGCGCGGCCTGTGCATCAACTCCGGCGCGCTGGACGGCCTGACGCACAAGCAGGCCGTGGACAAGGTGGCCGAGCTGGTCGGCACCAAGGGCCTGGGCGAGAAGAAGACCACCTGGCGCCTGCGCGACTGGGGCGTCAGCCGCCAGCGCTACTGGGGCACGCCGATCCCGATCATCCATTGCGACACCTGCGGCGCGGTGCCGGTCCCGGAGAAGGACCTGCCCGTCGTGCTGCCCGAGGACTGCATCCCCGACGGCAGCGGCAACCCGCTGAACAAGCGCGCGGACTTCCTCGACTGCAGCTGCCCGAAGTGCGGCGCCGCGGCCAAGCGCGAGACGGACACGATGGACACCTTCGTGGACAGCTCGTGGTACTTCATGCGCTATTGCGATGCGACCAATCCGGACCAGATGGTCGCCGGCGGCACCGACTACTGGATGCCGATGGACCAGTACATCGGCGGCATCGAACACGCGATCCTGCATCTGCTGTACGCGCGCTTCTGGACCAAGGTCATGCGCGACCTCAAGCTGATCAAGTTCAGCGAGCCCTTCACCAACCTGCTGACGCAGGGCATGGTGCTGAAGGGGGCGTTCTCCCGCAAGCCTGAAGACGCCGGCAAGAACTACTACTGGGAACATGAGGTCGACATCATCCGCAACGAGCACGGCGTGCCGACCGGCGGCACGCTGAAGGCCGATGGTCTGCCGCTCGAGTACGAGATGACGACGATGTCGAAGTCGAAGAACAACGGCGTCGACCCGCAAGCCCTGATCGATGAGTACGGCGCCGACACGGCCCGACTGTTCGTGATGTTCGCGTCCCCACCCGAGCAGACGCTGGAGTGGAACGACGCCGGCGTTGAAGGCGCGCACCGCTTCCTGAAACGCGTGTGGGGCTTCGGCACCAAGCACGCCGAGGCGATCAAGACCGGCGGCGCCGACTTCGCCGCGCTGGGCGACGACGGCAAGGCGTTGCGCCGCGAGGTCCACCTGGTGCTGAAGCAGGTCTCGTATGACTACGAGCGCATGCAGTACAACACCGTGGTCTCGGGCGCGATGAAGCTGTTGAACGCGCTGGAAGGCTTCAAGGCCGAGGGCCAGTCGGCCGCGGTCCGCGAAGGCTTCTCGGTGCTGCTGCGCGTGATCTACCCGGCCTGCCCGCACATCGCGCACGCGCTGTGGACCGAGCTCGGTTTCGCCGCCGAACTGGGCGAGCTGCTGGATGCCGCTTGGCCGCAGGTCGACGAATCGGCGCTGGTGCAGGACCAGATCGAGCTGATGCTGCAGGTCAACGGCAAGCTGCGCGGCGCGATCAAGGTGGCGGCCTCGGCCGACAAGGCCACGATCGAGGCGATCGCGCTGGCCAGCCCGGACTTCGAGAAGTTCGCGGAAGGCAAGGCGCCCAAGAAGGTCGTCATCGTTCCCGGTCGTCTCGTCAACGTGGTGGTGTGAGCATGATGAAGCGCCGTGGTCTGCTGTCGTCGTTCGCGTCCCTGGGCGCGCTGGGTGCCGTTGGTGCGGCCGGCCTGCTGTCGGGCTGCGGCTTCGAGCTGCGCAAGGAACCGGTCTATCACTTCAAGACGCTGGCGCTGACCGGCTTCATCCCGCATTCGCCGCTGGCGCAGGAACTGCGCCGGCAGGTCCAGCGCAGCACGGTGCGCCTGGTCGAGGACCCGAACCGCGCGGACGTGATCATCGACGCCGAGCGCGAGATCCGCGACAAGACCTCAGTGGCGACGACCGCCGCCGGGCAGATCACGGAATGGCAGTTGCGTCTGTCGCTGGACTACTCGCTGCGCACGGCAGGCGGGGACATCCTGCTGCCGCGCACGGAGCTGCGGCTCACGCGCGACATGAACTACAGTGAAAGCGCGGCGCTGGCCAAGGAGCAGGAAGAGGCCTCGCTGCAGAAGGCCATGCAGGTGGAGGCCGTCGGCCTGCTGCTGCGTCGCCTGGCGGCGGTGCACCTGCCCAACTGACCCCGGACGGACCGCGCGCATGCAGATCAAGGGCGACGCACTCGCCGGCCACCTGGCGAAAGGGCTCAAGCCTGTGTACGTCGTGCACGGCGACGAGCCCCTGCTCGCGCAGGAAGCTGCCGACCTCTTGCGCGCCGAGGCGCGCAAGCAGGGCTACAACGAGCGTCAGGTCTTCATCGTCAGCGGCACGCACTTCGACTGGGCCTCGGTGATCGCAGCATCGCAGGCGATGAGCCTGTTCGCCGACAAGCAGCTGATCGAGATCCGCATCCCTGGCGGCAAGCCGGGCAAGGACGGTTCGGACGCGCTGCAACGCTATGTCGATGGCCTGCCACCGGACGTGCTGACGCTGGTCACGCTCCCTCGCCTGGACAAGACCCAGTTGAGCAGCGCCTGGTTCACCGCGCTGGACAGCGCCGGCGTGTCGGTGAAGGTCGACCCGGTCGAACGGCGCGAATTGCCCGCCTGGATCGCCCGGCGACTGCAACAGCAGGGGCAGCCGGTCGCGGCCGGCCCGGACGGCCAGCGGGCGCTGGAGTTCTTCGCCGACCGCGTGGAGGGCAACCTGCTCGCCGCGCACCAGGAACTCCAGAAGCTCGCGCTGCTTCACCCCGCGGGCGAACTCAGCCTGCAGCAGATCGAAGCGGCGGTGCTGGACGTGGCGCGTTTCGACGTGTTCAAGCTCAGCGAAGCGTTGCTGAGCGGCAAGGTCGGCCGGGTGTTGCGCATGCTCGACGGACTGAAGGCCGAGGGCGAGGCCGCGGTGCTGGTGCACTGGACGATGGCCGAGGACATCCGCGGCCTGAAGCGCGTCCACGACGCGGTCGCCGCGGGCAAGCCGCTGCCGATGGCCTTGCGGGAGTCCCGCATCTGGGGCCCCAAGGAACGTCTCTTCGAACGCATCGTTCCGCAGTTGCACGGTGCGGCGCTGACGCGGCTGGTCGTCGCCGCCCAGATCTGCGACGGCATCGTCAAGGGCTTGCGCCACCCGGAATGGCCCACCGATCCGTGGGAAGCGCTCGGGCGATTGGCCCTCCTGTTGGAGCAAGCCCTGCGTCCGCCGGCACAGAAAACCCGCTATGGTTGACGCTTGTCGTCCATCTGGCGTTGCTGATGAGCCTCCTCCGTTCCGCCCCTGCATTGATAACCGCCACGACACTGGCTGCCGCGCTGATGAGCGCCACTGCAGCCCACGCGGCGGACTGGACGATCCAGGTCCGTGACACGGGCGGCGCCCCGGTGCCGAACGCGGCCGTCGCCGTCGAACTGAAAGGGCCGCCCGCCAAGCCGGCCACCGGCGCCACCGCCGAGATGTCCCAGCGCGACCGCCAGTTTCAGCCACAGCTGCTGGTGGTGCAAACCGGCACCGCGGTGAACTTCCCCAACTTCGACACCGTACGGCACCACGTCTATTCGTTTTCGCCGACGAAGAAGTTCGAGCTCAAGCTGTACTCGGGCACGCCGTCCGAACCGGTGGTCTTCGACAAGCCGGGCGTGGCCCAGCTCGGCTGCAACATCCACGACCGGATGAGCGCGCACATCGTGGTGGTCGACACGCCGGTGTTCGGCATCACGGACGCCAAGGGCGAGGTCAAGCTGAACCTGCCGCCGGGTGACCACCGCCTGCGGCTGTGGGCGACGCGCCTGGGCAATGCCGCGCCGACCGCGCAGCCCCTGACCGTGGGCGCAGGCGCCGCCGGCGTGCTGAAGGTCGAGCTGAAGGACTGACGCCGCGATGCGCTGGCCGGACTTCCTCAACCTGCGGCGGCTGGAAGGACGCATCGTCGCGTTGTTCCTGGCGCTGCTGCTGGTCGTCCAGGTGCTGAATCTCACGCTGATCAACGAGGGCATCGGCCGCAACGCGCGGGCGTCGGTGGCCGAGGAGCTCGAGGCCGGCGAGCGCATCCTGGTGCAGTTGATCGACGAAGACAACGAACAGCGCGGCCTGGTCGCCGATCTGCTGCAGTCCGACCACGGCCTGCGCGAGGCCGTCGCACAGGGCCTGCAGGGCGAGGAACTGCGCGCCACGCTGCAGGACGTCTTCACCAACCTCAGCGAGCGCGGTGATGCCGCCTTCATCGGTTATGCCAACGACGGCTTCGAGCTGGTGACGGCGACCGACCCGATCGCGCGCCGGATTGCGCCGCTGCTGCGCGGCGTGACGCGGCAGCAGCAGGGACGGACGCAGAGCCAGCTGCTGCTGCTCGACGGCAAGGCCTACCAGGTCGTCGTCGCGCGCATGCGGGCGGCCGGCCTGGGCGGGTGGATCTTCACCGGCTTCGAGATGAAGACCGAGCAGTTGCAGGAGCTCAAGCGCATCGTCCACATCCAGGGCGTGCTGGTCACGCAGACGGCGCCGGGGCAATGGCAGGTGATCTCGAGCGTCCTGGACCCGACGGCGACCGCGCAGGCCGTGCAGGCGATGCCGACGATCGCGACGGCGGAACGCGCGACGCACACCTTCCATCTGGCGCTCGACGGCGAGCAGTTCCAGGCGCGGCTGCAGCCGCTGGCGCACGGCGGCGACCTGGAGAAGACCGTGGCGGTGCTGCTGCTGCGCTCGGTCGACGAGGCCGTGGCGCCCTACCGCCGGCTGCAATGGATGCTGCTGGGCGTGAGCCTGGCGGGGGTCGCGCTGTTCGCGGTCGGCGCGGTGCTGACGGCGCGGCGCATCAGCGGGCCGGTGAAGGCACTCGCGAGCGCGGCGCACCGGCTCGGCCAGGGCGACTATGCCCAGCCCGTCGAGCGGCCGTCGAGCGACGAGATCGGCGACCTGGCCGAGGCCTTCGAGGCGATGCGCCAGGGCATCCGGGCGCGCGAGGAAGAGGTGAACCGGCTCGCCTTCTGGGACCCGCTGACGGACCTGCCGAACCGCGAGCAGTTCCACCAGGCGCTCGCCAGACGGATGGCGGAAAGCGACGTGCGCTTCTCGCTGCTGATGCTGAACCTGGATCGCTTCAAGCATGTCAACGACGTGCTGGGGCGTCCCTTCGGCGACCGGCTGCTGCGCGCGGTGGCGGACCGGTTGCAGCACCTGCTGAAGGACGAGGTCAGCCTGATCGCCCGGGTGGGCGGGGACGAGTTCCTGCTGATGATCGACGGTGCCGGCGCGACGCGGGCCGAGGCGATCTGCAAGCGCATCCAGCGTGACTTCGAGCGGGCGCTGAGCATCGACGACCAGACGGTGGACCTGTCGGCGGGAATGGGCGTGGCGCTGTATCCGCAGCACGGGCGCGACCCGATGCTGTTGCTGGCACGCGCGGAACTGGCGATGCACGCGGCCAAGCGCGGACAGAGCGGCTGCGAGGTCTACGCCCCGAGCATGGATGCGGCCAGCCAGGAATCGCTTTCGCTGCTGAGCGAGCTGCGGCACGCGATCGACGCGGGCGAGCTGCGCCTGTTCCTGCAACCGAAGGTGGACCTGCACGGCCAGAAGATCTCGGGCGCGGAGGCGCTGGTGCGCTGGCAGCATCCGACGCGCGGCCTGGTGCCGCCGATGGAATTCATCCCCTTCGCGGAGCAGACCGGCTTCATCCGCCAGATCACCGCGTGGGTGCTGCATGCCTCGGCGCAGGCGTGGATGACCTTGCAGCGGGACGGCCTGGCCTTGCCGATCAGCGTGAACCTCTCGACGCGCGACCTGATGGACCAGGACCTGCCGATCAAGGTGGCGGACCTGGTGGCGGGCGTGCCGCCGCCGGCGCTGTGCCTGGAGATCACCGAGTCCGCGATCATGGACGACCCGCAGCGAGCGCTGCAGACGCTGGAGCAGTTGCACGCGCTGGGCTTCAAGCTGTCGATCGACGACTTCGGGACGGGCTACTCGTCGCTGGCGTATCTGAAGCAGCTGTCGGTGGACGAGTTGAAGATCGACCGCAGCTTCGTGATGAACATGGAGCGCGACATCGACGACGCGAAGATCGTGCGCTCGACGATCGAGCTGGCGCACAACCTGGGGCTGACGGTGGTGGCCGAAGGCCTGGAGACGGCCAAGCAATGGACGCTGCTGCAGACGCTGGGCTGCGACCAGGGCCAGGGCTATTACCTGTCGCGGCCGATGCCGGCGGAGAAGTTCGCCGACTGGCTTCGCGAGTGGCAGCCGCCGGACCTCGGGGATGCGCGGGCGAACACGATCCTGGCCGGACTGTGAGGGGCAGGTCTTGCCCGGCAGGAACGCCGGTCGCCGTTGACCTACTCACTTATGCGAGTAGGCAGCTCCACTTTGCTCCCGCTGATTGGGGATGCGATCTCCCCCTCCGAAGCGATTTCTTTCCTCAGGACTCACCGAGATGATTCACGCAGATTTGGGACCCGAACTGGAGGCCATCGTGCTGGATCTGATCGAGAGCGGAAAGTATTCGTCGCGCACGCAGGTGCTGCGCAACAGCGTGGAGCTGCAGACGTGGCGCGCAGCGCAACTACGCGCGTTAGACGAGTCGATTGAACGCGGCATTGCGGACGCGAAGGCGGGCAAAGGCATCCCACTCGACGAAGCCTTCGAAGTCCTCTATGAGGAGTACCCTGCTTTGAGGCCGCGCAACGAATGAAGGTCCGCCTCCAACCGGAGGCCTTGAACGATCTGCGCGAGATTGCCGCCTACATTGCCCGCGACGACCAACAGCGAGCTGCCAGCTACGCTGCGGTCTTGCGCGGAAAGATTGCGCAGCTCTCGACCATGGGCAGGTCTTTCAGGATTGTCCCGCGCTATGCCGTCTCCAGCCTCCGACGGCGCGTCTTCGAGGCGTACCAGATCCTCTATCTGGTGAACGAGGAGCTGGATGTCGTGGACGTCATCCGAGTACTCCACACCTCGCGCAACTTGGACGAAATCCTTCGTGGATTCGAGTGACGCCTTTGCGAGCATCGTGTGGATCAGGAATCTCTATCCTCAAGCGCATCACACAGCGCCTCAAGCCCTGCGCGGACGGTCTGCGCGCGCACTGCATGCCGGTCGCCGGTGAAATGCTCCTTCCACACGCGCACGCGCTGCCGGCCATGCATCAGCGCGAGCCACACCGTCCCGACCGGCTTGTTCTCGGTGCCACCGCCAGGTCCAGCAACACCGGTCACCGCGATCGCCCAGTCGATCGGCGCGTGCGCCACCAAGCCGCGCGCCATCTGCTCGGCCACTTCGCCGCTCACCGCACCATGCAGCGTGATCAGCGCCGCCGGCACGCCGAGCAGCTCCGTCTTCGCCTGGTTGGTGTAGCTCACCACGCCGCGCTCGAACCACTGGCTGGAGCCCGCCAGGCTCGTGCACGCCGCCGCGATCAGCCCGCCGGTGCAGGACTCCGCGGTGCCCATGCGCTCCTTGCGCTGGATCAGCGCCAGGGCGATGCGTTCGATCAGTTCGGATTCGTCGGGAAACAGCATGGGGATCTCCTCAATGCAGCAGCGCCCTCGCGCCGGCCAACACCACGAGCGTACATGCAGCCGCCACAAGATCGTCGAACAGGATGCCGAAGCCTTGCCACACCGTCACCGGCTGGCCGGGCTCGATCTTGAACAGCGCGTCGGCCCAGCGCACCGGGCCTGGCTTCGCTGCGTCGAAGAAGCGGAACACGCCGAACGCCGCCAACTGCCACCAGAACCCCGCCGGCATGATCAGCCACAGCACGATCCAGATCGCGACGATCTCGTCCCACACGACCGACCCCGGATCGCAGGTCTTCAAGTTCCGCGCCGTGACCGTCGAGGCCCACCAGCCGATCGGGATGCTCGCGGCAATGACCACGCCCCACAGCACCGGCGTCAGCCACAGGTTCAGGATCGCGAACGCGGCCCAGCCCCACAGCGTGCCCACCGTTCCCGGCGCCTTCGGCGCCAGCCCGCTGCCGAAGCCCATCGCGATCCAGTGCGCGGGATGCCTCGCCATGAAGCCGAAAGTCGGACGCACCGCGCTCATGATTTGAAGTGATCGAAGCTCTGCAGCGAACCCTGCAGCGGACGCCCCGCGCCGTCGACGACGCGCAGGCCGGGTTCTTCATCGATGCGGCCGACGCGGTACACCGGCGTGCCGGATGCACGACCCGCGTCGAGCACGCGCTCGCGCGCATCCGCAGGCGCGGTGAAGACCAGTTCGTAGTCGTCGCCACCGGTCAGCAGGCACAGCTGCTGGATGTCCTCTGGCATCGCGCCCAGCACCGCCGAGCGCGGCAGGTCCGCCAGCCGCAGCGTCGCACCGACGTTGGAGCGCTTCAGCACATGGCCGATGTCACCGGCCAGGCCGTCCGACACATCCACCGCGCTCGTCGCGATCCCGCGCAACGCGCGGCCGAGCGCGACGCGCGGCTCGGGCATTTCCATCCGCAGACGGGCTTCCTCGAACTGCGCCGCGCTCAGCGCCAGCGTGCCGCGGAACACCTCCAGCGCCAGCCGCGCATCGCCGAGCGTGCCGCTGACCCAGATGTCGTCACCCGCCTTCGCGCCCGTGCGCAACAGCGCCTGACCAGCCGGCACTTCGCCCATCGCCGTGATGTTGATGTTGAGCGGTCCCGCCGTCGTGTCACCGCCGGCGAGCACGATGCGATGCGCGTCGGCGAGCTCGAACAAGCCTTGTGCGAAACCAGCGAGGAAAGTCTCGTCCACGCGCGGCAGCGCCAGCGACAGGAAGAAGGCCTTGGGCGTCGCGCCGCAAGCCGCGAGGTCGCTGAGGTTCACCGCCAGCGCCTTGTGACCGAGCCGTCGCGGCGAGACCGTCGACAGGAAGTGCCGGCCCTCCACCAGCATGTCCGCCGTGACCAGCCATTGGTGGCCCGCCGACGGCGTCAGCACCGCGCAGTCGTCGCCGATGCCCAGCGTCACCGCGCCCCCCTCGGTCCGGCCGGTGCGCCCCGCGCGGCCGAAGAAACGGTCGATCAGGTCGAACTCGCCCAGCGGCGGCCCGTCCCGCCGATCGCTCGCGCCGGATGCGCCGGATGCGCCAGAAGCCGCCGATGCGTCAGAAGAATTACCCATGGGCGGCATTGTCGCCGCGCAGCAGGTTGGACAGCTCGACCGCGGACTTCACGTCCATCTTCTCGAAGACCCGCGCGCGATGGACTTCCACCGTCCGCACGCTGATGTTGAGCTGGTCGGCGATCAGCTTGTTGGGCAGGCCCTGCACCACGAGCTGCATCACCTCGCGTTCCCGTTCGGTCAGGTCGCCCACGCGATGGCCCAACGCCAACTTGGCGTCCCGTGCGGAGATCGCCTCGGCGCTCTGCGCCAGCGCGTGCTCGACGCGGTCCACCAGCGCGTTGTCCGAGAACGGCTTCTCGACGAAATCGTAGGCCCCCTGCTTCACCGCCGCGACCGCGGTCGGCACGTCGCCGTGTCCGGTCAGGAAGATCACCGGCAGCGTCTCGAGCAGGCCACGTTCGATGAGCCGCTCGAACAGCGCCAGGCCGCTCATGCCTGGCATCCGCACGTCCAGCAGCAGGCAGCTCGGCGCCGACGGCCAGTCGCGCCCGCTGCGCGGCAGGCCGTCCAGCATCGACTCGAAGGCCTCGGCGCTGCCAAAGCCCTCGGACAGCAGCCGCCGCGAGCGCAGCAGCCAGGCGAGCGCGTCGCGCACCACTTCCTCGTCGTCGACGAGGTAGACCATCGGCAGGGACTGCGGCTTCATGCGGACGACTCTCCAGATCCAATGACGGGAAACCGGTCGGCCCCGGACTTCGGCGCCGACCCAGGCGCATCCTCGCACGGCAGGCTGAAACGGAACTCGGTCCCGGTCGGCGACGCGGGCGCGACGCGGCTTTCGAAATCCATCGCGCCGCCGTGCTGCTCCACCACCGTGCGACACAGGCTCAGCCCCAGGCCCATGCCCTCGGTGCGGGTCGTGAAGAACGGCGTGAACAGCTGGCGCGCCACTTCGGGCGGAATGCCCGGCCCGCGGTCGATCACCGCGAAGCTCAGCCAGCGCGGCTGCAGACGCTTCACCTGGATGATCAGCGCACGGTCGGCGAGCGGCGTCGGGCCGTCCATCGCCTGGATCGCATTGCGGGTGAGGTTCAGCAGCACCTGCTCGACCATGGTCCGGTCGCAGCGCACGCGCGGCAGGCCCTTGGCCAGGTCCATCTCGATGCGCGCGCCGCTCTTGCGGGCCTGCAGCCGGATCAGCGGAAGCACCGCGTCCAGCAGCTGCTCGACGTTCACCCATTCCCGCGCCGCCTCGCGACGCCGGACGAAGTCGTGCACGCTCTTGATCACGCGGCCGGCGCGCTCGGCCTGCTCGGCGATGCGGGTCACGGCCTGGCGCACCATGGCCGGCGTCTGCGGGTCGTCGGCCTCGCGCACCATCAGGTTGATCGAGGCCGTCGCGTAGCTCGCGATCGCCGCCAGCGGCTGATTCAGTTCGTGGCTCAACAGCGAGGCCATCTCGCCGACCGTCGCCAGTCGCGCCGTCGCCTGCAGCCGGTCCGACTGCTGGCGCGACAGTTCCTCGACCTTGCGCTGCGCGCTCAGATCCAGCACCGCGCTCATCCAGCCGGTCTGCTGGCCTTCGGCGTTCAGCAGCGGCGCCTCGTAGATCATCACCGGGAAACGCTCCCCGGTGCTGCGGGCGAAGACGGTCTCGAAGCCCTCGCGCGGCGGCAGTCCGGCTTCCCAGCGCGCCTCGCGATCGTGATGCCGGCGCCAGTACTCGTCGGTGAATTCCGGCGGCCAGTAGGGCGGCGCATGTGGCGGACGGCCGGTGTTGACCACCTCCTCCGCCGGGTAGCCGACCATCGCGCAGAACGCCGGATTCACGTAGCTGATGTTGCCGTCGAGGTCCCGCGCGCGCAGGCCGGTGATCAGCGAGTTCTCCATCGCCTGCCTGAACGCGAGCGACTCCGCGAGCGCGTGCTCCGCCTGCGCGCGCTTGCGGGTGTCGCGCGCCAGGATGATGACCAGCGCGAACAGCGCCATCGACAGGCCGAGCACCAGCGCCGTCGCCAGGTTGGGGATCAGTTGCGGCCGCCCGGTGGCGTTGTCGACACGCAGCTGCAGGCTCAGGCCCGGCAGGTCGAGCAGGCGCTCCGACAGGTAGAAGCCGGTGCCGCGCGTCAGGCCGGTCCGCGCCAGACGCGTGCCGTCGCCCTCGACGAAGGACATCTCGAAGCGGCGCGCCTGGTCCTGCGAGACCGACTCTTCAAGCAACGGCCGCAGGCCCATCGTCGCGACGACGTAGGAGCGCGGCTCCCCGGCGCGCACGCGCGGCAGGCAGAGGTCGGCGACCTCCATGCCGTCGCCGCCCGGCCCCGGCACGAAGTAGGAGCGCGAGAACAGCGGCGTGCCCTGCCGCAGCGCGGCGATGCAGGCGAGCTCGGTCTCGATCTGCAGCTGCTCGCGCGACAGGATCGAGAACAGCGGCGGCGCGTACGGCGTGTCGACGGCGCGGCGCACCTGGCGCTCCGAGTCGCGCAGCTCGATGCGCAGCAGCACGCGCGTCTGCCGCAGCTGCGCGGCGGCGTTGCCACGCCAGTCGTCGTCCTCCGCCCACATCAGCCCTTGCAGGCCCTGCAGGTCGCGGCCGATCAACTGCTTGGCTCGCGCGGTCACCTCGGCGGCGGCCAGGTCGGAGGCCTCCTGCGCGCGCGCCGCTTCATGGCTCAGGGTCAGTGACAGCAGCAGCGACTGCGCGATCAGCAGCAGCGCGACCAGCGTCCCCCACAGCAGGGCGCGACGCCAGCGTCGAGGCCGTGCGCCCGGCGCCATCGGGGAGAAGGGAGCGGCGGGCCGCATGATGGTCGGAGAAGGCAAGCGGTGGACGACAGGAGGCCGGAAACGTGGCGCGTGAGCGCGGCGTGAAAGGCGATTGAAAGGATCGCCCGGACGCACGGGGCGAGTTTTCCGCCAGTGTCTCGCGCGTGCGCGGGGCAGGCAGTATGGCGCGCCGGAAACCCCTGGCGATGCGCAGTTTCGCGTATGTGCCTGCGGCCCTGCCGACATGCAGCATACGCATAGTCCGCACTGCCGCCGTCGGGTCGGACTCCTACAATCGCCGACCCGGCCCACGACGGCGGACCGGTTTCAACCAGAAGAGTCCCCCATGTCCACGTCCGAAGAAAAACGTGCGCAGCTGCGCCAGGCCGCTCTCGAGTACCACGAGTTCCCGACCCCCGGGAAGATCGCCATCGCGGCCACCAAGCAGCTGATCAACCAGCGTGACCTGGCCCTGGCGTACTCGCCGGGCGTGGCCGCCGCGTGCGAGGAGATCGTCGCCGACCCGGCCAACGCGTTCCGCTACACCTCGCGCGGCAACCTGGTCGCGGTGATCTCGAACGGCACCGCCGTGCTGGGCCTGGGCGACATCGGACCGCTCGCCTCCAAGCCGGTCATGGAAGGCAAGGGCGTCCTCTTCAAGAAATTCGCCGGCATCGACGTCTTCGACCTCGAGATCGACGAGAAGCACAACCTCGACAAGCTGGTCGACGTGATCGCCGCGCTGGAGCCGACCTTCGGCGGCATCAACCTCGAGGACATCAAGGCGCCGGACTGCTTCTACGTCGAGCGCGAGCTGCGCAAGCGGATGAAGATCCCCGTGTTCCACGACGACCAGCACGGCACCGCCATCGTGGTCGCCGCCGGCCTGCTCAACGGGCTGAAGGTCGCGGGCAAGGACATCAAGTCGGTGAAGCTGGTGACCTCGGGCGCCGGCGCCGCCGCCCTCGCCTGCCTGAACCTGCTGGTCAAGCTGGGCCTGCCGCGCGAGAACATCTGGGTGACCGACCTGGCCGGCGTCGTCTACGAAGGCCGCACCGAGCTGATGGACCCGGACAAGGCCGTCTACGCCCAACCCACCGAGCAGCGCAGCCTGCGCGACGTGATCGCGGGCGCGGACATCTTCCTGGGCCTCTCGGCGGGCGGCGTGCTCAAGCAGGACATGGTCGCCTCGATGGCGGCCACGCCGATCATCTTCGCGCTGGCCAATCCGAATCCGGAGATCCAGCCGGAGGACGTCCACGCGATCCGCGGCGACGCGCTGATGGCCACGGGCCGGACGGACTATCCGAACCAGGTCAACAACGTCCTGTGCTTCCCGTACATCTTCCGCGGCGCGCTGGACTGCGGCGCGACGACGATCAACGACGAGATGGAGATCGCCGCCGTCCACGCGATCGCTGAACTCGCCCAGGCGGAACAGAGCGAGGTCGTCGCCGCCGCCTATGCGGGCGCGAACCTGAGCTTCGGCCCCGAATACCTGATCCCCAAGCCCTTCGACCCGCGCCTGATGATGAAGATCGCTCCGGCGGTCGCGCTGGCGGCGGAGGCGTCGGGCGTCGCGCTGCGTCCGATCGCCGACATGCCGGCGTATCTGGAGAAGCTGCAGAGCTTCGTCTACGCCTCCGGCACAACGATGAAGCCGATCTTCCAGATCGCGAAGAAGGCCAAGCACAAGCGCGTGGCCTACGCCGAGGGCGAAGAGGAACGCGTGCTGCGCGCGGTGCAGATCGTCATCGACGAGGGCATTGCCCGCCCGACGCTGATCGGCCGTCCGCAGGTCATCGCGCAACGCTGCGAGCGCTTCGGTCTGCGCCTGCAGGAGGGCCGCGACTACGACGTGGTGAACACCGAGTTCGACCACCGCTATCGCGACTACTGGCAGACCTACCTCGAGATGACCGAGCGCAAGGGCGTGACCCAGCAGCTCGCCAAGATCGAGATGCGCCGCCGGCTGACGCTGATCGGCGCCATGATGCTGCACAAGGGGGAGGTCGACGGGATGCTCTGCGGCACGTGGAGCAACACCGCGATGCACCTGCAGTACATCGACCAGGTCATCGGCAAGCGCCCCGGCGTCAAGACCTTCGCCTGCATGAACGGCCTGATCCTGCCGGGCCGCCAGGTCATGCTGGTCGACACGCACGTCAACTACGACCCGACCGCCGAGCAGATCGCCGAGATCACGCAGATGGCGGCCGAGGAAATGATGCGCTTCGGCCTGCGTCCGAAGGCGGCGCTGCTGTCGCACAGCAATTTCGGCTCGAGCAACTGCCCGTCCGCCGTCAAGATGCGCGATGCGCTGGCCTTGATCAAGGAACAGGCGCCCTGGCTGGAAGCCGACGGCGAGATGCACGGCGACGCCGCGCTCGACCCGCACTACCGCGACCAACTGGTCTCCAAGAGCTCGCTGACGGGCGAGGCCAACCTGCTGGTCATGCCGAACATCGACGCCGCCAACATCAGCTACAACCTGCTGAAGACGGCCGCCGGCGGCGGTATCGCCATCGGGCCGGTGCTGCTCGGCGCCGCCAAGCCGGTGCATGTGCTGACGCCTTCGGCCACGGTCCGCCGTATCGTGAACATGACGGCCTTGACCGTCGCGGACGCGAACGCGGCCCGCTGAGATCCGAACGGATTCCGTCGGAAATCCGGTTCCGGGCGGTCGTCCGCTTCCTGCCGAAGTGACCGCCCGGCGACCGAAGAATATTCGGTCGCCGGGCCTCCGCAGCCCCTCGGAAGAGCGGCTGGAAGGCCCTTAAACCCGACCTGCGGCCTAGCCTATAGAAAAAGTTTGTAGCGGCTCACCAGCCAATTTCTGCTGGATGACTGCTACGCGCTACCGGCCACATAACGAATGTGTGCGCACGCTAACGTTGCCGCTTTTTAGGGCATTCTGGTAGCCCCCGGCTTGAGCATTCGGGCCCATTTCTGTACCATCTCGGTTTCAGAGTTCAGGGTTAACCCTCTCTGACCCAGCCCATGCCACCGACGATCGCAGGCTCCCCAGCGAGTTCTGTCCGGGGCGACAAGCAGGGTTGGACATGAACTCGGAACCCCATCTAGGAGGAACGCGACAATGCTTTTGCAGACAGTCCGTCCCAACATCGTGCAGGCGATCAGAGCCTACCGGGTCGAGGACTTGATGCAGGCCGCGCAGGACGCCGGCCAACACTTCCTGTACGCCGACCTGTCTCCAGCGGAGACCAAACAGGACGTGCTGGAATTGATTGCCAGCAATTTCCTGTTCCCGGCCCATTTCGGGAAGAACATGGAAGCGCTGTACGACTGCATGACCAATCTGGTCCACAAGTCGGGCACGCAACCAGGTTTCGTCGTGGTGCTGGACCAGTTGCCGGACCATGCGAAGTTCGATCGTGAGGCGCGCGAGCAGTTGCTCGACGTCTTCCGCGAGGCGGCCGATTTCTGGGCCGAGCGGAAGGTCTCATTCCGGTGCTTCTATTCTTTTCAGTAGCCCGCTCTCAAGAACAAGGTTCATGGGAGCGGGCTACCGAAGTGGCTCCAGAGGTCAAGCCGGTGCTCAAGAGCACCAAGGCGAATCCGAATCCGAACTTCGGCATGAACATGCCGATGATGTGCAGTGCCTTCGATACGTCCATGTGGCTCAGCGCCGCGTGACCGGTAGAAAACGCACTTGAAGCGCGACTGACCTCCGGGTCTGATGCAGAAGGCCTTCCGGCGACGGAAGGCCTTTTTGTTTGTCAGGCTCAGCCCTGCACCGCCAGCGCGAGCGCGACGAACTCGTCCACCGGCACTTCCTCGGCGCGGCGCTGCAGGTTGAACTCGCCCTGGAAGCCGCGGGCGTCCAGCCACTTGCCGAGCGAATGCCTCAGCAGCTTGCGGCGCTGCGAGAACGCCGATGCGACCAGCTCGCTCAGCAGCGCCTCGTCGATCTTCGCGGGCGCCGACAGCGGCACCATCCGCACGATCGCCGAGTCGACCCGCGGCGGCGGATCGAAGGCCTCCGGCGGCACGTCGAACAGCGCCTCGACGTCGTAGCGCCACTGCAGCATGACGCTCAGCCGGCCGAAGTCCTTGCCACCCGGCTTGGCGGCCATGCGGTCGACGACTTCCTTCTGCAGCATGAAGGTCTGGTCGACCACGTGGTCCACGAAGCCCAGCAGGTGGAACAGGATCGGCGACGAGATGTTGTACGGCAGGTTGCCGACGACCTTGAGCTTGCGGCCGCGCTCGGCGGCCAGCGCGGCGAAGTCGACTTTCAGCACGTCGGATTCGATGACCGTCACGTCGCCGCGCTTGCGCATGCGGGCGGCGAGGTCGCGGTCGAGCTCGATGACCGTCAGCGGCCGGCTCGACGCCGGCAGGCGTTGCAGCAGCGGCAACGTCATCGCGCCCAGGCCCGGGCCGATCTCGACCATCGCCTGGTCCTCGCCCGGCGCGATCGCGTCGACGATGCCGTCGATGATCGCCTTGTCGGTCAGGAAGTGCTGGCCGAAGCGCTTGCGCGCGACATGTCCCATGAAGTCAGCCCCGGCCGCTCAGTCCAGCCACTCGCGCGTCTCGATGAAGGCGCGGGCGCGCATTTCCTTCATCCAGTCGTTGTAGGCGTCTTCGTACTTGCGCTCACGGAGCGCGGTGCGGGCCTGCTCGCGCAGCTGCTTGGTGTCGAGCACGACGTCGCGGCGCTCGATCACCTGGATCAGATGGATGCCGAAGCGCGAGGGCACGGGATCCGAAATGCCGTTGAGCGGCAGGGCATCCATCGCCTGTTCGAACTCGGGCACGAATCCGCCCGGCGAGACCCAGCCCAGGTCGCCGCCTTCCTGCGCGCTGCCGTCTTCCGAGTTGGCGCGGGCCAGTTGCTCGAAGGTGGCGCGACGGGATTCGATCGCACGCTTGAACTCGACCAGCCGCCGCGTGGCCTGCTCGGGGGTCAGCTGTTCGGACGGACGCAGCAGGATGTGGCGCGCGTGGGTCTGCACGACCACGTTGATCGACGCCTTGCCGGTCTGGCGCTCGATCAGCTTCAGCACGTGGAAGCCGGCCTCGGAGCGCAGCGGCTGCGGCCGCACCTCGCCGTCCTTCAGGTCCTTGACCGCGTCGACGAAGACGTCGGGCAGCTTGTCCGCGGCACGCAGGCCGATCTCGCCGCCGCGGTTCTTGTTGGCGTCTTCCGACACCTCGCGGGCGACCTTGGCGAAGTCCTCGCCGGCCTTGATGCGCGCCAGCGCGGCTTCGGCGCGCGCCTTGCGCTCGGCCACGGCCTCCACGCTCAGGCCGTCTGGCACCGGCACCAGGATCTGCGCGATGTTCAGCTGCGCGCGGCCCTGCAAGGCGGCCTGGCGCTCCTCCAGGTACTTGTCGATGTCGCCGTCGGTGATGCGGATGCGGCCTTGCACCTCGCGTTCGCGGACGCGCTCGCTCAACATCTGGTCGCGCAGGTTCTCGCGGAAGCGCTTGAAGTCGATGCCTTCGGCGGCCAGGCGCTGGCGCAGCTCGGGCATCGTCAGCTTGTTCTGGGTGGCGACGTTCGCGACGACACGGTCCAGTTCCGGCTCGTCCACGCGCGGGCCGTTCTCGCGGGCGTAGGTCACGACGACGCGTTCGTCCACCAGGCTGTCCAGCGCCTGCTTGTGCAGCAGTTCGTTGGTGACGGTCTGGCCGCGCTGGCGCGCTTCCTCGCGGGCGCGCTCGGTGCGCTGGATCACCTCCGACGCCGCCACGATGTCGGTGTTGACGATCACCGCGATGTAGTCGCCCGGCTTGAGTTGCCGTTGTTCGACGACAGGACGATTGGCAGCGGGCGCGGATGCCGCCGCGGCAGGCGCGGAAGCGGCGGCCGCAGGGGCTGGAACGGGCGTCGTCTGCGCCGAGGAAGCCGACCCGGCCAGGATGGCGGTCAGGGACAGGAGGGTGGCCGCCACCGGCTTGAGATGTCGCATCGAACGCAGTTCAGTCATATGTGCCAAAAGCCGAGCGCTCGGAGCTCAGCGAACGGTAACCCGGGATATTGTCTCTCAACACTTTCAGCGCATTGGAGCCGAGCGGCGACAGGCCGACCAGCTCCAGCTGGAGGATCAGTCGGGTGTTGGTTTCCGCGCGGCCGGTGGCCTGGCGTTCCGCGCCGACGCGCAGGATCCAGCAGCCGGAGTCGTACTCGGCGCCGATCACGGAATCGGTGAAGCGCTTGTCGCGCATGCTGTACTGCAGACGGCCCGCGCCGTACCAGGCGCCGGCGCAGCCGGGTCCGCCGGCGACCGATTTGCGGTCCGGTCCGAACAGCGGCCATTGCCAGGCCAGCTCGACCTGTTCGCTCTGCCCGCGGGCCAGGCGATACGACGCGCTGACGGTCCGGAACGGCCCCGGCGAGTAACGCAGCCGCAGCACCGTCCGCTCGACCTTGCCGTCGGCGGAGTTCAGCTGCAGCGTGCTGTCGGTCCACCAGGCCTGGTTCAAGTGCGCGGACGCCAGCAGCACCACGTCGGACAGGCGGTGCGTCTGCGGCGAGCCGTCGGGCGTGATCTGCTGGTTGCGGAACAGGTAGCGCTGGACCATGCCCAGCCGCAGCTGCTCCTCGCCGCGCTCGTCCTCGATCCAGCGCGTGGTCGCGCCGAAGGCCAGCATGTTGGCGTCGTTGACGCGGTCGACGCCGGAGAACTGGTTCTCCGCGAAGACCGAGTCGAAGTTGTAGTCCCGCGGCGCCGCGTCGAAGTTGGGCATCGCGCTCTGGTCGCGGTACGGCGTGTTGACGTACAGGAAGCGCGGCTCCAGCGTCTGGCGCATCGCCTGGCCGAACAGCGAGGTGTTGCGCTCCAGGATCCAGCCGTGGTCGACGCTGAAGGTCGGGATCGTCCGGCCGATCGACCGCCGGCCGGTCACGTCGATCGCCTGGTCGAGGTTGTAGCTCGCCGCGTTGACCGACAGCTTGGGGATCAGCCACCACGCCGCGCCGCTGAACGGCAGGCTGACGTGGCCGAGCAGGTGCACCCGTTCCCCGGTCTGCGTCTGCGAGCCCAGCGCGCCGCCGGGCAGGTCGAAGCGGTTGTACTCGAGCTCCAGGCCGCCTTCCAGCCGCGCGCGACGCCCGGTCGGCAGATAGCCGGCCAGCACCGATTCGTCGGCGCCGGTCTGCAGGCGCAGGCCGATCTGCGGCGAACGCTGGTACGGCGAGGCGAACTGGTCCTGGGTCTCCGCGACCTGCAGCGGCTGCCATTTCTGGACCCGCGCGTAGGTCTGCATCTCGCCCCAGTTGAAGCTGAAGTCGCGCTGCGTGCGCAGGTCCGTCGACAGCAGGCGGGGCGTCTGCGACAGCATGCGGCTGCGCAGGTCCTTCCAGTAGTTGTCGTCCGAGACGCGCTCGGTGTGGACGTTGTAGGTCCAGTTGGGCAACACGTCGCCGTCGGCGTTCAGGCGCAGGTCCCAGCGCGAGATGCCGGTGACCCGGTCGTGCGGCAGCAGCGCGTAGTCGACCTGGCCGCGGTGCCCCGGCTCCAGGTAGCGGAACTGCGTGTCGACCCCGGGACCGCGCCGCGTCATCACGAAGGGCGTGATCGTCGCGTCGCGGTTGGGCGCGATGCTCCAGTAGAAGGGCTGGCTGTACTCGACGCCGCTGCGGTTGTCGATGTTGACGTTGGGCGGCAGCAGGCCCGACTTGGGCTGGTCGCCGAGCGGGAAGCTCAGCGACGGCGCCGCCAGGATGGGCACGCCGAGGAATCGCACCACGGCGTCCTTCGCGACCCCCTCGCCGGCATCGAAGTCCAGGTTCAGGCTGCTGGTGACCAGCTCCCAGTCGCGCTTGCCCTTGCCGCTGGCGGCATCGGCCGCGTCCTTCTCGCCCTTCTCCGACACCGGGCAGGTCGAGTACGTGGCCTCGTCCGCGCGCATGCGCTGGTCGCCGAGGAAGTGGATCGCCTTGGCGCTGCCGCTGCCGCCGGTCGCGGCGAAGAAGTAGGTCGGGCTCTCGAGCTGACCTTCGAACTTGTCGACGAAGAGCTCCAGCTTCGGCCCGCGCAGCACGGCGCCGTTCTGGCTGAGCTCGACATCGCCGTCCGCGACGGCCAGGTCCTGCGGATAGTCGTAGCGCAGGTTCTTCGACTTCAGCAGCATGCCGCCGTAGCGCAACTGGACATCGCCCTCGGCGGTGGAGGTCTGGTCCATGTCGCTGGTGATGCGGTCGGCGCTCAGCGCCAGCGCGGGACGGGCGTCCTTGCGCTTGGTCTGGTGCAACTGCTTGATCGACTTGAGGATCAGCGGCTGGCCGCCCGATTCCTGCGCTTGCGCGGAAAAGGCGGAGAGTCCAGGCAGGGCGACCACCAAGGCGGCGGCCAGCGAGATCGGACGAGGACGGGAAACCGGTGGGCGCATCAGGCGGGCAGCGTCTTGCAGAGGTCAGGCGGCCGCGCGTCGATCGCGCCGCGCTGCCCGGGGTTTGTAGAATCATTATCCACGAGGCTCGCACGCCGGCAGGACCGCCGGAGCGCCTTGTCACCGACCCCGGGGCCGCTCACGCAGCGGCCCTTCTGCTTCCCCCGCCGATGACCCCTCCCGACCCGCACGCCTCGCACGCATCGCCCCCGCCCTGGCCCGATGCCGACCGCGCCGCCCGCTTCCATCGCTGGCTGGCGCCACTCGCGGCGACGCACGGGCTGCGCGAGGAGACGCTGGTCGCGGCCAGCAGCGACGCGGGCTTCCGCCGTTACCTGCGCATCACCGCGGCGGATGGCGGCACGCTGATCGTCATGGACGACCCGGCGTCGCCCAACCAGGTGGCGAATTTCGTCAAGGTCGGCGCGCTGATGGCCGAACGCGGCCTGCATGTGCCGAGGATGCTCGCGCACGACGCGGCGCTCGGCTTCGCGCTGATGGAAGACCTCGGCACCGCGTCCTACCTGGACGCGCTGCTCGCCGCCCAGCGCGCGGGCGACACGGAAGTGCCCCGCGTGCTGATGCGCGATGCCACCGCCGCGCTGTTGCGCTGGCAGACCAGCGAGGCGGCGCGCGCCGAGGGCGCGCTTCCGCTGTTCGACGACGCCTTCGTGCGCCGCGAGCTGCAGATCTTCGTCGACTGGTGCGTCCAGGCCCACCACGGCAAGACCTGGAACGACAAGCAGCGCGGCTACTGGGACCGCACCGTGGCGATGCTGTCGGCCAACGTCCTGGCGCAGCCGCGCGTGCCGATGCACCGCGACTACATGCCGCGCAACCTGATGGTCTGCCCGGCGGGGATCGCAGGCACCGAGACGGCCTTCGCCACGCCCGGCATCATCGACTTCCAGGATGCGGTGATGGGTCCTGTCACCTACGACATCGCCTCGCTGATGCGCGACGCGTTCATCTCGTGGGAAGAGGCCGAGGAGCTCGACTGGGCCGTGCGCTACTGGGAAGGCGCGAAGCGCGCCGGTCTCTTCGGCCTGGATCCGAACGGCGAGGACCCGCACGAGATGGCGCTGGACTTCGGCCTGTTCTGGCGCCGGCTCGAATGGACCGTGCTGCAGCGGCAGCTGAAGATCATGGGCATCTTCTGCCGGCTCAAGCACCGCGACGGCAAGCCGCATTACGCGGAAGACCTGCCGCGCTTCTACGCCTACGTCGTGAAGACGGCGACACGCTACATCGAGCTGTCGCCGCTGCTGCGCCTGATCGAGGATCTGCAACCGCAGTACACCCAGGTCGGTTTCAGCCTGCGCTGACGCCCTGAGGCATAGAAGCAGCGCGGACGGGCGCCACGAGCCGCCTCAATCTCCCTCGGCGGGCGTGGCAGCCGCCTTGGCCGCCTGCGCCGCCAGGAACTCCTGGGCAGCGCGGTACGACGGGCAGCCCGCGGCGGTCAGCCACGGGTCCTCGTCCTTCCCGCCGAAGATCTCGACGAGGAAGTCCATGAACGCGCGGGTGCGCGCCGGGACGAACTTGCGGGTCGGCATCGCGGCCCACAGCTGATAGCTGTAGATGCGCCACTGCGGCAGCACGCGCTCGAGCGCCCCTTCCATCAGCGCGTCGCCGACGACGAAGGACGGCAGCCCCGCCACGCCCAGCCCGTGCAGCGCGCAGGCGTACTTGGTGTCGACCGAGGAGGTCGTCATCACCGGCCGGCTGGGGATCGCGAAGAAGCTCTCGGTCGTGAGGCCGTCCGCGCCGCAGCGCTCGAAGGTCACGCCGCGGGTCAGCTCGTGGATCGGCGGCAGCATGACGTCGTGCTGCTTGAGGTCCGACGGGTGCTGCGGCTTGCCGCGCCGGCCCAGGTACTCGGGCGACGCGCACAGGATCACCTCGGTGCGCGCCAGCTTGCGGGCGATGAAATCCCCCTGCAGCGGGCTGCGGGTGGAGATGACGGTGATGTCGAAGCTCTCGTCGAGCGTGTCCACCGGGCCCGGCGCGACCAGTTCGACGCTGACCAGCGGGTACAGCGCATGGAAGCGCGCCATGTGCCGCGCCAGCTGGTGGATCGCGATGGCCGGCGGGATCAGCACGCGCAGCGTGCCGCGCGGCTCGTTGGTGGCCGCGGAGGCCAGCGCCTCCGCCTCCTCGATGTCGCTGAGGATGCGGCGGCAGCGTTCGAGGTAGCCCTCGCCGACGTCCGTCAGCGACAGCCGCCGCGTCGTGCGGTTGAGCAGCCGCGCGCCGAGATGTTCCTCGAGATCCGCCACCAGCCGCGTGACCACGGCGGGTGCCAGGTCCATGGCCCGCGCGGCGCCGGCGAGGCTGCCCTCGTCGATCACGCGGGTGAAGACCCGCATCGCCTTGACCTGATCCATCCCGTCTCCTCCGGGCGGACGCCGCGTCGCCGCGGGCCGCCTCTCTGTGCGTCGATCAGCGGACCTTGACGGCCTTCGGGCCGCCGACCGGGTCCGCGGCGGTCAGGGGTGCGCGGCGATCACCTGCGCCACCGCGGCGGTCAGGCGCTTGCCGTAGGGCACGTGCAGGAACTCGTTGGGGCCGTGGGCGTTGCTCTTGGGGCCCAGCACGCCGCAGACCATCATCTGCGCGGCGGGGAAGCCCTTCTGCAGCATGCTCATCAGCGGGATGGTGCCGCCCTGGCCGATGTAGCCGACCGGCTGGCCGAAGTGGGCCTGGCTGGCGTCGTCCAGCACCTGGCTCAGCCACGGCGACAGCTCCGGCGTGTTCCAGCCGGTGGCGCCATACGCGCCGGCGCGGCCGTCCGGCACGAAGCTGACCTTGGCGTTGTACGGCGCGTTGTCCTCGAGCAGCGCCTTGAGCTTCAGCGCGGCCTCGTTGCCGTCGATCAGCGGCGGCAGGCGCAGCGACAGCTTGAACGCGGTGTACGGGCGCAGCACGTTGCCGGCGCTCTTCAGCTCGGGGAAGCCGTCCACGCCGGTCACCGACAGCGTCGGCCGCCAGGTGCGGTTGAGCAGCACCTCGACCGGATCCGAGGTCACCGGCAGCACCGGCGCGCCGTCCGCGCCGCAGGCCCAGGGCAGGCGCTTGTAGACCTCTTCCTTCAGGATCGCGGCGGTCGCCTGCGCCTGCTCGAAGCGCACGCCGGGGATCTCGCAGTGGAAGGACTCGGGCAGCAGGCGGCCGGTCTTGGAATCCTCCAGCCGGTCCAGCACCTGCCGCAGGATGCGGAACGACGACGGCACCACGCCCGACGCGTCGCCGGAGTGGATGCCTTCGGTCAGCACCTCGACCTTGAGCACGCCGGAGACCATGCCACGCAGCGAGGTCGTCATCCAGAGGCGGTCGTAGTCGCCGGCGCCGGAGTCCAGGCAGACCACCAGCGACACGTTGCCCAGGCGCGGCCGGAGCAGGTCGATGTAGGCCGGCAGGTCGTAGGAGCCGGATTCCTCGCAGGCCTCGATCAGGCCCACGCAGCGCGGGCGGGGGATGCCCTGCTGGTCCAGCGCCAGCAGCGCGGTGATCGAGGCGTAGATCGCGTAGCCGTCGTCGGCGCCGCCGCGGCCGTAGAGCTTGCCGTCCTCATACTTCGGCGTCCACGGGCCGAGGTCGGCGCGCCAGCCGTTGAACTCCGGCTGCTTGTCCAGGTGGCCGTAGAGGACGACGGTGTCGGCGCTGTCAGCCTTGGTCGACGGCAGCTCGAAGAAGATGACCGGCGTGCGGCCTTCCTGACGGATGACCTCCAGCTTCAGGCCGGGGATCTTCTTGCTTTCCACCCACTGGGCGGCGTCGCGGACAACGCGGTCGATGTAGCCGTTGGCCTGCCAGTCCGCATCGAACATCGGGCTCTTGGCGGGGATGGCGATGTAGTCGGTCAGCGCGGGGACGATCTCCTCGTCCCAGACCTTCTCGGCGAAAGCGCCCAGGGCGCTGATGGCATCGGTCTGCAGCGGCAACGACGGATCACGTGCGTTCATGCGGGTCTCCTTGCGCGGCCGGTGGGCCGCCTTGGCTGGGTCCGGGGTCGCGCTGGGGCGGCCGGTCCGGGCGGAAGTGACGGAATGGGGACGATCGGCCGATTCTAGGAGCGTGTGCCCAGCCAGGCGCGCAGCCGGGCGAAGACCTGTTCGCGCTCAGGCTCGTTGAAGATCTCGTGCGCCAGGCCCGGGAAGGGCACGGCCTGCACCGTCCCGCCCGCAGCGGCCGCCGCGGCGAAGGCGGCGCTGCCGGCCGGGGCGACGCAGCGGTCGGCGCCGGCCCACATCAACAGCGTCGGCGTGGTCCAGCGCGGCACCAGCGGCAGCGTCTCGGGACCGAAGCTGGCGATCATCTTCGCCAGCGTCGGGGTGATGCGGTTGTGGACCAGCGGGTCGTCCTTGTAGGCCTGGACCACGTCCGCGCTGCGCGAGACCCAGGACGGATTCAACCCGTTGCCGACGGCCAGATGCGGCACCAGCGGCAGCGTGGCGCCGAGCAGCCCGCGCTGGAAGGCGGACAGGCCCGCGTCCAGCGCCGGCGAGCTGAGCACCAGCCCGTCGACCGGCCGCGACCAGGGGGCGTTCTCCAGCGCGCCGGCGACGAAGCGCGCGGCGACCGCGCCGCCCATCGAGTGACCGAGCAGGATCAGCGGTCCCCGTCCCTTCCGGTCGTCGGCACGCAGGCAGTCGATGGTGGCGGCCAGGTCGAGCAGCAGGCTGTCGTGTTTCGGAATGTCGCCGCGAGGGCCGCCGGAGGCGCCGTGGCCGCGCTGGTCGAAGCCGGCGACGTGCCAGCCCCAGTCGTTCAGGCGCTGGGCGACGGCCTCGTAGCGGCCGATGTGTTCGCCCAGGCCGTGGACGATCAGCACGGTGCCGCGGGTGGGCAGCGACAGGTCGGCGCCCCATTCCCGCCAGTGCAGCGGGAGGCCGTCATGGCCGGTGAGAGTCTTCATGGGGCCGGAGTGTAGGATCGCCCGGCATGTCCCCCGTCGTGGACGCCCCCCACGTTTCGAAGACGATGACGCCCGCCCTGCTCGAGACCTTTCCACCCTTCAACCCGGAAGTCCGGCTCCAGCCGCCGGCGATCGAGCGCTGGCGGCACGGCCCGGGGAGCGATATCGACTTCGTCCATGTGCTGGACTCCGGCCGGCCGGGGCCGACGGCGATGGTCGTCGCGCTGACGCACGGCAACGAGTTGTGCGGCGCGATCGCGCTGGACACGCTGCTGAGCCAGGGCGTGACGCCCTTGCGCGGCCGCCTGGTGCTGGCCTTCGCCAACGTCGAGGCCTTCGGGCGCTTCAATGCGCTGGAGCCCTTCTCGTCGCGCTGCGTCGACGAGGACATGAACCGGATCTGGGACGACGCCGTGTTGCGCGGCGCGCGCGACTCGGCCGAGCTGCGGCGCGCGCGCGAACTCGCGCCCTTCGTCGACGCGGCGGACGTGCTGCTGGACCTGCATTCGATGCAGGAGGCGGGCGCTCCAGCGCTGACGATCTGCGGCATGACGGACAAGAGCGTGCCGCTGGCGCGAGCGCTGGGCCAGCCGGAAACGCTGCTGGTGGACACCGGCCACGCGGCGGGCCTGCGGCTGATCGATCGCGGCGGCTTCGCCGATCCGCAGAGCGACCGGCAGGCCGTGCTGGTCGAATGCGGCTCGCACTGGGAGCCGGCGAGCGCCGACATGGCGCTCGACGTCACGCTGCGCTTCCTGCGCCATCTGGAGATGGTCGACGCGGACTGGGCGGACGCGCGGCAACGCGTGGCGACGCCCGAGCGGCAGCGGCTGGTGCGCGTCGGCGAGGGCGTGACGGCGGTGACGCCGGAGTTCCGCTTCCTGGTGCCGACGCACCACCTGAAGGTGATCCCGAACGCCGGCACGCCGCTGGCCGAGGATGGCGATCGCCTGTGGGTCACGCCGCACGACGGTTGCGTGTTGATCATGCCGTCGCGCCGCGCCGGGATGGCAGGCCAGACGATGGTCCGGCTGGGACGCTACGAGGACTGACCGCACTCGCGGTTTGCAAACCGCGGGTCACGGGGGTCGCCGACGCTCAGTCCCGATCGAACTTGAACACCGCCATGCTGGCCATCAGGTTCGGCATCACGCGGACCTGACGGCTCTCCTGCACGCCGAAGCTGTCCAGCACCCGCAGCCCGCACTTGCGCGCCAGGATCTGGAAGTCGGCGTAGGTGCCGACGCGGATGTTGGGCGTGTCGTACCACTGGTACGGCAGCACGCGCGTCACCGGCATCCGCCCCGCCAGGACCTGCAGCCGGTTCGGCCAATGCGCGAAGTTGGGAAAGCTCACGACGCCCATCCGGCCGACGCGCGCGGTCTCGCGCAGCATCGCCTCGGTGTTGCGCAGGTTCTGCAGCGTCTCCAGCTGCAGCACGACGTCGAAGCTCTGGTCCTCGAAGATCGCCAGGCCCTCTTCCAGGTTGAGCTGGATCACGTTCACGCCGCGCTGCGCGCAGGCGAGCACGTTCGCATCGTCCAGCTCCACGCCGTAACCGGTACAGCCCTTCGTCGCCTGAAGGTGCGCGAGCAGTTCGCCGGTGCCACAGCCCAGGTCGAGCACGCGCGAGCCGGCCGGAACCAGCTCCGCGATCATGTCCATCACCGCGCGGTCGCTCATACCGACACTCCCTGCAGACGGTGCGAGACCGGGGCAGACGCACCGCCGGGCAACGGCTTCTCATGCTCTTTCGCGATGCGATCGAAGTAGGCGCGCAGCACGCCGTGATACCGCGGGTCCTCGAGCAGGAAGGCATCGTGGCCGTGCGGCGCGTCGATCTCCGCGTAGGACACATCGCGCCTGTTGTCGAGCAGCGCCTTGACGATCTCGCGCGAGCGCGCCGGCGAGAAGCGCCAGTCGGTCGTGAAGCTCACCACCAGGAACTTGCACAGCGCGCTGGCGAAGGTGCGGCTCAGGTCGCCCCCGTGCTCGCGCGCCGGGTCGAAGTAGTCCAGCGCGCGCGTGATCAGCAGGTAGGTGTTGGCGTCGAAGTACTCGCTGAACTTGTCGCCCTGGTAGCGCAGGTAGCTCTCGATCTGGAATTCGATGTCCGAGGTCGAATATCCCAGCTCCGCCGAGCGCATCTGGCGGCCGAATTTCTCCTCCATCACGTCGTCGCTCAGGTAGGTGATGTGGCCGATCATCCGCGCCACCCGCAGGCCGCGGCGCGGCACCACGCCGTGCTCGTAGAAGAAGCCGTCGTGGAACTCGGGGTCGGTGATGATGGCGCGCCGGGCGACCTCGTTGAACGCGATGTTCTGCGCCGACAGGTTGGGCGCCGTCGCCACCGCGATGCAGTGACGCAGGCGCTCCGGGTACCGCAGCGACCAGTCCAGCGCCTGCATCCCGCCCAGCGATCCGCCCAGCACCGCCGCCAGCTTCTGGATGCCGAAGCGGTCCAGCACGCGCGCCTGCGCGTCGACCCAGTCCTGCACCGTGACGACGGGGAAGTCCTTGCCGTAGACGCGGCCCGTCTCCGGGTTCAGGTGCATGGGGCCGGTCGAGCCGAAGCACGAGCCCAGGTTGTTGATGCCGATGACGAAGAAGCGGTCCGTGTCCAGCGGCTTGCCCGGACCGACCAGGTTGTCCCACCAGCCTTCGCTCTTCTCGACGTCGGCATGCGTGCCGGCCACGTGGTGGCTCGCGTTCAGCGCGTGGCACACGAGGATCGCGTTGGACTTGTCCTCGTTGAGCCGGCCGTAGGTCTCGACCATCAGCTCATACCCCGCGATGCGCGCGCCGCTGCGCAAGATCAGCGGCTCATCGAACAACAGCCGCTGCGGTGTGACGTCACCGACAGATCCCATGGAACACCCCAAAAAACAAAACCCGGCGCCGCTGCTTGAAGCGGAACACCGGGTCTCGATCCGTGGATCGGGTGTCCCTCTTTAGCTGCATTTCTTGGGCGCCCGCAAGCCGGACAAATCGGCGCCATCGGCGGAAGTATAGCCACGCCGTCGCGTGGCCCCGACGCCTCCGGGTCCGCCGCCCGGAGACACCTTTCTCACACCGCTATCGCGTGGTCATGGCGCGGTGCAGAGGCAGTGCACGATCGCGCGCACCGGCGGCTTCGATCCCGCCGGGCCGGCCTCCGCCTGCTCGGCCAGCCAGGTGATGTCGACCTGCGCCTCGCGCAGCGGCGCCGGCACCGCCGGGATGCCGCCCAGCGCATGCATGACCATCCCGCGCAGCGACGGTGCCGCCGCATCGCCCATGCTCGTCAGCAGGCGATCGAAGGCGCTGCGGTCGGGTTCGACGTAACGCACCGTCGGCTCGTCGCCGAGCTTGGCGCGCTTGGCGGCGCTGGCGATCGCGTCGGACAGCAGGCCGTTCCTGTCGACCAGTCCACGCTCCAGCGCCTGCGAGCCGGTCCACACGCGACCCTGGCCGACGGCGTCGATCTGCTGCGACGATTTCTTGCGCGCCTGCGCCGCCTTGCCGGTGAAGTCGGCATAGATGTGCTCGATCGACGACTGCACCACCTGCGCCATGCGCGGGTCCAGCGGACGTCTCGGGTCATAGCCGTTGGCCAGCCAGGTCGTCGTGTAGCCGCCGGTGTGGATCGACAGCTTGTCCAGCAGCTTCTCGCCGGTGGGCAGCATGCCGAACACGCCGATCGAGCCGGTGATCGTCGACGCGTCGGCGATCACCTCGTCCGCCGACATCGAGATCCAGTAGCCCCCCGACGCCGCCACGCCGCCCATCGACACGACGACCGGCTTGCCGACCGCGCGGGTCAGTTCCAGTTCGCGGCGCACCAGCTCCGAGGCGAACGCGCTGCCGCCCGGCGAGTTCACGCGCAGCACGACGGCCTTGACCTTGTCGTCCTCGCGCGCCTGGCGGATGAGCTTGGACATCGACTCGCCACCGATCTTGCCCGGCCCCGCGCTGCCGTCGACGATCTCGCCTTCGGCCACGATCACGCCGACCTGGCCTTCGGGCTTGGGCAGCTTCGGCGGCAGTTGCGCGACATAGGCGCCCAGGTTGATCTGGCGCAGGCGCTTCTCGTCCTTGGCGCCGCGTTTCTCGAGCAGCACCTCGACCTCGTCCTCGGTCTTCAGGCCGTCGACCAGCTTCTCGGCCAGCGTCAGCTTGGCAGGGTCGCCGCCGGCCGCCTTGAGCCGTTGCGGCAGCTCGTCGATCGCGCGCTGCACCGAGCCCTTGGGCAGCTTCCGCGCCGTCTCGATCGCGGTCTGGTAACGCGCCCAGAGTTCGTCGTACAGATAACCCTCGGCCTCCAGCGTCGCGGGCGACGGACCGTTGGCGAAGTAGGGCTCGACCGCGTTCTTGTAGGTGCCGACACGCAGCACGTTGGGCGTGATGCCCACGCGGTCCAGCGCGTCCTTGTAGTAATTCCGGTAGCGGCCGTACCCCTCGATCATCACGCCGCCCATCGGGTGGATGTAGACCTCGGTGGCCTGCGCGGCCAGGTAGTACGCGCGCTGGTCGAAGGCCAGCCCGGCGGCCACGACGGGCTTCTTGCTCGCCTTGAAGCGGGTCAGCGCGGCTTCGATCTCATGCAGCGCGGCCGGCGTGGCGCCGCCGAACTGGTCCAGGTCCAGCACGACCTGCACGATGTGGTCGTCCTTGGCCGCCGCATCCAGCGCGCGCAGGATGTCGCGCAGGCGCGTCTGCGCCCGGGCTTCGCCCTTGATCTGCGCGATCGCCTGGTCGCGCGGCGAACCGGAGAACTGCTCGACGACATCGCCGCGGATGTCGAGCACGAGCGTCGTCTTGTCCTGCAGCGGCTTGCCGCCATGCACCGCGGCCCAGATCAGGGCGATCAGGATCACCCAGAACAGCAGCGTGAACACCACGCGCCGCGTGCCGTTCAGGAACCACCACACGCCACCGAAAAAGCGCCCGATCGGCGCCAACGCTCGCTTCACACCCATCCAATCCTCCCGGGATCCGTCAAAGGAATGTCCAGACCGGCTCGGATGTCGAGCCGGATCGGGCCATTGTGGGCCCGTTTGAACAGACCGGCGGGAAGTCAGTGGCGCCCCCGCCCATCGGACGGAGACGCGCCGGGCGACGGTCCGCGGAAGGACGGCCTCGCGCCGTGCGCCGGGTCAGCCGTTCGCGGGCGGCAGCGTGTCCTGGAAGCTCTGACGCGTCATGAGCTTCTCGAAGTGTTTCGCCAGGTTGGGATGCGCCGCGCGCCAGTCGATCTGGGCGAAGCGGAAGTCCAGGTAGCCCAGCGCGCAGCCGAGCGCGATGTCGGCCAGCGTGAAGTGGTTGCCGGAGCACCAGTGCTTCTCGCCCAGGCCGTTGGCCATCGCCTGCAGCGAGGCCAGGACCTTGTTCATCTGACGCGCCACCCAGGCTTCGCTGCGCTCGCCCGGCGCGCGGCCGGACCAGGTGTGCTCCAGGCGCGCCGCGATGCAGGCGTCGATCAGGCCGTCGGCCAGCGCCTCCCAGGTGCGCACCTCGCAGCGCTCGCGGCCGCGCTCGGGAATGAGGCGGCCGACTGGCGACAGCGTGTCGACGTACTCGACGATGACGCGCGAATCGAACACCGCGCCGGTGATCGAATCCTGTCCCTCCATGACCAGGCACGGCACCTTGCCGAGCGGATTGATCTTGAGGATGTTGTCGCTGCCCCAGACGTCTTCCAGCTCGAACTGGTAGTCGAGCTTCTTTTCCGCCATGACGACGCGGACCTTGCGGACGTAGGGGCTGGTGAGGGATCCGATGAGCTTCATGGTGTCGCGGGATTCTACCGAGTCGCCTCCGGGGACTGACTCCCGCAAGCGACAGTCGGGCTGCCCTCATTTGGGTGTATTGCCGTCCCCTGCGCCGGTGACGCACACTCCCGCCCGCCCCGCCTGGATGCGGGGTCGCGGCCGGGGGCCGACGAAGGCGCATCAGGCAAGCGATGCGCCCACAAGACGGAACAGCTCCTTGAGAGCGACAACACAGCGACAGAGAGAGGGAATCATGCGAGAGCACGAGGAGGGAGCGGCGACCGGCGGACTGACCGGGTGGCCGCTGTCGGAGTACCGCAAGCGCAAGCTGGAGATCCAGTTCACCGGATCGGGCAGCGAATACTTCCGGATCTGGATCGTCAACCTGCTGTTGACGATCGTCACGGCCAGCCTGTACTGGCCGTTCGCGAAGGCGCGGCGCATCCGCTACTTCTACGCCAACACGCTGGTCGACGGCCATGCGCTGAGCTTCCACGGCGATCCGTGGAAGATGTTCCGCGGCCATGTGCTGCTGCTGGTGCTGATGGGCACGTACTCGGCGGCGGGCCATTTCTCGCCGATGGCAGGCCTGGTGGCCTTCGTCGTGATGGCCGCGATCTGGCCGGCGCTGTGGCGCGCCGGCATGCAGTTCCGGTTGGGGAACACCGCGTGGCGCGGCCTGCGCTTCGGTTTCGCCGGCACGCTCAAGGGCGCCTACGCCCCGGCGCTGCCGGTGTGGATCCTGTCCGGCGTGGTGCTCGCGGCCCAGGCGCTCGGCGGCCCCGCCGGGCTGCTGGTCGACGGCAAGCCGCGTTTCGGGATCGTCGAGCAACTGGTGCTGCTGGCCGTGCTCGGCATGGCGCTGGTGATGCCGTGGATCGTCGCGGCGGCCAAGCGCTACCAGCACAACGGCTACCGCATCGCGGCGCAGCAGGGCGAACTGCGTCTGGGCGCCGGCAGCATGTACTGGCTGTGCCTCAAGGGCGCCGGCATCGGGCTGCTCGTGATCGTGACGGGCACGGTGCTGGTGATGCTGCTGTCGGGCATGAGCATCTTCCTGGGCAAGTCCCAGGCGGCGATCATGGTCTCCACGTTCATCTCGGTCGGTCTGATCTACCTGCTGATGTTCACCCTGGTCGGGCCGTTCTTCACGGCACGTTTCCAGAACCTGCTCTGGAACCGCACGACGACCGACGACCTGTCCTTCACCAGCCAGCTGCGCTTCGGCGCGCTGGCCGGGCTCACGTTGAAGAACTGGCTGCTGACCGCGCTGACCCTCGGCCTGTACCGGCCGTTCGCCGCGGTGCACACCGCGCGCATGCGCCTGGAGGCGGTGAGCCTGACGATGGACGGCGACCCCGAGACCTGGGTGGCCGGACAGGAGAGCGCCTCGCAGGACGCCGCGGGCGATCTCGCGGGTGACTTCTTCGGCATCGACATGGGGCTGTGATGCCGGAAGCAGCGGACGCTCCGAGCGCGTCGCCGAGTGCGGCAAGCGCGGCGGGCGCGGCGGGCGCGGAGCAGGCGGCGGAAGCGGCCACCCTCCACGCGGACTGGTTCGACGGCCGCAGCGCCCGCGCGCGGCCGGTCCGCCTGTGGCTGGAGCGCGAGCAGCTGGTCGTCCACGACCAGGGGCTGGAAGGCGTCGAGCGCCGCTACCCGATCCGCCAGGTGCAATGGCCGGAGCGCACGCGCCACGGGCAGCGCCAGGCGCAGTTGCCCGACGGCGGTGTGTTGATGGCCAAGGACGCCGCCGATTGGGACGCCTGGGCCGACGCTTCGACGCAAGGACGCGGGCTGGGCGGTGGACTCGCGGTGCGGTGGTTCTCCAGCTGGAAGCACTCGATCGTGGCGCTGGTCGTGGTCGTGGCCGTCGGCGGCGCGACCTGGCACTGGGGCGTACCCGCCGCTGCGGACGTGATCGCTCGCCACCTGCCCGCGGCTATCGAGCAGTCGATCGGCGACGGGGCGATGGCGCAGATCGACGACCTGCTGCTCAAGCCGAGCCAGACATCGACGCGCGATCAGCGGCAGTGGCGCGAGCGCTTCGCCGCGATGGTCGCGAGCCAGCCCGGCGAATCGACCCCCTACGAGCTGCACTTCCGCGACGCCGGCCAGACCTTCGGTCCGAACGCGTTCGCGCTGCCGGGCGGGCACATCGTCGTCACCGACGAACTGCTGCGGCTGCTGGGCGACGAGCCCGATGCGGTGCTCGGCGTGCTGGCGCATGAACTCGGCCATGTGCGCGAGCAGCACGGCCTGCGGCTGACGATGCGCGCGAGCCTGATGGGAGGCTTGCTGGGTTTCGCGATCGGCGATTTCTCCAGCCTGCTCGCGGGCGCGCCCGCGGTGCTGATGCAAGCGAGCTACTCGCGCGACTTCGAGCGCGCGGCCGACGCACAGGCGAAACGGCTGCTCGTCGACAGCGGCCGGTCGCCACGGGCGATGCTGGTGCTGTTCGAGCGCATCGGCGAGTGGCGTGCGAAGCGGTCCGCCCAGGCGCGCGCCGAACGCGCCTCCGAGCCCGCAGGCCTCGGCCGCGACATCGGCGAACGGGCCAAGGCCGGCGCCGGCGAGCTGCTGCGCATCGCGTTCAACACGCACCCGGCGGACGAGGAGCGGATGCGGTTCTTCGAGCGCTGATCGACGCTCCTACACTCTCCGCTCCACCTTCGCGGAGATCGTGATGACCGCCTCCCCTTCGGCTTCCAACTCGACGTCCACCTCGACACCCGGCGCCGGCTACGTCCTGTACGGCACGCAGGGTTCCGGCTCGGCGATCGTCGAGATCGGCCTGCGCTGGTGCGGCCAGGAGTACCGCACGGTGCACGCGTCCTCGTGGGAGAACGCGTCGGAGCAGGACGCGCTGCGCAAGCTCAATCCACTGATGCAGATCCCGACGCTGCATACGCCCGACGGCGACGTGCTCACCGAGAGCGGCGCCATCCTGATGCATCTCGGCCTGCGCTTCCCCTCCGCCGGACTGCTCGGCGCCGACGAGCGCCACCGCGATCAGATCCTGCGCGGCCTCGTCTACATCGCGGCCAACTGCTACAGCTGCATCAGCATCATCGACTATCCGGAGCGCTACTCGACGCGCACCGACAAGGACGACCGCGAGGCCATCATCGCCGGCACGAAGGCGCGGCTGCACAAGCACTGGGAGATCTTCGCGGACATGTTCCCCGGGCAGCCATGGCTCAGCGGCGCGAAGCCGGGAGCGCTCGACGCGATGGCGGTGATTGTGTCGAAGTGGTCGGGGTCGAGGAAATACCTCGAGGCGAATCGGCCGGAGTTCTTCGCGCTGCTCGGGCGCATAGAAGCGCTGCCCCACGTCGTCGAGGTGTGCGCGAAGCACTGGCCGCCGAAGACTGCTTGAGTCCGCTCGTCCTTCGCCAGCACGGGCGTTGGCCGCGAGGACATGGGGCCCCCGCGGCAAGCGCGGAAACCCCACGCCCTCCCGTCCCCAACCACCTTCTCACTTCCTAGGTTTTGCTACCGAGGACTCCGTGAGAGGGACAGGTCTTGTCTGGCTGTCAGCCTGTCAGGCGGCCTGGAATTGCGGCAGCAGCCGCACATGGGTGTAGCGGGCGGGACGCTCGTTGGGATCGAGGGCCGCGGCTATCGGCGCGAAGCCACAGCGGGTCCAGAAGGTCGCGGAGGCCGGTTCTTCGCAGTTGACATGCAAGCGGCTGAAGTGGCCCTGTGCACTGGCCAGCACCGCATTCACAAGGCGCTTCGCCAGGCCGTGACCGCGCCAGTCGGGATGCACGTAGAAGCGACGCATGCGGCCGGTGCCAGGACGTCCGGGCGGCGGCTCGACGTTGAGACCGCCCACCGCGATGACCAGTCCGGTCGCATCAAGCCAGGCCCACAGCGATTCACCGGGCTGCTCGTAGCGGTTGGCGCCGCTGCGCCATTCGTCCATCAGGCGGCGCAGCATCTGCCGCCCCTCGCTCTCGCTGGCCGCCAGCAGCGGCGCCCAGGCAAGGGGATCAATCTGATGCACGCGGATCAGGCGCGGTGCGGCGCCATCGGAGGCCAGGGAAAGCATCGAGCGAAGCGGTAACCAGTCGTCAACCGAGCGGGAAAGGACGGATTAAGCAGCAGGCGGAATGCCGCTCGCATCAGGGACAACCCGCCCGCCGTCGGCGCTTTCCAACGCTCGATCGCCGTCATTTCCGATCGCCGATCGATCGCTATTCGATCGCTATTCGATCGCTGTCCGGCGCCTCTCCCCGGCCGCTGGCGCGGCATCGGGAAGGGCGTCGGTTCACCGCGGCGGTTCCGGTTTCTTCGCGCTGTCCGGATGCTCGATCCAGGCTTTGAGTTCCACGGCCCGCGCATGCTTGGGCGAGAGCTCGATGAAGGCCTGGTACGCCGCCTGCGCGCCCGCGTCGTCGCCCGCGCGCAGCAACGCATCGCCGAGGTTCAGGTGCGCCAGCGCGCGGCTGCCGTCCATCTCGATCGCCTTGCGGTACCAGCGCGCGGCCTCGGCCGGCTTGTCGCGCTTGTAGTAGATGAAGCCGAGGTTGTTGGCCGCCAGGGCGAACTTGGGCTGCAGCTTGAGCGCCTCGGTGAACGCGGCCTCGGCCTCGTCGTAGCGGCGCTCCTTGTAGAGCTGCAGGCCGCGGTCGTTGGCACGTTGCGCCGCGATGCGCGCACTGGTCGGCGCCGGGGCGGCGCTCGTCGCGATCGCTGTGTCCGTGCCGTCCAGGCCCTTCAGCGTGACCTGCACCGAGGTCGCGCTGGCCGCGGGCGATCCGGGTGAGGCACCGGTCGGCGCGGAGGCTTGTGCGACGGGCTGCAGCTGGGCGTTGCGGGCGTCGTCGGCCTGCTTGGCGAGCGCGCTCGTCTTGGCGTCGAGCTGGTTGCTGTCGCCGCTCAGCGCCTGCTCCTGCGCGGAAGCGAGTTCGAAGATGAACTCGCCGCCCTCGCTGCCCGGCAGGCTGCCGAAGGCGGGCGTCTGGTGCGCGATCGCAGAGACCGCCGGCGCCACGTAGGCGGCCAGTTCGGTCGCGGTGATCAGGCCGTCGCCGTTGAGGTCGGCCTTGCCGGACAGCGCCTGCAGCAGCGTCCAGGTGAAGACCGAATGTCCGCCAGGACCGTCGTCGGCGACCTGCTGGTCGGCACCGCCGGCCGTCATCATCTGGCGGCCCATGCGGCGCGCGTTGTCGCGCACGAAGTTGGCGCTGCCGCCCGGCGCGCCGCCGCGCGTCAGTCCCAGGCCCGAATAGCAGGCATCGATGACGAAGAACGCGTGCTTCGCAGGCAGCGCCTCGCTGAGCTCCTGCAGCTGCGGCATCGCGATCGCGTCGGTCTGCAGGTCGTCGGTGCCGGCGTCGACCGGGATGATGTAGCCGACGTCGCGTCCGCTCGGCAGCTTGCGCGTGCTGCCGTGGCCGGCGAAGAAGACGAAGACGCGGTCGTCGCGCTTGAGCTTGCCGTCGCCGCCCTTGCGCGCCATGCCGTTGAGCGCGCGCAGGATGTTGGCGCGCGTCGCGTCGGCGTCGGTCAGCGTGGTGACGTTCTCGGGCCGGAAGCCGAATTGCGTCTGCAGCGTCTCCTGGATCGCGCGGGCATCGCGCACCGCATGCTGCAGTCGGGGCCAGGCCTTGTACTGGTCGATGCCGATCACGAGCGCGACGCTGTCGCGATAGAGGTTCGCGCCCGCAAGATCCGGCGGCGTCGCGTCCGCGGCGGGCGTGTCGGCCGCGAAGATCTTGCCGTCCTTCCAGGCCGCGAACTTGTAGCCCTCGGCCTTCAGTTGATCGAGCACCAGCGGCAGCGCCTCGACGGTGCGCGCGTGGATGTCATGGAACAGCACGATGCCGCGCTGCTGCTTGCTGAGCTCGCCCAGCACGCGCGCGGCGATGGACTTCGGGATGGGGTCGGACCAGTCCAGCGAGTCGACGTTCCACATCATCGAGCGCAGCTTGAGCGCCTCGATTGCGCCCAGTGCCGCGTCGTTGCGCGCGCCGTAGGGAAAGCGGAACAGCGCCTGGCCGTCGCGGCCGGCGGCGTCGAGCAGCGCTTCGGTCGAGCTGGCTTCCTGGCGGACCTTGTCGAGCTCGAACTTCGACATCACGCCGTGGCTGAAGCTGTGGTTCGCGATCGGATGGCCGGCGGCGAGCACGCGCTTGGCGACCTCGCTGCCCGGGCCCGGCTTGATCTTGCCGTTCGCGTCGACGCTGCCGAGGTTGCGGCCCAGTTCGAAGAACACGGCCGGCGCCTGGTAGCGCTTGAGGATCTCCAGGATCTCGTCGGTGTAGCGCGGGTGCGGGCCGTCGTCGAAGGTCAGCAGCACCGTCTTGGGCGGCAGCTGACGGCCGAAGAACTCGCGCTCCGCCTTGGTCGGTCCGCGCGTCGCGGCCGCCGCGGCAGGCGCGGTCGCTGTCTGCGCGGTGGACGTCGAGGCGACGGCGTCGTCCGGGCCCTCCGTGACGCTCGGGCGCGCCTGCAGATCCGGCAGGATGGTCGCGTAGTCCTTCAGGATGCGGTCGCGCGCGTACAAGCCCTTGAGCTTGGCGACGTAGTCGGTCCACTTCTCGCGCTTGGGCACGATGCCGCGCTGCGCGAAGCGGCCGAAGGTGTCGCGCAGTTCCTGCTCGTAGGCGTTCTCGATCTCGGCCAGCACGCTCAGGTCCTCGCCCGCGCGCTTGGCCAGCTTGAGGCCGGCGATGCTCTGCGAGGTCGAGAACTGCTGCGAGAGTTGGGTCAGGAATTCCTTGAACGCGAGCCGGTCGGCGTCGAACCACGACGGCTCCTGCTCGATGCGGTCGAGCAGCTCCGAGAGCGCGGCCAGGCCGGCGGGATCGGTGCTCCTGGCCGCCGTCTCACCGAGGGCGCGGATGCTCTCCTGCATGTCGTGGAAGAGCAGCATGCCGACGGACCGCACGGCATCGCGCTCGGCGGACTTCAGTGCTGCTTCGCCATCCATCAGCACGATCATCTGGCGGTAGCGCGCGAGCACCTCATCGCTCTGCTTGAGCAGCGTGGCGCTGACGGCCGGGTTGGCCGAGGCCGCCTCGACCGGCGCCAGCGGCCGGGGCGCATCGCCGGCCGGCTTGCAGCCGCTCATCAGGGTCATCGTGACGGCGGATGCCGCGGCCGTGACGAGCGTCTGGGCCGTCATCCAGACGGTGCCCTTGCGTTGACTTCTCTCTTGCATGCCTTCCCTCGAGCCTTCCCTCAAAGTCCCTGCTCCGCACCCGACGGATGCATCCCCTCGGGGGTGGCGGGTCGGAGCGGGGGCCATTGTGACCCGCTCTGTAGAATCCCCGGGTTTGTCCCACCCCCTGAATGGCCGGTTCCGGCCCGCGCGCGCCATGAATCTCTCCGCCCTCACCGCCCTGTCGCCCCTGGATGGCCGCTATGCATCGCGCATGGCCGCGCTGCGTCCGCTGTTGTCGGAATTCGGCCTGATGCATCGTCGCGTCCAGGTGGAGATCGAGTGGTTCATCGCGCTGTCCGACGCCGGCCTGGCGGAACTGAAGCCGTTGTCGACAGCCTCGCGCGAGTTCCTGCGAACGCTGGTGGCCAACTTCGCGGAGACCGACGCGCAGGCGATCAAGGACATCGAGAAGACGACCAACCACGACGTCAAGGCGGTCGAGTACTGGATCAAGCAGCAGTTCGCCGGCAAGGCGGAGCTGGAAGGCGCTGGCGAGTTCGTGCACTTCGCCTGCACCAGCGAGGACATCAACAACACCAGCCACGGCCTGATGCTGAAGGCCGCGCGCGACCAGGTGATCCTGCCGGCGCTGGACCGTGTCATCGAGAAGATGACCGCGATGGCCCAGGCCCACGCCGCCGCGCCGATGCTGAGCCGCACGCACGGCCAGACCGCCAGCCCGACGACCGTCGGCAAGGAGATCGCGAACGTCGTGGCGCGCCTGCGCCGCGCCCGCACGGTGATCGCCGAGGTGAAGCTGCTGGCCAAGATGAACGGCGCCGTGGGCAACTACAACGCGCACCTGTCGGCCTATCCGGAGAAGGACTGGGAGGCGTTCAGCCAGTCGGTGATCGAGAAGCAGCTGGGTCTGACCTTCAATCCCTACACGATCCAGATCGAGCCGCACGACTACATGGCCGAGCTGTTCGACGCCGTAACGCGCGCCAACACCATCCTCGTGGACTGGTCGCGCGACGTGTGGGGTTACGTGTCGCTGGGCTACTTCAAGCAGAAGACGAAAGCCGGCGAGATCGGCTCGTCGACGATGCCGCACAAGGTCAACCCGATCGACTTCGAGAACGCCGAGGGCAACTTCGGCCTGGCCAGCGCGGTGCTGACGCACCTGAGCCAGAAGCTGCCGATCTCGCGTTGGCAGCGGGACCTGACGGACTCGACGGTGCTGCGCAACATGGGCGTGGCGCTGGGTTACGCGTTGCTGGGTTACGACTCGCTGACCAAGGGCCTCGACAAGCTGGAGCTCAACCAGGCCGCGCTGGACGCGGACCTGGATTCGTCGTGGGAAGTGCTGGCCGAGCCGATCCAGACGGTGATGCGCCGCTACGCGCTGCCCAACCCGTACGAGCGCCTGAAGGAGCTGACCCGCGGCAAGGCGATCACGCGTGAGTCGATCCAGGCCTTCATCCAGGGTCTGGAGTTGCCGGAAGCCGAGAAGCAACGCCTGCTGGCGATGACGCCGGGCAACTACACCGGCACGGCGGAAGCGCTGGCGAAGCGGATCTGATCCATCGACCTGAAGCGATCGACCTCGCGATCGCCGGATCGCAAAGAAGGGGCAGTGCAAACAGGCACTGCCCCTTTTTGCTATCGGGTGTTCCGATCAGCAGTTGGAGATTGACGCCAGCGGCGTCCGACGAGCACCGCGCAGCCCAGCATCCAGCTCACCGCGACGACCTGGAGCACCGTGACCACCAGCGGGTCGGACGCGACCTCCGCGATGGCCAGGAAGGCCTCCGCCCCGATCGCCGCGGCCACGAGACCGAGGGCGGCGACGCCGCCTCGCGAGACCCGTGGCTGCGTGCCGTCGACAGCAGCCGCGAGGAACACCAGCGTCACCCGGAAGACCACGGCGCCCCACAAGCACGCGCCGACGATCGCCAGGCTGAGCTGCGGGTACGACCAGGCCGAGCAGCACCCGGGCAACGCGAGCACGAGACGGGCGCCCGCGCCCGCCGCGACCACGCGCGCCACGGTCCGGGGCAGGCCGCCTGTCGACGGCCGCGCGGGAGCGTCCGTATTCACCGCGTGATGTTGCATGCCTTGGAGTACTCCGCGGCCAGGCCGCCGCCGATGGCCCAGCCGCCCAGCACGGTGATGAAGCTGCCGCCGATGCCGCCCACCGTGGAGCCGATGCCGCTCCACGCGAGGATGGTGTTGGCGCAGGTCGTGGCGTCGGCCGTCGCGCGGCCTTCCGGCGTGCCGGCCCACGAATCGCCGCCGTGCACGGTGTCGATCTCCGCGTCGGTCAGTTCGCGGAATTCCAGGTCGCGCGATTCACAGGAGGTTTTCAGTGCGTTCATGTCGAGGTTCTCGAAGAGGAAGTGGATTCACGACCTTGGCGTCGATGAATCACACCGTCGGGTGACGGCGCGTTTGCATTCCATCGAGAACGAGGGCCGACGCCCATGACCCGCCTGTGCGCGGACGACGTCGGTCACGGACGGCGAGCACGATCCGCGCGCGTCCGATCGACATGAAAAAAGGGCAGTGCATTTCTGCACTGCCCTTGCACCTGCCGGGGAATCGGGGTTCGGGTGTCGCTCGGAGCAGCCCCCGTCAGGCGCCGGTGCCGGGGGGAATCGGCACCGGTCAACCGTGGCCGGTCGTCTTAGAATTGATAGGCCAGGCCCATGCTCAGACGATCGTCCTTCTTGTCGAAGCCGTTGGCTTGCGGCATGTTGTTGAAGCGGGTCGCTTCGGCGCGCAGCGAGACGTTCTTCGTCAGCGCGTAGTCGACGCCGACACCCAGCTTCAGGCCGGTCTTGTCCTTGTCGCCCAGGCCGTTGCTGAAGTCGCGCTGGGCGTACGCCACGCCGACCTTGCCATAGACGCCGAAGCCGGCGCCCAGCGGAGCGCGGGCGATGCCGTCCAGCGAGTACACCTTGTTCTTCGCGGTCACGCCGCCGAAGTCGACCTTGCCCAGGTCGGTGTAGGCCACTTCAGCGGCGAAGTTCTCGTTGAACTTGTAGCCACCGAAGATGCTGTAGCTGTCCGACGAGCGCTTCTGCGCGTTGCCATCCACGCGTTGCGAGGCCTTGCCGACGTCGCCACCGATGTAGTACGGGGTCATCGGATCGGCGTGCGCGACGCCCGCGCCCAAGGTCAGCGCGACGGCGGCGGCAGCCAGCAGGCCGGCCTTCTTGCCGTTGATCGAGGGGCGGGTGTTGTTGTTGCTGTTCATCTGGAACTCCTTCAGAGCTGTTGACCGATCTGTCGTCCGGGGGTGCCTTGGACATCCGCCAGGCTCGTTCGACATGGAGCTCATTCTGGGAATTCGACCTCGCCGCGTCTGTGGCGCGAGTTGAGCGCTTGTGTGACGGTCGATGACAGCGGCGTGCGCAGCGCTTGACGAAGCTTCACGCGGGGCGGCAGTCGCACGAACACACGCACGCGCGCGGCGGCCTCGATCGGCCGGGAACCCCGATGGATAAAGGAGAAATGGGATTCAGGCGGCTTCGGCAGGCCAGTAAAGCAGCAGCCGCGCACCACCGAGTCGCGGCGCTTCGCCCAGCCGCGCATGCCCGCCGTGTGCATGCGCCACGTGCCGCACGATCGCCAGGCCCAGGCCGAAGCCGCGCGTGCCGCGCCCCTTGCGCTCGAGACGCTTGAAGGGCTCGAAGGCCGCCTCGCGCAGCGACGGGGGCACACCCTCGCCGTCATCGTCGATCGCAAGCCAGAGCTGGCCCGCCTCGACCCACGCCGTCAGCAGGATCCGGCCCTTCGCATACCGCGCCGCGTTGCGCAGCCCGTTGCGGATCGCGTAGGGCAGCAGTCGCTCGTCGAAGGGCAACGCGTCGGGCAGCCGCAAGTCGGTGTCGAGCGCCTTGCCGTCGAGCAGCGGCGCCAGCGAAGCCGCCTCCTTCGCCAGCATGTCGCCCAGGTTGCCCTGCATCACATGCGGCTGCAGCGCGCCCATGTCGAGCCGCGCCAGCGTGAGGCTCGCATCGATGAGTTCGTCGAGCTCGGCGATGTCGCGCTCGCAGGCCATCACCGCCTGCTCGCGGCGGTCGCGATCGTCCTCGTCGACGAGCGCATCGACGGCGAAGCGCAGCCGCGCCAGCGGCGTGCGGAGTTCATGCGAGACCGCGCCAGTCAACTCACGCTGCGTCGCCATCGCGGCAGCCAGCCGCTCCAGCATCGCACGCGTCGCCGCGGCGACCGGCGCGAAGAGCCGGCTCTTCAGCGGCGGCAATTCGGTGTCGAGCCGCCCCGCGCTCAATCGCTCGGCGGCGCGCTGCAATCCGCGCAGGTCGCGCCACAACGGCCTCAGTTGCCACCACGCGATCAGCGCAACGGCCAGAGCGATCACGACCGCCACACCCAGTTGCGCCGCGAGTTCCTTCGGCAGCTCGCCCGCCCGCTTGGAATCGAGCGGTCCGAGCAGCAGCAGTTGGTCCGGTTCGCCCGGCAGCGCCGCGTAGATGCGCCGGTTGAAGCCGGTGACCAGCACCTCGCCGCGTTCGAGCCGGCGCCGCTGGTCCGCGCTGAGCTGCGCGAGGTCGGTGCGGATCAGCCGCACGGGATAGTCGAACTGCGCGTCGAGCTCGCGCACCCGTTCGCGCCGCGCCGGCGGATCGAGCGGCGCGAGGTCGCGCACCAGCAGGTCCACCGTGCCGCGCATGAAGTTGCGGACGTAGTCGTTGGTGACTTCGGACGCGCCGATCAGCACCAGCCCCTCGACGAGCAGGATCAGCGCCAGCACCGCCAGCCCGAGTCCCAGCGCCATCCGCAGCAGCGAGGCGCGCAGCGTGATCGCGGCCATCAGTCGATCGCGAAGAGGTAGCCCTGCCCGCGCACCGTCTTGATCCGCACCGGCGCCTGCGCGTCGTCGCCGATCTTCTTGCGCAGCCGCGAGATTCGCGCGTCGATCGCGCGATCCAACCCGTCGAACTCCAACCCGCGCAGGCCCTGCATGATGTCGTCGCGGCTGACGACCTGGCCCGCGCGATGCGCGAGGAAGTTCAGCAGCTCGTATTCGGCGGTCGTGAGGATGACGGGCTCGCCGTTCAGACGCAGCTCGCGCGATTGCGGCAGCAGCGTCAGCGGGCCGAAGTGCAGCGCCTCGCCGACCGGATGCGCGGCCGGCAGCGCGTCGCGTCGCAGCAGCGCCTTCAACCGCGCCAGCAGCACGCGAGGCGCCACCGGCTTGGCGATGTAGTCGTCCGCGCCGCCCTCCAGGCCGAGCACCTGGTCGATGTCATCGTCGCGCGCCGTCAGCATCACGATGCGGCCGGGGAAATCGCGGCGCGTGTCGCGCAGCACGTCGAAGCCGTCCTTGCCCGGCAGGTGGCCGTCCAGCAGCACCAGCTCGAAGGGTTCCTGCCGCATCAGCGCCTCGCCGGCCAGGCCGTCGCCGCAGACGGTCACCGCGTAGTTGGCCTTGCTGAGCGCCTCGGCGACCAGCTGCGCCAGGCGTTCGTCGTCCTCGATGAGCAGGATGCGCGCGGCGGTCTGAGCAGGAATGTCCATGGCACCGAGCATAGGCGAGGCCCTCCCCCGCCGACTTCAGCCACGCTTAAGCGCGCCTGCGCACGCGCGCGTCGGGCCTCGACGGCCTCAGCGATCGGCCGGCACTTCCAGCCGCCAGCCCGCGGGCGTGCGCACCGCCCTCAGCGTCGGGTCATCCGCCATCGGTGCCCAGCGCTGCGCCAGGTGGTCCAGCGCCTGCGGCGACAGGTCGGTGCGGCTGGCCATCACGCGGTCGACGGTCTCCGGCGTCACGCAGGCCATCAGCGCCGGCCGGGCCGGACCGCGCAGCGCGGCGTGCCAGCGGCGCCGCAGCGCGGCGATGTCCTCGGCATCGGCGTGTTCGACCGGGTCGTGCCACGAATAGACCCGCGACAGGCCTTCGTGCGCCTCGGTCTGCTGAAGCCCGTCATCGCTCATGCCGATCGCGAGCAGCACGCGACCGGACGGATGGTTCTCCGGCGCGGTCGTGCCCAGCAGGTGCCGCAGCCCCAGGACCTGGCGGCAGTAGGCGAAGGTGGCGGCTGCCGCCTCGCGTGCGTAGCCCTGACCCCAGAACCGCGCCGGGAAGCCGTAGCCGATGTCCGGATGCGGCAGCCCCTCGCGCTGGATCACGCCGGCCAGGCCGAGCAGCTCGCCGTCCTCGATCCGCTCGACGGCCCAGAAGCCGTAACCCAGCAGCCAGTAGCGCGCCTCCAGCCGCTCGCGGATCCAGGCCGCGGCCTGCTCGTCGGTGCGGACCTGCGCGTCGTAGATGTGTTCGATCCACGCGGGCTCGTTGAGCAGCCCGCGGATGAAGGCCGCATCCGACTGCCGGAACCACCGCAGGCGCAGTCGCGCCGTTCTCAACACGTCCATCCCCGCCTCCCAGCGCCCGGGGACGTCGCCCCCGGATGTGATCTCAAGCAAAAGCGGGACAATACCGCACATGAAATTCATGTCGAAGCTCCAGGCCGCCGAGCGCCTGAACGACTCCCTGCTGTGCGTCGGGCTGGATCCCGATCCCGCGAAGTTCCCGACCCACTGGAAGGGCGACGCCGGCCGGATCTACGACTTCTGCGCCGCCATCGTCGACGCCACCAAGGACCTGGTGAGCTCGTACAAGCCGCAGATCGCCTACTTCGCCGCGCACCGCGCCGAGGACCAGCTCGAGCAGCTGATGGCCCACATCAAGCGCCACGCGCCGCACGTGCCGGTGATCCTGGACGCCAAGCGCGGCGACATCGGCGCCACCGCCGAGCAGTACGCCCGCGAGGCCTTCGAGCGCTACCAGGCCGACGCGGTGACGCTGTCGCCGTTCATGGGCCGCGACAGCGTCGAGCCCTACCTGCGCTACGCCGACAAGGGTGCCTTCCTGCTGTGCCGCACGTCCAACCCGGGCGGCGACGACTGGCAGATGCAGCGCCTGGCCGACGTGCCGGGCCAGCCGCGCCTGTTCGAGCACCTGGCCGCACTGGCCCAGGGCGACTGGAACGTCAACGGCCAGCTGGGCCTGGTGGTCGGCGCGACCTACCCGAAGGAGATCGAGCGCGTTCGCGAACTCGCCCCGACGCTGCCGCTGCTGATCCCGGGCGTCGGCGCCCAGGGCGGCGACGCGGCCGCCACGGTTGCGGCCGGCTGGCGCAGAGGGAACGACGGCAGCGGCGGCACGGTGATCGTGAATTCCTCCCGCGCCGTGTTGTACGCGTCCGCCGGCGAGGACTTCGCCGCCGCCGCGCGCCGTGTGGCGCTGGCGACACGCGACGCGCTCCGCCCCGTGGCCGCCGCCTGATCCCTCTGCACTGACGCCCGCCAATTAATTGGCAGAAACCCCGAACGCGCAGCGAACAGGACGCGTTTGGGGATTCCTCGGCTCTTCAGAACACCCTCCGCTCGCCGAGACTCCGTTACCGGACGTTGCAAATCCGGGCCGCGCGCGCCGATCTGGCATGCCGCTCGCCCCGGAACCTTTCCAAGGAGAGAAAGGGGCATGTCCATACACAACGAGTTGGGGCGGGATCGAGTGAGCAAGGATTCCCAGGACGATCTGAGCAGTCTGGTGGGGCACGAGCTGTCGCGCGGCGACAGCCTGCCCGCGAAGCTGCAATGGCGCGCCGCGCGGCTGTTCATGGCCGCGTGCGTGCTGCTGTCCGGCATGGCCGGCCTGCTGCTGCTGGCCAGCGCCGGCGCGGCGGAACCCTTCGGCGGCCTGCTGCCGCCGGTGCTCGCGCTCGTGACCACCTTCGCCGGCCTGGCGATGCTGTGGCGGCTCCCGTCCCACCACGGTCCCGCGGCGGCGGTCGCGCTGATGTGCCTGGCCATGGCGACGGCGCTGTCGCTGGCGGTGTCGCGCCAGCTCGGCCTCAACGCGGCGAGCCTCGGGATCATGGGCCTGATGGTCGCGCTCGGCACCGGCATGATCGGCCTGGGTGCCGGCCTGTCGCTGTTCGGGCTGGGATTGGCCGCGCTGGGCGGGCTGGCCTCGGCGGAACTGGGCGGCTGGATCCAGGTCGGCGCCGCGCCGGTCGGGCTCACCGCCCGGCTGCTGACGCAACTGGTGCTGTTGACCTCGGGGCTGGTCGTCGGCCTGGGCACGGCCAAGCTGATCCGTCGCGCGATGCAGGAGGTCAACGACCGCCACGCGCGCTTCCGCCACCTGCTCAACATGGCGGCGGACTGGTACTGGGAGATGGATCGCCAGTTCCGCTTCACGCACCTGACGGAACACAACCCGGGCGCCTCGGGGCTGTCGATGGCGGAGCGGCTCGGCCGCGCGCCCTGGGAGATCGAGCACCTCGGCCTTTCCGACGAGGAGCTCGACGCGCACCGCGCCGATCTCGAATCCCATCGCCCCTTCCGAGGCCTGGTCATGCGCCGCACGACCGAGGACGGTTCGCTGCACTACGTGTCCATCAGCGGCGAACCGCGCTTCGACGCCAAGGGCAACTTCCGCGGCTACTGGGGCGTGGGACGCGACGTCACCGACGAGGTCCAGACCGAGCAGGCCATGGTCGCCACCGAGACGCGCTACCGCGAGCTGTTCCGCCGCTCGCCGTCGCCGCTGGTGCTGCACCGCTGGGGCCGCGTGATGGACGCCAACCCGGCGGCGATGGCCATGTTCGGCTACACGCAGCGCTCGTCGATGATCGGGCAGGACCTGTTCTCCCATTACGAGCCCGGCGACGAGGAACGCGCCCGCCAGCGCGCCGCCAAGATCGAGGCGCTGCCCGTCGGCGCGATGCTGCCGATGACCGAGTTCCGGCTGCGGACGCTCTCGCGCCGGCGCCGCCTGGTGCAGGCCACCAGCGTGCGCGTGGACGCGGCCACCGGTCCCGCGACGCTGTCCTTCTTCATCGACCAGACCGAGACCTCGCGCGCGCAGGATGCGCTGCGCCGGTCGGAGGCGCTGCTCTCCCACCTGTTCGCGACCAGCCCCGACGTCGTCACGCTGACCGAGACCGTCAGCGGCCGCTACGTGATGGTCAACAAGACCTTCGAGCTGGTCAGCGGCTACACCGCCGACGAGGTGCTGGGTCGCAGCTCGGAGGAGCTCGGCATCTGGCAGGACATCGCCGACCGCGAGCGGCTGGTCGAGGCGCTGCGCCAGCACGGCCGCGTCAGCGACCTGCCGGCGAGCTTCGTCAACCGGCGCGGACAGCCGATCCCGATGCTGCTGTCGGCGGCGCCGTTCGTGATGGACGGGATGTCCTACCTGGTCGTCAACTCGCGCGACGTCAGCGACACCGAGCGCACGCGGCTGGTCCATGCGGCGATCCTGGAGAACGCGTCCATCGGCATCGCGCTGACGCGCGACCAGCGCTTCGTGCAGGCGAACCGGCTGGTGGAGGAGATGTTCGGCTGGCCCGCGGGCGGACTGATCGGCCAGGCGGGCAACGTGGTCTGGCCCAGCCCGGAGGACTACGAGTCCGTCGGCCACGAGCTCGGTCCGCGACTGGCCGCAGGCGAACAGGTCGAGGTGGAACGCCTGATGCGGCGCCGCGACGGCAGCCGTTTCCTGTGCCGGATCCTGGCCCGCGCCGTGGACCCGAACCACCCGAGCCGCGGCGGCACGATCTGGATCATGGAAGACGTGACCGAGCGCCGGCGCGTCGAGGCCGCCCTGGCGACGGCCAAGGACGAGGCCCAGGCGGCCAACCGCGCCAAGAGCGCGTTCCTGGCCAACATCAGCCACGAGATCCGCACGCCGCTGAACGGTCTGGTCGGCCTGGCGCGGCTGCTGCAACAGCCGGACCTGAACGGCGACACGCGCAGCCACTACCTGGACCAGATGGTGGACAGCGCGGAGAGCCTGTCGGGCCTGATGTCGGACATCCTGGACCTGTCCAAGATCGAGGCCGGCCGGCTGACGCTGGAGACGGTCCCCTTCGCGCTGCGCGACATGCTCGCGACGATGCGCATGGGCTACCTGACGCTGGCGCAGGCGCGCGGGCTGGGCTTCAGCATCGACGTCGACGACGCGGTGCCCGCCTGGGTGATCGGCGATCCGGTGCGCACTCGGCAGATCCTGAGCAATTACCTGAGCAACGCGCTGAAGTTCACCGAGCAGGGCCGCGTGGCGGTGCAGGTGCGCCGGCTGGACGAGCGGCGCCTGCGCGTCGAGGTCAGCGACACCGGTCCCGGCATCGCCGAGGCCATGCACGAGCGGCTGTTCCAGCCCTTCACGCAGGCCGACGAATCGACCACGCGCCGCTACGGCGGCACGGGTCTGGGCCTGTCGATCTGCCGCGAGCTGGCGACGCTGATGGGCGGCGACGTGGGCGTGGACAGCCAGCCGGGCGCGGGTGCGACCTTCTGGGCCGAGCTGCCGCTGCCGGCGGCACCGGCGCCGGTGAGCGCGCAACGCCGCGCGCCGGCCGATGACGCGGAGCTGGCGGGACGCCGCATCCTGATGGTCGAGGACAACCCGGTGAACATGATGATCGCCGTGGCCATGCTCGAGCAGTGGGGCGCGGAGGTCTCGCAGGCCAGCGACGGCAGCCAGGCGGTGGAGGCGGTGACGGCGGCGGCCAGCATGGGCAAGCCCTTCGACGCGGTGCTGATGGACGTCCAGATGCCGGTCATGAGCGGCCACGAGGCGACACGGCAGCTGCGCCAGCGCTACGACGCGACCGAGCTGCCGATCATCGCGCTGACGGCCGCCGCGCTGGTCCAGGAGCGCGACGAGGCGCTGGCCGCCGGGATGAACGAGTTCCTCACCAAGCCGATCGACGCGCAGCGGCTGCGGCAGGTGCTGGTGAAGCTCACGGCGGATTGACCGGGTCAGATTTCTCTACCGAGACCTTGCTGCTGTCCCTGTACTGCCGACGACCTGCCAGCGCACGAAGCTCCGCGCGAACTTGCTGCGACAGATTCATTGCCGCCTCCGCCTCCTTCCGCGTGACGTGCCGTTCGGTCGAGTAGTCAGCGTAGTTCCTGCTGCGACGTAGAGCGCTCAGCCTCTTAGCCAGACCCTTCTCGCCATCACGTTCGTAATGTTCCTGCGTCCACTGATGAACCATGGGATGTCGCTCGGAAATGCCTGCCATGTCACGAGCCCTCAAGAACACGCCGTAATAGGCACGTGACACCGCGCTGCGGTTGCTCGCCTCGTCGTTTCGGGTCCAGAGGTGCCTCGCCACGGCGAGGACTTCATCGGGGTCAAAGACAGTCATGGTTCAGTCCTCACTTCACCAGATGCCGGTCCTCGAAGCGGCCGGGCCAAGCATTGGCATGAGCGACCAGCCACAGACGGGCAATCGCCGGGACGGACTCGTACAGTGATTCGAAGGCTTCGATCTCGGGATGGGGATACTTCGCGTCCGGCGCATAGCCGAAGAGCGTGAACTGCAAGCCTAGGTAGTGCTCCTCAGGATCCCTGACCACGTAGACACTGATCTGCCGGTCTCCCGCGCATCGCGCAAGCTCCCGATCGACGACCCAGAAGTCCTCGCGCAGCAGTTGCGGATGCTTCTGCGCGTACCACTCGAGGATGTCGTCGTAGTCCTCCGTGCCACGAAGCGCTTGGAGGTCGTACGGCCATTCACCTGGCGAGCAGGGGTTCATCCACGGCCGGTAGAGATAGGGCTTCTGGCTCTTGCTGTACACCCACACCGGCCGTCCGCGCTCAAGGAACTCCGGCACTGGCGCCAGCGCTGCCTCCTCAGGCTCGTCTTCAAATTCGATTCGCTGCAACATCGTTTCTGCCTTTCTGCCACCGACCTCATGTCGATGCGATGTATGCATTCTCGAAATCGAAACCCTTTCTGCCATGACTCAAAGTTGTGGGCGGGGAGGGATATGAAGGGGGCCCACCTTCGAGGGAATGGGCTCCCTCTTCTGTCCACGCCGCGGCGCCATGCGAAATGGAGTGGCCCTCACCTCGCGCTCAGGCTGGTGCCCTTCCAGTCCGCCGCCTGCCAGCGTTGGAACGCGCCGACCATCGTCACGTCGCCGGCCTGGCGCTTCGTCTCGAGCGTGTCGAGGTCGACCAGCTCGTAGCTGCGCTTGTAGCGGCCTTCGGCGCGGGACTCACGCGCGACCAGCAGTTCCTTGCCGCCCGGCACCCAGCCGGCGAATTCCGCGTAGCCCAGGCCAGGCTGTGCGGCCACCGGCGGCAGCACCGACACCTTCCAGCCCTGCGACGTGCGGCGCAGCAGCCAGAGCTCGCGCCAGCCGTCCGCCGGCACCGAGGCGATCGTGATCGCGTTGCCCTCGCGATTGACCCGCGCCGACGCCGTCATCACCAGCCCCCAGGCGCAGTGGCGCAGCAGCGGCGGATTGCCTTCCTTCGCGCCGTTCATCGTGAGCGTCAGGCAGGTCTCGCCCGGCTGACCGGCCGCGACGTTCAGCTTCACCGCGCCGAGGACCTGCTCCGGCGCACCCGCCGGCAACGCGGCCCAGCGCATCGCGTTGCCGCGCATGGCGGCATCGTTGTAGGTCGGTTGGTCGTCGTCGGAAAGCTCGGCGGGCACGATGCGCGCAAACGCTTCGAGCGAGCGGCGTGATGCCGCCGATGAAGCGTCCACCTGCAAGGTCGCGGGTGAGGCGGTCGCTGCCGCGGCACCGGTCGCACCCGCGGCAACGGCGCTCGCGCGACGCGCACGGATGAACGACAGGCTGCTCCACACGCCCGACTGCCGCATCAGCACGCGATTGCGCCAGTGCGTCGCCAGCGCCGGATCCTTCAGATCGACCTTGTCCAGTACGTCCGCGCGCCACTGGTCCATCTGCTCGCGCTGCGGCGGCGTCGCGACCGGGTCCAGGCAGTCGACGCGCGTCAGCGCCAGCGCGGCGCGCGCCTTCTGCTCCGGCGTCGAGGCCGGCATCGCGAGGACGCGGCGGAACGCCTCGCCGTCGTAGCAGAGCTGCATCGCGCCGGCCTCGCGCTCCAGCGTGCGGAAGCGCAGGCCGTAGCGCGCGGCGACGTCGAGTTGGGCGGCAACCTGCGTCTCGGCGGCCGACGGCGCCACCGTCGCCACGCCGTCCGTCCGAGGCTGCGTGCGCGAGGCACGATCGGCCAGCCGCTCGGCGAGCGTTCCCATCGCATCGAGCGCCTCCGCGCCGTCGACGCTGTTCATCTGCGCTGCGCTGGCCGACTGCACGTAGGCGGCGGCCAGGCCCAGGCCGAGCGACTCCGCGCCCGTCTGCTGGCGCACCACGCGCAGCGCGGCCAGCAGTGCATCGGGCTGCGCGGCGGGTCCGTTCAGCGGCAGCAGCGCGGCCTTGCGGACAAAACCGCCGCGCTCCCGGCGGTAGTCGTAGACCTGGAAGTGGTCGGGCCGTTCGCCGCGGATCTCCAACGCCTCACCGCGCCAGAGCTGCGCCTGGGCCGGCGACGAATCCTTCGCCGCCGCGCGCATCGCGACGTTGTCCTGCACCACCAGCGCGGTGCGCGGCGCCGCATCGTCCGGCGAGACACGCTTGATCGGCGGCTTCGGCGTCGTGTCGTCCGTCGCGGCATTGGCCGGATGGACACAGAGCAACTGGACGGCGACGGCGGCGATGGCAGCGGCCATCACGAGCTTCATGCGGCACATGGCGTTCTCCTTCACGGCAGTCATTGCGCGGCCTGCTCTTGCGTCGACGACTCGGCCTGCCCGGGCTTGGCGCCCAGCAGCGTCTTGCCGATGAACCCGCCGTCCGACGGGGGCGGCGCGATGATCACCTGCACCTTGTCGGACAGCTTGTCGGCCATCGCCTTCTGGATCAGCAGCGGATGGCGGCTGAGCAGCGCGCCTTCGGCCGCCATCTGGTCGACCGCGACCTTGCCGATGCGCGTCTGGCGATAGGCCTCGGCGTCGGCCAGCTTCTCGCGGGCCTTGGCCTCGCCCTCGGCCTCGATGCCGCGCGCCTGCGCGTTGCCTTCGGCCATGCGGACCCGCGCGACGCGCTCGGCCTCGGCCTCCAGCTGGCGCTGCTCGACCTGGCGCTGTTTGAACGGCAGCACATGCTTCATCGCCTCTTCCTGGCCCTTGGCCGCAATGATCTGCTCGCGCGCCGCGGCCTCCGCGGAGGTCTCGCGGCGGACCTTCTCAGCGGCGGCCTCGAGCTCGGTCTGCTTGACCTGCTTCTCCTTGAGCTCCAGCGTGTAGCGCATCTTCTCGCTGGCCAGACCTTCGGACAGGAGGTTCTCCAGGCCGGCGCGGTACTCCTGCGGCAGGTCGACGTTGCCGATCTCCAGGCCACGCAGGACGATGCCGTCCATCGCCAGCTTGCGGCGCAGCTCCGACTCCAGCGCGGCCTGGATGGGACCGCGCTGCGTCGAGAAGATCTCGCGCACCGTGTGCGTCGCGATCTGACGGTAGACGATGCCCTGCAGGGCCGGAGCGATCACGTCGCCTTCGATGTCGTCGGGGAGCGAAGCAGCGAGCTGCGCCAGCCGCGTCGGATCGACGGTCCAGCGCACGGTCAGGTCCAGGCCCAGGGAGAGTCCTTCGAGCGACTGCAGCGGCGCCTCGCCGTCGGCGCGGGCGAAGCGTTCGGGGTGATAGCTGCGGTCGCGCACCGGCAGGTCGCGGACGTCGTGCAGGCCGGGGATCTGGAGCATGGAACCGGAACGGGCCTCGGTCACGCCACCGGTCAGCACGTTGGTGCGCAGGCTGACGGCGCCGCGCGGCACCTCATGCATCGGCGGATGCGTGACCAGCAGCGCCACCGCGCCGGCCACGGCGGTCAGGCCGGCCAGCCAGGGCAGGCAGCGGACCAGGCCGGCGCCGGCGCGCTTCAGCGGCACGCCCAGGCCGCCGGCACCGGCGCCGGCGCCTTCGCCGCCGAACTCGTCGCCGCGGCTGCGGCGGGAGAAACCGGGCAGCCGAGCCTTGAGCCGCGCGGCGGCGTTGCGGATCGATTGCAGGCGGTCGTTCATGAGGTCCTCCGGGGTTCCCGTGATTCGGGTGTTGGGATGACGCTCATGGTCCGGAAAGGGCCCGGAAGCCTCAATGCGGGCGTCGGCGGGTCCCTTCACGGTCCGGAAGAAACCTTCACGGGCGGGTCGCGCCGGCGGGCGCGGCGGTGTCGATAATCCGGCGCCATGGCCATCCCCAGGAACAAGGTCGCCGTCATCGAGGACGACCGCCCCACCAGCGAGCAACTCACCGGCTGGATCCGCGCCGCGCGGCCCGAGCTGCAGGTCGACCAGTGGTTCGACCGCGACGCCGCCGAGGCCGCGCTGGCGCGCGAGCGCTACGAGATGGTCGTGCTCGACATCGAGCTCGGCCGCGAGCGCAACGCCGGCATCGCGCTGATCAACGAGATCAACAAGCTGAACGCCGGCACGCCGGTGCTGGTCGTGTCGGCGATGCCGGCGGCCATCTACCGCGGGATCATGAAGGCGCTCGACGCCTGGGATTACCTGCAAAAGACCAGCTTCGACGAGTCCGAGTTCATCGACACCTTCCTCGACATCCTGCGCGCCGCCCGCGCCCGCGAGGCCGCCGAGCCGGTGGCGGCCGCGCCCGAGGCGCTGCAACTGGATCCGCTCTGGCAGCGCAGCCCGCTGTGGAAAGGCCAGCGCATCAACCTGCCGCTGACGGCGCAGCGCATCCTCGCCACGCTCTACCAGCGCGCGCCGCAGGTGGTGTCGTACGAGGAGCTCTACGACGTCGTCAAGAGCGGCCGCACGCGCGACAACGTGCGCAAGCACGTGTCGACGCTGCGCGAGGCGCTGAAGGAAGTCGACCCGTCCTTCGACGCGATCGAGAACGTGCCGATGCGCGGGTTCCGGTGGTCGGCGCCGCGATGAGCGCGGTGAAGAGCACCGGAAAGAGCGCCGGCGTGGACGCCGCATGAAGCTCGGACCGGTCGAGCTGCCCGCGCTGGCCGTGCCGCGCCTGGGCCTGGCGGCCTTCCGCCGGCGCGCGGTCGTGCACCTGGCCTTCCTGCTGCTGGCGCTGGCGACGGTCGGCCTGGTGCTGACCGTGCTGATCGACCAGAAGCAGCGGGCCTACCAGCGCTACGCGCAGGGCTTCCGCCAGTCGCTGGCGGAGATCGTCCTGCAGCTGCGCCACCCGAGCGGCCAGCTGGCGCTGCTCAACCCGCAGATGAGCGTGGGCGACCGGGACGGCCAGGCGCCGGTGCTGCTGCCGTTCTCGGCGATCGACTTCGACGACCAGAACAAGGCGCAGCGCGCGGTCGAGATGGCCGGCTGCGGCCTGCGCTGGCCCGACGGCGCGAGCCTGTGCGCCGCCGTCGGCGCGAACGCCTACGCGGGCGGTTTCCTGTACCTGGTCGGCAGCCTGGAGAGCGGCCCGCTCGCGGGCCGCGAGCACGGCGCGCTGGACCTGAGCGGCGTGCACCGCGCGCGCGTGACGCTGAAGCTGCGCGGCGGCACGCAGACCTGGATCGCGCCGTTCGAAGGCGCCTCCGCGGCGGACGGCACGCAGCGCGGACGCTTGACCGGCTTCCTCGGTGCAGGCCCGCAGTTGCCTGGCAAGGCGCGCCCGGTGCGCGAGTTCCGCGGCTGGCTCTGGCGCGAAGGCCCCTGCGCCGAAGGCAGCGCCGGTCCGGACTGCGCGCGGCGCACCTTCTATTCGATCCGGCTGCCGGTCGAGGCCTTCCAGGACGCGCTCTTCGACGACGCCGGCCACCGCGCCCGGCCGGTGTGGCCGCCGGCTGACCTCGATCAGATGCGGGTGCGGGTCGAGCTGCTCGCGCCCGATGAGACGAGTGCCGAAGCCCCTGTGAAATCGGCGGCGCTGTTCGACAGCGCCCGGCCGGGCGCGTCGCTCGCGCTGTCGCTGGACCGGATCGGCGCCTCGCTGCAACCGGGCGAGACGCTGCGCATCGAGCGCCTGGGCAAGCAGGCGACGACGATCGCCGAGCGCCGCGGCCCCGAGCTGTCGGAACGCGCGCTGCCGTGGCTGATCCACGTGATGCGCCGCCTGCCGGTGCAGGGCGAGATCCTGGGCGTCGGCGCCGACACCGATGCGGCCGAGATCCGCTGGCTGACCGCCTCCGACGAAGTGGCGACGCCGAGCGGCCGCTACCGGCTCGACCTGCGCGGCGACCTGCGCAGCCTCGACCGCCAGCTCGCGCTGGAGGCGCGCCCGCTGGCGTGGCTGGCGGCGGCCATGCTGGCGGCCGTCGCGCTCGCATGGCTGATGGTGGAGCTGGGCCTGATCCGCGGCATCGCCGTGCTCACGAAACGCGCGGCCGCCGTCTCCTACAACATGCAGGACGCGCGGGCGGAACAGCGCATCGGCGAGCTCGACGTGGCCGACCTGCGCGGCCGCGACGAACTGGGCATCCTGGCCGGCAGCCTGGCCGACGCGCTGACCCGCGTGAAGGACGGCCTGCGCCGCGAGCAGCTGCGGGCCGAGCGCGAGCGCGAGATGTGGCACGCGGTGGGCCACGAGATCATGTCCCCGCTGCAGTCCCTGATGGTGCTGCACGGCGCGGGCGACGATCCCAGCCATCGTTATGTGCAACGCATGCAGCAGGCGGTGAAGGTGCTCTACGGCAGCGCGCCGCCGAGCGAGGCACTGGCGTCGGCGGACCTGCACACGGAGGCGCTGGACCTGGCCGCCTTCTGCCGCGAGGTGGCCGCGAACGCGCACTACGCCGGCATCGACCACGTCACTTTCGAGACCGCGCTGCCCGAACCGCAACCGGTGCACGCGGAGGCCTACGCGCTGGAAGACGCCGTCACCCACGTGCTGCGCAACGCCGACCGCTACCGGCCCGAGGGCACGCCCATTGCCATCACCCTGGAGGCGGGCGAGCCCGGCTTCGTCCTGCTGCGGATCCGCAACCGGGGACCGCACATCGATGCGGCGATGCTGGACCAGATCTTCGAGTACGGCGTTTCCGACACCGCTCCGCAGGTCAACGGGGAACGCCGCGGCCAGGGGCTCTTCGTCGCGAAGACCTACCTGGCGAAGATGGATGGCAGCATCCGGGCATTCAATGTGCCGGAAGGCGTGGTGTTCGAGATGAGCCTGCGCCGCGCCGCGGCCTGAGCGGCTCCGCTTCAATCGACAAGGAGGTCTTCATGCCGATGAATCCCCATTACGCGCTGACGGAGCCGATCCGCGATGCCGTGGACACGCTGTCGAAGGAGCATCCGCTGCTGGTCGAGTTCGGTGCTTCCTGGTGCCCCATCTGCGAGGCGGCGCAGCCGCTGCTGGAGCAGGCCTTCGAAGGCCGGCACGCGATGGTGCAGCACATCAAGGTCGAGGACGGCAAGGGCCAGGCGCTAGGGCGCTCGTTCAAGGTCAAGCTATGGCCGACGCTGATCTTCATGCGCGACGGGCAGGAGGTGGAGCGCCTGGTCAGGCCCACGAACGCCGCGGATATCCGGGCCGCGCTGGAGCGCATCGACACCACGTGACGGACAATCGCGGCCCATGACCCAAGCCCATGTGCTGCTCCCGAAGGACGGAGCTCCTGAACTGCTGTTCGTGCTGCTGCACGGCGCCGGCGCCGATCCTGAACAGATGCGCCCGCTGGCCGAGGCCCTGCATCGCCAGTACCCGCGCGCCGCGCTGGTGCTGCTCGAGGGCTTCGAGCCCTTCGACGCGATCCCGGGCGGCGGGGCGGGCTTCCAGTGGTACTCCGAGGAGGGCGACGACACGCTCCGGGCGCTGCGCCTGAGCGCGGCCGTGCCGACGCTGGTCGCGCTGGTGCGCGGCTGGGCGGAGAAGCTCGATCTGGAGTGGGGGCGCGTCGCGCTGGCGGGGTTCTCGCAGGGCGCGATCCTGGCGCTGGAAGCGCTGCAGCAGGAAGAGCAGCTGGCCGGCCGCGTGCTGGCCTTCGGCGGCGCGTTTGCCTACTGGCCGCAGCATGCGCCCAAGGATGTCTCCATCCATCTGCTGCACGGGAAGGACGACGGCGAGTTGCCCTATCCCGCGCTGTTGAACGCGGCACGCGAGCTGATGACGCTCGGTGCCGACATCACCGCCGACGTGCTCCCGCATATCGGCCATGAACTGCACCCGGCGCTCATCGAGCGCGCGATGGAGCAACTGCGGACGTTCATTCCCGCGCGCCTCTGGCGCGAAGCAGTCCTCACGGCGGCGGAGCAGGACAAGAACGAGCCACGCCACTGACCCTCTTTCTCCCTCTCCCGCTTGCGGGAGAGGGCAGGGGTGAGGGCTGCGGTCGCGGCACGGCGACCAGCGTCAATCGAGGGTGACTTCCGTCCTCACCGTACCGGCGCGATCCGCCCACGCAACGAGGCTCAGACGCGTGCCCTGCGGCGCTCGCACCACCCACTCGCCGTACGCGCGATCGCCGGTGATGTCCCGCTCCGGCAGGAAGGCCAGCTGCGTCTGCTTCGGCGCATGCCCTTCCAACTGCGGACCTTCCATGCGCGGCTTGCCGCTCACCAACCCCACTTCCGGATCCACCGGCAGGAAGATCTCGAACATCACGCCGCGTGTCTGCTTGCGCGTCAGCGCCTGCTTGGTCACGTAGGCCGGCAGCCAGCCGCTGTTGCCCACCGCCATGCGTACCCGCCACGTGTCCGGCCCGAGCGCCCGCACCTCCGTGCGCAGCAGCTCCAGCTTCGGCAGGCTCAGCGCGATCTGGTTCATCCACGCCGGGAAACGCGCCGCCTCCCGCTCCCGCAGGTGCGGCGGCGGGTTGCGCCAGAAGTTCATCTTGTCCCAGCCGCCGATCTCCACCGGCCCCAGCTGCGGATGCATGAACGACGTCCACTCCACATGCGCCTTGCCTCCGCAGTGCTCGTCGCTCCACTTCAGCAGCTTGAGGTCGTCCTCCACCGGATGGTCGCGGAACCAGTCGATCCACTTGTAGCCGGTGATACCGGCCTCCTTGTTGGGCGACCACAGCTCCACCACCCAGAACAGCGCGCCCAGGTGCTCGTAGACCCAGTCCTGCGTGCCGGTGATGACTTCCTTGGGGTGGTACTTGAACTCGTGCCAGATGCTCACGGCGGGATAGCCCGTGTGCTGCTCGCCGAGCTTGGAGAAGCGCTGAAACGCCCAGAGGTCCTCCGGCGGCATCTCGTCGTCGCTGCGCGTGCCGCAGGGCCGCAGGATCACGCCGCTGTGCGTGTGGAAGCTGATCGCCGCGCCGATGTTGGGGTGGCTCACCATGAAGTCGACCATCGCGCGCACTTCGGGCTCGCTGGTCGGGTAGGGACCGGCGCCCACCTGCTCGAACTCCTGCCGCCAGCCGGCGGGGAAGTTGCGGTTCAGGTCCAGGCCTTCGCTGTCGCGGTTGACCTTGATGCTGAAGCCGTCGTGGTTGATGACCAGGCCCTCGGGCATCAGGCGGTAGTACTCGCCGCCGAACTCGCCGGGCTGGCGCGGGACCATCAGCCGCGGATCGTCCGCATGCTTCTTGTAGCCGCCGTGCGGGTCCGCGATGCGCATCGTCAGGATGCGGCCGTCGCCGTCGATGTCCTCGACGCTGAGGCCTTCGACCGGCTCCTCGTCGAACGGGTACGGGCGCGTCGACGAGCGGATGTGCCGCGGCCGGTCCGCCAGCGCGAGCTCCGCGCCGTCCGGGTTCAGTCGCGGCACCATGTAGATCGTGCGCGTGTCCAGCAGGTGGGTGGCCTGCGGGTCGGTGCCGTACTTGCTCAGCAGGTCGTGCAGGTAGTACAGGCAGGTCGTGCAGGCGGTGAGCTCGGCGGCGTGGATGTTGCCGTCGAGCCAGAAGGCGGGCTTCTCGACGTCGCTGCCGGTCGCGGTGTTGGTCAGGATGAGGACCCAGATCTCGCGGCCCTCGAAGCTCTTGCCGAGGGACCGCACCGACACCAGGTTGGGACAGGCTTCCGCGTAGCTGAACAGCAGCTGCGTCAGCGCCTCGTAGCGCGGGAATTCGTCGAAGCGCGGCGTCGGCAGCGTCGGGGTGGACGCGGGCGCGGCGGCGGGCGGGAGAGCGGTCATGGGCGTCCCAGGGGCGGTGTCGGTGCGGCCGATTTTGCATGCCCAGGCCCCGGCGACCGAGAGGGCTCTCCACCTCGGGACAGCGCGTTTTCCCTGAGACGGGTTAAATTGCTGGACTTGCACGTGCGCGCCGTCGCTTCGACGGGCGCGCATCGCACGACATGAACGAACGACACGACCGGGACGTCCGCGAGGACGCCGAGGCGAAGCTGGAGAGATGGCTGTGAATCACTGCGAGAAGATCCCGTTGGGGACGCAAGGGGCGACCGAGTGGGAAGTGGTGCACCTGCCTTCGACGCTGGGCGACTTCCAGGCGCGGGCCTTCCGCAGTCCCGCGACCGGTTCGGAGCATCTGGTCCTGTCGGTCGGTCCGCTGCAGGAGCGCGGCGGCCTGCTGCGCGTGCACAGCGAGTGCCTGACCGGCGACGTCTTCCAGTCGCTGCGCTGCGACTGCGGTCCGCAGCTGCAGGGCGCGCTGGACCTGCTGAAGGACGAAGGCGGCATCGTCATCTACATGCGCGGCCATGAAGGCCGCGGCATCGGCCTGGTCGAGAAGCTGCGCGCCTACGCGCTGCAGGAAGCCGGCGTGGACACCATCGACGCCAACCTGCGCCTGGGCCATGCCGAGGACGAGCGCGACTACGCCGACGCCATCGACATCCTGTGCCTGCTGGGCGTGAAGAGCGTCCGGCTGATCACCAACAACCCGCAGAAGCGCGACGCGCTGGTCGAAGGCGGCGTCGAGGTCGAGGCGCTGGTGCCGCTGCGCATCGCGGCGAACCCGCACAACGAGCGCTACCTCGAGACCAAGCGCAAGCGGATGGGGCACTACCTGGAGTGATCCGGGAGCCCTCCGGCGTCCATCCGGCAGCGACTCGCGAATGACGCCGTCGGCCCTGTCATGAATCTCCTGCACGCCTCGCCCGCCGCCGGCTTCAACGAGCCCTTCGAGTTGATGGCCGCGTGCCACGAGCGGATGGAGCGGACGCTGACCCTGCTCGAACGCGTCGGCGCGCACGTCGCGACGCACGGCTGCGACGAACAGGCACGGGACGCGGCAAAGGACGTGCTGCGTTACTTCGCCCTCGCCGCGCCGCTGCATCACGAGGATGAGGAACTGCACGTGCTGCCACGGCTGCGCGAGCAGGGCAACGGCGAGCTCGCCGATCGATTGCTGGCCGACCATCGGGAGATGGAGACGCGCTGGGCCGGGATCGTCCCGGACCTGGAAGCGATCCGTGACGGATCGATGCCGGTCGAGACGCTCAGCGCCGCGCGCGAACGCTGGCAGACCTTCGCCACGCTGTACCGGCGTCATATCGACGCCGAAGACCACGACGCGTATCCGGTGGCGAGTGTGGCAACACCTGGCACCGTGCTGCGCGCAATGGGCGAGGAAATGGCCGGTCGGCGACGCGTCTGAATCGTCACCCACTCATCGTCGCGATGGGGACTCCTCAAACGAGTGAGAGCAACGCGAAAGACGATGAGACTGAGTCATCGTCAATGAGCCCGCCGCGATTCACCATCTGCTGCTTTCCACTTCGATCGGGGAGCCAGCATGACCTTGGCGCATCACGGGTGTGGCGAACAGATTCGCATCGCCCGGGAACGTTTTCATTTGACCCAGCAGGAACTGGGAGAGTTCGTCGATCTGTCGGCGCAAGACATCAGCGCCATCGAGCGCGATGAGCGACCGACCCGAGACAGGGAGTTCGAGCGCATCGCCTATGCGGTGGGCCGGAGGCTCTGGGAGTTCAGCGGGGATGATTTCGTCGACTGCGGGGGCCTATCAGCCTTGTTCAGGGCGACGCCGCAGCCGATCGACCGGATGAAGCTGCTGCGGTCGCTGCAAGAGGGCATTGCTTACGCACTGCAGTTCGCCTCGCTCGAACAGAAGGTCGGAAGCAGGCGCTCCGCAGCACTCTGTCCTGCTCGAGATCTGTCGGCTCCGTCAGACGCCGAGGAGGCCATTCGCCAGGGGGATTCGACGGCAGCGGAAGAACGCGAGCGACTGGCCCTCGGTGATCGGGATCTCTTCCGGATGCAACATCTCTTCGAGATCAACGGGGTTGGGAGCGTGGCGATCTCCTCTCCGGACAACGTGTCCGGATTGACGCTGTTCGACCCGCGATTCGGAGCGTTCATCCTCTTCAATGCAGCGCAGTCATGGACCCATCGGCGCTTTTCGCTGGCACATGAATACGGCCATGTGCTGATGGATCGCCACCGCTTGGCGTCGCTCAGCAAGATCGGGCCGCCAGAAGACTTGATCGAGCTGCGCGCCGATGCTTTCGCCGCAGCCTTCCTGATGCCTGAAGGCGGTGTGCTGCACGCCATCACTCGCCCCGCTGGGAAGGCGATCGGATTGCTGGAGGTCGCCGCCGTCGCACAGGCATTCGGGGTCAGCCGCCGATCCGCTCTTCGCCGGATCAGGCACCTTCAACTCATTTCCGCCAGCGAATACCAAGTCCTCTCGACGCAGGAAGCAAAGGGCGATGGCGAGCCTTACTCGGCGCTCCTGGGGTTGTTCAATCCGCCGGAAGTCGACAGCCGACGGGACAGCCTTGGTCGGATGCTGAGCTTGGCCATCGAGGCCTTTCGCCTGGAAAGGATCTCTCGTCGGAAGTTGACCGGGATCGGCAAAGAGTTCGGCTTCGCGAGCAACACCATCGCGAAGCTCGTCGAGGTCTTCAGCATGGAGTGACTCGCAATGAATTCGACAGACCACGCCATGGCGAACACGACTGTGGTGACCGACGCCAACGTTTTGATCAACTTCATCCACATTCAACAACTCGACCTGCTGGGCCGTTTGAAGAATCACGGGTTCGTCGTCCCGTCGCAGGTCATCGACGAGGTCACCTGGGACGCCCAGGCCAAGGCGCTCTCCCTGGCCCTCGCAGAGGGGCATCTCCATCCCTGCCACATCGACGACCACGAGACATCGAGTCTTTACAAGCGCCTGATCAATGAGATCGAGCCGGGCGAGGCCGCTTGCATCGCGATCGCGCATATGCGGGATCACTCGGTCGCCACCGACGAAAAGCGTGATGCCGAGCGCATCGCGATCGAGATGTTGGGGAAACATCGCTTGCTGCGTACCGAGGACGTCCTCAAACGCTGCATCGATGCGGGGCTGATCACCGTCCCTGAAGCGGACGCCTTCAAGGCGACGTTGGCCAGGAAGCGTTACGCCATGAACTTTGCGTCCTTTGCCGATTTGGAAGCGGCATGAATACGTGTGGGGGCTTCGGCATCAAAGCCGAGGCCCTCGCCCCGTTTGTGACCAACTCGTAACGCCCCTCCCCTTCGCAACCTTTCTCCCGCGCGCTGGCACCTACGCAGAACCCCTGCGTGAATTTCCGCCGCGCCCATGCCGTCTTTCATCCCCGTCCCTATCCCGTGGGACGTCGTACTCCGGCAGCTCCTGCTCGCGCCGTGCTTCGAAGAGATCCTCTTCCGGCTCGGCCTCCAGGAGCGGCTGTCGACTTCGCGCGCCGCCGGCGCGCGGCGCCATGCCGTCGCGCTGACCGCGCTCGCCTTCGGCGCGACGCACGCGATCGTGCTCGCCATCGTCACACCCACCACGCTGCCGCTTTCCGCGCTGCTGCTCGCGCTCGCCACCGCCGTGCCCGCGTGGTGGATCGGCCTCAGCTATCGAAGACATCGCTCGCTGCCCCGCTGCATCGCCTGGCATGCGGGCTTCAACGCGTGCTGGCTGCTCGCGGCACCCACGCTGCTGCCGCTGCTCACTCCCCCTCTCTCTTCATCCTGACGAGGCTCCCGCCATGACCCTTCCCTTGCGCAGCGCCCTTCCCGGCGCGATCGTCGCGACCCTTGCGATCACGGCCGCGGTCCTCGCGGGTCCCGCCTTCGCCGCCGACCCCGTCGCCGGCCAGGCCCGCTTCTCGCAGGTCTGCGCCGCCTGCCACACGGTCGCTTCCACGGCCGTGGTCGACCGCGGCCGCAACAACCCCGCGATGATCCAGAACGCGATCAACACGATCCCGCAGATGAGCGGCGTGGGCGGCGCAGTCTCCGCCGCCGACATCGCCAACATCGCCGCCTACCTCGGCAACTCGCCGTCGTCGATCAGCTTCGCGCAGACCGCCGTCGGCCAGTCGAGCGCGGTCTCCACCGTCACCATCAGCGCCAGCCGGCTCGCTGCGCTCGGCAGCCTCTCGGCCGTCGCCAGCGGCGACTTCGCGGTGCAGGGCGGCTCCTGCGGCGCGACCGTGCCCGCGGGCACCAGCTGCACCGTCGGTGTCGTCTTCCAGCCCACCGCCGCCGGCGCGCGCAGCGGCGCGCTCACGATCACCCACAACGGCATCTCCACGCCCATCCCGATCACGCTCAGCGGCACCGCCAATGTCAACCTGACGGCGGTGCTCTCGGCCGACGCCACCACCCTGGCCTTCGGCAACCAGCCGCTGGCGAGCGCCTCCGCCGCGCGCACCGTCACGCTGAGCAACACCGGCACGGCCTCGCTCGACTTCAGCAGCATCGGCGTCACCGGCGCCAACGCGGCCGAGTTCACACGCGGCGGCAGTTGTGCCGTCGGCACGCCGCTAGCCGTCGGCGCCAGCTGCACCGTCACCGCCACCTTCACCCCGGCCGCGACCGGCGCACGTGCCGCCACACTGGCCGTTGCGGCGATCGCCCCCACGGCCAACAACGCCACTGCGAACGTCAACATCGCGATGACCGGCACCGGTCAGGCCCAGCCCACGCCGGTGTCCTCGCTGTCGACGACGCAACTCAGCTTCGGCGCGTTGACCGTCGGACGGACCAGCACCGCGCAGACCGTCACCGTCTCCAACACCGGCAACGCCGCCCTCAGCTTCAGCGCCATCGCGGCCACGGGACCGTTCACGACGACCGACAACTGCAGCGGCGGCGTGCCTGCCGGCGGCAGCTGTGCCGTCAACGTCAGCTTCGTTCCTGCCGGGGCCGGCGCCGCGACCGGCACGTTGAGCCTGACCAGCAACGCCGCCGCCTCGCCGCAGGCGGTCGCGTTGAGCGGCACGGGCGTGCTCACGAACACGCCGATCCTCGTGTGGACCGCCGCCACGAGTGCCGACTTCGGCACCGTCACGATGGGCGCCGACGGCGGCCTCAAGCACTTCACGCTGAGCAACACGGGCGACGTCGCCGCGACGCTCGGCAGCTTCGCCCTCGCCGGCGATGCCGCCGCCGACTACCGCGTCGACACGAGTTCCACCTGCACGGCCGGAGCGGCACTCGCGGTCGGCGCCAACTGCGACCTCGCCATCGGCTTCAGCCCGCGCGCGGTCGGCACACGCGCCGCCACGGCCGCGGTCGTCGCGGACAACGCCTCGCTCCCCGCGCCGCTGACGCTGACTGGCGTCGGCCTCGCGCCGCCGCAACCGGCGCTGCAGCTGTCGGCGACCTCGCTCGACTTCGGGCCCGCCGACACGAACGGTCGTCCGCTGACGCTGACCAACAGCGGCGCCGGCGTACTGCACATCGGCGCGCTGAGCGTCGACAGCGCCCGCTTCACCATCGACACCACCGGCACCAACGCCTGCGGCGCCGCGCCCTTCACGGTGCAGCCCGGCTCGAACTGCCAGGTCACCCTGCGCTGGCTGGGTGCCGGCACGGCCGCCTCTGCGCCCACCGGCACGGACACCGGCACGCTCACCTTGCAAGGCGACATGACGCCGGCCACGACGACCGTCGCGCTGCGCGGATCGCCGGGCAGCACCGAGCCCTCGAACAGCGGTGGTGGTGGCTGCACGATCGGCTCGGGCACTGGCGCGGCCGACCCCTTGCTGCTCGTGATGGCGGGGCTCTCCGCGCTGATCCTGTGGCGCCGCCGCAGCGCCCGCGCGACGCCCCTCGCGCTGGCTGCTGTTGGCTTGGCAACGACGCTGTCGTTCACGCCGACGGATGCATCGGCTGCCGACATCGGCCAGCCGCTCCCGGTCGCAAGCGTCACGAACGCCGACGGCGCGCCGGTCCCCTTGCATGACGGCAAGGCGAAGGTGACCTATGTCGACTTCTGGGCGTCGTGGTGCGGCCCGTGCCGCCAGTCCTTCCCGTGGATGAACCGCATGCAGGCGAAGTACGGCGCTCAGGGCTTGCGCATCGTCGCGGTGAATCTCGACGCGAGCCGCGCGGACGCGCAGGCCTTCCTCAAGGAAGTGCCGGCCAGCGTCTCGCTGGGCTTCGACCCGAAGGGCGACTCGGCCCGCCGCGTCGGAGTGCGGACGATGCCGAGCTCGGTCCTGCTCGGTCCCGACGGTCGCGTGCTGATGCAGCACAGCGGTTTCCGCGCCGAGGACGAGGCCGAGCTCGAGGCTCGTATCGCCGCCGCGCTGAAGGCGTCGTGAGTCGCTCCGTCCTTCATCGCTCCGACTTTTCTCCTGAGGAGTTCCCCATGCCCACACCTTCGACGCCGCATCGCCTCGCGCGCGCCGCGATGACCGCGTTGATCGCGTCGATCGCAGTCACGACGACCGGCTGCGCCATGCAGCCGCCCCAGCCCTGGGAGAAGGGCGCGCTCGCCCGTCCCGAAATGACGATGGGCGGCGACGTCCTCAGCGACCGGTTCGCGCAGCACATCTACACGAGCAAGGAAAACGCCTCCGGCGGCAACGGTGTCGGAGGAGGTGGTTGTGGCTGCAACTGAGAACGACGTGAACGCAGACGTGATCGAGGACACCGGCGCCAGCGCCGGCAGCAACCGCAACGCCTGGGGTGGCGTCCTGGCCGCCGCGCTCCTGCTCCCCGGCCTGCAGGCACCCGCCCTCGCCGAGACCCCGCCCGAGCAGGCCGAGATGTCCGTCAAGCTGCTGCACTACCGCGACCGCCAGCCCGGCTTCGACCGCATCAAGGTCACCGCGCCCTCGGTCTACCTGATGGTGCCGGTGGCCGGCCGCTGGTCCGTCGAGGGCTCGCTGGTCAACGACAGCGTCTCCGGCGCCTCGCCGCGATATCACAGCGCAGTCTCCGGCGCCTCGCGGCTGGAGGAGACCCGCAAGGCCGGCGACATCCAGGTGACCCGCTACAACGACCGCGATGCCTGGTCCCTCGGCGCCGCGTATTCCACCGAACACGACTACCGCTCGCGCACCGTGTCCGCCGGCTATCGCCGTTCCAGCGAAGACAACAACACCACCTGGAACATCGGCGCCGCCTACAGCGACGACTGGATCGGCTCCTCCGACGATCCGACGCTCAGCCGCGGCCGGAACACGACCCAGCTGACCGCCGGCGTCACACAGGCCTGGACGGCCGTGGACCTGGTGCAGCTCAGCCTCGGCGCGAGCTGGGGCCACGGCATGTACTCGGACCCGTACAAGTTCCCGGACCGTCGTCCCGACCGCCGCGAGCAGTACACGCTGATGACGCGCTGGAACCATCATTTCACCGACTGGAAGGCGACGCTGCGCAGCAGCTGGCGCTATTACGCCGACAGCTTCGGCGTGCGCGCCAACACGCTGGAGACGGCCTGGGTGCAACCCCTGTCCGGCGGCTGGACGGTGACGCCGTCGCTGCGCTACACGACGCAGCGCGCGGCGAAGTTCTATTACGACCCGGTCTACGACGCCGCACTCGGCGCGCCGCTGCCGCCGGGCTACACGGCGACCTCGCCGCAATACCTGTCCCCGGACCAGCGGCTGTCCGCTTTCGGCGCGATCACCGTCGGCATGAAGGTCGCCTACGAGATCGCCCCGAGCTGGACCGCCGACCTGAGCCTCGAGCACTACGAGCAGCGCGCCGCCTGGCGCCTGGGCGGCAGCGGCTCGCCGGGGCTCGCGCGCTTCCAGGCCGACTGGCTGCAGGTCGGCCTCTCGCACAAGTTCTGACCGGCGTCGACGAACACATCGACGACCAGAACCGACAAACGCGCCATGTGGTCCGTCCACCGCCATGCCTTCACTGCGATGGCCTCGCCCAACGAGATCGTCCTCGGGGGCGTGGCGCCGGACCTGGCCGCCGACGCCTCTGAAGCGGCGGAGGCCGAGGTGCGCCGCATCGAGCGCAAGTACTCGCGTTACCGCGAGGACAGCGTGATCTCCGCGATCAACGCGCGCGCCGGCCGCAATGCCGTCGCCGTCGACGAGGAGACGGTGCAGCTGCTGAACTTCGCCGCCGAACTGCATCGCCAGAGCGACGGCCTGTTCGACATCACCAGCGGCTGCCTGCGCCGCGTCTGGGACTTCAAGGCCGGCCGCGAGCCCACCCCCGACGCGCTGGCGCTTCAACTCCAGCGCATCGGCTGGCACCGCGTGCAGTGGGACGGACGCGCCATCGCCCTGCCGCAGGCCGGCATGGAGATCGACTTCGGCGGCATCGGGAAGGAGTACGCCGCCGACCGCGCGGTCGCCGCGCTGCGGGGACTCGGCCTGCGGCACGGCTTCATCAACCTCGGTGGCGACATCCGCGTCATCGGCCCGCGTCCCGACGGTCAGCCCTGGGTCTTCGCGATCCGGCATCCGCGCCGCGAGGACGAGGTCTGCGCCCGCATCCCGCTCAGCGACGGCGCGCTCGCCACCAGCGGCGACTACGAGCGCTTCTTCATCACCCCCGACGGCCGGCGCTGCTGCCACATCCTCGATCCGCGCAGCGGTCAGCCGGTCCGCCACTGGCAGGCCGTCAGCGTCGTCGCGCCGCTGTGCGTCGCGGCCGGCGCGCTGACCACGATGGCCATGCTGATCGGTGCCGAAGCGGCATCGCGACTGAGTACGCCGGGCGTCGGGTTCCTGCTCGTCGACGCCGACGGCCAGGTCCGCACGCACGACCCCGAACAACTGATCTCACTTCCGACCTCGCCATGAGACTCCTCACCACTTTCCTCGCCGGAGCGGCGGCCGCGTTCGCGCTGGCCGTCACCGACCCGGGCTCCGCCCATGCGGCGGTCGATCAACCCGCGTTCCTCGAGCCCACGCAGGCCTTCCCGGGCCGGGCCCGCATCGAGGCGGCCGCCGACGGCGCGGGCCGCGCAGGCGGCGGCAATGCGGCCACCGCCGCCGTGGTCGTCGAATTCGACATCGCCGCCGGCTACCACCTGTACCGCGAGCGCTTTGCCATCGAGGCGGACGGCGCCACGCTGCCCGCCCCGGGCCTGCCGGCCGGCAAGTCGGTCTTCGATCCCAACTTCAACAAGACGATGACCTTGTGGGCCGATGCCATCCGCGTCGTGCAGCCGCTGCCGCAGGGCGTCGTGCCTCAGACGCTGACGGTGCGGTATCAGGGCTGCGCGGATCGCGGGCTCTGCTATCCGCCGCAGCAGGCGCTCGTGCATCTGACGCGCGGCGGCGACGGCCTGCTGAAGGCGAGCTGGGAGGCGCAGCCGGACGCGCTGTCCGCGCCCATCGAGGAGGCGGCGCCGACGGGATCCGGATCGTCGACCGCTTCGACGGCATCGGCCTCCTCGACCGCCGCCGCCCCAACGCCATCGCCATCGCCATCGACGTCCTCGACCCCATCCACGGCATCGACCGCCGCTGCCGCCGATCAAGCCCCCGTCGACAGCAGCGCCGCCGCGCTCCAGTCGGGCAGCCTGCTGCGCGTCGTCGGCATGTTCCTGCTCGGCGGCCTGCTGCTGTCCTTCACGCCCTGCGTGCTGCCCATGCTCCCGATCCTGTCGTCGATCATCGTCGGCCAGGGCGCGCCGGTCTCGCGGGCGCGCGGCTTCTCGCTGGCCGTCGCGTACTCGCTGGGCATGGCGATGGTCTACACCAGCGCCGGCGTCGTGGCGGGCCTGCTCGGCTCCGGCTTCGCCGCCGCGCTGCAGAACCCGTGGGTGCTGGGCAGCTTCGCGCTGCTGCTGTCGGTGCTGGCGCTGTCGATGTTCGGAGTCTGGGAATTCCAGATGCCGGGCTTCATCCAGGACCGCGTCAACAACGCCTCCAACCGCATCAAGGGCGGCCGGCACGTCGGCGTGTTCCTGATGGGCGGGCTGTCGGCGCTGCTGGTGGGGCCGTGCGTCGCCGCGCCGCTGGCCGGTGCGCTCGTCTACATCAGCCAGACCCGCGACGTGGTGCTGGGCGGCTCGGCGCTGTTCGCGCTGGCCTGCGGCATGAGCGTGCCGCTGCTGCTGCTCGGACTCTCCGCCGGCACGCTGCTGCCGCGCGCGGGCCGTTGGATGGAACACGTGAAGACCTTCTTCGGCCTGCTGCTGATCGCCGTCGCGCTGTGGCTGGTCTCGCCGGTGCTGCCGACCGGCGCGCTGATGTTCCTGATCGGCGCCGTCGCGTTGATCGCGGCCATCTGCCTGGGCGCCTTCGAGTCCGGGCGGCCGCGCGCCCTGAAGGCCGGCGGCGCGCTGGTGGCCCTGTGGTCCGCCGCGATGATCGGCGGCGCGCTGTCCGGCGGCGACAGCGTGCTGATGCCGCTGCGTCATCTGGCGCGGACCTCCGTGGGCGGCCTGCCGCTCGCCAGCGCGGAAGCCGCGTCGCGCGCGACGCAGGCACCGGCCTTCGAGCGCATCACGACGGTGGCGCAGCTCGATGCGGCGCTGGCCTCGTCGGATCGTCCGGTGATGCTGGACTTCTACGCGGACTGGTGCGTTGCCTGCAAGGAGATGGAGCACCTCACCTTCTCCGATCCGGCGATCGCCACGCGGCTGCGCAACGCGCGCCTGCTGCAGGCCGACGTGACCGCCAACAGCGCGGAGGCCAAGGCCCTGCTCAAGCGCTTCCAGCTGTTCGGCCCGCCGGGGATCCTGTTCTTCGACGCGCAGGGCAAGGAGCTCGCCGCCGCCCGCACGATCGGCTTCCTGCCGGCCGATGAATTCGCCCAGCGCCTGGATCGCGCCAAGCTGTGACCCCGCAAGACCTGACACGCCACGCAGGACCGACATGACCCTCCCCCAACGACACACCGCCCTGCTGATCCTCGGCTCGGGCCCGGCCGGCTACACCGCCGCGCTCTACGCCGCGCGCGCGAATCTGAAACCGCTGCTCGTCACCGGCATCGCGCAAGGCGGCCAGCTGATGACCACGACCGAGGTCGACAACTGGCCGGCCGACGTGATGGGCGTGCAGGGTCCCGAGCTGATGAAGCGTTTCCAGGAACACGCCGAGCGCTTCCAGACCGAGATCGTCTTCGACCACATCAACAGCGTCGACTTCTCCAAGCGTCCATTCACGCTGACCGGCGACAGCGCGGTCTACACGGCGGATGCGGTGATCCTCGCCACCGGCGCGTCCGCGCAGTACCTGGGCCTGCCGTCGGAAGAAGCGTTCATGGGCCGCGGCGTCAGCGCCTGCGCGACCTGCGACGGCTTCTTCTATCGCGGGCAGGAAGTCTGCGTGGTTGGCGGCGGCAACACCGCCGTCGAGGAAGCGCTCTACCTCTCCAACATCGCCAGCAAGGTCCATCTGATCCATCGCCGGGACAGGTTCCGCGCCGAGCCCATCCTCGTCGACAAGCTGATGGCCAAGGTCGAGGCGGGCAAGATCGCGCTGCACGTGTTCCATACCTTGGACGAGGTTCTGGGCGATGCGGGCGGCGTGACTGGCGTGCGCATCAAGGGCACGCAGGACGGCGCGATCACCGACATCCAGCTGCAGGGCTGCTTCATCGCCATCGGCCACAAGCCCAACACGGAGATCTTCCGCGGACAGATCGAGCTGCGCGACGGCTATGTGCTGACGCGCAGCGGCTTGGAAGGCTTTGCCACGATGACCAGCGTGCCGGGCGTGTTCGCCGCGGGCGACGTGCAGGATCACGTGTATCGGCAGGCCATCACCAGCGCCGGAACGGGCTGCATGGCGGCGCTGGACGCGCAGCGATTCCTGGAGCAGCAGTCGGGCTGACTGCGTGAGGCCGCTGGCCCTCACCCTCTCCCGCAAGCGGGCGAGGGAGCAAGAGGGCTCAGAAGGACCACGCCACCCCGGCGACCCAGCGCTGCAGCGACGGGTCGCCGCGCTGCGGCAGCGAGCTGTACAGCCGCGAGACGCTGAAGCGCCAGTCCCCGACCGTGTAGGCCAGCCCGGCGTTGGCGAAGCGGTAGGAGCCGCTGCCATGCCCCCAGTTGGAGACCATGCCCCAGCCCACGTCGGCCGCCAAGGCATCGACGAGGCGGCGGTGCCAGGTCAGTTCGGCGATGGTCGCGCCGCGATGGCCGAGGTAGCCCCACGACGAGTACGCGGCCAGGTCCGGCGACGCCGACACCGTGACGCCCCATTGCCCCCACGCGGCCGTGTCCCACAGCCCGCCCATCGACACCTCGCTGTAGCGCAGCCGGTCCGCGTTGCCGCCGCCGGCGTAGGCGTAATGGGCGCCGGACAAGGTCACGACGCGGCGGTCGTCGATCTGCCACCACCGGGTCGCGGAGAGGATGGCCTCGGTATCCGCCCCGTTGCGCATGTGCATGGTGCCCAGACCCAGGCCCAGGCTCCAGTTCCGGTCGTCGCGGTAGTAGAGGTCGGCGGTGGCGCCCGGGCGGTCGCCGCTGAGGCTGATGCCGCGCGACACGCGCTCCGTCACGACCGACACCGTACCGCCCCAGTTCTGCGCGGCGGCGACCCCCGACGCGACGAGACCCGCCGCCAGGAAGGCGACGGCTCGGGCGAGATTTTTTGGGGGCACGGCAACCATCGGCGGCGATTCTGGCACCCATGAGAGACACTTCTGCAGAAATCAGTCGCCCATGTTTCAACCTGTTCCGAATGAAGCGGACACGGCCGCCGAGTCGCGTCTGCGTGCCTGGTTGCAGGCCGCCGCGGCCGGCGACCGGACGGCTTTCGAGCAGCTGTACCGGCACTGCCAGCCGCGGCTGTCGCGCTTCGTGCTGCGCAGTTGCGGCCGGCCGGACCTGGCCGAGGAGGTCGTCAACGACACGCTGTGGATCGTGTGGCGGACCGCGGGCAATTTCCGCGGCGAGTCCCGGGTGTCGACCTGGATCCACGGCATCGCCTACCGCTGCATGCTCAAGGCGCTGCGCGACGGCGTCACGGCGCAGGAGATCAACGCCTCCTCGGTGAACGAGGCCGAGTTGGCGATGGCCGAGCCCTCGGTCAACGACGCCGTCGACCGCGAACTGCGCGACTGGGTGGCGCGGGGACTGGCCGCGCTGCCGGTGGAACAGCGGGTGACGCTGGAGCTGGCGTACTACCTGGGCGAGACCTGCGAGGACATCGCCCGCATCATGAATTGCGCCACCGGCACCGTGAAGGCCCGCATGTTCCATGCGCGCGTCCGGCTGCGCAACGTGCTGCCCGAGCTGGGCGGCGAGACTCCCCCGGCCAGCGGCACCGAAGGACCGATCCGATGACTTCCCACGACGCCCCCTCCGACGCCACTGGCGCCTCCGGCCTTTCCACCGGCGATCCGGCGATGGGTCAACCGAACGAACACCGCCAGGTCTGGGACGCGATCGCGTGGGTCGTGGCCGGCACGGCGACGCCGGAGCAGCGCCGCCTCGTGCAGACGCACCTGCCGCATTGCGCGCATTGCCGCGAGGAGCTGGCGCTGCAGCGGAACATCCATCGCGGCATGCAGGACGCGCCGCGCGTGGTCAACGCAGCGGGCGTCACAGGCGCAGCCGGGACGGCGGGTGCGGCGGCGGCCGAAGCAGAAGAGGCGGCCATCCAGGCCGGCCTGGACCGGCTGTGGGCGCGCGATCGCGACGCGGGCCCGGCGACGCCGGTCGAAGGTCCGCGCGGCGCTTCGGCCAACGACGGCGGATCGCGCACGACGCGCTGGCTGACGGCGGCGGTGGCGGTACAGGCGGTGGCGATGTGCGTGCTGGGTCTGCGGCTCTGGAGCGATGGCCACCCACCCGCCGACTACGTGACGCTGAGCCAGCCGGCCGCGCTGCCCGCCGGCGCGGTGGTGCGGCTGGTGCCGGAAGAACGCGTGGACATGGGCCGGCTGCGCCAGGTCTTGACCCACCACGGGCTGAGGATCGTCGGCGCGGACGAGGACGCGAGCAGCCTGCTGCTGGCGCCGCTGCAACCGACGCAGGCGCAGGCGGTTCCCGCGATGGTCGAGCGCCTGCGCGCGGAACCCGGCGTGCTGCTCGCGGAGCCGGTCGGCGCCGCGGCCCCGGGACGCTGAGTGATGCCCTTTTTCATCGTGCGCGGCATCGGTCTCATCGCTTCCGCGTTGACCGTCTTGACGGCGGCGCTCGCGCTGGGCAACCCCGCGCGCGCGGAGACCGTCGTACCCGATGCACCCACGGCGACGACGCCATTCACGACGCCGTCGATGCCATTGATGCCGTTGCCGCCGTCGATGGCTGCATCGGAAGGCCGTCTCATCATCCTGGCCGTCGAGGATCGCGGCGAGCCGCTGCCCGGCGCCGGTGGGTCGGCGCGTGGCGATTACCGCCGGATGGCGGGCTACGCGGGCAGCGCGCGCGCCTTGGCAATGTCCGAAGCGCTCGCACGCGAGTACGGGCTGCGTGAGCAGGCCGCCTGGACCATCGCGCCGCTGAACCTGCGCTGCATGCTGTACGCGCTCGGCGCTGGCGACGATGTCGACGCGGTGCTGGCGCGCCTGCGCCAGGACACGCGCGTGAAGCTCGCGCAACCGCTCAACGACTTCGAGACGCTCAACGGCCCCGCGCCGGGAGCGCCGGCACCTTCAACGCCTTCGACGCCTTCGCCGGTGTCACCGGCTTCGCCGCCCGTTCCGGCGCCGGAGACCTCCGCGCCGACCTCGCTCTACAACGACCCCTACTTCGGCCTGCAGAAGGGCTTCCAGCAGATGTCCACGGCGGCGCTGCAGCAGGTGAGCGTCGGTGCACGGGTGAAGGTCGCGGTGATCGACACCGGCGTCGACGCGCGCCATCCGGATCTCCTCGGCCAGGTGGCAGGCCAGCGGGACTACGTCGCCGGCGGCGGCGCGCAGGTCGATGCCGTGCCGGAGCGCCACGGCACGGAAGTGATGGGCCTCATCGCCGCGAAGGTGAACAACCGCCAGGGCATCGTCGGCGTCGCGCCCGGCGCCGTGGTGACGAGCTATCGCGCCTGCTGGACGGATGCCGCGCGTGCGGGCGCGGACACGGGACCGGCGCCGGCGCGCTGCAACTCCTTCACGCTGGCGCAGGCGCTCGGCGCGGCGATCTCGGATGGTGCCGATGTCATCAACATGAGCCTGGGCGGACCGAGCGATCCACTGCTGATGAAGCTCGCGCAGCACGCGTTGTCGCGCGGGGCGGTACTGGTGGCCGCCGCGCCGCCGGGCCGGCTCGGCAAGGGCTTTCCGAGCGAGGTGCCCGGCGCGCTGGTCGTGGCCAGCACGGGCGAGACCGGCGGCGCTGAAGGCTGGCTCGCCGCGCCGGGACGATCGGTGCTGACGACGGTGCCGGGCGGCAGCTACGACATCGATGCCGGCAGCTCGCTCGCCGCGGCCCATGCGACCGGCGTGATCGCGCTGCTGCGCGCGGCCGTGCCGGGCGCCGATGCCGAGCGTTTGAAACGGGCGCTGCTGGGCTCGATGAGCGTCTCCGGCGCGATCAATGCCTGCGCGGCGGCGCGGGCGTTGGGCGTGGCGGGACTGCATTGCGAGGCACCGGCGCGCAGCTTGCCCTGAGGAGGCTCCTCTTCCTCAAGGAGCCCCCATGTCCGATCGCAACAAGGCCACGCTGACGGCCGCCAATGCCGCCATCACGCGCGGCGACACCGAAGGATTCCTGGCGCACTGCGCCGAGGACATCACGTGGACCACGATCGGCGGGGACACGCTGAACGGCAAGGCCGCCGTGCGCCAATGGATGTCGACCGGTTATGCGGAGCCGCCTTCATTCACCGTCACCGAACTGGTCGCCGAACGGGACGTCGTCGTCGCGCTCGGAACCATCGAGAGCAAGGGCGATGACGGCCAGCCGGTCCAGAACGCCTATGCCGATGTCTGGCGATTCCGCGACGGACTGATGATCGAGTTGAGGGCGTTCGTCATTCCGACGTGAGTCCGAGGTGAGCCCGACGTGAGACCCGCGTCCCCTCGATGAGGGATTCGCCTGCACGGCGATCTCCGTAGGCTTCGTCGTGCAGCACGCACCCAGGGAGCCCCGCATGACCACGTCGTCGCCGTCCTTCGATGTCTCGCAGCTGATCGGCTGGCCCTTCCGGGCACTGACGCTGGCGCCGAGCCAGCTGACCCAGCCCATCCTGCCCATCACCTACAACATCAACGCGTTCAATTCGAGCGCCCCCCAGACCGAGGCGCGCATCGTCTCGCAGCACAGCTACGGGCGGCAGCTCGGCCGGCTCTCAGACGCGGTGCAGGCGCTGATGGACGTGCTCTACCCGGAAGGCGCGCCCGATGGCCCGAACGGGCCCCTCGCGCGCTTCGCGCAACTGCGCGAGGACATCGAGGCGCTCAAGGCCGACGGGGCGGAGGACCGGCTGGAGCGGGTCGCGCAGGATCTGAAGACCTTGCGCGCCACCGATCCCGACCGCTTCGAGCGCATGCGGAAGACGCTCGCGCAGACGCTGCGGGAGTGACTCGATCCGACGCCCGACGAGGCGTCACATATTCTGGCTACGCTGGGTGACCTCATGACGCTGAAGGCAGCGATGTACCCAGGCGAACGCTTGAACGCCGGCACCCATCTCGCGGGTCTGCTGGCCGCCCTGCCCGCGGTCGCGTGGCTGGCGCATCAGGCGCTGGGCACGGGCAGCGGGCGGCGCTTCGCCGTCGCCTGCGTCTTCGGCGCAGCCCTCGTCGCGCTGTTCGCGGCTTCCACACTCTGCCACAGCACCCGCGGTCCGCGGCAACGTCTCTGGGTCCGGCTGGACCATTGCGCGATCTTCCTGCTGATCGCCGGGACGATGACGCCGTTCGCGGTCCTGACCGGCGATGGCTGGCTGCGATGGGTGGCCTTGGCCAGCGTCTGGATCGTGTCCCTGTGGGGCATCCGGCGCACCGTGTGGGGCGACGTCGAACGGCCCATGCTCAAGGTCTATCTGGCGATCGGCTGGCTGGCGACCATGGTGTGCATCCCCGCCCTCCAGGAACTGCCGGTGGCCTGCGTGACGCTGTTCGTCGCCGGTGCCGCGGCTTACACCGCCGGCACCTACTTCTTCGCCAATCCGAGCTGCAGCCGTCACGCCCATGGCATCTGGCACCTGTTCGTCGTGGTCGGCAGCGGCTGCCACTTCGGCGCGGTCGCGCACTGCGTGCTCGTCTAGCGCATCGTCAATGCCGCGGCGACGAAGCTCGCCGGCGCCACGGCGATGCCGGCCATCAGCGTGAAGCGGCGCCGACCGAGGCGCTCACGGAATCAGCACCAGCGATCCGGTCTTGCGACGCTCCGCGATGTCGGTGTGGGCCTGTGCCGCATCCTTGAGCGCATAACGCGTGACGGGAACAGCACCGAAGAGGCCGCGTCGATAGGCATCGAAGACGGCGGCGGTGGCTTCATCGACGCGCCCTTGCAGATGGCTGGCCATGGGCCCTCCCACCATCGAGACCTTGCGTCGCGCCAGCTCGGCCTTGTCGACCTCGGGCGCGCCCGATGCGGAGCCGATCGACACGATGACGCCGCCGTCGCGCACCACCGCCTGCGTGGTCGCGAAGGTGGCCTTGCCGACGAACTCGTAGACCACGTCGACGCCCTGGGGCGCCAGGCGCTTGATCTGCTTCGCGAGGTCGGCCGCGTCGGACGGCAGCACATGGTCGATCACGGACGCCAGCGCCGCGCGTTTTTCCGCCGTGCCCGCCGTGCCGATCACGACGGCGCCCCGGGCCTTGGCCCAGCGCGCGAGCAGACTCCCCACGCTACTGGACGCTCCCTGGACCAGGACGATCTCTCCGGCGCGAAGCGGGTGATAGCCGTTCAGGCCGGCCCAGGCCGTCAGTCCTTTGGTCAGCAAGGCGGCGACCTGTTCCGCGGAGAGATCGTCGGGCACCGGCACCAACTGGTCGGCGTTGATCAGCCGCTGCTGCGTGTAGCTGCCGGGCGCCAGGTAGTAGGCCATGCGCTGACCGACGGCGATGCCGGCCACGCCGGCGCCCAGGGCTTCGACGATGCCGACGCCCTCGACGCCGGGCACCGACGGCAGCGGCACGGGGAAGGCACCCTGGCGGAACAGCGTGTCGATGAAATTCACGCCGATGGCTTCATGGCGCAGGCGCACCTGACCGGCGCCGGGAGCGGCGATGTCGTCCTCCTCGACCTGCAGGACGGACGGGCTGCCGTATTGATGGAAACGGATGGTGGTGTTCTGAGACATCGTCTACTCCTTCGGAGGGGAGCAACTCGGCGAGTTGCATGGATCGAAGCGTAGGAACGGACGATCTATCGCGGTAGCCTATTTGATTCGATGGAATCCATCTCTCAAACAGATTGATCGACGGTCGGCTGACGCAGCCGGTCGATGAACCACCGCCCGGCGGGTCCCGGCGGAGCGTCCGTCCGGTAAGCCGCGTACATGACGATGCCGGGCGTCGCCGGCTGATGCGCCTCCAGCCGGAGCCGCACCAGTTGTCCTGCCTCCAGGTCGGGCTGCACCATCGCCAACGGCATGTGCCCCCAGCCGAATCCGGCCTTGAGGAAGGCGTGCTTGGCGCCCAGGTCGGCCAGGCGCCAGATCTGCGGCGACATCACGCCGTAGTTCCGCCCGGTGCTGAGCGTCGTCCGATCGGTGAGGACCAGCTGCACGTGCCGCTCCAGCTCGGCCGAACGCAGCAGACCGGGCAGTTGCGCCAGCGGATGACCGGGCGCGACCACGGTGACCATCGGCACTTCGGCCAGCGGCTCGGCCTGCAGTCCGTCCGGCACCACGGGCAGGGAACCGATGACGCCGATGCGGCAGGCGCCGTCCAGGACCGGCTGCACGACGGCCCCCAGCGCCTCGACATACATGCGCAGCGGCGTCGTCGGAAAGGCCAGGCGGAAGGCGCCGACCGTCTCGGTCAGCGAGGCCATCGGGTACATCACGTCGATGGCGACGGACAGTTCCGGCTCCAGGCCTTCCGACAGCGTGCGTGCGCGCGCCTTGAACGCATCCATGCCGTTCACGACCGCCTTGGCCTCCCCCAGCAAGGCCTGACCCTGGTCGGTCAGCACCGGATAACGCCCGCTGCGGTCGAACAGGCTCACGCGCAGTTGCGCTTCGAGATTCGCCAGGGTCTGGCTGACCACGGATTGAGCGCGCCGAAGCTTGCGCCCCGCAGCGGAGAAGCTGCCTTCCTCGACCGCCGCGATGAAGGTCCGCAGCTGGTCCATGGATACGCCGTCCAGCATCTATCGCTCCAGCAGATGGTATCCATCCAAACATATAGGCTATCCAGCTGGCTGTCCAGTTCCTAAGCTTCGTGCCATCCCATCGAACGAAAGCAACACCGATGTCAGCCGATCTCCAGATTCCGCGTCGCGCCGCCGTGTCGCCGACAGAGGCGCCGCTGCCCGCGGGCGGCCGCGACGCCCTCCCCTCCCGGACGCTCGAGTTCCGTGCCGCGGGCCGCCGCCACGGTCCCGTCACCCGGGTGTTCAGCCCGGGCGACATCGGCGAACTGATCAAGCCCTTCGTCTTCCTGGACTACTTCGACTTCGTCCCGACCGGCGGTCCCATGTTCCCGATGCATCCGCACTCGGGCATCGCGACCACCACCATCCTGCTGTCGGGCCACATGCGCTACGAGGACACCACCGGCGCGCACGGCGTGCTGCAAGACGGCAGCGTCGAGTGGATGCGGGCCGGACGCGGCATCTGGCACGACGGTGTGCCGGTCGGCACGACCCGGTTCCGGGGCTACCAGATCTGGGTGGCGTTGCCCGAAGACCTGGAAGGCGCGGAGGCCCGCAGCCAGTACCTCGGCCCGGAAGCGGTGCCGCGACAGGGTCCGGCGCGCGTGATCTTCGGACGCCTCGGCGACGGCGCGAGCCAGGTCGACGCACCCGCCGGACTGCAGCTGCTGCACGTCCAGCTGCGCGACGGCGAGCACTGGCAACTGACGCCGCCGACAGGCCACCGCGTGGGCTGGTTCCATGTGTCGCAAGGCGCGCTGCGTTTCGACGGCCATCGCCTCGAGAACGAGCTGGCCATCCTGGACAGCAGCGAGGCCCCCATCGAGGTGATCGCCGAAGGCGACACCGAATTCATCGTCGGCACGGCCGTCCCGCATCCGCACGATCTCGTGCTGGGCCGGTACTCCGTCCACACCAGCCAGACCGCGCTGGCGCGCGGTGAACGAGAAATTGCTCAGCTCGGCGAGCAACTCCGCGCCCGCGGCCGAGTGCGCTGACGGCGCCCAGACCGAGTCTCCTGTTCCCTTGTCCCTTTCAGTCATTCATCCCATTCACGCCACTTTCAAAGGAATCCACCATGACCACCCAGAACACCTCCGCTTCGACCTCCGTGCTGCCGCTCGTCGGCCGCGTGATGATGGCCGCCATCTTCCTGATCAGCGCCTTCGGCAAGCTCGCCGCGCCGGCCGGCACGATCGGCTACATCGCCTCGGTGGGACTGCCGGCCCCGACGCTCGCCTACGGCGCGGCGCTGGTGGCGGAACTGGGCGGCGGCCTGCTGCTCGTGCTGGGCTATCGCACGCGGCTCGTGGCCGCGGCGCTGGCGGTGTTCTCGGTGGTCTCCGCCGTGATCTTCCACAACGCGCTGGGCGATCAGAACCAGATGTTCCACTTCCTGAAGAACATCGCGATGGCCGGCGGCCTGCTGCAGATCGTCGCGTTCGGCGCCGGCAGCTTGAGCCTGGACGGACGCCGCCAGCAAGCGCCGGCGGTGCTGGGCGCGGCGCGCTGAATCAGCGCAGATAGCCCGACACGCCGTCCCACAGCAGCTTGACGGCCGTGACCACCAGCAGGGCGTAGCAGGCCTTGTACATCTGACGCTGGTCCAGCCGGGCGTGCAGGCGCCACCCCAGCCAGACGCCCGACGGGATCGCCAGCAGGCAGATCCCCATCAGGCTCCAGACGGCCCCCGCGGGCTTGGCCAGCATCAGCCACGGGGCCGCCTTCAGCAGGTTGCCCACGGTGAAGAACAGGCTGGTGGTGCCCGCGTAGACCTGCTTGCTCAGGCCGAGCGGCAGCAGATAGATCGCCAGGGGCGGCCCGCCGGAGTGCGCGACCATGGTGGTGATCCCCGAGGTCAGCCCCGCGGCGACGGCCTTGCGCGGCGACCGCGGCTGCACCGTCACCTCGCCGCCCCGCGCGAACCACAGTCCGACGAAGGCCAGCGTGATCACCGCCATCAGGATGGCGATCGCGCGATGGTCCAGCACGCGGAACAGCAGGTAGCCGGCACCGATGCCCACGACAAGACCTGGCACCAGCAGCTGGAGGTCGGGCTTGGACCAGGTCGACGGCTTCCAGTAGCGCAGGCTGAAGAGATCCATCGCGATGAACAGCGGCGCGAGCAGGCCGCCCGCGGTCACCGGGTCCATCACGATGGACAGCAGCGGAATGCCGACGATGGCGAAGCCGCCGCCGAAGGCGCCCTTCATGAAGCAGATCAGGAAGACACCGGTGAAGGCGACCAGGATGGTGGTGGCGGTCAGTTCCATGGGCGTCATCCTAGATCGCGTGTTCAGTACATTGAAGAAATTGTCATGGATACGTCCGCGCCGTGGCGCGTCGAGCGTCCTCAGGCGTAGCGGGCCTCCATGGCCTCGATCGCGCCGGTCAGCGCTTCCCGCAAGGTGCTCCGGCCCACGCTGCCGAGCAGCAGGCCCAGCAGGCGGCCCTTGAGGTTGCGGCCTTCCCGGACGACGACCGCCTCCAATCGCGACCTGCCGCCGGCCAGCGGGAAGAAGCTGTAGCTGTGGCCCGACCGGCCGCCCCAGACGTTCGAGTCCATCGTCGTCAGCACCACGCGGGTGGGGACCGACCAGTCGTAGTGCAGCCGCTCCCAGACGCCGGGCGAGCCCTCGGTGACGACCGCCTGCGTGCGGCCCTGACGATGCACCTGCAGGAAGTCGTCGGTGCTGAAGCGGAAGATCTTGGACCGGCCCGGACCGAAGTCCGTGAGACCGGCGATGAACTGCTCCGGCGTCAGCGTGGTGTCGAATTGGAATTTCAGTGTTGCCATCGTCGGCGCTCCTTGTCGCGAGGACGTCCTGATAACGTCCATGCATCGAAGACTACGGAGGCCGCCGCCGCCCGCCATCCGACTGGTTCGCCATCGGCGCCTCCGTCCAAAGTCGCAGGCGGTTCACCGGCCCGGAGGGGGACGACCGTTCGATGCAGCCGCCGCTTCGACGAAGGTCGGATGGCGCGCGTCCGCCTCGCGCGAAGAATGGCGCGACGAGTTCCGACGGGTTTGACGATGAACACCAGCGACCACCTCCTCCTCGTCCACGGCGATCGCGCGCAGCGCGAGACGCTGAAGGCCTACCTCGAGCGACACGGGATGCACGTGACGGCGGTCGCGACCGGCCGTCATCTGCGCGCGGCGCTCGAGCAGTCGGGACCGTTCGACCTGATCGTGCTGGACCTCGAGCTGCCCGGCGACGACGGGCTGAACCTCTGCCGCGAGCTGCGCAGCGGCAAGCATCGGACGATGCCCCTGCTCATGCTCTCCGCGCGCGGCGACGAGGTGGACCGGATCCTCGGCCTGGAGATGGGCGCGGACGATTACCTGGTCAAGCCGATCGCGCAGCGCGAGCTGCTGGCGCGCATCCGCGCGGTCTTGCGGCGCACCCGCATGCTGCCGCCCAACATGCAGTCGACCGATACCGTCCCGCGCCTGGCCTTCGGCACCTGGAAGCTCGACACCGTCGAGCGCCACCTGCTCGACGACCACGAGTCGCCGGTCGACCTCAGCGGCGCCGAATACCGGCTGCTGCGCGTGTTCCTCGACCATCCGCAACGGGTGCTCAGCCGCGACCAGCTGCTGGGGCTCACGCAAGGCCGTCCGACGGAGCCCTTCGAGCGCTCGATCGACCTGCTGGTCAGCCGCCTGCGCCTGCGACTGCGCGACGACGCGCGCGAACCCCGCTACATCAAGACGGTCCGCAGCGCGGGGTACGTGCTCTCGATGGCCGTGGCCCCGTGCGCCTGAACGCGCAATGACAAGGCGCCGCACGATGGCGGCGTCTTGTCGGGACTCAGCACGGGATGAACCCGGGCTCAGCCTGGATTCAACCCGGGCACGGACAACGCTCAGCGCAAGCTGGCAAAGCCTGTGCGCAGCTCGCGGACGAAGACCTCGGTCTGCTCCCACGCCGCGAAGTGGCCGCCCTTGTCCAGCCGGTTGAAGTGGATGAGCCGCGGGTAGGCGTGCTCGGTCCAGCTGCGCGGCGCGGCGTAGATCTCGTCGGGGAACACGCTGACCGCGACGGGGATCGCGACCTGCTTGACCGCGAAGAACTCCAGCTTGTTCTCCCAGTACAGCCGGGCCGAGGACACCGCCGTCTTCGTGAGCCAGTACAGCATCACGTTGTCGATGATGTCGTCGCGCGTGAGCCCTTCGGCCTGGCCGTCGAACACACGGGCGATCAGCGCCTGGCTGCGGGCATCGTGGTCGAGCATCCAGGCCGCCAGGCCAATCGGCGAATCCTCCAGCGCATACAGCGTCTGCGGCCGGTTGGACATCTCCAGCGCGTAACCCAGGCCGTGCTTGAAGAAGTCGTCGAGCTGGCCGAACGCCTGCTGCTCATCGGTCGACAGTCCCGCAGGCGCGGGTTCGCCGTACTTCAGCGCACGAGCCACTTCCGGCGGCAGCGTCGCCGGCATGTTGACGTGGATGCCGATCAGCCCGGGCGGCGTGAGCAGGGCCATCTGCTCCGTGACCGCGTCGCCCCAGTCGCCGCCCTGGGCCACGTAGCGCGTGTAGCCGAGGCGGCGCATCAGCTCGACCCAAGCGCGGGCGATGCGCACGGGATCCCAGCCGATCGTCCGCGGCTTGCCCGAGAAGCCATGCCCCGGCAAGGACGGGATCACGATGTCGAACGCGTCTTCCGCGCGTCCGCCATGCGCCGTCGGATCGGTGAGCGGCTCGATGAGCTTGAGCTGCTCGACGATCGAGCCCGGCCAGCCGTGCGTGACGATCACCGGCAGCGCATTCGCGTGCTTCGAGCGCACGTGGATGAAGTGGATCTCCACCCCGTCGATGGTCGTGACGAACTGGGGATGCCGGTTGAGGCGCGTCTCCAGACGCCGCCAGTCATAACCGTGCGTCCAGTAGCGGGCGAGCTGCTGCACGGTCCTCAGGCGGACGCCCTGCGACGCATCGGTGACGGTCTCCGGCGTGGGCCAGCGCGTCGACGTGATGCGCCGGCGCAGGTCGGCCAGGTCCGCGCGCGCAAAGCTGGCGCGGAACGGGCGGATCGCCGTGCTGTCGCCGGTGGCGGCGTCCGCCAGCGCGGCCGCATGGGCGCTGGCGGGCAGCCATGGCAGGACCATGTTGGAAGCGCCGACGACGGCGGCGGCCGCGAGCAGCCGACGGCGGCTCGGAAGCGAGGGCGGGTTGACGACGCGGCGCGTCTCTTCTTCGGTGTTCATGCTCGATGGATCCTCGGGAGTTCGGAGCCGCTAGGCTCGCCGATCCCGAGGGGGACGGCATCCGACCTGACGCCGTCCGCCGCTGCGACCGAAGTCGTAGGCGGAGACCTGACCCCCAACTGCCGCTCAGCCGCGCCGCAGATGTTCGTGGCGTTCGAACAGGTCCACGGCCCAGTCGATGAAGACCCGCACCTTGGCGCTGAGATAGCGGTTCGGCGCGTAGAGGACGTGCACGGGAATCTCGTCGGGATGCCACTCGTCGAGCAGCGAGATCAAGCGGCCCTCCTGGACCGCCGCATCGATCGTGTAGCACGGCGCCTGGATCAGTCCCAGTCCGGCGAGCCCGGCCGCCAGATAGGCGTTCGTGTCGTTGACGACCAGCCCATGGTCCGGCGTGAAGCGGTGCTCGACCTCGCCCCGCGTGAAGCGGAACGGCTGCACGCGCCCGCCCGATCCGCCGGCCAGGCCGACGGTGGGATAGAAAGGCACCTCCTCCGGCGAGGCCGGCGTGCCGTGCTCGTCGAGGAAGGCCGGCGTCGCGCAGGTGGCGAAACGGAAACCGCCGATGCGCCGCGCGACGAGGAACTGCTCGCTGACCTCCCCCGCGCGGATCACGCAGTCGACGCCCTCCGCGACCAGATCCGTGTGGCGATTGCCCACCCCCAGCTCGATCCTCACGTCCGGATAGGCGCGCCGGAAATCGCCGAGCGCCGGCACGAGCACCAGGGTCGCGATCGCCGCGGGCACATCGACACGAACGGTGCCGGCGGGTTTCGCGCTCGACTGGCGCGTCGACGACTCGATGTCGGCCAGATCCGACAGCAGCCGCACGACACGTTCGTAATAGGTCGCGCCCTCGGCCGTCACGGTGACGGCGCGGGTCGTCCGATGCAGCAGCAGCACTTTCAGATCCTGCTCCAGGCTCTGGATCTGGCGCGTGACGCTCGCGTTGGGCAAGGCGAGCGACTCCGCGGCCTTGGTGAAGTTGCCGGCCTCGACGACACGGACGAAGGCGTTCATTGCTGCGATCCGATCCATGGGGACCCTCCGGGGCTCACACGTTCACGGCCCCAATTAGATCGCCGCGGCGATCTTTGTCGAGATCACAAAAGCGCTTTGGCCGTCGGCATCTTGCTGCGCAGCGGGCTCGACTTCTAGAGTCGGCGCCATGAACCTCGTCCGGCCGATGCCGGCGGCGCACCTGGAGTCTTCCCCGCATGGACACGCCCCTCCCCACCGATCCGGACCACGAGCGCACCCGCGCGACGCTGGCGGCCGGCGGCTGGCAGGCCGCGATGCGCGCCGCGCCGCCGCCGGGTATCCAGCTGCGTTCGGACGAACAGCTCGAGCAGTCGAGGCAAGACGCCTTGCAGTCGCTGGACGAGGGCGAGGACCTGCACGTCTTCGGCTACGGCTCGCTGATGTGGAATCCCGCGCTGGACGCGGAACAGGCCTGGATCGCGCAGATCCGCGGATGGCACCGGCGCTTCTGCCTGCGCATGCTGTTCGGCCGCGGCACGCCGGAGACACCGGGCGCTATGCTGGCGCTCGATCGCGGCGGCGTCTGCAAGGGCCTGCTCTTCCGCATCGCGGCCTCACAGGTGACGACGGAGACGCGCCTGCTCTGGCAACGCGAGATGCTGGCGGGGTCCTACGACGCCCGCTGGGTCTCCGCCCAGGTGGGCGACAACCGCGTGCGCGCGCTGACCTTCGTGGCCAACCGGAGTCATGCGCGCTACATCGCGCGCGGGCCCATCGACGGCGTCGTCCGGATGATCCGCACCGGCAGCGGCACGGTGGGCAGTACGCGCAACTACTTCGATTCGACGCTCGCCACGCTCGAGCGACTCGCCATCAGGGATCGCGGGATGTTGCGGCTGCGCGCCGCCGTGGCCCGCGCTGATCGCGCCGATCGAGCGGCCCACCGCCAAGGCCATGGCGAGGTCACGCCATGACCGAGGCCCGCCCGCTCCTCCGCATTCCGCCCATTCCGCCCACCTCGTCCACTTCGTCCACTTCGTCCATTTCCCCAGGAAGGTCCACGATGTTCCCGTCCCGCCCGACCCTTTCCACGACGCCCCGGATCCGCGTCCTGGTCATGCATCCAGATCCCCTGCTCTGCGTGGGCATCACCGCCGCGCTCGGGGATCACGGCGGCATCGAGGTGTTCAAGGACGGCATCGACGAGCGGCGGCAGGACCCGCCCATCGACGTCGTGGTCTCCGACCTGCAGGACGCCCTGCGGCTCGCGGCGCCGGGCCAACGCGCGCTGCAGCGCCTGGACGGCGCGCGGGTCGTCGCGCTGACCACGCACGGCCGCGAGGCCGACATCCGCGCCGCGATCGAGGCCGGCGTGCACGGCTACCTGCTGCTCGGCGGCCCGCTCAGCGAGCTGGTCGAAGGCGTGACGGCGGCGGCGCGCGGCCAGCGTTATCTGGGACTGACCGTGGCGCAGCGCATGGCCGACAGCCTGACGCGCACGGCGCTGACCTCGCGGGAAACGGAGGTGCTGCGCCTGGTCGTCGCCGGCGAGTCCAACAAGACGATCGCGCGCCTGCTGGACATCGAGCTCGGGACGGTCAAGTCGCACATGGGCGCCATCATGAGCAAGCTCGGCGCCAACTCGCGCACCCACGCGGCGGCCATCGCGCTGGCACGCGGCCTGGCGAACGATTTCGCGCCCACCGCGTAGCGAGGCGGGCTCCTTCTACGGCCCTCTTTGTGCGGCCCTCTTTGTACGGTCATGTATCGCGCGCCGCCGCGCATACAGGCTCTTGCCGAAGGCACGGGGCGGGGACAAACCCCAGATACCTGCGATGGATCAAATCCATTCCACACCAACCCCACCCCTTCATAGGAGTCCGACATGACCACCGCTTCCTCCCGCACCCTGTTCGCCGCCACCCTCATCGCCGCGACCTTCGCCGCCATCGCGCAACCCGCCGCCGCGCAGACGACCTCGCTGCCCCGCGTGCAGGTCCAGGCCGAGCTGATCCGCGCGCACGCCGCCGGCGACACCACGGACTGGAAAGAGGACGCGCCATTCTCGCGGACCAGCGCCGTCGGCACGCCCCGCACGCGCGCCGAGGTGCTGGCCGAGCTGGCCGCCGCGCAGGCGAGCGGCGAGCTGCTGCGCTCGCAGCGCGACAACTACGAGCCGCCGCTGACCGGCACGGCCAAGACCCGTCTGCAGGTCCAGGCCGAGACCGCCGAAGCCCGCCGCCTGGGACTGCTGGACCACCAGGGAGATGACGGTCTCGTGACCGCGACGCCCGAGCAGCTCGCCCGCGTCGAGGCGGCCGGTCAACGCGCGCTCAGCATCACGACGGCCAGTGCCAGCTTCTCGAAGTGACACTATTTGTCGCGTCCGATGCCAGGGCTGACAAAACCTGACCCTGGCATCGCATCGCACATCGCCCGAATACCTCTTTGGGATTAGGGTCGGACGTCACAGACCCGCGAATCGCAACGCTGACCGCACTTTGTTTCCAAGCGCAACCGGCACGTTCTCTGCTTGAACAGGCGAAAGTCCACCTGGGTCAGGCGTCCGTGCGCGCGCCCTGGTGTCTCGTTCTACGGACCTGCAGGAGCGCCCATGCGCCACAACAATCCAGAGGCTGACCCGACATTGGGCTGCCCCTCCCCCCGAAACCCCTGGGGAATCGTCTTGAGCGCCGTCGTCGCCCTCAGCGCCGCTGGCACGCTGGTCGCCTGCGGCGGTGGCGGCGGTGGCGCCGCGGACAGCGGCGGGAACCCGCCCTTGTCCGGCGCCCCGGCACCGGCGCCTGCTCCCGCGCCGCCGGCCTCGGCGCCCGTCGGCGACGAGCCCGAACTGCCCCCGCCCGCGCCCGCGCCGCCGAGCCTGCCCACCGGCGGCGACAGCAGCACGCCGGCGACGCCTGCCGTGCCCCCGTCCCTGCAGTCGCCCTCCGGGCTGGACATCAGCAAGCCGGGCAAGGCCATCACCGGCATCACGGCGACGTCCAGCGCGCTGGAGAACAACGGCGACACCGCCCAGAAGACACTGGACGGCGACCTGAACACCCGCTGGGCCAGCGCCTTCGACGACAAGGCCTGGATCCAGTTCGACTTCGGCACCAAGACGCCGGTCGGCTACATGAAGCTGGTGTGGCAGAACGCGTATGGCAAGGAGTACGCGATCCAGGTCTCCGACGACGGCACGACCTGGTACCAGCTGCGCTACGTGGCCGGCGGCAAGGGCGGCACGGAGGAGTTCTTCAACCTGAACGCCAACGCGCGCTACATCCGCCTGCAGGGCGTCGCCCGCGGCACGCAGTACGGCTATTCGCTGCTTGAGGTCAGCTTCAACTCGCCCGGCAGCGACAACACCCTGCCGATGCTCACCGCGTCGGCCGTGCCCACGCCGCCCAAGGGCGCCTCGGTGGTCACGCCGCCGACGCCGGCCACGCTGGAGCAGGTGCAGTTCACGCTGCCCGACGGCACGCTGGTGACCCGCTTCGGCTTCGTGGGCCGCTCGCGCCACGGCCGCGAGCGCGGCGAGGACTGGAACGAGATCGGCTTCGGCCCCAACGACACCGTGGACGCCAACGGCAAGCCGCAGGACAAGGGCCCGGGCGCGTACCTGAACTTCATCGCCAACTACTTCAAGAACCGCACCTGGGGCGTCGAGTTCATCGACAACAGCCGCGTGGCCGGCGTCACCAAGCCGAGCATCGTCGTCAACCAGTACTACCAGCAGGCGCAGCGCGGCGGCGGTCATTCCTTCTTCCGCCGCATCGATGATCCGAACGTCACCGGCTACGGCTGGATGTCGCCCGGCCGGCTGCTGGACAACACCACCTACACGGACGGATTCGTCGACAAGACCTCCTGCCCGATCGTGCCCAAGCCGCCTGAAGGCGCGCTCGCCCGGCCCACCTCGGGTTATGGCGGCGTCATCGGCGCGAACGACGGCTGCTCGGTGGTGCTGGACAACGTCCCGGGCCATTCGGACCTGGCCCCGAACGCCAACGGCGTGATGGTGCCCAACGGCGTCAACATCCCGTCGCGCAACCTCAAGGTGGGCGACGCGATCGAGTTCACCGGCTCGTTCTTCTCCAGCCGCGCCGCGATGGACGCGATCCAGGACAACGGCAACTTCCGCTACTACACCAACGAGGTGACGTACGTGGTGGGCAGCGGCCTGCGTCCGCAGTACGGCATCCAGCCGCGGCTGAACAACGCGCCGCTGCCGGTCGAGACGCTGTCGGGCGGCACCGGCTCGGTCTCCTACGACTACGCCGACAACTCGACCTTCATGTTCCAGCAGCCGAATACGCAGATCGGCATGAAGAACATGCAGACCTTCGTCGAAGGCCGTCGCTGGTTCCACACCAACATGTGGACCGGTGATCACAACGAGCAGGGCAACGATCGCAACAACGACGCGGTGAAGCTGCAGGGCCCGCGCTTCAACCAGACCAACTGCTTCGGCTGCCACATCAACAACGGCCGCAGCCTGGCGCCGCAGGTGCTCAACCAGCGCCTGGACACCATGGCCGTGCGCGTGGCCGCGCTGGACGGCAACGGCAAGCAGCTGCCCCACCCGGTGTACGGCGAAGCCGTGCAGATGAATGCCCGCTCGGCCACCACCGGCGCGGCGCAGGACTGGGGCAACGGCGTGCGCGTCGCCGGCTTCGACACGAAGAACGTCACGCTGGCCGACGGCACCGTCATCACGCTGAGCAAGCCCAAGGTGAGCTTCGACGGTCCGACGCCGACGGTGTACTCGCTGCGCAGCGCGCAGCCGGTGATCGGCATGGGCCTGCTGGAGGCGATCACCGACGCGGACATCCTGTCGCGGGTGCGCACCACCGCGGACGAGGACGGCGTCAAGGGTCAGGCCAACCTGGTCTACGACCCGGAGACCGGCGCCGTGCGCGTGGGCCGCTACGGCTGGAAGGCCGCGAAGGTCAGCCTGCGTCACCAGACGGCCAACGCGCTGCTGCTGGACATGTCCGTCACTTCTCCGGTCTACCCGAACCGCGACTGCCTGGCCGGCCCGGCCCAGTGCAACAAGACGAAGGTGGAAAAGGGCGTGACCGAGGACGAGCTGCAACTGCTCTCGCGCTACGTGGCCCAGCTGGGCGTGCCGGCGCAGCGCAGCGTCGTCAGCGGCTTCCCCAAGGGCGTGACGCCGCTGCCCTACCTGGACGTGGATCCGGTCAAGGTCGCGGCGGGCTCGAAGGTGTTCTCCACCATCCGCTGCACGGCCTGCCACATCGCCGAGATGAAGACAGGTTCGGGCACCGAGCTGGCCGAGATGCGCAACCAGACCATCAAGCCCTACACCGACCTGCTGCTGCATGACATGGGCAGCGAGCTGGCCGACAACTTCGCCGAATCGCAGGCGAGCGGCAGCCAGTGGCGCACGTCGGCCCTGTGGGGCATCGGGTACACGGAGCGCGTGGCGGGCAACGGCGTGAAGGTGGGTTACCTGCACGACGGCCGCGCCCGCACGCTGACGGAAGCGGTGCTGTGGCACGGCGGTGAAGGCGACGCGAGCCGTCAGCGCTTCGTCAAGCTGAGCACGGCGGACCGGGAGGCACTGCTCGCGTTCCTCAACTCGCTCTAAGCCTCGAACGGGACCTGGCTTGCTCCCTCTCCCGCTTGCGGGAGAGGGCAGGGGTGAGGGCCGGGGTCTACGAAAAGCCAAACAACGGCCTGGTACTCACCAGGCCGTTTTTCATTGGGGCGCTGAAGCGCACCACCTTCATGAAGCGGACCTTCCGTCTTCGCCGTTCAAGGCGCGATATTGATGATCCCCAGTGCTTCGATCTTGCGGTAGCCCGGCAGGTGCATCGCCACCAGCCCGCCATCGGCGGACGGACCTCCGATGCCGATCGCCTGGGTGGGCGTGCCGGAGATCACGCCGGACCTGGTGTCCAGCACGAGCCCGCCCGGCAGCCCCTGCGGGACGTTGACCGAGAACGACTGCTGGCCGGCACACGAGGCGGGAAGTCCCGTGATGGTCGGCGTCGCCGTCAAGGGGACACCGACCTTGCCGCTCACCCGGCTGTCGATCGAACCGTTGGAGTTCCAGCTGAATGTGAGCGTCAGGACATCCGGGCCGCAGGCCTTCTCGTCATCGCCACCACCGCCGCAGGAAGCGAGCACGGGGACGAGGGCAATGGCGAGGAGAGTCCTGGCGAGAACGCGGTGCGAAATCATGGGTATGAAGCTGATGGGTTGCATGGCGGCCCGAACCCTATCGATCGCGATGCCGCTGAACAATCCGTCGAATCGGGTGTCCGGCACGGAGATCCATGGCCCTGTGACGCATTGCCCGGATCGCGCCTTTCAAGTGGTGCGCGCGAGCGACATCGTGGCCGCAGCGTCATCGCCTTGGCCGGGCCCGCGGGGGCCCGACCTCCGCTTCAGTCTGGCAACTGTCGCTCGACGAGTTCCCCGCCCCATGCATCCGGATGCACATCGCGCTCCGACTGCGAGAAGGTCCAGACATACCCCGCCAGGTCGGCGGCGGTGTACTGCCGCTCTCCATACGGGAACGAGTGCGGCTGAGACAAGACCTTGGCGCCCGCCGCTGCCGCTCGTGCGGCGTGCTGATCAGCGCTCGCGACGCGGACCATGATCGAGAAACCTGGTTCCGCTGGCGCATCGCCCTGCGCGACCACCATGGCGCCGGATCCGATCTCGAGCTGCACGCGATGGCCGCCGATGCGCAGGCGCTCGGTGAAGCCGAAGACCCGGACCAGCCACGCTGCAGCAGCCGCCACATCGGGGTAGTGCAGCACCGGGATGACCGTTGCCGAGGACATCGAGAGGTTCTCGGTGCCGGACAGGAAGGCGGCGTCTTTGGGCATGTCGTGATTGAAGCATGCGCGCCTTCGGCGCCGCAATCGTCACCGCCACCCGCGGTCGACTCTGTCTCCATCCACCCTCGGCACGGACCCATTCAACGGCGCATTCCGCAGTTCGCGACACGCCAGGACATTCAACCGGTCGCTCCTCATACAACGCCTCCTCGGACAGACGGAGGAATGAGCATGCAGGCAGATCTCGACGTGGTGACAGCAGCGACAGCGGCGACGGGTGTCGACCATGCGCCGGCCACGACGCGCAAGAGGAAGAGCTATCTGAAGGCCAACGTGGCCACCGTGCTGGCCATCGCGATCGCCGCGACGGCAGCGTGGATCACCGCCATGGCCTTCGTTGAAGCCTATGGCATCGGCGCGAGCCACTTCGGCCAATCGACCGACCTGGCCAAGCGGGCTGAGCCGGGCATGGCCCTGTTCGTCCTCGACGGCGTGGCGCTGCTGGTCGTCGTCGTCCTCGCTCGACTGGCGGCACGAGGTTTCCGCTCCGGACGCTGAAGACACTCGCCACGCCAGCTTTCTCGCGCTGAGCTGTCGATCGCGGTGAGGGTCATTCGTCGTTCCCAGACACGTCTCGTGCAAGGATCGACGTCATGACCATCACCATCACCGCTTTCGACCGCTCGCCCGACGGCGGCAAGGGCTTGGCACGCGACACGCGCGTCCGCTGGGCACTGGAAGAGGCGGGGCTGGCCTACGACGTCCGCCTCGTCTCGTTCCAGGCCATGAAGGAGCCGGCGCACCTGGCGCTCAATCCCTTCGGGCAGATTCCCACGTACGAAGAAGAAGGACTGGCGCTCTTCGAGACAGGCGCGATCGTCCTTCACATCGGTCACCGACATCCCGGACTGCTGCCCGACGACGCCGATGCGCGGGCGAGCGCCGTCGCCTGGGTCTTCGCCGCGGTGAACACCTTGGAGCCACCCATCCTCGAATTGACCATGGCCCGCCTGTTCGAGCGCGACCAGCCCTGGTACGCGGCCCGGCTCCCCTTGCTCGAAACGCGTGTGCGGACGCGCTTGCAGCAACTGGCCGCGCGTCTGGGCGACGCCGACTGGCTAGCCGGTGCCTTCAGCGCCGCGGACCTGATGATGGTCCACGTGTTGCTGCGCCTGCGGTCGACGGGTCTGCTCGATGAGTTCCCGCGACTGGCCGCCTATGTCGCGCGCGGCGAAGCCCGTCCCGCTTACCAACGGGCCTTCGCCGACCAGTTGGCGGTGAACACGCGGGCGCCCCGTCCAGAGGCCTAGAGCTGAACCCGTGACCCCAGCTCGATGACCCCGTTGTCCGGCAGCCGGAAGTAATCGGCCGCGCTGCTGGAATTGCGCGCCATGGCGATGAACAGCTGCTGCCGCCAGCGCGCCATCCCCGACTTCTTCTTGTGAGTCCCCGGCACGACGACCTGCCGGCTCAGGAAGTACGAGGCGAGGAAGGGATCGAATTGCAGATCGTGGCGCGCGCAGCGCCCCAGGGCTGCCGGCAGATTGGGCTCATGCTTGAACCCGTAACGCACCACCACCCGCCAGAAGCCCGGGCGAAGCGTCTCCACCGTGAGCTGCTGGTCCTCGGGCACGAACGGGACTTCGTCGAAGCGCACGGTCACGATCACGTTGCGCGCGTGCAGCAGCTGGTAGTGTTTCAGGTTGTGCAGCAGCGCCGGCGGCACGACCTCCGGGTTGGACACCGGATAGACCGCGATGCGGTCCGGTCGAGGTCCTTCAACGTCGTGGGACAACGATTCGAGGAAGGGGAGCAGCGGCAGGTCTTCGTCCGCGACCTGCGCATGCAGGCGCTCCTTGCCCAGGCGCCACGTGGCCATCACCGCGAAGAGCACCAGGCCGAGCGCCAGCGGGAACCAGCCGCCCTGCAGGATCTTGAGCGAGCACGAGACCACGAGCAATGCGTCCACCACGAGGAACCCCGCCGTCGCCGCCCAGGCCACGGGCGCCGGATAGCGCCAGGCATGCCGCACCACGAAGAAGGTCAGTGCCGTGGTGATCAGCATGGTGATGGTCACCGCGATGCCGTAGGCCGAGGCCAGTGCCGACGAACTCTCGAAACCGATGACTGCCAGGAGCACCGCGATCAGCAGCGTCCAGTTGATCGCCGGCAGATAGACCTGGCCCATGGCCTGCGCCGAGGTGTAGATGACGCGCATGCGAGGCAGCAGGCCGAGCTGGATCGCTTCCTTCGTCAACGAGAACGCGCCGGAGATCACCGCCTGGGACGCGATCACGGAGGCGAGCGTGGCCAGCAGCACCATGGGGATCAGCCACGACGAGGGAAACAGCCGGAAGAACGGGTTGTCCAGCGCGGTCGGGTCCCTCAGCAGCAACGCGCCTTGCCCGGCATAGTTCAGGGCGAGGGTCGGCAGCACCAGCGCCGACCACGCCAGCCGGATCGGGCGACGGCCGAAGTGCCCCATGTCCGCGTAGAGCGCCTCCGCCCCCGTCAGCGCGAGGACGAGCGCCCCCACGACGAGGAAGAGGCCCGGGCCCCGCGCCTGGAGGAATGCGAAACCGAAACGGGGATCCAGCGCCTGGAGGATCTCCGGGGCCTGCGCGATCTGGAAAGCGCCGATCAGGCCGAGCACGCTGAACCAGAGCAGCATGACCGGCCCGAACAGCACGCCGACCGCCGCCGAGCCGTGACGCTGGATCAGGAACAGGCCCGTCAGGACCGCCACCGAGATGGGCAGCACGAAAGGCTTGAGCGCCGGCGTGACGAGCTCCAGTCCCTCGACGGCCCCCATGACGGAGATGGCCGGCGTGATGACGCTGTCGCCATAGAAGAGCGCCGCGCCGCAGACGCCGACCAGCAGCAGCATGCGCCGCCTGGCCGGGGTGTCGCCGGCCGCGCGCACCGCCAGTGCCGTGAGCGCCATGATGCCGCCCTCACCCCGGTTGTCCGCGCGAAGGATCAGCACGACGTACTTGAGCGTCACCACGACCATCAACGCCCAGAAGATGGCCGACACCGCGCCGATGATGGCCGCCGGCGCCAGCGTCACGCCGTTGGCGGGATTGAGCACCTCGCGCATCGTGTAGAGCGGGCTCGTTCCGATGTCGCCGAACACGACGCCCAAGGCACCCAGCGTGAGCGTGGCCAGACCTTGACGCGGCCCGTGATGGGCATTCGCCTGTCCTTCGGCGGGGGCGGAAGAGGCGGAATCTCGGGGCATCTCGATGGGCCTGCAGGCGGATGACGGATCGATCCACTATCCCACAACCGGCCCCGCATTGGCCCATGTGACGCCCCATCCGACGCATTCGACAGCTCGTCGCTTTCGCCGGGCAAGTCCTGGCCCTCCCGCCGACGATCGCCGCTTCTTCCACTCCAGGAGCGTGCGATGTCCCTCGCCCTCACCACCGCCGCGGACACCCGCCGCACTCGCGTGCTGCTCACGATCCTGGTCGCGCTGCTCGAGCTCGCGCATCTGGCGTGGCAGTGGACGCACGGCGGCATCGTCAACCATCACCTGCTCGCCAATCCGGACCTGCCGTCCGTGTCCAACGGCTGGGGCATCGTGGCCATGCCGGCGTTGACGTGGATCCTCTCCGGCCGCTTCCTGCGCCGCGCGAGCTCCGGCCCGGCGAAACGCGCCATCTTGATCGCCGCGCTGGGCGCCGCCTGCGCGGGCATCGGCCTGTCGCTGGCCTTCAGCCTCGGAACGCCCGATCACGCCGCGGCCGTACTCCTGGCGATCCTGCTCAGCGGCGTCGCGCTGCCCACGTATCGCGGGGAGTACCTGCTCGGATTCGTCCTCGGCATGGCGTGGACCTTCGGTCCGATCCTGCCGATCCTGGTCGGATCAGTCCTGGCGTTGAGCTCGTTCCTCGTCCGTCGGGTGGTGTGGCCGGCGATGGGCTGGGCGGTCGCGCGGCTGCGGACGTGACGGGACTGTTCAACACTCATTGCGGTAGCTCCGCGGTTCGAAGCGAAGGGATGGTTATCGACGCCACTTCGTCGGGGTAAAGTTCTCGACCCATCCCGAACTTTCACGAGTCGTCCGGCCAGTCTGGCTGCGCAGACCACACCCGCGACGCCTTCGCATGAACCACCCTGCCCGTGAGATTGCGCTGATCGATCAGCTGCGAGGTGAGCCTGCCGAGGCCTCCTGGTTGGAGTTCAAGGAAAACAACACCGACCCTGAGATGATCGGGAAGCGCTGCTCGGCGCTTTCGAATGCGGCCCGCAGCGAGGGTCGCGACATGGCCTTCATGGCGTGGGGAATCGCTGATGAAACCCATGAGGTGACGGGAACCGACTTCAACCCGGACACCAAAAAGGCAGCTGGGAATCAGATACTGCCCATCTGGCTTGCAGCCGCCTTGTCGCCCAGCATAGCCTTCAGGTTCAGCGTGGTCGCGCATCCGCAGGGCCGCGTCGTTCTTCTGGAAATCCCGGCCGCAACGGGAGCCCCCGTAGCCTTCAACGGCACGCCGTACATCCGAATCGGCAGCGCGACGCCGAAGTTGACCGAGTACCCGGAGCGGTATCAGCGGCTGGTCGAGCGCCTGATGCCATATCGTTGGGAGCAAGGAATAGCCCGGCAGTTCCTGACGCGGGACGAGGTGCTGAAGCTGCTCGACTTCACGCAGTACTTCCGTCTGACGGGGCAGGTCTTGCCTGAGAGTCACGCGACCATCATCGACAAGCTGGAGGCTGATCGGCTTGTGGCCCGGGACGTGGGCGCGCACTGGAACGTGACCAACCTGGGAGCGGTGCTGTTCGCCCACAATCTTGCCGACTTCGACGCTGGCATCTCGCGCAAGGCGGTTCGCTTCGTCGCCTATGCCGGCAAGAACCGCGCAGCGACGGTGACTCACCGACTGGATGCTCAGCAGGGCTATGCGATCGGCTTCGAGGGAATCGTGAACTATGTGAACGATCTGCAGCCGAAGAACGAGCACATCGGGGCGGCATTGCGCGAGGCGCATCCGCTATTTCCTGTCTTGGCAATTCGGGAGCTCGTCGCGAACGCGCTGATCCATCAGGACATGACAATTACAGGTGCCGGGCCGCAAATCGAGCTGTTCCTCGACCGCCTGGAGATCAGCAACCCTGGGGCGCCGCTGATGAAGCCCGAGCGGATGATCGACTTGCCGCCGAGGTCTCGCAATGAAGCGCTTGCGTCGCTGATGCGGCGGATGAAGATGTGCGAGGAACAGGGGAGCGGCCTGGACAAGGTGGTGGAGGCCTGCGAAGTCCATGAGCTTCCGCCACCACTTTTCCGGGAAGAAGAAAACTCCTTCCAGGCGGTCCTCTATGGCCCGCGCAGCTTCGCTCAGATGAGTTCAGATGAACGCATCAGGGCGTGCTACTTCCACGCCGTGCTCAAGTTCCTGAGCGGTGACAAGATGAAGAACGCTTCCTTGTGTCAGCGCTTGGGAATCGCTCCGAAGAACGCTGCGCAGGCCACCGCGGTGATCAACAAGACTCTGGATGCGAAGCTGATTCGTATTGCGGACCCTGATCATCCTCGTGCCGGCTACGTTCCTCACTGGGCGTAGATTTTCTTGATCCAGTTTTGATTCAACGTCGGGCACAGCAAATCCGTTGCCAAGTTGGCCAATAAGAATCAACAACTTACGCTCGTCCAAGCAAGTCTTCGTTCTTGATCCACTTTTTGTTCTTCGTCCTTTGACACCTTACTGAAGGTGTTGCACTTCAGAGTTGAGGTCGCCCTCATTCCAAACTCCGCCGTACCCCATGCCTCTCCGCGACCAGACCGTCCCCGTCACCCCCTTCCGCCAGAACTGCTCCATCGTCTGGTGCGACGTCACGCGTGAAGCCGCGATCGTCGATCCGGGCGGCGAGATCCCCCGCCTGCTCGCCGAGGTCGAGCGCCTGGGCCTGACGCTGAAGGCGATCTGGCTGACCCATGCCCACATCGACCACGCCGGCGGCACGGGCGAGCTCGCGCGTCTGCGCAGCCTGCCCATCATCGGACCGCACCAGGGCGACCAGTTCTGGATCGCCGGACTGCCGCAGCAGTCCGCGATGTTCGGCTTTCCGCCGGCCGAGATGTTCACGCCTACGCGCTGGCTCGAGGACGGCGACACCGTCCAGATCGGCCACGAAACCCTGACCGTGCGCCACTGCCCCGGCCACACGCCAGGCCATGTCGTCTTCCACTCCGCGAGCGCGAAGCGCTGCTTCGTCGGCGACGTGCTCTTCGCCGGCAGCATCGGCCGCACCGACTTCCCCGGCGGCGACCACGCCACGCTGATCCGCTCGATCAACGAGCGCCTCTGGCCGATGGGCGATGACACCGTCTTCGTCCCCGGCCACGGACCCGAGAGCAGCTTCGGCGAGGAGCGGCGCACCAATCCTTTCGTCGGCGCGCGCTGGGGCTGAGGCTTCGCCGTCTCCCGACAGCGTCGCAACGCTCTCAAGCCGCATTCAGAGCGGCGACAAGCCCGTGTCCAGGAACCTCGACTCCGGAAAGCCCCGCAGCGCCAGCGCGGCCAGCTCCACCAGCTCCTCGAAGCTGCGCTCCTTCTGCAGCACCGCCACGCCCCCCATGCGGTCGGCCGCATCGGTCAGCTCGTCGCCGATGTAGCCGGTCGTGACGATCACCGGCACCGTCGGCAATGTCGCGCGCACCGCCACCGCCAGCTCCAGGCCGTTCATGCCCGGCATGTTGAAGTCGGTGATCAGCAGCTGCACCGGCACGCGGCCGCTCTCGATGTCCGCGAGGCATTCGCTCGGCTCGGCGTAGGTGCGGACGTCGTAGCCCGCCTTCTTCAGCAACGCCTCCACCATCATCAGCACGATGGGATCGTCGTCGACGTAGAGGACGTGCTCACCCACGCCGGGGTCGGCCACCCTCGCCAGCGCCGCCGTGTCCAGCGGCGCCGCCTCGCTGCCCACGACCGGCAGGTAGACCGAGAAGATGGTCCCCATCCCCGGCTTCGACTGCACGTCGATCGCGCCGCCGTGCGCATGCACGATGCCGTGCACGATGTGCAGGCCCAGGCCCGTGCCCTGGCCCCGCGGCTTGGTCGTGAAGAAGGGCTCGAACAGCCGCTTCGCCACGTCCTCCTCCATGCCGTGGCCGTCGTCGCGCACGCTGAGCTCCGCGTAATGCGTCGGCGCCACGCGGCCGATCGCGAAGGCATGCGGGACATCGAAATGCACCGCGCGCAGGCCGACGTGCAGTTGCCCGTGTCCGCCCGGCATCGCCTGCCACGCGTTCGTGCACAGGTTCAGCACGACCTGCTGGACCTCCGCCGGATCGACCGTCGCGACGCAGTCGTCGCCGTGCAGGTCCACCGTCAGCCGCACCGACGCCGGCAGCGTCGAGCGCAACAGCCCGATGCTGTCCTCGACCAGCGGGCGCAGCCGGTGCTTGGACAACTCATGCCCGCTGCCCCGCGCGTAGGCCAGGATGCGCTGCACGATCTCGCGCGCGCGGTCGCCGGCCCGCTTGATCTGCTGCATGTGCCCGCGCAGCGGCGACGCCGGGGGCAGCTCGTCGAGCATCATCCCCGCGTGTCCAAGGATAGCCGCCAGGATGTTGTTGAAGTCGTGCGCCACGCCGCCGGCCAGCGTGCCCAGCGATTCCATCCGCTGGATGCGCATCAGCTTTTCCTCGAAGTCGACACGCGTCAGCTCGTCGGACTTGCGCATCGTGATGTCGATGAACAGCACCACCAGGCCGTGCTCGCAGGGAAAGGCGCGGCACTCGAACCACTTGCTCAGGCGGGCATTGAATTCCTCGTAGATGTGCGCGGCGCGCGTCTGCATCGCGGAGCGAGCCTCGACGTCGAAACGCGCCCCCATCGCGCCGGCCAGGCAGGTCCAGTAATTCCTGCCGATGAGCGCCTCGCGCTGCCGGCCGCTCGCGCGCTCGAAGGCGACGTTGACGAATTCGATGGTCCAGTCGTGCTCCAGCAGGATGACGGCGTCGGTGACGTAGTCGAGCGCGGCCCCGACGTGCGCGACGCCTTCCTCGGGTGCGGGGGATGCACCCGGCCCGTGCGATGGCTCCTGACCCGACATGTGGACCCTCAGGTGACGAGGTGCCAGTGTGGCCCTCGTGGGCGGCCACGGCAATCGCTGTGCCAGCACCTAACCGTAGGGAAGCACGATGGCATCGGCCTTTCGAGCCATCAAGCCTCGAAAGAGGCAGCGTGTCTCCCCGTGCTTGCCCGAGGTCCCTGGCCGGTGTCCGTCAGGACTTTGCCGCCGGCGCGGGCGGCTGGAAGCGCTGATCGGGTTTGGGCGCCCGGGCGTAGAGGCCCTGGACGCGCGGCAGCGTGCGCTCGATGTCGCGGATCCGCGTCGGGCCCGACGGGTGCGTGGACAGGAACTGCGGCGGCGCGCCCTTGCTGGCCTGTCCCATCTTTTCCCACAGCGTGATGCCGGCATGCGGGTTGTAGCCGGCGCGCGCGGCGAGCTCCATGCCGACCAGGTCGGCCTCGCTCTCGTCCTCGCGGCTGAAGGTCAGGGACAGCAGCTGACCGCCCATGTTGGCCACGCCACGGCCGAAGTCGCCCAGGCCGAAGATCGCCGCGCCCAGCTGGATCGCGCCGCTGGTCGCCATGTTCTTGCCCATGCGCTCGCGGGCGTGTTCCCGCAGCGCGTGGGCCATCTCGTGGCCCATGATCATCGCGACCTCGTCGTCGCTCAGCTGCAGTTGCTGGAGGATCCCGTAGTAGAAGGCGATCTTGCCGCCCGGCATGCAGAAGGCGTTGAGCTCCTTGCCGCCGATCAGGTTCACCTCCCAGCGCCACTGCTGCGCGCGCGTGTTCCATGCCGCGGCGAACGGGATGATCCGCTGCGCGATCGCCCGCAGGCGGATCAGTTGCGCGTTGTTGGGCGGCGCCAGCGCGTTCTGCGATTTCGCCTGCCGCATCATCTGCACGTACTGCTGCTGCGCGGCGGCCTCGATCTGTTCAGCCGACACCAGCTTCGTGAAGCGGCTCTGCTTGCCGACCTCGACGCCGTCCTGGGCCCAGGCCGGCGACAGCGCCAGCGCGCCGCCGGCCGCGATCAGGCCGGTGAACAGGCGCCGAGCGGGCTGGCGCGGCGCACCGTCGGCGCCGCAGCGGCGGCAATCGCAGCGACCGAAGCCGTAGGCGGGGGCCGACGGCAGGTGAACGTCGGCATCGGGAGAGAAGTCAGCATCAACCATGGCGGGATTCTAGGCAGGCGACAATCCCGGTCATCATGTCCCAGTCGCCACTGATCACGCCGTCTCCGACCTGTGCCACTTCGCCGCTAGACCCGCAGGAATTCCGCGCGGCGCTGGGCATGTTCGCCACCGGCGTCACCATCGTGACGGCGCGCGCGGAGGACGGCACCCTGGTCGGCCTGACGGCCAACTCGTTCAACTCAGTGTCGCTGTCCCCGCCGCTGGTGCTGTGGAGCCTGGCGCGCCGGGCCGGATCGATGCCGGTGTTCAGCCGCGGCTCGCACTACGCGATCAACATCCTGGCCGCGGATCAGAAGGAACTGGCGCAGCGTTTCGCCACGCGCGACATCGACCGCTTCGCCGGCGTGCGCTTCCGCGAGGGTTGCGGTGGCGCGCCGGTGCTGGAGGGCTGCGCCGCCGTCTTCGAATGCGCGAACAGAAGCCAGTACGAGGAAGGCGACCACGTCATCTTCGTCGGCGAAGTCGAGGCCTGCACGCGCGCCGAGCAGGCGCAGCCGCTGATCTTCCACGGCGGGCGGTACTACACCGAGCTGCCGATCTGAGCGGCCGACCTGGGCGGTCGCCCCGAGCGGCGGTCCTGGCCGCTCAGTCCTCTGCGTGCCGGCCCACCGGCCAGAACGGCGCCATGCGCCGCACTGCGCGCCAGCGCCACACGGCCAGCACGGCGGCCAGCGGCGCCGTCACCGCCACGACATGCCAAGGCATGATCTGGAAGAACCGGTTCGCGCCGATGCTCAGTCCGGCCACCAGCATCCCTCCGAGCATGAGCATCACGGCCTGGGTCGCTCCCGGCTGACGCTTCCGCGACCAGTCCTGCCACAGCAGCAGCCCCGCCGGCAGCGCGATGGCGGCGAAATGCAGGCCCATCAGCGGCTGATCGCGCGGCCACTCGCCGGGCACGAGCGACACCATCAGCGTCAACACCGCCGCCCCGAAGCCCAGCACCAGCAGGAACTGCGTCAGCATCCGGCGCGCGAGCACGCGGTTCATCGCCTCGCCCCGCGGCATGCCCGGCACGAGCGTCAGCAAGGACTGCTCGGTCCGGGTCCGTCTCAGCATCGCGGCGATGCTGAGCAGCGGCCCGAACAGCGCGCACATCACGCCGAACGAGGTCCCCGGCAGCGCCCCCTGCAGCACCGTCGCCGCGCGCGGAGCGGGCAGCCAGTACAGCACCGCGAGCTCCGCGGCCAGCAGCGCCAGGAAGATGACGGCGGCCACGCCCACGGTCGCCGACCAGTGCAGGTTCCGCAGGGTGGCGATCTCGGCACGCGCCGCCACGCTGTCGGCGGTCGGGGTGGCGGTGCGGATCAGGTGGCGGGTCCAGGTCGGCAGTCCCCAGGTGAACGGCTTGCCGAGGAGGCGCAGCACCGGGTGGACAGGCGGCCGCGCCGTGCGCGTCGCGCAGGTCGCCTTCATCGACATCAGGTCATTGAAGACCCTGGCCGACTGCCAGGAGCGCAAGTGCCCGGGGCCGCCGTCCTGGAACAGGTGCCAGAGGACCACGCTCAGCGCGAGCATCGCCAGCGCCGCCTGCGTCACGGGCTGCTGCTCGTGCCAGCCGCGCAGCAGGGCCGCGGCCTCGCGCCAGACGACGGTGTCCTTGAGCAGCGCGCTCGGGATCCACGGAAAGACCCAGAACACGAACCAGGTGATCGGCCAGCGCAGCGCCATCGAGAAGCTGACGAGCACGGCTCCCGCCAGCATCGTGAACAGCAGGAAGTGGCCGAACACGGCATGCAGCAGCAGCCCGGTCCCGATCGCGATCAGGAGGAACAGCGCGACCCCGACCTCGCGCAGCAGGCGCAGATGGCCGGGCACCAGGCGCGCGGTGATCGGGTGGTTCTGCATGCTCATTGCGCTGGCACACAGCCACCACACGAACTGCAGCCCGATCGCGGCCATGATGCAGAACGCGACGCCCGCTGCGGACGCGGACTTCATCGAGGTCAGGCCCGTGATCCCGGCCATCGGCAGCAGCGCCCACCACAGCCGGCGCAAAGGCCGCGCCGTCGCGCGCAGCACCGCGAGGTGCCCGCCGACGCCGGGCAGCGGGCGCGCCGCGTTCATTGCCGCGTTCACTGCGTCAGCTCCAGGAAGAGGTCTTCGAGGCTGAGCGCTTCGCAACGGAGCGCGGCGTCGCTCTGCGGGAGATTGCCCTCGGGGAAACGCACCAGCCAGCGCGGGTGCTCGCCGAGGTCACGTCGACTCAAGACCTGACCCCCGTGCACGTCGACGGCCGTCTGCAATCGCCCCAACGGCCCGGCCAGCAGCCGGACCTCTTCCGCGAGGGCGTCCTGCGGCGCGTGAAGCGCGATGCGGCCGCGGCTCAGGAAGGCGACGTTGAAGGCCACGCGTTCCAGGTCCGACAGGATGTGCGTCGAGAACAGCACCGTCGTGCCGCGGTCCAGCACCTGGTCGACGAGCTCGCGCAGGAAGTCGCGGCGGCCGGCGGCGTCGAGGCTGGCGACGGGCTCGTCGAGCACCAGCAGATCGGGCTCGTGTGCCAGCGCCCGGATGATCGAGAGCCGCTGCTGCTGCCCCTGCGACAGCTGAGCGATGCGACGATCACGCGGGATCTCCCAACGCGACATCAGGCCGTCGACCTTCGCGTCGTTCCAGCGCGGATAGAAGCTGCGGAAGTAGCGCAGCAGATCGCCGGCCTGGAAGTCCTCGAACAGCGCCGACTGCTGCGGCACATAGCCCAGCCGCGCACGCAACGCGTCGTCCGGCGTCAACGCGGGCTGACCGAAGAGACGCACCTCACCGGCCTGCGGTTCGCGCAGGCCCAGCAGCGTCTCCAGCAACGTGGTCTTGCCGGCGCCGTTGCGGCCCAGCAGCCCGACCACCTGCCGCGGCGCCAACGTCCAGTCCAGACCGGCGAGAACGCCCGGCTGACCCTTGAAGTCGACCCGCAGGCCGCTCGCGCTCACCGGCGGCGCGGCGAGCGCGTCATCGGCCAGCGCCCGGCTCTGCGCGGGGCTGATCGTCATCGTGTGATCCAGTGTCTCGTGCAGTGTCTGCTTCAGCGTGTGAGTCATCGCGTCTCTCCCTGGTCCTCGAGCAGCGCCTTGAACAGCGCCAGCACCTGATCCGGCGGCAGCTCCAGCTGGCGCGCCTCCGCGGCGGCCTTCTCCAGCGCCGGGCGCAGCAGCTCCACGCGGCCGCGCGTCTTCATCGCCTTCTGATGCTGCGCCGCCACCACCATCGGCAGACCGCGGCGGCGCTCCACCAGGCCCTCGGCCTCCATCAGCCCGAAGGCCTTGGAGACCGTCATCGGATTCACCGCCAGCGCCTGCGCCAGTTCACGCACGGAAGGGATCTCCTGCCCCGCCACCAGCTGCCCGCTGGCCACGCGGCGGCGCAGCTGCTCCACCAGTTGGCGGTAGATCGGCTCGGGGGAGCCCGGGTTGATGCTGAAGAGGAGGTCGGCGTCCATCGGCGGGGTGCGAGTGCCGACGGTGTTGTCAGCGTGTATCGGTACAGTAATACACAAGGAAGTGGGACGTCAACCCCGCATGCGACAGATGGACTTGGCTCGGGACAGACGATCGGGCGCAGGAGTTGATCGGGACAGACGAAGAGAGGGGGGGGGAATCGAGCGATCGCTTCAGGCTGCTGCCGACGGCACCGGAAACTTCTCCGCATACAACTGCGCCAGCCAGTCCACGAACACCCGCACACGCGGCGACAGCTGCCGATGCTGCGGATAGAGCGCCGACAGCGTCATCGCCGGACTCTCCCAGTCCGACAGCACTTCGACGAGCCTGCCGTCGGCCAGCTCCTGCTCGAGGTGGAAGCGCGGCACCTGGATCAGGCCGCAGCCGCGCAGCGCGCAGGCAAGGTAGTTCTGCGCATCGTTGACCGAGATCCAGCCCGGCAGCGGATAGCGCCGCAGCTGGCCGTCCACCGTGAGTTCGAGCGGATAGTCCGCCCCGCCGCCGCTGGCGAAGAAGCGCACCGTCTGGTGCCATGGCAGATCGTCGGGATGCCGCGGCGTGCCGGCGCGGGCGAGGTACTCGGGACTCGCGCAGATGATCTGCGGCATCGACGCCAGCTTGCGCGCGACCAGCGTCGAGTCGCGCGGCGTGCCCGCCCGCAGCACGCAGTCGACACCCTCGCGCACAAGGTCCACCAGGCGGTCGCCGCCGCTGACCACCAGCTCGATCTGCGGGAAGCGGGCACGAAACTCGTCGATGCGCGGCAGCACGATGTGGGACGCGTGCACGCCGTGCATGTCCACGCGCAGCACGCCGCGCGGATTCGACGCCACCTGCTTCAGCGAGGCCTCGGCATCGTCGAGCTCATTGAGCACGAGGACGCAGCGCTCGTAGTACGCCTGGCCGTCGAGCGTCGGCCGCACGTCGCGCGTGGTGCGGTCCAGCAGCCGCGTGCCCAGCCGCGCCTCCAGCGCCTTGATGGCGTGCGTGGCCGTCGCCCGGGGGATGTCCAGGTGAGCGGCCGCCTGCGTGAAGCTGCGCAGCTCCACGATCCGGGTGAACAGCTGAAGGGTCTCGAATCGGTCCATTCCAGCATCCTCGCAGGCATTTGTTGAGTCAGGTTGAACTGACTAGCCAATTTTCACTCCTTTTTCCGGATCTGATCAACAACCAGAATTCGTTCCATCGCAACCCGGAAGCCCTCCTCCCGCCTCCTCTCCCCCTTCTCAGGCGCTTCCCTCAACCCTTGGAGCGAACCATGACTGCCACTTCCGCCTCGACCCCGATCTCGACCTCCATCACCACCGACCGCGGCCTGCGCACCGCCCTCGTCACCGGCGCCTCGCGCGGCATCGGCCAAGCCATCGCCAGGCGGCTGGCCGCCGACGGCTACTCGGTCGTCGTCAACTACGCCGGCAATGCCGCCGCGGCGCAGGACACCGTCGCCGCCATCGAAGCCGCCGGCGGTCGCGCCACCGCCGTCCAGGCCGACGTGTCCGACGCCGGGCAGGTGGCCGCGCTGTTCGACGAAACGCTGCGCCGTTACGGCCGCCTCGACGCGGTCGTGCACAGCGCCGGCGTGATGCCGATGGGCGCGATCAAGCCGTCCAGCCTGGAGACCTTCGACCAGGTGATCGACACCAACCTGCGCGGCGCCTTCCTGGTGCTGTCGCACGCCGCGGAGAAGGTCGCCGCCGGCGGCCGCATCGTGGCGCTGTCGACCAGCGTGATCGCCAAGTCCTTCCCGAACTACGGCCCGTACATCGCCTCCAAGGCCGGCGTCGAAGGCCTGGTCCACGTGCTGGCCAACGAGCTGCGCGGCCGCTCGATCACCGTCAATGCGGTGGCCCCCGGACCGGTCGGCACCGAGCTGTTCTTCAAGGGCAAGTCGCAGGAGCAGATCGACAGCGCCGCCAAGGTCGCCCCGCTGGAACGCCTGGGCACGCCCGAGGACATCGCCAACGCCGTGTCCTTCCTCGTCGGCAAGGACGGCGGCTGGATCAACAGCCAGGTCCTGCGCGCCAACGGCGGCTTCGCCTGAACGAACGCCCCCTTTTGAGGGCCCCTCGGGGGCCCATCGCCCCCATCAATGACTGACCCCTTCGAGTCCCGGTTCAGTCCCCCCCTTTTAGGAGCACTGCCATGAACACGTCGACGCCTTCTTCCTCTTCCCAGGTCATCCTCGTCACCGGCGCCTCGAGCGGCTTCGGCGCCATGAGCGCCCGCGCGCTGGCCGACGCCGGCCACATCGTCTACGCCAGCATGCGCGCCACGCAGAGTCGCAATGCGTCGCAGGTCACGGCCGTCGACGCCTACGCCCGCGAGCACGGCGTGAAGCTCCATGCGCTGGAACTCGACGTCCAGTCGCAGGACTCGGCCGACGCCGCCATCGCCCGCATCGTTGCCGAGCAGGGCCGGCTCGACGTCGTCATGCACAACGCCGGCCACATGGCCTTCGGCCCGGCGGAAGCCTTCCTGCCGGAACAGTACGCGCAGCTCTACGACGTCAACGTGATCGGCGCGCAGCGGGTCAACCGCGCGGCGCTGCCGCAGTTGCGCAAGCAGGGCCGCGGCCTGCTGCTGTGGATCGGCAGCAGCAGCACGCGCGGCGGCACGCCGCCCTACCTGGCGCCCTACTTCGCGGCCAAGGCGGCGATGGACGCGGTCGCCGTCAGTTACGCGGGGGAACTGGCGCGCTGGGGCATCGAGACAGCGATCGTGGTCCCGGGCGCCTTCACCAAGGGCACCAACCACTTCGTGCATTCGGGCTCGCCGGGCGATGTCGAACGCGTCGCGGCCTACGACCAGGGCCCGACGCAAGGCCTGGCCCAGGAGATCATGACCAACCTGGCCGCCGCGGAGCCGGCGGACGCGGATCCGACCGAGGTGGCACGGGCCGTCGTGGACGTCGTCGGCGCGCCCTTCGGCCAGCGTCCGTTCCGGGTCCACATCGATCCGTCGGAGGACGGCAGCAACGTCGTCAGCGCGGTCGCCGACCGCATCCGCAGCGAGTTCCTGCGCCGCGTCCAACTCGGCGACCTGTTGACGGTGCGCAACGCCGGCGCCACCGCGGTGTGACAGGTCGCCGGATTCGCCACGGATGGCCTCCCCCGTGAGGGGGCCTCCGGGCGGACGAGGGGTCCGCGGCGGCAGGGCACTGATATCCTGCCGCCGCCTCGCGCTCAGGCGCGCCCGCGGCCCCACGCCGCGCAACACCCGACCCCTCCGCCTCCCATGATCGTCGGCATCGACCTCGGCACGACCAACAGCCTCATCGCCGTCTTCCGCGACGGCCGCCCGCAACTGATCCCCAACGCGCTGGGCGACTTCGCGACGCCGTCGGCCGTGGCGATCGACGACGCCGGCAAGCTGATCACCGGCTTGGCCGCCCGCGAGCGCGCCGCCACCGATCCGGCCCGCACCGCGCAGGCTTTCAAGCGGCTGATGGGCACGGACCGCACGGTGCGGCTCGGCGACCGGCAACTGCGCGCCGAGGAGCTGTCCGCGCTGGTGCTGCAGTCGCTGAAGGCCGATGCCGAGGCCTTCCTGGGCGAGGCGGTCACCGAAGCCGTCATCACCGTCCCCGCCTACTTCAACGAAGCCCAGCGCCGCGCCACGCGCGCCGCAGGCGAACTGGCCGGGCTCAAGGTCGAGCGGCTGCTCAACGAGCCCACCGCCGCCGGCCTGGCCTACGGCCTGCAGGACCGCCCCGACAACAGCACCTTCCTGGTCTTCGACCTGGGCGGCGGCACCTTCGACGTGTCGGTGCTGGAGTACTTCGACGGCGTCGTCGAGGTGCGCGCCAGCGCCGGCGACACGCGCCTGGGCGGCGAGGACTTCGCGCACGCCGTGGGCAAGCTGTTCATCGAACGCTGCGGCGCGCTGTCGCTCGCCGAGCGCGAACGGCTGCAGAAGGACCCCGCGCTGTGGTGGCGCGCCGCGGAGCAGGCCAAGCGCGACCTCAGCGAGCGCGAGAGCGCCGTCATGGGCCTGATGCTGGACGGCCGCCGCGCCGAACTGGAGATCAGCCGCGCCGACTTCGAGACCGCCACCGCCGAACTGCTGCAACGCCTGCGCCGTCCGATCGAGCGCGCGCTGCAGGACGCGCAGCTGTCGCCGTCGGCGCTGAACGAGGTGGTGCTGGTCGGCGGCGCGACGCGCATGCCGATGATCCGCCAGATGATCACGCGGCTCTTCCAGCGCCTGCCGCTGCGCACCATCGATCCCGACCAGGCCATCGCGCAGGGCGCGGCCGTGCAGGCCGGCCTGAAGGCGCGCGACGCGGCGCTGGACGAGGTCGTGCTGACCGACGTGATGCCGTTCTCGCTGGGCGTGATCACGTCGCAGCGCGTCGGCCAGCAGCGGGTCGACGACCGCTTCAGCCCCATCATCGAACGCAACACACCGGTGCCGGTGTCGCGGATGCAGCGCTACTTCAGCGTGCACGACCAGCAGAAGGTCGTGGAGCTGGACATCCGCCAGGGCGAGTCGCCGATCGGCAGCGAGAACCTGCATCTGGGCAAGCTGGAGATCGCGCTGACGCCGGCCCCGGCCGGCGAGGCCTCGATCGAGGTGCGCTTCACCTACGACGCCAACGGCCTGCTGGAAGCGGACGTGCGCGACGTGCTGGGCGGCCAGACCGCGAGCACGCTGATCCGCAACACCGCGACCGAGATGAGCGAGGCGCAGATGACCGAGGCGCTCAAGCAACTGCGCGCGCTCAAGCGCCATCCGCGCGACGAGGAAGAGAACCGCTATCTGGTCGAGCGCGCCAAGCGGCTCTACGAAGACCGGCTCGGCGAGCAGCGCGAGGCGATCCAGGCGTGGCTGGGCCAGTTCGAGCAGGCGCTCGACACGCAGGACCCGCGCGTCATCCGCCAGGCGCGCCAGCAGATGCGCGAGGCGCTGGACAGCATCGACGGCGGTTTCCGCTTCTGACGGAGCACGAGGTGATGGAAGACTGGCACGAGGCCTGGCGCCAGGATTGCGAGACGGTCGGGCTCGCGACGCCGAGCACCGATCCCGGCGAGATCAAGCGCGCCTACGCGAAGACGCTGCGCAAGACACGACCCGACGACGACGCGCAGGCCTACCAGGCGCTGCGCGAGGCGTATGACCGGGTCGTCGGGCATGCGCGGTGGCATCAGCAGGCCGTGGCGCGCGCCGAGGCCGAAGCCGCGGCTCATCCCCCCGCCGCAGCCGAGGTCAGCGAACTCACCGACGTAAGCGACGCTTCGAAGGTCTCCGGAGCCACGGCGACGCCCGAGGTCGACTGGGCCGCGGAAGTCACCGACACCCTGACGGCGGCCGTCGCGACCTCGACGACCGCTGCGACCGATGAACCGGCCGCGAAGCCTGCGACCCCGCCCGACCAGGAGGCCGCAGCGCGCGAGGCGGCTCTCGCGAAGTTGCCGCCGCTGCCGCTGCCACGCGACGACGACGTGCTGGACCGCGACAGACCGCTCCACCACGCGGATCCGGCGCCTGTGGCCCCGACGCTGCCGGCGTGGCGGGCTCCCGAGCTGATCTGCGAGGAACTGGTGCAGCTGCGCCGCCAGGGCCAGCCGCGCCTGGCCGCCGCCGTCCCGGCGCTGCGCGAGGAACTGCTCGCGATGCCGCTGGAGGTGCGCGACCACGCCTCGATCTGCTTCGCGCACCTGATCCTCGACACCCACGCCGAGCTGCCGGTGGCGATGATCGACCTGCTGCGCGACCACTTCGCCTGGGAGCAGGACTTCCGCACCGAGCGCCGCCTCGGCCCCGAACGCATGGCCGGGTTGATGGAGCTGCTCCGCGAGTTCCCACGCCCGGTGACCGATCCCGACGTGCTGCGCGAGTTCGGCCCGACGGCCGCTGTCGCGCGACTGGCCGGCTCGATGCGCGACCGGGACCGCTCGATCGCCTCGCTGGCCGCGGCGATGATGGGCTACGCCTTCCACCTGCACCTGCATCACGCCGGCGGCTTCCTGCTGCGCCGGCTTGGCGCCGACCGCAGCGACCAGCAGGCCGCGCTCACGCTGATCAAGCGCGTGCAGGGCTGGCACTTCCTGCTCCTGCTGATCCTGCTCTTCGGCCTGCACCTCGCGATCGGCCACGACTGGCCGCGCGCGGTGAGCCACGCGATGGTCCTGGGCATCTCGGTGCCGCTGGGCATCGTCGTCTTCGACACGCTGATGGGCTCGCTGCGCGAAGGGCGGAAGCGGGTCGCCGAGTCGCCGTTCGGGCGTCTGCGCGTCCCGGGTCTGCCCCACCTCTGGTCCTGGATCGGCGTGGGATTGCTGGCGGCGAGCGGGGTGGCCGGCTACGTCGACGGTCTGTTCCCCATGACCGACACACTGCACGCCTGGCTGGTGCCGCTGGCCATCCTGGCCGCCCTGTTCGGCGTGATGCTGGCGATGCCGGACGACCTCGCCACCGGCATGACGCAGACCGGGCTCTACCTCTATCTGCTGACGCTGCCGGGCGCGGTCGCGCCGCTGCCGGCGGGCCTGCTCGCGGCGTGGGTCCTGGCCGGTCCGATGGTGCTGCGCGCGGGGCTCTACACGCCGAATCCGGTCTGGCGTCTGCAGCCGGGGCGGCCGCACGGCGGCTGGCCGGCGATCGCCGCGCTGATGACGATCGGCTTGCCGGTGCTGACGAGCTGGCTGTCCGGCAACGCAGGACTGCGCATGACGCTGGGCGCCCTGCTGCTCGCGAGCGTGCTGCCACCGCTGCTGCCCGCGGACAGTACGCCCGCGTTGCTCGCGCTCGCGGCCGTCGGCGCGTTGTGGCTCAGCGGTGGATGGCTGCTCGCGCTGCAGCGCGTCGGCTGGTTCCTGGGCCGGCGGCTGGTCCGTCCTCACATGAATCGGGCCTGAGGGTCAACGCGGACGTCGAGGACGCCGCCGCCGCGCCGCTCACTGGACCGGCACCCACCCCGACGGCGACCACCGCAGCAGCACGTCCGTCAGCGGATTGGGCGACTTGCCCATCAGCTCGCGCACCTGCGCGCGCAGCGCATCGAGCGTGGACGCGTCGTCGTCGCTGACGTAGAGCACCGTGTCGTTGGCCGGCGCGGCGACGATCAGCTTGCCCTTCTGCGCGTCCGCCAGCGGCTTCCAGTCGTCGATGAAGACCAGCCGGCTCGGCTGGAGCACCGGACCGTCGAGCTTGCCCACCTCGCCCGCAGGCACCGGCTTGGCGTGCTGCAGCACCTGCGGCATCGCGTCGTAGGTGTTCTTGCGCGCGGTCTCGCGCACCTGGTCGACCGACAGGTTCAGCGTCTTGTAGTCCTTCTCGCTGATCAGCCGCGACGCGCGCGGCGTGTCGAAGACCGGCACCGTCACCAGCGGACCGATGAAGGGCCGGGGGCGGAAGGTCGTGGCGTCGCCGCCGACCTCGCGCTGTGCCTGCTGCACCGACGCGGCCGTGCGCACCGCCAGCCGGAGCGACTCGCGCGTCGCGGGGATCGTGGTGGCGCGGAACTGCTGCGTCGTCGTCTTCACGAACACGTTCACGTCGTCGGCGCAATTGCCACGGTTGGTCTGGCAGCCCGCATAGAGCTTGTCGAGCCGCGTGCGCTGGTCCGCGACGCCCAGCGTCAGCGGCTCGCGGACGACGACGGTGCCGTCGCCCAGCTGCTGACGCAGTTGCGAAGCAACGTACTCGGTGAAGCCGATGGCGTCTTGAGGCACGCCTGCGGACTGTGCGAACGCGCCGCTTGCTGCACCGCAGAACGCGGCAGTGGCCGCGATGGCAGCCACGGTGGATCGGAGAACGGATCGTGGTTGTCGTTGAAGACGAAGACGCATGGCGGACATGAGGACCTCCGTGTTTTCATGGGGAGGTCCGGGTTGGGCAAGGAACGCTCCCGCGTCCTGCCCAACCCTGCGGCGGGGCTGGCGCCCCGCTTCACTGCTCAGCGCGCCTTCACGCGCCCTGCACGCGGTACTGGTCGGCCTTCGCCACGCCTTCCATCGCCGGATCGCTGACCGACGGCGCGCCGGTCTCGATGTGTCCGGCGAAGCGGCGCAGGAAGTCGGCCTGGCCGTTCACCCGCACCGACACGTCGTACCAATGCGCCGCGACCGCGACACCGACGCGCACCTCGCTGCTGCTGCGCGCCGGCACGTTCACCGTGCGCGGCGCGGCGACCTGGTACTTGTTGTGCGCGACGGTGAAGGTCGCCGCGACCGGGCCGGTGTTCACCAGCGTCAGCACCAACTCGCCGCTGGCCGGCGCGGACTTCGCGATGACGTCCGGGTTGGGTTGACCCGCCGCCGCCGCGCGCCGCGCATTGCCGGCGAGGTGGCGGTGGAAGCCGTTGGGGCCGAGCACCCACAGGTCGTACGCGCCGGCGCTCTGCGGCGCGAAGCTGCCGGTGAGCTGCTTGCCCGCTTCGACCGTGTAGCGGCGCGGCACCTCGCTGAGACGCGTGCGGTCGTAGACGTGGAAGACGGCGGCGGCGCTGCCCGTGTTCTGGAACGTGACCGCGATGGACGTCGCGTTCGGACCTGCGCCGGGCGTCAGCGCGCTGGTGGCCTGCAGGTCATACGGCAGCGCACGCGCCGGACGCACGCCGGCGGCCTGCGACGGCAGTTGCAGCGAGCCGGGGACGGGCGGCGTGGTCGTGCCGGGCAGCGCCCGCGCCTTGTTGGCGAGCGCGACAGTGTCGGGCAGCTTCGAGAAGAACTCGCTGTCCTCCGGGTCGGCGAAGTTGAAGCACGAGGTCAGGTCGCCCGCGACCGCACGGCGCCACGCGCCGATGTTGGTCTCCTTCACGCCGAAGCGCGCTTCGATGAAACGCAGCACGGACGTGTGGTCCGAGGTCTGCGAGTTCACCCAGCCGCCCTTGCTCCACGGCGACACGATGTAGAGCGGCACGCGCGGACCCATGCCGTACGGACGGTGCAGGTAGGTGGCCGACGCGCCGTTGAGGATCTCGCAGTACTCGCCGGTCGTGTCGACCGTCGACGCGCCGGCGAGCACGGCCTGCGCGGGGTTCGCGTTCCAAGTGACGTACGACGGCGCGGCCGGCGGCGGCACGTGGTCGAAGAAGCCGTCGTTCTCGTCGAAGTTGATGAACAGGACGGTCTTGGCCCACACGTCCGGATTCGAGGTCAGCGTGTCCAGCACCTTGGCGGTGTAGTCGGCGCCCTGCGCGGGGCTGGACGGGCCGGGATGCTCGGAGCCCTCCGCGGTCGCGACGACCCACGACACCTGCGGCAGGCGGTTGTTGATCACGTCGTCGCGCAGCAGGTCGAGGTCGCGCGTCGAGATGCCGCGGTCCTTCAGCACCTGCGAGAAGCCCGGCCGGTTGTACCAGCCGTCGCGGAACACCTTGAACCCGGCCAGCGAGTTGTCGGTGAAGTTGTCGTCCATGTTCTGGTAGACCTGCCAGCTGATGCCGGCGGACTGCAGGCGCTCGGGGTAGGTGGTCCAGGTGTAGTCGTCGAGCGGGTTCGGGTTGAACCAGTCGTGGCTGTTGTCGGTGGACGGGCCGTTGCCCAGGCGCAGCGGGTCGTTGGTGCCGGTCCAGATGAACAGGCGGTTGGTGTTGGTGCCGGTCTGCGTCGCGCAGTGGTACGCGTCGCACAGCGTGAAGGCGTTGGCCAGGGCGAACTGGAAGGGCAGCTCCTGCTCCTTGAAGTGGCCCATCGAATGGTTCTGCTTGGCCTTGGGCCAGTTGTTCATGCGGCCGTTGTCCCACGCGGCCTGCGCGTCGGTCCACGAGTGCGGCGTGCCGCTGACGCGCATGAAGGCGAAGTTCTGCGCGGTGTTCAGGTGGAAGGGCGCGATCGCGCCGGGCGCGGCGTTGTTGACGGTGGGCTGGATCCAGACCGAGCGGCCTTTCACGTTGGCCGAGTCGGCGACCGGCGCCGGGAACGGATCGCCGAAGCCGCGCACGCCGTTCAGCGTGCCGAAGTAGTGGTCGAAGGAGCGGTTCTCCTGGGTCAGGATGACGATGTGCTCGACGTCCTGGATCGTGCCGGTGCGCACGGCCGCCTTGATGGACAGCGCGCGGGCGATGGCCGGCGGGAAGCTGGTCATCGCGGCGGTGGCGCCGGCGGCGCCGGCGACGGCACGGAGGAACTGGCGGCGGGGCGGTTGCTGCTGCGTCATGGCGGGCTCCTCAGGCGGCGGCGTTGATGGACGACGAGGTCTTGCGGCGACGGATCACCAGCGCGGCGACGGCGAGGCCGCCCAGCGCGAGCGCGCCCGAGGCCGGTTCCGGCACGGCGGAGAAGGTCAGGTCGTCCATGACGAAGAAGGCCGGATCGTTGCTGCGGAACACGAGGCGGTCGACGAGGCCGGCGTAGCCGCTGCCCAGGAACGCGGGGCTGTCGCTCAGGTTGAGCAGCGAGGTCGACGCGACGAGCGAGCCGGCGAAGTACAGGTCGATCGCGACATTGACGCCGTCGAAGCCGGCGAACCACGCGCCCTGGAAGGTGCTGGGCGTGAGGAAGCCGATGGCGCTGGTGGCGCTGCTGCCGTCGAAGCCGAGCGTGGCGCGACGGTCGCCGGAATGCGGCGTGTACGGGGCCTGCTCGCCGCCGTACTGGAACCAGGAGCTGGCGGACCAGTCGAGGCCGGCGTAATCGGCGGGGACCAGGCCGTCGTCGGTCAGGTCGTCGAAGGTGACGACGGTGGCGGACGCGAACGGCGCGGCGATGGCCAGCACCAGCGGCAGGCAGGCGCGCGTGATGGCGGCGGACAGGGAGCGGGCGAAGGGCTTGCGCATGGGGACTCCAGGGAGGTCGGGCGGACGGGAAGCGCCGCGACCGTGCGTCGATCTGCCCGAGGGGTCAGGTCTTGACGCTGCGGTCGCGGTGGGACGGGGCGGATGTTCAGAGGGCGGGGTGACAGACCGGTGAACGGTCGGTGTCATCGGCAGGCCTGGAACTTGCCCGCGGGGCCGTCGTCCCTGGAAGCGGGGGCGCGTCGCGGGAGCGACGCGAGGGCGTCATGTAACGCTGGCGCGCAGCCTTCAGACGCAAGCGAGGTCCTAGGCGGTCCGCTGGATCACGCCCTTCATGTCCTCGCCAGCCAACGGCGTCGACGTGTGCTCATGGACGATCTTCCAGGCGCCGTCGCGGCGCAGCAGCGTCCAGCTGATGCGGTTGTCCATCGTGAACCTGGTTTCGCCATCCGCCACGAGTTCATAGCGCACGAAGGCGTGCAAGGCCGCCATGTCGCCGCTCGCATGCACATGCGGATCGTCGAAGACCACGCGGTTGGCGCCGTCCGCCGCCATCTTGAACCAGCGCTCGACGGCCGCGCGCCATTGGGCCTCGCCGTCGTAGGACCACTGGTCCCAGCAGTCGTAGATCTGCGCGTCCGGCGCGTACAGCGCCAGCAGCGCGTCGACGTCCTTGGCCAGCGCTGCGGCCTGATAGGCGCTCAGCAACGCCAGCACCTCCTGGCCGACGGCCGTGTCGTTCGCTCGTGTCGTCATGCGTCTCTCCCGCTGGAAGGTTGAAGTCGAAGGGCAAGGGTCCCTCCTTCCTCACGACGATCGGAACACTGCCGTTTCGACACGGCGCCGCGCCATCCTCAAGGCGTCATCGCCAGGAAAGGAAGCGCACCGATCGCGGAGATCACCATGGACAGCAGCATCAGGCCCAGGAAGGCCATGATCGGCCGCGCTCTTTCGCCTTCCGGTCGGCTGCTGTAGAGGTAGATCGGCACCACCAGCAAGGTCGCGGCCAGGATGCCGCCGCCCATCAGCGTGCCGCCGAAGAAACGCCGCTGGATGGAGTCGCGCCGGTACCAGGCGTAGACCACCACCATGGAAGCAAAGGTCAGCGGGATCTCGATCAGTCCCAACCGGGCGTGGTGAAGCTCGCGGTAGCCCGACACACAGCCGCTCAGCAGCGACAGCAGGGCCAGGGCGATCAAGGTGCGTTTCAGGGTCACGGCGTGTCGATGTCGAGGTCGGAAGAGATCGACTGTAGCGGTGACCGACGATGGATCACATCCAACCTGCCGGGGCGCTCTCTGCCAATAGCCGTGATGAGTATGAACGGGAGGACTGACCTCCCTAAATCAGTTCCCCCATCGAGTCCGCACTTTGGAGGAAAGACGCAAGCTCTTCACTTGCCGAAACTGCAGGCATCGAGTCACGGAACCCTCCGACGAAAGCGAGCGAACAATGAGCGTGAAATTCAAGAACGATCGCACTGATGCCGAGATCGCGACGACGTCGCTGCCTGTTCAACGAACTCACTCGAGCGAGGCAGAATTCGACGCGCTGATGCAAGCGTTGCGGCACCCCCATGTGGCCTTTGGCGCAGCAGCCGACGCCGACCTCATCGCCCGATGCGCGATGGAAGACTGGGACGCCTCGGCGGGGGCAATGAAGGAAGTCCTGAAGCACCAGAGGCTTTCACCTTCGGATGCATTGGCCATGCTGCACCTGACCGGAGAGTTCTTGAGGCGCCATCGGATTCGCCTTGAAGGCACGCCTTGGCTCTGCACGTTCCAGACTGACGAAGGATCTTGGGCGCGATATGACGTACATACCTCGCTGGACTACGAGGATGCCAACACCTGGGACAAACGACTCGACGACGTCCTCCGAAGTCACCGCCTGGATCGCGATTCGTTCTACCTTCGTCTGACCGATGGTGGCCCCTGCTGATGGCTTGTCCACGCAGATTCCTGGAGCTCGTCCCAACTGATGACCGATTGCGAAGAGGTCACTTCGCCGCCTCTTACCCCCAACGTCTCACACGTTGAAAGATGGCGTCGGGGCGCGGACTAAGCGCGGTCCTGGGCAAACCGCTGATACCAAGCCACCGCATCCGCATTCGCCATTGCGTCGCGCTTCATCACCTGCTCCGCCGACGCGCCGAGCAGCAGCTTCTTGATCGGCAGCTCCATCTTCTTGCCCGACAGCGTGCGCGGGATCGCCTCGACCTGGTGGATCTCGTCCGGCACGTGCCGCGCCGACAGCGCCTTCTTGATCGAGGTCTTCAAGCGAAGCTGCAGCGCCTCGTCCAGCGGCAGGCCATCCCGGAGCTGCACGAACAGCAGCAGGCAGCTCGGCCGGCCGAGGTACTCCAGGTCCACGACCAGGCTGTCCAGCACCTCCGGATGCGTCTCCACCGCGCGGTACAGCTCCGACGTGCCCATCCGGATCCCGTGGCGGTTGATCGTGGCGTCCGAACGCCCGTAGATGATCCCGCCGCCCGACGGCGTGACGCGCAGCCAGTCACCATGGCGCCAGATGCCTTCGCCGTTGGGGCCGCGGTACATGTCGAAGTAGCTCGACAGGTAGCGCTCGTGATCCCGATCGCCCCAGAAGTACAGCGGCATCGACGGCATCGGCCGTGTGCAGACGAGTTCGCCGACCTCGTCGATCAGCGGCTTGCCCTGGCCGTCGGCATCCACCTCCGAGAACGCGTGCACCGCCGCGCCCAGGCTGCGCACCTGCATCTGGCCGCGCACCAGCGGCTCCGTGATCAGCCCTGTGAGGAAGGCCCCGGCGAAGTCCGTGCCGCCGCTGATGATGCAGATCCAGATCGGCTGACCGTCGGGCTTCGGGCAGTTCGCCCAGATCCAGTCGTAGCTCTCGTCCGCCAGCGGACTGCCCGTGCTGCCGATCGCGCGCAGGCGGCTCAGGTCGCCGTGCTTCAGGGGCTCGACGCCGGCCTTCAGGCAGCTCGCGTAGAACGCGGCACCGGCGCCGAAGAAGGTCGCGCCCGACAGCGCCACGAAGCGCCACAAGGTGCTCCAGTCCGGCGCGTCCTTCGGTCCGGCCGGGCTGCCATCGAAGAGGCAGATCGTCGTGCCGCCCATCAAGGCGCCGACCTGGCAGTTCCACATGATCCAGCCCGTCGAGCTGTACCAGTGGAAGCGGTCGCCTGTCTCCGCGGACGCGCCGACGTTGTTGTGGATGGAGCCCTTGAGCATCTCCAGCAGCACGCCGCCGTGCCCGTGCACGATGGGCTTCGGCAGGCCCGTGGTGCCGCTGGAGTAGACGATCCACAACGGATGGTCGAAGGGCACCGCCTCCGGCGCGTGCGACCGCGTGTTGGCGATCAGCGTGTCCCAGCGATGGGCGCCGCGTTTCGTCTTCGTCACACCCTCAGCACCCGCAGTGCCCCCCGCATCGGCGGCGGATGCTGCCAGCGGCGACGGATCGATCTGAGGATCCAGATTGCCGAGCAGCACCACGTCCGTCACCGTCGGCAGTTCGTCGAGCAGTTGGCCGAGCATTCCCATCCGGTCGATGTCCTGCCCCGCGTAGCGAACGCCGTCGGCGGCGATGAGCAGCTTCGGTTCGATCTGGCGGAAGCGGTCCAGCACCGCCACCGGCCCCATGTCCGGCGAGCACACCGACCACACCGCGCCCAGGCTCGCGACGGCGAGGAAAGCCACCGCCGTCGCCGGCACGTTGGGCAGGTAGGCAGCGACGCGATCGCCGCGTCGCACGCCGAGTTCATGCATCGAGGCCGCGAGCGCGCCGACCTGACGTTGCAGTTCGGGCCAGCGCATTTCGCCGAGTTCGCCGCGGGCGAGCATCGCCTCGTTGGCATGCACGATGGCCGGATGGCCAGCGGCCTCCGCGGCGTCGACATGGCGCAAGGCCTGCGCCGCGATGTTCAAGGTCGCGCCTTGGAACCAGACCGCGCCCGGCATGCGTTCCTCGCAGAGCGCCGCTTCGAACGGCGTCTCCGAGCGCAGGTCGAAATGGTCCCAGATGCTGCGCCAGAACGCGTCCAGCTCCGTCACCGACCAGCCCCACAGCGACGCGTAATCGTCGAAGACCAGGCCTCGCTGCTCGTGCAGGAAACGGCGGTAGTGATCGATCTGCGGCGTCGGGGGCATGCGGGACTCCTTGTCGAGTCTTGACGGTAGCCCAGATCCCTCGGGCTCGCCGTCACGCGTGTGACCGGTCCGGTCTGCCGTACTGCGACGGCCGCTGGCCCTCACCCCCGCCCTCTCCCGCAAGCGGGAGAGGGCGCAAGAAGGACTCAGCGCTTGGGCAGCTTGTCCGTCTCGATGTCGACGTAGGGCCAGAAGATCTGGTTGAAGAACGGCCGCCGGTAGCCCACCAGCCACGGCTGCGCGATGTCGGTGACGATGCGGTGCACGCGGAACTTCTGCGGCATGTAGGCCGTCAGCAGCTTCTGCGCCTCGCGCAGCAGCTCGGCGCGTTCGGGGCCGTCGGGCAGCACCATCATGCGGCGGTAGATCTCGTCGTAGCGCTCCAGCTTGAAGCGGCCCAGGTTCTGCCCGCCGGCCGCCGGCCCGTAGAGCAGCTCCAGCCCCAGCTGCGCGTCCGGCGTCGAGCTGTTGAAGCCCAGCTGCCAGATCATCAGCTGCCCCGCGCGCGCCGACTTCAGGTTCTCCGGCCACTGCGCCATGCGGATCCTGATCTGCACGCCCAGCTTGTCCATGTCGCGCTTCCACAGCTCGTCATACGGCTTGGAACGCGAATCCGGCGTCGACGCCACCTCCAGCACCAGCGGGCTGCCGTCGGGCTTGTCGCGCCAGCCGTCACCGTCCTTGTCGACATAGCCGTAGGTGTCGAGCAGCGCCTTGGCGCGCGCCAGGTCGAAGTCGCTGTTCTCGCTCTTGTAGTCCTCCTGGTAGCCCCAGGTCGCCGGCGCGATGACGGACTGCGCGGGCACCGCCTGGTGGCGGCGCGTCGTGGCGATCTCGGTCGGCACATCGGTCGCCAGCCCGATCGCGCGACGCAACGCGACCTTGTCCGCCGTGTAGCCGCCGACCGTCGGATCTTCCATGTTGAAGTAGTACATCGTGCGGTCGCTCGCCAGCACGCGGTACAGCTTCATCCCCTGCTTGTCGAGGTTGGGCGCCAGCTTGCCATGCGGGATCGCGATGTCCGCGTATTCCTCCGGCAGCAGGAAGAGCAGGTCGAACTCACGGTTCAGGTAGGACAGCCAGCGCGGCTGTCCGGCTTCGATGATGCTCACCTCGACGGCATCCACCATCGGCAGCTTGCGGCCCTTGAAGCGCGCCAGCATCTGCTCGCCTTCGGTGTCGCCGGGGTTGGGCTGCGCGTCGTAGAAGACGTCGCGATAGCCGGGGTTCTTCACCAGCCGGATCAGCGAGCCGCGCCGCCAGCGTTCCAGCATGAACGGCCCCGTGCCGACCGGGTGCTCCATCGTCTTGCCGGCGTAGGCCTCGATGACCTCGCGCGCCACCGCGCCGTAGGTGTCGCCGCCGGCGAGGTTGTAGATGAAGCGCGGCCGCGGCTCCGCCAGCTTGAACTGCAGCGTGTAGCGGTCCAGCGCGCGCACGCCTTCCACGGGTTTGTCGTAGTCGAAGGGCTTCTTCGTCTTCAGCGCCGCGACGCGCAATTCCTCCAAGCCGAGGATGCCCTCCTGCTTGAAGCTCGAGTACAACGGCCCCTTCGTCGCCGGGTCGTAGAAACGCTTGAGGCTGTAGACATAGTCCTCGGCGGTCAGCTCACGCCGCTTGCCCTTGAACGCCGGATCGTCGGCGAAGTAGATGCCGGGACGGATCCTGATCGTCCAGGTGCGGAAGTCCTCCGAGACCTCCGGCATCTCCGCCGCCGTGTTGGGCTTGAGCTTGAACGGCCGCGCGAGGTAGTCGTAGTTGTAGAGCGACTCGAAGATGTGGGCCGTGACGATGCGCGAGTAGAGGTCGCTCAATTGCGCGGGATCGAAACCCGTCTCCGCGACGAGGAAGGCGTAGCGGAGCACCTTCTCCTGCTTCGCCGGCGGCGCGTCCGGGGCCTTGGCGACCGGCGGCGGCGCGGCGACGGCCACCGTCGCCAGGGAGGCGAAGGTCGCGGACACCGCAATGGCGAGCGCCGCAGCGCCCTGCGTCAACGCGGCGGCCGCGCGGTGGAACGGAACGGGGCGGCGTGCACGCATGGGATGTCGGGACCTTGAAACGTCGGGGTCTACGGGGGCCTAGTGCTTGAACTTCGCGGCGGCGTCGGGATCGATGTCCACGTACTCCCACCAGTTCAGCCAGAACTGCGGACGACGGTAGCCGGTCAGCTGCGGCTGCGCGATGTCAGTGATGAAGCGGTGGCCGCGGTACTTGTAGGGCATGTACGCGGCCGCGTAGCGCTTGGTCTCGTCGAAGATCTTCAGGCGCTCCGGCCCGTCGGGCAGGTGCGAGGCTTCGTCGTAGAGCTTGTCGACCGCCGGCAGCCGGAATCGCGCGTAGTTCTGCGCGCCGATCTGGCCGCTGTACATGCGCGCCAGCGAGTCCTGCCCGTCGGGCTTGGATGCGGACGTCGCCAACGACCAGATCTGGTACTTCCCGGCGCGCAGCGACTTGAGGTTCTCCGGCCACTTCGCCGGCTTGAACACGATGCGCAGCCCCACGGCGTTGAGGTTCTTCTGCACGATCTCGTCGATCTGGCGCTGGAACTGCTCGGGCGTGGTCAGGCTCTCCAGCACCAGCGGACTGCCGTCGGGCTTCTCGCGCCAGCCGTCCCCATCCTTGTCGACGTAGCCGTAGAGGTCCAGCAAGGCCTTCGCACGCGCCGGATCGAAGGTGCTCATGTCGCTCTTGAACGTCGCGTCGTAGCCCGTGGTTCCCGGCATGTAGAGCGACTGGGCCTGCACCGCCTGGCCGCGGCGCACCAGGCTCAGCTCGCGCTGGACGTCCATCGCCAGCGAGACCGCGCGGCGCAGCGCGATCTTCTCCGGCGTGTAGCCGCCGACGACCGGGTCTTCCATGTTGAACACGGTGAACAGCACGTCCGACGCCACGGTCCGGTACGCGTGCTTGCCCTGCTTCTCGAGGTTGGGCGCGATCTTCCCGTTGGGCATCGCCTGATTGATGAAGTCCTCGGGCGTGCGATCGATGAAGTCGTACTCGCCGTTGAGGAAGGACAACCAGCGCGGCTGGTTCTCCTCGATCACGCCGATCTCGACGCGGTCGATCATCGGCAGGCGCCTGCCCTTGAAGCGCGCCTTCAGCGCCTGGCCCTCGGCATCGTCGGGCGCGGGATCCACTTCCTGGTCGTAGAAGCGCTCGCGGTAGATCGGATTGCGCTCCAGCACGATCAGCGAGCTGCGGCGCCAGTGCTTGAGCACGAACGGTCCGGTGCCGACCGGATGCGCCATCGAGTCGCCCGGATAGGCCTCGATGACCTCGCGGGCGACAGCGCCGTACAGGTCGCCCTGCGCGAAGACTTCCATCAATCGCGGCCGCGTCGCCTTCGACTTGAACTGCAGCGTGTAGCGGTCCAGCGCGCGCAGGCCCTCGATGGGCTTGTCGTAGTCGAAGGGCTTGCCGGACTTGCGCACCTGCGCGTGATACTCGTTGAGGCCGACCAGCTCGAGCTCCTCGACCTCGCTCCACGCCGGCGACGCCACCGCCGGATCGGCGAAGCGCTTGATCGAGTAGACGTAGTCCTCGGCGGTCAGCTCGCGCGGCTTCCCCTTGAAGGCCGGGTCATCGGCGAAGCGGATGCCCGGGCGCAGCGTCACCGTCCAGACCTTGAAGTCGTCGGAGGACTCGGGCATCGCTGCCGCGGTCAACGGCTTCATGCGCGCGGGACGTGCGAGCTGGTCGTAGGTGTAGAGCCCTTCGAACACGTGTGGCGTGATCGTGCGCGAGTAGATATCGCTGATCTTCGCGGGATCGAAGCCGGTCTCCGCGACGCGGAAGGCGTAGCGCAGGACCTTGGGCGTGACCCCCGACGAGGCGGCGCTTGCCGGCGCGCTCGCGCCGTCCGCCGCATGTCCGGCATGCAAGCCGGCCAGCGCCAGCGCGGACGCGAGGAGGGCCCCGCGCAGGATCGAAGGGAAGCGTCGGGCGCGGAGCATCGTCATGGGCGGCGGCGTGGCGTCAGTTCTTCTTCGCGTGAGCCTTGGCCAACGCGTCGGCGTCGATGTCGACGAACGTATAGAAGTCGCGCTGGTAGAGGTTCTTGTCGTAGCCGATCACCCAGGGCTGGGTGATGTCGGTGTAGATGCGGTGCACCTCGACCTTGTAGGGCATATAGGCCGTCAGCAGGCGCTGCGCGTCCTGCATGACCGCGACGCGCTCGGGGCCGTCGGCCATCGAGTGCTGCTTGCGGTACAGCGCGTTGAACTCGGGCAGGTCGAAGCGGGCCTTGTTCGACTGGCCCTTGCTGCCGCCGTAGGCCAGGCCGAGGAAGTTCTCGCCGTCGGGGATGTCCGCGCTCCAGCCCATGCCCCACATCTGGAGCTTGCCGGCATTGGCGGCCTTCAGGTTCTCCGGCCACTTGGCGATCCTGAACTTGATGCGCACCTTCAGCGCATCCATGTCCTTCTGCCAGAGCTCGACCAGCTGGCGGTTGCGGCCGTCGGGCTGCGTCGCGTACTCCAGCACCAGCGGGCTGCCGTCGGGCAGGTCGCGCCAGCCGTCGCCGTCCTTGTCGACGTAGCCGTACAGGTCCAGCAGCGCCTTGGCGCGGGCCGGGTCGTACTGGCTCATCTCCGTCTTGAAGGCCTTGTCGTAGCCGGTCACGCCCGGCGAGATGATCCCCTGCGCGGGGATCGCCTGGCCCTTGCGGGGCAGGCGCACCTGGCGCTCGACGTCGACGCCCAGCGAGATCGCGCGGCGCAGCGCGATCTTCTCGGGCGTGTAGCCGCCGACGACCGGGTCCTCCATGTTGAAGTAGGAGGCCGAGATGTCGGCGCGCTCGTAGCGGATCGCCCGCATGCCGTCCTTGGTCAGGTTGGGCGCGAGCTTGTTCTGCGGGATCGCCACCGGCGCGAAGTCCTCCGGCAGTTCATCCATGAAGTCGAATTCCTTGCGCAGGAACGCGAGCCAGCGCGGCTGGCTTTCCTCGATCACCGAGATCTCCACGCGATCGACCATCGGCAGCTTGCGGCCCTGCAGGCGCTTGACCGCTTCGATCAAAGCGGGCGGACGGTCGGCGCCGACTTCCTCGTGATAACGCACGTCGCGGAAGTTGGGGTTCTTCTCCAGCACCATGCGTGACGAGCGGCGCCACTCGGCCAGGCGCCACGCGCCGGTGCCGACGGGGTGCTCCATGATGCGGTCGCCGTAGAACTCGACGACCTCGCGCGCCATCAGGCCCACCATCGGATCGGCGAAGTGCATGAGGAAACGCGGATCGCTGTTGGCGACGCGGATCTCGACCGTGTAGCGGTCCAGCGCGCGCACGCCGTCGACCGGCCGCGCGTAGTCGAACGGCGTCTTGTTCTTCAGCGCCTCGGCGCGCACCTCGGACAGGCCGAGGATCTTCGCGCCTTCGAGCCGGTACAGATGGCCGCTCTTGTTGCGCGGGTCGTAGTGGCGCTTGACCGTGTAGACCAGGTCGTCGGCGACGAGCTCGCGCTTCTGGCCCTTGAACGCCGGATCGTCGTTGAAGTAGATGCCGGGCTTGATCTTGAAGACGAAGCGCTTGTAGTCGTCGAAGACCTCGGGCATGCCGTCGGTGATGTTGGGCTCGAGTCGGTACGGACGGCCCAGATAGCTGTAGCGCAGCGGCGCGTCGAAGATCGCCGCCGTGATGTTGCGCGAATACAGGTCGGTGACCTGCACCGGATCGAAGCCGGTCTCGGCCACGCGGATCGCGTAGCGCAGCACCTTGGGCGCGGGGGCCGTCGCCGCAGCGGTCGAGGGCGCATCGCCGGCGGCCCGGGCGCTCGACGGGATCGCCGTCAGGGCTGCCAGGATCGCCAGGGATGACGCGAGGGATGCCGAAAGTAAGAGCGCCTGGGATCGTGTCCCGGCCGTGCCGCGTCGCATCTGGATGCCGTCCTTGAATTCGAAAGCGCGCCAGTCTAGTGGGCGATGTCCGCGCCCGCCATGCCAACAACCCCGAGAGCTTGAAGGCCTGCCCAAGCAGGGGCGCATTGCGGATGAACACACCTGCTTCCACGAGGGTGCATCATCAGTTTTCTTCGATGGATTCAGGGCAAATGCCGGTGCGGGGGCGGCAGGCGCTCACGTAGACTCGCGCGTGGTTTTTCACCTGCAGGCCCCGGCCGTCACAAGCGTCCGGGGTTTGTCTTTATCGGTCGCCGCGTTCGACATCGGGCTCGGCGGCGCTTGCTTGGAGTCCCGCGCGTATGGCGGCCTATCTCATCAGGCGCCTGTGGCAAATGATCCCCACCTTGCTGGGTGTCGTGCTGCTGGTGTTCTTCCTCTTCAAATGGTTCGGCGGTGATCCCGCCGAAGTGCTGGGCGGCCTGAACGCCAGCCAGGACCAGATCGAGGCCATCCGCGATCAGCTCGGACTGAACAAGCCGGTGTGGGAACAGCTGCTGATCTTCCTGCAGCAGATCGTCACCTTCGACTGGGGCAAGAGCTGGGCCACCAACGAGTCCGTGGCCAACCTCTTCGCCACGCGCATGCCGGCCACGCTGACGGTGATGCTGCCGATCCTGGTGCTGGAAGTGATCCTCGCGATCCCGTTCGCGCTGGCCGTCGCCTACATGCGCGGCAGCCTGACGGACCGCGCGGTCATGATCCTCACGACGGTCGCGGTGTCGATCTCGCTGCTGGTCTACGTGATCGTGGCGCAGTACTTCTTCGCCTTCCGCCTGGGCTGGTTCCCGGTGCAGGGCTGGAGCGACTCGCTGTGGACCAACCTCACGACCTACGCGCCGCTGCCGGTGCTGGTCGCGGTGGCCGTCGCGCTGTCGCCGTACACGCGGCTGTACCGCACCTTCTTCCTCGACGAGATCGGCCACGAGTACGTCCGCACCGCGCGCGCCAAGGGCATGACCGAGAAGACCATCCTGCTCAAGCACGTGCTGCGCAACGCGATGATCCCGATCATGACCAACATCTCCGTGGCGCTGCCCGGCGTGTTCGTCGGCTCCTTCCTGCTGGAGGTCTTCTTCTCCATCCCGGGTCTGGGCCGCGAGATCCTGCTCGCGGTCAACCGCAACGACTATCCGGTGATCCAGGCCTTCGCGATCTACATCGCGGCGCTGACCATGGTGGTCAACCTGGTCACCGACCTTCTCTACAAGCTCGTCGATCCGCGGGTGGTCCTCAAATGAGCGCAGTGCTGCCCACCCCCACCGTGGCCGTGAAGCCCCAACGCTCGCGCGGCGTCTGGTACGCCTCGTGGCGGCGTCTGAAGTCCGACAAGCTCGGCATGTTCGCGATGGTCGTCGTCGCGCTGTCACTGCTGCTGGTGCTGGCCGCCGGCCTCGGCCTGATGGCCCGCGACTGGCAGAAGGAAACCGGCGTGCCCAACGCGCCGCCGACCTTCGTCGGTCCCGCACCGGCCGAGAGTGCCGGCGCCATCGTGCAACCCAAGGGTCCGAACGTCGACTTGAGCGACATCGATCCGCTCGCGCCCAAGTACGCCGAGTGGACCGAGAAGGCCAAGCAGTACAAGACCGACGAGGCGCCGCGCGCCGAGACGCTGCCCTTCGGCGGCGACCGCCTGGGCCGCGACGTGCTGGCCAAGGCGATCAAGGGCGCGGAGATCTCCATCATGGTCGGCGTGCTGGCCGCGCTGGTGGCCACGTTGATCGGCACCGTGCTGGGCGCGCTGTCGGGCTTCTACGGCGGCAAGGTCGGCGACTTCCTGGAGTGGGTCTACAACGTCTTCACGGCGATGCCCAACATCCTGCTGATCTTCGCCTTCGCGGTGGTCTTCGGACGCGGAGTGCTGCCGGTCGTGATGATCCTGGGCCTGGCGGGCTGGACCGGCATCTACCGGCTGGTGCGTGCCGAGTTCATGAAGCACTCGGTCCGCGAATACGTCCGCAGCGCCGAGGCCATCGGCGCGAGCAAGAGATCGCGCATGTTCAAGCACATCCTGCCCAACGTCTCGCACGTGGCGCTGGTGCAGCTCTCGCTGCACGTGGTGGGCTTCATCAAGAGCGAGGTCATCCTGTCCTACCTGGGCCTGGGCGTCAGCGTGGACCAGGTCTCCTGGGGCACGATGCTGGCCGAGGCGCAGAGCGAGCTGATCCTGGGCTACTGGTGGCAGCTGGCCGCGGTGACCGGCTTCATGGCGGTGTTCGTCACGGCGTTCGCCCTCTTCACGGATGCGCTGCGCGACGCGCTCGATCCCAAACTGCGCGGTCTGGAGTAACGCCATGCTGTTGAGCATTCAAGACCTGAAGGTCGCCTTCCGCATGGGCAAGGTCGACGGCGTCATGCAGCGCCAGCTGGCCGTCAAGGGCGTCAGCTTCGACATCCCGGAGAACCGCACGGTGGCGCTGGTGGGCGAGTCGGGCTCGGGCAAGAGCGTGACGGCGATGTCCATCCTCAACCTGCTGCCCGACAACGCCGAGCGCACCGGCGCGATCCTTTTCCAGGGCCGCGACCTGCTGAAGACCTCGCTGCGCGAGTTGCAGTCCGTGCGCGGGCGCGAGATCGCCTGCGTGTTCCAGGATCCGATGAGCTCGCTGAACCCGGTGTTCCCGGTCGCGGACCAGATCATGGAGCCGCTGATCAAGCATCTGGGCATGAGCCGGCGCCAGGCATTGGTGCGCGCCGAGGAGCTGCTCAACGAGGTCGGCATCCCCGATCCGAAGCGGCGCCTGAAGAGCTATCCGCACGAAATGTCCGGCGGCCAGCAGCAGCGCGTGATGATCGCGGTCGCGCTGGCCTGCAGCCCCAAGCTGCTGATCGCCGACGAGCCGACGACGGCGCTCGACGTGACCATCCAGCGCCAGGTGATGGAGTTGCTCGCGCGCCTGAAGGAATCGCACAAGATGAGCATGCTGTTCATCTCGCACGACCTTGGCGTGGTGGGCGAGATCGCCGACCACGTCGTCGTCATGCGCCATGGCGAGATCCGCGAGCAGGCGCCGGTGGCCGACATCTTCCACCAGCCGCAGGACTCGTACACGAAGGCGCTGCTGGCCTGCCGGCCGTCGCTGACCGAGAACCCGGCGCGGCTGATGGTCATCGACGACCACATCGCCGGCCGCTCGGTGTCCGAGGGCACGGGCAAGGCGAAGGATCCGGCCGCGCCGGTGATCCTGGAGGTCAAGGGCCTGAAGAAGAGCTTCTTCTTCAAGTCGGGCCTGTTCAGCAAGACCGAGTTCAAGGCGGTCAAGGGCGTGGACTTCCAGCTGCGCAAGGGCCACACGCTAGGCGTGGTGGGCGAGTCCGGTTCCGGCAAGACGACGATGGGCCTGACGCTGCTGCGGCTGCACGAGCCCACGGGCGGCCAGGTGCTCTTCGAAGGCAAGGACCTGCTGACGATGAACGGGCCGGACTGGCAGAAGATGCGCCGCCGGATCCAGGTCGTCTTCCAGAATCCGTATGCCTCGCTGAACCCGCGCTTCACGATCGCGCAGACGCTGCTGGAGCCGATGGAGATCCACGGCATCGGCAAGAGCCACGACGAGCGCGTGGCCACGGCCAGCGCGCTGCTGAAGAAGGTCGGACTCGACGAATCGGCGCTGCACAAGTATCCGCACGAGTTCTCCGGCGGCCAGCGCCAGCGCATCGCCATCGCGCGCTGCCTGACGCTGCAGCCGGAAGTGCTGGTGCTGGACGAGGCCGTCTCGGCGCTCGACGTCTCGGTCCAGGCCCAGGTGCTGAACCTGCTGAAGGACCTGCAGGACGAATTCGGCCTGAGCTACATCTTCATCAGCCATGACCTGGCGGTGGTGAAGTTCATCTCCGACGAGGTGCTGGTGATGCAGCACGGCGATGTCGTCGAGCAGGCCGATGCCCGTGCGCTGCTGGCCGCCCCGAAGCAGGAGTACACGAAGCGTCTGCTGGGTGCCGTGCCGCGTGGTTACCAGGGTACGGAGCCGACAGCGAGCGTTGCCTGAGTCGACCGACTGGGGCCCCTCTTCGGAGGTCAAGGAAGGAATTCGGCTGCCGGGAGGCAGACGAAGGAGGGACACGGAGAAGAGGGGCCCCAGTCGGGCGGCTCCCGTTCGGTCTCTCGCCCGCCCGATGCACCAAAACCGAACTTTCCACAAGCGCGAAGACTAGGCCCCTCGCTCACGCGGGACGACCCCCTGCTCCCTGCTTCAGCGATGGCTAGAATGGCCAGCAAGTTTTGTGCCGTCAGGATCCCCCCATGTCGCTTCGCCGCCCTCTGCTGTTGTCGACCGCGCTCGCGCTGGCCCTGGCCGCGCCTTTGTCGCAGGCCGCCAAGGACGACCGCGCCAAGCCCCTGAACCTGGTGTTCGACCGTGAAGGCGCGATCGACAAGGTCAAGCAGCGGTCCGAGTTCAACGGCAACGTGATCATGACCAAGGGCTCGATGGAGCTACGGGCCGATCGGATGGACGTGCAGGAGACCAGCGACGGCTACTACCAGGCCTACGCCAACGGCACCTCCGCCAAGCAGGTGCACTTTCGCCAGGATCGCGACACCCCGGGCGAGCGCATCGAAGGCCGCGCCGACCAGATCGAATACGACACCCGCACCGAGACCATCCGCCTGGTCGGCAACGCCGAGGCGCGGGTGATGCAGGGCGACCAGCTGAAGCAGGCGCTGTCCGGCGCCACGCTGAACTACGACAACCGCACCGAGCGCCTGATCGTAGAGACCGGCGCCGGTTCTCCGCATCCGAGCGGCCGCGGCCGTGTCGTGCTGATGCCGCGCAACGCCGCGAGCGAACCGCCGCCCGCCAGCAGCGCCCCGCTGCCGTTGCGCCCCAGCATCAACCTCGCTCCTCGCCAGTCCCCCCAGCAATGACGGAAGCCCGCACGAATTCCTCCCGGAGCCGCCTCCAGGCCTGGGGGCTGCAGAAGTCTTACGGCGTCAGGAAGGTGGTGAAGGATGTCCACCTCGACCTGCACAGCGGCGAGGTGATCGGCCTGCTCGGCCCGAACGGCGCCGGCAAGACGACCAGTTTCTACATGATCGTGGGCCTGGTCCGCGCCGACGCCGGCGAGATCCAGATCGACGGCCAGCCGGTGCAGACGCTGCCCATCCACCAGCGCGCGCGCATGGGGCTGAGCTACCTGCCGCAGGAAGCGTCGATTTTCCGCAAGCTCAACGTCGAAGAGAACATCCGCGCCGTGCTGGAGCTGCAGCTCGACGACAAGGGCAAGGCCTGGCCCTCGTCGCGCATCGACGCGGAGCTGGACAAGCTGCTCAACGAACTGTCGATCGAGAAGCTGCGCGACACGCCCGCGCCGGCGCTGTCCGGCGGCGAGCGCCGCCGCGTCGAGATCGCCCGCGCGCTGGCCACGCAGCCGCGCTTCATCCTGCTGGACGAGCCCTTCGCCGGCGTCGACCCGATCGCGGTGCTGGAGATCCAGCGGATCATCCGCTTCCTGAAGCAGCGCGGCATCGGCGTGCTGATCACCGACCACAACGTGCGCGAGACGCTGGGCATCTGCGACCGCGCCTACATCATCAGCGAAGGGGCGGTGCTCGCCGAAGGCACGCCCCAGCACATCGTCGAGCATCAGGACGTGCGCAGGGTCTACCTCGGCGAACACTTCAAGATGTAAGGGCCGGGAGTCGACATGAGGCCGACGCTACAGGTTCGCCTGTCCCAGCATCTTGCGCTGACGCCTCAGCTGCAGCAGTCCATCCGTCTGCTGCAGTTGTCGACGCTGGAGCTCCACCAGGAGGTGGAGCAGATGCTCGCGAGCAACCCGCTGCTGGAGACCGACGAGGAGTTCGACGCCCCGCTGCCGACCGCCACGCAGGAGCGTCTGACCGAGCGCGAAGAGCGCGAGGAACGCGTCGCGCAGACCGAGTCGGACGCGCCCGCCGGGGACACGCCGGCCGGCGATGAAATGCGCGCCGAGGAGTTCGGCACCACCGAGCGCGACGACTGGGAGAACGGCACCGAGCGCGACGACTTCGACGGCATCCGCGAGACGCCGGGCAGCGCGTCATCGTCCTCCGGGGACGACGACGAGCGGCCCGACACCGAGTCCCCCGACGAATCGCTGCAGGACGTGCTGCGCGGGCAGATCCCCGGCATGAACCTGAGCGCTGTCGATCGCGCGGCGCTGCTGGCGCTGATCGAGTCGCTCAACGAGGACGGGTATCTCGAGGATCCGCTCGAGGAAATCATCGCCGCGATCCTCGGCGAGGGCGCCGACCTGGAGCAGCGCGAGGATCTTCTCGACCGCTTCAAGGTCGCGCTCAAGTGGCTGCAGTCGATGGAGCCGGCCGGGGTCGGCGCACGCGACCTCGGCGAGTGTCTGGAGCTGCAGTTGCGCACGCTGCCGCGCTCGCCTGAGCAGGCGCTCGCGATCGTGATCTGCCGTCGGCATCTGGACCTGCTCGCCAAGCGCGACTGGCGTCGGCTGATGTCGTTGACCGGTGCCGATGAAGAGCTGCTACGCGACGCGCAATCGCTGATCGCCGGGTTGGAGCCCAAGCCCGGCCGACGTTATGCGCGCAGCGAGAACCGGCCTGTCATCCCCGATGTGATCGTGCAGAAGTCGGGACGCAACTTCCGCGTTTCCATCAATCCGGACGTGCTGCCCAAGCTGCGCATCAACGACCTCTACGCACAGGCGCTTCGCGCGACGCGCGGCGGCGTCAGCAACTCGCCGCTGGGCGGGCAGCTGCAGGAGGCGCGCTGGTTCATCAAGAACATCCAGCAGCGCTTCGACACGATCCAGCGCGTCAGCGAGGCGATCGTCGAGCGCCAGCGCGGGTTCTTCACCCACGGCGAGCTGGCGATGAAGCCGCTCGTGCTGCGCGAGATCGCCGACGAGCTGGGCTTGCACGAATCGACGATCTCGCGCGTCACGACCGCCAAGTACATGGCGACGCCGTGGGGCACCTTCGAGCTGAAGTACTTCTTCGGATCGAGCCTGTCGACGGAGGCTGGCGGCAATGCGTCCAGCACCGCGGTGCGCGCACTGATCAAGCAGTTCATCGCGGCCGAGAACACCGCCAGCCCGCTGTCGGACAGCCAGCTGTCGACGATGCTCGGCGAGCAGGGCATCACCGTGGCGCGACGCACCGTCGCGAAGTACCGCGAGGCACTGAAGCTCGCGCCGGCGAATCTGCGCAAGTCGCGCTGACGTCGTACTGCCACCGCCGCTGGCCCTCACCCCTGCCCTCTCCCGCAAGCGGGAGAGGGAGTCAAGCCAGTCGACGTCGGTGGGACAATCCGAAGCTTGATCCTCCCGGGCGTACCTGCGCCCGACTCACGCCGCACCCACGATGTCCGATTCCGCCTATCACCTGTTCCTGCCCTGCGCCGCCGGCGTCGAAGACTGGCTGGAGGCGGAGGTGCGCGACATCCTCGGTCCGGACGATTGTCTGCAAGGCCCGAAGGCGTTCCGCGGCGGCGTCGGCCTGTACGGCACGCTCGCGGCAGTGATGCGGCTGAACCTGCACAGCCGGCTCACGCAGCGCGTGCTGATCGAGGTGGCGCGCGAGGAGTACCGCCACGAGGACGACATCTACGCGATCGCGCGCACCGTCGACTGGACGCGCTGGATCACGCCGCAGCAGACGCTGCGCGTCGATACGACCGCGCAGCGATCGCCGCTGCACAGCCTGAACTTCGCGACGCTGCGGGTGAAGGATGCCGTCTGCGACATCCTGCGCGACGCGACCGGCGAGCGGCCCAGCGTCGACACGCGCTGGCCCGACCTGCCGCTGCAGCTGCACCTGACCGAGGACCTGGCGACGGTATACGTCGACAGCTCGGGCGAGTCGCTGTTCAAGCGCGGCTGGCGCGAGGACAAGGGCGACGCACCGCTGAAGGAAACACTCGCGGCAGCGATGCTGGCCGCAGCGGGCTGGAAAGGCACGCGCGAAGCGGGCGGCGCACTGCACGACCCGTGCTGCGGCTCGGGCACGATCCCGGTGGAAGCGGCGACCATCGCCTGCAACATCGCGCCGGGCATCCAGCGCCGTTTCGCATTCGAGAAGTTGAAGCCATTCCAGTCGCTGCTGCCGGCCTGGCGCGCGATCAAGGAAGAGGCACGCGCGGCGGAGCGTCCGTCGGCCGTGCCGATCTTCGCGAGCGATGTGTCGTTCCGGATGGTCGACTTTGCGCGGCGCAACGCGGAGCGCGCCGGCGTGGCGCAGTACATCCAGTTCAACGGCGGCGATGCGCTCGAGCGTCCGGCGCCGGCGCTGCCGGACGACATGCCCGGCACGCTGATGCTGAACCCGCCTTACGGCGAGCGGATCGAGGTCCGCGGCAAGGCCGGTACGCAGCGCATGGACGGCGGCGCGCTGTCCGAAGAGCGCGATGCCGGCGACGACTTCTTCCCGCGTCTCTCGGCGCATTGGAAGCGCGCCTACACGCAGCATCCGGCGGGATGGACCGCGTGGCTGCTGTGCCCGGAAATGAAATTGCCGAGCAAGATGCGACTCAAGGAGTCGCGCCGCATCCCGATGTGGAACGGACCGATCGAATGCCGGCTCTTCAAGTTCGATCTTGTCGCGGGCTCGGCTCGCAAGCAGAACGCAGGGAACACTGACTCCGACGAGTAAGTCCGCCGAAGGTGGGCCCCCTTGGTGGGGATGAGTCTCCCCCGACGATGCGATTTCTTTTCGAGGGAATGACCGAGATGATTCACGCAGATCTGGGACCCGAATTGGAGGCCATCGTGCTGAATCTGATTGAGAGCGGAAAGTATTCGTCGCGCATGCAGGTGCTGCGCGAGAGTGAGGAACTGAAGGGCTGGCGGGATGCTCAAGCCCAAGCGTTCAAAGAGCTGCTTGAGAGCAGGCTGTCGACCCCGTCTTCGGAGTACATCCCCGTAGAGGAGGCTTTTGACCGCCTTTACCGGGAATTGGGAATCAAGGGCGACCGCAGCGCATGAAGGTCAGCCTCCACCCGGAGGCGTGGGCGGACTTGCGGTCAATACACCAGTACATCGCGCGCAAGAACAAGCGACGTGCAGATTCTTTCATCGGGGAACTGCACGAGAAGATCGCGGGACTCGGCCACATGGCCGAGTCATATCCCGTGATCTCAGGCTTCGAGACAGCCGGCTTTCGCCGCCGCACTCACGGCAACTATCGAATCTTCTATCGCATCCTCGACGACGACACCGTCGAGGTAACACACGTCATGCAAATGTCGCGAGACCACCAGTCACTGCTGGCCTCGTGGGAGCGGTCGTGACATTGGAAATGGATCGATGAAGGATGTCGTCGACGAACTGCTGGCGAGGCTCGGCTCAGGCTTCGCTGAGCGCCAGCCAGCCGAGCACAGCGAGCGGCGCAGTATCGGCCCGCAGGATCCTGGGACCGAGCTTCGCAGCGCTGAATCCGCGTGAGCGTGCGGACTGCTCTTCGGCCTCGCTGAGGCCACCTTCGGGGCCGCTGAGGACCGTGATGCGCTGAGCGTCGCTCGATGACGACGTCAGCGCCGACAGCGGCTGCGCAGCGACGGGGCTCAGCAGCCAGCGCTGCTCGTCGGCATCGGCGGGAAGCTCAGCGAGCCAGGACGCCAGCGTCCTCACCGACGCGACCTGCAGAGGCTTGGAGCGCCCACACTGCTCGGCCGCCGCGATCGCGACGCCTTGCCAGTGCGCGCGCTTCTTGTCCGCACGATCGCCATTGAGGCGCAGCACGGAGCGCTCGCTCATCAGCGGCTGGATCGCCACCGCGCCGAGCTCGCAGGCCTTCTCGACGATGCCGTCCATCCGGTCGTTGGCCGGCATCACGACGGCCAGCGTCACCGCGCGCCTGAGCTCGCGATCCACCGCCTGACGCGCCTTCAGCGCGACGCGGACCTCGCTGCGACCCATCGCCGTGACCGCCGCGGTCCACTCGTCCCCGCTGCCGTCGAACAGCGTGACCTCGTCCCCCGGCTGCAGCCGCAACACCTGCACATGACGCGCCGCCCCGGAGGGCAGCGCCAATTCAACGTCGAGCCCCACCGCACCCAGCGGCTGCTCGACAAACAACCTCGCCGCCAACGTTCACCCCTTGTGCTTGCCCACCCAGGCGGCGAAGCCCGCCAGGACCTTGCGCAGGAAGGCTTCCGTCTCCGGCTTCGCGAAGCTGCCGTCGTCCTTGAACATGTCGGCCGCGCCGCCGAGGTAGACCTCCGGCGACGGCAGCATCGGCGTGTTCAGGCAGGCCAGCACCTGGCGCAGATGGTGGTTCGCACCGAAGCCGCCCAGCGCGCCCGGCGACAGCGTGATCACCGCCGCGGGCTTGCCGTCGAAGGCGCTCTGACCGTACGGCCGCGATCCCACGTCCAGCGCGTTCTTCAGCGCGCCGGGGATCGAGCGGTTGTACTCGGGGCTCACGAACAGCAGCGCGTCCGCGGCCTTCACGGCCTTGCGGAATTCCACCCACGCCGCCGGCGGGTCGGCCGCGTCGTCCTCGTTGTAGAAGGGCAGCGCGCCGATCTCGACGATCTCGAGCTTCAGCTCAGCGGGGGCGATGTGGGCCAGCGCGAGGGCCAGCTTGCGGTTGAACGACGCCTTGCGCAGGCTGCCGACCAGCACCGCGACGCGGTAGGACGTGGACATGGAGGGGCTCCCAACAGTGGAAGGACCGCCTCCAAAGCGTCAGGCGGTCCGGTTCAGTTGAAGCCCAGTGTCGCACGCAGTTCGTGCGCCGCGGCGTCGCCCTTGGCGGCCCGCACGCGGTCGATGATGTCCAGCGCCAGCGTCGTCAGCTGGTTCATGTCGGCGCACTGCTCGACCTCCAGCGCGATCTTGTAGCCCTTCAGCAGCCCCTGCTGCTTGGCGAAGGTGCTCAGCGCGGTGTACAGCTCCTGGTAGGGCAGCGACGACGTCGGCGCACCCGCGAGCCGCGACGGCACGGGCCGCGAGGCCGAGGCGCCGCTCAGGCGCGACGACGGCGCACCCGATCCCATCGGGGTCGCGATCGACGACGGCCCCATGGGCCGCGACAGCGGCGCACCGGCGGTCACCTTGACGAGTTGATGCTGCACCAGCAGTTCGAGATCGGCGGCGGCGGCGCCTTGCACCACGCCCACCCAGTCGCCGCCCGTCTTGCTGGCGTCGATCACCAGCAACAGGTTGCGGGCCACGCGGGCTTGCACCAGCGCGCGCGACTTGATTTCCGCTCTCCCGGCCTCGGTCTTTTCGTAGCGTTCTTCGAGCACGGCCTTCCCTCCTCCTCAGGAGGGCGAACTTTAGGGTGTCAAGGGCGGGTTTCGCCCAAGTGCAATCCCTAAAACTGCTACCGACTGCTACTTCTTGTCGCGCAATTCACGGCGCAATACCTTGCCAACCGGCGTTTTTGGCAGTTCGGTCCGGAATTCGATGATCCGCGGCCGCTTGTAGCCGGTCAGGTTCGCTTCGCAGAAGGCCTTCACGTCGGCCTCGGTCAGCGCCGGATTGCGGCGCACGATCACGACCTTGACCGCCTCGCCGGCCTTCTCGTCGGGCACGCCGACGGCGGCGCATTCGGCCACGCCCGGCATCTGCGTCAGCACGTCCTCGATCTCGTTCGGATAGACGTTGAAACCGCTGACCAGGATCATGTCCTTCTTGCGGTCGACGATGCGGAAGAAGCCGCGCTCGTCCACCGTGCCGATGTCGCCGGTGCGGAAGTAGCCGTCGGACGTCATGACCTTGGCGGTCTCGTCCGGCCGTTGCCAGTAGCCGGCCATCACCTGCGGGCCGCGGATCGCGATCTCGCCGGTGCTGCCGGGCGGCACTTCGTTGCCGTCGTCGTCGAGCAGCGTCACCTCGGTGCCGGACAGCGGCAGGCCGATCGAGCCGGTGTAGGCCGTGCTGTCCGTCGGGTTGCAGCACGCGACCGGCGAGGTCTCCGACAGGCCGTAGCCCTCGACGATCGGGCAGCCGGTCTTCTCCAGCCACAGCCGCGCCGTCGCCTGCTGCACGGCCATGCCGCCGCCGACCGAGATCACCAGCCCGCTCCAGTCCACCGTGTTGAACTGCGCGTGGTTGGCCATCGCCATGAAGAGCGTGTTGACCGCGGGCAGGCTGTGGATCTTGTGATGGCTGAGTTCCTTGAACACCGCGGGCAGGTCGCGCGGATTGGGGATCAGCACGTTGCAGCCGCCGACGCGCATCGACAGCATCAGGTTGGTGGTGAACCCGAAGATGTGATACAGCGGCAGCGCGCAGACGCTCATCAGCTGTTCATCGGCGGGCTTCTTCTTCAGCGCGGGCTGGTACCAGGCCTCGCACTGCAGCGTGTTGGCCACCAGGTTGCGATGCAGCAGCACCGCGCCCTTGGAAACGCCGGTGGTGCCGCCGGTGTACTGCAGCACCGCAATGTCGTTGGGACCGACCGTCGGACGCTTGTAGGTCTGGCCGCGCCCCTTGGAGACCGCATCGTTGAAGCGCACCGCCGACGGCAGCTCGAAGGCCGGCACCAGCTTCTTGACCTTGCGCACGACGTAGTTGACGACCATGCCCTTGGCGAAGCCCAGCATGTCGCCCATCGCGGCCAGGACGATGTGCTTCGTCGGCACGTTCGCGAGCACCTGCTGCAGCGTGGCGGCGAAGTTCTCGATGATGACGATCGCCTTCGCGCCGGCATCCTTGAGCTGGTGCTCCAGCTCGCGCGGCGTGTACAGCGGATTGACGTTGACCACGACGAAGCCGGCTCTCAGCACCGCCGCGACGGCGACCGGGTACTGCGGCACGTTGGGCATCATGATCGCGACGCGATCGCCCTTCTCCAGGCCCAGGCCCTGCAGGTACGCGGCGAACGCGCGCGAGGCTTCGTCGATCTGCGCGAAGCTGATCGAGCGGCCCAGCATCTTGTACGCGGGGCGCTCCGGGAACTGCTTGAACGCCGCTTCCATCAGCTCGACGAGCGAGGGATAGACGTCTGCATCGATCTCGGCAGGCACCCCCGCCGGATAGTGCTTCAGCCAGTTCTTCTCCATTGTTCTGTCTCCAAGGTACGGCGCGGATTCTCGCCGATCGCCATGGGCGCCCCATCAGGGGATTCGATAGACCGCACAAAGTGGAGAGATGACTCCAGAACGCGCCTTGAACGGCTTCGATGTGGCGCGATTGCGGGCCTGCGACGTGCCCGCGCACGCGGGGCGCGTCCTATGGACCCACGTGCAGCGGCAACCACAGCAGCAGCTCGGTGCCGCCCTCGGCCGGCGCCTCTTCCGGCGCGCGCCAGTCGATCTCGGCCGAGATCCGCTCGGCGCGGCGACGCATGCCGCGCAGGCCGTTGCCCTGGCGCAGGTCCGCGGCCATCCCACGTCCGTTGTCGACGATGGACAGCAAGACCTGGCCCCGCGCCTCGTCCACGCGCGTCGAGAACCGGACCCGCGTGGCGCCGGCGTGGTGGATCACGTTGCTGAGCGCCTCCTGCACGATGCGGATCAGCTCGCGGCCGCCCGTGCCGCGCAAGGTCGGCAGCAGCGGGATGTCGGTCAGCTGCCAGTCGAGCTCGAGTCCCGCGTCCTGCAGCCGCGGCGCCATCCGGTGCCGGAGGTTGGCGAGCAGCAGCGTGAGATCCCCGTCCGTGACGGCGAGCGCGTCGACGGTCAGGCGCATCTCGCGGATGCATTCGTCGAGCAGGCGGACCAGCGACTGCGACGTCACGCCGCGCTCCGCGCACAGGCGCGCGGTCACCAGTTGCGAGCCCAGCCCGTCATGCATCTCCTGCAGCAGGCGCTCTCGCTCCTGCGCCGCGGTGCGCTGGCGTTCGCTGTCCTGCAGATCCTCCCAGCGATCCTGCAGTTCACGCGTGCGTGCATCGAGCGCCTGTTCAAGCCGGATGCGCGCCATCGCCTCGTCGCGCAGCGAACCGACGAAGCGCCGCTGCAGCGCCACACCGGCGATCGCGATCAGCACGGCGTGTCCGACGACGTTGATGTCGACGACGCTCATCTGCTTCGAGAGCACCAGCGCGAACCAGCTCACGTAGAGCCAGACCCAGGCCGACAACGCGACAGCACAGGCGCCGGCCAGATGGGCGCCGCGCTCCGTCGCGAGCGCGGCCCGGGCGGCCAGCACGGCGGCGGCGCCGAGCACGACCGCGCGGCTGCCGAGCGCCCACCACGGCCAGGGGTGGTGGAAATCGGTCCAGCTCCAACCGAGGAAGGCGGCCGCGCCGTCGATCACGGTGCCGAGCACCAGGTAGGCGACGGCCATCTTCTCCGGCCAGCGCTCACCACTCCCCGACAGCCGCACGACCAGGAACAGCAAACCCGCTTTCGAGAGCACGTCGGCCAGGTCGAGCGTCACGCGCCACCACGGCGCGGGGAACAGTGCGCCGTTGAGCAGGTAGGGCGACAGCAGCAGCGCGGTGCACAGGCAGAACAGGCCGGTGACGCCGTACAGCCATTCCTGACGCAGCGCGAGCCAGACCATCAGCATGAAGGCGCCGATCACGATGCCGGCCAGTGCCGTCGTGACGCGGATCACCTGCCAGAAGCGGCGGCCCTCCTGCAGCGCGCGGATCTGAGTCGACGGACCCAGCAGCGGCGCGGACAAGCCCGCGCCTTCGAAGCCCGGACGCGCCAGCCGCAGGCTGAGCCGATGCTCGCCGGCCGGCAGCAGCGCGGGCGGGATGCTGACCTGCAGGCGGCGGCCGGCGAGCAGCAGGCCACGTTGCGCGAGATCGTCCTCATCCTCGGACGCATAGCCGCTGCCGGGACTGGAGGTCGCGATCAGCTGGCCATCCAGGTAGACCGTCGCCGCAGGTCGATGCTGGATCACCAGCCAGTACGGCGCCTCGGCGGCGCGGTCCAGCCGGAAATCGAGCGCGAACCAGAGCGGCCCCGGCGCGTCGGTGTCGTGGATCTGGACGGGCAGGGCGACCACGTGTCCCGGCGCGAGCGACACGGTGGGCGTGCTGGGCATCGTCGACGGCAAGGGCGTCGGGGTCGCTGTCGGGTTCAACGGCCGCGAGACGATGGCCGACGCGGCCGGTTCCGCGACGGCCAGCCCGGCCCGCGTGTGCGCACTCGACAGCGCCCCCGACCGCGCATCGGGCAATGCGCCGGCGATCTGCGCGGGATCGAGCGCGTCGCCCGGGAGCAGGCGGGCCTCGGTCAGGCGCAGCACCTGCGGCGGTGTCGCCGTGCCGTAGTGCTGGGAGAACAGATGGACGGCACCGAGCATCAGCAGCGGCAGCGCCACCAGCAGCGCGAGCCGCCGGATCGACACCGTCGCCGTCGCCGGACGGACCTCCATCGATCGGGTGAAAACGGCCAAGTCGCCCCCACGCAGCACATGAACGGGAACGGCCGGCTCCCCAAGGGGCCGGCCGCGGCAGATGCTAGGCCATCGAAGGTCTGAGCGACACCTCGGACCTAGGGGGCGCTGGCCCGGGTCGGACGATCACACAGGGAAGACGCCGGTCCCCAGCGACGGGTCGTAGGTGAAGTCCACGACGGTGTTCGGGCCAAGGTTGCCCGCGAGGTCCGTTTGCTGCACGCCCACCCGCGACAACTGCTGCCCGCCTGACGGATCGAGGCCGAGCGCGGACATCGGAATGCTGTCACCGCTGCCAACGTAGGCGATGTGGCTGATGCCGTTGCTGAAGGTCCAGGTGGCGCCCGGCTCGAGGCCGACGACCTTCAGGTTCAGGTCGCCGGAGATCTTGTCGGTGTGGCTGCTGCCGTTGTCGTTGGTCAATTCGAGGCTGAGCTTGGCCGGCGGCGTGTTGTCGATGGTCAGCTCGCGGGTCAGGGTGCTCTGATTGCCTGCCGCGTCGGTGTCGCGCACCTCCAGTCGGTAGTGGCCCTCCTGCGACAGGTCCAGGCTTCCCGGGGATTTCCATTCGCCCCCATTGACCCGGTAGCCGAGGGCGAAGTCGGCGTTGGTCGAGCGAGAGGCGTTGCGCCAGTTCCCCGGGTATTCGGTGCCGATCGCGATCGCGTTGGGCGAGATCTGCGGCGGCGTCAGATCGACGGCCACCGGGATCTCGGCGACCTGGCCGACGTTGCCGGCCAGGTCGGTCTGCCGCAGCGCCAAAGCGTGCGCACCGTCGCTGTTGAACACCGTGGCCGGGAGTTGATGGCTGTCCAGGGGTGCCCATGCCTTGCCATCGATCCGGTATGCCAGCAGCGCGCCGTCCTCGACGCCCTGGACCGCGACGACGTCCGCCAAGCCGAGCGCGGGCTTTCCGGCGGGCATCGCCCACTGCGGCGCATCCGGCGCCGTCCGGTCCAGCGTGAAGGACAGGTCGGCCACGTCGCCCTCGTGGCCGCTCGCATCGACCTGCCGGCCCTCCAGGTGCTTCACCCCGTCGGCACCGAACAGCGCCTCCGGCAATTGCGCATCGCCGCCATGCGGGGTCCAGGTCTTGCCCCCATCCAGGCTGATCGTGAGCGTCGCTCCCGCCTCCAGATCCGAGACATTCACCGAGCCCGAGGACGTGATGAGGTCCTGGGCGCTGGCACCGGTGTCGGAGGCGAGCGTCAACGTCGGCGCGACCGGCACATGGGAAGGCGGGTGTTGGTCCGTGCCGCCGGGCTGCGCGGGAGGCTGCTGATCGGTGCCGCCGGGCTGCGCGGGGTCGGGGTTCGATGGGCCCGCGTTCGTCGGGCCCGGGTCCGGCTGTTGAGGCTGCCCCGTGTGGGACTGGTCCGGCGGCGGGTGGTCCGCCGAGGGCTGATCCACGCCCGGCTTCGATGCGCCCGGGTCCGGCTTCTGTTCCGGCACGAGGGGATCCGACTTCGGATGATCGGTGTTCGGCGGATCGATCACGCCGATGGGCTTCGAGGCGGCCATGGAAGGCGCGGAAGACGCGCCCGCCAGACCCGCCGCGCCGCCGATGCCGAGCAGCCCGAGACCGGCGGCCAGCATCGCGGACGCGTGGTCGCGGTGAGGCTCGTCACTGGCGACGGCGGGGAATTCCCCGGCCGAACCGGTACTGGCCTCCGGTGCCACGGTCACCTCCGGGCTCGCCGCGACATCCGGGCTGGCGGCGGGCGTCTCCGGTGAGGCGCTGCCGGACTCGGCGGCGGCCGCCTCGTCCTCACGCTCATCCTCGTCAGGACGGGCAGGTCGTTCGCGCACGCCTGCCAGAGGCATGCCATTTGAAGGGAGCGGCGTAGGCGCGCCAGGCAACAGAACTGGGTGGGCGGACATCTTGGACACAGCAAAGAGAAGGATCGCCCAGTCTCTTCGTGTCAGCCACGGTCCGCATCAGCCTTCATTTGCAGTAGAGGGCGACAGCTTCCACCCAAGTCGGTAGGCCATCTACCGATAAAGCTGGAAGATGACCGGAGGCGCGCGCGGACCGCCCCCGCAGATGGGCTACTCGACAGCCTTGAGCATGTCCTCGACCACCTTCTTCGCGTCACCGAAGACCATCATGGTCTTGTCCATGTAGAAAAGCTCGTTGTCCAGGCCCGCGTAGCCCGCCGCCATCGACCGCTTGTTGACGATGATGGTTCGCGCCTTGTACGCCTCGAGGATGGGCATGCCGAAGATGGGGCTGCCCTTTTGCAGCGCCGCCGGGTTCACCACGTCGTTCGCGCCGAGGATGATGGCGACATCGGTCTGGCCGAACTCGGCATTGATGTCCTCCATCTCGTGCACCTGGTCGTAGGGCACCTCGGCCTCGGCGAGCAGCACGTTCATGTGGCCGGGCATGCGGCCGGCCACCGGATGGATCGCGTAGCGGACCGTCACGCCCTTGTCGATCAGCTTCTGCGCCAGCTCCTTCACCGCGTGCTGCGCGCGCGCCACCGCCAGGCCGTAGCCGGGGACGATGATCACGCTCTCCGCGTTGCCGAGGATGAAGGCGGCGTCGTCCGCGCTGCCGCTCTTGACGTTGCGCTGCTGCGTGGTGGCGGCGGCCGCGCCGGCCTCCGCGCCGAAGCCGCCCAGGATCACGTTGAAGAACGAGCGGTTCATCGCCTTGCACATGATGTAGCTCAGGATCGCGCCCGAGCTGCCCACCAGCGATCCCGCGATGATCAGCATGCTGTTGTTGAGCGAGAAGCCGATGCCCGCCGCTGCCCAGCCGGAATAGCTGTTGAGCATGGACACGACCACCGGCATGTCGGCGCCGCCGATCGGGATGATCAGCAGCACGCCGAGCGCGAAACCCAGCAACGCGACGAGGATGAAATCCATCGCGCTCTGCGAATGCCAGAAGCCGAAGATGAAGAACGCCGCTGCCAGGCCGAGGAGCGCGTTCAGCCAGTGCTGGCCAGGGAAGGTGACCGGCGCGCCCTGGAACAGCCGGAACTTGTACTTGCCGCTGAGCTTGCCGAAGGCGATCACGGAGCCGGAGAAGGTCACCGCGCCGATGAAGCAGCCGAGCGCCAGCTCGATGCGGTTGCCGCCGGGGATGGGCTCGCCGCGCGGCGAGATGGCGAAGGCATGCGGCTCCACGACCGCGGCGCCCGCGATGCATACCGCGGCCAGGCCGATCATGCTGTGCATGAAGGCGACCAGCTCCGGCATCTTGGTCATCTCGACGCGCTGCGCCATGACCGTGCCGATGCCGCCGCCGATCACCAAGCCGCCGAGCACGTAGCCCAGGCCCAGCGTTTCTCCGCCGGCGAGCTTGAGGATCAGCGCGCCGGTCGTGAGCACGGCGATGGTCATGCCGACCATGCCGAAGAGGTTGCCGCGGATGGAGGTCGTCGGATGCGACAGGCCTTTCAACGCCTGGATGAAGCAGACACTCGCAATGAGGTACAGCAGCGTGACGAGGTTCATCGACATGGGATCAGCCCTTCGCCGCGTTGTGGGTCTCGCCGCCCTTGCCCTCGGCGGGCGCCTTGCGTTCTTTCTTCTTGAACATCTCCAGCATCCGCCGCGTGACGAGGAAGCCGCCGAAGACGTTCACCGCCGCGAGCGCGACGGCGAAGGTGCCCAGGCCCTTGCCGAGCGTGGTCTCGGTGAGCGCGGCCGCGAGCATCGCGCCGACGATGACGATGGCGGAGATCGCGTTGGTCACGGCCATCAGCGGCGTGTGCAGCGCGGGCGTGACGGTCCAGACGACGTGGTAGCCGACGTAGATGGCCAGCACGAAGATCGTCAGGTTGATCAGGGTGGGGGAGACGGCGTCCATGCGGAGAGCTCCTTCCAGGGGAACAGGGAAACGGGGATTCGAGGATCCGGGGGTCAGGCCTTGCGCAACACCTGGCCCTCGTGCGCGACGAGGCAGGCGGTCACGATGTCGTCGTCGGCGGGCAGCGCGAAGCCGCCTTCCTTCGTCAGCACCAGCTTCAGGAAGTCCAGCAGGTTGCGCGCGTAGAGCGAGGACGAATCCGCCGCGACCAGCGCCGGCAGGTTGGTCTCGCCGACGAGCGTGACGCCGTGCTTGCGGACCGTCTGGCCGGGCTCGGTCAGCGGGCAGTTGCCGCCGGCGGGCGCCGCGATGTCGACGATCACGGAGCCGGGCTTCATCGCGCGGACCATCTCCTCGGTGACCAGCACCGGCGCCGGGCGGCCGGGGATCAGCGCGGTGGTGATGACGACGTCCGCCTGCGCGACGCGCTTGGCGACCTCGACCTGCTGGCGCTGCAGCCAGCTCGGCGGCATCGGGCGGGCATAGCCGCCGACGCCGACGGCGGCCTCGCGCTCCTCGTCGGTCTCGTAGGGCACGTCGATGAACTTCGCACCCAGCGACTCGACCTGCTCCTTGACGGCGGGCCGCACGTCCGAGGCCTCGATCACCGCGCCCAGCCGCTTGGCCGTCGCGATCGCCTGCAGGCCCGCAACGCCCACGCCGAGCACGACAACCCGCGCGGCCTTGATCGTGCCCGCGGCGGTCATCAGCATCGGGAACAGGCGCTGGTAGTGGAAGGCGCCCAGCATCACCGCCTTGTAGCCGGCGATGTTGGCCTGGCTGGACAGCACGTCCATGCTCTGCGCACGGGAGGTGCGCGGCGCGGCTTCCAGCGCGAAGGCGGTGAGGCGGGCCCCGGCCAGACGCTCCAGCCCGTCGCGGTCGAACGGATTGAGCATCCCGACGAGGACCGCGCCCGGCTTGAACATCGCCAGTTCGCCGGGATCCGGCGAGCGGACCTTGAGCATCAGGTCGGCACCGAAGGCGGCAGCCCGGTCGACGATCTCCGCCCCGGCGGCGGCGTAGGCCTCGTCGGTGGCGCTGGCGTTCAGGCCCGCGCCTTGCTCCACGCGCAGCACATGGCCCTGCGCGACGAGCTTCTTGACGGTTTCCGGCGTCGCGGCGACGCGCGTCTCTCCCGCCGCGGTTTCCAGCGGCACACCGATCAGCATCTGGAGGTCCTCCGTCATTCAGGGGTCCGGGCGAGCTTAACCGGGTCACCGCCCTGGGCGAGCCTCGCCCGCGACAGGGGTTTTCACCAGGGAGAAGCCCCTCCGCAACCTGGGCGCAACCTCGGGGCAAAGCTGTTTCGAGTGGTGAACAGCTGTCGTCCGAAGGGGTGAAAGCGGCGTTAAATGGAGGCGTTCAATGACCCCCGAAAGGAGTCACCCCATGATCAAGAAGATGGTTTTCAGCAGTGCGTTGGCGATCGCGGCCCTGGTGCCGATGGCTTCCCGGGCGGCCGACGTGGGCGTGTCCGTGAGCATCGGCGAGCCGGGCTTCTACGGCCAGATCGACATCGGCAACGTCCGGCCGCAGGTCGTTTACGAACGGCCGGTGCTGGTCCAGCGCGTCCCCGCGCCGGAACCCGCGGTCTACCTGATGGTGCCCCCGGGCCACCAGAAGAACTGGGCCCGTTACTGCGGACGCTACAACGCCTGCGGCCGCCCGGTGTACTTCGTCCGCGAGACCTGGTACCGCGACGTCTACGCGCCGCAATACCGCCGCGAGCACACCGAGTACCGCTGGCGTCCGGACGGCCGCCGCGACTGGCGCGACGACCACGGCCACGGCCACGATCACGGCCGGGGCCCGGACCGGGACCATGGCCGCGGTCCGGACCATGACCACGGGCGCGGCCCCGATCGCGACCGGGACGACCACGACCGCGGTCGCCGCTGATCCCCTGTCCCGATGACAAGACCCCGGCCCGCCGGGGTTTTTCATTTTCGGCGTTCACAATGCGGCCCGCACCCATCGAGGTGGCCGCTCCCGGCATTGGCGCCGCGGCTCGAGCCGCCCGCTCAGGAAGGACCAATGACCGAACGATTCAAGCCCAGCGTCACCGTCGCCGCCGTGATCGAACAGGACGGCCGCTACCTGCTGGTCGAGGAACTCACCCGCGACGGACTGCTGCTGAACAACCCCGCCGGCCACCTGGAGCAGGCGGAGTCCGCGATCGACGCCGTCATCCGCGAAGTCCTCGAGGAAACCGCCCGGCCGTTCACGCCGGACGCCTTCCTCGGCGTCTACATGTCGCGCTTCCTGCGTCCCGACCGCAACGACGACGTCACCTACGTCCGCCTGGCCTTCACCGGCCGGGTCGGCGACCAGATCCCGGGCCGGCCGTTCGACGAGCCCATCCAGCGCACGCTGTGGCTGACGCTGGACGAGATCCGCGCCAGCCAGGACCGCCATCGCAGTCCGCTGATCCTGCAGTGCATCGAGGATCACGCCGCCGGCCGGCGCCTGCCGATCGAGGCGGTGAGCGGCCATCCGTCGCTCTACGCGCCCCGGGCCTGGCCGCACTGAACCGGCGCACGGGCGGCCCGCAACGACGGCGGGCCCCGCAGGGCCCGTCGTGCTGCGAGGTGCCGGTCCTCAGAGGGTCATGGCGGCGCTGATCGCCTGCGCGGCATGGCGGGGCTCGCGACGGCAGGACTCCAGCTCGTTGACCGCGCAGCGCGCCAGCGTCATCAGCGACTCGCGCTGCCGTTCGCGCAGCCGGCGCGGCAACCGGTCCATCACGCACAGGCTGCCGACGACCTCGCCGGTCGACAGCGACAACGGCACCGACGCGTAGAAGCGCACGTAGGGCGCGCCCTGCACCAGCGGATGATCCAGGAAGCGCTGGTCGTGCCAGGTGTCGGGCACTTCCTGCAGGTGCCCGTGATGCATCACGTGCGTGCACAGGCCGCGGGCCCGCGGGATCTGCCGCAGTTGCAGGCCGGACGTGCCGATCAGCCGCAGTTGCTCGCCGTCGACCAGGCCGACGGCCGCCATCGCGCCGCCGCTGATGTCGCAGGCCAGGTCCGCCAGTTCGTCGAAGGCGACGTGGATGCGCGACTGGACGTCCAGTCCGTCCACCGCGGCCTGGCGTTCGTGCTCGTCCGCCTGCAGCGGCGCGAGCCAGCCGCGCAAGGTCGCGAGCGCCTCGTCGCACTGGATGCCCTTCTCAAAGAAACCGGAGATGCCGTGCTCCGCGCAGGCACGCCGCATGTCCTCGTAGTAGCTGTGGGTCAGCACGATCACCCGGGCGCCGACACCCAGTTGCCGGATCGCCCGCAGCACCCGCAGCCCGCTGCCCGGCTGCAGCGCCAGGTCCATCAGGACCACGTCCGGCTGCGTCTGCGTGATGACCTCGATGGCGGACTGCTCGCACGCGGCCTCGCCCACCACGTGGATCTGGCGCTCCCGTGCCAGCAGCGCCTGCCACTGCGCCCGTGCCGTGATGGATCCGTCGACGATGACGATGTTCATGATCTCGTGCTCCCTGTTTCATCCAGTTTCTTCCCAGGGACCGGGGCGGTGGAGTCGACGTTGCCGCGAGCCCCTGTCAGGCTTGGCGCAAACCCCTGTCAGCCATCCCTGACACCTGAATCGGGGGTCGCCTCTCGCGCGCGCACTGCGTCACGGATGGGCGCGCCGCCCTCGCTCCGACCCCGCCCGGACTGGGTGATGCCGACCTTTGGGACAATGCCGCCCCATGACTCCCAAGAAGCAACGCGTCGTCGTCGGCCTGTCCGGCGGCGTTGATTCCGCCGTGACGGCCTGGCTGCTGAAGCAGGCCGGGCACGAGGTCGTCGGCATCTTCATGAAGAACTGGGAAGACGACGACGACAGCGAGTACTGCTCCTCCAACATCGACTTCGTCGACGCGGCCGCCGTGGCGGACGTCATCGGCATCGAGATCGAGCACGTCAACTTCGCCGCCGAGTACAAGGACCGCGTCTTCGCCGAGTTCCTGCGCGAGTACCAGGCCGGCCGCACGCCCAACCCGGACGTGCTGTGCAACGCCGAGATCAAGTTCAAGGCCTTCCTCGACCACGCGATGCGCCTGGGCGCGGAGAAGATTGCCACCGGCCATTACGCCCGGGTCCGCGAGGTCGACGGCCGCGTGCAGCTGCTCAAGGGGCTGGATCCGCTGAAGGACCAGAGCTACTTCCTGCACCGGCTCAACCAGGCCCAGCTGCGCAAGACGATGTTCCCGGTCGGCGACCTGCCCAAGACCGAGGTCCGCCGCATCGCCGAGGAGATCGGCCTGCCCAACGCGAAGAAGAAGGACTCGACCGGCATCTGCTTCATCGGCGAGCGTCCGTTCCGCGAGTTCCTCAACCGCTACCTGTCCCAGAAACCCGGTCCGATCAAGGACGACCGCGGCCGCAAGGTGGGCGAGCACGTCGGCCTGTCGTTCTACACGCTGGGCCAGCGCCAGGGCCTGGGCATCGGCGGCATCAAGGAGAAGGGCGCGCCGCGCGGCGGCGGCGAGCACGCGCCGTGGTTCGTCGCCCGCAAGGATCTGGAGACCAACACGCTGGTCGTCGTCCAGGGCCATGACCACCCGCTGCTGCAGAGCCGCGGCCTGGTCGCGCAGGACCTGAGCTGGACCGACGAGGCGCCGGCCTTCGGCGGCTTCGGCGCCAAGACGCGCTACCGCCAGGCTGATGCCGCCTGCGCGCTGACACCGGGCGAGGGCAGCATCCGGCTGGACTTCCCGCAGGCGCAATGGGCGGTCACGCCGGGCCAGAGCGCCGTGCTCTACGACGGCGACGTCTGCCTGGGCGGCGGGGTGATCGCGGAAGCGATCGCCTGAGCGTTCGAGCGGGCGCGCCGCCCGCAACTCATCCAGCGATTCGGGGCACTCGTCGCATGGGCGGAACCGCCCCGCGGGTGTCCCATGACAATGCGCACCTTCCCTGCCGGTCGTCGCCTGTGGCACGCTGGCATCCTGTCGCCCCTGTCTGGATCGCCCCTTGGATCGCCCCCTGGATCGTCTGCTCGCCCGCATCGCCCAGCCCGCCTTCGTGCTGCGCATTGCCGCCCTGGCGATCTGCCTGCTGGAGCTGGGCTCGGCCATCTGGGGCCTGATGGGCAATCAGACGGAACCCTACGACGGCGTCCTGGCCAGCCTCTACCGCCGCACCGGCGGCACCACGCACGACGCGCCCTTCGTCCTGACCTGCCTCGCGCTGGTCATGGTGTTCGCCTGGCACTTCTGGCGCCTGGCACGCCAGCAGCATCTGGACCTGCCACCGCGCAACGCCTTGTCGCGGGTGGTGCTGCTCAACTTCCTGGCGCTGCTGGTGACACCCGGACTCCCCTTCCTGGTCACCGTGCTGGCGGCGCTGCTGCTCAACGTGCGGCGCGCCTTCAACTTCGCGCTGGCGCAGGTCGTCATCAACGTGGCGCTGTACTGGCTGCTGCCCAGCGAGGCCCAGCGGCTGGAGCAGATCCAGCCCGACATGCCCTGGTGGCTGAACAGCGTGGGGCTGTCGATGTCGATGGTGGCGCTGCACGGCATGGCCTTCGGGCTGGGCCGGCTGGCCGCCGCCGAGGGCGAACGCCGGCGCTGGTTCCAGGCCATGCTGGCCGAGAAGGAATCCGGCGAGCGCCTGCAGATCGAGCAGCTGCGCTACGCCGAGCGCCTGCACATGGCGCGCGAGCTGCACGACGTGATGGGCCACCACCTGACCGCGCTCAACCTGCACCTGCAGCTCAGCGAGGCGCTGCTGAAGCGCCACGACGAACCGGGCGCGGCGCAGGCGGTCGAAAAGGCCAAGCTCGGCGCGGCGGGACTGCTGGCGGAGGTCCGCGCTGCCGTGTCACGCGAGCGCGAAAGCCAGCGCATCAACCTCGAGGCGGCGCTGCGCACGCTGGCGGACGGCATCGCCAGCACGCAGATCGAGCTGGCGCTGGACCCGGTCGCGCAGGACCTGACGCCGCGCTGCGCGCATGCGCTGCTGCGCTGCGTGCAGGAGGCGGTGACCAACGCCGTGCGCCATGCCGGCGCGACGCACGTGCGGGTGACGCTGGAGGCGGTGGAGGCCGTAATGCCGGCGCCACCGCACCAGGCCGGGGAGACGGCATCCGCGGCCGGTCACGCCGCCCCGGCGGCGCTGCTGTCCGCGGGATCGCAGGTGCGCGTGCGGGTTGACGACAATGGCCGGGGCACGCGCAAGCTGCGCGAGGGCAACGGCCTCAAGGGCATGCAGGAGCGCATGGCCGAACTGGGCGGGACGATGCAGGTGCTGCGGCATCACCCCGGATTCCTGATCGAATTGAACTGCCCGCGGCGCGCCTGAAGCGGGCCGGCGCATCCAGGGAAGGAGACGACATGAGCGAGAACACGATCAAGCTGCTGCTGGTGGAAGACCAGCAACTGGTGCGCGAGGGGCTGAAGGGCCTGCTGGCGTTGCACGACGACATCCGCCTGATCGGCGAGGCGTCGGACGGCGCGGAGGCGCTGGAGCTGCTGGCGCGCGAGCAGCCGGATGTGATCCTGTCGGACATGCGCATGCCGCGGCTGGACGGGATCGGGCTGATCCGTGCGCTGGCGGCGCGGGCGCTGAAGATCCCGGTGGTGCTGCTGACGACCTTCGACGACACGGCTGCCTTCGACGAGGCGGTGCGGGCCGGGGCGCGCGGTTTCCTGCTGAAGGCGATCAGCCCGGACACGCTGGTGCAGGCATTGCGCGACGTGGTCGGCGGATCGACCGCGCTACGGCCATTGCTGACCGAGCGCATGGAACGCGCGCCGGTCGAGCGCGCCTTCGCGGCGACGCCCGAGCCCGAGACGCTCAGCCCCAAGGAACTTCAGGTGCTGCGTCTGGTGGCCAGCGGCCGCAGCAACACCGAGATCGCCGCGCTGCTGGGCAACAGCGAGGGCGTCATCAAGAACCACTGCTCCGCGGTGTTCGCGAAGATGGGCGTCCGGGACCGCACCCAGGCGGTCCTCAGAGCGATCGACCTCGGTTGGATCTGAAAGCCGAAAGGCTTAGATCCAGAGGTCGTAGTCCTGCAGGGCGCGGATACGGCGCTCCACGGACAGGAAACGTGCGGCACCGACCTCGCCGATCGCCTTGACCACGCGCGGGTGGTACTTCTTGTAGAGCTTCTGCTCGGCATCGACGTAGCCGAGGTAACCGCGCGAGAAGTACTTCGACTGCGCGTTGGTCGGCTTCTCGCCGATCTGCACGTACTCCACCGACATGCGGGTGAACTGGCGGTTCAGCGCGGCGAGCTCGCGCTCGTAGGCCTCGTACACCGGCACGAACTTCTTGGTCTGTGCCTCGTCCAGGGCCAGCGCCTTCAGGACGACGCCCTTGCGGTCGGCGCGGACGGCGTCGCGCAGCGCTTGCGCCTGTGCGGTGTCGGGCACCGGTGCCGGATCGGCGAAGGCCGGCAGCGCGGCGGTCAAGGACAGGCAAAGCGCGGACAGCGCGGCGAACTTCTTCATCACTCTTCCCTCGTGGAGCGTCGGACTTCGACGGCGCGGATTCTAGGGAGCGGGGTTTGCCCTGACCCTCCGGGACTTCACGGGGAGACGGGCGTCCGCGCCTGCCGCCAGCGTTCCAGCCAACCGCCGTGTCGCGTGTCAGCCACGCGCAGCACGAGCTCGGTGCCCGCGCCCGGCGCGCTGCGCACCGCGAAGCCCGCGTCCATGAGCCGCGCCCGCTCGCGCATCCCGCACATGCCGTAACGCAGGCCGCGCGCCTGGCGTGACGCCCAGTCCGGCGCCAGCCCGATGCCGTTGTCGCGCACCGTCAGCGTGACCGCGTCGGCCCGGTAGTCGAGCGCCAGCGTCACCTCGGTCGCCCGCGCGTGGCGGTCGGCATTCGTCAGGCCCTCGCGCGCGATCAGCAGCAGTTCGTCCTCCACCGGCGCCGGCAGCGCGCGCGGCGTCCCGCTCACCTGCATCCGGAACTGGGTCGGCGGACGGATCAGGTCCTGCCCGGCGCGCGACAGGCGGTCGGCCCAGGCACTGCCGTCCCGGCCATCCCTTCCGCCATCTCGTCCGCCATCACCGTCGCCCCCGCCACGATCGGCCTCGTCATGCCCATCGCCGTCTCCATCGTCGCGGTCATGTCCTCGCCGACTCCGCCGATCGGCGGCATCCTCGTCGTCGATGCGCTGGCGGAGCTGTCCGACGCGATCGCGCCCTTCGGCGAGCAGCGCCTCCGCGCGCGTCAGGTCGCGTTCCATCTTGTGGCGCAGCGCCGCGTCGGCGACGCGCCGCACGCTCGCATCCAGGCCCAGCAGCAGGCCCTGGAAGCCCTGCAGCAGCGTGTCGTGCAGATCACGCGCGATGCGCTCCCGCTCGCGGTGGCGATCGGCCAGCCGCAGGCGCAGACGGGCCTGCAACGACCGGACGCGCAACCGGTATCCCCCCCAGACGACGACGATCAGCGTCAACACCACGGCCCAGCGGAACACCGGCTGCTGATGGAGCATCGGCGCGATGCGGAAGGCCAGTACCGTCGGCTGGCGGCTCCAGAGGCCGTCGGGATTCGACGCGAGCACTTCGAAGCGGTAGTCGCCGGGGCCGAGGTTGGCGTAGGTCGCCTCACGTTGCGTGCCGGCATCGCGCCAGTCGGCATCGACCCCGCGCAGCCGGAAGCGGTAGCGGACCTGCTCCGCCTTGCTCAGCACGCGGGCGGCGTAGCGCAGCGTCAGCGCGTTCGTCCCCTTGGGCAACTCCTGACCCTGCGCGGCGGGATAGTTCTGCCCGCCGGCCATCAGCGCCTGCACGTCCACGCCGACTTCGCGCGCGCTGCGCGGGGTCCGCGCCGGGTCGAGCCAGACCACCCCCAGGTTGGTCACGAACCACAGCCGCCCACGGGCGTCGCGCACGGCGGTGGGCGTCGCCGACGCCTGCCGCGCAATGCCCGGCAAGCCGTCGGCGGCATCGAGCAACTGGTAGCTCAGCGGATGGGCCGACTCGTCGAACAGGGAGGGCACCTCCGCCGCCGCCAGCCGCACGAGGCCCCGTGCGCCGTTGAGCCAGAGGTCCCCGTCGAAGGACTCGACGACGCCGGACACGCGTCCGAAGGCGGGATCGCGGTCGAGGGTGATCGTGGCGAAGCGCCCCTCCCGGCCCAGGGCGACGCCGTTCTCGCCGGCGACGATCAACCCGTGGCGGGTGTTGATCACCGTGAGGATGCGACCGGTGCGCAGCCCCTGCTCCGGGCCGAAGCGCAGGCGCTGGCCGCGGTCGTCGATGCCGGTGAGCACGCCGTCGTGGCCGAACCAGACCGCGCCGTCCGCATCGACGGCCAGTGCGCCCGGCGGGGCGCCGTTCAGTTCCGCGTCCTTGACGCGCTCGAGACCCGCGCGCGTGGCGTGGAACACGCCGGTCTCTCGCAGCGACAGCCACAAGCCGCCCGTCGGATCGGCGGCCATGCCTTCCGCCGCGGCCTGCGCGCCGGCCGGCAGCGGCAGGTTCCAGCGCTCCCAGCGTCCGCCGGGCGGCGAGCGCCAGAGCGCTTCGTTGTCCCACAGCCAGAGCGAGCCGTCGGTCGCCCGCACCGCCTGCGTGGCCGGGCGCCGCGACAGCGGCCGGGGATCGACGCCGTTCTCGCGCACCGCGCCGCCGGGCGGGTCCACCCGCCAGCTCGCGGAAGAGCTCGACAGCAGCACGCCGGTGCCGGCCGGCTGCACGCTGAAGCCGGTGGAGGCCGCGTCCTCCAGCCGCGTGACGCGCTGGACGCGGTGCTGCCGCAGGCTGCTCACGCCGACGTTGGTGCCGACCCAGATCTCGCCATCGTCGCTTTCCAGCAGCGGGACGGTGATCGACGACCCCAGCCCGTCCGTGACGGTGAACCACTGGCCGCGCGCCCAGTCGAGCTGCTCGCCCGCCAGCAGACGCGCCGTGTCCGCGGCGTCGGTGCGGAACACGCCGCGCCCGTTCACCGTCACCCACAGCCCGCCGTCGCTGGCGAACAGCATCTGCTTGACCCGCGTGACCGGCTGGCCGTCGCGCGAGGACACGACGCTGGGAGAAAACGGCGCCGCGGCGAGATCGTCGGCGCGCACCGGCCCGGGCGGCGGGGCCGTCTCCGGCAACGCGGCCCAGGAGCGCCACGAGCCCGGCAGCCCCAGCGGCCGCACGCCGCCACGGCCGTCCGCCAGCCAGAGCCGGTCCTGCCCGTCCTGCGTCATGACGGCGGTGCGACCCGTCAGCACGCCGGTGTATTCGAAACGGTCGGCACCCGCGGCCAGGCGATAGAGACGCTCGCCGGAGCTGACCCACAAGGTGCCCTGCCGGTCGCGGAACAGGTATTCGGCGCCGGGCTCCGGATAGCCCTGCTGTTCGCCGACACGGGACCAGCGCTGGCCGTCGAAACGGGCGAGGCCCTTGCCGGCCGCCGCCCACAACGAGCCCGAAGCCCGCACCAGCCGCAGCACGCGTCCGCCCGGCAGCCCCTGGGCCACGCCGTGACGCACGACCTGACCCTCGCGCAGCTGCACGACGCCGCCGTCGAACAGGCCGACCCACAGGGTCCTGTCGTCGTCGACGAGCAGGGCATTGATGTTGAGCGCCGGCAGGGAGGGATCGCCGGGACGGTAGCGCTCGAAGCGCAGGCCGTCGAAGCGGTACAGGCCCATGCCGGTGCCGAGCCAGAGCACGCCCTCGCGCCCGCCGCCCAGCGTCCAGACGTCCGGCGGCGCGCCGTCGCGGACGGTCCACGAGCGGTGGGAGAAGTCCGGCAGGCCCGCCCCGACGGCCTGCGCCGGCGCGCGATCGGCGCCGAGCAGGCAGGTCGCCGAGAGGATCAATCCGGCCCACAGCCTGCGCACACCCCGACTCCTTGTTTCAGAGAATGGTCCGCCGACGACCGGCGCGCAACTGTCGCCAGCCGGCCAGCGCGCCGTCAAGCGCGCCGTCGGCACGCGCGATCCCGCTCATGCGGCGGGCAGCGGGCGGAGTGCATAGAGCCCCTGCGCCGGTCCGCGCGCGGCGACGCGCACGGGATGCGGGAACGGGTCGTCGATCAGCGGCTCGTCCTCGAGCAGCCCGCGCCGCAGCGCTTCGGTGGCGGCCTGCGTGCGGCTGCGTGCGCCGAGCTTCTGCAGCAGCGTCTTCACATGCGTCTTGACCGTGCCGGCCGCGACGCCCAGCCGCAGGCCGATCGACTTGTTGTCCAGCCCCAGGCACAGCATGCGCAGCACATCGCGCTCGCGCGGGGTGAGGTCGTCGCCGAGCCAGCCCTCGGCGACCGCGCCGGCCGCCGTGCGGCACAGGTAGCGCCGGCCGGCGGCGACGGCGCGCGCGGCGTCGCGCAGCTCCTCCAGCGCGCAGGCGGCGTGCACGTAGCCGAGCACGCCCGCGGCCATCGCCTGGCGGACCCGGCCGCCATGGACCACGGGGCTGACGACCAGCCAATGGGGCCCGGGAAGAGCGCCGGTGGACGGAGCACCGTGGCCGCCGACGGCCGCGCGGCGCGGCACGCCGGCCAGCGCCTGCAGCGCGCCGTCGTGGTCGGTGACGACCAGCCGGATCGGCTCGACACGGCCCGAGGGTCCGGCGGAGAGTGTCGGCAGCACGCCGGACTCGGCGATCAGGCCGGCGTCGTCCCCGGCATCGTGGGCGCGGAAGAACGGCGACAGCGCGGCGGCGATGCCGGCGCGCAGCAAGGGATTGCGGTGGAGGACGATCGCGTCGAGGACGGCGTCCGGAACGGCATGGAGGCGCTCGATCAGGGACATGGACAGCTCCCGGGACGTTGGAGGGCGATGGAGGACCGTGGAGGACGGGCGCTGGGGGAGCTGTGAAAGCGCTCCCCTGAGAGACGCCCGATCATCGGAAGCGATGCTGCACCGCGATAGCCCCGGTCGAGTCGACAACGTTTACCCGAAAGGGTATCGGCCCCCTGGAACAGGGACGTCCGGAAGGGGTCGCCCCTATGATCGCCGCCATGGTGCCCGCGTCCGATCCCATCCGCGTCCTGACGGTCGACGACCACCCGCTGATGCGGGAGGGCATCGCCGCGGTGCTGGGCGAGCAGCCGGACATGACGCCGGTGGGCGAGGCCGACAACGGCTGGCAGGGCCTGCAGGCCTTCGAGCGGCTGCGCCCCGACGTCACGCTGATGGACATCCAGATGCCGGGCATGGACGGGCTGGAGGCGCTGGCGCGGCTGCGCGCGCTGAGCCCGGCCGCGCGGGTGATCGTGCTGACGACCTTCAAGTCCGACGGCCAGGCCTGGCAGGCGCTGAAGCTGGGCGCCAGCGGCTACCTGCTGAAGACCCAGCTGCGCACCGAGCTGCTGGACGCGATCCGCGCCGTGCATCGCGGCCACCGCTGGATCCCGAACGAAGTCGCGCAGGAGATCGCCGCGCACGCCGGCCAGGAGCAGCTCTCCGGCCGTGAGCTCGACGTGCTCGAGCACATCGCGCAGGGCCGGAGCAACCGCGAGATCGGCGGTCTGCTCTCGCTGTCCGAGGACACCATCAAGGCGCGGGTCAAGACCATCCTGGCCAAGCTCGACGCGCGGGACCGCACGCATGCCGTCGTGCTCGCGCTCAAGCGCGGCCTGTTGCGCCTGTAATCCTTCCGGACGCCGCCTGCAACGGGGCGTCACACCGGTCTGCCTCCTACGGGAGAGCATGGGGTGCGCCATCGGCGGCTGGTTCCGCCGGGGCGCCGTTCCTACGATGGGACATTCCCCGGAGACCCTCGATGACGACTCCCACCTTTCCCATGGACCTTACCCGTCGCGACGTGCTCGCGCTGGGCGGTCAACTCGCGCTCGCCGCGGCGCTGCCGCTCGCGCTGGCCGACGACGCGGCGGCCGCGGCCTCTTCCGTTCCCTCATCCACACACACCCTGCCAGGAGCCCCCATGAGCTACGTCACCACCAAGGACGGTACCGAGATCTTCTACAAGGACTGGGGCAGCGGCCAACCGGTCGTCTTCTCCCACGGCTGGCCGCTCAGCAGCGACGCGTGGGAAGACCAGATGCTGTTCCTCGGCCAGAACGGCTTCCGCGTGATCGCGCATGACCGCCGCGGCCACGGCCGCTCCAGCCAGAGCTGGAACGGCAACGACATGGACACCTACGCCGACGACCTGGCCGCGGTGCTCGACAAGCTGGACGTCAAGAACGTCATCCTGATCGGCCACTCGACCGGTGGCGGCGAGGTCACCCGCTACGTCGGCCGTCACGGCACGAAGCGCGTGGCCAAGGTCGTGCTCGTCGGCGCCGTGCCGCCGACGATGATGAAGTCCGCCGCCTATCCGAAGGGCCTGCCCAAGGACGTCTTCGACGGCATCCGCGCCGGCGTGCAGAAGGACCGCTCGCAGTTCTACAAGGACCTGACCACGCCCTTCTTCGGCGCGAATCGTCCGGGCGCGGTCGTGTCGCAGGGCACCCGCGACAGCTTCTGGCTGCAGGGCATGCAGGGGTCGCTGAAGTCGCAGTACGACTGCATCAAGCAGTTCTCGGAAACCGACTTCACCGAGGACCTCAAGAAGATCACCGTGCCCACGTTGATCATCCACGGCGACGACGACCAGATCGTGCCCTTCGCCCACTCCGCCGAGCTGTCGGTGAAGCTGGCGCCCCAGGCCACGCTCAAGGTCTACAAGGGCGGCGCCCACGGCCTGGCGGTCACCGCCAAGGACCAGCTCAACGCCGACCTGCTGGCATTCGCCAAGTCCTGATCGTTCCCGGCCGATCGCAGCCTGCCCGGTGGCGCCGCCGCCGCCGGGCGCGATCGGCCTTTCATTCCCTGAAGGAGATGTCCATGACCCCGATCGCCAAGGCCACCCCCGGCGCCAAGCTGCTGAACCCCAAGGACCACACGCTGGTCCTGATCGACTTCCAGTCGCAGATGGCCTTCGCCACGCATTCGATCTCCGCCAACGAGCTGCGCACCCACGCGTCGCTGGTGGCGCAGGCGGCCGCCGGTTTTGGCGTGTCGACCATCCTGACCACGGTCGCCGAGAAGAGTTTCTCCGGCCCGATGTTCGAGGAGATCACCGCGCCCTTCCCTGGCCAGAAGCTGCTGGACCGCACCTCGATGAACACCTGGGAAGACGCCGCGGTGATCGAGGAGATCAACCGCATCGGCAAGCCGCGCATCGTGCTGGCGGGCCTGTGGACCAGCGTGTGCATCGTGGGTCCGGCGCTGTCGGCGCTCGACCAGGGCTTCGAGGTCTACGTGATCACCGACGCCTGCGGCGACGTCTCGGTCGAAGCGCATGAGCGCGCGGTCGAACGCATGGTGCAAGCCGGCGCGCAGCCGATGACGGCGCTGCAGTACCTGCTGGAGCTGCAGCGCGACTGGGCGCGCGGCGAGACCTACGACCTGACCACCGGCATCGCGAAGAAGGTCGGCGGCTCCTACGGCATCGGCATCAACTACGCCAAGTCGATGTTCGGCGCCCACGAGGGCTGATCGCCCGCGTCACCCCGCCACTCGTCACCCTGGCTCCCGCGGAAAGGCGGCCCTCATGAATGCATACGTTTTGTCGGCCGCCGTCGGTCTGCTCGTCGGGGTGATCTATGGCGTGCTCAACGTGCGATCGCCGGCGCCGCCGGTGATCGCGCTGGTGGGCCTGCTGGGCATCCTCGCCGGCGAGCAGATCCCGCCGCTGGTGCGGCAATGGCTGCAGCGCGACACGCACCAGGCGAGCTGGATCGAACAGAAGGTGCGTCCGCACATGTTCGGACAGATGCCCGGCTGCGAGAAGGCGCAGGCGGAAGTGAAGGCCCGGACCCAGGCCACGGAGACCCACGATGTCTGAGACGAGCGTCCATCCCGACCTGGTGCTGTTCAACGGCCGCTTCACGACGCTGGACCGCACGCGGCCGAGCGCCGAAGCGGTGGCCATCAAGGACGGCCGCTTCCTGAGCGTCGGCGCGAACCAGGAGATCCTGGCGCTCGCCGGTGCCTCGACGCGCCGCATCGACCTGAAGGGCCGCGGCGTGCTGCCGGGCCTGATCGACAACCACCTGCACATCATCCGCGGCGGGCTCAACTTCAACATGGAGCTGCGCTGGGACGGCGTGCGCAGCCTGGCCGACGCGATGGCGATGCTGAAGGCGCAGGTCGACATCACGCCCGCGCCGCAGTGGGTGCGCGTGGTCGGCGGCTTCACCGAGCACCAGTTCGCCGAGAAGCGGCTGCCGACGATCGACGAGTTGAACGCGATCGCGCCGGACACGCCGGTCTTCCTGCTGCACCTCTACGACCGCGCGCTGCTGAACGGCGCCGCGCTCCGGGCCGTCGGCTACACGCGCGAGACGCCGGAGCCTCCGGGCGGCCAGATCCTGCGCGACGCCGCGGGTTATCCGACCGGCCTGCTGCTGGCCAAGCCGAATGCATCGATCCTCTACGCGACGCTGGCCAAGGGGCCGAAGCTGCCGCCCGAGTACCAGCTCAACAGCACGCGCCACTTCATGCGCGAGCTCAACCGTCTCGGCGTCACCGGCGCGATCGATGCCGGCGGCGGTTTCCAGAACTATCCCGAGGATTACCAGATCATCCAGAAGCTGTCCGACGCCGGACAGCTGACGATCCGCCTGGCCTACAACCTGTTCACCCAGAAGGCGGGACAGGAGAAGGAGGACTTCCTCCACTGGGCGCAGTCGGTCACCTACAAGCAGGGGGACGACTACTTCCGCCACAACGGCGCGGGCGAGATGCTGGTGTTCTCCGCCGCCGACTTCGAGGACTTCCGCCAGCCGCGGCCGGACATGCCGGACCAGATGGAAGGCGAGCTCGAGGAGGTCGTGCGCATCCTGGTCCAGAACCGCTGGCCGTGGCGCATGCATGCGACCTACGACGAGACGATCTCGCGCGCGCTGGACGTCTTCGAGAAGGTCCATCGCGACACGCCGATCAACGGGCTGAACTGGTTCTTCGATCATGCGGAGACGATCTCCACGCGCTCGATGGACCGGATCGCCGCGATGGGCGGCGGCGTGGCGGTGCAGCACCGCATGGCCTACCAGGGCGAGTACTTCGTGGAGCGCTACGGCGCGCGCGCCGCCGAGGCGACGCCGCCGGTGGCCGAGATGCTGCGCCGGGGCATGAAGGTGTCGGCGGGGACGGATGCGACGCGGGTGGCCTCGTACAACCCGTGGGTCTCGCTGTCGTGGCTGGTGACGGGTCGCACCGTCGGCGGGCTGCAGATCACGCCGCAGCGCAACTGCCTCGATCGCGAGGCGGCGCTGCGGATGTGGACGGAGAACGTCACCTGGTTCTCGAACGAGCAGGGCAACAAGGGCCAGATCGCGGCGGGTCAACTGGCCGATCTGGTCGTGCCGGACCGCGACTTCTTCGGCTGCCCGGAATCGGACATCGCCGACACGAGCGCGCTGCTGACGATGGTCGGCGGCAAGGTGGTGTGGGGCGCGGGCGAGTTCGCGGAGCTCGACGACTCGGCACCGCCGCCGGCGATGCCGGACTGGTCTCCGGTGCGGCGCTTCGGCGGTTACGGCGCGTGGGGTGCGGAAGGCAAGCCGCTGCAGGCAGCGATGCAACGCGTCGCCTGCTGCGACACGGCGTGCGGCGTCCACGGGCATGCGCATGCGAACGCGTGGGCGTCGGAGATTCCGGCGTCAGACCTGCGCGGCTTCTGGGGCGCGCTGGGTTGCGCGTGCTGGGCGGTGTGATGAGAGAGATGAGATGAGCGAATATCGAGCGATGAAGACCTTCTCCGCCGCCGCGCCGCGGTGGGTGGAGGGGCTCCTGCAATGGCCCACCTTCGGGGTCCTGCTTCGGGTGGGGTTGGCCTCGGCCTACCTCATCGGCGGGATCGACAAGGCGATGGACTTCCCCGGTGCGGTCGCGGAGCAGGCGCACTTCGGCCTGCAGCCGGCGGCGCTGTGGGCGGTGCTGGCGATCGCGGTGGAACTGATCGGCGCGGTGCTGCTGATCGTCAACCGTCAGGTGTGGCTGGCGGCCGGCGCGCTGGGCGTGCTGACGCTGGTCGCGATGCTCGTCGCCAACAACTTCTGGGACCTGAGCGGGCAGGCACGCTTCATGGCGAAGAACGCATTCTTCGAGCACCTGGGGCTGATCTGCGCGCTGGCGATGGCGGCGAGGATCGCGGTGCTCGAGCGCAAGGGGGCGGCATGACCGGCGCGAAGAAGCTGCTGCTGGCGAGCCTCGCGCTGGGCTTCATCGGCGGGTATGTGGACACGGTGGGCTTCGTTGCGCTGTTCGGGCTGTTCACGGCGCACGTGACGGGGAACTTCGTGCTGATCGGCGCGGAGCTGAGCCGCGCGAGCGCCGGCAGCGTGCTGCTGAAGCTGCTGGTGTTCCCGACCTTCATCGTGGCCGTGGCGCTGGCACGTCTGGTGGCGCTGCGCTGCGAGCGGACGAAGACGGTGGCGAGCCGGCCCTTGCTGGTGATGCAGACGGTGCTGCTGCTCGTGGCGTTGGTGTGCAGCGTGCCGGCGGGCGCGGTGCTCGCGCCGGATGCGCCGTGGGCGATGGCGACGGGCCTGTTCATGACGGCCGCGATGGCCGTGCAGAACGCGGCGGGGCGGCTGGCGTGGCCGGCGCTGACGCCGACGACGGTGATGACCGGGAACGTCACGCAGGTCGTGATCGACAGCGTCGACCTGCTGCGCGGCGCGGCCGGCCCGGAGGTGCGGGACCGGCTGAAGCGCTTCATCTGGCCCGTCCTCGCGTTTGCTGTCGGCGCGCTGTCGGGGGCGTTCGCGTACGTGGGGTGGAAGTTCTGGTCGCTGCTATTACCGCTGGTGATGCTCGTCGGCCTGGTCGTGATGGATGTGAGGTCGGATCACAAGGCGTGATCGCGTGAGAATGGGGCATTCCCTTTCGACGAGAACACCATGAGCAGAGACCAGGCCCTCACCCAGGCCGCCCAGCAACTGGGCTACGACTTCGACGGCGAAATCAAGGCCGGCGGCAACTACCAGCCGCTGATGCGCGACGGCAATACCGTCTACGTGAGCGGACAGGTGCCGCGCGTGAAAGACACCGTCGTGGTCACCGGCCGCGTCGGCACCGAGGTGGACCTGGTCCGCGCGCAGCACGCCGCGAAGATCTGCGCGATGCGCGCGCTGGTGCTGCTGCAGCGCTCGCTCGGCTCGCTGGACGCGGTGAAGCAGATCCTGCGCCTGAACGTGTTCACGCAGTGCGCGGAGAACTTCACCCAGCTCAGCGAAGTGGCTGACGGCGCGTCGGAGTTGCTGGTGCAGGTGCTCGGTCCGGCAGGCACGCATGTGCGGACGTCGGTCGGCGTGTATGCGTTGCCGAAGAACGCGAGCGTGGAGCTGGATCTGACGGTCGCCGTCCAGCCCTGACCGGTAGAGGAAGACGGGTGCCTCCCGCCCGTCACGTCGTCGTGTGGCTGATCGGCATTTGCGGGAGACGCCGCGCCGACGTAGGTTTGTCCCGTGCACGAACGGATGGAAAGTGCACGCCCGTTACAGCCGCCTCGACGACCTGACACCCGTCATCTTCGTTGGCGACGGGCAGGAGGCATGGGTTCAGTCAGGGTCGGAGAAGCGGGGTTCCAACGATTCACGAGTCGCTACCGTAGAGCACGCCGTCATCCGCGATGTACAGCGTCGCAAAGGCGGCAAAGCTCGGTGCAATGACCCTGACCCGGCCTTCTCCGTAGAGGGTCACGACCGTTCCCAATGGTCCGTCGGGGTCGACGCAGATGCCGTAGTCGTTCATGCCGACGACCCACTCGCAGAACTTGAGATACCCGGGCTGCACGAGATACTCGTCTCGCAATGGATAGAACTGGAACGTCTGGTCGTCGCAGTCATCCCAAGATCCTTCATCCACGAATCCGTTCGCGAGGCGCAGGTAGGCCGCGAAGTCCTCCGGAAGACGGACGGCATGGCGGCGTTCGAAGTCCGCGATCTCCGCATCAGACAGGCCGGGTGCCAGCCGCATGGTCGACTGTCGGCCCCAGTGCTTCAACAGGGGCTTCAAGGTGCCGGAGAAGCGCTCGTTCATACCTGACCCCTGCACATCGTCGGACTCCGGCGCGGCATTCGCGGCAGCAAGATGAGCGAGCGCGTCCTTCAAGCCTTGCCGTTTTCGAACGACGTCCTGGATCCTCCATACGGACAGCCGGAGCATCGTCAAGCCGATCATCACGGCGGCCCATGACGGCATGATCCTGGTGGCGAGGAAGATCGAGCAGGCCGTGACGAGACCCGCGGGCACCAGGCCCAGCCACGGATTCCACCCCTGGACGATCTGGACTTCGCCCGTGGTCGGCAGACACCATCCCAGGACGCGCCTTTCCTTCGGACTGTCGAATGCGACGACCGCTGGTACGCCTCTCAAGGTCTGAGGTTTGCCGACGAGTGGCAGTGCGTAGTGGACGAGCCCGTCGACGCGGACGCTGACCACCATCGACGGCGATCCCCACTTGATGGGCGACACGTCGAAGACTTCGAAGGACTGCGCGAGGCGCACCTCGGGCGTGGGGCGGGATTCAGTAATCATCGGCGATGAAAAAAGGCCCGCGGCAGTCATGCCAGCGGGCCTCGTTCGTTCAGACATCGGTTCGTCGGGAACCAGGTCGATCAGAACGGAATATCGTCATCCATGTCGTCGAAGCCGGTCGCGGCCTTCGGCGCGGGCGCCGGGGCGCGAGGGGCTGCCGCGCGGGGAGCCGGCGCGCGCGGCGCGTCGAAGTCGCCGCTGTCGCGACCGCTTCCACCGCCGCCCTGGCCACCGCCTTGACCGCCGCCGCGCTGTTCGCGGCTGTAGCCGCCACCGCCGCCACCACCCATTTCATCGCCGCCATCACGGCCGCCCAGCAGTTGCATCTGCTCGGCAATGATCTCGGTGGTGTAGTTGTCCTTGCCTTCCTTGTCCTGCCACTTGCGGGTCTTCAGGCGGCCTTCGACGTAGACCGGACGGCCCTTCTTCAGGTACTCGCCGGCGATCTCGGCCAGGCGGTCGTAGAACACCACACGGTGCCATTCGGTCTCTTCCTGGCGCTCGCCGCCTTCGCGGCTCTTCCAGTTGCGCGTCGTCGCGATGCTCACGTTGCACACCGCGCTGCCACTCGGCGTGTAGCGCAGTTCGGGATCACGGCCCAGGTTGCCGAGGATGATGACTTTATTGACCGAGGCCATGGTGGTTGCCTTCGCTTGCGTATGGTTGGGGTGTTCGGAAAGGGAAACTCTTGCGCCGCCAATCGCCCAGAACTGCCCGGAATGGGCCTGTCGGATCCGCCCCCGGGCCGGAATCGGCTTGCCGGAAACGCGGCGCAGGGGTCGGATTATGCCGCCCGCTCCATCCCGGAGCGATCGCTGGAAAACGCCAATCTGGTGCCGCATCCAAGTCGGTGAACGACTCGGATCAAGCGTCCGCGGCTCAGTTCATCCGCCGCCGTGATTGCTTGTTCGCGTACATCGCTGCGTCCGCCTGCTGCATCAACTCGTCGAGCGCCAGCGGCGCCTCGCCCGACATCGCCGCGTCGCCCACGCTGAAAGCCAGCTCGTAGCCCCGCTGCGCCCGCAGGTTCAACGCGCCGACCTGCGTCCGCACCCGCTCCAGCGCCGGCGCCATCTGCTCGGTCGCCGTGCCGCTGAGCAGCGCCACGAACTCGTCCCCGCCGGTGCGGGCCACCACGTCCGACGACCGCAGGCAGAAGCGCAGGATGTCGGCGAAGGACTTCAGCGCCCAGTCGCCCTCCGCGTGGCCGTAGCGGTCGTTGACGTGCTTGAAGTGGTCCAGGTCGAAGTACAGCATCGTCGCCGGCCACTGCTTGCGCCGGCAGAGCGCCAGCACATGGCCCGCCTGCGATTCGAAGCCACGCCGGTTCGCCAGGCCGGTCAGTTCGTCGACCATCGCCATATACATCGCCGCGAACTGCTGTTCGACCATGAAGGCCAGGTCGCGCAGCGTCGCCTGGTCGTCCGTGTCGAAGCCGCGCGGCGCGCGGTCGATCAAGCACAGCGTGCCGAGCCGGTGCCCGCTGGGCGCACGCACCGGGCAGCCCGCGTAGAAGCGGATCATCGGCCCGCCGGTCACCAGCGGGTTGTCCGCGAAACGCGGATCCGCATGCGTGTCGGGGATCAGGAGGATGTCGTCCGAGAGGATCGCGTGGCCGCAGAAACTGACGTCGCGCGGCGTCTCCGAGACGTCCAGGCCCTGTGCGGACTTGAACCACTGCCGGTCCGCATCGATCAGGCTGACCAGCGCGATCGGCACCTGGAACAGCCGTCTGGCCATCCGCGTCAGGCGGTCGAAGCGTTCCTCGGGATCCGTGTCCAGCACCTGCAGCACGCGCAGCGTGGACAGGCGGGCGTTCTCGTCATCGGGCAACGGCGCAGCAATCATGTCGACGTGTCTGCCTGTGCTGTGAGAGTTCGGTGTCGCTCCGCGCCGCCGTCGCAGGGGATCAGGACCGGGTCAACGGCGGTCCCGCCGATGTACGGGACAATCGAGAGCTCCATGAGTTCGTCCAACCATCATCCCGTCCCGCTAGCCATCCTGCAAGAGGTGTTCGGTTACAGCGCCTTTCGCGGCCAGCAGGCCTCGATCGTCGACCACGTGACCGCCGGCGGCGACGCGCTGGTCCTCATGCCCACGGGCGGCGGCAAGTCGCTCTGCTACCAGATCCCCGCGATCGCGCGCCAGCGCGCCGGCCACGGCGTCACCGTGGTCGTCAGTCCGCTGATCGCCCTGATGCACGACCAGGTCGGCGCCCTGGAGGAAGCCGGCGTCAACGCCTCCTTCCTCAACTCGACGCAGACCTCGGAAGAGACCCAGCGCATCGAGCGCGAAATGCTCGCCGGCCGTCTGACCCTGCTCTACGCGGCGCCGGAACGCGTCAACACGCCGCGCTTCATCGCGCAGATGCAGTCGCTGTACGAGCGCGGCCTGCTGAGCCTGTTCGCGATCGACGAGGCGCATTGCGTCAGCCAGTGGGGTCACGACTTCCGCAGCGAGTACCTGTCGCTGAGCCTGCTCCACGAACGCTTCCCCGACATCCCGCGCATCGCGCTGACGGCCACCGCCGACGACATCACCCGCGCGGACATCATCGAGCGGCTGCAGCTCGAGGAGGCGCAGGTCTTCGTCGCGTCCTTCGACCGGCCCAACATCCGCTACCTGATCGTCGAGAAGGACAGCCCGCGCGAACAGCTGCTGCGCTTCATCCAGGACGAGCACGAGGACGCGGCCGGCGTCGTCTACTGCCAGAGCCGCAAGAAGGTCGACGAGACCGCCGACTGGCTGAAGTCCAAAGGCATCAACGCGCTGCCGTACCACGCGGGCATGGAACAGGACCAGCGCCGCCGCCACCAGGACCGCTTCCTGCGCGAGGACGGCATCGTGATGGTCGCGACCATCGCCTTCGGCATGGGCATCGACAAGCCCGACGTGCGCTTCGTCGCCCACCTGGACCTGCCCAAGAACATCGAGGGCTACTACCAGGAGACCGGCCGTGCCGGCCGCGACGGCGCGCCGGCCGAGGCGTGGATGGCGTACGGACTGGCCGACGTCGTCCAGCAGCGGCGCATGATCGACGAGAGCCCGTCCACCGACGAGTTCAAGCAGGTGCAGCGCGGCAAGCTCGACGCGCTGCTCGCGCTGGCCGAGGCCATCGACTGCCGGCGCGTGCGGCTGCTGGCCTACTTCGGCGAGGACAGCCAGCCCTGCGGCAACTGCGACAACTGCGTGAACCCGCCCGCGACCTGGGACGCGACCGAGGCGGCGCGGATGGCGCTGTCCTGCATCTACCGCTTCCATCAGGTGACGGGCTTCAGCTTCGGCTCCGGCCACCTGATCGACGTGCTGCGCGGCAAGGAGACCGACAAGGTCAAGCAGTACCGGCATCACGAACTGAGCACCTGGGCCGTCGGCGCGTCGCTCAGCGAGCAGCAGTGGCGCGCGGTGATCCGCCAGCTGATCGCCCTCGGCTACGCGGTGACGGAAGGCGAATACAACACGCTGTCGCTCGGCGGCGAGGCCAAGGCCGTGCTGCGCGGCGAAGTGCAGATGCTGCTGCGCCAGCCCGCCACGCCGACCAAGCGGAGCAAGTCCAGCCGCACGGGGGCATCGTCGTCCCGGCGTTCCGAGGCGGAGGCCGATCTGGACGCGGCGGCGCAAGCGCGTTTCGACGCGCTCAAGGCCTGGCGCGCCGACGTGGCGCGCGAGCACGGCCTGCCCGCCTACGTGATCTTCCAGAACGTCACGCTCGCGGAACTGGCGCGCGTGCAGCCGCAATCGCTGGAAGAGATGTCCGGCATCAGCGGCATCGGCGCGAAGAAACTCGAGGCCTATGGCGACGCGCTGCTGCGCGTGCTGGGCGAGGACTGACCCCGCGATCCCTCCGGCCCCTTCGTCGCGTCATGTGACCGTCATGCGCGATTCGTCATGACGAAAAGGAAAACGCCCGGCAATGCCGGGCGTTTTCGTTGGCGAGCGCTACAGCTGATCAGCCGCGGTCGCCGCCTTGACAGCGCAACCGCGGGAGTTCAGCAGAGCTGGGTCGTGCAACCGACCTGCGCGGCCGAAGCCAGTCGCTGGCCGTCGGCCGAGGTGTCGCGGCGGCCCGTGATGTAGACAGTCGGCAGCTGGGTGCGCTTGGCGGTGATGACCACCGGATCCAGCGTGATGACGGCGGCGCGTTGCTCGCGCTGTTCCTGCACGTGCAGCAGGCTGAACGCGATCGCCAACGTGGCGCCGATGCCGAAGGCAAAGGCCTTGAAGCTCGCCGCGCGGGTCATGCCGATGCGCGGGCTGCGGGTGGAACGGGTCTTGAAAGTGGTGGTGCTCATGTCGATCTCCTGGAAGGGGTTGCGTGTGTCAGTGAAGACAGTGTCGTCATTGCGGCCCCGCTCCGCGAGGCACAAGCGACGAATGCGCGCGGCGGCGGATTGAACTGCGAGAAATCGCGACGAATGGATGAGACGATATCGCCGATCGCTCAGATGCTCGATTCCATCGGTGTTCTGAGCGATCTCGACGCCTGTGTCCGCGGACACATCGGACACCGCGGACACACGCGACGGACACACGCAGCGGACAAAAAAGAAGCCCGCTGGTCAGGCGGGCTTCGAAATGCCGGGGGGAAGCGTGGCGTCTATCGGAGCGCAGGCAACGCGGTCATCCGCGGGGCTTGCTGGCCTCTTCGGCCTGAGGTCCCGGCATGGTCTGCTCGGCCCAGTGCAGGGGCAGGGGGTTGGACTGACGCGCGGCCTCGTTCGTGTCCGCCAGCCACAAGGCGATGACGGCGGCGCTGGCCACGGCGGCCAGGGCGGTGAGGAAGGTCTTTGCGGCGTCGTTCATGGTGGTCCCCTGCGGTGTCTTTCCTGTCCTGGAAGGTTCAACGAGGTTGGACTGTGCGCCGCCGTCCATGACAAGGCCATCCGGACGCGACGAATTGCCGCAATCGCGCGCCGAAATGCCGGTCAGCCGGCTGAACGGAAGTTAGGGGGGTTGGTCTCAGACCTGCGCCAGCCGCGACGCCCCAGCCTGGGGCGGCCAGACGGCCAGCCGGTCCGCGAGCGCCGCGGCGGGCTGCGGCCGGCAATAGAAATAGCCCTGCTGCTGCCAGCAGCCGAGCGCGAGCAGCGCGTCGCGCTGCGCCTCGGTCTCGACGCCCTCGGCGACGACGTCGATGCCCAGCGCCTCGGCCATGCCCATCATGGCGCGCACCAGGGCGCGGTCGTCGGCGCTGTTGGGCAGGTCGCGGACGAAGGCCCGATCGATCTTCAGCCGCGCCGGGCGCAGCAGCTTCAGATAGGCGAGCGAGGAATACCCCGTCCCGAAATCGTCCACCGACAGGCTCAGTCCCAGCTCCGACAGGCGCGCCAGCGTCTGCAGGACGGTGTCGGTGTCGGTCAGCAGCGAGCTCTCGGTCAGTTCGATCGCCAGCTCGCCCGGGGCGACGGCGTGGCGGCGCATCGACTCGGCGATGCGCTCGGCCAGCCGGGGTTCGCGGAACTGCAGCGCCGACAGGTTGATCGAGATCGGCCCCGGGTGCCGCCCCGCCGCCTTCCAGCGGGCCAGTTGAGCGCAGGCCTGCTCGATGGTGCTCCAGCCGAGCGCCAGGATCTGTCCCGTCTCTTCCGCCAGCTCGATGAACTGACCCGGCATCACCAGACCGCGCTGCGGATGCTGCCAGCGCATCAGCGCCTCCAACCCCGACCACTCGCCGGTGCGGGCGTCCACGACGGCCTGGTAATGGAGCAGCAGCTCGTCGCGTTCGAGCGCCAGTTTCAGTTCGCGCTCGAGCTCCATCCGCTCCACCGCCGCCGCATCCATGTCCTGCTGGAAGAAGCTGTAGCGCGACCGGCCCATCTGCTTGGCGCGGTACATCGCCAGGTCGGCGTGCCGGACCAGCGTGTCGAAGTCGTCGCCGTCGCGCGGGAACAGCGCGATGCCGACGCTCGCCGACACGCTCGCCACGCCGCCTTCGAGCTGCAAGGGCGCGTTGAGCGCCTCGATCAGGCGCTGCGCGGCGACGCCGACGTGCTCGCTGGAATCGCGCATCAGCAGCAGGAACTCGTCGCCGCTGACGCGGCAGGCCAGATCCGACTCCCGCACCGCCTGGCGCAGGCGCTCGCTGGCTTGCAGCAGCATGCGGTCGCCGGCCGCATGGCCCAGCGAATCGTTGATCGCCTTGAAGCGGTCCAGATCGACGAACAGCAGGGCCAGGTGCGTCTGATCGCGGCGCGCCACGGCGGCCTCATGCAGGAACACCTCGCGGAACAGCGTCCGGTTGGGCAGCCCGGTGAGGTGGTCGTACATCGCCAGCTGATGCAGCTGCGCGTTCTTGCTTTCCATGTCGGCCAGCAGGCCGGCGATCTGCTGGCCCATCTGGTCCAGGTGGACGCCTAGCTGGCCCAGCTCGTCCTTGCGGTTCCAGCGCAGGCGCGGGACCGGCTGGCGCTCCGCGATCGCGCTGGCCAGCCGCTTCAGGCGGTCGATCGGCCGCACCAGGCGCAGATAGAACACCAGCAGCACGATGACGACGCCTGCCGCCACCTGGAAAGCGACGATCAGCGCGGTCTGCCGCCGGCCTTCTTCCAGCATGCGCTCCTGCGCGGCGTCGTCGAACTGCACCCGCAGGCTGCCCAGCACCTGCGCGTCGCGCTGGATGGTCGCGGCCAGCGTGACCGTCGGCCAGCCGGGGCTGCACTTGGTGCGGACGATGTCGCGGGTGTCGGCGCGCTCCTCGCTCAGCTCCACCGCGCAGACGTTGACGTCCGACAGCAGCTGATCCAGTGCCCGCTGCACCGCGGGACTGTCGACCGTCCACAGCGGCTCGGCCAGGCCGTTCGCGGCGAGCGTCAGCACGGCCGCGCGCTGGCCTTCCAGCACCGGTTCCAGGCTGCGCCGGATGAAGGCGTCGCTGAAGGCCACCAGCGCCAGCGCCGGTACGGCGATTCCGATCACCACCGCGAGCAGGATCACACTGCGTAGCGACAGCGACGGCGCTTTGAGCTTCATCGAGGAGGGTGGGGCTGGAGGGGGATCACCGATTCTGCACGCCCGAAAAGGGGGAGCCCCCCCGCAAAGACGGGGTCGCCGGGAAGGATTTAGGCATTCCTCCCGCTGCCACGCGGTGTCAGCAGGGCCCGGCGCGGAACCGGCCCTGGCCCTATCATGGCGAGTTCGACTCCAGCTGTGTCCCGGCCCCCCAATGTCCACGAAAGTCCCGCCCGTCGCCCCCGCCCCGTCCGAGCCCGGCGCCGCGCCCGGCACCGGGCAGAAAGCGGACGCAGAACTGCAGGCGGGCGCCGGCCGCTACCTCGGACAGGCGCTGCGACCGGTGGGCGAGATTCCGATGATCCGCGTCCGGGGCGCCCGCACCCACAACCTCAAGAACATCGACGTCGACCTGCCGCGCAACCAGCTGGTCGTCATCACCGGCCTGTCGGGCTCGGGCAAGTCCTCGCTGGCCTTCGACACGCTGTACGCCGAGGGCCAGCGCCGCTACGTCGAGAGCCTGTCGGCCTACGCGCGGCAGTTCCTGCAGTTGATGGACAAGCCCGATGTCGACGTCATCGAGGGCCTGTCGCCGGCGATCTCGATCGAACAGAAGGCCACCAGCCACAACCCGCGCTCCACGGTCGGCACCGTCACGGAGATCCACGACTACCTGCGCCTGCTCTACGCGCGCGCCGGCACGCCGTTCTGCCCGGATCACCACCTGCCGCTGGAGGCGTCGAGCGTCGGCCAGATGGTCGACGCGGTGCTGGCGATGCCCGACGAATCGCGCCTGATGGTGCTGGCGCCGGTCGTGCGCGATCGCAAGGGCGAATTCGTCGAGCTCTTCCAGGACCTGCAGGCGCAGGGCTACGTGCGCTTCCGCGTCGACGGGCAGACCGTTGAAGTCACGGAACTGCCCGCGCTGAAGAAGGCCGAGAAGCACGACATCGACGTCGTCGTCGACCGCATCAAGCTGCGCCACGACAGCGCCGACACGCTGCGCCAACGCCTGGCCGAGAGCTTCGAGGCCGCCCTGCGCCTGGCCGACGGCCGCGCGCTGGTGCTGAACATGGACAGCGGCACCGAGGCCATCTACTCCAGCAAGTTCGCGTGTCCGATCTGCAGCTACTCGCTGCCGGAGCTCGAGCCGCGGCTGTTCTCGTTCAACTCCCCGGTCGGTGCCTGCCCGTCCTGCGAGGGCCTCGGCCAGGTCACCGTCTTCGATCCGGAACGCGTCGTCGCCTTCCCCACGCTCAGTCTCGCGAGCGGCGCGGTGAAGGGATGGGACCGTCGCAACGCCTACACCTTCTCGATGCTGGAGACCGTCGCCAAGCACTACGGCTTCGACATCGAGCTGCCCTTCGAGGAACTCCCCGAACAGGCGCGCCAGGTCTTGCTGCAGGGCTCGGGCGGCGACGAGATCACCTTCACCTACGAGGCCGAAGGCGCGAACGGGAAGAAGCGCAGCGTCAAGCGCGCCCACCCGTTCGAAGGCATCCTGCCCAACCTCACGCGGCGTTATCGTGAGACCGACTCGGCCGCGGTGCGCGAGGAACTCGCGCGCTACCAGAGTGCCAAACCCTGCCCCGAGTGCGAGGGATCCCGGCTGCGGCGCGAGGCGCGCAACGTGCTGCTGCAGCCGGCCGAGGCCGCCGAGGGCGAGCGCGGCAAGCCGATCTACGAAGTCGAACATGCGACGCTGCGCGAGGCGCTGCATTACTTCGAGGGGCTGAAGCTCAAGGGCGCGAAAGCCGAGATCGCCGACAAGGTGATCCGCGAGATCGCGTCGCGCCTGCACTTCCTCAATGATGTCGGCCTCAACTACCTGAGCCTGGACCGCAGCGCCGACACCTTGTCCGGCGGCGAGGCCCAGCGCATCCGGCTGGCGTCGCAGATCGGCTCGGGCCTGACGGGCGTGATGTATGTGCTGGACGAGCCCAGCATCGGCCTGCACCAGCGCGACAACGACCGCCTGATCGCCACGCTGCGGCGGCTGCGCGACCTGGGCAACTCGGTGCTGGTGGTCGAGCACGACGAGGACGCGATCCGCGCGGCGGACCACGTGCTGGACCTCGGCCCGGGCGCGGGCGTCCACGGCGGCCGGATCATGGCGCAGGGCACGCCCGAGGAAGTCGCGGCGAACCATGAATCGTCCACCGGCCGCTACCTGAGCGGTCTCGAACGCATCGAGGTCCCGAAGAAGCGCCATGCGCTGTCCGACACACCCGATCCACGCACGCTGAAGATCGTCAACGCGCGCGGCAACAACCTCAAGGGCGTGACCGCGGAGTTCCCGGTCGGGCTGCTGACCTGCGTGACGGGTGTCTCCGGCTCAGGCAAGAGCACGCTGGTCAACGACACGCTGTACGCGGCCGTCTCGCGCAAGCTCTACCAGAGCCACGCCGAGCCGGCCGAGCACGACGAGATCGAGGGCATGGATGCCTTCGACAAGGTCATCAACGTCGACCAGTCGCCGATCGGCCGCACGCCGCGGTCGAACCCCGCGACCTACACCGGCCTGTTCACGCCGATCCGCGAGTTGTTCGCCGAGATGCCCACCGCGCGCGAGCGCGGCTACGGCGCCGGCCGCTTCAGTTTCAACGTGGCCGGCGGCCGCTGCGAGGCCTGCCAGGGCGACGGCGTGCTGAAGGTGGAGATGCACTTCCTGCCCGACGTCTACGTCCCCTGCGACACCTGCTTCGGCAAACGCTACAACCGCGAGACGCTGGAGGTGCTCTACAAGGGCAGGAACATCTCGGAGGTGCTCGGCCTGACGGTGGAGGATGCGCTGACCTTCTTCAGCGCGGTGCCGACGCTCGCGCGCAAGCTGCAGACGCTGATGGACGTCGGCCTGGGCTACGTGAAACTGGGACAGAGCGCGACGACGCTGTCGGGCGGCGAGGCGCAGCGGGTCAAGCTGGCGCTGGAGCTCTCCAAGCGCGACACCGGCCGCACGCTCTACATCCTGGACGAACCGACGACGGGTCTTCACTTCGCGGACATCGCGCTGCTGCTGAAGGTCGTGCATCAACTGCGCGACGCGGGCAACACCATCGTGATCATTGAACACAACCTCGACGTCATCAAGACGGCCGATTGGCTGATCGACATGGGCCCCGAGGGCGGCTCAGGCGGCGGACGACTACTCGTCGCGGGAACGCCCGAAGATGTCGCTGCCTGCGAAGCCAGCCACACGGGCCGATATCTGAAGCCGCTGCTCGCTCGCGGCTGATCCGCAGCACCGCACGCACCCATCGCACCGCTCGATCGTTCGGATCGAGACGACCTCAGCCCCTTTTCGGAACTCAAGGAGGGAATTCACTTGCCGGCAGGCAAGTGAAGGAGGGAGATGGAGAAAAGGGGCTGAGGTTGGCTCGATCACGCGCCGACCGACGCAGTCAAGCGACCGTCCTGCGCTTCACCGCAAACGCCAGCGCCCCAAGACCGAGCGCGAACAGCAGCCACGTCTGCGGCTCCGGCACCCCGGGCACCACCGGAAGGGTGCCACCGTTGCCGCCGCTGTTCTGCGGGATCTGCGGCAGCGTGATGACGCCCGGGCCGCCACCAGCGGACGGAGCGGCACCGCCGCCGAAACCGCCGCTGCTGCTGCCCGGCGTGGGCGCAACCAGGCTGGTATCGGACGTCGCCGTCGGTGGCAGGCCCGCCGTGCGCGCGAAGCTGCCCGGATCGCCCGCGCCGTCCGCGGCACCGGCCGCCGGCGGCTCGAACATCAGCGGTTCCTCTTCGTTCTTCGCCGTCTGCGCGCCACCCGCGGCGGGCTTCAGCTTGCCGCGCGAGATGCGGCTGACATTGCGGCAGACCGTCGGCACCAGGATGCATTGACCGTCCTCGCAATACACGAGTCCGCGTTCCAGCGTCTGCTCCGTCCACTTGCCGCGCGTCACGGTCTTGCACACCGATCCGGCGCCGAAGTGCATGTCGCGGATCTCGGCGCCGTAGTCGTAGCGGCCGACGATGCTGTCGCGGTGGATGTCGACGATCTCGTCGTACTGGCGACCCGCCATGCGGGCCTTCAGCTTGGCGCGCGTGGCCGCCGGGATGTCCTTGTACCGGTCCACGGCCGCGACGAGGTCCCCCATGAATGGGTTCACCCCGGGTCGGTCCCAGGAGCAGTTCGGCAGCGTCACCGTGGACGCGGCCAACGCGAATGCGGCCACCAACGACATGACAGATCTCTTTATTCGGCGGCCGCCTCCGTGAGAACACCTCGTCGGGGTCAGGCCTTGCCGGCAGTCTTTCCTGTATCCATCCGTGCGCTTGAATCACGGGATGTGACAGGAATTGGTCGGCAGTGTAGGGAGCGAAACCTCGTCGCTCCGGGCCGTCCCCCTCAGCCGGGGGTGTGGTCGCGCGTGGTTTTTGTCACACCCGCCTCACAGTTCGCACACCCAGGGGTAAAAGCACCGGCGGCATGGACAACGCTGCCGTCGCGGAGATTCGCTGTTATCGTGCCGAGTCCCCTGCCAGCCATCGCCATGTCGTCCCCCATCGCCGCCCGTCACGTCCTCTACGTCGAAGACGACCGCATCAACATCGTGCTGATGGAAGAGGTGTTCCGCCTGATGCCCGGCTGGACCCTGGACGTCGCCGAGACCGGCGCGCAGGCGATGGACGCGCTGTCGCGCGTCACCCCCTCGCTGGTGCTGATGGACATGAACCTGCCCGACATGAACGGGCTGGAGTTGATGGCGCTGGTGCGGGCGCAACCGCAGTTCGCTCAGTTGCGCTGCATCGCGCTCTCCGCCGACGTGATGGACGACCAGCGTCAGCGCGCACGCGCGGCGGGCTTCCAGGATTACTGGCTCAAGCCGATCGACGTGCGCCAGCTGCGCGCAGCCCTCGAGCGGCTTTGACCGGCGCTTCCCGGCGCTGAACGCCGCCGGCGAGCGGACGCAAAAAAGCCCGCGCGAGGCGGGCCTTGTCCGAAATGCGGCGAGGCCTCGCGGCCCCTTCCGCTCAGTCCTTCAGGTGGCTGTTGATCAGACGGGTCATCTCGAACATGTCGGCCTTGGCCTTGCCGAAGATTTCCTTCAGCTTGGCGTCGGCGTTGATGACGCGCTTCTGCGCCGGGTCCTGCAGGTTGTGCTTCTTGATGTATTCCCAGACCTTCTTCACCACGTCGGTCCGCGGCAGCGGCTTGTCGCCGACGATCGCGGCCAGCGAGGCGCTGGGGGTCAGGGCCTTCATGAAGGCGGCGTTGGGGGTGCGCTTCTTCGCGGGAGCGGCAGCCTTCTTCGCAGGGGCTGCCGCCTTCGTCGCGGGCGCGGCCTTCTTCGCCGGTGCCGCCTTCTTCGCGGGAGCAGCGGCCTTCTTCGCCGCCGGAGCCGCCTTCTTGGCCGGTGCCGCCTTCTTGGCGGGCGCAGCCTTCTTCGCAGTTGCCATTTCGATTCTCTCCATCAAGGGTTGTTGATGTGCCGGGCCCTGGTGAAGGTCTGACGCCTTCGGTACTCGATGGCACCCTGCGCGGGCAATGGTACTGCGCACCTCTGCCATTGAGAAGGCTTTACCGGGGGGGAAACGGCCTCGAAGTCAACGTCACGCCCCGTGTTTGTCGCAGGCGCGCATCAATCTCCGCGTGTCCTACGCGCGCCGCACGTCTCCGCCTACGGGGTTCCCCGTGGTCATCGCGTCGCGCGCGCATCGGCGGCGACGCGCTCAGTAGACATCGCGGCGGTAGCGGCCGTCGCGGATGAGGGCGTCGACACCGGTCTCGCCGAGCGTCTCGCGCAACACCGCGTCGACCGCGCCGGCCATCCCCTGCAGGCTGCCGCAGACATAGAGCGCCGCGCCGTCGGCGACCCATTCGCGCAGTCGTTGCGCGTGTCGCGCGAGCAGGTGCTGCACATGGACGCGCTCGGGCTGGTCGCGCGAGAAGGCCCAGTCCGCCTGCGCGATCAGGCCGTCGCGCTGCCAGGCCTCGATCTCATCGCGGTAGTGCGCGTCGTGCGCCGACTGGCGCTCGCCGAAGAGAAGCCACGCGGGCGCGATCGTCGTGCCCACGCGGGCCGTCGCCCGCGCCTTCAGATGCGCGCGCAGTCCCGCGAGTCCGGTGCCGTTGCCGATGAGGATGAGTTTGCGATCGGCGTTGGCACCGATGCGGAAGCTCGCATGCGCGCGCAGGCGCATGGACACGGTGCCGTCGAGCGGCAGCTGTCCGGTCAGCCAGCCGGACGAGCGTCCCGGCGTGCCGTCCTCGCGCGTGGTGCGGCGGACCATCAGCTCGACGCGGCCATCGGAAGGCAGCGAGGCGATCGTGTACTCGCGCGGTCGCTGCACGTCGTTGTCGGTGACACCGACATCGCGGACGCCATCACCGCGCTCGGCCGCGACGCTCACCTGCACCAGGTCGCCCGCTTCCCACGCCGGCAGCGGCGAACCGTCTGCCGGCGTCAGTTCCAGATGGAACACCGGACCACCCTGGCTGCCCGGATTCAGATGTCGGCGCGCATGCAGACGCCACGGCGTGAAGACGGGCGTCTCCCATTCCGCGAGATCGGCCGTGCCCGCGAAGTGACTGAGCCGCTGGCGCCATGAGGCGAGCGAGTGCTCGTCGGCGCGGTCGGCCTCGATGCGGTCGAACATCGGCCGCGCGCCTCGCTCACGCAGCCAGGCATCGAGCGCGCGACCGAAGCCGCAGAAATGCGTGTAGGTCGAATCGCCCAGCGCCAGCACGCCGACTTCCAGCGACGACAGATCCAGACCGCCGCCGCCGTCCGCGGCCATCAGGTCGCGCGCGAACGGCGCCGCGCTGTCCGGCGCGTCACCCTCGCCGTAGGTGCTGGCGATGAACAGCGCATGCCGTGCGCCGCGTAGGGCCTCGCGATCGATCTCGCCGAGCGCGACCACGCGAACCGGCATGCCGGCGAGATGCAGCGCCTTGGCGGTCTGCCAGGCGATCTCTTCAGCCTGGCCGGTCTGGCTCGCGTGCAACACCAGCACGGGCGGCCCCGCGTCGGCGGCGGGCAGCAGCGCGGCGGCAGCGTCGGCCGCTTGCCGCAGCCGACGGCGATGCCGCCACCAGACCGCGGCGCACATCAGCAGATAGAGCGCGATCAGCAGCAGCGCCGCCGCGGGTCGGGACAGGATCGCAGCCATCAGAGCATCAGTGCGCGCATCGCGGTGGAGAAGCGCTCCTCGAAGCCGCCGCCGCCCTCCGCCGGCGAGCGACGGCGCACCAGCAGCGCAGCGAGGCCGAGACGCTCCGCCAGCGCGAGACCTTCGTCCGGTCCGAGCACCATCAGCGCCGTCGACCATCCATCGGCCCACATCGCGCTGTCGTGCACGACGGTGACCGACGCGAGTCCGTGCTCGATCGGCCGCCGCGTGCGCGGATCGATGGTGTGGGAGCGCCGCGGCCCGTCGGCTTCGTCGAAGAATTTCCGGTAATCGCCGGAGGTCGCCACCGACAGGCCGTGCAGCGCGATGCGTACCGGCGCGAGGCCGCAATCGGCGGACGGCGGCTCCAGATCGACCCACCACGGTTGGCCTTCGGGCTTGAGCCCGGCACCGCGAAGTTCTCCGCCGATCTCGACGAGGTGATCCGGCAGACCGAGCGCTGTCAGGATCGCGGACACCCGGTCGACCGCGAAGCCCTTGGCGATCGCCGACAGATCGAGCGTCACCTCGCCGGGCTGGGTCAGCACGCGCCGTGAGGCGTCCCACGGCAGCGAGTCCCAACCGCAATGGACGCGGTCGCAGTCCTCGAGCGACGGCGCGCGGAAGCCGGGCGCATCGTGGCGTGGCCCGAGCGCCGCCTCACCCGAAGGCCCGAACCCCCAGAGCGCGACGAGCGCGCCGGCGGTCGGGTCATAGGCACCGCCGCTCTCGGCCGCGATGCGAAGGGCCGCATCGACGACCGTGGCGAAGCCATCGGGCAGCGGGCACGACGTGCCCGTCGCGGCGCGATTGAAACGGCTCAGGTCCGAGTCCGCCTCCCAGTGGCTCATCTGCGCGATGACCTCGTCACAGACCCGGCTGACGGCCGCCTCGATCGCGCCGAGGCGAAGTCCGGCCGGCCCGATGAAACGCGCGGACCAGGTCGTCCCCATCGTCTCGCCGGCCAACGCATGCACGGCCTGGCCGAGCGCCGGCGGCTCGCCGACGATGCGCAGCGGGACGAGGACACGCGGCTCGAGCGCGATGCCCGAGTCCCGCGTCGCCATCGTCCCGCCAGTCACGCTCACTTCGGCAGCACCTCGAAGGTGGCGCTCACGCTGGCGCGCTGCACCGGCGCTTCGCGCGTGCCGGTGGGCGCGTTCGGGCCGCGCGCCGGTCCGGTGCTCGCGCCGATGAAGTAGCGACCCGGCTCGGTCCACTGGACGGTGAACTCCCCCTTGGCGTCGGACTTCAGTTCGACCTCGCCGAACTTGTAGCGGTAGCGGTTGCCTTCGCGGATCAGCTTGAGCTGCACGTCGGCCGCCGGCTTGCCGTCCAGCACCAGACGGAACTTCGTCTTGTCGCCATGGCTCAGGTCGGTGACCGGGCCCAGGGGCAGCAGCTCAAGACCGTCGCCCTCGGGCTTGAAGTCGACCTTGCCGGCCTCTTCCTTGCTGACGAAGGTCTGCTGGCGATTGCTCATCACCGTCAGCGCGGTAACCTCGGCATCGGCCGGCACGTCCTTCGCGAAGGACTCCTTGGTGCCGCGGAAGCGCTTGGTCTCGCCGCCCTGCTTGTACGAGCCCATCAGCGACTGGCTGACGTTGCTGACGCGCCAGGTGCCGTCCTGCGTCAGCTTCACGTCGAAGCTCTCGCGATGGCGGGCGGCGCTGCGGTTCTCGGCCTCGACGGTCTTGCCGTCGGGCGCGGTGATGCGCACCGTCTCCAGCTTGAGCGCGCGCTCGAAGTTGAAGAGGTCCTCCGAGACGGCCGCGTCGAACGACGCCACCGGCTCCTTGCCGTCGAAGGCCGCCTTGTTGGGCAGCAGCCAGGTCATGTGCGCGTTGGCGGTCAGCGGAAGCAGCGCGCCAATGGCCAGCGCGACGGGAGCCAGGCGCGTGGCGATGCGGGAAGCGATCGAAGTCTTCATCATGGTCAGTTCCTCCGTGTCTTGTCGTGGAGCCTGTCGCGACGCGATCAGGGCTTGACCGTCAGTTCCAGCGCGCCGAGCTCGTGCTCGCCCTGCGCCTTCTCCGTCGCGGCGGCCTTGACCGGCCAGGTCAGCGGCAGGCGCTGCACTTCACGGCCGCCGGCTTCGCGGCTCGATTCGACGACGACTTCGTACTTGCCGGGAGGCAGCGCGGCGAGCGCGGCGCTGGTGTCCAGCGAGATCGCGTGCTCACCCGGCGCGCGCGTGGCGGCGGTGACGCCGTCCGCGGGCACGGTCAGATTGCGGCCGCCCTGGCGCCACCACTGGCGCATGTCCTTGAGCCATTTGGTACCGGCGTTGTTCTGCTTCTTGGTGTCGTACCAGACTGCCAGCTGCGCGACGGCCGGACCGGACTCGCCGGCCTTCTCGACCCACACGGCGATGTAGGGGCGGTGATATTCGGCGACGTTCAGGCGCGGCACTTCCAGCTTGAGCTGGACGGTGGCGGCCCAGGCGGACGAGCCGACGGCCAGGGTGCCCAGCGTGCCGAGGGCACCGAGCTGGAGGAGGGTACGACTTGCGGAGCGATTCATGGTCGAGTCTCGGTTGAAGGTCGGGAGGATCCTGGCGGCGGCTCGGAGCGGAAAAAACAATCAATGGATCAGCAGCAGCGCCAGCAGCGCCGGGATCACCAGACCCAGGCCGACGAGCGGCCAGGTGCTGGGGCGGCTGACCGCATGGAACTTGAGGATCAGCAGGCCCGTGATCGAGAACAGCAGGCAGGCGACCGCGAAGATGTCGATGAACCAGCTCCAGGCCACGCCGGCATGGCGGCCCTTGTGCAGGTCGTTGAGGTAGGAGATCCAGCCGCGGTCGGTGTCCTCGAATTCGACCTCGCCGCTGTCGCGCGCGATGCGGACCCAGGCGTCGCCGCCGGGCCGCGGCAGCGCGAGGTAGATCTCGTCGCGGTTCCATTCGGCCTCGCGACCGTCGATCGCGCGGCCCAGTTCCTTGGCCAGCCATGCGCGCACTGGAGCGGGCACGAGCGCCTTGCTGTCGGGCTCGTTCGCGGACTTCGGCTTCAGCGGCGTGGCCAGTTCGGCCGGCAACTGCGCGGTCCTGCTGACGATGACCGGCTTGGACTCGATGTCGGCCGCGTGGTTCAGCGTGATGCCGGTGACGGCGAACAGGATCATGCCGATCAGGCAGATCGCCGAGCTGATCCAGTGCCACTGATGCAGCTGCTTCAGCCAACCGGACCGCTTGGCGGGGCTGGTCGCATTCGCGCTCTTGGGTCCGCTCATGTCTCGGCCCAGAGCCGCAGCAGGTTGTGATAGTGACCGGTGAGCGCCGTGGTCTCGGCGTCGTCGCCCAGCCGGCCGCGCAGCTTCTGGATGGTCTGGTCGAGGTCGAAGAGCATCGCGCGCTGCCAGTCCTGGCGGATCAGGCTCTGCGTCCAGAAGAACGAGCAGATCCGTGCGCCACGCGTCACGGGCGTCACGCGATGCAGGCTGGTGCTCGCGTAGACGATCAGGTCGCCCGCGGGCAGCTTCACCTCGTGCGTGCCGTAAGTGTCGACGACCTCGAGCTCGCCGCCGTCGTACTCGTCGGGCTCGCTCAGGAAGAGCGTGGAGGACACGTCGCTGCGCAGCGGCTGGTCGGTGCCCTGCTGACGCATGATCGCGCCGTCGACGTGGAAGCCGTAGTGCTCGCCGCCCTCGTAGCGGTTGAACAGCGGCGCCAGCGTGCGCAGCGGCAGCGCGGCCGAGATGAACAGCGGATGCCGCGCCAGCACGTCGCGGATGTGCGCGCCGATCTGGCGCGCGGCCGGATGCTCGACCGACAGTTGCCGGTTCTGCTTGACCTTCGCGCCCTGCTCGCCCACGGTCGCGCGGCCGTCGGTCCAGTCGGCGGCGTCCAGGAGCTTGCGCATCTCGCGCACGTCCTGCTTGCTGAGCACTTCGGGGATGTGAAGAAGCATGTCCGGTTCGAATCAATTCAAGAGGCAGGACGGACGACGGCCCGACCCTGCCAGGACAGGGACGGGCCGGCCGTACGCTACCTCAAACGGTCAGGCGTTGATCAGAAGCCGATGTTGGCCATCAGCGTCACCGCGCGCGGAGCGCCCAGCACCAGTCGGCTGCCGCCGTTGTTCAACGAGGACATGTATTCCTTGTCGAACAGGTTGGTGATGTTCAGCTGCAGGCTGAGGTTCTTGTTGACGCGGTAGGCGCCCATCGCATCCACGACGGTGTACGAGGGCAGCGTCGACAGGCCGTTCGACGGCGCGGCGGCCACCGTGATGACGCGCTTCTGTTCGGCCGTGTGGCGCACGCCGCCGCCGATGGTGAAGTCGTTCCACTGATACGAGTTCCACAGCGTCGCGGACCACTTCGGCGTCCAGCGCACGCCATCGCTCACGGCCGTGGCGGTGCGTTGGTTCAGTTGCTTGGCGTCCATGGTCTGCACGCCTGCGGTGATCTGCCAGAAGTTGGTGATCTGGCCGACCGCGGCCAGCTCGATCCCCTGCACGCGGGTCTTGCCGCCCTGGGTGGCGACGTTGGTCACCGAGTCCACGCTGACCTGTCCGTCGTTCTCGCTGCGATACAGCGCGGCGGTCAGGTTCAGGCGCTTGTTCAGCACGTCCCACTTCGTGCCGACTTCGTAGTTCTTGGTCTCCTGCGCATCAGCAGCCGTCGAGTTCTGGCCGGTGGCGGCCAGCGTCGAGTTGGCGCCGCCCGGAGGGGTCAGCGAGTTGGCTGCCGCTGCGTAGACCGTACCGTTCTCGGCCAGCTTGTACAGCGCGGCGACGTTCCAGCTGGTGACCCACTTGCCGGTGTCCAGGGCGCCGGTGGCGACGCTGGCGTACTTCACCTTGTAGTGCTCGGTACGCAGGCCGGCGGTCAGCTTCAGCGCATCGGTGACCGAGATCGTGTCCAGCGCGTAGATCGCGGTGGTGGTCGTGCTGCCCGAGGTGTCGCCCGCGACGTTGCGGGTAGAGCCGCCGAGGTCGACATTCGGGTTCGGGTTGTACAGGTTGGCCGCCGGCGCGGCGGCGGCGGTGAAGGCACGGTTGTCCTGGCTTTCGTACGTCAGCTCGATGCCGGTCGACAGGTCGTGCTTGATGCCACCGGTCGACAGCGTCGCGTTGATGCTGGTCTGGTTGGCCAGGATCTCGTTGGTCTGGTTGACGCGCTGACGCGAGCGGGCCAGCGTCCAGGTGCTGCGGTCGTCCGGGTTCACCGCGACGATCCCGTTGACGCCGGTGACCATGCGGTCCATGTACGTGCGGCCGTAGCGCGAGATGTTGCGCACCGTCATCTGGTTGCCGATGTCCATCTCCAGCTTGGCGGTGACCATGTCCGCCTTCACGTCCTCGTAGTCGTGGACGCTGCCGTAGAAATTCTTGCTGTCGATCTTCGGCGCCGCCATCAGCGCGGCCGCCTGGGCCTGAGTGACCGTCGCCGAGGCCACCGCCGTGTAGCCGGGCCAGCCGATCGTCGGGATGCCGCCGTCCGGGCGGTTGTTCTGGCGCAGATGCTGCGAGTACAGGAAGAAGCGCGTCGGCGTGTTCAGGCCGAAAGCGATCGACGGCGCGATGCCGTAGTTCTTGCGCTTGACCTCGTCACGACCCGGGACGCCGTAGTCCTGCCACACCGCGTTCAGGCGCACGGCGCTGTTGTCGAAGATCTTCTGGTTGACGTCGACCGAAGCGCGCTTGCGGCTCGCGTCGCCGATCGTCACCGAGCCGTCGATCGAGTTGTCGATCTGCGGCAGCTTGGTGATCAGGTTGATGTAGCCGGCGCTGGCGGCGCGGCCGGTGTCGGCGCCCGCCGGACCCTTCACGACTTCGATCTGCTCGATGTTGAACACGTCGCGGGTCACCGCGCCCAGGTCGCGGATGCCATCGACGAAGGTCGAGGTGCTGGCCGAGAAGCCGCGCATCTGGAAGGTGTCGCCGGCGGAGGTGTTGCCGTTCTCGCCCAGCTGCATCGTGATGCCCGGGGTGTTCTGCAGCGCCTCGATCAGGGAGACCGCGCCTTGCTCGCGCAGCACTTCCTTCTTGATGACCGAGATCGTCTTGGGCGTTTCCAGCAGCGGCTGGGTCAGCTTGGAGGATGCGCTCTTGTCGGCCTTGTAGTCGGACTGCGCAGTGCCATCGACCTTCACCTGCGGCAGGTAAGGCGCAGCGGCGGCGGAAGCGGTCGAGGCGTCCGCGGGCGCCGGGGCTTCGGCGGCATGGGCCAGCGGGAGGGTCAGGGAGGCTGCCAGTGCGGCCAGCGGGGCCACCGCGTGCTTGCGGCTCTTGATGTAGCGGGACATGGATTCGAGCTCCGAGGGAAGTTCTTATGGGAAATCTGGCTCGGCTGGCTGCGCGTGCTGGCGGCGTCGTCCCGACGCTTCACGGCGCACGGTGGCGGGCCCCTCCCTGATCGCGTCTGGCTGGCGGTGGCGAGTGGTTGAGGCCGGTTTGGACTCAAAGGCCGCAAATGCTAAGCATTCTCATTTGAGTGTGTCAAAGAATTGCGGTTTCGCAGGTCTTTCCGCGTGGCGAACGCGCGACGCCCCTGTTTCTGTTCTGTAAAGCACAAAACCCGCGGGACGCTGGCGCGTCGCGCGGGTTTCAAGGACTGAGAAGACCGGACCGGGACATCCGCCCGGATCCGGTCAGTCCAGCATCAGTCGGCCGCCTTCCGGGGCTCGTCCGAATGGTGAGCCGACAGCTTGGGCGCCGTGCGCAGGCTCCAGACCATCGTGATGGCCAGGATCGCGACCACCACGCCCAGCGAGAGCAGCACAGGGATCTTGATCACGTCGATCAGCATCATCTTCGCGCCGATGAACACCAGGACCACCGCCAAGCCGTAGCTGAGCAGATGGAACTTGGACGCCATCGCCGCCAGCAGGAAGTACATCGCACGCAGGCCCAGGATCGCGAAGATGTTGGAGCTCAGCACGATGAACGGATCGTTGGTGATCGCGAAGATCGCCGGGATCGAGTCCACCGCGAAGATCACGTCGGTCATGCCCACCAGCGCGATCACCAGCATCATCGGCGTGGCGATCCGCTTGCCGTTCTCCAGCGTGAAGAAGCGTTCGCCGTCGAAGTTCTTGCTGACCGGCAGCACGCGGCGCAGCAGCTTCAGCGCGGGGTTGTCCTCGAGGTCGGGCTCCTGGCCGGCGGCCCACCACATCTTGATCCCGGTGATCAGCAGGAAGGCGCCGAACAGGTAGAGGATCCAGTGGAACTGCGCGATCAGCCATCCACCCACGAGGATCATCACCGTGCGCAGCACGATGGCGCCGATGATGCCCATCATCAGCACTCGCTTCTGGTAGGCCGACGGCACCGAGAAGTAGGTGAAGATCATCAGGAAGACAAAGATGTTGTCGACCGCCAGCGACTTCTCGATGAGGTAGCCGGTGATGAACTCCAACGCCTTGGTGTTGGCGAGTTCCGTGCTGCCGGTGCCGTCGCGCACGGCCCACCAGAGCAGGCCCATGAAGGCGACGCTCAACGCCACCCACACCAGCGACCAGTTGATCGCCTCCTTGACGCCGACGTCGTGCGCGCCCTGCTTGCGCAGGACGACGAAGTCCAGGATCAGGGACACCACGACGATGCCGACAAATACCACCCACAGCCACATGGGGACGATCGTGCTCATGAGAGCTCCTTGCAAGAAGCGGACGGCGCGCCTGCGCCGTCCCGGTTTCAACGTCACCGCGCCGCTGCGGGCGGTACGGTGCGGCCGAAGGGTCTTGCAAGGCTGATGCGGCTCGGGGTCGGATGACCTGGCAAGTCCCGCGTCAGGTGCAGGGCCCGGCTGCCTTCACGGCAACGTCTTGACGGGCTTCTGCCGCGGCTTGCGCCGCGCGGCTACTCCCCCTTCGGAAGGTTCGCATTATCCTGCTTCATTTGCTATTTCAAGTTCGTATTTTTCTGATGATCGATGCCGGTATGCTGAGCGCATGAAAACGCTGACCCGCTGGTTGCTGCTGGCCGCCGCGCTGCTGCTGGTGGCCCACCTCTACCCTGGCGTCCAGGTGAAGGGCTTCGTCACCGCGCTGATCGCGGCCTTCGTGCTGGGCCTGTTCAACACCATTCTGCGGCCGGTGCTGGTGCTGCTCACGCTCCCGGTCACGTTGCTGACGCTGGGACTGTTCCTCTTCGTCATCAACGCGCTGCTGTTCTGGGCAACGGCCAGCGTGCTGGACGGTTTCACCGTCGCGGGCTTCGGCGCGGCCTTGATCGGCTCGCTGATCTACTCGCTGTGCGGGATGGCCATCGATGTGCTGATCGAGCGTCTGTTCCCGGACAGCGAGTAAGCCTCGATCAGGGCTCCGCGCCAGGCGGCACGCCGCGCGGGTACATCTCCATGAGCATCTGGCGACGCTCGTAGCGCAGGTCGCGCAGTCGCGAGTCGATCACCGAGGCCTCGAACTGGTCCGCGGACCTTGCCCGACCCTGGCGTTCAGCGGACGCGAGCCGATCGATCGCGCCCGTGATGTCGCCGAGCGCGGCCCGGGTCTCGCCCTGCGCCCGCAACGACCGCAACGGTTGGCCGAGCTGTTGCCACAACGTGCCGCTTTCCTGCCAGGCCAACGCATCCTGCGCGTGCAGCGCGAGGTGGGTCTGCAGTGCTTCGGCGGCTTCGCGCTTCACCTCCGGCCGCGGGTCCGCCTGCGCCAGATCGGCGCGGATCATCAACATCGGACGTGAGCGTTCGTTCTTCAATGGCTCCAGCGCCGCGAAGCCGGCTTCGGGCTTGCCTCGGGCAACCTCCAGCTCGGCATGCGCGTAGACCAGCAGGCGCTTCGCGCCCGGGTCCGCGCCGAGCAGCCCGGCCAAGGCGTCGGCCGTCTTCAAGGTGGCTTCGGCGCGAGAGAAGTCGCGCAGCTTGATCGACGCGAGCGCGCTCGTGTAGCGGGCCGCCAGCTGGTCGATGTTCTTCTCGCCGGCTCTCGATCCGGCATCCAGGCCCTGGAGCACGCGCCACGGATCGGTCCGCTGGTCCATGAGGACCCGCGCACGCGCGGCCATCAGCGCGTGCTCCGGGGTGCCCACCAGCTTGGTCTGGCCCGTCGTGCCCAGCCGCGCACGTGCTTCGCCGATCCGCTCACTGGTGAGCGGGTGGCTGCGCAAGTAGGGGTAGGCGCCGGAATCCATCAGGTGGTAGGCCTGTTCCATGCGCTCGAACATGCTGGCCATGCCAGCCGGCTGATAGCCGGCCTGCGTCATGACCTGGAAGCCGACGCGATCGGCCTCGCGCTCCATGTCGCGCGAGAAATTCAGTTGAGCCTGCGCCGCCGCCGCCTGGCTGGTGACGATCGCGGCCTGCGCACCATCCATGCTGCGGCTCTTCGCGGCGGCGAGGATGCCTAGCAGCAAGCCCACGGTGGCCAGCGCACTGGTCCGGGCGTCGCCGACGATGCTTCGCGCGATGTGGCGCTGCGTGACGTGCGACAGCTCGTGGCCCATCACCGACGCCATCTCGTCGCGTGCGCCGGTCATCGCGATCAGGCCCAGATGGATCCCCACGTAGCCGCCCGGCAGCGCGAACGCGTTCACCGAGCGGTCACGGACCAGGAAGAGTTCCCAGGCGAAGCGGTCGCTGGTGTCATCACTGATGTTGCCGAGGCGACGCGCGGCATCCACCAACGGCTGCCAGGTGTTCTGCGCGTATTCGAGCAGCAGCGGATCGTCGAGGTAGTCCGGGTCCGGGCGGATCTGCCGCATGACCTGATCGCCCAGCTTCTTCTCGGCGCTGATGCTCACGTCTGCCGACACGGAGTCGCCGAGTGCCGGCAAGTTCACCTGCGCGACGGCAGCCTGGCCGAGCAGGGATGCGCTGAGCAGCACCGCCAGGCAGCGTCGGGTGAAGGGAATGGGGTTCGTTCGCTTCAAGGGATCTCCAGGGCCGGAACTATGATGACGCCTCTTCGGTTTCGCGATTGTTGCCGCGCTCATGAGCTCGCCTCTGACCCATTTTGACGCCAACGGACAGGCCCACATGGTGGACGTCTCCGGCAAGGATGTCACGCACCGCGTGGCCCGGGCCGCGGGCCGCATCCGGATGAAGGCCGAGACACTGGCGCTGATCCGCGACGGGAACGCCAAGAAGGGCGACGTGATCGGTGTCGCGCGCATCGCCGCGATCCAGGCCGCGAAGCGAACATCGGATCTGATCCCGCTCTGCCATCCGCTGCCGATCACACGGGTTGCGGTCGAGTTCGAACTGGACGAGGCTTCGAGCGCCGTGATCTGCACCGCGCAGGTGGAGACGCTCGGGCGAACCGGCGTGGAGATGGAAGCGCTGACGGCCGTGCAGGTCGGACTGCTCACCGTCTACGACATGTGCAAGGCCGCCGATCGCGGGATGGTGATGGAGCAGATCCGCGTGCTGGAGAAGCAGGGCGGGAAGTCGGGCGAGTGGCGCGCCGAGGTCTAGGACGCTCAGGCCGATCCTCGCCGCGAGCGACAGACTCAGCGGAATTCGCGGAAGCTGTATTCCTGTTGCGGGGGCTCGCATTGGAACGGCTTCGCCGCAGCGTCCAGCGCAGCCACTTCGTCGCATTCGCCCAGCCATTCCTCGCTGGCTGCGTTTCGGAACTCACGTAGCCGCTGCACCAGGTAACGGGCCTTGTCGGTCTCGCCCACTGCGTTGAGCGACTTCGCCCAGGCCATCAGCAGGCGCGTGTCGATGAGATGGTGGCCGGTCAGCCGCGAGGATTCGAGCGCCACGGGGCCAGGAGGTTGAACCGTCGCTTCGGCGTACTCGGCCTGCAGCGCGAAAAATGGGGAGCGCTGGCCCGCCGCAATGCGATCGTCGAGCGATGTTGCTCCCAAAGGCGGCGCGTAGATGTGGACGATGCGCAGGTAGTCGAGGACCACCAGCGGCACCGCCGCCGTGATCGCCAGGCCGAGCACGGCCAGCGCAGGACGCCGACGCGGCAGGGCTTTTGAAGGCGAAGGATCCGCGGTCTTCCGCGCGTTGACGTCATTTTTCCCTGCCCAGCACAAGCCATAGGCGAGTGCTGCGGGCAGCAGGAAATAGGCGTACCAGAGGGGGTACTCCACCTGGCTATGGACGCCGATCATCGCTACGAGCATGCCGGCGCAATGACCGGCGGGACCGCCCCGGACGGCACGCAAGAGCCCGATCGTCAAGCCCCAAGCCAGCAGCGCCAGCGCCAACAGGCCGAGCGGCAGCCCCATCTCGACGAGCAGTTGCATCTCGAGGTTGTGCGTGTGATCGAAGAACGCGACTGGCCGATCCGGGAACGGCGTCAGGGTCCAGGCGAGATTGAAATCCCCCCAGCCCGAGCCTGTCAGCGGGTACTGTGCGAGGAGGCCTGCAGCGTTCTTAAGAATGGCGAGACGCGCCGGCGAGCCGGCCCCCTCGCCCGAGAGCCGCGACTGCGCACGGAAGGCGTGATGGCCCAGCGCGGCGTACAAATCCATCAGGCCCCAACTGATCGCAAACATGACTGCGGTTGACCCCAGCGCGATTCGCACGCGCGGTGCCAGCCGCCAGTCGATTGCCCCCCAGATCACCAGCAAGGCGATGCCGATCCACCCGGTGCGAGAGCCGCTGAGCAACACGCAGAAGACGAAAAGGAAAAGCAGCACATACAACGCGATAGTGCCTGCCATTGCGCTCCCGAGCCGCCGCGCCAGCCAGCCGCCCTGCTCGAGCCAGACAGCGCCGACGCATGCCCACATCAGCAGGCTAGCGAGGTGATTGGGTTGCCGCATGTTGCCGACCGCGCTTCCCACGACGCCCGAACGGGCAATGAGGACGCCGTTGGCCAGTTCCGGAAAGAACATCTGCACGATGCAGACGACGACGCTCAGCAAGCCCGCTCCGACGAGCGCGACGCAGAAGAGCGTCAGCACCGCGTCACGCTGCCGCGACGTCACTGCGCGACCGACCTGCACTGCCACCAACGCGCCGAGCAGCATCGCGATGCTGGTGAGGGCCATCGACCACGGAAGCCCATGCGTAGAGGGCGCAGCCGCTGCAACGGCCGTCATCAGAAGGAGTGCCAGGGACACGCCATCGAATTGCCAACCAGACTCCAGTGAGCGACTCCACGCGAGACCGGCGGTCAGCAACCCGAGCCCAGCGAACGCCGCCAACTGGTTGTAGAGCGTCGCCGACGGCGTCTGGTTGTAGGCGATCAGAGGCGCCAGCGTCACGCCAAGCAACAGGCCGAGCAGTGTCAGGACCTGGAGATGCGGCGCGGTGGAAGAAGCGGGGAAATTGGCGGCAGGCGCTGTCGCGGCGAGCGTCATGAACGGTCCGAGTCGTGGGGGCAGGGCGGAACTCTAACGCCCGCTGGCCCTCTCGCTTGGAACGCGATGAAACGAAGGGATCAGAAGCCGTCGACAGGCGCAAAGCCGACCGGGTCGCCCGTGCCCTTGTCGATCAGCACCGACCAGTCGGTGCGGCGCGCGAGCAAGGGAACATAGAGAAGCTGGTCGATGGGCTTGCCCGTCCTGGCGACGGCGGCCCGGAGCTCTTCTGACTGAGCGGGGTGACGTGCCAGTAGTTCGCTCACCGGCTTGCCCACCTTCAGCGCCTGCGCCCGGCCCGGCGCGCCCCATTCCTGCCAGAAGCTCGGTCGCATGCCGAGATCGGCGCCACCCAGCCCAGCGAAGACTGCATCCATCTGCTCTTTGGCCGACACGGGACGCGTATTCACGAGCCGAGGGCCGGACATCGACAGGGTCCGCAGCGCTGCTGGTGCTTGAGGCAGTTCCTGCTCCACGACGCTGGCGGCGATCACGGCGCGGAAACGGTCGATCTCCAGAGCGAGCACCACGGGCCGGGCGACAAACATCGTGTGAGCGCCATACGTCAGACCCGCCAGCTGCAGCGCCACGACCACCGACATGTCACGCCACAGCTCGCCTCGAGGCTTGCGGTTGTCGAAGACCACCAGGGTGATCAAAGGTCCCAGGACGATGTCCACGCCCACGATCAGTCCGAACAGGCCGGCGCCGCCGGAGATGTCTGTGTACGGCCACGGATACCAGACCAGAAAGACGATGGCCGCGACGGAGGCGGCAACGATCAGCGTGAAGATGAAATGGAGCGAGGAGGCCTTGAGGCGTCCGCGAAGCGTAGGCGTCATGGGAGCCGGGAGCGAGGGAAGCAGATGCGTAATTCTGCCGGGCCGAAAATGACAAATGGGGCCGAAGCCCCATTTGATTCAACCTCGAAGAGGAAGATTACTTGCAGCTTGCCGGCAGGTACTTGGCGTTGATGGTGCCCGTGCAGACCCAGGTGACTTGGTCGGTGGCGCCAACGCGGCTGCCGGTCAGCACGATGTTTGAGGCATCGACACCGTCGCCGATAGCTTGGGCGGTGGCGGTCAGAACGGCGGTCGCGCCACCGGTGTACGTCATGGCGGACACATACTTGGTGGCGTTGAATTCCAGGCCCAGGGTGGCTTGGTCAGCGGGGAACGAGCCCTTGACGCTCAGCCATTCTTGAATGGCGGCTTTGGGCTGGCTGGCGACGCCGATCACTTCCGTGACCTTGGACTTCTTGATGTAGTCCGAGTACGCCGGCAGAGCCACGGCAGCCAGAATACCGATAATCGCCACGACGATCATCAGTTCGATCAGGGTGAAACCTTGTTGAACGCGCTTCATAAAAACTCCAAAGAGAGGAAGTGGGGTAGAGACGAAGCGGATGTACGCAGGGCTCGTGCCAGCCCCTTCTTTTCTTGATTAGTGCACGACATCACGGCTTGGCAGCATCAGGCATGGCTTCAAGTGACGTTTTTTGTCAGGCAGCTTGCCCAAATTTGTCACCTCTCCCGTCCCGGACAAGGTTTGTCAGCTCACGCCGATGCGAGATGTGAAGACGCAGAAGCGACGCAGCCCGCGGCGGACTTCCGGCGCGGGCTGCGGGTGGAAAAAAGGAATCCATCAATAAGACGTCAAGCCAGCGTGAACTCCTGGAAGTTCTCCAATGCAGAGATGCGGTGTGTCGTACGCAGGCCCATGACCGCGTCCATTACCGCCGCACGTTCTCCGGGCTTGATATGGGTGATGTGTACATCGATCGCCCCGCCGAGTTTTGCGAGCTCCTCGCGAAGGGTCGTGGGGCACAAGTGCTTGCTGATGCCCGCCAACCCGCATTCATCGTCGCCAAAGGCGCATTCGATGATCAGATGCGCGACCTTGATTTCCGACAGTCGCTTCCAGAGCGCCGGATTTGGGCCGGTGTCACCGGTGAAGATCCAGTGACCACCAGCACCACCATCGACAGCAAACCCCACGGCCGGCACCGTGTGTGCGGCGCTGATGACCTCGACGTAGCGATCGCCGCCCAGGTCAAGACGATCGCCGACCGCAAATTCATGGAAGGTCAACGCAGGCCGCTCAACCGAGGGCAAGCGAGTGAAATCGGGCCAGATCACGCCATTGAAAACGTGCGAGCGCAGTGCTTGAAGTGTTTCGGGCAGCGCATGTACCTTCACCGGGGGACGGCCGGCTTGCGCGCGTCGCCGCTGGACCGTATCCGCCAGCAGACCGATCGCTAACACATGGTCCAGGTGCGAATGCGTGACCAGGATGTGGTTCACCTTCACCATCGCGTCCACGGTCAGTTCGGCCACGCCGCTACCGGCGTCGATGAGCACATCGTCGTCGAGCAAAAAAGAAGTGGTCCTGTAGCCGGCCGCCAGGGCGCCGGCGCAACCGAGCACGCGAATCTTCATGCGGAAGACTGTAGAGGGACCCTTGTGTGGCGCTAAGCGCCGAATCCTCGATTCGAAGGTTTATTGCCGTCGCTTACGCGACCCCACCCCGATGCCGTGAAAACCTGCACGCGCGTAGGTGATCGCCCGACAGCAACGAATCATCTCGATACAGGATGGTGCGCCGAAACCACGCGCATTGCCCAGCGGCCGGGCAGCAAAAAGGGACCTCAAGGGTCCCTTCGTCGTGAGTCGTGCCGATCACGCCTGCACGAACTGCATTTGCGTGCCGGCCAACTCGATCACATCACCGTTCTTCAGCGGGACCGACTCTGCCGTCAAAGGCGCGCCATTCACCACGGGTCGGGCACCGCCCTCGACGTGCGCGAACACGTAGCCGCTCGGTCTCTTCGTGATCGACGCCACCTGCACGCCCGGCTTGCCCACCGTCGTCACGACCTTGGTCAGCGACACCTCTCGACCCGCCGCAGGACCGTTCAGCACCTTGATTGCTGCCGGCGCAGTCGACACCGGCGCCGGGCCCAAGCCACCGAAGGAAGACGGCAGACCGAAACCGCTGCTCGGCGCAGTGCCGGGCCGCAGGATCATCGTCTTCTCATAGTCGCCGTTGTCCTCGAGCAGGAACTTGATCTTGTACTTGCCGACCTCGATCACGTCGCTATGCGAAAGCAACTGCTTCTTGATCGCCTTGCCGTTGATGTACGTGCCGTTCGTCGAGTTCAGGTCCTCGATGAAGACATCCGCCCCGACCATCTGCAGCACGGCGTGTTCGCCGCTGACCGCCAGGTTGTCGATCACGATGTCGTTGTACGGCCTCCGGCCGAGCGTGGTCTTGTCCTTGGTGATCTGCACTTCCTTGATCACCACGCCGTCGAGCGACACCACCAGCTTGCCCATGCTTGACCTCGAGTCCTGTCTTTATTTGTAGAGGGTCGCCTCAACGGCGCCCATTGTTGCGACTGAATGGCCACCACGCCCATGGCTTGGTGCGACTTTCCGCGCGAACCAGAACGATCGCAATATTATCCTTGCCGCCAAGGTCATTGGCCGTGTCCACCAGCGCCTGCGCTGCTTCAGGCAAATCGTTGTGGCTTTGCAGCACCTGTGCCACGCTGGCGTCATCGACCATGTCCGAGAGACCATCGCTGCACAACAGGATCTGATCGCCGGGCAACAGTTCATGCTGATGCACTTCCAGCATCACCGTATCCTCGACGCCAACGGCCCGCGTCACCAGATTCTTGTTGCTGCTGAAGACGGCTTCTTCTGGCGTCAGTAGACCTGCATCGATCTGTTCCTGCAGCAACGAATGGTCACGCGTCAGTTGGACGAGTTGGCCTTCCCGATAGCGATAGGCCCGCGAATCGCCCACGTGTCCCAGCAACAGGCTCTGTTCCCGGAAGACCGCCAGCACCAGCGTCGTCCCCATGCCCGCATAGCGTGGATTGGTGTTGGCAGCGTTGAAGATCGCGCGGTTGGCGTTGTCCACGCAGATGTCCATCGCCCGCCGTACATCGATGTCCGTCGCGTGCTGGCCGGCTTCGGCCAGCCATCGACCCAACTCCGATTTGATGAACGTCGTCAGCATCTGGCTGGCGACCTCTCCCGCGTTGTAGCCCCCCATGCCGTCGGCAAGCACTGCAAGCCCGACGCCCGGTTCCAGGGCGACCGAGTCTTCATTGTTGTCGCGCACACGACCGGTATCGGTGGCGCTGAAGAACTCCAGGGTCATGTCTTGCTGGCGGGATCGGCTGGGGGAAAGGGATTGTGCACTGCGCCCTGGGACTGTAGCCGCAAAGTTTGCTCGAATGCCTGTCCCGCCGGTGGGGGGGGTGTCGCGCCTGTGCTATTGGCCAGTTCCACCGGGATCTGGCTCAGCACCGACTCGAGATCCTGGGCCAGCGTGTCGCCGCGCTGATAGCGCAGTTCGGGACGTTTTTCCAGCGCCAGGGCCACCACCATGGCCAACGACTCCGGCAGCTCGGGACGGAGACGACGGACGTCCGCCGCAGGTTGATTCATGATCTGGTGCATCAAGGTCGCCATCGACTCTGACTGATGCGGAAGATGGCCGGTCAGCAGCTGGAACAGCATCGCGCCCAATGAGTAGAGATCGCTGCGTCCGTCCACCTGAAGGCCGGCCAGTTGTTCCGGCGACATGTAGGACGGCGTGCCCAGGACCAATCCGGTTCGTGTGCGACTCCCATCGGCGACGCGGGCGATGCCGAAATCCATGATCTTCACGCTGCCCGATTCCCGTTCCAGCATGACGTTGGCGGGTTTGATATCGCGGTGGACGACCCCGTGGCCATGAGCGTACTGAAGCGCGCGCGCCAGGCGCGCAGCGAGCAGCAGCACTTCGCGCAGGGGCAGCAACTGACCAGGCCGCGTGTGGTGACTGAGATCCTGTCCCACGACGTATTCCATCGCGATCCAGGTTTCACCGGCGCATTCCCCGGCATCCAGCACGCGCAGGATGTCGGGATGGTCCAGATGTCTTGCGGCACTGGCCTCGCGCATGAAGCGGTCGCGGACGTCGATCAGGTCCTCGGGTGCGAACTCGCGTTGCAGCGCCAGGCGCTTGATGGCGACGGTCCGGCCGCTGCGGCGGTCCACGGCCCGATGGACAACAGCCATCGCACCGCGGCCGATTTCCTCGCCGATCTCGTAGTCGTCCAGCGCCACGCCCGCCGAGCGCGGCATCGGTTGTGTCGTCGGCAGGGTGTCGGACGCACCCAGACTCCCATCGTCAGACGCGCCTCGGCCCAGCAGTCGCTTCAGGAAGCCGGAGGCGCTCATGACATGGCGAGCCCTTCGTCAGGCTTGCGCCGGCCGACGTGCGGCCAGCAGCTTGCCGACGAGCAGGACGAACAAGGCGCCGCCGACGCCCAGGGCGTAGTACACCTGCGGCAGGACTTCCGTCGTGCCGGGCTTGCTGCCCGCTTGCATCGGCACCCAGGCATTGAGCGCCGGATCGGTCACCAGCATCGTGCCGGCAATCCATCCGAGCAGCATCGCGCCCAGCGTGATCACGATCGGGAACTTGTCCATCAGCTTGATCACCAGCTGGCTGCCCCACACGATGATGGGGATCGACACCAGCAGGCCAAAGATCACCAGCGGCATCTGATGCTGGCCACCCGCGCCTTCCGCGGCGCCGGCGATCGCGATGACGTTGTCGAGGCTCATCACGAAGTCCGCGATGATGACGGTCTTCACCGCGCCCCAGAGCTTGTCGCTCGCTTCCATCTTCGCGTGATCGTCCTCGGCCTCCGGCAACAGCAGCTTGATGCCGATCCACAGCAGCAGCACGCCGCCGACCAGCTTCAGGAACGGCAGCTTGAGCAGCGTCAGCGCAAAGAAGATCAGGACGACGCGCAGCACGATGGCACCGGCAGTGCCCCAGAGGATGCCTTTGGTGCGCAGATTCGGTGGGAGCTTGCGGCAGGCAAGCGCGATAACGACGGCATTGTCGCCACCCAGCAGGATGTCGATCAGGATGATCTGGCCGACGGCGAGCCAGAACTCGGGGCTGGTGAGCATGTCCATGTAGGAAACCCGCGCCGGGCCTCGCGCAACGAGGGCCCAGTCTAAAGCGTTGGAGGGGCAAACGAATGAAGGGGCCCCTGGGGCCCCTTCATTGGTTCGAGGGGTACGGCTGGATTGTCCGCGCCCGCCCCCCGGAACCGCAGTGCGTGAAATTACGCAGCAACGGCTCCTGGCATCAGGTTTTTCCTGCTACTTACAGCAGGCCTTTCAGCAGCTTGCCCATCTCCGACGGGTTGCGCGTCACGGTGAAGCCGCACTCTTCCATGATGGCGAGCTTGGCATCGGCCGTGTCGGCACCGCCCGAGATCAGCGCGCCGGCGTGGCCCATGCGCTTTCCGGGAGGGGCGGTCACACCGGCGATGAAGCCGACCACCGGCTTCTTCATGTTGGCCTTGCACCAACGGGCGGCTTCCGCCTCGTCCGGGCCGCCGATCTCGCCGATCATGATGACGGCGTCGGTGTCCGGGTCGTCGTTGAAGGCCTGCATCACGTCGATGTGCTTCAGACCGTTGATCGGGTCGCCACCGATGCCGACGGCCGAGGACTGGCCCAGGCCGATTTCGGTCAGCTGTGCCACCGCTTCATAGGTCAGCGTGCCCGAGCGCGAGACCACGCCGATGCGACCCTTGCGATGGATGTGGCCGGGCATGATGCCGATCTTGATCTCGTCGGGCGTGATCAGACCAGGGCAGTTCGGGCCCAGCAGCAGCGTCTTCTTGCCGCCAGCCAGTTCCTTGGCCTTCATCTTGTTGCGCACTTCCAGCATGTCGCGGACGGGGATGCCTTCGGTGATGCAGATCGCCAGATCCAGGTCAGCCTCGACGGCTTCCCAGATCGCCGCGGCGGCGCCCGCCGGCGGCACGTAGATCACCGACACGGTCGCGCCAGTCTGGGCGGCGGCTTCCTTCACGGTGCCGTAGATGGGGATGTCCGAGAACTTCTCGCCCGCCTTCTTGGGGTTCACGCCGGCGACGAACGCGTTCTTGCCGTTGGCGTAGGCCTGGCAGCCCAGGGTGTGGAACTGACCGGTCTTGCCCGTGATGCCCTGGGTGATGACCTTGGTGTCCTTGTTGATGTAGATGCTCATGTCGTATTCCTTGGCTGGGTCTGCGGCTTACTTGACGGCGGCGACGATCTTCGTCGCGGCTTCGGCCATGGTGTCGGCGGCGATGATGGGCAGGCCGGACTCGGCCAGCATCTTCTTGCCCAGCTCCTCGTTGGTGCCCTTCATGCGGACGACCAGCGGGACGTTCAGGTTGACGGCCTTGCAGGCCGTGATCACGCCTTCGGCGATGGTGTCGCACTTCATGATGCCGCCGAAGATGTTCACGAGGATGCCCTTCACCTCGGGGTTCTTCAGCATGATCTTGAAGGCCTCGGTGACCTTCTCGGCCGTGGCGCCGCCGCCGACGTCCAGGAAGTTGGCGGGCTCGCCGCCGAACAGCTTGATGGTGTCCATCGTGGCCATGGCCAGGCCGGCGCCGTTCACCAGGCAGCCGATGTTGCCGTCCAGCGAGATGTAGGCCAGGTCGAATTTCGAGGCTTCGATCTCCGCCGCGTCTTCTTCGTCCAGGTCGCGGTAGGCAACGATTTCCGGGTGGCGGAACAGGGCGTTGGCGTCGAAGTTGAACTTGGCGTCCAGGGCGATCAGGTTGCCCTTCGAATCGCAGTTCAGCGGGTTGATTTCAACCAGCGACGCGTCCGTGTCCATGTAGCACTTGTACAGCTTGGCGAACAGGTCGACGGCCTGGTCCACCGAAGCGCCGCTCAGGCCGATGGCCGCGGCGATCTTCTTCGACTGCTCGGTCGTGATGCCGGTCAGCGGGTCGATGTACTCGGTGATGATCTTCTCGGGGGTCGAGTGGGCGACCTCCTCGATGTCCATGCCGCCCTCGCTCGACGCGATGAAGGCCACCTTCTGCGTGCCGCGGTCGGTCACCAGCGAGATGTACAACTCGTTCTTGATGTCCGCGCCTTCTTCGATGTACAGGCGGCGGACCTTCTGGCCGACCGGGCCGGTCTGGTGCGTGACCAGCTGCATGCCCAGGATCTGCTCGGACAGCGCCTTCACGTCGTCCAGGCTCTTGCCCAGCTTGACGCCGCCGCCCTTGCCGCGACCGCCGGCGTGGATCTGCGCCTTGACCACCCAGACCGGGCCGCCCAGCTTCTGCGCGGCTTCGACCGCCTCTTGCACCGTGAACGCGGGAATGCCGCGCGGCACCGGCACGCCGAACTGGCGCAGGATTTCCTTGCCCTGGTACTCGTGAATCTTCATAGGGAGGTCTCGCTTGATGGATGAATCAGGAAGAAGCAGCCAATGCCGCGGACGCTCCGCGGTACCGGCGTGGAGAGGAGGTTTGCAACGCCGGATTCAGCCAGGCTCCCGCGACAAGGAACCCGTCGTCGCGGCCATAGGACCGCGCGTCGACGGAGCGACGAGGGTGCGGCGGATGGCGCTCGGGGGAGGCGGAGGAAGACATAAAACCGATGCAAACACGCGAAAACATGCCCGCGGACGAACGCCGGCGGGCTGTTTTGCGAAGCCGAAAATGTAGCATGCTGCGTTGCATCAAGCCCTTGGCGCGGTTGAGACGCGCACTGCCGTGGGCTTGTCAGCGCGTCGCAAGGTGCTCGTGACGCACGAAGTTTCGTGGAGTTTCAGACGCTGTCGCTCTTTCAGGCGGCACGACCTGTCGCCCACCCGGAGCGTGCTTCATGCATCGGCATCGCCGCCCTCGGCGACACGTCGGACCGCGCGCCGCGCGAGGTCAGGACCGAATCCGCGCCCGATGAGAAATCGCATGCGTTTGGCTAGCGCCGCGGCGTCGAGGACCGCGCCATCGCTGAACTTGCGGCGGAGCATGTCGCACGCGCGATCCAGCTCGCTGGCCGCGAGGGTCGAACGCTGCTCTGCGTCCAACGACAGTCCGTGCTGGGCGAGCTCCTGCTCGATGCGCCGCTGGCCGAAGCGCTGCGAGCGCACATGAATGCGGGACTCGACGAATCTCGACTCGTCGAGATACCCATTGGCCTTGAGCCAGTCGAGCACCGCTTCGACTTCGCCGCTGAGCGCTGTCGACTCGTCGTCATCCGAGAACTCGTCGCGCGAAGCTGCCGAAGCCTCGGCGGCTTCGGCCAGCCGATCACGCGCGATGCGCAGCAGCTTGCGCCGCAACTCCATCGCGCTGTGCTCTCGCTGAGCAAGCAGCGCGACCGCGCGTGCCTTCAGCGACAGCGGCTGCGAGGCCCGGCCCCGCCGACCATCAGGCGGGGTCATGCGAAGGCCCCGCGTTTACTCTGCGTCGCCGCCGGGCGTCGCGCCGAGCAACGGGATGCCCAGCGAGTCGCGGATCTTGTTCTCGATCTCGACCGCCAGATCCGCGTTCTCGCGCAGGAACTCGCGCGCGTTGTCCTTGCCCTGGCCGATCTTCTCGCCGCTGTAGGCGTACCAGGAGCCAGCCTTCTCGACGATCTTGTTCGCCACACCCATGTCGATGATCTCGCCCTCGCGGCTGATGCCTTCGCCGTAGAGGATGTCGAACTCCGCCGTCTTGAACGGCGGCGCGACCTTGTTCTTGACCACCTTGACCTTGGTCTCCGAACCGATGACTTCCTCGCCCTTCTTGATCGAGCCGATGCGGCGGATGTCCAGGCGCACCGAGGCGTAGAACTTCAGCGCGTTGCCGCCGGTGGTCGTTTCCGGGCTGCCGAACATCACACCGATCTTCATCCGGATCTGGTTGATGAAGACGACGGTGCAGTTGGTCTTCTTGATGGTGGCGGTCAGCTTGCGCAGCGCCTGGCTCATCAGCCGGGCCTGCAGGCCGGGCAGCGAATCGCCCATCTCGCCTTCGAGCTCCGCCTTCGGCGTCAGCGCGGCGACCGAGTCGATGACGATCAGGTCGACCGACCCCGAGCGCACCAGCGAATCCACGATCTCCAGCGCCTGTTCGCCGGTGTCGGGCTGGCTGATCAGCAGTTCCTGGAGGTTGACCCCCAGCTTCTGCGCGTACTGGACGTCCAGCGCATGTTCGGCGTCGATGAAGGCGCACACGCCGTCCAGCTTCTGCATCTGGGCGATGACCTGCAGCGTCAGCGTGGTCTTGCCCGAGGATTCCGGGCCGTAGATCTCGACCACGCGGCCGCGCGGCAGGCCGCCGACGCCCAACGCGATGTCCAGGCCCAGCGAGCCGGTGGAGACGACCTGGATGTCCTCGATCTTCTCGCCTTCGGCCAGCCGCATGATGGAGCCCTTGCCGAACTGCTTTTCGATCTGGGCGAGGGCGGCCTGCAGGGCCTTGGCTTTTTCGGTGTTGGCGTTCTTCACGGGGGCGTCCATGCAATCTTCTCCTGTTGGCTGCGGCGGATTATTGGCGCAATCTGTATATCTGTACAGTACTTTGTCGAGCCCGGCCGATCCGCTGTGCGGTGCCGGTGAGGGTCGATGCAGGCATCTTAGGCCGCCAGTGGCTCACTAGATGAGCCAGCAGCGGACCTCCCTCCCATTTCCGTCATCGGTGGGAGACGTCCCCACGCGAACCTGTCGTCCGCCTGACCAGGCACCCCCGATCCCCCACCGTCGGACGCCTCGGAAACGCCTAGGGAACACCAGCAGGCCGCTCCCTAGAATGTCTCCATAACCAGAGGGGACGACACATGCGCATCTTGATCGCCGAAGACGACCAGGTCCTGGCCGACGGCCTGCTGCGCTCGTTGCGGGCGTCGGGTTGCGCCGTCGATCAGGTCGGCAGCGGCAGCGAAGCGGACGCGGCACTCGCCTCCCATGAATTCGACCTGCTGATCCTCGATCTCGGCCTGCCCAAGCTCCACGGCCTGGAGGTCCTGAGACGGCTGCGCGCGCGCGGTTCGTCCGTGCCGGTGCTGATCCTGACCGCCGCCGACAGCATCGAGGAACGTGTCAAGGGCCTCGACCTCGGCGCCGACGACTACATGGCCAAGCCCTTCTCGCTGCAGGAGCTCGAAGCCCGCGTGCGCGCGCTGACGCGTCGCGGCCTGGGCACCGCATCGAGCGTGATCCGTCATGGTCCGCTCACCTTCGATGCGACCGGCCGTGTCGCCTACATCAACGAGCAGATGGTGGAACTCTCGGCGCGTGAGTTGTCGCTGCTGGAGGTGCTGCTGCAGCGCGCCGGCCGTCTCGTCAGCAAGGACCAGCTGGTCGAGCGCCTGTGCGAATGGGGCGAAGAGGTCAGCAACAACGCGATCGAGGTCTACATCCATCGGTTGCGCAAGAAGATCGAACAGGGCCCGATCCGCATCGCCACGGTGCGCGGCTTGGGCTACTGCCTTGAGAAGATTCCCGGCTGAGCTGCCGCATGGCGGCTGATTCCTCCGGCCATCGCTCGCTGTTCGGCGAGATCCTCGACTGGATGCTCGCGCCGCTGCTGGTCATCTGGCCGATCAGCGTCGCGCTGACCTGGCTGGTGGCCCAGGGCATCGCCAACAAGCCGTATGACCGCGAGCTCGACGAAATGGCGCGCACGCTCGGCCTGCAAGTCGTGACCGAGCCGACGCCTGGCGACGCGGCCGCGCGGCGCGGCCGCTCGCGGTACGCGCTGGCCCCGGAGGCCGCCGCCCTGCTGCGCGCGGACGAATCCGACACCGTCTACTACCAGGTGCTGGGCCTGCGCGGCGAATTGCTGAGCGGCGATGCGCAGCTGCCGGTGCCCGAGGTCGAGCCGCCGATCGTGCCCTGGGAGGTCAACCGCCGATTCGACGAGATCAACAACGAAGCGGTGCGCGTGTCCTACCTCTGGGTGGTGCCGGAGGGGATGGCCGGCAGTGAGCGGATGATGCTGGTGCAGGTCGCGGAGACGCTGGGCAAACGCTCGCGCCTGACCAACGAGATCATCAAGGGCGTCATCCTGCCGCAGTTCGTGATCCTGCCGCTGGCGGTGCTGCTGGTGTGGCTGGCGCTGGCGCGCGGTATCGCGCCGCTGAACGATCTGCAGCGGCGCATCCGCTCGCGCGACAGCTCGGACCTGAGCCCCATCGACGAACAGCGCATCCCCGACGAAGTCGCGCCGTTGGTGCAGGCCATCAACGACCTGCTGGAGCGGCTCGATCAATCGATCCGCTCGCAGAAGCACTTCCTGGCCGATGCCGCGCATCAGTTGAAGACGCCGCTCGCGGGGCTGCGCACGCAGGCCGAGTTGGCACAGCGCGAGATCGACGAAGGTCGCAGCTCGCCAGCGGAACTGCGTCGTTCGCTGAAGCAGATCGCGGTGTCGAGCCAGCGCGCGGCGCACATGGTCAACCAGTTGCTGGCCATGGCCCGCGCCGAGGACCAGGAGCACGCCGCGCGTCGCAGCGAAGTGAACCTTGCCGTGCTGGCGATCGAGACGGTGCGCGACTTCGTGCCACGCGCCATGGAGAAGCGCCTGGACCTCGGCTACGAAGGGCCGGAGGCCAGCCAGGCCGGGCTGCGCATCAACGGGCACCCGTTGCTGATCCGCGAGTTGATCCGCAATCTCGTCGACAACGCGCTGCTCTACACGCCGAGCGACGGCACGGTCACCGTGCGCGTCGTCGAGGACCCGTTCGGACAGGTCTGCGTCCTGCAGGTCGAAGATTCGGGGCCGGGCATCGTCGAGTCGGAACGCGAGCAGATCTTTCAGCCGTTCTATCGGGCGCTGGGCACCAACGTCGACGGCTCCGGCTTGGGGCTGGCGATCGTGCGCGAGATCGTCCAGCAGCATGAGGCCGAGATCACGGTCGACGACACACGGGCGCGCCGGCAGGCGGAGTCCGAAGGCGCAGGACCGGGCGCGCGGTTCACGGTCCGCTTCGCCGCGCACCCGCTGCAGAACGCCAGTGTCTGACCGCCTCCGCGGAAGGGGCGCCGCCGCCTGATCAGCGCTGCGTCCCACCCCGGCTCTTGGCGATCGACATCAGCATCCCGAGCGACAGGCCCAGCGTCACCATCGCCGTCCCCCCGTACGAGATGAACGGCAACGGCACCCCCACCACGGGCAGGATGCCGGTCACCATCCCCATGTTCACGAACACGTAGGTGAAGAAGCTCAGCGTGATGGCCCCCGCGAGCAATCTCGAGAACAAGGTCGGCGCCTCGTGCGCGATCGCGAGCCCGCGCAGGATCAGCGCGGTGAAGCCGATCAGCAGCCCCGCCGCCCCGATCAGTCCGAACTCCTCGCCGTAGGCCGCGAAGATGAAGTCGGTCGTCCGCTCCGGAATGAACTCCAGGTGCGTCTGCGTGCCCTTCATGAAGCCCTTGCCGGTCACGCCACCCGAGCCGATCGCGATCTCGCCCTGGATGATGTGGAAGCCCTTGCCCAGCGGATCCTTCGTCGGGTCCAGCAAGGTGCAGACGCGATCCTTCTGGTAGTCCTTCAGCACGATCCATTTCACGTCGGGCTGGCAGATCTGGTCCTCGCTGAAGACCAGCGCCGTGATGCCCGCGCCGGCCAGCACCAGCGCCGGGATGATCAGCTTCCAGGACAGACCGGCGAAGAAGATCACGTACAGGCCCGCGCCCAGCACCAGCAGCGAGGTGCCGAGGTCCGGCTGCTTCGCGATCAGCCCGACCGGCACGACGAGCAGGATGAAGGCCGCAATGAAGTCCGGCAGCCGCAATTGACCTTCGCGCTTCTGGAACCACCACGCCAGCATCAGCGGCACGGCGATCTTCAGCAGCTCGGACGGCTGGATCTGCGTGCCGACATACAGCCAGCGCGTCGCGCCCTTCTTCGTGATGCCGAACAGCGCCACCGCCACCAGCAGCGTCACGCCGACCGCATAGAGCGGCAACGCCAGTTGCATGAGCCGCTGCGGCGGCACCTGCGCGGTCACGAACAGCACACCCATGGCCAGGACCATGTTCCGGGCGTGATCGACGAAACGGGTGCCGTGGTCGTAGCCCGCCGAGTACATGCACATCAGACCCAGCCCCATGAGCCAGGCCATCGCGAGCAGCAGCGGGATGTCGAAGCCCTGGAACAGCGGCTTCACGCGCTGCAGCAGGCTGGGTTTGCTGAAGACGGCGCTCATCGTGAGGCTCCCGGGGTGGGGCGCGGCGCGGCGGACCGTGCGGGTGGCGCTGTCGACGCCGAGGGCGTGGGCGAAGGGGTCGACGCGGGCGAGGACGCGCCCGACGCGGCCGCCTCCGGCGCGCTGGCCGCAGCGTTGGGCAGCGGGATGTCCTCGACGCGGCGCGGCGTGCCGATCGGCGCGCCGACCTGGCCGACCCGCACCTTGGCGATGTCCTCTTCGCTCGGGTAGGTCCCGGTGAGCACGTAGTCGAATACGCGTCGCGCGATCGGCGCGGCGGACTCGGAACCGAAGCCCGCGTTCTCGACGATCAGTGCCAGCGCAATGGTCGGCGCCTGATAAGGCGCGAACGAGATGTACAGCGAGTGGTCGCGCTTGCGCTCATCCGCCTTGATGCTGCTGTAGGTCTGGCCGGCACGCAGGCCCACCGCCTGCGCCGTCCCGGTCTTGCCGGCGCTCTGGTACTGCGCGCCGGCGAACACCGCGCGCGACGTGCCTTCCAGCGTCACGTCGTGCATCGCATTGCGGATCACGTCGACGTCCGCCCGGCGCAGCGCCAGCGGCGCCAGCGCATCGCTCGCGACGCGCCGCTGCGCGTGCTTGACGACGTCCTCGATCTCCCGCACCAGCCGGGGCCGGTAGCGCTCCCCGCCGCTGGACAGCGTCGACATGGCCGTCGCCAGCTGCAGCATGGTGAAGTTGTTGTAGCCCTGGCCGATGCCCAGCGAGATCGTCTCGCCGGCGTACCACTTCTGCTGTTCGGGCCGCTTGTAGGCGCGGCGCTTCCACTCGGTGCTGGGCAGGATGCCGGTGACCTCACCGAGCAGGTCGATCTCGGTCCGGCGGCCGAAGCCGAAGGGTTCGAGCTGGTCGTGGATCATGTCCACGCCCATCTCGTTGGCCAGCGAATAGAAGTAGACGTTCGACGAGGTCACGATCGCCAACCGCATGTCCTTGGCCCCGGCCCGGTCGCCTGTCGCGCTACCGAACACCCGCCCGCCGAAGCTGTAGTTCAGGTTGTCCTGGATCACCACGTTGGCGGCCCGCTTGCCGGTGTTCAACGCCGCCATCGCCATGTAGGGCTTGAAGGTCGAGCCCGGCGGATAGGTGCCGCGCAGCGCGCGGTTCAGCAGCGGTTTGTCGATGTCCTCGTTGAGGTCTCGCCAGCTGTCCGCGTCGATGCCGTCGACGAAGAGGTTGGGGTCGAAGGTCGGCTTCGAGACGAAGGCCAGCACCTCGCCGTTGCGCGGATCCATGGCCACGAGCGCGCCGCGTCGATCGCCGAAGAGCCGCTCCACCAACGCCTGCAGCTTGATGTCGATCGACAGGTGCAGCGTATTGCCCGGCGTCGGCGGGCGGTTGCGCAGCCGCCGCACCGCGCGGCCGCCGGCGCTGGTCTCCATCTCCTCGAAGCCTGTCTGGCCGTGCAGTTCGCGCTCATAGGCCTGCTCCAGCCCGAGCTTGCCGATGTACTCCGTGCCACGGTAGTTGGCGACGTCCTCTTCGGACCAGTCGTCCATCGCCTTCTTCTCGGCCTGGTTGATGCGGCCGATGTAGCCCAGCAGATGCGCGCCGATGTCACCCAGCGGATAGCTGCGGAACAGCCGCGCCTTGATGTCCACGCCCGGGAAGCGGAAGCGCTGCGCGGCGAAGCGGGCGACTTCGGTGTCGGTCAGCTTCGTGCGGATCGGCAGGGACTCGAAGTTCTTGCTTTCCTCCATCAGCCGCTTGAACCGCCGGCGGTCGCGCTGCTGGATGTCGATGACGGCGGACAACGCGTCGATCGTGCGCTCCAGGTCCGGCACCTTCGACGGCGTGATCTCCAGCGTGTAGGCCGAGTAGTTGCTCGCCAGCACCACGCCGTTCCGGTCGACGATCAGGCCGCGGTTCGGCACGATGGGGACGACGGAGACGCGGTTGGTCTCGGCACGCTCGAGCAGCGTGTCGTGCTGCGTGATCTGAAGGTAGACGAGACGCGCGACCAGCAGGCCGAAGCAGAACAGCACGAACGCGGCCGCGGCGAACAGCCGCAGCCGGAAGCGGCTCAGCTCCGCCTGGAGGTTCTTGATGACCGTCATCGCGGGCCTGTTCCCGGCACGCTCAGAGCGGGCGGTGCGCGTCGGGATCCGGCGCGCGGCGCTGGGGCGCCAGCAGGAGCGCCGCGGCGATCGGCCACAGTGCCGCCTGCAGCAGCGGTGCCAGCACGAGGCTCCAGCCCGGCCACATGCCGCCGACGATCAGCCGGACGATCACGGCGATCGCGGTCGCCAGCACGAACAGCGGCAGCACGTGCAAGGCCTGCGCGCCCAGCGTGAACCACAGCAGCCGGCGGTGCAGCGCGACCGCGCCGAAGGCGAGCAGGCTGTAGGCCAGCGCATGCTGGCCGAGCAGCGCGCCGTGGTGGACGTCGATCATCAGGCCGAAGACGAAGGCCCAGCCGACGCCGACACGGCGCGGCTGATGGACGTTCCAGAACACCAGCACCAGCGCGAGCACGTCCGGCATCCAGGGTTGCCGGCCGACGGGGACCATGTCGATCAGCAGGCCGACGACCAGGCTGAAGGCGATGAACAGGGGGTTGGCGGGCAGCAGCAGCTGGCTCGCGCCACGGGGCATGATCATCGGGTGCCTCCTTTCGGCGCGGACGCGGCCGACGCCGCACGGCCGCGCGGCGGCCTGCCGGCGGCTTCGACCGCGGCGGCGTTCGCGGCGCTGGCCGCTTCCTGCGCGGCTTCGGTGCGCGCGGACTCCTGCCCTTCCAGCGGCTCCAGCACCAGCACGTGGCGCGCGCTGTCGGGCTGCGCGATCGGCGCCAGACCGACGCGCGCGAAGCTGGTGTCACCGCGGCGCTCGACCTCCGCGACCTTCGCCACCGGGAGACCTGGCGGATAGAGGCCGTCCAGGCCCGACGTCGACAACACATCGCCGGCCTTGATGTCGGCGTTGGCGGCGATGAAGCGCAGCTCCATCACGCCGCGCTCGCCGCCATAGGCGACGCCGCGCTGCTGGGTGCGGGTGTTGAGCACGGGGATGGTGGCATCGCGGTCGGTCAGCAGAGTCACCTCGGCGGACAGCGGATAGACCCGCGTCACCTGGCCGAGCACGCCGGCATCGTTGACCACCGGCGCCCCGAGCCGGACGCCACGATGGCCTCCGCGGTCGATGATGATGCGGCGCGAGAACGGGTCCGGCGCCTCGTAGAGCACCTCGGCGGCAAGGCCCTTCACCGGCAGCGCGTCGCGCAGGTCGAGCAGCGCGCGCAGGCGCGTGTTCTCGGCCTGCAGCTGCGCGGCACGGCTCAGGATCACCGCCTGCGAGGCGAGTTGCTGCCGGGCCTGGTTCTCGGCCTCGGTGGCCTTCTCCATGCCGCGGGCGTAGTCGCCGGCCTGCTCCCAGGCATCGACGGGCGCCAGCAGCGCGCGTTGCAGCGGATGCAGCGCGAGCGCCAGCCCCGCGCGGGCGGGCGCCGTGACCTGGAAACGCGAGTCCGCCACCATGAGAAAGACCGCCAATGCCGCGCAGAAGGCCAGCTTCGTCAGCGCGGACGGGCCTTCGCGGAACAGCGGCGGTGGATTGCGGTCGAGGGTGCCGAGAGGCATGGAGATCTCAGCGAAGGAGATTCAACGCAAAGCGGCCGACTGAGGCCGCATCCACTTATTCGTTCGTGAAGATCGAGCCCAGGCGTTCCATGCGCTCCAGGGCCATGCCGCAACCGCGGACCACGCAGGTCAGCGGGTCTTCGGCCACGAGGACCGGCAGGCCGGTTTCCTCGGCCAGCAGGCGGTCCAGGTCGCGCAGCAGCGCGCCGCCACCGGTCAGCATCATGCCGCGCTCGGCGATGTCGGCGCCCAGTTCCGGCGGCGTCTGTTCCAGCGCGTTCTTCACGGCCGAGACGATCTGGTTCAGCGGGTCGGTCAGCGCTTCCAGGATCTCGTTGGACGAGATCGTGAAGCTGCGCGGCACGCCTTCGCTGAGGTTGCGGCCCTTGACTTCCATCTCCTTGACCTCGGAGCCGGGGAAGGCCGAACCGATGTTCTTCTTGATGGACTCCGCCGTCGGCTCGCCGATCAGCATGCCGTAGTTGCGGCGGATGTAGTTGATGATGGCTTCGTCGAACTTGTCGCCGCCGACGCGGACCGAGCCCTTGTAGACCATGCCGCCCAGCGAGATCACGCCGACCTCGGTCGTGCCGCCGCCGATGTCGATGACCATCGAGCCCGACGCTTCCGACACCGGCAGGCCGGCGCCGATCGCAGCCGCCATCGGCTCCTCGATCAGGTAGACCTCCGAGGCGCCCGCGCCCAGCGCGGCGTCACGGATGGCGCGCTTCTCGACCTGGGTGGAGCCGCAGGGGACGCAGATGATGATGCGGGGCGACGGACGCAGCAGCTTGGTGTCGTGCACCATCTTGATGAACTGCTTGATCATCTGCTCCGTCACCACGAAGTCGGCGATCACGCCGTCCTTCATCGGGCGGATCGCCTCGATGTTGCCGGGCACCTTGCCCAGCATGGCCTTGGCTTCGTGGCCGACGGCCTGGATCGTCTTCTTGCCGTTGGGACCGCCTTCATGGCGGATGGCGACGACGGACGGCTCGTCCAGCACCACGCCTTTGCCGCGGACGTAGATCAGCGTGTTGGCGGTGCCCAGGTCGATGGCGAGGTCGGTGGAGAAATAGCGGCGCAGGGAGGCGAACATGTGTGTAGGCAAGACCTGGACAAGACGCTTCGGCACCTGGAGCCGCCCGTCATCGTCGAACTACACGCAATCGGCGGCATTCGACGGCATCAAGCGGCGTTCGTCTGCGTTCTGTCCGGGCGGCTGCGATTCGGGGCGGTTCGGGTCGGGTAAACGCGCGGACCGGCGGCGTCCGCGCGAGCGAGATTCCTTGCCATAAGGAACGAGGCTGCGCTGGCAGCCTCGGCTCATGGAGATAAGCGGGGATAATAACTGATCACCCCCTGGTTTGGCCCGTCTGCAAGCCATCCGTAAGCGTTTCAATACCCATGGCACTCACCCACGACGACGTCAGCCGGATCGCCAAACTGGCCCGGCTTGAACTTTCCGGCGACGAGCAGGCCGCGCTGCTGCCGCAGCTCAACGGCTTCTTCTCGATCGTCGAGCAGATGAGCGCGGTCGACACCAGCGGCGTCGACCCCCTCTACACGCCGCTGTCAGCGGTCCAGGAGGTCGCCCTGCGGCTGCGCGAGGACCGCGTCACCGAATCCGACCAGCGCGAGCTCAACCAGCGCAGCGCCCCCGCCGTCGAGGACGGCCTGTTCCTGGTCCCGAAAGTCATCGAATGACCCCGCCCCTCCACCACCTCGGCGTGGCCGAGCTCGGCCGCGCCTTGCGCGCCAAGACGGTCTCCAGCACCGAACTGACGCAACATCTGCTTGCGCGTGTTGCCGCGGCGAAGGATCTCGGCGCCTTCCTGCACATCGACGAGGCCTACGCGCTCGCCCGGGCGAAGGACGCGGACACGCGCCTCGCGACCGGCGAAGCCGGCGCGCTGATCGGCGTGCCGCTCGCGCACAAGGACATCTTCGTCACCCGCGACATGCCGACCACGGCCGGCTCGAAGATGCTCGAGGGTTACCTCAGCCCCTTCGACGCCACCGTCATCGAGCGCCTGAACGCCGCCGGCACGGTCTCGCTGGGCAAGCTGAACTGCGACGAGTTCGCGATGGGCTCGGCCAACGAGAACAGCGCCTACTTCAAGGCGCTGAACCCCTGGGACCGCACGCGCGTGCCAGGCGGCTCCTCGGGCGGCTCGGCCGTGGCCGTGGCCGCGGGCCTCGTCCCCGCGACGACCGGCACCGACACCGGCGGTTCGATCCGCCAGCCGGCCAGCTTCTCCGGCATCACCGGCATCAAGCCGACCTACGGCGTGTGCTCGCGCTACGGGATGATCGCGTTCGCGTCCAGCCTGGACCAGGCCGGCGTGTTCGCCCGCTCGGCCGAGGACTGCGCGCTGCTGCTGTCGACGATGAGCGGCTTCGACGAACGCGACGCCACCAGCGTCCAGCAGCCGCCGCAGGACTTCAGCGCGCAGATGCTGACCGCCCGTGACGGCGCGACCGCCGCACAGCCGCTGAAGGGGCTGCGCATCGGCCTGCCGAAGGAGTTCTTCCCGGCCGCGCTGTCCGCCGACGTGGACGGTGCCGTGCGCGCCGGTCTGGCGGAACTGGAGAAGCTCGGCGCGACGCTGGTGGACGTGTCGCTGCCGCGCACAGAACTCGCGATCCCGGTCTACTACATCATCGCCCCGGCCGAGGCGAGCTCGAACCTGTCGCGCTTCGACGGCGTGAAGTTCGGGCACCGCGCCAAGGACTACGGCAACCTGATCGACATGTACGAGAAGACCCGCGCCGAAGGCTTCGGCGCCGAGGTCAAGCGCCGGATCATGATCGGCAGCTACGTGCTGTCGCACGGCTACTACGACGCCTACTACCTGCAGGCGCAGAAGCTGCGCCGCATGATCGCGGACGACTTCCAGCAGGCCTTCCGGCACTGCGACCTGATCGCCGGCCCGGTGGCGCCGACGGTCGCGTGGAAGCAGGGCGAGGGCGCGGACGATCCGGTGAAGGCCTACCTCGCCGACATCTTCACGCTGCCCGGCTCGCTGGCCGGCCTGCCCGGCATGAGCGTGCCGGTGGGCCTGGGCGACGGCGGCATGCCGGTGGGCCTGCAGCTGCTGGGCAACTACTTCAAGGAAGGCACGCTGCTGCACGCCGCGCATGCGCTGCAGCAGGCCACCGACTGGCACCGCCAGCGTCCGGCAGGGGTGTGAACGTCATGAGCAAGAACAGTCAACTGGTGCGGGGCTACGAGGTCGTCATCGGCCTGGAGAACCACGTCCAACTCTCGACCGAATCGAAGATCTTCAGCGGCTCGTCGACCGCCTTCGGCGCGGCGCCCAACACGCAGGCCAGCGCGGTCGACCTGGCGCTGCCCGGCACGCTGCCGGTGCTGAACCGCGGCGCCGTCGAGCGCGCCATCCGCTTCGGCCTGTCGGTCGGCGCGAAGGTCGCGCCGCTGTCGATCTTCGCGCGCAAGAACTACTTCTATCCGGACCTGCCCAAGGGCTACCAGATCAGCCAGTACGAGATCCCGGTCGTGCAGGGCGGTCACATCGAGTTCTTCGTCGGCGACGAGAAGAAGGTCGTGAAGCTCACCCGCGCGCATCTGGAAGAGGACGCCGGCAAGAGCCTGCACGAGGACTACCACGGCCAGTCGGGCATCGACCTGAACCGCGCCGGCACGCCGCTGCTGGAGATCGTCTCGGAGCCCGAGATGCGCTCCGGCGCGGAGGCCGTCGAGTACGCGAAGACGCTGCATGCGCTGGTGATGTGGCTGGGCATCTGCGACGGCAACATGCAGGAGGGCTCTTTCCGCTGCGACGTCAACGTCTCGGTGCGCAAGCCCGGCGCGCCCTTCGGCACGCGCCGCGAGATCAAGAACCTCAACAGCTTCCGCTACCTGGTGGACGCGGTGAACTACGAGGTCAACTGGCAGATCGACCAGATCGAGGACGGCCTGGAAATCCAGCAGGCGACGGTGCTCTACAACCCGGACACCGGCGAGACCCGCTCGATGCGCACGAAGGAAGACGCGGCCGACTACCGCTACTTCCCCGATCCGGACCTGCCGCCGCTGATGATCTCGGCCGAGTGGGTCGATCGCGTGCGCGGCGAGATGCCCGAGCTGCCGACCGTGATGGCCGCGCGCTTCCAGGAGGCCGACGGCCTGCCCGCCTACGACGCGACGATGATGACGCAAAGCCTGGCGACGGCGCGCTTCTACGAAGCCGCGCGCGACCTGTGCGGTGCGCCCAAGCTGGTCGCGAACTGGGTGATGGGCGAGGTCTCGCGCCGGCTCAACAGCGAGGAACGCAGCATCGACAGCGCGCCGGTGACGCCGGCGCAACTGGGCGCGCTGATCAAGCGCATCCACGACGGCACGATCAACAACAACTCCGCCAAGCAGGTGTTCGAGGCGCTGTGGACCGGCGAGGGCGCCGATGTCGACGCGATCATCGACGCGAAGGACCTGAAGCAGTCCAACGACACCGGCGAGATCGAGCGCATCCTCGACGAGGTGCTCGCGGCCAACGCCAAGTCGGTCGAGGAATTCCGTGCCGGGAAGGAGAAGGCGTTCAACGCGCTGGTCGGCCAGGCGATGAAGGCGGCCAAGGGCAAGGCCAATCCGGCCACCGTCAACGAGTTGCTGAAGAAGAAACTCGGCGCCTGAGCGCCACCACGCCAGGGCGATCCGACTGGCGCGCCGCCAGGCGCGCTCGTCAGCGCCCGCTGGCCGGGGAGGCCTGCACCGGCGGCTTCGCCGGCGTGGGCTGCGACGCGGCCGGCGTCGACGGCTTTTCCAGCGAACCCGGCGCCGCACCGGCCCACAGCCGTTTCAAGCGCCCCAGCTCCTCGTCATAGAGCTTGTTGACGCGCACGATCTCGGCCTTCTGGTTGTCGATCGACTCGCGCTGCGCGGCGGCCGAAGCATCGTTCATGTCGAGCTGATGCTGCAGCTTCATCGGCATCCGCTTGCCCTTGTAGAACTCGGCGTCGTCGAGCATGGGCTTGCGCTCGGCCGCGAGCACCTGCAGGCGCTTCTCGGACTGCTGCATCGCTTCACGGATGTCGTCGAGCGCCGCCTCGCGCGCGCGCTGATGCGAGGCTTGATCGGCGTAACGCTGCAGCAGGTTGCGGTCACGCCGGATCGCGTCCTGCTGGGCGGCGCGCTGGACTTCCTCCATGCGCTTGCGCTGATCGGCCGCCGCCTGCTCCTCGGGCGACATCGCCGGAGGCTGCATCCTGCGGACCGAGCCATCGGAATTCAGCACGCGCTGCTCGCGCGACTGGCATTCCGGAATCGGTCGATCGGAGGTCAGCCGACGGCCGTCGGGCGTCGTGCAGGTGTAGATGTTGGTCGGCGGCGCCGCCTTCGTCTGAGCCCAGGCGACGCCCGCCAGCGTACCGGTCGACAGCAGCAGACCGGCCAGCGTCGACCTGGCGATCGATCGGGACAGCGGACGGCGTGAGAGGGAAGCGCGCATCAGACTCCGTAGCGATCTCTGTAGGCATGGACCGCCGTCGCATGGGCGGACACGGCGGTGCTGCTGGTGGTCTGCAGATACTGGAGCAGGTCCGACAGCCCCGCGATGGCGACGACCGGCAGCTTCAACTGGTCGCGCACGTACTGTACCGCCGACCAGGGCAGATCCTGGCCGTTCTCGGCCGCCTTCTCCTGGCGATCCAGCGCGATGGCCACGCCGCAGGGCGTGGCACCGGCGGCCTGGATCATCGCGATCGATTCGCGCACCGACGTGCCGGCGGAGATGACGTCGTCGATGATCAGCACGCGACCCTGGACCTTGGCGCCGACCAGCGTGCCGCCCTCGCCGTGGTCCTTCGCTTCCTTGCGGTTGTAGGCGAACGGCTTGTTGTGGCCCAGCCGCGCCAGTTCGATCGCGACGGCCGCGGCCAGCGTGATGCCCTTGTAGGCGGGGCCGAAGATCATGTCGAACTCGACGCCCGAGGCCAGCAGCCGCTGCGCGTAGAACTGCGCCAGCCTGCCGATCTTCAGGCCGTCGTCGAACAGGCCGGCGTTGAAGAAGTACGGGCTGAGACGACCCGCCTTGGTCTTGAACTCACCGAAGCGCAGCACGCCGGTGTCGACGGCGAAGGCGACGAATTCCTGGGCCAGGGCGTCCTGAGCATGCTGGCTGGAATCCTGGCGATTGGCGGCGGTGGTCATGGCGGCGCGACGTCGAGTCGTGACAGTGAAATTGGGCCGGAATTGTAGGGCGCGGGGTGACGCGGCAAGCGGCGGTCCCTCGCCGGAGTGTCGCCGCAATCCGGTATGGTCCGCCCTCGGCAACACCCCTCGAAACACCTTCGCAACATCCGTCAACACGAGAGAGGAATCGACATGCTGGTGCCCACCTTCTGGGCGGAGGGCCGTGTCCGGCACCGGGCCGGCGACAGGCAGCGGACGATCCGCCGCTTCGGCTGGTCGGACATGAGCCAGGACGATGCGCAGCGCCACGCCGACGAACGCGCCGCCGAGGCCATGGCCCGTGCGCAGGCCGGCGAGAAGGTCGAACCGCGAGACCGCAAGACGCCGTATGGGGAAGAAGGCCTGCCGATCCGCGAGGAGATCCTCGCCCGGCACGGTGACAGCGTCATCACGCGCAACGCCTACGGCGCGCATTGCCTGAACACGCCATCGACGTTGTTCATCGACGTCGATGTGCCGGCGTCGACGCTGCCGCCCAAGGTGTCGGGTGGCATCTTCCTGGGGGTGGTTGTCGGCTTGCAACTGGCCGTCTGGGGACGTGGCGCGGGATGGCATGTCGGCGCCCTGGTGGTGTCGCTGATCCTTGCGGCGTTCGTCCGATCCTCGATCGACCGGTTGAACCGGCGCTACGACCGCACACCGGCGCTGATGACCCGCCAGCGCGTCGACGCCTTCATCGCCGCGCATGCCGATTGGCGGATCCGGCTGTATGAGACGCCTGCGGGATTCCGTCTGCTGGTCACGCACCAGCCGTTCGATCCGGCGGATCCGCTGGCCCAGGCAGCGATGACCGCGGCGGGCGCGGACCGGCTGTACCAGCGCATGTCCCTCGCGCAGCGCTGCTTCCGTGCGCGCCTGACCGGCAAGCCCTGGCGCATGGGCATCGCCCGTCACATGACGCCCCGGCCGGGCACCTGGCCCATCAATCCGGCGCGGCTCGCGGACCGCCAGGCGTGGACCGCCGCGTACGACCAACGCTCGCGGGACTTCGCCGCCTGCCGCTTCATCGCTGAATCGGGCACGGCGGCGGAACATCCCGAGGTCGCGCCGGTGCGTGCGCTGCACGACGAACTGAGTCGCGCGTTGAGCGCCTTGCCGATCGCCTGAACTGGGCCTGAGCTGAACGGCGCCCAGAAAAAAGGCCCGCTCGAAAGCGGGCCTCGTCGGTCACCAGGGTCCGTCCGCGATCAGAAGATCGCCTTGAACTGGACGCCGTAGGTACGCGGGTCGTTGATGAAGCCGGTGTTGTTGTTGAAGTCGATCGCACCGGTCACACGGATCTGGTCCGTGATGTTGCGGACGAAGCCGGCGACTTCATACTTGCCGTTGCTCCAGATGTAGCCCACGCGCAGGCCGCCTTCGGTCAGCGACTTGCCGGTGAACTCCTTGGCCTCGTACAGGAAGAAGTTGACCTTCGAGCGGTAGGCCCAGTCGGTGTAGATGTAGAACTCGTTGCCGGCCGCGGTCGGGATCGAGTAGCGCGCGGTCAGGTTGGCCACCCACTTCGGCGCGTTCGGCAGCGGATTGCCGTCGATGCTGTAGTTGGTCGTCGAGCCGGCCACCAGCGGATCCGTCATCGTGCAACCGCCGCCGCAAGCCGGCAGCGACAGCGTGTTGTCGCGGATCTTGGTGTTGTTCAGGCTGCCGCCCAGGGTGATCAGCAGTTGATCGACCGGCAGGACTTCCAGGTTCAGCTCCACGCCATTGCCTTCAGCCTTCTTGGCATTCAGCAGGCGGTTCGCGTTGTTCTGGCCGCCGACGGCGGTCAACTGCAGGTCCTTCACGGTGTAGGTGAAGGCGCTGGCCGACAGGCGCGCGCGACGATCCCAGAAGTCCGACTTCACGCCCACCTCGTAGGAGGTCACGTTCTCCGGCGTCGCCTGCGACTGGCCAGCAAAGCGCGACGCGCCCTGGACCGACGAGGCGCGGAAGCCGGTGGCCACGCGCGCATACAGGTTGGTGTCCTTCGTGACCTTGTAGGTGCCGGACACGTCCCAGTTCCACTTGGAGTCGCCGGTGTTGGCGGTGACACCGGTGGAGGTGTTCAGGTCGGTGTAGTCGCTGGTGACCTTCACGTCCTTCTTGTCGTGCGTGAAGCGCAGGCCGCCACGCAGCTGGAAGTCCTGCGTGACTGCGTAGTTCACCGAGCCGAAGGCCGCCCACGCGGTGTTCTTCTGGTACGTGTCGACGTAGCCGGCGGCCACGCCGGTCGCGGTCGTGTAGTCGGTGCTGCGCGCGGTATAGCGCTCGTCGAAGAAGTACAGACCGCCTTGCCAACGCAGCGGGCCGGCCGCGGCGGACTCGACGCGGAACTCCTGCGTGATCTGGCGATGGCCGCTCATCGAACTCGACGATTCAGCCGGGAAGGTCGCCTGTCCTTCCTGCGTGTACGGCTTGGGGCCGAAGTACACGAAGCCGCCGTCCACGTCACCGCGGCTGAAGGGGCGCACCGACTCGTAGCCGGTGATCGAGTACAGGTTGATCGCGCCCAGGCCCCAGCGCAGGCGCGCGCTGCCGCCGGTGGCGTGCAGGGTCTGCTCGTTCACGCCGTCGGTGTAGGCCTTCTCGGGATCGAAGCCGTCGACCAGGTCGTTGGTGCCGGTCTTGATGATCGACGAGCGGAACACGCGCGCGCTGCCCTTCAGGTCGCGGCCGTGGAAGTTGAACAGCGCGCTGAAATCCTTGTGCGGCTGATACAGCGCCTGCAGGCGCAGGGCACGGTCGTCGTAGCCCTCGAGCTCGCCGGTCTTGCCGGTGGGCACCTGGTTCTTGACCCAGTCGTCGCGATGCTGGATCTGCGCGGAGATACGGGCCGCCCAGTCGCCGGTCAGCGGCACGTTGGCGGCGCCTTCCAGGTTCATGGTGCCGTAGTTGCCGTACGAGACGTTCAGGTAGCCTTCCTGGCGCTGCGACGGTTTCACCGAATCGAACTTCACGACGCCGGCCGGCGTGTTGCGGCCATAGAGCGTGCCCTGCGGGCCCGCCACCACTTCGACGGCGGCCAGGTCGAAGGCCGGGAAGCCCTTCAGGATCGGGTTCTCCTGGACCACGTCGTCATACACCAGCGAGACCGGCTGCGACGCGTTCAGGCGGAAGTCGGTGTTGCCGTAGCCGCGGATGTAGAAGCGGGGGAAAGCGCGGCCGAACGACGATTCGATGTTCAGGCTGGGCACGCGGCCCGACAGGAAACGCACGTCCTGGCCGGCGGAGTTCAAGACGTCCAGCTTCTCGCCGGAGATCTTGGTGACCGCGTTCGGCACTTCCTTGATGTTCTCGACCCGGCGCTCAGCGGTGATGGTCACCGTCTCCAGCTGGCCCTTCTCCTTGGCCGCGGTGTCAGTCTGCGCGTCCTGCGCCAGCGCGGGCCAGGCGAGCAGGGCCAGCGACACGGCTGCGGCGGCCTCGCGCAGGGCCGGAACGGCTGCGCGCTGGGTGGCGAATCGATTCATGGATGGACTCCGGGGGAAGGATGGAAAACCGGGGGAGGCCGACCGGGACACCGATAGGTAAACCGGGTTCACAGACGGCAAAAATGTGGGCGCCGGTTGGCGCGGTGGACGCGAATCTAGCAAGTTCGTCATAAAGCCGTCACCCCACGCACCATGAAGGTGCGTTTTGTGTTGCCCAAACACTGCACCCGCTCGCGTGTCGCCCGAATGGGCGTGGACGGCGCACGGGGCGGGCGCTACTTGGTGCAGCACCATCCCCCTGACCGGTCAGGCGCCTCCCCCGCTGCTGCCAACTTCGGAACGAGGCTTTGCGATACTGCCGCCCTCTTCCAGGGTCACCCGTCCACCGCCCATGCGCTTCATCACCCTCAACCTCAACGGCATCCGCTCGGCCGCCACCAAGGGCGTCTTCGACTGGCTGCCGCAGCAGCAGGCCGACGTGGTCGGCGTCCAGGAACTCAAGGCGCAGGCCGATGTCGTCGAGTCGCAGTTCGCGGGCTACGACACGCTCACCGGCCACTTCCACTACGCGCAGAAGAAGGGCTACTCCGGCGTCGGTCTCTACACGAAGGAGACCCCCAGCGACGTGATCGTCGGCTTCGGCAGCAGCGAGTTCGACAACGAAGGCCGCTGGATCGAGAAGCGCTTCGACAAGCCGGGACGCAAGCTCAGCCTCATCAGCTGCTACTTCCCCAGCGGGTCCAGCGGCGAGGAGCGCCAGGCCGCGAAGTTCCGCTTCCTGGCGGAGATGTACCCCTACCTGATGGCCCTGCGCGCGGAGCGCGAGTTCATCCTCGTGGCCGACGTCAACATCGCCCACAAGGAGATCGACCTGAAGAACTGGAAGGGCAACCGGAAGAACAGCGGCTTCCTGCCCGAGGAGCGCGACTGGATGACCCGGTTGCTCGAGAAGGACATCGGCCTCGTCGATGTCTTCCGCGTGCTCAACGACAAGCCCGATCAATACACCTGGTGGAGCAACCGCGGCCAGGCCTGGGCGAAGAACGTGGGCTGGCGTCTGGACTACCACCTGGCCACGCCCGGCATGGCCCATCTGGCCACGCGCGAGGCGATCTACCTGGACCAGCGCTTCAGCGACCACGCGCCGCTCACCATCGACTACGACTTCAAGTTCTGAATCCGGAGCGCGTTCTCTGACTGCGCCCAGCCGGCGCTGCCGGTGCCCCTCGCCGCTCAATCGCCTCCTCACGCTCGGCATTCGCTCTGAGGGGCACCGGCAGCGCCGGCTTCGGATCGAGAGGCGCGATCGAGATCGAGTCGGCGCGCTCAGTCGACCTTCGCGCCGGAGACCTTGACCACCTTGGCCCACTTGGTCGTCTCGCGGGCAATGAGCGCGGCGAACTCGGCGCTCGTGCCGCCACCAGGGACCGCGCCCTGCGCGGCCATGCGCTCCTTCATCACCGGCGTCGCCAGGGCCTTCGCCACTTCGCGCTGCACGCGTGCGACCTGATCGGCCGGCTGCGAGACCGGCGCCAGCAGCCCGAACCACGACGAGGCCTCGAAGGCCTTCAGCTCCGGCACGCCGCTCTCGGCGATGGTCGGCAGGTCAGGCAGCGCCTCGCTGCGCTTCGCGCTCGTCACGGCGATCACCTTCAGCCTGCCGGACTTGATGTGCGGCAGCGCCGAGGGCAGGTTGTCGAACATCAGGTCCATGTTCCCGCCCATCAGGTCCAGCAGCGCCGGTCCCGAGCCGCGGTACGGGAAATGGATCATGTAGGTGCCGGTCAGGCTCTTGAAGAGCTCCCCCGCCAGATGGATGGACGTGCCGTTGCCGCTGGAGCACATGTTCAGCTTGCCGGGATTGGCCTTGGCGACGCGCGCCAGGTCCGCCACGCTGTTGATGCCGTACTTCTGCGCGTTCGCCGGATTCATCACCAGCACGTTGGGCACGGACGCCACCAAGGTGATCGGCGCAAAGTCCTTGACCGGGTCGAAAGGCATCTTCGGATACAGCGACTGGTTGATCGCATGCGTGCCCACCGTGCCCATCACCAGCGAGTGGCCGTCGGTCGCATGCGCCACGTCGGCCGAGCCGGTGTTGCCGCCCGCGCCGGGCTTGTTCTCGACGATGACCGGCTGGCCGAAGGCTTTCTGCAACTCGGGCGCCATCGCGCGCGCCATCAGGTCCGTGGTGCCGGCCGGCGGGAAGGGCACGACGATGCGCAGCGGGCGCGAGGGCCAGGCCGCCTGCGCGCGGACGAGCTCCGGCAGCCAGACAGTGGACGACAGCGCGAGCAGCGCGCGGCGGTTCAGGCTCATGGGGACGTCTCCGATGTTGTGATCTTGGCCGCCCCAGTATGGGCGACTAGTCGGCGCCGGGCACCTCGGGGGACTCCGGACCCAGGATGGTCTGGAGCTGCACGCGCTCCGAGCTGCAGGCGGCGTCGAAGTCGGCCTCGATCTGGATCAGCGCCTGCGCGTCGCCGGCCGCGACGGTGACGATGCCGCGCGCCCGGTTGCGGCCCTGCGACTTGGCCGTGTAGAGCGCCATGTCGGCCCAGTTGACGGCCTGTTCCCAGTGCAGCGCGAGCTGCGCCGGCGGCAGCGGGAAATGCGCGAAGCCGATCGAGCAGGTCACCCGCAGCGGTCCCGCCGCAGTCTGCACCGGCGTCTCGCCGACGATGAACAGGACGCGCTCCGCGAGCAGTTGCAGCTGGTCCGGCGCGACATTGCGCGCGAAGACCAGGAACTCCTCGCCGCCCCAGCGCACCACCAGGTCCTCGGCCCGCACCGCCTGCGCGATGCGACGCGAGACCTCGATGATCACGGCGTCGCCGGCCGCGTGGCCGTGGCGATCGTTGACGTGCTTGAAGTGATCGATGTCGATCATCAGCAGCGCGCCGGTGAACATGTCCTTCGCGTGGCGGTCCATGACCGCGAGGAAGTGACGGCGGTTGGCGAGGTCCGTCAGCGGATCGCGCTCGCTCTGCGCGCGCAGCAGGCTCTGGTTGGCCTTCAGCTTGCGGTTGGCCTCGCGCACGCGCGCCAGCATCACGCCCATCAGGATCAGCGACAGCCCCAGCAGCGCCGCCAGCCCGACGCCGACGTACTGCGCCAGCCGGCGGTTGCCGAGCTCACGGTCCTTCAGCGTCTGCTCGCGGCGCAGCAGTTCCAGGTCGCGCTGCTTGGCCTCGCTGTCGTACTTCAGCCGCAACTGCTGCAGCGAGGACTCGCGGTTGCGGCGCGCCGTGTCCGCGCTCAGCGCACGCTCCTCGTGATACAGCCGCAGCGCCTCCTTGGCCTGGCCGACCTTCGCGTAGGCCTCGCCCAGTTCCCGCAGCTGCAGCGCGCGGCGCACGGGATCGAAGTCGCCCTGCGCCATCTCGAGGACCCGCGCGATCTCGCGCCGTGCCGGCTCGAACTGGCGCTGCTGGACCAGCGCCACCGACAGGTTGTGCCGCAGCGTGCGCTCGACCGTCTGGTCGTTGTAGGACTGGACGACCGGCAGCGCCAGCCGCGCGAGCTGGATCGCCTTGGCGGACTGATCGGTGTGGATGTAGGCGTCCAGCAGGTTGTTCTGCAGCAGCGCCACGTCGCGCCGGCCGCCCGCCTGCTCGGCCAGGCGCAGCGCGTCTTCCAGCGCGGACAACTGGGCGGTCCGGTCCCCGCGCCGGGACGCGACCATCGACTCGACCATCTTGGCGCGGCTCATCGCCGAGACGTCGCCTTGCGCGAGCTGCCATGCCTGCGCCATCCACTGCTGGGCCGCGGCGGACTCGTCCCTCACCTGGCTGTTGACTGCCAGTGAGCCCATCATCGTGCCGGTCACGCTGTGGTCCTGGATCGCCTGCGCCAGCGACAAGGCCCGCCGCAACGAGGTTTCCGCGAAGGCGTATTCGCCGCGCGCGCCCTGTGCCCGCGCCACCAGGCGCAGCGCCTGGATCATCACGCGCGCATCGCAGCCGGGTGGAATCGCCGGCGTCGACGTGGCCGGACAGGCCGGCGCCAGCTCATCCAGCGCCAGCTGCGCCATCTCGCCGGAGCGGCCGGTCTGCCCCTGCCGATCCTGCAGTTCAGCCAGCAGCAGACGCGACAGCGGCCGACCGCCCGGCCGCGCCTCCAGCTCGCGGGAGATGCGGCGCACGTCGTCGGGACGACCGGCCTGGACCGCGTTGCGGCCCAGCGCGTACTCGATGTGGAGACGGTGCGGCGCATGTGCCGGCTCCGCGAGCAGCGCGCGCAACTGCTGCGCCGCCTTCTCCGGCTCGTTGTAGCCGAAGCGGTCCAGCTGCGCGAGCTGCGCATCCAGCGCGCGATCGGGGATCTCCGCGAGCGCCAGGGTCGCGCCCAGGCCCAGCAGGACGGCCGTCAGACTCACTGTCCGGGCGACCGTCCGGACAGCCTTCAGGCAGGCACGCACTCCTGTCCTCATGCGCGCGGCTCCTGCGCAGGTCCGAGCAGGCTGACCAGCTGCACCTGGCCCTGGTGCCAGGCGGACTCGATGCGCCCGGCCAGCGCGAGCAGCTGATCGCGGTCGCGCGCCTGCATGGCCGCCACCCCGTAGGCCTTGTTGCGGCCGTGGGCCTTGGCCATGTACATCACGGTGTCGACGAGGTCGATGGCGCGCTCCCATTCCAGGGTCAGGTCTTGCGGCGCCATGGGGAAGCTGGCGAAGCCGACAGATGCGCTGATCGGGATGCGCAGCGATCCGTGGTCGACCGGCTGCCCGCCGATCTGGTCCAGCAGCCGCTGGCCCAGTTGACGCGCATCCTCCGTCGCCTCGGAGTTCACCAGGATCAGGAACTCCTCCCCGCCCCAGCGGACCACCAGGTCCTGCTCGCGCAACACGCCGCTCAGGCGGCGCGCGACTTCGACCAGCACGGTGTCGCCGGCCGCGTGGCCCCATTGGTCGTTGATGCGCTTGAAGTGGTCGATGTCGATCAGGAACAGGCTGCCGCGCAGGCCGCCCTCGCGGGTGCGCTGCGCGATGGCCTGCTGGAAGTGGCGCCGGTTCGCGAGCCCCGTCAGCGGATCGCGCTCGCTCTGCACGCGCAGCGATTCGTTGGTCTGCGCCAGCGCCGCATTCGTGCGGCGGATGCGCCGGTAGGCCAGCGCCAGCAGGGCGCCGGACAGCAGCACGCAGCCGCCGACCTCCGCCCACAGCTTCAGCTGCAGGTCGCGGGTGCGGATCTGCTCGGCCTTGAGGCTGTTGTCCTGGTTGAGCAGACGGATCTCGCGCTGGCGCTGCTGGTCCTCGAAACGCGCCTGCGCCTCCAGCACCGCCTTGCGGGTCTCGTCGCGCAGCACCTCGTCGAATTCCTTGCGCGACTGATGGAAGGCCGCGATTGCGCCGGGCAGGTCGTCGAACTTCTCCAGGTAGATGCCCAGTTCCAGCCAGGACTCCGCCGTGTAGCTGCCGGCCTCGCGCTGGGCGTCCATCGTGATGGCCTGCAGCACGTCGCGCTTGCCCTCTTCCAGCTTGCGCAGACCGATCTTGGCGATGCCCGAGTTGTGCCGCGCGAGGATCTCGGTCGAGATGTCGCCGCTCTCGTGCGCCAGGGCCAGGCTTTGCGTCGAGAGGTCCAGCGCGCGTGCGTAGTTGCCGGTGCGCAGCTCGTAATCCGCCAGGTTGCCCAGGGCCAGCGCCTGCAGGCCCTGGGCCTGCGCCTCGCGGGCGTACTGCAGCGCCTGCTCGCGGGCCTGCTGGCTGAGCTTCGGATCCTCGTCCTGCGAGTACACGATGCCCAGGATCGTGTGGACCGAGTACAGCAGCACCGGGTCGGGGTCCTGCTGCGCAGCCTGCAACGCCTCGCGCGCGGTGCGCTTGGCATGGTCGATCTGCTGGCTGCGGAAATAGTTGAAGGCGAGGGTCGCCTCGGTGGCCGCGGCGCGCCAGCGCGAGTCCATCGCCCGCGCCTGATCCAGCGCCTTCAAGCCGCTCTCGACCGCCGCGTCGACCTCGCCGTAATCGCCCTGGATGTAGGCGCGCAGCTCGGTGGCGCGCCACATCAGGCGCCGGTCGGCGGTGGCGGCGTCGATGTCGGACAGGCCGCCCAGCAGCCGCACGCCGGCGCCCAGTTCGCCGTTCGCCTTCAGCCACTGCGCGCGTGCCAGCATCAGCGCCAGCGGGATCTGTCCCCGCGTCGGCGCGGCCTCGGGCCAGGCCTTGAGCTGCTCGAGCGCCGCCTCGTGACCGCTGCGGTCGCGCAGCTGCGCGAGCAGGGCCGCGCGCTGGCTCAGCGCTTCCAGCCGCTCGGCGCTGCCCACCGCGGCGCGTGTCTCGATCGCCTGCAGCTCGCGCACATGCTCGCGCGGATGGGCTTGTCCGACGCGTTCCTGCTGTTCGAGCTCGGCCTGCAGCGCGCGATCCTGCAGGGCCGGACCGGCGGACGAGGCGGCCGGGGCCGCGCCATCGCCGGGGCCGCACCCGGACAGCAGCGGCAAGGCCAGGCTCACGGCGAGTGCCAGGGCCGCGGCGCGCACGCGTCCATCGGCCACGCCCGCCGACGACCGTCCGTCCACCGCTGCTCGCAACACCCCAACCTTGCTCATCGTGCTGATGTCGAGTTGTCCGTCTCGTTATTGGAAGCCCGGGTCTCCACACCCGTGCAGGCGGCGTGGGGTCAGTCCGTGCGGCTGCGCCGGAGCAGCGCATGCAACAGGATCGCGCCGAAGGTGGCAGTTCCGATGCCACCCAGGGTAAACCCACCCAGCTTCAGCGTGAAGTCACCCGTGCCGATCACCAGCGTGATCGCGGCCACCATCAGGTTGCGCGGGTCGCGGAAGTCGACCTGGTGGTCCACCCAGATGCGGGCGCCCGCGATCGCGATCAGGCCGAACACGACGATGCTGACGCCGCCCATCACGGCCAGCGGGATGGCCTGGATCAGCGCGCCGAACTTCGGCGAGAAGCCCAGCGCCAGCGCCATCAGCGCCGCGATGACGAAGACCGCCGTCGAATAGATCCGGGTCGCGGCCATGACGCCGATGTTCTCGGCGTAGGTCGTGACGCCCGTGCCGCCGACGGCGCCGCTGGCGATCGTCGCGAGCCCGTCGCCGATGAAGGCGCGACCGAGGAAGGGCGTCATGTCGCGGCCGGTCATCGCGCCGACCGCCTTCAGGTGACCGAGGTTCTCCGCGACCAGGATCAGCGCGACCGGCGCGATCATCAGCATCGCGGCGCCGTCGAAGACCGGCGCATGGAACTGCGGCAGGCCGATCCACGCCGCCGCCGCGACCTTCGACAGGTCGATCGGCGCGCCCAGGCCGAAACCGTTGGTCAACAGCGCGTAGATCAGGCTGGCCTGGATCAGGCCGGCGAGGATCAGCAGGCGTTGCAGCATGCCGCGCGCGAAGACCGCGACCACGGCGACGCTGACGAAGGTCGCTGCCTGCATCCAGGCGTCGAACGGCGTCGGCGCCATGTTCTTGATCGGCACCGAGGCGAGGTTGAGCCCGATCACCGCGACCACCGCGCCCGTCACGACCGGCGGCATCAGCTTCTCGACCCAGCCGCTGCCGGTGGCCGACACCAGCAGGCCGATGGCGGTGTACAGCACCCCACAGGCGATGATGCCGCCCAGCGCCAGCGGCAGGTTGGGATTGGGGCCGCTGCCGGCATACCCGGTCGCGGCGATGACCACGCCGATGAACGCGAAGCTCGAGCCCAGGTAGCTCGGCACGCGACCACCGGTCAGGAAGAAGAACAGCAAGGTGCCCACGCCGCTCATCAGCACGGCGACGTTGGGATCGAAGCCCATCAGCAGCGGCGCCAGCACGGTGGCGCCGAACATGGCGATCACATGTTGCAGGCCGAGCGCCGCGGTCTGCGGCCAGGACAGGCGTTCATCGGGAGCAATCGCCTTCTCGGGGCCGACGGTCACGGGCCGCCAGCGCATCAACCACGCCATGGACTTTCCTCAATGGGACAAGCCATCGAGTGTAAGGAGCGCTCATGGCATCGCCACTCCGGCTTATCCCGTGACCGGGTGGTGACGCGGGAGCGGGCGCGCGCTCAGAACAGCACCATGTCGCGGTTGCGCCGCGGCAGTTGCCGCATCAGCCGGCGCCAGGAGGCCCAGGCGCGCCACAACGCGCCGCCGGACAACAGACTCAGGATCAGCAGGATGGTCATGATCGACTCCTCGAAGGTCAGGAACAGGCGCCGCGACATGAGCCGCGAGCGACTTCGCACGATCGTGCGAAATTGGTGGAAGCGATGAGGCCGGCGCGGTTCATGTGCGGCGGCCTCAGGCGGGTGAAGCGGAAGACGGAGGGGCGTTCGTGACCAGCGCCGGCGCCATCAGGCGGCGATAGCTGGTCCAGGCCCGATCGACGGCATCCGGCGTGCGCAGGAAGCGCACCTCGCGGACGAGCGCGGTGAACAGCCCATCGAGCTCGAAGATCAACTGGTCAAGGTCGGCATCCGCGCGCAGCTGACCGGCGTCCTGCGCCTGGAGCAGCGTACGCCGCAGCGTGCCGCGCCAGCGGCGGACACCGTCCAGCAGGTGATCGCGCATCGCGTCGTCGCGATCGTCGTACTCGAAGGCGCCGGCCACGTAGAGGCAGTTGCCGTGCGGCCCGTCGACGCGATTCAACCAGGCGCGCACCATCGCATCCATCCGCGGCAGGCCGCGCGGCTCGCGCAGCGCGGGCAGGATGACCTCCTGCTGGAAAATCTTCTCGAACGCATCCAGCACCGCGGCCTGCAACGCTTCACGCGAGCCGATGCGCGAGAACACGCCGCTCTTGGACAGGTTCAGCCGCTTGGCCACCTCGCCGATCGACAGGCTGTCCAGCCCGTCCAGACGTGCCATCTCCAGCGCGACGTCGACGATGGCGCTCTGCGTCAGCTCACTGCGGGCAGTCTTGGCTTCCATGCGCCGCAATTTAGCACGGTCGTGCGAAGTCCGCTGGAGGCCTCGATGGCGGGGACGGCGGACGGGTTATTCGCCAGCGTTGCCGGCGCCGTCGGCGCTGCCGGGGACATCGAAGAGGCCAGAGCCTTCATCGCCCTCGCCGGAGGCGTCCCCCTCACCCGCCGGCGGACGACCCCGGCGCGGCGTGGGCGAGAGCGCCGGCTTGATGCCGCGGCGCTTGAGCGCCTCGCGCAGCAGCAACTCGATCTGCGCATTGGAGGACCGCAGCTCGATCGCGGCCAGGCGCTCGATCTCCTCCCACAACGCCGGATCGAGGCGCAGCGGAAACTGCTTCTTGCCGGGACTGCCCATCGCTGCGCCGCTCCGTCGTCAGCGCCCGGGACGGCGGTGAGGGGTGCGCGGTCTTTGACGATCGCCCTGCGATGCCGGGCGCTGCGATGGCGATGACATCGATGACCGCTCGGGCAGACGGAAGGTCCGCAGCACCACGCCCACCCAGGCCGCCATGGCCATCGCCCACACCACGCCGCCCACGATGGGGATCTCGCCACCCAGCGGCCAATGCATCACCGACGCCAGCACCATCACGGTCGACCCGGCCTGCGCCAGCACGATCAGCAAGCCCAGCGGCCACATCAGGCGACCCAGCGTGACCAGCGTCGACGCGCGGCGCTCCGGCGCCATCCAGTAGTCCTTGTTCGGCATGTTCAGCGCGCCGGTGAAGTGCCGGGCGACGAAGGCCACACCCCAGGTGCACATCGCGGGCACGAGGACGCCCATGCCGAGCGAGATCGCCACATAGGCGTCCCGGCTCCAGGTCTTGCCCCCATGGGAAGGATCCACCACGACGGCCGGCAAGGACCCCGCGGATAGCAGGATGAACGACAGGTGCGCGCCCCAGCACGCGACGAACAGGGCTCGCCACGGGCTCCAGCCGCCGCCTGTCGGCGAGGGGGGCGCCGCGGTGGTCCCAGTCGACGGATTGCGTGATGTCATGGCCATGCCTGCTCCCTGCGCGCACTCAGTTGTAGAGCGTGCCCGCGTTGATGATCGGCTGCGTGTCCTTGTCGGAGCACAGCACCACCAGCAGGTTGGACACCATCGCCGCCTTGCGCTCGTCGTCGAGCTGCACGATCTCGCGCTCGCTCAGGCCCTTGAGGGCTTCCTCGACCATGCTGACCGCGCCGTGCACGATCTTCTTGCGGGCGCTGATGATGGCTTCGGCCTGCTGGCGGCGCAGCATCACCTGCGCGATCTCCGGCGCATAGGCCAGATGGGTCAGCATGGCCGTCTCGACGCTGACCCCTGCGGGCTGGAGGCGCGCCTGCAGTTCGTCGATCATCGCGGCCATCACCTCGTCGGCGCCGGCGCGCAGCGTGATCTCCTGGCTGTCGATGTCGTCGCCCTCGTCGTAGGCGAACTGCGAGGCGACATGCCGGATCGCGGCCTCCGCCTGGATGCTGACGTACTGCTCGAAGTCGTCGACCTCGAACACCGCGCGCGCCGTGTCCTGGACCCGCCAGACCACGGCCGCGCCGATCTCGACGGGGTTGCCGCGCTTGTCGTTGACCTTCAGCGTCGGCGCGTCCAGGTTGCGCGCGCGCAGCGAGAGGCGGCGCTTGGCCATGAACAGCGGGATCGTCCAGCGCAGCCCGGACACGCGGTCGGTGCCGACATAGCGGCCGAAGAGCGTCAGCAGGCGCGCCTCGTTGGGCTGCTGGATGTACAGGCCCGACAGCAGGATCAGGCCCACCAGGATCAGCGTCACCTGCGTCAGGTCGATCGCCTCATGGCGGAACGAGGCGACGCGCCAGACGGCGAAGGCCAGCAGGCCCAGGCCGATCAGCAGCGCGGCGTAGCCATTGGCCGTCCCGGCGCGGCGCTCCATCGTCGCCGGCGCAGCGGCGCGCGACGGGGGGGTCTTCGGGACTGCGGTCGTGCTCATCACCAACTCCTCCAAAAAGGTGATATCACTTTAAGCCCCAGACACACGGTGCGCAAGTCCTGGCACCGAAAAAGCAGAAAGCGCCCACGAGGGGCGCTTTCGAAAGACTCCAGCCGGACTCTTTTGCCGCCTCGCTGGAGAGAGCGGGGGGTGAGGGCCAGCAGCCGGGGCAGTAGACGATCAGGCCGCTCAGGCGCCCTTGCGCGCCAGCGGCAGCAGATAGTTCGCGACGGCGATGCAACGCTGGCCGAGTTCTTCCTCGCTGACGCGCAGCCCGAAGCCCGCCATGGCCGGCGACGTCAGGAAACGCCCGCCGATCGCCACGCTGGGCACGCCGTCGATGTTGTACTGGTTCTGCAGCTTCTCGGCCTGCTGGCACTTGGACTGCACGGTGAAGGACTTGAAGGTCTCCTTGAACTTCGCCGGATCCACGCCCAGCGGCGCCAGGAACTTGGCCATCTCCTCCACATCGAGCAGGCTCTGGTTGCCGCGGTGGATGGCGTTGAAGATGGCGGGGCGCACCTGCGCTTCCTTGCCCATCGCCTCCAGCGTGAAGAACAGCTGCTGGTGGATCTTCACGTTGGCGCGGAAGGCCACGTGGACCTTGCGGTACACGACGTCCGCAGGCAGCTGCTTGGCCCAGGCCTCGATCGTCGGCTCGAAGACGTAGCAGTGCGGGCAGCCGTACCAGAAGAACTCGATCACCTCGACCTTGCCCGGCGTCGAGCCCGCCACCGGCGTGGCCAGACGCTGGTACTGGCGGCCTTCGACCGGGCCGCCCTGCGCCTGCGCCGGGGCGCCGGCCAGGAGCACACCACCGCCCGCGGCGGTCGACAGGGCCGTGAGGGTGTTGAATTCGCGACGCTTCATCTTCGATTCCTTGTTGGTTCCGCTGCGACCGGCGCCGCAGCGGCCGGCCATCCTAGAAAGTCAAACTTAGAGCGGCATTAACGTTGTACGGAGGCCGTTCGGGCGTGAGGCGGCCGCTCAGCGCTGGATCGCGACGAGGTTGGCTTCGACGCCGGCACCCTCGAGCTTCTTCTGCTGCGCCTCGGCTTCGTCACGCGTGTCGAAGGGTCCCAGGCGCACACGGAACACGGTGCGGCCGGATTGCTCGCGCTCCATCACCTTGGCGGCGAAGCCCTGGATCGCCAGCTTGGCGCGCTGCTGCTCGGCGTCCTCCATGCGCGTGTAGGCGCCGGCCTGGACGAAGAAGCTGCCGCGCGAGCCATCGGGCCGCGCGCCGTCGGCGGCGCGTTGCTCCGCCGGGCGCTGTTCCGGCTTCGCGGCCGGCGGCGTCTGAGCCTGCGGCTGGGCGGCGGGAGCGCGCTCCGCCGGGCGGCCTTCGACCGCCGGAGCCGGCGTCGAGCCGGTGGTGACCTGCGGCGCCTGCTGGGCCGGCGTCGGGGCCGGAACGACCGCCGGCGTCACGACGCCCGAGGCCGCCTTCGCGCCGGCGCGGCCGGCCAGCGGGGCGTTGGGATCCCAGTTCCGGTTGCGTTCGGCTTCCTGGGCGTCCTGCTCCGCGGTGCGCTGCGGCAGCTTGTTGACGAAGGGCACCGGCGCCTTCGTCACGTACAGGGCCACGCCCAGCGCGATCCCCAGCCCCAGCAGCAGGCCCACGATCAGGCCCATGGCGAATCCGCCGCGCTGCTTCTCTTTGCTCATTGCTGCTCCTGCGAGTCACGTTCCATCGCGTCCGGGGCCGACACCCCCAGCACCGCCAGCGCGTTGCGCATCACCTGCCGCGTCGCGGCCAGCAGCGCCAGGCGCGCGCGCGTCAGGGCCGGGTCGTCGCCCAGCACGCGTTCGGCGCCATAGTAGCTGTGCAGCGCGCCGGCCAGGTCGCGCAGATAGAACGCGACGTCGTGCGGGGCCAGGTCTTGCGCCGCGGCCGTCAGCATGCGGGGATAGTCCGCCAGCTTCAGCATCAGCGCGGACTCGGTCGGCGCCGTCAGCAGCGACAGGTCGGCGCCGGCGACGGCGGCCTCGTCATGGCCTTGTTCCGCGCCCTTGCGCAGCACCGAGCAGATGCGCGCATGCGCGTACTGCACGTAGAACACGGGGTTCTCGTCGTTGGCCTTGAGCGCGAGGTCGACGTCGAAGACGAACTCGGTGTCGGCCTTGCGGCTGATCAGGAAGAAGCGCACCGCGTCGCGGCTGGTCCAGTCGATCAGGTCGCGCAACGTCACGTAGCTGCCGGCACGCTTGGAGATCTTGACCTCCTGGCCGCCCTTCATGACCGTGACCATCTTGTGCAGCACGTAGTCGGGGAAGCCGGGCGGGATGCCGACGCCGGTGGCCTGCAGGCCGCCGCGCACCCGGGCGATCGTGCCGTGGTGGTCGCTGCCCTGGACGTTGATGCACTTGGAGAAGCCGCGCTTGAACTTGTTGACGTGGTACGCGACGTCCGGGACGAAGTAGGTGAACGTCCCGTCGGACTTGCGCATCACGCGGTCCTTGTCGTCGCCGTAGTCGGTCGAGCGCAGCCACAGCGCGCCGCCGTCCTCGTAGGTCTTGCCGTTGGCGATGATGCGCGACACGGCGTCCTCGACCTGGCCGCCGCTGTACAGCGAGGACTCGAGGAAGTAGTTGTCGAAGCGCAGTCCGAACGCCTGCAGATCCAGGTCCTGCTCGTGTCGCAGGTAGGCCACGGCGAACTGGCGGATGCCGTCCAGGTCGTCGATGTCGCCGGAGGCGGTGAACTCGCGGTCGTCCGCCTTCACCGTCTCCTTGCGCAGGAAGGCGTCGGCGATGTCCTGGATGTAGTCGCCGTTGTAGGCCGACTCGGGCCAGCCGTCGTCTCCCGGCTTCAGGCCCTTCAGGCGCGACTGCGTGGACTGCGCGAGCGTCGCGATCTGCACGCCGGCGTCGTTGTAATAGAACTCGCGGCTGACCTTCCAGCCCTGCGTCGTGAACAGGTGGCAGAGCGAATCGCCCAGCGCCGCCTGGCGCGCATGGCCGACGTGCAGCGGGCCGGTCGGATTGGCCGAGACGAACTCGACCAGCGCCGACGTCTCGCGCGCGGGCTGGTGGCCGAAACGCGACGTCGCCGCGAAGACCTCGCCGACCACGGCCTGCCGGGCTGCCGGCTTCAGGCGGATGTTGATGAAACCGGGACCGGCGATCTCCAGCGCCTCGACCCAGCGCTCGAAGGCGGGCTGCGCCTGCAGCTGGGCGATCAGCGTCTGCGCCAGTTCGCGCGGGTTCTTCTTCAGCGCCTTGGACAGCTGCATCGCCGCCGTGCAGGCGAAGTCGCCGTGGGAGGCTTGCTTGGGGTTCTCGAAAGCGGCCGCGGGCGCGGCGGCGATGAGGCCGGCGGCGACGGCCTCCTGGCTCAGGCCCTGGAGCACGGTGCCGAGGGCGGTGAGCAATTCCTGCTTGGCTTGGATCATGGGGCCGCATTTTAGGGGACCTCCCCTGTAAGAGACCGTGCGCCCCTCTTGCCCGCACCCTCTCCCTGGGGCAGGATGGCCCTCCGATGAGCGCCTCCGACGATCTCCGTCCCTCCACCTTTTCCGACTCGACGCTCGGCGGACTGGCCGACCTGCCGGAGCAGATCGGCAAGTACCGCGTGCTGAGACGCCTGGGTGAAGGCGCGACCAGCGACGTCTTCCTCGCCATGGACGACTTCAAGGGCCAGGAGGTCGCCATCAAGCGCATGCGCGCCTGGTCGGCCGGCGGCCATACCGAGGAAGACACGCTCAGCATCCGCTTCTTCGCCGCGGAGGCTGCGCTGGCCGGACGGCTGCAGCACCCGAACGTGGTGCAGATCCTCGACGCGGTGCAGGACGGCGACCTGCCTTACCTGGTCATGGAGTTCGTCCACGGCGTCACGCTGAAGCACTTCTGCCGCAACGACCGGCTGCTGCCGCTGGACCAGATCGTCGAACTCGGCTTCAAGTGCGCGATGGCGCTGTCGTATGTGTTCCGCCAGGGCGTCGTGCACCGCGACATCAAGCCGGCGAACCTGCTGGCGGTGCTCGACAGCCAGGGTCAGGTCACCGATGTCAAGGTCAGTGACTTCGGCAGCGCGCTCAACCTGAATGCCGACATGACGCAGGTGCATCGCGTCGGCTCGCTGGCCTACATGCCGCCCGAGCAGATCGAAGGCGGCGACGTCGGCGCGCAGGCCGACATCTATGCGCTGGGCGCCGTGCTGTACCACCTGGTCAGCGGCCGGCCGCCCTTCGACGCGCCCAACCAGATGGCGCTGATGCATCAGATCTACCACCAGGCCCCGCAGCCGCTGCTGGGCCAGCGCGGCGGCGTGACGGCGGAACTGGACGCGGTCATCCAGCGGGCGCTCTACAAGCACCCGACCGAGCGTTATCCCGACTGGGAGTCCTTCGGCCAGGCGCTGTCGGAACTGGTCGCGAAGCAGCTGGTGCCGCTGGCGCGGCTCAACGAGGTGAAGGACTCGGAGCGTTTCAACCTGCTGCGCGGGCTGGAGTTCTTCGCGGGCTTCGGCGACGTCGAGCTCTGGGAGGTCGTGCGGCGCGCGCGATGGCGCCGTTATCCGCTCGACTACCCGCTGTTCAAGAAGGGGCAGGAAGGGAACACCTTCCACATCATCACGCAGGGCGAGGTCGAGGTCTGGCGCGACGAGGCGCTGGTCGCCACGCTGGGCACGGGGACCTCGGTCGGCGAGATGGCCTATCTGGCACCGAATCCCGATCTGCGCCGCCACAGCACCGACATCCGGGTGACCCAACTTTGCACAACCGTGTCCTTCACGCCGGAGTCGTTGGGGCAGCTGAGTCCCGAGTGCCAGCACCGTTTCGACCGGGCTTTCATCCAGGTTCTTGTCAGGCGGCTCCATCTCGCCCATGAGGCACTGGCTTCTCCACGCCGGATCATGTGAGTGGGCGTCTGACTTGTGTCTGCAGGTCAGCGTGGAATCGACGTCAACGCGTGCGAGTCACCCATTCTCTTGACGTGCGTCAACCGCTCTTGAGAGCCGTTCGTTGCTGTGCTCAACTGCCCGACAGGTCCTTCCCCAAACCCCCTGTAGCCCCGTAGGAGAGAGTGATGAAACACCTGACCCCGACCTCGCTGTTCGCCGGTGCCCTGCTCGCGCTGGCCGCGCTGGGCGCGCATGCCGCCGACGACGCCAAGAAGGAGCCGTCCGAGAAGCAGCTGAAGCAGCAGCAGCTGATGAAGAGCTGCAATGCGGACGCCAAGGACAAGTCCGGCGATGAGCGCAAGGCCTTCATGAGCAGCTGCCTCAAGGGCGAGACCGCTTCGGCGCCCGCGAAGACCGCGCAGCAGGCCAAGATGACGACCTGCAACGCCGATGCCAAGGGCAAGACCGGCGATGCGCGCAAGGCCTTCATGAAAGAGTGCCTGTCGGCGAAGTGACGCAACGCCGCATTGGGCGCCCCGCGTCGTTGCAGATCCTCGCCATAGCGCCGCTATGGCTCCGGTCTGCGCCTAGCGGGGCATCCCAATGCGACGCCGCGTCACCTCGCCGACCGCGAGTTACTTGGTCAACACGCCCCGCGCGAGCATCACTGCCGCGATCGGGATCAGGATCAGCAGGTGCGCCTGCATCATGACGAGGCGGCGCGTGGCGCGCACCTCGGTCTCGCTGGGCAGACCGCCGCCGCCGTCGAGCGTCTTCAGCCAGCGACGATAGGTCAGCGTCGGCTTGATCGAGATCAGCCCGATCACGATGAACATCCCGAACTTGAAGTGCAGCAGCGGTTGGTGCCAGTACCAGCCCAGGCCCTTCATGCCCCACCAGGTGCGGGCCAGGCCGGTGAGCAGCACGGCCACCGCGGTCATGCCGTAGATCATGTCCAGCCGCGAGAGGCGGCGCACGACGGCCGGATTCATCCATTCGCTGCGGCACAGCGCCGCCTGACTCGACAGGAAAACGACCAGGCTGAGGATGGCCACGATGTGCAGGCCGGCGAGCAGGGCTTCGAGGGTCATGGGGTCTCCGCGGTGGAGGCACGCGCCCAGCTTCCCCAGTAGTCGGGGCTGCCGTGATGCTCCTTGAGGAAGTCTATCCAGAGCCTCACCCGCAACGGCAGGTGCTTGCGCTGGGGCAGCACGGCGAAGATGCCGTTGGGCGGCGCGGCGAAGTCGTCGAGCACGCTGACCAGCTCGCCGGCGTGCAGCGCCGCGGCCACTTCCCAGGTGCTGCGCCAGGCCAGTCCGAGCCCCTGCCGGCACCAGTCGTGGAGGACCTGACCATCGCTGCAGTCCAGTCGCCCACTGGGCCGCAGGTGCTGCACCTGCCCGTCGATGCGGAATGCCCAGCCGCGCGTCTGGCTCGCGTCGGAACTCAGCGTCAGGCATTCGTGCCGCATCAGCTCGGACGGATGCTTCGGCGTGCCGGCGCGCTTCAGGTAGGACGGCGCCGCCACGCACAGCCGCCGGTTATCGGCCAGCCGCATGCTGATCAGGCTGGAGTCGCTGAGGTCGCCGACGCGCACCGCGCAATCGAAGCCTTCGTTGACGATGTCGACGACGCGATCGCTGAGGTTCAGCGACACGCTGACCTCCGGATGCCGCGCCAGGAAGTCCGGCACCAGCGGTGCGACATGGCGTCGGCCGAAGCCCGCCGGCGCGGTGATCCGCAGATGGCCGCTGGCCTTCACGCCGCCGGCGCTGACGCTGGCCTCGGCGCTGGCGAACTCGGCGAGCAGGCGCTGGCAGTCCTCGAGGAAGGCGATGCCCTCGTGCGTCAGCGTCAGCTTGCGGGTCGTGCGCAGCAGCAGCTTCACGCCGAGCCGCGCCTCCAGCGCGTCGAGGCGGCGACCCATCACCGCCGGGGCCACGCCCTCGGCCTGTGCCGCGGCGGTCAGGCTGCCCTTCGTCGCGACCAGCGCGAAGGACTCGATCTGTTTGAGGCGGTCCATGAGCAACGATTGTTGGATCGTTGCACCGCCAGAAGCAATGAATGGCGACCCTATGCGTTGTTATTTGTGCAAAAAAGTCAGGGATCCTCGACCGGGGCCGACATGAATCAGCGCCCTCGCACGCCCTACAGTCAACGAATCGCTGAACCGTTGAACCGTCCTTTCGGAGCCGTCATGACCGCACGCAGCCAACACCACCGTCTCCAGGTCGATGCCGCCCTGGCCCGTTTCATCGAGACCGAGGCGCTGCCGGGCACCGGCGTCGAGCCGGCCGCCTTCTGGCACGGCTTCGATGCGCTGGCGCATGACCTGGCACCCAAGAACGCCTCGCTGCTCGCCGAGCGCGACCGGCTGCAGACCGAGATCGACGGCTGGCATCGCGCCCATCCCGGCCCGATCGCCGACATGGCGGCGTACCGGGCCTTCCTGAAGCAGATCGGTTATCTGGTGCCGCTGCCGGCGGATCCGAAGGCGACGACCGCCAACGTGGATGCCGAACTCGCGATCCAGGCCGGCCCGCAGCTGGTGGTGCCGATCCTGAACGCCCGTTATGCGCTGAACGCGGCGAATGCGCGCTGGGGCTCGCTCTATGACGCGCTCTACGGCACCGACGTCATTCCCGAGACCGACGGCGCCGAGCGCGCCGGCGGCTACAACCCGGCCCGTGGCGCGAAGGTCATCGCCTTCGCGCGCCAGGTGCTGGACCAGGCCGCGCCGCTGGCGGGCGCCTCGCACGCCGATGCCGCCGGCTACACGGTGGGCGGCACCGCGCTGACGGTGGCGCTGAAGGATGGCCGCACCGTCGCGCTGACCGATCCGGCCCAGTTCATCGGCTATCTGGGCGATGCCGACGCGCCGACGGCCATCCTGCTGCGTCACCACGGCATCCACCTCGAGCTCCAGTTCGATCGCAGTTCGACGATCGGCCAGGCCGACGCCGCGGGCGTCTCGGACGTGCTGATGGAATCGGCGCTCTCGACCATCCTCGACCTCGAGGACTCGATCGCCGCCGTGGACGCCGAGGACAAGCTGCTGGCCTACCGCAACTGGCTGGGCATCCTGCGAGGCTCGCTGACTGAGGAGGTCAGCAAGGGCGGCCGGACCTTCGTCCGCCGCCTGAATCCGGACCGCGTCTACAAGGCCGCCGGGGGCGGCGACGACGTCGTGCTGCCGGGCCGCTCGCTGCTGTTCGTCCGCAACGTCGGCCACCTGATGACCAACCCGGCCGTCCTGCTCGACGGCGGCCGAGAGATCCCCGAAGGGATCCTGGACGCCGTGATCACGACGCTGATCTCGGTCCACGACCTGAAGCAGCTGTCGGGCTCGGGGCTGCGCAACTCGCGCCGCGGCTCGATCTACATCGTCAAGCCGAAGATGCACGGCCCGGCCGAGGTCGGCTTCGCCAACGAGCTGTTCGGCCGCGTCGAGCAGTTGCTCGGCCTGCCGGCCTCGACGGTCAAGCTGGGCATCATGGACGAGGAGCGCCGCACCAGCGTCAACCTCGCGGCCTGCATCGCCGCGGCGCCGAGCCGCGTCGCCTTCATCAACACCGGCTTCCTGGACCGCACCGGCGATGAGATGCACACCGCCATGCTGGCCGGCCCGATGCTGCGCAAGGGCGACATGAAGGCCAGCGCCTGGATCCAGGCCTACGAGCGCAACAACGTGCTGACGGGCTTGAGCGCCGGCCTGCGGGGCCGCGCCCAGATCGGCAAGGGCATGTGGGCGATGCCCGACCTGATGGCCGCGATGCTCGAACAGAAGATCGCCCATCCCAAGGCCGGCGCCAACACGGCCTGGGTCCCGAGCCCGACCGCCGCCACGCTACACGCGCTGCATTACCACCAGGTCAGCGTGGCGCAGGTCCAGCAGCAGATCGAGGCCGAGGCGCCCGGCGTCGACCGCGCGGAGCTGCTGCAGCGCCTGCTCACGATCCCGGTGGCGGCTGACCCGTCGTGGAGCGACACCGAGAAACAGCAGGAGCTGGACAACAACATCCAGGGCATCCTCGGTTACGTGGTGCGCTGGATCGATCAGGGCGTCGGTTGCTCGAAGGTGCCGGACATCAACCAGGTCGGCCTGATGGAAGACCGGGCGACCTTGCGCATCTCGAGCCAGCACGTGGCGAACTGGCTGTACCACGGCGTCGTGACCGAACAACAGGTTCGGGCGACATTCGAACGGATGGCCGCCGTTGTCGATGGTCAGAACGCTGGCGACCCGTTGTACGAAGCCATGGCCGGCCATCCGAACAGCATGGCGTTCCAGGCTGCGCTCGATCTGGTGTTCAGAGGCCGTGAACAGCCGAGCGGTTATACCGAGCCTCTGCTGCACGCCTGGCGGCAGAAGCGCAAGGCGGCGGGAACCGGCGCGCAGCATTGAACGCCTGAACAACGGCAACCATCTGCAGCGAATCGCCGCCATCGTGCGGCGTACGTCCAAGACGATGACAGCGGCCTCCGGGCCGCTTTTTTGTGGGCGCCGATATCAATTCCAGCATTTCAATGATGCGGACTGGAATGACTTTAGGCACCCGGGTGCCATTCGGCATGCAGAGCTATGCGAACCGCGAACGTTCAAGCATGGGAAACCCTTAGGGGCGGGCCCCAGGGTCCTTGGCAATTCCTGTTCCTTAAAGTTTCTTCACTTACGTGCAGTGTCGGGTGACAACAATTCGTCGGCGCCGCAATCATTTTTGTCATTTCATGGAAGCAGGCATGACCCCTTCGCATCAACTCCGCCGCATCAGCATCGCCACCGCGATCCTCGCGGCTTCGATCGGCGCCGCACAAGCCCAAGAGGCCACGCAGCTCGAACGCATCGAAATCACCGGCTCCGCCATCAAGCGCTCGATCTCCGATGAAGGCGCCCTGCCGATCACGGTGATGAAGGCCGAGGAACTGCGCGCCTCCGGCGTGTCGAGCGTCGAGGCGATCATCGAACTGCTGTCGTCCAGCCAGTCCAGCAACACCGGCGCCAACTCGATCGGCTCGAGCACCGGCGGCGCGACCTACGCGAACCTGCGCGGCCTGGGCACCAACAAGACCCTGGTCCTGCTGAACGGCCGCCGCATGACGGCGTTCGCCTTCGGCGCCAACGCGGTCGACCTGAACTCCATCCCCTTCGCCGTCATCGACCGCGTGGAAGTGCTGCGTGACGGCGCGTCCGCCGTGTACGGCACGGACGCGATCGGCGGCGTGATCAACTTCATCACCAAGTCCAACTTCCGCGGCGGCCAGGCGGTCGTGGAGCTGTCCAACCCGCAGGAAAAGGGCGGCAAGAAGGAAGGCGCGTCCATCACCTTCGGCTTCGGCGACCTCGAGAAGGATCGCGTCAACTTCTGGGGCTCGCTCGACAAGCGTCGCAGCGACCGCATCCGCGCGCTGGACCGCGACTTCGCCAAGACCGGCATCATCGCTTCGCGCGGCGTGGCCGGCAGCTCGCCGACCACCTTCCCGGGCAACTTCACGCAGGGCAACCTGTCGGGCAACCCGACGGCCCCCGGCTGCCAGGCGCCGCTGTCGGTCGTGAACCCGACCAACAACAAGGTCTGCATCTTCGACTTCAGCTCGACCATCGACATCGCTCCCGACGTCGACCAGACGACCCTGTCCGGCCGCGGCACCGTGAAGGTCGGCGACAACCACGTGCTGTCGCTGGACGTGATCTCGACCAAGAACGACAACACGGCCCGCGTGGCGCCGGACCCTGTGTCCGCGATCACGATCCAGCCGAACAACCCGTTCTTCCCGAGCACCTATCCCGGCATCGATCCGACCAAGCCGATCAGCGTGGGCTGGCGCATGGTGCCGGCGGGCCCGCGGACCAACGGTTCGCACTCGACCGCCGAACGCGCCGTGGCCGACCTGTCCGGCGTGATCGCCGACTGGGATTACCGCGCTGGCGCGCTCTACTCGAAGAGCACCGCCAATGACGCCGCCGTCGACGGCTACGTCAACGCGCCGTTCGTCCGCGCCCAGGTCGCCGCCGGCAACCTGAACCCCTTCGCCAACGCGACGCCGGCCCAGCTGGCCATCATCGAACAGGCCAAGCGCCGCGGTGTGTTCGCCAACGCCACCGGCGAGACGAAGAGCGTCGACTTCCGCGCGTCGCGGGAACTCTTCGACCTGCCGGGTGGCCGCGCCGCCGTGGCGCTGGCCGCCGAGTACCGCAAGGAAGAGTACAAGAGCGACACCAACGACGACGTCGTGCTGGCCATCCCGTCGGCCGGCCGTTCGCCGAACCACGTGGGCGGCGACCGCAACGTGAAGGCCATCGGCGCCGAACTGCTGCTGCCGGTGCTGAAGTCGGTGGAAGTCCAGCTGGCCCTGCGCCGCGACGACTACTCCGACGCCGGCGCGACGACCAACCCGAAGATCGGCATCCGCTTCCAGCCGATCAAGGAACTGGCCCTGCGCGGCTCCTACAACACCGGCTTCCGCGCCCCTGGCCTGGACGACCTGTACGCCCCGCAGACCGTCACCTTCTCGTCCGGCGCGAAGAACGACCCGCTGCTGTGCGACGGGCAAGGCAACCCGGTCAACGGCGGCGTGAAGAGCCGTGACTGCCAGTCGCAACCGCAGGTGCAGAACGGCGGCAACCCGCAGCTGAAGCCGGAGAAGTCCAAGACCTTCACCGTGGGCTTCGTGGTCGAGCCGGTCAAGGCGCTGACCGTCTCGGTGGACTACTGGAACATCCGCCTGAAGGACCAGATCAACGTCCTGCCGATCGACGTGATCTTCGCCGACCCGACCCGCTACGCCGCCAACATCGTGCGCTGCAACACCTTGCCGGCCTCCGTGCAAGCCAACCTGCAGCGTTGCGGCGGCCTGGACCTGAACAGCAACGCCATCGGCTACGTCATCCAGACCAACGACAACATCGGCCGGGTCAAGACGGACGGCATCGACTTCGCCGCTGCCTACTCGACCGCGCTGGCCGGCTGGGGCAACCTGGCGCTGTCGTACGAGAGCACCTACGTCCACAGCTACAAGTACCAGACGAACCCGTCGGGCGACTTCATCGAGAACGTCGGCGTCTACAAGGATGCCAATCCGGTCCTGCGCTGGAAGCACACGTTCTCGGCCGCCTGGGCGCTGAACAACTGGAGCTCGCGTCTGTCGATCCGTCATCAGAGCGGCTACCGCGACCAGAACGATCCCACCACCGTGGTCGGCGGCGCCTCGTTCTACGGCAACGTCGCGACGTACACGCTGGTGGACCTGTCGGGCACCTACAAGTTCAACAAGTCCACGTCGCTGACGCTGGGCGTGAAGAACCTGTTCGACACCGACCCGTCGTTCTCGAACCAGTCGACCCGCTCGCAGCGCGGTTATGACCCCCGTTATTCGGATCCGACCGGCCGCGCCTTCTTCCTGCGCGCCGCGTACGGTTTCTGATGGAACGCTGACAAACCCTCCCGGCCGCCTGTGGCGGTCGGGATACGGTTTGTTGCTGCTCGACAACGGGTTGGGCGCATGACGATTCGGGCAATCCTCGGGAGAGGCTTGCCTGCGGATACCCCTGCATTGGCCGGAAGTCACCCGTGACGCCGGTCATCCAGGGGTATCGGCCGTTCTGGGAACACCCCATTTCCCGTTGATCCGGACCGCCTCAATTGGTAGGAACCCCCGCCGGCTGTCGAATTCTGGTCATTGACACTTCTTTCACGCGACCTTCACGTTTTGCTGAGAACGAAGGTCGTCTGGATATGTTTCGCGCGTCGCCACAAGCGCCGCCGCACGACACCTTTAGGAGTGTTTCTTTGAAGACCAAACTGAACGCGGTGAGCCTGGCAGTCGCCGCCACCATTGCAATCGCGTCGTCGGCCGCGCTTGCCCAAGCCCAGGAACAGACCCAGCTGGAACGCGTCGTCGTGACCGGCTCGGCCATCAAGCGGATCGCCGCCGAAGGCTCGCTGCCGGTGCAGACCGTCACCCGCGCCGAGATCGAGCGCAGCGGCGTGACCTCGGTCACCGAGCTGATGCAGAACCTGTCGGCCGTGCAGGGCGGCACCGTCGAGGGTGACACCGTCGGCGGCGGCGGCGGCGGCCAGACCACCGTGTCCATCCACAACCTGACCGGCGACCGCACCCTGGTGCTGCTGAACGGCCGCCGCCTGATCGGCGAAGCCGGCGGCGCGGTGGACCTGAACATGATCCCGCTGGCGATCATCGACCGCGTGGAAGTCCTGACCGACGGCGCCTCGGCGCTGTACGGCTCGGACGCGGTGGCCGGCGTGGTGAACTTCATCACCCGCACCAACTCGACCAAGATCAACCTGAGCGCCTTCTGGTCGCAGCCCCAGGAATCGGGCGGCAAGGAACGCAGCGCCTCGATCTCCGGCGGCTTCGGCGACCTGGAGCGCGACGGCTTCAACGTCATGGCCGCGCTGTCCATGGACAAGCGCGACCAGCTGAGCGCCAGCCAGCGCGACTTCACCAAGTCGGGCGTCATCCCCTTCAACTACAAGGGCAAGGCGTTCACGTTCTTCAACGGTTCGGGATCGTCCATCCCCGGCAACATCGCCGTGCCGATCATCACCAAGGACGGCCAGGGCAACGACGTCCTGGATTACGAACTGCGCAACGCCTATCTGGCGCAGAACGGCGAATGCGCGCCGCAGCACGTCCAGGACGGCAAGGCCTGCGCATTCGACTATGCCGGCACCGTCCAGGCCTTCCCGGACCGCAAGCGCACCAACCTGTTCGGCTCGGGCAGCGTGAAGCTGGGCGAGCACGTGCTGCGCGCCGACCTGCTGCTGGGCAAGACCAAGACCAGCGGCAAGATCGCCGCCGTGCCGGGCTCCATCGCCGTGGACGTCAACGGCCCGTTCGCCAGCTACCTGGCTGCCGTCGGCTACACCCCGGCCTACCTGCAGTCGCTGGCCGACCAGGGCTTCGACGTGAGCGCGACCGACGCGGCGTCGGTGGCGTATCGCGCCTTCGACCTGGGCAACCGCACGAGCATCTTCGAGCGCGACACCAAGGGCCTGTGGCTGTCCCTGGAAGGTCAGCTGGCCGGCTGGGACTACACCGCCACCACCGGCTACCAGCGCGCCAAGGTCGAGGAAAGCAACTCCGGCTATCCGCTGGCCAAGGCCTTCGGCTCGCTGCTGCGCAGCGGCCTGTGGAACCCGTTCGTGCTGCCGGGCAACCAGTCGGACGCCGCCAAGGCCGCGGCCAAGGACATCATGATCTCGGGCATCTACAGCACCGAGACCAGCACGATGATCAACGCCGACTTCCGTGCCTCGCGTGAAGTCTTCAAGGCTGCGGGCGGCGCCGCCTACCTGGCCGTCGGCGCCAGCGTGCAGAAGGAAGAAGTCAAGGACGATCCGGGCGCCGTCGCGCTCGGCCACGGCGGTCCCAACGGCGACGACCAGCGCTTCGGCGACAGCACCGTCGCGGTCCCGTACAAGGCCCACCGCTACACCGCCGGCGCCTTCGCGGAACTGGTGGTTCCGGTCCTGAAGAACCTGGAAGTGACCGGCGGCGTCCGCTACGACGACTATCACAACGTTGCCAGCGCAACCAACGGCAAGCTGTCGTTCAAGTACACGCCGATGCCTGAACTGCTGATCCGCGGCTCGGTCGGCACCGGCTTCCGCGCGCCGACGCTGCGCCAGCTGTATCGCCCGCTGCAGGAGTTCGGCGTGACCGCCGACCAGTACGCCTGCTCCGACGCGATGCGCGCCATGGCGACCAGCCTGGGCGCCCTGTGCCAGCCGGGCAGCAAGCAGTACAACGTCTTCACCGGCGGCAATGGCGAGGTCAAGCCGGAAGAGTCCAAGCAGGCCACGATCGGCTTCCGCGTCGAGCCGGCCAGCAGCTTCTCGTTCGGTGCCGACTACTGGTGGGTGGCCATCGACAAGACCTTCGGCTCGGTCGACGAGAACGAGGCCTTCGGCAACCCCGCCAAGTACGCCGACCGCTGGCTGGTGTACACCGACCCGAACACCAACCAGAAGTACCTGGCCTACAACGCCAGCACGACCAACCTGGGCAAGTCGTTCAACAGCGGCATCGACTTCGACGTCACCGGCCGCGCGAACACCCCGCTCGGCCGGCTGACCTCGAACGTCCGCGCGACCTACATGCTGACGTCCAAGAACCAGCTGCAGCCGGGCCAGGAGTACTTCTCGACGATCGCGGACAACCATCCGTCCATCGGCGAGGTGACCTTCCGCTGGAAGGGCCAGTGGACCAACACGCTGCAGCACGGCAACTGGGCGCACACGGCCAACATCAACTACCAGTCGGGCTACAAGGACTTCCCGACGGAGCTGACCAGCGACGACGGCACGCTGACGGAAGTGGTGCGCCTGAAGGTGAAGGCGTACACCACGCTGGACTGGCAGACCGCCTACACCTGGAACAAGCAGCTGACGGTCGCCCTGGGCATCAAGAACGTGTTCGACAAGGAACCCCCGCTGTCGCTGCGCGCCAATGGCGGCCACATGCTGGGCTTCGACTACCGCTACTACAGCCCGATGGGCCGGACCTTCCAGGTGCGCGCCAGCTACGACTTCTGATCGCGACCGCCACCTCCCGCCGCACCACGGCGGGGCGTCGGCACCGCATCACGACAAGGACTCCTCCGGGAGTCCTTTTTTTTCGGCTGCCACGGGACGATCGCCATCACAAGGGTCCGAGGCCGATCCTCTCAGGTTAAGTATTGTTTCCATACTCTGTCCAATATCGATAAGCCATTGGATTGACGACCATTTTCCATATTCATCAAATCGAATCGATAAATTCAACGTTGCTGCGCACCTACGCTTCTTATCGCTGTCTTAACGTCATGCATACATATATCCAACGATTCGTGCGAAATCCGCTCGAAACCCCGGCGTTTGAAATCCGACATTTCCATATGAGTTAAGCATTCGTAAATTCCGAAACTGTGGCGCAGGCACGACCGAACCGTCACGAAACGGTAAGGAGAAACCCGCGAAAACAGCCCGTTTCGGCGCGCGCGGTCCCAAATTCGCGCGCTTTACGAACAGGCACCTATGACCTCTGGCGATTCGTCAGCACACTTTTGTCAGGCCTCGCGATGCGGGGTCGTTTCAATTCCGGCTCGCCGCACCCACGAGGAGGGCGGGCTCTCCCCCTAGAGGTGCATATGTACAAGCTGAACGCGGTGAGCCTGGCAGTCGCCGCCACCTTCGCGGCCGCGTCCTTCCCGACGCTCGCCCAGGAACAACAGGAACAGAGCCAGCTCGAACGGGTCGTCGTCACGGGGACCGCGATCAAGCGGCTCGACGCCGAGTCGTCCGTCCCGGTGACGACCTTCAAGATGAGCGACATCCGCCAGCAAGGCCTGACGACCGTCGAACAGATCCTCAGCACCCTGACCGCCAGCCAGAGCAGCCTGGGCACCAGCCAGGCCGTCGGCTCGTCGACGGGTGGCGCCTCCTTCGCCGACCTGCGCGGCATCGGCGCCAACAAGACCCTGGTCCTGCTGAACGGCCGCCGCATCGCCAACAACGCGTTCGACGGTTCCGCGCCCGACCTGAACATGATCCCGCTGGCGGCGATCGAGCGCATCGAAGTGCTGCGTGACGGCGCCTCGTCGCTGTACGGCACGGACGCAATCGGTGGCGTCATCAACTTCATCACCCGCTCCGACTACACGGGCGGCACGGTGACGCTGGGCTTCGACTCGCCGCAGCATGCCGGCGGCAAGACCCGCAACGCCAACGCCGGCTTCGGCTACGGCGACCTGGAGAAGCAGGGCTTCAACCTGTTCGGCTTCGTCGACCTGCAGAAGCAGGATCCGATCGGCGGCACGGACCGTCCGTTCAACACCCGCTTCGTCGGCGGCAAGTCGGGCTCCACCCTGCCGGCCAACTACTATCAGGACGGCTCGACCGTCTGGAACCCGGCCGCGCCGACCTGCGCCGGCGGCGACTTCCTGGTCCCGAACGCCGACCAGACGTCCTGCACGATGTCGACCTCGCGCTACGTGGACTACCTGCCGGAGAGCCAGCGCACCTCGGCCATGCTGAAGGGCACGGTCAAGCTGAACAACGACCACACCTTCGGCGCGGAGTACTTCATCACCCGCTCCGAGGTGAAGACGCGCATCGCCCCGGTGCCGTACGGCTTCCTGGTGCAGAACCGCCTGCGTCCGGACGGCACCCCCAACCCGTACTACCCGAACAACCCGGCGCTGCTGCCGGGTTACGACGGCGACGGCTTTGCCGGCCAGACGATGACCGACGGCGGCGCGGCGATCCAGCCGGGCTACATCACGCTGAAGTGGCGTGACTCCCCGAACGGCCCGCGCGGCGACAAGAACACCAACACGCAGCAGCGCCTGGTGCTGTCGCTGGACGGCACGCTGGCAGGCTGGGACTACGCCGCCGGCCTGAGCTACAACCAGAACAAGGTGACCGAGGACCTGATCAGCGGCTACTCGGACGGCAACAAGATCACCGAAGGCATCCTGACCGGCATCATCAACCCGTTCGGCGCGCAGGACGCCGCCGGCGATGCCTACCTGCAGAGCGCCGCCGCGCTGGGCCGCCTGATGATCGGCAAGGGCCGCACGACCAACCTGGACGCGCACGCCAGCCGCGAACTGGGCGACTGGCTGGGTGCCGGCAAGCCCGCCGCCCTGGCGCTGGGCGCCGAGTTCCGCCAGGAGAAGTTCACCCAGGACGCGCAGGACGCCTACGCGCAGACGGTGATCGCCTCCACCGGCATCGACCCCAACATCTTCAGCACGGGCAAGCGCAACGTGTACGCCGTCTACGGCGAACTGAACGTGCCGATCCTGAAGACCCTGGATGTGACCGCCGCCGTCCGCTACGACAAGTACAACGACTTCGGCAGCACCACCAACCCCAAGGTCAGCTTCCGCTTCCAGCCGATGAAGGAAGTGCTGGTCCGTGGTTCGTACTCGACCGGCTTCCGCGCTCCGTCGCTGTATGAACTGCATGCCGCGCCGACCTACACGAACTCCAGCACGGTCAATGACCCGGCGCTGTGCGCCAACGGCGGAACGACCATCAACCTGTGCGACGCGCAGTTCATGGTCCGCAACGGCGGCAACGACCAGCTCAAGCCTGAAAAGAGCAAGAGCGCGTCGCTGGGCTTCCAGTTCGCACCGCTCAACGACCTGAGCTTCGGTGTCGACTTCTGGTGGCTGCGCGTGAAGAACCTGATCGGCGTGATCGGCGACGCGTCGCTGTTCGACCCGGCCAACCTGGACAAGTTCGGTCAGTTCTACCACCGCAACGCGGCGGGCTTCCTGTCGGTCGACGGTTCGCAGTGCCCGGGCCCGAACTGCGGCTACGTGGACGTGCGCCAACTCAACCTGGGCGGCAACAACACCAACGGCTTCGACCTGAACGCGAACTACCGCCTGCGCTTCCAAGGTGCCGGCACCGTCTCGCTGGGCCTGAACAGCACGTACGTGACGAAGTACGAGTACCAGGACCTGCAGGACGGCCCGTGGAACCAGAACGTCGGCGTGTACTCCGGCGCCGGCCCGGTGTTCCGTTGGCAGCACACGCTGTCGGCGGTGTGGGCCTACGACAAGTACACGGTCGGCCTGACCGGTCACTACAAGTCGGGCTACATCGACGTGGATCCGACCAACCGCGTCAACAGCTACGCCACGGCGGACCTGTACGCGTCGTTCCGTCCGATCAAGACGGCGTCGATCACGCTGGGCGTTCGCAACCTGACGGACCGCGATCCCCCGCTGACCTTCCAGACCCAGGTCTTCCAGGCAGGTTACGATCCGCGCTTCACGGACGCGACCGGTCGCACCTTCTACATCCGCGGCACGTACGATTTCTGATCGACGCGTCCGTCACGCACCGAGGGCCCCATCCGGGGCCCTTTTTCATTTCCCCTTCCGTTGCGCTCCCCGGGGCGTGACGCCAGCCACACCGACATGAAAGAACCCGCGATCCCTTCCGCCGCGCCGCTTCGCTGCGACGTGCTGATCATCGGCGCCGGTCCCGCCGGCAGCGCCGCGGCGCGCTGGCTGGCGAAGGCGGGCGTGGACGTCGTGTTCGCCGACCAGCAGCCGCTGGGCCGCGACAAGGTCTGCGGCGACGGGCTGATCCCGGACGCGCACCACGCGCTGGAACGCCTGGGCCTGCTGGATCGCGTGATGGCCAAGGCGCAGCGCTCGGCGCACGTGGGTTGCATCGGGCCGCGCGGCGGCCGGATCGACGTGCCGGGCCACCTCGCCGTGCTGCCGCGCAAGCAGCTCGACGAGATCCTGAACCTCGGCGCGCAGGAAGCCGGCGCGCGCTTCCTGGCGCCGGCCCGTTTCGAGGCGGCGCTGGAAGACGCGCAAGGCCGCGTGCGCGGCGCGCGCTTCACCATCGACGGCCAGCCCCACGAGATCGCCGCCGACTGGGTGATCCTGGCCACCGGCGCGGTGCCCAAGGCGCTCACGGCCGCCGGCATGTGCGAGCGCCACACCCCCAGCGGCGTCGCGCTGCGGGGCTACGTGCGCGCGCCGGCCATGGTCGGCGAAATCAAGGCGCTGGAGGTGGTCTGGTGCAAGCCGGTGCAACCGGGCTACGGCTGGATCTTCCCGGCACCGGACGGCAGCTTCAACATCGGCGTCGGCGTGACCGACAGCCACAAGGACATGGCCGGCAAGGGGCAGAAGAAGGACGTGAACCTGCGCGCCATCTTCGACGCCTTCGTCGAACACTACCCGCCCGCGAAGCGCCTGATGGCCGAAGGCGAGTTGATCGGCGAGCTCAAGGGCGCGCCGCTGCGCTGCACGCTCAACGGCGCGCGCTGGACGCGGCCCGGCCTCCTGGTCACCGGCGAGGCGGCGGGCTCGACCTACTCCTTCACCGGCGAGGGCATCGGCAAGGCGATGGAGACCGGCCTGCTGGCCGCGGAGGCCATCCTGGCGCACCGCGCCGGAGCGGCCGGGAACGGCGCTGGCGCCAGTGCCGTCGACACGCAGGTCCGTGAGCAGTACGAGCAGGGTCTGCGCGCACTGCAGCCGAAGTACGACCTCTATGAGCGCGGCAACCGCGTGAACCGCTTCCCGTGGCTGGCCGACCTGCTGATCTGGCGCGCGAAGAAGAGCCCGCGCCTGCTGAAGCGGATGAGCGGCGTGCTCAACGAGACCAGCAACCCCGGCAACCTGGTCAGCCTGAAGGGCCTCACGCGGCTGTTCCTGGAATGACGCGCCCCAAGTCGCCTAGGATGACTCCCGCGACCTGAGCCTGGAGAGACCGCGATGTGCCAGCTGATGGGCATGAACGCCCGCCGACCGACCGATGTGATGTTCAGCTTCGCCGGGCTGGCGACGCGGGCGCACGAGCACAAGGACGGCTTCGGCATCGCCTTCTTCGAGGGCCGCGGCCTGCGGCACTTCGTCGACCACCACAGCGCGCGGGTCTCGCCGCTGGCGGAGCTGGTCAAGACCTACCCGATCCGCAGCGACGTCGTCATCGCGCACATCCGCAAGGCGACGCAGGGCGTCGTGTCGCTGGAGAACACCCACCCCTTCGTGCGCGAACTCTGGGGCCGCTATTGGGTGTTCGCGCACAACGGCGACCTGAAGGGCTTCACGCCCCGGCTGCATGCGGCGTTCAAGCCGGTCGGGCAGACCGACAGCGAGCAGGCCTTCTGCTGGCTGATGCAGGAGCTGGCCAAGGCGCATGCCGACATGCCGGCGATCGAGGAACTGAACCACACGCTGCGCGAGCTGCTCCCGCGGCTCAATGGCCATGGCACCTTCAACATGCTGCTGTCCAACGGCCAGGCGCTGTGGGCGCACGGCTCGACAAAGCTGCATTACCTGCTGCGCCAGCCGCCGTTCGGCCACGTCACGCTGCAGGACGAGGATGTGAGCGTCGACCTGGCCGCCAAGACCACGGAGGACGACCGCATCGCGATCGTCGCCACCGAGCCGCTCACGCGCGGCGAGGCCTGGATCCCCATCGAGCCCGGCACGCTGAAGGTCTTCGTGGGCGGCGAGCCTCTGTGCTAGCCGTGGCGGCCGGTGCCCCGTGCAGCGAATACCGAGCGTGAGGAGGCGATTGAGCGGAACGGGGCACCGGCCGCCACGGCGTCCGCTCGGTCGCCGCCGTCAGCCAATCGTCCTCGCCAACCGCCATTCGCCGCATCCGGAGACGGCGTCCAGGCCGCTCGCCTAGACTTGCCCCATGACTTCGCCCAGCGCTCCCGCCGACGCGGTCCCCGACGCCAAGCCGTCCCTGGCCACCGGCACCGCGACATCGACGGCGGCACCGCCCGCCACGGCAACGGCCCCCTCGGCCGACGCCGGCGCCGTCCAGGTCGACTGGACCCAGTGGCTGTTCCCGGGCCCGCGGCGCACCTTCAGCGAGGCGGAGATCGAGCGCTCCGGCCTGAGGCGCTGGTCCAGCGCCATCGACAGCTACGTGATGAGCAACGTGCTGGTGCTGGGGCTTGTCTTCTACACGATGCTGCCGCGCCATCTGGCGCATGTGATCCTGATCGGCGGTCTGGCGATGGCGTCCGTGGGGCTGGCCGTCGCGCGCTGGCTGTGGCGCCAGCCGACCCGCACCCGCTTCAACGGTGCGACGCTCGCGCTCAGCGTGCTGATGGTGCTGTTCACGCTGGGCATGGTGAAGGCGGGCTTCCGCGAGGAAGCCCGTGACCTGCTGCCTTTCGTGGCCGGCGGGATGACGCTGACGGTGTCGTCGTGGTGGTTCCTGACGCTGTACCGGACGCAACAGCTGGGCGCGCGGCTGGCGGAGCTCGACGCGCAGGACGAGCGCATCGCGATGGCGCAGCGGCTGGCGACGGCGCAGATCCAGCCCCATTTCCTCTTCAACACGCTGGCCTCGCTGCAGCACTGGGTCGACACCCGCGACGACCGCGCCGGACCCATGCTGCGCTCGCTGACGCGTTACCTGCGCGCGACGCTGCCGATGTTCGAGCAGGACCGGCTGCCGCTGGAGCAGGAGCTCCAGATCGTGCGCAGCTACCTGGACATCATGCAGGCGCGGCTGGGGCAGCGTCTGAGCTGGTCGCTGGACACGGACGAGACGGCACAGACCGCGATCGCCCGCACCAGCCTGCCGCCCGGCACCTTGCTGACGCTGGCGGAGAACGCGATCACGCACGGCATCGAGCCCAGCCTGCGCGGCGGGCACATCGCCGTGCGGGTGAAGGCCGCGGGCGGGCACCTGCGCCTGGAAGTGCAGGATGGCGGGCAGGGCCTGCCGCCCGGCGCCTGCGAGGGCCTGGGCCTGGCCAACACGCGGGAGCGGCTCAAGGCGCAGTTCGGCGAACGCGCCGCGTTAGGCTTAGAGCCGGGCTCGCTCGATGCGCCGGGATGCCTCGCGTGGGTCGAGGTGCCGGCCGCCTGACCGCTGCGGAATGCGCGGATGCCCGCAGATCACATCGAGGCGGTCATTGAGGATTCGACCGGGCACCGCATCGGTCATATCGGGGAGACAACACGCATGACGACGAAGATCCGCACCCTGATCGCGGACGATGAGGAAGGCCCGCGCGAGCAGTTGCGCGCTGCGCTGGCGCGGCTGGCGCCGGAGATCGAGATCGTGGCGGCCAGCGTCAACGGCTGCGACGCCTGGGACGACTGCCTCGAGCACGAGCCGCAGCTGTGTTTCCTGGACATCCGCATGCCGGGCATGTCCGGCCTGGAGGTCGGACAGCGCCTGTCGCAGCTGGCGGAGCCGCCGCAGGTCGTGTTCGTCACGGCCTATGGCGACCACGCGTTGTCGGCCTTCGAGGCGGGCGCGGTCGACTACGTGCTGAAGCCGGTCGAGGACGCACGGCTGGAGCAATGCATCCAGCGGCTGAGACAGCGCCAGGCGCAGGACATCGGGCCGGAGAGCGGATCAGAGGGATCGAACGACCGCGCCGGATCGGGCGGTGGTCCGGCATCACCGGCGATGCCTGCGGCCACGCTGGAACTGCTGCGCCAGCTTCTTCCCGCCCAGCGACCGACGATGCGCCCCATCCAGGCCAGCCAGGGTCGCGAGATCCAGCTGATCGCCCCCGACGACATCCTGTTCTTCCAGAGCGACAGCCGCTACACGCGCGTCGTGCACCGCGACGGCGAGGCCTGGATCCGCACCGCGCTCAAGGAGCTGCTGAGCGACCTCGATCCGGACGTGTTCTGGCAGGTGCATCGCTCGGTGCTGGTCAACAGCCGCTTCATCGCCAACGCGACGCGCGTCGACGAGAACACGATGCAGCTGTCGCTGAAGGGCTGCGAAGAGAAGCTGCCGGTCTCGCGCCAGTTCCAGGGCCTGTTCAAGGGCCAGTGATGCGGGATCGACGCACGCGACGCGGACAGCGCTGTGTTGCGCTGACACCGGGATCGCAGACGACAAAAGAAAAGGGGCCGAGGCCCCTTTTGTCGTTGTGGCGGTGACGCCTCAGCGCATCGCCGTCGGCGCGGGCGCCTCCGCATCGATGCCGCCCGCCAGCGCCTTGTAGACACCGACCAGCGAGGTCGCCGCCGCCGTCTGCGATTGCGCCAGCTGGTTGCGCGCGGTGAGCAGTTCGCGCTCGGCGTCCAGCACGGCGAGGAAGTCGCTGATGCCGACCTTGAAGCGTTCACGCGCGATGTTGGCCGCACGTTCCGCCGACACGGCCGCATCGAACAGCGCCTGCGCCTGCTGCTGGCTGCGGTTGTAGGTCACCAGCGCGCCCTCGGTCTCCTCCAGCGCGGCGAGCACGGTGCGCTCGTAGCTGACGAAGGCCGCCTCGTTGCGGGCATCCGCCGCCGCGATCTGGGCGCGGATGCGGCCGAAGTCGAGCAGGTTCCACACCAGCTGCGCGCCGAGGTTGTAGGCATACGCCGGACCATCGCCCAGGTCGCCGATGCGCGTCGCGTTCTGGCCGATCGTGCCGCCCAGCGTGATGCGCGGGAACATCGCCGAACGCGCCACGCCGACACGCGCCGCGGCGGCCGCGGCCTGCGCTTCGGCGGCACGGACGTCCGGACGACGACGCAGCAGATCCTCGGGCGTGCCGATGCGATCCAGCGCGATGGTCTTCAGGCCCGGCAGCGGCTTGACGTCGGACAGTTCCACGTCGAGCGCCGTCGGCGGCTGGCCCGTCAGCACCGCCAGGCGGTAACGCGTCCGCGCCAGCGCCATCTCCAGCGCGGGAATCGTGGCGGCGGTGCTCTGCACCAGCGCGCGGGCGCGCTCGGTGTCGAAGCCCGTGCCGCGGCCCGCTTCCTGGCGACCGGACACCAGCTTCAACGCGCCCTGCTGCGTCTCCAGCGATTGCTGGGCGACGCGCAGTTGCTCCTGCAGACCGCGCAGCTCGAAGTAGTTGCGCGCCACTTCCGCCGCGACGCTGACCTGCGCCGAGCGCAGACCCGCCTCGCCCGCCAGCAGCTCGGCCGCGGTGGCCCGGCGCTCGTCGGACAGGCGACCGAACAGGTCGGCCTCCCACCGCACGTCGAAGCCGACCGAGAACGCGTTGCTGCTCTGCGGGTTGCCCTGGTAATCGGGCGCGCGGGCGCGGCCGGCCCCGGCCGTCAGATCGACGGTCGGGAACAGCTGCGCATCGGCGAAGCGCGACAACGCCCGTGCTTCACGCAGGTTGGCCGATGCGATGCGCAGGTCCGTGTTGGCCTGCAGCGCGCGGTTCACCAGCGAGTCCAGCCCGCTGTCGTTGAAGCCCTGCCAGAAGCGGCCCACCGGCGCCTGCGCCAGCGCGGCGCCGTCACCTTGCGGTGCGTTGGCGAAGCCGGTGGACACAGGCACTTCGGACTTCTTCGGCGCGGGGGCCGTCGAGCAGCCCGTGAGCGCCACCGTCGCGGCCGCGGCAGCGGCCATCAAAGAGACTCGATAGAACATCATGCGCCCCCCTTGGCCGGGCTGCCCTTGGGCGGATCGGCGTCGTCGACGCCCGGGTGGAACGGATGGGCGGCGGCATCGATCTGATGACGCAGCTCGACCGCATGAGCCCGCTTCTTCTCGGTGCTCTTGCGCAGCAGCGCGTAGAACACCGGCGTCAGGAAGATGCCGAACAGCGTCACCCCGACCATGCCCGAGAACACCGCGATGCCCATCGCGCGACGCATCTCGCTGCCGGCGCCGGAGCCCAGGATCAGCGGGATGACGCCCGCGCAGAACGCGATCGAGGTCATCAGGATGGGACGCAGCCGCATGCGGCAGGCGTGGATGATCGCGTCGTGCAGCGCCTCGCCGCGCTCCTCGAGTTCCTTTGCGAACTCGACGATCAGGATCGCGTTCTTGCACGCCAGACCGACCAGCACCACCAGCGCCACCTGCGAGAAGATGTTCAGATCCCCGGCCTGCGCGAACGGTGGGAAGTGCGACAGCCACACACCGAAGAGCGCGGACAGGATGCACATCGGCACGATCAGGATGATGGCCAGCGGCAGCGACCAGCTTTCATACTGGGCCGCGAGGACCAGCACCACCAGCAGCACCGAGATCGCCAGCACCGCGCCCAGCGTCGGGATCGCGAAACCGCCGACCTTGATGTCGCGGGTCAGCCGGTCCTGGTAGGTCAGCTCCGTCCACTCGTAGGTCATGCCGCGCGGCAGGTTCTTCAGGCGCTTCTCGATCTCCGCCTCGGCCTGGCCGCTGGAGAAACCGGGCTTGGCCGCGCCGTTGATGTCCGCGCTCGGGAAGCCGTTGTAGCGCGTCACGCGCGTCGGTCCGAAGGTCGGATCGACGTTCATCAGCGCGCCCAGCGGCACCATCTCGTTCTTCTCGTTGCGCGTCTTCAGGTCGGTGATGCTGCCGGCGTTGGAACGGAAGGCCGCGTCCGCCTGCACGATCACCTGGTAGGTCTTGCCGAAGCGGCTGAAGTCGTTGACGTAGAGCGAGCCGAGGTTGATCTGCAGCGTGTCGTAGATGTCCTGCAGCTTCACGCCCATCTGCTTGGCCTTCACCCGGTCGACGTGGGCGAAGAGCTGAGGGACGTTGATGTCGTAGGTCGAATACGGCGTGCCGATGCCGCTCTTCGGATCGCCGTAGATCGGGCCCAGCGTTCCCCAGACGGCGCCGTACAGCGCCTGCTCGCCGAGGCCGGAACGGTCCTGCACCTGCACCTTGAAACCGCCCGCGTTGCCCAGGCCGTCCACCGCCGGCGGCGGCACGACGAACATGCGCGCGCCCTGGATCTGCTGGATCGCGCCGTTGACCTTGCCCAGGATCGCGTCCTTGGACTTGTCGGCGGTGGTCCGGTTCTCGAATTCGTCCAGGCCGAAGAACACGATGCCTTCGTTGGGCGCGGCCGAGAAGCCGGCGATCGACAGGCCCGGGAAGGCGATCGAGTCACGGATGCCGGGCACCTTCAGCGCGATGTCGCTCATGCGCCGGATGACCTCTTCGGTGCGGTCCAGCGTGGCGCCGGCCGGCAGCTGCGCGATGCCGATCAGGTACTGCTTGTCCGGCGCCGGCACGAAGCCCGACGGGATGCGCGTGAACAGCAGCGCGGTCAGGGCCAGCAGGATCGCGTAGACGACCAGCGCGCCGCCCTTGCGCTTCAGGATGCCGGTGACGCCGCGGCTGTAGCCCTCGCTGCGGCGCTGGAAGAAGCAGTTGAACCAGTGGAAGAACCGGCCGAACAGCTTGTCCATCACCTTCATGATGGGGTCCTTGGGCGCGTCGTGCGGACGCAGCAGCAAGGCCGCCATGGCGGGCGACAGGGTCAGCGAGTTGAACGCCGAGATCACCGTCGAGATCGCGATCGTGACCGCGAACTGGCGATAGAACTGGCCCGACAGGCCCGGGACGAAGGTCAGCGGGATGAACACCGCGCACAGCACCAGCGCGATCGCGATGATGGGCCCGGAGACCTCCTGCATCGCCTTGATCGTCGCGGCATGCGGCGTGAGGCCGTCCTCGAGGTTGCGCTCGACGTTCTCGACGACCACGATCGCATCGTCGACCACGATACCGATGGCGAGCACCAGCCCGAACAGCGTCAGCGTGTTGATCGAGTAGCCCAGCAGCAGCAGAACCGCGAACGTGCCCACGATGGATACCGGCACGGCCAGCAGCGGGATGATCGACGCGCGCCAGGTCTGCAGGAAGATGATCACCACCAGCACGACCAGCAGCACGGCCTCGATCAGGGTATGGATCACCTTCTCGATGGACGTGGCGACGAAGCGCGTCGGGTCGTAGACGATGTCGTAGCTGACGCCGGCCGGGAAGGTCTCCTTCAGGCGCTCCATCGTCGCGCGCACATCCTTGGAGATGTTCAGCGCGTTGGACTGCGGGGCCTGGAAGATGCCGATGCCGACCGCTTCCTTGTTGTTCAGCAGGCTGCGCAGCGCGTAGGTGCCGGGGCCCATCTCGACGCGGCCCACGTCGCGCACCCGGACCAGGCCGCCGGTGGCGGTGTCGGTGCGGATGATGACGTCGGCGAATTCCTCCTCGGTGACGAGGCGGCCCTGCGTGTTGATCTGCAGCTGGAAGTCGGTGCCCTTGGGCGCCGGCGGCGCGCCGACGACACCGGCCGCGACCTGCGTGTTCTGCTCACGGATGGCGTTGGTGACGTCGGAGGCGGTCAGGCCGCGACCGGCCAGCTTGGCCGGATCCAGCCAGATGCGCATCGCATAGTCGCCGGAGCCGAAGACCTGCACCGAGCCCATGCCCTGCACGCGCAGCAGCTCGTCGCGGACCTGCAGCTGCGCGTAGTTGCGCAGGTACAGCGCGTCGCGGCTGTTGTCCGGGCTGACCATGTGGACGACCATGGTCAGGTTGGGGCTGGACTTCTCGGTCGTCACGCCGATCTGCCGGACGATGTCGGGCAGGCGCGGCAGCGCGCGGTTGATGCGGTTCTGGACCGCCGTTTCCGCGGCTTCCGGGTTGGTGCCGATCTTGAAGGTGACCGTCAGCGTCATGCCGCCGTCGGCGGTGGCCTGGCTGTCGAAGTACAGGACGTTTTCCAGCCCGTTGATCTGTTCCTCGAGCGGCGTGGCCACCGTCTCGGAGATCACGCGCGGGTTGGCGCCGGGGAACTGGGCGCGCACGACGACCTGCGGCGGCGCGACCTCGGGGTACTCGGAGATGGGCAGCCGGAAGATCGCCAGCAGGCCCACCAGGAAGATGAAGATCGAGAGGACCGACGCAAAGCGCGGCCGCTCGATGAAGAAGCGTGAGATATCCATGGACGGCCTCGCGTCGGGTTACTTCGACGCGGCAGGAGCGGCGGGGGCGGCGCCCTGCGGCGCGGCGACGGGGCGGCCCTTGTCGTCGAGCTTGGCCTGCTGCGGCGTGACCGGCGCGCCGGGCATCGCATGCTGGAGGCCGTCGATGATCACGAGCTCGCCGGGCTTGACGCCCTGCACCACGCGGTAGCCGTCGAACAGCGCGCCGGCCTGGACCGGACGGGGCGCCACGATGTTGTTGGCGCCGACGACCATCACGACCTTGTTGGCCTGGTCGGTGCCGATGGCGCGGTCGGGGATCAGCGTGGCGTTGTAGGAGCCGGTGCCTTCCAGACGGACGCGCGCGAACAGGCCGGGGGTGAAGAGCCCGTCCTTGTTGTCGAACACGGCGCGGCCGCGGATGGTGGCGGTGGCCGGATTCAGGCGGTTGTCGACGAAGTCCATGCGGCCTTCGTGCGGGTAGCCCTGCTCGTTGGCCAGGCCGAGACGGATCTTGTAGACCTGCTCGCGCTTGCCGCCGGCGCGGGCGGCGGCGGCGTACTTCAGGAAGGTCGCCTCGCTGGCGTCGAAGTAGGCGTAGACCTTGTCGCTGGAGACGACGGTGGTCAGCACCGGGTCGCCGATGTTGACGAGGTTGCCGGGCGTCACGTTGGCGCGGGAGCTGCGGCCGGTGACCGGGGCGCGGACCTGGGTGAACTCGACGTTCAGCTTGGCCTGCGTCACGGCGGCTTCCGCGGCGCGGATGTTGGCCTCGTTGTTGCGGACGGCGGCCTTGAGCTGGTCGATCTCCTGCTGGCTGACGCCCTGGATGGCGACGAGCTTCTCGGCGCGGCCCAGGTCGGACTTGCTGAGTTCGGCGGCGGTGCGGGCGGCGGCGGCCTGGGCCTCGGCGCGGGCGACCTCGGCCTGGAACGGACGCGGGTCGATGGTGAAGAGCGGGTCGCCCTTCTTGACGACCTGGCCTTCGCGGAAGTGGACCTTGTCGAGTGTTCCGGCGACACGGGCGCGGATCTCGACAGTGTCCGGCGCTTCGAGGCGCCCGGTGAATTCATCGAAGTCCTGGACTTCGCGCGCGATCGCCGGGGCGACCGTCACGGGCGGGGGGCCGCCATGCTGTTGTTGTTGATCCTGTTGTCCACAGGCGGTCAGCAGCAGCGCCACGAGGGCTCCGGCGACGGCGTTGCGATTGAAAGAAGGTCCAGCCATGCATCACTCCCGAAAACGCCCACGGCATCTGTTGCACCGCAGCGTGCGGCGGAATGTACGCGGTACATGAAAACGCTTCCAGTGCCTCAGGCAATACCTGTCCCTTCGCGGGAGGGCTTCCTTGAAACGATTGACTGCCTGGGCAAGGTTGTGAGCAAGTCTCGTCGGAGACACTGCCGGAAAACGTCAGGAGGATGGGGGTTCGGAGGATTGGGCAAGGACGCCGGAGCGGGGCTTCGCGCTCCCGGACATCGCTTCACCCGCGGCAATCCGTTCGATGGCTTCCAGGGCCGCCATGGCGGGATACCCCGTCACGGTGCTCCAGCGGTCCCGGTAGTAACAGTCCCAGTAGCTGAGGACCCTGCGCCGCGTCGTCGCCATGAAGCCCGGATTGCCCGCCACGAAGGCGGCGAGTTCGGCCGGGTCCGCGCTCGAGGTCGCCTCGGCGACGACCTCGGCGATCTCAACCACGTACTCCCCGAGGAGCTGGGCGAAGAACGGGATCACCCACGGCGGATCCATGACGCCGAGTTGCCTCAGGCAAGCCTCGCGGATGTGCCCGTCGTGATGACGGGTGCCGAAGCAAAGCGCGAGTCTGCGGGCATCGCCTCCTGCGTGGTCCACGACGGCTTGCAGCCGGTCGGGTGGGCAGTAGACGCGACTGGGAAAAGCCAGCACTTCGCCTTGCACCAGAACGGTGATGCCTTTCGGGAACACATCCCGCTCCGACTGGAACAGCGAATGGACCAGCGCATGCCCGAAAGGCTGCAGCGTGGTGGGAAGAAGGATCTGGAAAGTCACGAGCGCACTCGGATCGAGTCACGTCGGTCGCCGACGATTGCGCCTGAAGGAGAGCGGCTGTGCTCCGGCCAGGGAGCGATCCTATTGCAAACGACGGACAAGAAAAAACCCGGGCGGGGCCCGGGTTTGATCGATTCGAGGAAGGCGCTCTGCGCCTTCGCTCAATGCACCCCGTGCATCAGCTTCTTCATCCACGGGCTGAGCAGCATCAGCAGCACGCCGGCGCCCGCGGGGACGATGGTGAAGATGAGGAAGAAGGTGGACATCGAGTACGTCGACGAGATCGCGTCGATGTAGGAGCCCGTCATGCCGGCGATCTTGTTGGCGATCGCGGCGTTGACGAACCAGACGCCGAACATCAGGCCCAGCAGGCGCGCCGGCGCCAGCTTGGAGATGTAGGACAGGCCGACCGGCGACAGGCACAGCTCGCCCATCGTGTGCAGCAGGTAAGCCAGCGTCAGGAAGACCATGCTGACTTGCGCCGTCTTGGCGCCCGCCGGGATGCCCGACGCGCCGTACGACAGCGCCGCGAAGCCCAGGCCCAGCAGCACCAGGCCGACGCCGAACTTCACCGGACCGCTCGGGTTCCAGCGACGCTCCCACATCTTGCTGAACATCGGCGCCAGGATCACCAGGAAGAAGGAGTTCAGCACGCCGAACCAGGTGGCCGGAATCTCCGATTGCTCCAGCGCGAACTCGCGGCCCAGCATCCACAGCGACAGGCCCCAGATCACCGCCAGCGCCAGGGCGAGCAGGGCGTTGGACGCCTTGTAGAGGCCCTCGGTGCTGCGGGCCAGCTTGATCAGCAGCCAGCTCAGGATCGCCACCGGGATCAGCGTCATCAGCGAGTTGACGATCTTGAAGATCAGCCCGCTCGTGCCCACCAGCGCGCGGTCGGTGTAGTCCGCCGCGAAGATGGTCATCGATCCGCCGGCCTGCTCGAAGGCGAACCAGAAGAAGATCGTGAAGAAGGAGAACACGCCGATCGCGATCAGGCGGTCGCGGACGATGTGGGCGGGCGTGTCGTCCAGCGGCTCGCTCGCGTCCACCAGCGGCGCGTTCTTGCCGGGTTCGCCGCCGATGTCGCCGAAGATGCCTTGCGCCATCCAGAACTGCAGCGCGCCCAGGATCATGAAGACTGCCGCCAGGCCGAAGCCATAGTGCCAGCCGATCTTCTCGCCGATGTAGCCGCACAGCGAGATGCCGAAGAAGGCGCCCGCGTTCACGCCCATGTAGAACAGCGTGTAGCCGCCGTCACGCTGGCCTTCGTTGTCCTTGTTGTAGAGCTGGCCGACGATGGCCGAGATGTTCGGCTTGAACAGGCCCGTGCCCAGGATCACCAGACCCAGGCCGACATAGAAGGTCGCCTTGGTGTCGAAGAACAGCGCGATGTGGCCGGCCGCGATGATGAAGCCGCCCAGCACCACCGAGCGCCGCGTGCCGAGGAACCGGTCCGCGATGTAGCCGCCGATGATCGGCGTCAGGTACACCAGCATGGTGTACGTGCCGTAGAGGCTGGTCGCCTCTTCGCGCGTCCAGCCCCAGCCGCCCTTGGTGGCCTCGGAGATCAGGTACAGCACGAGCAGCGCCCGCATGCCGTAGTAGGAGAACCGTTCCCACATCTCGGTGAAGAACAGGACGAACAGGCTGTTGGGCTGGCCGAGGATGGTCTGCCGCGCTCCGGGAGTTTGAATTGTGTTCAAACGACGCTCCGTGATCGATCGCTGGTGGATCGCTGAGGAATCAATGACCCGGCGCTCCGGGTCACGGGAAACCGCGTTCCAGGGATCAGAACGCGTTTGCCGCTGGTCCAGGCCCCGGATCGATCAATCCCTTGGGGCCCGCCAGCGGCAGGCGGCGCCATTGTCAGCGAAAGGTCGGCATCAGCCGCTCCGCCGGCATTAGGGCTCACCCTAGGTGCGGAGACCCTTCCCAGGGCCGTACGCACAGGTCTCGGCGTTGCAGGAGCGTGTCCCGAAGCAGCTCCATGCGGACAGGCGCTCAGGGGCGCTTTTCGCGCAGCAGCCGCAGGCCGTTGAGCACCACCAGGAGGCTCGCGCCCGCGTCGGCCAGCACCGCCAGCCACAAGGAGCCGATGCCCGCGAGCGTCAGCGCCGCCACGATCGCCTTCAGGCCCAGCGCCACGACGATGTTCTGCTTCAACACCGTCGCCACGCGCTCGGACAGGTCGATCAGCTCGGGCAGCTTGCGCAGGTCATCCTGCATCAGCGCGATGTCGGCGGTCTCCAGTGCGGTCGCGCTGCCGGCGGCGCCCATCGCGATCGCGATGTCGGCGCGCGCCAGCGCCGGCGCGTCGTTGACGCCGTCGCCGATCATCGCGACCGGGCCCTGCTCGTCCGCGAGCTTCGCGATCGCATCGAGCTTGTCCTGCGGCAGCAGCGGCGCGCGCACCGCGTCCTCCGGCATGCCGAGGCGACCCGCCATCGCGACGGCGCTCGCGCGCTGGTCGCCGCTGAGCATCGTCAGCGACAAGCCGCGCGCGCGCAGCGTCTTGAGCACCTCGGCGGCCTCGGACCGCGGCGTGTCGGACAGCGCCAGCAAGGCCAGCGTCTGCGCGCCGCGCATCAGCCAGACCAGCGTGTGGCCTTGCGCCTGCAGCGCGCGGGCGGCGCTGCGGGCCTCGTCGTCGACGGCGCCACGCTGCTCGGCCAGACGCTCATTGCCGAGCGCGAATTCGGCGCCGTCCAGCTGCGCGGTCAGGCCCAGGCCGGGCAGGTTCTGCAGATGGTCGACCGGCTCCAGCACGGTCCCCACGCGCTGTGCGTGCGCCGCGACGATCGCCTGCGCGAGCGGGTGCGTGCTGCCGGCATCGAGCCGCGCGGCCAGGTGCAGCGCCTGGTCGGCGTTCACAGAGGGGTAGAGCGGCTGCACCGCCGCCAGTTGCGGCTTGCCTTGCGTGAGCGTGCCGGTCTTGTCGAAGGCTAGCGTCTTCAGCTGCCGGGCGCGCTCGAGGTAGAGACCGCCCTTGATCAGGATGCCGCGCCGCGCCGCCGAGGCCAGGCCGCTGACGACCGTCACCGGCGTCGAGATCACGAGCGCACACGGGCAGGCGATCACCAGCAGGACCAGGCCTTTGTAGATCCAGTCGCTCCACGTCCCGAAGCCCAGCAGCGGCGGCAGCACCGCCAGCGCGACGGCCACCAGGACCACCGCCGGCGTGTACACGCGGGCGAAGCGATCGATGAAGGCCTGCGTCGGCGCGCGCTGCGACTGCGCCTGCTGCACGGCGGCGGCCATGCGGTCGAGCAGCGTGTGGCCCTTGCCGGCGGTGACGGTCATCTCCAGCAGGCCGTCGCCGTTGATGCTGCCGGCCAGCAGCGCGTCGCCGGGCGCCTTGTCGACCGGCATCGCCTCGCCGGTCAGCGCCGCCTCGTTCAGGCTGGAGCGCCCCGTGAGCAGACGGCCGTCGAGCGGCACGCGCTCGCCCGGAGGGATGCGGACCTTCGCGCCGATCGCCACGTCGGCCGCGGGCACCGAGGTCCATCGGCCGTCGGCGCCTTGCACCTGCGCCGTCTCCGGCGCGAGCTGCGTCAGCGCGCGGATCGCATCGCGGGCCCGCGCCAGGCTCAGGCTCTCCATCATCTCGGACAGGCCGAACAGCCACACCACCATCGCCGCCTCGGGCCACTGGCCGAGCACGATGGCGCCGATGACCGCGAGGCTCATCAGCAGGTGGATGTTGAGCGTCACGCTCTTCAGCGCGATCCAGCCCTTGCGCAGCGTCGGCAGGCCGCCGAGCAGCATCGTCGCGATCGACAGCGCGATCACCAGCGGGCCGGACTCGTCGAAGCCGGAGAACGCGAGCGTCTCCGCCGCGATCGCGGCAATGCCGGCGATCGCCATGCGCCACTTCAGGCCGGTCGAGATCGCCGGCGGCGGCACGGGCGGCGGCGTTTCGGCTTCGATGGGCTCGGCGCTCATGCCGACAGCGTTGATCGCCGCGCGCAGTGACGCGTCGTCGGGCAGGCGGTGATGAACGTCGAGGAGACGGTTGATCAGGTCGAACTCCAGCGCGACCACACCGTCCTTGCCTTGCAGCTGCTTGCGCAGCAGGCCTTCCTCGGTCGGGCAATCCATGCCGGCGATGAAGTAGCGCTGGCGCGTGGTGCCGGCGAGTTCCTCGGCGGTCGGGGCCGGCGACTTCGGTGCGGGCGCCGCGCACGACGCGCCGGGGCCATGGTCGTGCCCATGCGCGTGGTCGTGGTCGTGGTCGTGGTCGTGGTCGTGACCATGCGGGCGCTGATGACCATGGTCGGCCTCGTGGCGATGGGCGTGTCCATGCCCCTGCGCGGCCGGGACGGGTGCAGGCTTCGGCGCGACGGCCGTGTGACCGCAGCATCCGCCGCAGGAAGCCGCGGCGGACTCGGGCGCGGCGGGGCGGTGATCGTGTTCCTGATGTGCCATGGGGGTCGATTGGATAGTCTGTAGCCGCTCCAAGGTCAAGCGGCTATCCTGATCGGCATGCGAATCGGCGAACTGAGCAAGTCCACCGGCGTGGACATCGAGACCATCCGCTTCTACGAGAAGAGCGGCCTGCTGCCTCCGCCTGCGCGGAGCGACAACGGCTACCGCGACTACGCCCACCAACACCTGGAGCGGCTCGCCTTCATCCGGCACTGCCGGGCGCTGGACATGTCGCTGGCGGACGTCACGCTGCTGCTGGACAGCCTCGAGACCCGCGATCCCGAGGAACTGGTCAAGGTGGATGTCCTGGTGGCGTCGCAACTCGGCAAAGTCCGCGCCCGGCTGCAGAGCATGCGGGCGCTGGAGGCGCAGCTGGTCGCGCTGCAGAAGCGCTGTGATGCGGATCACGACCATCACGCCTGCGGCATCCTCGAGGAGCTCGTGTCCGCGGCGCACGGCGAAGCCTGCGCCTGCCACCCGGACGGCACGGCCCCGGTGCCGCGGGGGCGCGAGACCTGACCCCGGCAGGGCCTCAGCGCGGCATGGCGCGGGCGAATTCCTCCAGGCGCCGGCGGAGTTCGTCGCGGACCAGGCGCAGCGCGGGCGACAGCTGCGCGCGGCCGGGCACGATCAGGTGCAGCGGCGCCGGATCGCCGCGCCAGTGCGGGTTGACGTGGACCAGTTGGCCGCTGGCCAGCTCCTGGGCAACGTCCGGCCACGACTTGTAGGCCAGACCCAGGCCCGCCAACGCCCAGCGCTTGACGACCTCGCCGTCGTCGGCGACACGGCGCCCCGAGAGCGGCAGCCCCACCGGCTGGCCGGCGATCTCGACGGGCCAGTGCGACGGCACCTCGCCGCCGACGAGGTAGCGCAGCGCCTCGTGGCGCGACATGTCCTCCGGCGATGCCGGCATCCCCTGCAAGGCCAGGTAATGCGGCGCGGCGACCAGCACGCGACGGCAGTCCGGCAGCAGCGGCAACGCGACCTGGGCGCCGCTCGCCGGCTGGCCGTAGCGGACGGCGGCATCGACCGGGCGCCGCAGCAGGTCCGTCAGCGGGTCGCCGATCTGCAGTCGCAGCGTCAGCGCCGGGTGGCGTTCCTGGAACTGCTCCAGCCACGGCAGCAGCACATGGCGGCCCAGGTCCGAGGGCACGGTCAGATGCAGTTCGCCGCTGAGCGCCTCCCGCCCCGCGAGCGCCTCGTCCCGGCCATCGGTCAGCGCGCGCAATGCCGTCCGCGCATGCGGCAGGTAGCGCTGGCCCTCGCCCGACAGCCGCAGGCTGCGGGTGCTCCGCACGAACAGCGGAAAGCCCAGCTGCTCTTCCATGCGCTTGAGCGCGGCGCTCGCCGCGGCAGGCGACCAGTCCAGGGCCTTCGCGGCCGCGGTGAGGTTGCCGAGGTCGGCGATGCGCACCAGCAGTTCGAGGTCGGCGATCCGGGTCATTGTTCGATTTTCTTTGAAAAAGCCTCGCCGACCACCTGATTCAACGACCCCGCCTGTTGCTTCCAGACTGGCAACCATCAAACAGCCTGGAACGAACATGGACACCCCACTCCCCTCTCCTTCCTTCACGCCAGACACCGTCAGCGTCGTCTTCGGCGGAACTTCCGGCATCGGTCGCGCCGTGGCCGACGCGCTCCGGGAACGCCCGGGGCGCGTCATCGTCGCGGGCCGGTCGACCGACCTGGACATCGCCGACCCGGCGGCCGTGGAAGCTTTCCTCGCCGCGATCGGACCGGTGGACCACGTTGTCGTCACCGCCGGATCGCAAGCGCCGGGCGGCCCCGCCGCCTCGGTCGACCTGACCGCGGCCAAGGCGGCGTTCGACGTCAAGTTCTGGGGCGCGATCGCGGTGGCCCGCGCGGCGGCCAGCCGCTTGCGTCCGGGCGGCACGCTGACCTTCACCTCGGGTTTCCTGGCGCGACGCGCCACGCCCGGCACCATCGTCAAGACGGCGATGAACGCCGCGATCGAGGCGAGCGCCAAGGTGCTGGCGCGCGAACTGGCCCCGTTGCGCGTCAACGTCGTCAGCCCCGGATTGACCGACACGGAGGCCTACGCCGGCATGGCGCCGGCGGCACGCGACGCGATGCTGGCCAAGGCCGCGGCGAGCCTGCCGGCCGGTCGCGCGGGCCGCCCGCAGGACCTTGCCGCCGGTTATCTGTTCGTCATCGACAACCCCTTCGTCACCGGCGCCGTCATCGACATCGACGGCGGCGCCCTCATCCAGTGAGCCACCCCGGCGACGCGAACGGCGCTTCCACGATCGACGCTGCCATGACCGACGCTTCCTCAAGGACCCCCATGACCGATCTCTTCACCCCCACCACCCTCGGCCCGTTGGCGCTGCCCCATCGCGTCGTGATGGCGCCGATGACCCGCGCCCGCAGCACGCAGCCCGGCAACGTGCCCAACGCGCTGATGGCCGAGTACTACGCGCAACGCGCGAGCGCCGCGCTGATCGTCAGCGAAGCCACGCAGATCTCGCCGCAGGGGCAGGGCTACAGTTTCACGCCGGGCATCCACAGCGAGGAGCAGGTCGCGGGCTGGCAGCTCGTCACCCGGGCGGTTCACCGCGCTGGCGGCCGCATGGTGCTGCAGCTGTGGCACGTCGGCCGGATGTCCCATCCGGTCTTCCACGACGGCGGCCAACCGGTCGCGCCGTCCGCGCTGTCGCCGGAGGCGAGGGTCTGGATCGCCGGCGAGGACGGCGTCGGCCGCATGATCGACTGCCCGGTGCCGCGCGCGCTCTCGCGCAATGAGATCCGCGCCGTCGTCGACGACTTCCGCCGCGCCGCCGCCAACGCGATGCGCGCCGGCTTCGACGGCGTGGAGATCCATGGCGCCAACGGCTACCTGATCGACCAGTTCCTGCGCACCACCGCCAACCACCGCGAGGACGAATACGGCGGGTCCCGCGACAACCGCATCCGCTTCCTGCTGGAGGTCGTGGACGCCGTGGCCGCCGAGGTGGATCCGTCGCGCATCGGCGTGCGCATGGCGCCCTTCATCACCGCGCGCAACATGGCCTGCCCGGACATCATCCCGACCCTGCTGCAGGCCGCCGGCGAACTGTCGCGCCGGGGTGTCGGCTTCCTCCATCTGGCCGAAGCGGACTGGGACGATGCGCCGCAGGTGCCGGAGGATTTCCGCCACGCGCTGCGCGCGGCCTACGGCGGCCGGATCATCGTCGCCGGCGGCTATGACGCCGCGCGCGCCCGGTCGCTGCTGGCTTCAGGGCTGGTGGACCTGATCGCGTTCGGACGCGCGTTCATCGCCAATCCGGACCTGCCGGCACGCCTGGCGCAAGGCCTGACCCTCGCCGGGTTCGATGGCGAGGCCCTCTTCGGCGGCACCGCGGCGGGCTACAGCGATTACCCGGCAGCCGCCGAGGCGCCTGCAGCCGTCCCTGCCTGACCGGTCGAGCCCGGCCGGATCCGGGCGTCCCCGGGGCGATCATTCGTGACGGAGTCGGCGCTTTCCTCCCCCACCCGGGCGAGGGGGTGCCGCGACAGTTCAGAACGGAGGCCGAACGGACGATGTAGAGTCCGGGCCGCCCGCGTTACAACTTCAAGACATGTCGAACGGGGCCGGCCTGCCTTCCGCTCTCCACGTCTGTCATGCGTGTCTGTTCACTGTCATCGGTCAAGAACCGGATCGTCCTCGGTCAGCCGCTCGCCTTCAGCGTGCGCGACACCGACCGGACGCTCCTGCTCGCGCGCGGGCAGGTGATCGCCGACGAGGCGCAGCTCGACGCGCTGATGCGCCGGGGCGCGCTGGTCGACGCGAGCGAGCTCGCCGAATCGGCGCGGCAGACGACGCCCGGACCGACGCGCTCCGCCGCCTACCTGCGCGACCGGCTCCCCGAGGAATGGGACCGCGGCATGCAGGATGTGCGCAACGCGCTCTCGGCCTCGCCGGACCGCATGGCCGGGGCGCTCGACGGCGCCACGGCGCTGATGCTGACGCTGATCGACAGCTCGCCCGAGGTCGCACTCTCACAGGTGGTACGACAGCCTGAATCCACCAGCGGGCACTACGGCGTTACGCATTCCTTGCATGCGGCCACGGCGTGCCACGCGGCGGCCCGTTATCTGGGCTGGGGCCCGGACGATCAACGCCGGGCCTTCCAGGCCGCGCTGACGATGAACCTGGGCATGCTGGACCTGCAGGCGCGCCTGTCCAGCCAGGTCTCGCCGCTGACGGCGATGCAGCGCGAGGCGATCAACGAGCACCCCATCCGCAGCGTCGAGATGCTGAGCGCCGCCGGCATCGACGATCCGGACTGGCTGGAAGCCGTGCTGCAGCACCACGAGACGCCGGACGGACGCGGCTACCCGCATGGGATCGGCGACGTGGGCGAACTGGCCGAGATGCTGCGCTACGCCGACGTCTACACCGCGCGTCTGAGCAGCCGGGCCAACCGGCCGGCGATGAGCGCGGCGCAGGCGGGGCGCGAGCTCCACCAGATGGCGGCGCAGAGCCCGCTGGCGGCGGCGCTGATCAAGTCCTTCGGCATCTTCCCGCCGGGCAGCCTGGTGCGGCTGGCCAGCGGCGAGGTCGGCCTGGTCGTGCGCAACGGCGACAAGGCGCACCGGCCGATGGTGTCGGCCTTGACCAACGCCAACGGCGAACCGCGGCAGACGCCGGTGCTGCGCGACAGCAGCCGCGAGGACCACGCCGTGGTCGCCCTGCTGCCCGCGCACGCCTCGCCGATCCGCCTGTCCGACGAGCGCATCGCGGCGCTGATCGCCAGCGCGTAGCGGGCCCGAGGGGCGCTCTGCAAAGCCTTGCAGCTGTCCCACCTCGATGCATCAGGCTGGCAAGGATCCACCCCTCTTTCGGTAAACCCGGGCCCATGTCCCCGCGCGCAGACTCCGCCGCTTTTGGACATGGGGGATGCATGTGGGTCAAGTCGTCGAACTGAAATCGGGGCGCTGGCGCGCGGTGATCGCGCCGGATCGCGGCGGGCGGCTGCGCTGGCTGGGGGAGAGTGGGCCTGGCGGTCGCCAACCGTGGCTGCGTCCGCTCCTCATCGAGCGGGGCAAGCTGGTCGGCGGCGGCGCCGTGAGACTGGCGCCGCCGTCGGAAGTGCCCGAGGAGATGGCGCACCTCGTCCCGGACCCGGGCGTCTTCGACGAGCCCTGGCGCATCACGCAACAGGCGCCCGACGCGATCACGCTGATGCTGCATCCTCGCAGCCCGTCGCCGGGCGCCTGGGGCTTCCAGGCGAGCCAGACCTTCCGCCTGGACGAGCACCGGCTCGACTGGAGCCTGTCGGTCCGCAACCTGAGCCGCATGCCGATGCCGGCGCGGCTCGGTTGGCTGCTGAACTTCCCGGAAGACTTCGCCGACGCCGCGTGGCTGGACGAGTCCCTCGACGTGGTGAAGCTCACCGGCCGCGACCACGCGGAGCGGCGCGATCCCTGGTGCGGCATCGCCTCGCTGAGCGGTGCCGGCGGCCGCATCGTGCTGCTGCGCGGCGAACCGCCGATGGACACGCTGAGCTTCGAGCGCCACCCGACGCGGAGCTCGGTCCAGCTCCGGCTGATGACGCCGGACACGCCGCGGCTGCTCCCGCTGCCGCGCGGCGAGGAGTTGACGCTGCGCTTGTCGATCGACCTGCTGGAACCGCGCACGCCGCCGCTGCCGCGCGTGCCGCCGGACAACCCCGCCGGGGCACCGATCCTCTGAGCACCGAGGGGACAGGTGGGTGCGGCAGGCGCGTGCGCCGCGGCAGCCGCGGGGGAGGGGGCACCTATACTGCCGCGCGCTGCTCCTGCGGCCTCCCCCCATGCCGACGCTGCCCTCTCCCGCCGCCATCCGGCCCTATCTGCGCGACGCGCTGCGCGACGATCTCGTCGCCGCCGTGGTCGTCAGCGTGCTCCTGATTCCGCAGAGCCTGGCCTACGCGATGCTCGCGGGTCTGCCGCCGCAGGTCGGCCTCTACGCGAGCCTGCTGCCGCCGCTGTTCTACGCGGCGCTCGGCTCCAGCCCCTTCCTCAACATCGGCCCGGTCGCGGTGCTGGCGCTGATGATCATGCAGACGCTGCAGCTGGCGCCCGCCGGCGTCAGCCCGAGCGAGGCCGCGCTGGTGCTGTCCGCCGAGGTCGGCCTGTTCCTCGGCGCGGCCGCGCTCTTGCGCCTGCACGCGCTGGCGGCGCTGCTGTCGGTGCCGGTGCTGCACGGTTTCGAATCGGGCGCGACGATCGCCATCGCCGCCAGCCAGCTGCCGGTGCTGATCGGCTCGACGGCGACCGGCGGCACCCTGCCGGACCTGTGGCGCTCGCTGTCGGAGCACGGCTTCGACTGGCGCGGCGTCGCGGCACTCTTCGGCGTCGTTTCGCTGCTGGCGCTGGTCGTCGTGCGGCGGCTGCCCAAGGGCTTCATCTCGCGCATCGCGCCGCTGGCGGTGCTGCTCATCGGCATCGGCGTCGCCTGGGGCTGGGATCCGCAGGGGCTGCCGCGTGTCGGCGAGCTCCCGCCGCTGGCGCTGGTCTTCACGCTGCCGCGGCTCGACGCCGAGCTCTGGACCGCGATGCTTCCGGGCGCGGCGCTGATCGGACTGCTCGGCTACGTCTCGAGCCTCGCGGTGGCGGAGTCGCTGGCGCGCCGCGTCGGTCAACGCGTCGATGCGCGACGCGAGCTGATGGGCCTGTCCGTGGCCAATCTGGCCGCGGCGATCTCGGGCGGCATGCCCGCCGCGGCGAGCTTCTCGCGCAGCGTGCTGATGAGCGACGCGGGCAGCCGCACGCGCATGACCGGCGTCTTCGTCGCCACGATGATGGGGCTGGTGCTGCTGACCCTGTCGCCGCTGCTGGCCTGGGTGCCCAAGCCGGTGCTGGCGGCCAGCATCATGGTCGCGGTGCTGTCGGGACTGAAGTTCGGCCCCTATGCCGACGCCTGGCGCTACGACCGCGCCGAGGCGCTGCTCATGACGGCGGTGACGCTGCTGGTGATCTTCGTCGGCATCACCGCGGCCCTGGGCCTCGGCGTGGCGAGCGCGATCGCGCTGCTGCTGCAGCGCAGCGCCCGGCCGCACGTGGCGCTGATCGGCCGCATTCCGGGCACCGAGCATTACCGCAACGTCGAGCGCTACAAGGTCGAGCTCGATCCGGAGGTGCTCGGCCTGCGCATCGACGAGAGCCTGCTGTTCCTCAACGGCCGCAGCCTGGCGGACGTCGTCCAGGCCCACCTCGACACGCACCCGACCACGCGGCGCGTGCTGCTGCAGATGTCGCCGGTCAACAGCATCGACTTCAGCGGCCTCAGCGCGCTGAAGGAGCTGCACGAGACGCTGGAGCGCCAGGGCCGGCGCCTCGACCTCAGCGAGGTCAAGGGGCCGGTGCTCGACCGGCTCAAGGCCAGCGGCTGGGAGTCGTGGTTCCGCGGGCGCTTGTACCTGTCGCATCACCTGGGGATGTGCGACGGTTCCTGATCACGTTGCAGACACTCGAGGGCGATGACAGCGCTGGAACGTGCGTCCATGTTGATCGAATCGAGGTGACCTTGGTCCGGCGACCTCCCGCGGACACAACAGAATTCCTCGGATGCATTCGAGCTTCATTGCGTACATTGATGAATCCGGCGACGACGGATTTCTTTTCAAGGAAGATGGCCGCGGCAGCTCACGCTGGTTTGTGTTGTCGGCCGTTGTGTTTCGACGGATCAATGAGCGATCGGGCGTGGATGCATTGATGCGCGTGCGCCAGCGGCTCGGCCGAGAACGGTCGCACCCGTTCCATCTGTGCAAGATGGACCATCTGCCGCGCCTGGTCTTGTTCCATGAACTGGCGCAGTTGAGCTTCCGGACCGTGAGCGTGCTCAGCTACAAGCCGGACATCTCGGATATCGCGACCTATCAGTCCAACAAGTTTCTGCTCTATCGCGATCTGACCCGTCTGTTGGTCGAACGTGTCTCGTGGCTTTGCCGGGACCATGCGCGAGCGGACGAAGGAGACGGCACCGTCGATCTGATCTTTTCGGATCGCGCCGCCATGTCCTATGAGGACATGCGCGGGCACATGCGTCTGCTGCGCGGCGCTACTGATCCGAACATCGATGGACAGGTGCATTGGCCCGCCATCGACATCGATCGTCTGCGCGCCGTGCAGCACAGCCAGTTGGCAGGACTTCAGATCGCGGATGCCGTCGCGAGCAGCACGTTCTACGCCGTCAATCCGAGTCGCTTCGGGGTGACCGATCCGAGCTATCTCCACCTGCTGCGACGGCACGTCTATCGCAACGGCCGGAGCTGGCTGGGATACGGCATGAAGTTCCTCTCGGACTTCGAATCCCTGAAAAGCAGAATGCCGCACCTGGGTGCGGCATTCGAGGGTTGGTGACAGCCCCCAGCTTCGAGGATCCCACCCGTTCAGGGCTGCCTCCTTGCGGAGACCTCTACCAGCGCTGCGCTTGACTGTCGGCGATCAGTGTAAGCGCGATGGCCACTGGTTTGAAAGGGCAATCGGACAAATGGACAAGACCGTCAATGCACCTCGTTCAGATGCCCATGCTTGCGCAGGTCGGGGATCAGGAAGCAGACGAGGAAGGCGAAGAAGCACATCACCGACACGTAGACGTAGAACGCGCTCTCGATGTTGGCGGACTTGAGGCTCAGCGCGACGAACTCCGCCGAGCCGCCGAAGATCGCGTTGCCGATCGCATAGGACAGGCCCACGCCCAACGCGCGGATCTCGGGCGGGAACATCTCCGCCTTGATCAGCCCGCCGATCGACGTGTACAGCGAGACGATCGCCATCGCCAGGATGATCAGGCCGAAGGCCGCGTACGGGCTCTGCACGCCCTTGAGCGCCGAGAGGATCGGCCAGGTGCACAGGGCGCCCAGGATGCCGAACCACAGCATCGACGTCCGCCGCCCGATGCGGTCCGACAGCGCGCCGAACAGCGGCTGCATGCACATGTAGACGAACAGCGCCGCCGTCATCACCGTGCTCGCCACCTTCTTGTCCATGCCCACGCTCAGCACCAGGTACTTCTGCATGTAGGTCGTGTACGTGTAGAACGCGAGCGACCCGCCCGCGGTGAACCCCAGCACGATCAGGAAGGACCGCATGTGCTTGCCGAACAGCTCGCGCATCGAGCCCGATTCCTTGCGGTCGAGCTGTTCCGCCTTCGCGGTCTCGGCCAGTGAGCGGCGCAGATAGAACGCGATCACCGCCGTCGCGGCGCCCGCTGCGAACGGGATGCGCCAGCCCCAGTCGTGCATCTGCGCGTCGGTCAGCGTCTGCTCCAGGATCGCCACGACCAGCACCGCGAGCAGCTGGCCGCCGATCAGCGTCACGTACTGGAACGACGCATAGAACCCGCGCTGGCCGCGCAGCGCGACCTCGCTCATGTAGGTGGCGCTGGTGCCGTACTCGCCGCCGACCGACAGGCCCTGGAACAGCCGCGCCGCGAGCAGCAGCGCTGGCGCCAGGACGCCGATGGTCTCGTAGGTCGGCATGCAGGCGATGGCCAGCGAGCCGCCGCACATCATCAGCACCGAAATCATCATGGCCGTCTTGCGGCCCTTGCGGTCGGCGATCCGGCCGAACAGCCAGCCGCCGATCGGCCGCATCAGGAAGCCTGCCGCGAACACGCCTGCCGTGTTGAGCAGTTGCACCGTCGGGTCGCCCTTCGGGAAGAACGCGTGGGCGAAGTAGATCGACGTGAACGCGTAGACGTAGAAGTCGAACCACTCGACCAGGTTGCCGGACGACGCGCCGACGATGGCGAAGATGCGGTCGCGCTTTTCATGTGCGGTGTAGTGCCCGGGGACGCCGGACGCCGGCGTGGAGCCGCCGGAAAGGGGTGGGGTCTTGGCAGTCATGCCGGAAGCCTACTCCCGCGATGGAAAACCCGCAGGCGCGGTTCGGCCAAACCGAACGCCACGCGCACCGCAGGTGGCCTAGGCCATTTCGGCCATCGCCAATCGCACGCCGAAAGCCAGGAACAGCGCGCCGATGCCGCGATTGAGCCATCGTCCGAGCGCGCGTGCCCACCCCTGCCCGCGCGCGCGGGCGCCCGCCACGGCGCTCGACCACGCCAGCAGGTGGCACCACAGCATCCCGTTCACGTTGAAGATGGCGCCGAGGAACAGGAACGCTGCGGCCTTGCTCGGCGCATCAGCCGAGATGAACTGCGGGACGAAGGCCAGGAAGAACAACCCGACCTTGGGATTCAGCACGTTGGTGAGGAAGCCCTGCGCAAAGATCTTCCGCAGCGGCGCCGCGGGAGGCGGCGACATGGCTTCCTCCTGGCGTCCCTCGTCCGGCCGGGGCTCGGCGGCGCGGCGCTTGAACAGCATGCTGGCGCCCAGGTAGACCAGATAGGCCGCGCCGAGCAGCTTGACCACGGTGAACGCCGCCGTCGACGCGGAGATGAGGGCCGACAGCCCCAGCGCCGCCGCCAGGATGTGGACGCAGGTGCCGGCGCCGATGCCCAGCGCCGCGGCCGAGCCGGCGCGGAAGCCCTGCGTGGCGCTGCGCGCCATGATCAGCAGCGAATCCGGTCCCGGCGTCATGTTGAGCAGCAGGCCGGAAGCGATGAAGAGGCCGAGGTCGTGGGTGCCAAGCATCGAAGACGTCTCCCGAAAGGCCGCCATCATGCCCGCCCCCAACGGGAACCGCGCGACAGGCGCGCAGTGATTGTTCCGATCTTTTCAACGGACTGTTGCGAAGGAATGGATTTAAGGGTGAACCCTTATCGTTCATAGTTCATCCCATCGACACATCGAAACCGCTTCCAGGAATCTCCACCAGGCGACGACTTGAAACCTCCGGGCAACCGACGGATTTCAAACGAAACCGGATTGAATCCCTGGCGCAATCGACGGGCCGAATCATCCACCCCGTGCCCCTTCGCTGTTGCCCTGGGACCCATCTGAAAGGAAAGATCATGACCTCCAAGAACATCCTGGCTTCCGTCCTCTTCGCTTCCGCCGCCCTGGTGGCCGGCAGCGCGATGGCCAACGACAACCCGCACACCCAGCCCGTCAACACCCCCAGCGCCGTGAGCCGCGCCGAAGTGCTGGCTGACCTGGAGATCTACCGCGAATCCGGCCTGGCCGCCGTCGAGCAGTCGGAAACCTACGGCTACGACAACGCCCGCCGCGACGCTGCCAAGGCCAAGTACGCCGAACTGCGCAGCTCGCCTTACTACGCGACGCTGGTGAAGAAGTTCGGCGGCAGCGCCCCGTCGACCGCCGTCGCCGGCCGCTGATTTCCGGATTCCTGATTCCCGTTCCTGATACCCGCCTGCAAGCAACCCCCCTGAGAGAGAACTCGAACAATAGTCTGGTAGAGAGCATTTTTTGAGGTCAAGGGCTCCGGCCCTGGTCGGTGGCGGTTCTCCGCACTCCTCCTCCTGTCCGTCATCGACCGCCTATACCCCCCTCGGATGAGCCACTACTCGCCGAGGGGTTTTCTTTTGCTTAAGCCAGAATTAAGTCTGCGGGCCCCGGCATACCTCGTTCGATATCGATCGGATATTCAAACCGTCGGGAGGACATATTCATCCGGCATTCGCCCGCATCGCCCCGACATGGCGCGTGACCCGGGAATGCGGCGCGGAACGCGCACGACCGTGCGGAATCCCGGAGAATCGCCCCGCGGCCCCCCAGCAGTCCCCCTTCCGGGCCGCCTGATCAAGGGCATCGGATGGACCGGATCGTGCAAATGCGGGCGTTCGCCCGGGTGGTGGAAACCGGCAGCTTCACCAAGGCGGCCGACTCGATGGATCTCCCGAAGGCCAGCCTGACGCGGCTGGTGCAGGCGCTGGAAGCGCGGTTGCGGGTCCAGCTGCTGACGCGTACCACCCGCAAGGTGACCGTCACGCAGGATGGCGCCGCCTATTACGAGCGGACCATGGCCCTGTTGAGCGAGCTCGAGGCCATCGACCAGGGGATGCTCCACGACCAGAGCAAGCCGCGTGGCCGCCTGCGCGTCGACGTGACGACACTGACGGGATCGCGGGTGCTGATCCCCGCGCTGGGCGACTTCCACGAGCGCTACCCCGACATCCAGATCGCCTTGGGCGTCAGCGACCGCGCCATCGACCTGCTGGTCGACAACGTCGACTTCGTGCTGCGCGTCGGCGCGGTGCAGGACGCGGGCCTCGTGGCGCGGCGCGTCGGGCAGATCCAGTTCTGCACCTGCGCGTCGCCGGCCTACCTGGAGAAGCACGGCACGCCCGAGACCCCGGAAGACCTGGACCGGGAGCCGCACCAGGCGGTGGGCTACTTCTCGTCGCGGACCGGGCGCGTGTTCCCGTTCGTGTTCCACCGCGGCGACGAGCGCATCGAGGTCGAGGGCCGCCGCCGGCTCGACGTCAACGACAGCAACGCCTACGTCGCCGCCGGGCTGGCGGGACTGGGCGTCGTCCAGTTGGCCAAGTACGCGGTCGAGGAGCAGCTCACGAGCGGCGAACTGGTGCCGCTGTTCCCCGAGTGGCACCACAACGCCGTGCCGGTCTACCTGGTCTATTCGCCCAACCGCTACGTGTCGGCGCGCATGCGCGTGTTCATCGAATGGGTGGCCGAGACGCTGGCGAAGCGGGGCCTCGGTCCGGATTGATCTCGTCCGCTCAGACGGCGCCGGCCGGTGCACCGCCGCGACCGGTCAGCCACACGACGAGCAGCACCATCAGCAGCACCCACAGCACGACGATCGCCGCGCCGACCTTGAGGTTGCGCGGCAGCCGGCCGCGCTGCTCGGCGGCGCGCAATCGGGCCCGCGCGATCACCTGCGGCGGCATCAGCCGGAGCACCAGCCAGAATCCGAGCGGCACCAGGATCAGATCGTCGAGCAGGCCGAGCACCGGGATGAAGTCCGGGATCAGGTCGATCGGACTGAGCGCGTAGGCGGCGACCGCGATCGCCACGAAACGCGCCAGCCAGGGCGCCTCCGGATCGCGTGCCGCGTAGAAGACGGTGAGCAGCTCGCCCTTGAGCAGGGCGGCCCAGCGCTTGAGGGATCCGCGTTTCATGCGCCCATCATGCGTCAGCCGCCGGGACGGCGCATCAGTCCGCCCAGATGACTTTCCGGCGCTGGGCGATCCAGTTTTCCAGACGCGGGCCGTAGACCTCGTCGACGCGGTTGCGTCGCACCTTGAAGGTCGGCGTGATCAAGCCGTTGTCGACGGTCCACGGCGTCGCCGTGACGATCAGGCAGTCGAGCTGCTCGTGCGGATCGAGGCGCTCGTTGACCTTCTCCAGATGCGCGATGAGTTCCTGCTCCAGCCCGGCGCGATCGCGCGCGGCGGCCTCGGGCGACAGCATCGCGATGCCCACCGGCTGCGCGAAGTTCGCGCCCGTGACCGCGCAGGCCTCGATGGCGGGATTCGTCGAGAGGCGGTCCTCGATCGGCGCGGGCGACACGTACTTGCCCTTGCTCGTCTTGAACAGATCCTTCACCCGGCCGGTGATGCGCACGCAGCCCGCGAGCGCGCCCTTGTCGGAGATCTCCGCCTTGTCGCCGGTCTTCAGCCAGCCGTCGGCGGTGAGCGTCTCCGCGGTCAGCTCGGGCTGCTTGTAGTAGCCGAGCATCAGCGCCTGGCTCTTCATCTGCAGCTCGCCGGTGATCGGATCCAGACGCGTCTGCACGCCGTCGTAGGCGGGACCGACGCTGCCGATCTGGTCGCGGCCCGGCACGGTGATGTGCGACAGCGCGAGGTTCTCGGTCATGCCGTAGCCCTCGTTGATCGGCAGGCCCAGCGCGCGGTACCACTTCAGCAGCGCGACCGGCATCGGCGCGGCGCCGCCGGCGGCGAAGGTGCATTCGTTCAGGCCCAGTGCCTTCAGGATCTTCTTGCGCACCAGGTTGCCGACGATGGGCAGCTTGAACAGCAGATCGAGCTTGGGCTGCGGCAGCTTGGCCTGCACGCCCTGCTGGAACTTGGTCCACAGCCGCGGCACGGAGAAGAACACCGTCGGCCGTGCGCGCTGCAGGTCGGCGGCGAAGGTGTCCAGACTCTCCGCGAAGTACACCGTCATGCCGGTGTGCAGCCAGCCGTGCTCGACCAGCGCGCGTTCGACGACGTGCGCCAGCGGCAGGTAGGACAGCATGCGATCGCTCTCGCTCAGCGGAATGCGCTTGAGCCCCGTGGCGATGGCCCACGAGAAGTTGCCGAACGAATGCATCACGCCCTTGGGCGTGCCCGTCGTGCCGGAGGTGTAGATGATGGTGGCGAGGTCGTCGGCGGCGCGGACGGGCTTGCCCTTGAGCGGCTGGGTCTCGGCGCAGATCGCGTCCCAGTGGTCGTAGGTGTCCTGCGCGTCGTCGGGGGAGACCGGATAGGAGATGCAGGTCAGGCCGAGCGGCACGCCGGGACGCATGCCTTCCCAGCCGTCGAGCTTGCCGACGAACAGCAGCTTGGCCTCGCTGTGGCTGAGGATCTGGTGGATGGTGTCGGGGGCGAGCGTCGGGTACAGCGGCACGCTGACGTAGCCGGCCATCCAGATCGCGAGGTCGCTCATCAGCCACCACGCGCAGTTCTTGGACAGGATGGCGACGCGGGCGCCGGGTTCCCAGCCCTGCTCGAGACCGAGCGTCTTCAGATGCGCCGCCATGCGGCGCGCCTGGTCGGCGACCTCTTTCCAGGTGAAGTCCTTGACCACGCCGCCGCCCATGGGCTGGCGCAGCGTGACCCGGTCCGGCGTGTCGAGCTCCCAGGCATAGAGGCGTTGCAGCGCCAGGGAGTCGGCAGGCAGGCGGGTCGTCGTGGACATCGGTGGTCTCCTTGTTGTGGTGTTGAATCGTGACGGAATCAACATCGGAGACTACGACGCCTCACGTCGCGGAACGAGCGGGTTTCTTCGATGAACGTGATCGACTTGGCACCCTAAACCAGGGTTTCCTTTCGAAACGCCGATGCGCTCAACCCTTCGCCGCCGCCGCTTCCAGTTCGGCGGCCACGAGCGCTTCCAGCGCTGGCAGCAGCACGTCGTCGCTGGTTTCCTTGGACACCGGCGCCTCACCCAAAGCGGCCGCGCCTTCGCGCTTGAGCTTCGCGACCCACTGGCCGGCTTCCTTGCCCTGCGACAGGCCGGTGCTTTGCAGCAGCAGGGTGCCGTCGGCCGCGAGCAGCTTGAAGTAGAAGAGTCCGTCGGCTTCGCGGTACTGCTTGAAGGCCGGCACCGTCGACTTCGCCTTGGCCGCCTGGGCGACCGGCGCGGCCAGGGCCTTGAAGCGACGCAGGCCGACGGCCTCGCGCGCCTGCGCCAGCAGCGGACCCGCGATCGCGCGGGCCTTGGCGGCCCCTTCCATCAGGATCTCCTCGATCTTCTCGGGATTGGCCATCAGCGCCTCGTACTTCGCGCGCATCGGGCCGATCTCCGCATTGATCAGGGCGAACAGCTGGTCCTTGGCCTCGCCCCAGGCCAGGCCGGCCTGCAGCGCCGCGCGGAACGCCTTGCGCTGCTCCGGCGTCGCGAACGCGTCGTAGATCTGGACCAGGTGCGAGCCCTCGGTCTCCTTGGGTTCGCCGGGCAGACGCGAGTCGGTGACGATCTTCGAGATCGCCTCGCGCAACGCCTTCTCGCCGCCTTCGAACAGCGGGATCGAGTTGTCGTAGCTCTTGGACATCTTGCGGCCGTCCAGGCCTGGCAGCAGCTCCATCTCCTCGTCCACGCTGGCGTCGGGCAGCGTGAAGAGCTCCGTCTTGAAGGTGTGGTTGAAGCGCTGCGCGACGTCGCGCGCCATCTCGATGTGCTGGACCTGGTCCTTGCCGACCGGCACGCGATGCGCGTTGAACATCAGGATGTCCGCGGCCATCAGGATCGGATAGCTGTACAGGCCCATGGTGATGCCGGCGTCTGGGTCCTCGCCCGCGGCCACGTTGGCGTCGACGGAGGCCTTGTAGGCATGCGCGCGGTTCATCTGGCCCTTGGACGTGACGCAGGTCAGCAGCCAGGTCAGTTCGGGGATCTCGGGGATGTCGCTCTGGCGGTAGAAGACGGCCCGGCTCGTGTCCAGGCCGGCCGCCAGCCAGGTCGCGGCGATCTGCAGGCGCGAGGCTTCGATGCGGGCCGGCTCGTCGCACTTGATCAGCGCGTGGTAGTCGGCCATGAAGAAGAAGCTCTCGGCGCCCGGCTCGCGGCTGGCCGCGATGGCGCGGCGCACCGCGCCGACATAGTTGCCGAGGTGCAGGGTGCCGGTGGTCGTGATGCCTGTCAGGACACGCAGGGTCATGGGAGCTCGTCGCCGTCGTTTCGCAAAACGGCGATTGTCCCGCAAAGGCGGGCCCCCGCCGGAGGGACAGGGCTTGCCGGGGGACCGGCCGATCAGCCCAGCGTGGCCATCGGCTGGCCCAGGCGCACCGCGCCGCCGGGCTGCCACTGCGCGTTGAACGCCATCGGCAGGTCCTTGGGGAACAGCAGCACGACGGTGGAGCCCAGCAGGAATCTGCCCATCTCCTGGCCCTGCGCGTAGCTGAAGTGTTCGTTCTCGTAGTGCCAGGTGCGCAGCCGGCCCGGCCGGGGCGGATTGACGACGCCATGCCAGACGGTGGCCATCGAACCGACGATGGTCGCGCCCACCAGCACCAGCGCCCACGGCCCGTGCTCGCCTTCGAAGAGGCAGACCACGCGCTCGTTGCGGGCGAACAGGCCCGGCACGCCGCGGGCGGTCGTCGGGTTCACCGAGAACAGGTCGCCCGGCACATGCACCATGCGCACGAGGCGGCCGGCGCAGGGCATGTGGATGCGGTGGTAGTCGCGCGGGCTCAGGTAGATCGTCGCGAAGTGGCCGTCGCGGAATTGCGCGCCCAGTTGCTGATCGCCGCCGAGCAGCGCGGTGGTCGAGTACTGGTGGCCCTTGGCCTGGAAGATCTGGTCCGCGCGGATCGGTCCGAACTGGCTGATCGCGCCGTCGACGGGGCAGATCAGCGGGGCATCCGCCAGCGGGCGGGCGCCTGGCTTCAGCGCGCGGGTGAAGAAGTCGTTGAAGGTCGAGTAGGCGGTCGGATCGGACTCCGCCGCCTCGGCCATGTTCACGCCGTACTTGGCGATGAAACGCTTGATCGTCCAGGTCGTGAAGCCGCCCAGTTCCGCGCTTGCCAACCGACCGGCGAGCCGCGTCATGGCGCCCTTGGGCATCAGGTATTGAGGCAGGACGGCAAGGCGATCGGACACGGCGTTGGGCCCTCGACAGGGCGGAAAAAGGGTGGCGGATTCTAGGCGGGCAAGTACGGGTCCCGCACCCGGGTTGCTCCCGGGCCACCGGAGGACCTCGGTACCATCGCGTTCTCCCCCGGTTTCCTTACAGCGTCCGTCTTCAGTGGTCCCTCCGATGTCCTCCTCCGAGCACGAGCACAGCTCGTTCTACAAGTTCGTCCGACTGGATGAGACGTCGGCGCTGGCGCAGCGGCTGCGCGACGTCAACGAGGCGCTGGGACGTGCCATCGGGGGCAACGTGCTCCTGGCCCCCGAAGGCATCACCGGCGCGATCGGCGGACCGCCGCAGGCGCTCAATGCCTACGAGGCCGCGCTGCGCGCCGAGCCGCCGTTCGCCGACCTGCACTTCAAGCGCAGCTTCTGCGCGACGCGTCCCTTCACGCTGCTGAAGGTGCATGAAAAGCCGGAGCTCGTCGCCTTCGGCCTGGACGGCGTGACGGGGCTGGCCGACACCCGCGACACGCACGTCTCGCCGCGCGAATGGCGCGAGCTGATCCGACGCGACGACGTCGTCGTGCTCGACAACCGCAATCACTTCGAGTTCGAGCTCGGCCACTTCGACGGCGCGATCGATCCAGGGGTGCGGCACTTCCGCGACTTCCCGGCCTACATCGACGCCCACGCCGAGACCTGGCAACGCGAAGGCAAGACGGTTGCGATGTACTGCACCGGCGGCATCCGCTGCGAGAAGCTCTCCGGCTGGATGACCGAACGCGGACTGACCGTGCGGCAACTGGACGGCGGCATCCTCAACTACTTCGAGCAGATGCCTGATGCCGACGCGGATTGGCGCGGAGAGTGCTTCGTCTTCGACAAGCGGATCGCGATCGACACGCACCGGCGCGAGACGGCGACCACGGCCGACGAGGTCTACGGCGATGATCCCGCCGAGGCCTGGCGCCTGGCGCGCGCGAAGCGGCTCGATCCCAAGGGCTGAGTTCAGCCCGTCAGGTCTTCGGACAGCCGCAGGCGACGCGGGTTGCGCGTGTCGATGACGGCGGTGTGCGCGGCCTTGTCGTGCAGCCCTTGGCGGTTGGCGTCCCACAGGATCTGCAGGAAGCCCATGCCGCCGGTGGTCGCCCCGGCCGCGTAGCCGCCATAGCGGCGCACGCAGAGCATCGGCTTGAGCGGCTTGCCGGTGAGTTCCACGATGCGCAGGCCCATCAGCTTCTTGCCCGGTGTCTGGCCCGGCCAGATCAGCGGGAAGGCCACGAAATACACGAAGGCCCAGACGAGGTTCAGGCCCACGACTTCCCACCAGTGGCGGAGCTTTTCGAGCGGCGAGCGCTTGGCCTCGTCCTTGAGCGAGCGGACCTCCTCCTGCAGCGCCTTGATGCGCACGCGATCGGCCTTGCGCTGGAGTTCGCCGTCCTGCTCGACCTGCCGGATCACTTTCTGCTCCAGACCGCCGGAAGCGGATCCGGAGGCGGCCGAGGCGGCGGCGGTCGCCGTGGCCATCGCGTGCTTCACGAGGTCCTTGACGTCCTCGTGGACATCGGTCGCGTCGGCATCCTCGTCCTGGCGGTCGGCCTTGTCGGTCTTCTCGGTCGACGCGGCGGCGACGGCCTCGCGGCGGGCCCGCTTGGTCGGCTCGTCGATGTGCTCCATCGTGCTCGAGTAGAGCCCGAACGCGACCAGGCACAACGCCGGCGCCCAGCCGAGCCAGCCGGATTCCTTCCGGACCTCCCCGCGCGACGCGCGCTGCTGCTTGTACCAGCGCCACGCGACCCAGCAGCAGCCCGCGAGCAGCGGCGTGTTGCCGAAGTTCGAGAGCAGCGTCACCAGCGTCACGTCGACCGCCATCGCCTTGGCCCGCTGCCAGGGAGAGGCCAGCGGCAGACCGAGCAAGGCCGGGGCGACGTTGAGATCCTCGGGAGTGATCCAGTCGCGCGGGTCCTCGGGGGCCCCTGCGGCGGCGTGCTTCTTCGCGAGCAGCCGGCGGATGGGCGAGGTCGCGGGTGCGCTTGCGGGCACGGGCGAAGGCACAGGCACGTCCGGCACCAAGGGAGCGGTCTCGGGCGTGGTCGGATCAACGGGCGGGATCATGGGTCGGCATTTTCACGAGGCCGGTCCCTCCCGGACGCCCATGACTTCCCTAGGAGACGAGCCCCTCGCGGCCCAGGTCCGGCTGCCTCGATTCGACGCGTGGAAGGAAGATTTCTTCCGCTGCATGAAAACACCTTCGCTGGCGCCCCCGGGGCCCGCGTTGCAAGATGCAAATCGATGTCCCGTTCGAGCGCCGGGCCATCCCGCGACCCCCGATAATTCGCGCTCGTCCACCGAATTCCACCCGCGCGCCCGCGCCAGGCCATGTCCAACCTCATCGTCCACGGCGGCTCGCCCCTGAAGGGCCGCATCGTTCCCTCGGCCAACAAGAACGCCGTCCTGCCCATCCTCTGCGCCACCCTGCTCACGCGCGAGCCGGTCCGCCTGCATGGCGTGCCCGAGATCACCGACGTGAAGAAGATCCTCGAGGTCTTCCGCAAGCTCGGCAGCAGCGTGTCCGTGGACTTCAAGAGCGGCGTGCTGGACCTGCACCACCTGGACACCCACTTCGACCCGGCCAAGGACCACCTGCCCGAGGAGATGCGCTCCTCGATCATGCTGGTGCCCGGCCTGATGGCGCGCTTCGGCGCCGCCCGCATCGAGGACGACGTCAAGGGCTGCACCCTGGGCGCGCGCGAGATCGATCCGCACGTCGAGGTCTTCCAGCGCTTCGGCGCCAGCGTCGATCGCGCCCCCGACGGCCTGGTCGTGAAGGTCGAAGGACAGCTCCGCGCCAACGACCACTGGACCGACTACGCCTCCGTCACCACGACCGAGAACTTCGTCCTCTGCGCCGCGCTCGCCCACGGCACGTCGACGCTGATGAACGCCGCCAGCGAGCCGCACGTGCAGGAGTTCTGCCAGTTCATGCAGATGCTCGGCGCCAAGCTCGAAGGCCTGGGCACCTCGCGGCTGACCATCCACGGTGTCGCGTCGCTGGGCGGCGGCGAATTCACCTTCGCCGAGGACTTCCACGAGATCGTCACCTTCCTGGCGCTGGGCGCGATCACCGGCGGCGACGTCAGGGTCAAGAACTCGCAGCCGGAGCAGTTCCCGCTGATCGACCGCACCTTCGCCAAGTTCGGCGTGCATATCATCCACGAGGACGGCTGGTCGCGCTCCGTCGTCGACGGCAAGCTCAAGGTCAAGGAGCCCTTCACCCGCAACATCCTGCAGAAGGTCGAGGCGGCGCCGTGGCCCTACCTGCCGGTCGACCTGCTGCCGATCTTCGTCGCGCTCGGCGTGAAGGCCGAGGGCAGCGTGATGTTCTGGAACAAGGTCTACGACGGCGCGATGGGCTGGACCACCGAGCTGTCCAAGTTCGGCGCGCACGCCTTCCTGTCCGACCCGCACCGCATGGTGACCTTCGGCGGCAAGACCTTGAGCCCTGCCGAGGTCGAGAGCCCCTACATCATCCGCGTCGCGATCGCGCTGCTGATGGTCGCGGCCAGCATCCCGGGCAAGTCCGTGATCCGCAACGCGACGCCGGTCCGCCGCGCCCATCCGCAGTTCGCCGAGAACATCACCCGCCTCGGCGCCAAGGTGGAATGGGTCGAGGGCGACTGACACCCTCTCGTCACCCGATGCCCGTCGGCCGCCGCCTCCGCGCGGCCGCGGGCGGCTTGGCCCTGGCCGCTCCGGTCTTCATGACCGGACTCCTCGTCGCCCTCGGGGCCATCGCGCCGGCCGCGGCGCAGCCCTCGCCGCCACCGGCGCCGCCGGTCCTGCGCTGGCTGGTGCAGGACATGGCCCCGCACTTCGTCTATCGCGACGGCAAGCCGCCGCAGCGCGTCGAGGACCTCGGCCAGGGCGAGGTCGACGGCTTCCTGCGCCTGCTCATCGAGCGCATGCCGCAGTACCGGCACGAGTTCATCGAGCTCAGCCTTCCCCGCTTCGAGGCGCAGGTGCGCCAGGGCGAGACGCTGTGTTCCGTGCTGCACGTGCGCACGCCTGAGCGACTGCAATGGCTGTACTTCACCCCGCTCCACCCGGCCATGATGTCGCGCCAGATCCACGTGGTCGTGCGGCGCGAGGATCTCGCGCGATTCGAGGCCAACGGCCAGGCGCTGCAGCTCGCGGACCTGCTGCGCCGCACCGACCTCACCGGCCTGCTGCCGCGGGACCGCAGCTATGGCCCCCGCATCGACAAGCTGCTCGCCGCGAATCCGGAACGGGCGCCGCGGGCGATCGTCGCCGGGCGCGGCGCCCACCTGCTGCCGATGCTGCGAGCCAGGCGCATGGACTACACGCTCGAGTACCCGGTCACGGTCGACGAGTACAACGCCACGCATCCCGGCCCGCCCGAACTCGCCAAGCTGCCGCTGGCCGAAGGCCGCAGCACCTCGGTCGCCACCGCCGGCTGCAGCCGCACGCCGGAAGGCCGCCGCGCCATCGAGGCGATGGACCAGGCCGTGCGGCAGCTCGCCGCGGATCCTCAGCGCGACGCGTGGATCAAGACCTGGCGCAACGGCGCGACGATCGATGCCGACGACCTGCAGCGGCTGAACCGCTTCCTCGACGAGCGCGCGCGCGGTCCGGCGCAGGTCGAGTAGGCCGCGTACCGCGCTGAAGACGCGTTTCCCATGGCCCGTCCGTTGAAGCTCGCCTTGCCGCTGCGTGACGGTGTCGCCGCGAGCGCGCTGGCCTGCCCGCCGGGAGCTTGGATCCTGGTGCTGGACTTCCTGGCCGATCGCCTGCCGCTGGTCGCGCGCGACGACTGGGCCGCGCGGATGGCGCGGGGCGACGTGCTCGATGACGCCGGCGCGCCGCTCGCGCCCGATGCGCTTTATCGCGCGCAGCGACGCCTCTACTACTGGCGCTGGCTCGATGACGAACCGCAAGTGCCTTTCGAGGCCCGCATCCTGCATGTGGACGATCACCTGCTCGTCGCCGACAAGCCGCACTTCCTGCCGGTCACGCCGAAGGGGCGCTACGTGCAGCAGACGCTGCTCACGCGACTGCGCCGCGAGACCGGCCTGGCCGATCTGAGTCCGGTGCATCGACTCGATCGAGAGACGGCGGGACTGACCTTGTTCTCCGTGCAGCCGGCCACGCGCGACGCGTACCAGCGGCTGTTCCGCGATCGCGATGTCGAGAAGGTCTACGAGGCCATCGCGCCGTGGCGCGACGACATCGGCGCGCGACTGCCCTTCGAGTACGAGAGCCGACTCGAGGAACACCCCGTCGACTTCATGCAGATGCGCACGGTGGATGACGAGGGCGCCGTGCCGAATGCGCGCACGCGCCTCGCGCTGATCGAGCGCCTCGGCGCCGACCGCGCCCGTTACGAGCTGCGCCCGCACAGTGGCGTGAAGCATCAGCTGCGCGCGCAGCTGTGCGCGTTGGGTCTGCCCATCGAGGGCGACCGCATCTATCCGGTGCTGCAGCCGGTCGAGGACACGGTGGACTTCACGCGTCCGCTGCAGCTGCTCGCGCGCGAGATCGCCTTCACCGATCCAGTGACCGGCCAGCCGCGGAGGTTTGTGACCTCACGCCAACTGACCGACGCAGCCACGCGCTCATAGCGCGCACCGCGAATGTCACTGGGCCCGGAACAGGGTGGGAGGTTCGCGGACGCGAGGCCTCCTATCCTGTGCAGGGCCGCGCTTGGCGACGGCATGCGAGCGCCGTCACGCAAACGCTCACACGCTCAAGCGGTCAGCGCGTCCAGCTTGCGCAACGCCGCCAGCGTCGCGCGGCAGGCTCCGGCGAGCTCGGTGCCCTTGATCACGAGGTGCTCATGGAAGAACCCGTGGTGCGTCGCGTGCTCGTGGAACGCCAACGGCGTGAGCACCGCCGAGAACACCGGCACGCCGGTATCGAGCTGCACCCGCATGAGCCCGTCGATGACGGCCTGCGCGACGAAGTCGTGACGGTAGATGCCCCCGTCGACGACGAGCGCGCACGCGAGCACCGCATCGAACTGTCCGCTGCGCGCGAGCTTCATCGCATGGAGCGGAATCTCGAAGGCACCGGGCACCTCGAAGGTCTCGACGCTGACGGGCCCGCCGGCTTCGAGCCCGCGGATGGCGGCCTCGCGACATCGGCCGACCAGGTCGGCATGCCAGCTCGCGGACACAATGGCCACGCGCGGAACGGCGGAGGAGGGAGAGTGGAGCTTGGTCTGATTCATGTGAACCCTTCGGTTGGAACGATGAATCAGGGCGCGCACGCACAACGCGGCCGCCCGGCGGCGCAGGCGCGAACGCTTGCGCCGGCCCGCGAGGCCGACGATGGACGCGATCTCTTTCATCCGGACTGTGACCGTCGGCCCTGGCCTCTCACCAGGTCTGCTGACCCCGGCACCACAAGGGCGGTGCCGGGCGCTCGCGGGCTCCCGGGGTCGTCGGTCTGTCGACCGCGCCCCGGATACCGCCGGTGGGGACTTCCACCCCGCCCTGAGAACGCTGCACCGCGCGCCTTCGGAAAGAAGGTTGGCGGGGCGGGCGGATTCTAGGTTTCAGAACCCCACTTGGAGCGAGGCGGTCAGCATGTCCCCACGGCTGCGGTAGGTGTTCCCCCAGAGGTAGGCGGCCGTCAGTTCGGCATGCCCGCCGAGGTCGAACTTCGCGACAGGTCCCGCGCGCCACGACTTCGGCTCGGCAAAGCCTTGCACGCCGAGGCGCCAGCCCGGCTGCCACCGATGCAAGGCCTGCCACTGGAGCTTCGTCTGGTTCTGCCGGCGCGAACCCGCGTCGTGGCTGAAGAAGACGTTGAGGTTGAGCTGTGTCATCCCCCACTCGGTCTGGAAGATGGGCCCCACCTCCATCGCGTTGCCTTGCCCGCGATTGCGGATGACCTGCAGGTGCAGGCCCAGGTCATAGGGGGAATCCCCCTGCGTGAACAGGAACTGATTGACCCAGTTGATCGAACTCAGCGTCTGCTCGTGCAGCGTCGGGCCGATCCAGCTCAGCAGCAGTTCGGTGCTCCATCGCGAGTTCACGCCGTAGCGCAGCCCGACCTCGGGCCACAGCGTCGCGGGCTCGTCCGGCGGATCGACATGCCAGTAGCGCAGGTCGAGCGTGGTCTGTCCCGCCTCGCTGTACGGGCGCACGAGGTAATAGCCCGGATCGGCGCTGACCGCGCCGGCTCCGAGCAACAGCCACGCGGCCACGGCAGTTCGTTTCATCGCCTCCCCCTGAGGTATGGGGGGCCATTCTGAGACCCGTCCCGGCTTGGAGTTTCCCCGGGGAAACCAGTGAACACGGCTCGGCACAATGGGCCGACGATGACTTGACGGTGTATAGCGCGACTTCCGTCGCAAGCTCGGCATCCACGCATGACCCACAAGGCCATCCGCATCTCGGTGGGCGCCCGCCCGCTGCTGGCGCTGTTCGTGTTCGGACTGCTGCTCGTCGCGTTGTCCAGCGGCTGGCAGTTGCGCGAGACGACGCAGCGCCGCGCCGTGGAGGCCGACGCCGAACTGAGCGCCATCCCGCTGCTCTACGCGGGTCCGCTGGCCTACAGCCTCCAGCAGCGGCTGGAGCGGCCCGAGGCGCTGCACGGTCTGCTGCATCACATCCTCACCCGCTACAACCTGCGTCGCATCGAGCTGCGCACGCGCGACGGCGAGCAGTTCCGCGCCTTGTCCGACGACGACGGCGAACCCGGTCAGAGCGCCGAGTTCTCGCTCGCCGGCAGCGGCGAGTTGCGCCTGCAGGCGTCCGCCTCCACGATCGTCGACACGCTGCGCCGCGATCCGATGCTGCGCTCCGCCTTGATCCACCTGAGCCTGGCCACGGTGCTGGGCCTGGTCGCCGCGCTCATGCTCGACCGCTGGCTGCTGCGTCAGTTGAGCCACTTGTCGGCGCAGGCCAGCCGCTTCGATCCGACATTGCCGCCGCAGACGCTGACCTGGCTCGAACCTGGCGAGCCGCGGCCCCGCGAACTGCTGCAACTGGAGCAGGCGCTCGACCACGTCCGGACCTCGCTGGGCGACGAGCTGCACCGCGAGCAGTCCCGCGGGCGCGAACTGCGGGAGGAGATCGCCCGCCAGCACCGCGCGCTGCAGCAGGCGGAGCGATCGCTGGAAGCGAAGCGGCGCGAGCTGGCCTCCATGGAGCGTCATGACGCGCTGACAGGCATTGCCAATCGGAGGGAGTTCGACGACGCGCTACGGCGTGAATTCAAGCGGGCGCAGCGCGACCAGGGACGGCTGGCACTGGCGATCCTCGACGTGGATCACCTCAAGCCGTACAACGAGCACCACGGGCGCAGTGCCGGCGATGAGGTGCTGCGCCGGCTCGCGCGGCTGCTCGCCGAGCACTTCCAGCGCGACACCGACCTGGTCGCCCGTCTGGGCGGCGAGGAATTCGTCGTGCTGCTGCCCGGCTTCGACATCGAGTCCGCGCAGGGACTGATGGAAGCCCTGCGAGAGGGCTGGCGCACGCTGGCGGTGCCGCATGGGGCGCTGCCCGACGGCTCGCCGGACGACGGGATCGTGACGATCAGCGCCGGTCTCGCAGCCTCGCAGCCGGGACATCCGTACTTGAGCCCGCAGGCGCTGCTGCAGGCGGCGGATGAGGCGCTCTACATCGCCAAGCGCATGGGACGCGATCGGCTCTGTCTCGCGTCGTGATCGCGGCGCGCCCGGCGCCGTGTCCGTGTATCAGCGGCCGCGGGATTCAGCCTGCTGCAGCTGCTCCTCGACGCGGCGCGCGGCGCGCAACATCAGCGTCTCGTCGAGCTGTGCCTGCGGGGCGATCTCCATCACGGTCTCGTCAAGCGCTTCCGGCTTGTTCATCAGCGTCCACGCGACCAGCGAGATCGCGCCGACGCCCCGGCGCTGCATCGCCTCGGGCATCACCAGCTCATGTTGCAGCTGCACGTGGTACCGCACGCTGGCGACGGCGGCAGGCGCCAGGCCCCAGCTCTCGCAGAGCGCCGCGCCCAGTGCGTCGTGGCTGACGCCGAAGGCGGTGTGCTCCAGCTGGACCAGCTCCTTGTCGCTCGCCGTCGCGCGCAGCATCGCGGGATAGTGTCCCGGCGCATGGCGATAGAGCACCGCCTTGCCGCATTCCTCGAACAGGCCCGCCGAGTGCGCCGCCCAGGGGTCGACGCCCAGCATCTGGCCCATCCGGCCCATCAGCAGGCCGCGCTTGGCCGCGCGGGTCCAGACGGGTTCCAGCTCGACCGCCGGCGGGAAGGCGGCGCGCAGGCCCATCTCGAAGGTGATCGCGGCGACCTCGCGCATGCCGAGGTAGGTCAGCGCCTGGTGCACCGTCTGCACACGGCCGCGCAGGCCGTACAGCGACGAGTTCACCGCCTTCAGCACGGCGGCGGCCAGCGCCATGTCGGTCTCCACCAGGCCCGAGACGGCTTGCAGGTCGATGTCCTCGTCCGCCATCAGCAGCGAGAGCTTGACCAGCACGTCCGGCTGGGTGGGGATCTCGATATCCAGCGCGCGGAGTTGAGGATCGACAGGCATGGTGGTCAGCGGTTGTTTGGACGGATGGTAGCCCGGGCGATGGGCTGCCGGGCATCCCGCCTTTGGCGGACACCCGGGGTGTGTTGTTCGGAGGGCGTCTGGCGTGCCCGGCGTTCGCTGCGCAGCCTCAGCGCAGGAAGGCGTCGTAGCCAGTCTTGAGGATGAGCAGTGACACGACGACGACGAACATGCCGCGCACGAAGCCCGCGCCCTTGGCCAACGCCATGCGCGTCCCGACCAGGCTGCCGACGACGTTGGCCACCGCCATCACCGCCGCGACGTGCCACCAGACGTGGCCCTTGTAGGCGAACAGCACCAGCGCGGCGAAGTTGGTCGCCGTGTTCATCAGCTTGGCGGTCGCGGAGGCATGCAGGAAGTCGAAGCCCAGCAGCCGCACGAACAGGAAGACGAAGAAGCTGCCCGTGCCCGGCCCGAAGAAGCCGTCGTAGAAACCGATCGTCAGCCCGATCACGCTGGCGATCAGGGTCTGCGTGGCGGCCTCGTGGCGCGGCGCGTGGTGCCGGCCGAGGTCCTTCTTCGCCAGCGTGTACAGCAGGACGCCCAGCAGGATCGCCGGCAGGGCCTTGCGCAGGCCGCTCGGGTCCACCTGCGTGACGGCCCAGGCGCCGGCGAAGCTGCCGGCCAGCGCGGCGGCGGCGGCCGGCATCAGCGCCAGCCAGGGCAGCGACACGCGCTTGGAGAATTGATGGGTGGCCCAGGCCGTCCCCCAGATGGCGGCGCCCTTGTTGGTGCCGAAGAGGGTGGCGGGGGCGGCGCCCGGGTAGACGCTGAACAGCGCCGGCACCAGGATCAGCCCGCCGCCGCCCACGACGGCATCGACAAATCCGGCCAGCAGCGACGCCACGGCCGCGGTCAACAACTCGATCATCTGCAACTCGCAAGAGCGGCCCCGGGGCCGCGGACACGGGCCGAGAACGATCGCTTGATGCGCGCAAAACCAGGCCACGAAAACAAAACGGGCACCTGATCCAGGTGCCCGCGAATTGTGACAGTGTCACTGTTGTTCGTTCGAATTGGTCTGATCTGTTTTGTCTCCTCAGCCCCCGTAGGCAACCCCCTTGGTGCCGGCTTGTCGCCAGCGCGGGACGGGTGTCGCGTCGAGTGGGGTGGATGCTAGGACCGCACCCCCATGCACGCACTTGGGGTTTTCACTTGGCGAATGCACCAAGATGGAACGGTTGGCCGGCGCTCACTTGCGTGAAATGGCCCCATCGAAAACGATTTGCGGACATCGCACGGTGCACTGTTCTCGACTTTCGGGCGAGGGTCGCCCGGTGTGGCGTGGAGGTGTCATTCCCCTGAAACACGGGGGAGGCTCGAACCGATGCCGGGAGGTTTCTCCGCCCGAGCCGCCACACAGACAAATTCTTGTGTGCGAGCCGGGAACTTTCCGGACCGCTCGCGCAATACGTTCAACTATCACGCAACTCACGTCGAACGCCCGATGAGCTTCTGGACCCGCCTGGCTGGCCGCAGCCGCCCCGACCCCGCCGACGCGCATGCCGCCGGCGGCGAGCGCGAGCCGCCGCCTTCCAGCACCACCGTCAGCGAGGCGCTGGTCCGGCGCCTGCGCCAGGGGGATGCGAGCGCGCTGGAGCCGCTGTATCGCAGTGAGTCGCCCGGCGTCTATCGCTACGCGCTGGCGCTGTGCGGCCAGTCCGATCTGGCGGCGGACGCGATGCAGGAAGCCTTCGTGCAGTTCGCCGGCCGGCCCGAGGGTTGGGACGCGGGCAGAGGCCCGCTCGGCGCGTACCTCGCCGGTGTGGCCCGGCATCACCTGCTGGCGCGCTGGCGGGACCTGCCGGTCGCCCATGACGAGGACGCCGAAGACCTCCGTCACGACGCCGCCGATGCGCCGGAGCAGCAGTTGGTCCGCGCGCAGGACCAGGCCCGGGTGTGGGCCGCGTTGCAGACCCTGCCCTGGGCATTCCGGGAAGCCATCGTCCTGGTCGATCTGCAGGAGCGGACCTATGCCGAGGCCGCCCGGATCGCCGGCGTCGAACTCAACACCCTGCGCACCCGGCTCCACCGGGGTCGGGCGCGCCTGCTGGCCGCCTTGCAGGACGAGACCCGGCCCCTGTCGTCCGCCGCGGCGGACGTGATCGAACGTTCATCGAAGTCCGCATGATGAAGACCACCGACACCTCCCCGCCCCGCACCGCGCGCCTGGCCGACTGGCTGTGGGCCGTGGCCCAGGACCTGCGCCAGCGCACGCCGCCGTCTGAACGCGACGACGCGGTGCTCGTCGCGATGCGCCAGCAGTTCGCCGCTCGCCAGAAGGCCGGCAAGGCCGGCCGCTGGCGATGGGCGCTCGCCGGCCCGGCGCTGTGCGCCTCCGTCCTGGTCGCCTGTGTCTGGCTGCTGGGCTCCGCGCCGCCGGGAGAGTCCGGCGCCACCGTCATGGGCAATCCGGGCAGCGGCTTCATCGTGCTCGTGTCCGCCGACCGCTGGGCGGCCTTCGAGAAGGCCGGCGCCGGCAATGCGTGGCTCGTTCCCGCCGAGGTCCCCCGTGAGCGCCTCGCCTTGCTGGGCCTGCCCTACGACCCCGCCGATGCCGCCGCGCCGGTGCGCGCCGAGTTGCTGGTGCATGCCTCGGGCGACGTGCTCGCGATGCGGGTCATGCCCTGACCGTTCCGGCAACGCCTGACCCTCCCGCCGTTCCTCGACCCTGGCTCCCCGCCATCCGCTCTTGCTCTTTTGAACGACGTCCCGCTTCCTTCCCTGGAGACCGCCATGAAGACTTCCCTCACCACCCTTGCCCTGGCGCTCGCCGCCATCGCGGTCCAGGCCCAGCCCGCCGCGCACGCGTCGCCGGACCCCGGCGCGCAACCGGCACCGCCCGCTCCGCCAGTGATGCCCGCCGTCGTCCCGCCTGTTCCGCCGGTGCCTCCCGTGCCCGACGTCGCCGAGCTGATCGCCGAGTCCGGCGTCGCGATGCACATCCTCAGCACGGAGCGTGTCGTCAAGGGCGCGCCGTACTGCGCGCAGGCCGTGCATGAGACCGTCCAGCCGCTGGCCGACGGCAATCGCATCGTCCACCAGCAGACCAGCCAGCTGTGCCGTGACGGCGAGGGCCGGACGCGCCAGGAGGTCGAACGCCAGGGACGCAAGGTCGTCTATCTCCGCGACGCGGTCAGCGGCGAGAACTGGCTGCTCGATCCTGAACGCAAGACCGCGCGCTATCTCGGCGGCGGGCGTGTCGACGCCGAGGCCCAGCGCGAGTACGGCGAACGCATGCGGGAGTACCAGGACAAGATGCGGGACTACAACGACAAGATGCGCGAGTACGGCCGCAAGATGCGCGACTGGGCGCGCGAGAACTTCGGCCATGGCGACGCGGCGCAGCGCGTCGAGGCGCCCAAGCCGCCGTCGCCGCCCGCCGCGCCCAGCGGACCCACCACGGTGCGCGTCGCGACGCCTGTCGTGATCGCCCCGGGCGACGGCGGCCAGGAGGTCCGCGTCATCCGCGTCGAGACGCCGCCGGGGCCGCTGGGCCCGTTGTCGCCGATGTCGCCCCTGCCTCCGGCCGTGGCGATGCGGGTCGAGCCGCTGATCCTCAACGGGCAGGACACGCAACCGAACAACCTGCCGCCCAAGGAGATCGACGGCCTCAAGGTCACCGGCGGACGCACGACACGCACGATCCCGGCGGGCAAGATCGGCAACGAGAAGCCGATCGTGATCTCGCGCGAGGTGTGGACCTCCCCCGACCTGAAGGTCACCGTCAGCGTCCAGACCAAGGACCCGCGTAGCGGCGAACAGAATTACCAGCTGCGCAACATCCGCCGTGCGGAACCCGAGGCCACGCTGATGCGCGTGCCGGCCGACTTCACGAAGACTGGCCTGCCCAAGCCCCGCGTGCCGAAGGACGGCAAGGAGAACAAGGAGGGCTGAGCCGGTGCGATGAGCCGGAGCATCGGGCCGGTGCATCGGGCCGGCAGGTCGGCGGCGCGTCGACAATGCCTCTCCGATGACCGCGCCGCCTTCCCCGCTCCCTCCGAAGCTGATCCTTCAGACGCTCAACCGCGGCGACGGCCTGCTCGGCCTGCGGCCGCACGGCAAGCTGGGGCCGCGGGGCGATCGCGTGTCGCTGCTGCGGCTGGAGCGATGGCCGGCCGATCCGGCGGCGCTGGAGCAATGGCAGGCGCTGCCGCTGCATCCGGTGGACGTGGAGATGCTGCAGTGGCGCGACGCGTCCTTCGGGCGAGGACTGACCCCGTGCTGGACGCTGGAGCAGGAAGACCTGTTCCCCGATTTCGCCGCCGACGAGGTGCCGCGGCTGCGCAAGCTCGGCTGGGAGATCGACTTCCTGCCCGGCTTCGCCCATCACAGCGTCGCGATCGACGCATGGTCGCTGGAAGTCCAGCCGGAGGGCGACGAGCCGGTCGACGTCCGGACCGCCATTGCGCCCGGTCCGGGCGACCGGCTGCCGACGCTGGCGCTGTCGCGCCGCAAGGGCTCCTGGATGCTCAGTTTGGGCGTGACGGTGCAGGGGCAGCGTGTCGACCTCGCGCCGATGATCTGGGACCTGCTGCGCAAGGACCGCCGCTGGCTCTACGCCGACGCGATCGCCGGCATCGACGATGACGCCATCATCAGCTTGAAGGCGCCCGGCGGACGGCGACTGCACACCACGGCGGCGCCGCTGAAGCGGCTGATGCTCAACCTGCTGGACGTCCTGGTCGCTCAACGCTCACGGCGCGGGCCGGTGAAGCTCACTTCCTGGGAAGCCGCGCGGCTGGCGGCGCTCGACGTGCCGGACAGCCGCTGGCAGGTCTTCGGCGCCGACGAGCTGCGAACGATGTGGGAGCGCCTGCGCGACGCCGGTCCGCCGCCGGCATCGGCCGCGCCGCAAGGTCTGGGCATCACGCTGCGCCCTTATCAGTTGCAGGGCCTGGCCTGGCTGCAATACCTGGCACGTCAGGAACTCGGCGGCATCCTGGCCGACGACATGGGCCTGGGCAAGACCGCGCAGGCGCTGGCGCATCTGTTGGTCGAGAAACAGGCCGGGCGGCTCACGTCGCCGGCGCTGGTCGTCGCGCCGACCTCGCTCATCTTCAACTGGACGCAGGAGGCCACGCGGGTCGCGCCCGACCTGCGGGTGGCCACGCTCTCCGATCCGGCCGAGCGGGCCCAGGTGATGAAGCGCCTCGGCGACATCGACCTGCTCCTCTGCAGCTACGGGCTGGCATGGCGGGAAGTGCGGGCGCTCTCGAAACCGAAGTTCTCGGTGCTGGTGCTGGACGAAGCCCAGGCCGTGAAGAACCCCCGGTCGCGGGCCGCAAGGGCGCTGCGCCGGCTCCAGGCCGATCAGCGCCTCGTGCTCACCGGCACCCCGCTCGAGAACCACCTGGGCGAACTCTGGACCCAGTTCGATTTCCTGATGCCGGGCTACCTCGGCGAGTCGCGCTCCTTCGCGCGGCACTGGCGCAAGCCGATCGAACAGACCGGCGACGCCCGCCGCGCCCGGGAGCTGGCCTCCCGCGTGCGGCCGTTCATCCTCAGGCGCTTGAAGGAAGAGGTCGCCAAGGATCTCCCCCCGATGACGGTCCTTACCCAGCGCATCCCGCTGCAGGGACGCCAGCGTCAGCTGTATGAGAGCGTGCGGATCGGCGCCGACCACCTCGTGCGGCGGCTGCTGAAGGAGTCGGAGATCTTCGGCTCCGGGCTCATGTCCGTCCTGGACGCGATGCTGAAGCTGCGCCAGGTCTGCTGCGATCCGCGGCTGGTGCCAGGGGTCGAGGTCCCGCACGGCATGGAGGCCGCCAAGCTGGAATGGATCCGGGAGAAGGTGCCCGAGATGATCGCCCAGGGTCGGACGATCCTGGTGTTCTCGCAGTTCACCGGCATGCTGGACCTGATCGAGGCCGCGATGGACGAACTCCGGATCCCGCTGATGACGCTCACCGGCGCGACGCCGGAAGGGAAACGGGGCGAGGTGGTGCGACGGTTCCAGGCCGGCGAGGCGCCGTTGATGCTGGTCAGCCTGAAGGCGGGCGGCGTGGGGCTGACGCTGACGGCGGCGGACACCGTCATCCAGGTCGACCCCTGGTGGAACCCGGCGGTGGACGCACAGGCCCATGCCCGGGCGCACCGGATCGGCCAGACGCGGCCGGTGTTCGTCCACCAGCTGGCCATCGAGGGCTCGATCGAGGAGCGCATGCTCGAGCTGCAGGCCCGCAAGCGGGCGCTGGCGGACGGCATGCTGGGCCGTGACGGGGGGGAGCGTCTGGAGAAGTTCAGCGCCGACGAGATCGATCGGCTGCTGGCGCCCTTGCAGTCTCCGGACGACGAGGACTGACGGGGCGCTGGGGAGCGAGGCCGCCGCCCGGACTCGGGGCGGCTCCGCTCAGGGGCTCAGCGCTTGCGGTCGAAGCGCAGGGCGCGCGCGACGCTGCGGCGGTCGCAGCCCAGGCTGGCGACTTCGAAGGCTTCGTGCTTGCGGCCCTTGTCGTGCTGCGCCAGTTCCGGCATCGGGAGGCGGCGCGGCTGGGATTCGGTGCGGGTTTGGGACTTCATCATGGTCGGGGACCTTCTTGGCTTTCGGCGGCCTGGGGCGGGGGGAAGACCGCTTGCAATGACCGCTTTGTGCCAGCTAACGCGGCCCATTGGGACGCCGTTGACAGGCTCCTCACAAATCTGAACAAAGCTCGCGCCATCGTCACGCACTGGGCACCATGCTGGTGCTTTGGACGAATAGCGAACGAAGTTGCCATCGGCTCAACTCGGCTAAGCTCCGGCCCCATGTCTGCTGTTTCCACCCCGTCGCCCCTGCCGGCTCCCGCTTCCGAGGGGTCTTCCGACCTGCTGGTCGCCTGCCTGTGCGCGGCCTGGTGCCGGACCTGCGACACCTACCGGGACGACTTCGCGACGCTGCGTCAGCAGCATCCGGGCGCTCGTTTCCTGTGGGTGGACATCGAGGACGACTCCGAGCTGGTCGACGACCTGGAAGTCGAGACCTTCCCGACGCTGCTGATCGGCCAGGGCGAGCGGGTGTGCTTCATCGGCCCGGTGCTGCCCGGGCCGGCCGCGGCGCAGCGGCTGATCCAGGCCGCCCAGGACAACCCCGCGATGTCCGCCGCCAGTCCCAACGCGCCAGCCGGCACCACCGCTGCGGCGCAGTCGCTGCTGTCGCGTCTGCGACAGTCCTGCTGAGCGCTTCCCAGACCCCGGCCGCCGCAGTACCGCAGCCCATTTGAGGGACAAGGGCGACGCTCGTCGCCACCACGCCCCCGAACAGCGTGGTGCCCCCACCTTCGGAGGGAGGGCGAGCGAGAATGCGCCACCGCCAACCCCCAAGGCCGGCCCTCCGCGCGACCCGCGGCGCGCCGCTGCATCGATGAACGTCCAATTCAAGAACTCGGTGGCTCGCGCCACGCCCATCCTGGCGCTGGATCGCGCCGCCTACCAGGCTCTCGCCCCGAAGCTGCCCAAGCGCACCCAGCAATGGCTGGCGACGCTGGGCTTCTCCGCCGCGCCGGACACCTTCGCCCTGGTGCCGGGCGAAGACGGCAAGCTGGCGCAGGTCTTCGCCGGCGTGGCGCACGCCGCCCACCCGTTCGCGCTGTCGGCCTTGCCGCTCGCGCTGCCCGAAGGCGCCTACACCTTGTCGCCCGACGGCCTGCCGCTGCAGGACGAGGCCGCCGCGATGTCCTGGGAGCTGGGCTGCTACCAGTTCGACCTCTACAAGCCGCGCAAGCGCGAGCCGGCGCAGCTGCTGATCAAGAGCAGCCCGGACGGCCAGCGCGGCCTGGCGATCGCCACCGCGATGACCGCGGTGCGCGACCTGGTCAACACCCCCGCCGAGCACATGGGGCCGGAAGAGCTGGCCAAGGCCGCGGCTGTCGTTGGCAAGCAGCACGGCGCGAAGTTCAAGGAGATCGTCGGCGACGACCTGCTGAAGAAGAACTTCCCCGCGATCCACGCCGTCGGCCGCGCGAGCACCCGCGCGCCGCGCCTGATCGAGCTGAACTGGGGGAGCGACAAGCACCCGCGCCTGACGCTGGTCGGCAAGGGCGTGTGCTTCGACACCGGCGGCCTGGACATCAAGCCGGCCGACGGCATGCGCCAGATGAAGAAGGACATGGGCGGCGCGGCCAACACGCTGGGCCTGGCCACGCTGATCATGGCGCTGAAGCTGCCGGTGCGCCTGCAGGTGCTGATCCCGGCTGTGGAGAACTCGATCAGCGGCAACGCCTACCGTCCGGGCGACGTGATCAAGACCCGCGCGGGCCTGCACATCGAGATCGGCAACACCGACGCCGAAGGCCGCGTGATCCTGTGCGACGCACTGGCCTACGCCACCGAGTCCAGGCCCGAACTGATCATCGACCTGGCCACGCTGACCGGCGCGGCGCGCATCGCGCTGGGCGCGCAGCTGCCGGCGCTGTTCTCCAAGCACATGGACACGGCGCGCGACCTGGTCGACCTGGGCCTGAAGATGGACGACCCGCTGTGGCACATGCCGCTGTGGTCGCCCTACAAGGAAGGCATCACGTCGAGCATCGCCGACATCGTGAACACCGGCCGCAGCGCGCTGGCCGGCGCGATCAACGCGGCGCTGTTCCTCGAAGCCTTCATCCCGGCCGAGCAGGACTGGCTGCACATCGACCTGTTCGCCTGGAACGACATCGCACGTCCGGGCCGCCCGGTCGGCGGCGAGGCCCAGACGATCCGCACGCTGCTGGCCTACCTCGAGGAACGCTTCAGCGCCTGATCGGCGCCGTTCACTCCCCGGCGCGCAGCCAGGCGGCGGCGCGCTCCGCGATCATCAGCGTGGGCGAATTGGTGTTCCCGCTGGTGATCGTCGGCATGACACTCGCGTCGATGACGCGCAGGCCGGCGACGCCGCGAACGCGCAGGCGGCTGTCGACGACGGCGTTCTCGTCGTCGGCGCGGCCCATGCGGCAGGTGCCGACGGGATGGAAGATCGTCGTGGCGATGTCGCCGGCCAGGCGGGCCAGCTCCTCATCGGTCTGGAACTCGACGCCCGGCTTGTGTTCGCGCGGCCGGTAGCGGGACAGCGCCGGCTGCTCGACGATGCGCCGCGTCAGCCTCAGGCTGCGCGCCGCGATGTCGCGGTCCTCGGCGGTACTGAGGTAGTTGGGCGCGATCAGCGGCGCATCGGCCGCATCGGCGCTACGGATCGCGACCGTGCCCCGGCTGGTGGGATTCAGGTTGCAGACGCTGGCCGTGAACGCGTTGAACGCGTGCAGCGGCTCGCCGAAGGCATCGAGCGACAGCGGTTGCACGTGGTACTGCAGATCGGGCCAGTCCTTGTCCGGTCCGCTCTTGGCGAACGCACCGAGCTGCGACGGCGCCATGCTCATCGGACCGGTGCGGCGCAGCGCGTATTCGAGTCCGATGCGCGCCTTGCCGAACCAGCTCGACGCCAGCGTATTGAGCGTGCTGACGCCGCCCACCTGGAAGACCGCGCGGATCTGCAGGTGGTCCTGCAGGTTGCCGCCAACGCCAGGCAGGTCCTTCACCACGTCGATCCCGTGCCGTTGGAGCAGCGCCGCCGGGCCGACGCCCGACAGCTGCAGCAACTGCGGTGAGCCGATCGCGCCGGCCGCGAGCAGCACTTCGCCGCCCGGATTCAGGCGGACCGTCTCCAGCCCCTGCGGCGTGCGCACGAGGACGCCGTCGCAGCGGACCTCGCCGTCCATCTGCTCGAACAGCAGCCGCTGCCCGTGCGCGCCGGTCCACATCTCGAAGTTGGGGCGCCGATAGCAGGCCGGCCGGAGGAACGCCTTCGCCGTGTTCCAGCGCCAGCCGTTGCGCTGGTTGACCTCGAAGTAGCCCACGCCTTCGTTGTTGCCGCGATTGAAGTCGGGGGTCGCCGGGATGCCCGCTTCCTGCGCCGCGGCCGCGAACGCGTCCAGCACCGCCCAGCGCAGCCGCTGCTTCTCCACGCGCCACTCGCCGCCGTGCCCGTGCATCGCCGGATCGAAACCGGGCGGCCGTTCGGCGCCTTCGTCCAGGCGCCAATGGTCCTCGTGCTCGCGGAAGTAGGGCAGCACCGCGTCCCAGCGCCACGCGTCGTCGCCGGCGGCCTCGGCCCAGCCGTCGTAGTCGCGGGTCTGGCCGCGCATGTAGATCATCCCGTTGATGCTGGAGCTCCCGCCCAGCACCTTGCCGCGCGGGTAGCGCAGGCTGCGCCCGTTCAGGCCCGCGTCGGGCTCGGTCTTGAACAGCCAGTCCGTGCGCGGATTGCCGATGCAGTACAGGTAACCGACAGGGATGTGGATCCAGTGGTAGTCGTCGCGGCCGCCGGCCTCGAGCAGCAGCACGCGCTTGGATGTGTCGGCGCTCAGCCGGTTGGCGAGCAGGCAGCCGGCGGTGCCGGCGCCCACGATGATGAAGTCGAAGCGGCCCGAGGCGGTCTCGGGCGCCGCTTCGCGATCGTTGCTTGGGTTGTCTCCGCCCATGTCTCTCTTGTCGTGATGGGTCTGTGAAGACCCATGCTGAACTAGCCACGGGCGGCCGGCAACCACGTTGTCACCAAGAGCCGATGGCCTCTTCTTCCGGTCGCTCCGCAGTGCGCCCGTTCAGGGCGTACCAGTCGATGCGCCGCGTCAGGGTCATGACCATGGCCAGCACCGCGAAGAGCAGCGACGCACCGACCACCAGCGAGGCCTTCTCCAGGTTGAGCAGGACGAACAGCGCGCCGTAGAGCACCGCCACCAGCGCGCCGAACCCCAGCCCGCGCAGCGCCGTGCCGAGCATGGCTGCGCCATAGAACGCCAGCAGCCCGATCGCCGCGCCTGCCGCCAGCGCATAGGACAGCGCGAAGCTCAGGTGTTCGGACAGGCTCAGCAGCAGCAGGAAGAACAGCGTCATCGCCAGACCCACCAGCAGGTACTGCACCGGGTGGACGCGGCGGCGGGACAGCAGTTCCAGCAGACCGACGCTGACAAAGGTCAGCACGATGAACATCAGGCCGTACTTGATGGCGCGGTCGCTCATCACATACGGATTGACCGGGTCGATCATCGAGAACGCCAGCGTGTCGGCCACGATGCCCGACTTGGCCTCCCGACCCGGCACCGGGTTCGGTGCATAGGCGCGGGCGGCATCGGGGTCGCGCTCTACGCCGGGCAGCGAGAACCCGGCGAGGACATCGCGTGGCGCGGTCGTGGCGAGCTCGGTGACCTGCCACTGCGCTTCGAACCCGCGTTCGTCAATCCGCTTGGACATCGGCAGGAAGCGGCCGCCGAAGCTCGGGTGCGGCCAGTTCGAGCGCAGCTTGACCTGCGTCACCGAGGCGGCCGGCACGATGCCGAAGTCCGTCATCCCCACCAGGTTGATCGCAAACGACAGGGTCAGCGGCTGCTCCGTCGCCTGGTCCGGAAGCGATGCATGGAAGCCGTGCGCGTAGCTGTCATGACGGGTCCCGGGTCGGACCTGCAGCGTCTCGGTACCGCGTTTGACGCTCACGGCGCGCAGCCCCCGCGCGTCGCTGACGGCGAACATCACGCGCGGGTCTTCGCAGCTCAACTTGCCCTTGTGTTCCGCCACCGGCGTCAACGCACCGAGCGAGGTCCACTGCGCCTGCAACGTCACCTCGCCGGCGTAACCGTTCACCTTGAACAGGCCGCGCTCTCGCTGCTCCTGGTTCAGCGCACCATCGACCTTCAGCTCGGTCGGTACCGCAGACAGCACGAAATCGCGCCGTTCCGGCGTCTTCGTGAGGTCCTTGCCGATGCCGTTGACGGACTCCCACTCCTCCGTGCAGCTGCGCTGCACCATCGGGCCGAGCAGCACCTGCGGTCCCGCCTGCGCTGCGGCCACGCCGGCCTCCGCGGCGCGTTGGCGCTCCTGCCGCTCGTCGACCAGCCAGCCGATCCGCAACAGTACGAACAGCAGCAGCAGCGTCACGCCGCCCAGGATCACCAGCTTCCACCACAGCGCCTTCATCTGCATCCCCTTCTCCTCGCCCCTCGGCGATACACGGAAGGCGGCAGTCTCGGCAGCGGCCGTGAGCTCAGGACGAAGTTTGTGAGGCCGCGGTGAAGAGCGGGAAGGCGAGCCGCACCCGCAGACCAGGCTCGGCCGGTTCGAAACGCAACTCGCCGCGATGCAGGCCGGCGATCTGGCGCGCGATGGCCAGACCCAGGCCGGAGCCCTTGCGCAGGCTGCCCGGCCGGGCCGTCGAGAAGAAGCGCTCGCCCAGTTGCGCGAACGCGCCCGGCGGCACGCCGGGGCCGTGGTCGCGCAGTTCGAAGAAGGCGAAGGACGCGCGGGACTCCTGAGCGTCCGTCACAGGCTCAATGCCGACCTGCAGTGCCAGTTCGGATCCGGCTGGCGCGAAGTCGATCGCGTTCGTCAGCAGGTTGCTGATGGCCAGCGCCAGCATCTCGGCGTCGGCCTGCAGTTCGACCGCATCGCGGCGCAGCCAGCGCACCGTCAGTCCCTGCTGCTCCAGCCGGTCGCGGAGCAGGGAGAGTGCCTCGTCGACCGCGCCGACGAGCGCCACTGGACGCGGATGCTCCGGCCCGCGCCGGAGCTCCAGCGTGGACAGTGCGAGCAGACGCTCGACCAGTTCCGTCATGCGCTCGCTCTGCGAGACCACCTGCGCGGCGAAGCGCTGCCGATCGGCGTCCGGCAGTTCGTCCTGCAGCAGTTCGCCGGCACCGCGCAGCGCGGCCAGCGGGCTCTTGAGCTCATGCGTCAGCGCGCGCACCAGGTGCTCGAGGCGCTCACGACCGTCGAGGCGCTCGCGCATCGCGTCCATCGCCTGCGCCAGGTCGCCCAGTTCGCCGGGCACCTTCGGCGGCGCCTGGCGCTCGCCGAGCTGGACCTCCTGCGCGTAGCGCCGCAGGCGCCGCACCGTGAGGATCATCCACGCGGTCACCGCGACACCCACCGCCAGCGAGACCGCCAGCAGGCCGAGCCCCGCGATCCAGATGCGGCGCTCGGCGCGATAGATGATCTGCTGTACGGCGGCCGCCGGCTTGGCGACGGTCACGACGCCGATCGTGCGGCCGTCCAGACGCACCGGCGCCGCGACGTACATCACCGGACCGCCCTGCCCGTCCTTGCCGTTGCCCAATTCGTCGGCATTGCCATAGAGCGTCGGCTTCTCCGGTGTCGAGCGCGCCCCGTATTCACCACGCAAGGTGCGGGCGACGTCGTTCCAGGCGGAATAGTCCTGGCCGACCGCCGGGACGGGGCTGGTGTCCAGCACGACGCGTCCACCCGCGTCCGTCACGTAGATCCGGAAGTCCAGCGAGCGCTTGCGGGCGCTGAGGATGCGCGCGTCGACGGGGCGCTCGGCGTAGTCACGCACGCGCTGCGCGAATCGCGTGCCGGACAGGTCCCCGCCGGGCGGCATCGCGGCAAGCTCGTCGCGCGCCAATTCGGCCACCAGGTTGGCGGTGTCGACCATCATGTCCTCCATCACCTCGCGCACGCTGGGCTTGAACTCGCCCAGCACGACGCGCAGCAGGATGAAGGCGCTCAGCCCCGCCACCAGGAAGAAGCCGAGGAACAGTCGCAGGCCGAGGCGCATCCGCCGTCACTCCAGCGAATAGCCCATGCCGCGGTGCGTGCGGATCGGGTCGAGGTCGGGCCGCACCTGGCGCAGCTTGGCCCGCAGCGTCTTGATGTGCGTGTCCACGGTGCGGTCGCTGCTGTCGGCATCCATGCCCCAGACGGCATCGAGCAGGCTGTCCCGGCTGTGGATGCGCCCGGGCGCCTTCAGCAGGCGCAGCAGCAGACCCAGTTCGCGGCGGGTCAGCGGCAGGAGTTCGCCATGGAAGCGCACGCGGGAGCCTTCGGCCTCGACCACGAAGCCGGCCACGGCAGGCGCGGCCGGTTCCACCGGCGCCTGGGCACGGCGCAGCAGCGCCCGCACGCGCGCCACGAGCTCGCGGTTGCTGAACGGCTTGGCCAGGTAGTCGTCGGCGCCCAGTTCCAGGCCGAGCACCTTGTCGCCCTCCTCGCTGCGGGCGCTCAGCACCAGCACGGGCAGCCGCGCCAGCGGGCCCTGGCGCAGCTCGCGGCACAGGTCCAGGCCGTTGCCGTCCGGCAGGCCGACGTCGAGGATCGCCAGGTCCGGCGCGTTCGAGGCCAGCGCCGAACGCGCCTCGTGCAGCCAGCCACAGGCGTGGACCCGGTAGCCCTCGCGCTCCAGCACGAAGCTCACGGTCTGGGCGATCGCGGGGTCGTCTTCCAGCAGCAGGATCTGGCCGGCGGACGGCGCGGCTGCCCTCGGTGGCGACGAGACGGATGGCGAGGCGGCGGAAGACGTGCTCATGGCCGAGATCATCGCGGAGTTGCACGGGGCTCCGCGCCGGCCAGTTCGCGAAGGTAGCGCAAGCCGTCGGCGGCGCGTGGGCCGTACCAACTGATCAGTTCCCCATCGACCAGCCGCACCCGGGCGTTCGGGCAGAGCGCCTGCGCTTCGGCCAGATGCTCCTCGCCGAAACGGTAGGGCTCCGAACTGAGCAGCAACTCGTCGATCTCCGCCAGCCAGGGCTCGTCGCCCGCCACGACCGGATAGCGCGCTGCGCCATGCGGACCGCCGTCGACCGGCGGCCACGTCTGCCATCCCACCTCGGCGAGCATGCGCGCGATGTAGGTGTCGCGCGCCACCGTCATCCACGGCGCGCGCCAGATCAGGTAAAGAACGCGGGGCCTCCTCGCCTGTGCCAAGGAACGATCGGCGAGGAAGGACCGGCAGGCGGCCAACTCCTCGTGCAACCGGGCCGCGAGACGTTCGGCCCGGTCACGCAGTTCAGGGACATCCGGCAGCGCCCCTTCGAGGTAGGAAATTTCGTCCGGCGGAATGACTTTTCTGCCGGAGGGTTCAGACCTGACCCCCAGTTCGGCGGCAAAAACCTCCACCATGTCCACGACCTGCGCGATGAGGGCGAGGTTGTCTTCCGGCCCACAGGGGTGCGTCACCACCAAATGGGGGATGAACGTGCGCAAGGCCTGGACCGTTTCGAGGCGGTTCTCGTCCACGTTGACGATCACATGGCTGGGGGCCAGCGCCCGCAGCTTCCGGAGGTTGACGTCCTTCGTCCCGCCGATCTTTGATATTGCTGACACCGCCGGCGCGGGATGAATGCAAAAACCGGTGCGGCCGACGATCCAAGGGCCCAATCCGAGTGCGAACAGCAGTTCCGTCACGGAGGGAACCAGCGAGACGATGCGCAGCCGCGGTGCGGCCGGGACCTCGTCCTGAAGTGGGAGTGGCGGTGCGATGGGCGACACGTTGTGCGATTTCAGCAGGGTTGCATCCGCATAGTGGAAAACACCAAGGCGAGATGGAGCGAGTCAGGAGTCTGATTTGCCCCACCAAGACGTTGGAGGCGGAGATTGTTGAGCGCCTCTGGCACTGCTCGGGGTTTGCGCGCATAAGCTGAAAAACAACAACCAGCTTGACGCGTTGCGAACCGCCAATCCTGTCACACATAATCGGATCGCCTGAATGCAGCGCCTTCGTATGAGTGGTTCACGATGGGTTGAAGCAGCACATTGGGTTATTTGGTTTTGAAAGGGCTTCCCCCATGGGAAACAAGCTATACGTGGGCAACCTCGCTTACAGCGTGCGAGACGAGTCGCTCCAGGAGGCATTCGCGCCATTCGGCACCGTCATTTCCGCCAAGGTCATGATGGATCGTGAGACCGGACGTTCCAAGGGCTTCGGCTTCGTGGAAATGTCGACGGACGATGAAGCGCAGGCTGCCATCAACGGCATGAACGGTCAGGCCCTCGACGGCCGCGCGATCGTCGTCAACGTGGCTCGTCCGCGTGAAGACCGTCCGGGCGGCGGTGGCGGCTTCGGCGGCGGCGGTGGCCGCAGCGGTGGTGGCGGCTTCGGCGGCGGCGGTGGCCGCAGCGGTGGCGGCGGCTACGGCGGCGGTGGTGGCGGCGGCTACGGTGGTGGCGGCGGCGGTGGTCGCAGTGGCGGCGGCGGCGGTTACGGCGGTGGCCGTAGCGGCGGCGGCGGTTACGGCGGCGGCGGCGGTGGCGGCTACGGTGGTGGCGGCGGCGGCAGCTACGGCGGCGGTCGCGGCGGCTACTGAGCCACGCACGGCAGGCGGGTCGATCCCGCCTCGCAATGAAAAAGGCGCTCCTCGGAGCGCCTTTTCTTTTGGTGATCAGCCCCTCTTGCTCCCTCTCCCGCTTGCGGGAGAGGGCAGGGGTGAGGGACAGCGGCCGTGGCAGTGCGCCAGGGTCAGGTCTCGCCCTGACGATGCTTGCGCGGACGCCCCGCCAGCAGCCGGTCGAAAACCGCGCCCGGCAGCACCCGCATGACGCGCGCCACGACGCCCATCTGCCACGGAATGAAGCGCACGCGCGCGCCCGCCGCGATGGCCGCATAGGCCTTGCGCGCGAAGTCTTCGGGCTGCATCAGGAAGGGCATGCCATACCGGTTCTCGCGGGTCAGCGGAGTATCGACATACCCCGGCGCAATCGTCACGACCTTGACGCCATCCGGCCGACATTCCCCGCGCAGGCTCTCGCAATAACTGAAGACCGCGGCCTTGCTGGAACAGTAAGCGCCGTGTCCCGGCAACCCGCGGATCCCTGCGACGCTGGCGATGCCGACCAGCGTGCCGCTGCGGCGCGCCCGCATCGGGCCGACGAAGGGATGGAAGGTCGCGGCCAGTCCGATGTTGTTGGTCGCGTAGAGGCGTTGCATCACGGCCAGGTCCTCGTAGATCGCCGTGTCCATGCCGATGCTGATGCCGGCGTTGGCGATGACGACGTCGGGCAGGCCCTGCTCGGCGATGCAACGGCGACCGGTGGCCGCGATGGCTTCCACGTCGCTGACGTCGGCGCGGTACACGCGCCAGCGGGACGGTTCCAGGCGTTGCTGCTCGGCCCAGGCGCTCAATTCCTCGACGCGGCGCGCGACCAGCGCGAGGTTCCAGCCCTCGCGGTAGTACTGCAGCGCGAGCGCCTGACCGATGCCGCTGGAGGCACCGGTGATGTAGACAAGTGGGGTCATGGCTTGCTGCTGAAGGTCGCCGTGCCGGAAGCCGCCGTGGCAGGTCTGGCAGCCGGCTTGGCGGCAGCAGGACCGGCAGCAGGACCGGCGGCCTTCGCGGGCTGCAGGGACGGCCGCACGCCGGGTTGCGCGGCAAAGGTCGCGCGACCGCCGCCGCTGAAGGTGAGGCGTCCGGTCAGCTGGTCGTAGACGAAGCTCTTCACCTGCATCTCGCCGCCCATGCCGACGACCCGCGCCGGCAGGTGCGAACGGATCTGCTGCTGCGGCACGAAAGCGTGCAGGAACTCGCCGTAGAGCTCCAGGTCCGGCGGTTGCGCCGTGTCCCCGTTGGGATAGCGCTTGACCTTCACGTCGCCGAGCAGCTGCACTTCGCTGCCGTCGCCGTTGGACACGCCGCGCTGCGCGTCCGCGACCAGCAGCTCGTCGAGCTTGCCGTAGGCGCGCAGCTGCGGGCTGTCGATCTCGAGCGTGTCGTTGTCCGGGTAATGGCGCATCTCGGTGCCGATGATCCGGCCGGTCAGCCGGCCGTCGCTGCTGAAGCGCTGCACCTCGAAGCCGTTCATCCGGTAGTCCGGCTCATGCTTGGGCGCGGTCTTCTCACGCGGCGCCTCGAGCTGCGGCGTGTTCTTGATGAGCCACCAGGTGAAGCCCGCCAGCATCGCCATCAGCAGCAGCGGCACGTAGTTGGCCAGCATCGACTGCAGGCGCCACAGCAGCGGCTGCGCGCGGCGGCGCGGGGCGGTCGGCGGCGGAACGAGAGCCGCCATCAGTGCCCGCTCCCGTCCAGGGTCTCGAGGTGGCCGTGCAGCAGCTTCGCGTACTGGCCGGCCGCCATCAGCAGCAGGTCGCAGAACTCGCGCGCGGCACCGTGGCCGCCGGCTGCGGCGGTGACGTGATGCGCCACCGCCTTCACCTCGGCATGGGCCTGCGCCGGTGCGCACGCGAAGCCGGCGCGCACCATCAGCGGCAGGTCGGGCCAGTCGTCGCCGATCGCGGCGACCTCATCCCAGTGCAGACCCAGTTGATCGAGCAGCGGCTGCGCCGCGGCCAGCTTGTTCTTCGCGCCGTAGACCGCGTGCGGCAGGCCGAGGTCGGCCACCCGGCGCCGCACCGCCGGCGAGTCCCGGCCGGTGATGACGATGGGGACGATGCCGCCCTGCGCCAGCAGCTTCATGCCGTGGCCGTCGAGCGTGGCGAAGGCCTTGATGGTCTCGCCGGCCTCGCTCAGGTAGATGCGGCCATCGGTGAGCACGCCGTCGACATCGAAGATGGCGGCCTTGAGGCCGAGCGCCGGCCCCTGCGCCTTCAGCAGCAGTTCGGGCGGGAAGGACAGGGCGGGCTTGAGTTCACGCACCACGGCCGGCATCGCCGCCGCCGGGTTGCCCGGGGTGTAGGAAGGCGTGCCGCTCATCAGATCACCTTCGCGCGCATCAGGTCGTTGATGCTGATCGCGCCGACGAGGCGCTGCTCGTCGTCGACCGCGAGGACCAGCGTGATGCGCGCCTGCTCCATCAGGTCGGCCGCGACGACGGCCAGCGCGTCGGCGGCCACCGTGCGCGGATTCGGATGCATCACCTGCCCGGCGGTCAGGCCGCGCAGGTCGGTGCCGCGTTCGATCAGGCGGCGCAGGTCGCCGTCGGTGAAGATGCCGCCGACCTTGCCGTCGGCATCGGCCAGCACCGCGCATCCCAGGCCCTTGTCGGACATCACCCGCATCATGTCGAGCAGCGGCATCTCCGCGCTCACGCGCGGCAGCGAATCGCCGCTGCGCATCAGGTCGCGGACATGCGTCAGCAGACGGCGGCCCAGCGAGCCGCCCGGATGCGAGCGGGCGAAGTCCTCGGCGCGGAAGCCGCGGGCGTCGAGCAGCGCCACGGCCAGCGCGTCGCCGAGCGCGATCTGCGCGGTGGTGCTCGCCGTCGGCGCGAGGTTGAGGGGACAGGCCTCCTGCTCGACCCGCGAGTCCAGCACGAAGTTCGAATGCTTGGCCAGCGACGACGACAGTCCGCCGGTCATGCCGATCAGCGTGACGCCCAGGCGCTTGAGCACCGGGATGATGGCGTTGAGCTCATCGCTCTCGCCGGAGTTGGACAGCGCCAGCACGATGTCGCCGGGGGTGACCATGCCGAGGTCGCCATGGCTGGCTTCGCCCGGATGGACGAAGAAGGCCGGCGTGCCCGTGGACGCGAGCGTGGCGGCGATCTTGCGGCCCACGTGGCCGCTCTTGCCCATGCCCATCACGACCACGCGGCCGGTGCTGTCAAGGATCGTCCGGACCACCTGCTCGAACGATTCGCCGAGGCGCGGACCGAGCGCGAGCAGCGCGTCGGCCTCGACTTTCAAGGCCGCGCGGGCCACGTCGAGCGCGCGGGAATGGGTGAGGGCGGCATGGGTCGTCATAAGGGCGAAAGTGTAGCCGCCGGGGTCGATTCAGTCCGGCGCCGGACCGAGCCGCATCGCCACGCCGAAGCCCCCGTCCACGGGAGGCAGGCGCAGGTCGCCGCCATGGGCGCGCGCCACCAAGTCGGCCATCATCAGGCCCAGGCCCATGCGGCCTTCGTACTGTTGACGCTCCAGTGCGTCGTTGAGGTCCACCCGCTGCCAATCGGCCGTTCCTTCGCCGTTGTCCGTGAGTTGCAGCAGGAGGCCGCCGTCGGGCTGGCGGTGCAGGCGCAACTGCACGCGCGAGGCGCCGTGGCGCCAGGCGTTGTCGATCAGGTTGATCAGCGCGGCGGCAAGCAGGTCGGGGTCGGCGTCGATACCTGCCTCGTCCTCCGGCAGGTCCAGCGCGAGGCCGTCCGGCAGCGGCAGCAGCGACAGCAGCTCGATCAGATCCAGGCGTTGCCAGCGCAGGCTCATGCCGGTGCGGAACAGCGTCAGCAACGCGGTCACGACGCGGCGCAGCCGGTCGGCGGCCTCGCGCGTGCGCTGCAGCCGGGCCCGTGATTCGGGCGGGGCCTCGCGCAGCGCCATCGCGAGCTGCGCGTCCATGCCCGCGAGCGGGGTGCGCAGCGCATGGGCCGCATGCGCGCTGAAAGCACGCTCGTTGGCCACGCGCTGCGCCAGCCGCTGTCCGAGGTCGAGCACCGCGGCGCGGATGCCGGCCAGTTCCTGCCGGTGCTGCTCCGGCAACAGCTGGCGCGTGTCGAGCGGGTCGTAGTCGGCGAGCGCGCCGGACAGCTCGGCCAGCGGCGCCAGCTCGGCCCGCGCGCGCCGGTTCATCCACATCATGCAGAGCCCGCCGACCAGCAGCGCCGAGAGGGCGCTCGCCAAGCCGACGCGGCTGCGCACTTCCTTCCGCTCGGCGCTGGTCTGCGCCACCATCAGCCAGCCCGGCCCGGCGACCGTGGACAGCGGACGCACGTGGACGCGCCAGTCATCGCCGTCGGTGCCATCGTCCTGCCAGTCGCTGAAGCCGGGCGGCAGCTTCCAGGCATTCACCGGCGCGAGCGGCGAGCGATGCAGCAGCGCGCCGTCCGACCCGACGAGCTGCCAGGCGAAATGGGTGCTGAGATCGTCGTTGTCGGCGATCTCGGCCGGCATCGCGCTGCCCTGGCGCAGCAACTGTCCGAGCACCTGCGAAGACGCCTGCAGCGTCTCGTCGAGCAACTCGTCCACCTCCTCCTGCACGACCAGCCAGACGCTGACGCCGGCCAGCAGCGCCCAGAAGGCGGAGATCATCAGGAGCTGGCGCGCCAGGCGGCCGGCGATGGAGGGGCGGCGCGGGCCCGCGGGCACATGCACGGTCACGCGGCCTCCGGCCCGAGGCGATAGCCCAGGCCCCGGACGGTCTCGATCAATTCGCGGCCGAGCTTGCGGCGCAGGCTCGACACGTGGACCTCCAGCGCGTTGCTCAGGACTTCGGCGTCGTCGCCGAGGACCTGCAGTTCGAGATCGCGCTTCGGGTACAGCCGGCCGGCGCGTTGCGCCAGCGCCTCCAGCACGGCCCATTCGCGGGCGGTCAACTCGACCGCCTGGCCGTCCCGCGTCGCGCGCTTGGCCGCGAGGTCGAGCACGACATCGCCGTACCGCCGCTGCGAACTGCTCGCCCCTACATGGCGGCGGCTGACCGCGCGCAGGCGGGCGGCGAGTTCCTCCGGCGCAAAGGGCTTGACCAGGTAGTCGTCGGCGCCGCTGTCCAGCCCCTGCAGGCGGTCGGCGAGCAGGTCCCGGGCGGTCAGCATCAAGGCCGGCGTCGACACGCCGCGCTGGCGCAGTCCGCGCAGCCAGTCCAGGCCCGAGCCGTCGGGGAGTTGCCAGTCGACCAGCAGCGCCTCGAATTCCTCGTGCTGGCGGGGCAGCACCTCGGACAGGCGCCGGGCCCAGGTCACCGTGTGGCCCTCGGCGCGCAGGAAGTCGCGCAGGGCCTCGCCGAGGAGTTCGTCGTCTTCGAGGAGCAGCAGTCGCATGGCAGTGGCAGCGGCCTGTCGGGCCGGATCGTCGAGACGGGAAGATAGCAGCCGTCGACACACTGCGCGAGCGCCCGACCCGGCGTGCGAAGCGTCGCGGGTCTTCAGCCGGCCTTCAGCTTGGCTTCAGGGCGACTTCAGCGCCGGAGCGCCCACTGCACCCCGTGAAGCCGCATCCCCTGTCCTCCCTCCAGCTCGGCGCCGGTTCGACCGCGTCGCCGGTCCTGTCGCCCGTCGGGGCGATGTCGCTCCCGGCGCTGCGGCGCGGATGGCTCGTGGCGATGGCCGGGCTGGCGGCGCTGCTGCTGTGGGACCTGGCCGGGTGGGACCTGGCCGTCGTGCGGCTGTTCGCCGATGCGCACGGCTTCGCGCTGCGCGACCACTGGATGACCTCGGGCCTGCTGCATCAAGGCGGTCGCTGGGTGGCCACCGGACTGGCCGTGATGCTGGTGATCAATGCCGTCCGGCCGCTGTGGCCCGGACTCACGCGCCGCGAGCGCTGGGGCGCGGTGGCGCTCACGGCGGTCAGCCTGATCGTCATCCCGCTGATGAAGCAGGGCAGCACGACGAGCTGCCCCTGGGACCTGGCCGAGTTCGGCGGCGTGGCGCACTATGTCTCGCACTGGCGCTTCGGCCTGCGGGACGGTGGTCCTGGCCATTGCTTCCCCTCGGGACATGCGAGTTCCGCCTTCGCCTTCTTCAGCCTGTTCTTCATGCTGCGGCGGGCCTATCCGCGGCAGGCCCGGGTCGCGCTCGGCGCGGTGGTGTCCCTGGGCGTACTCTATGGCTTCGCCCAGATGGCGCGCGGCGCGCACTACCCGAGCCACACGATGTGGACCGCCTGGATCTGCTGGACGCTCGCGGTCGTCGCGGCGCCCTGGCTGCGAGCCCGCGACGCCGACGCGGGTACATGACGGATTCATCGTCCTGACGATCCCGGCCTCCCAGAATCGTTGCTCCTGCAACCGACTCTGGAGAGATGCGATGGGCAAGAAACTGCTGCTGCTGGCCGGCAACTACGTCGAGGACTACGAGCTGATGGTGCCGTTCCAGGCGCTGCAGGCGGTGGGACACCAGGTCCATGCGATCTGCCCCGGCAAGAAGGCCGGGGACTTCGTCCTGACGGCGATCCACGACTTCGAAGGCGCGCAGACCTATTCCGAGAAGCCGGGTCACCGCTTCACCTTGAACGCGAGCTTCGACGACATCAAGCCGCAGGACTACGACGCGCTCGTGATCCCCGGCGGCCGGGCGCCGGAGTACCTGCGCACGATGCCGGGCGTGCTCCCGCTGGTGCAGCACTTCTCGCAGGCCGACAAGCCCATCGCGGCGATCTGCCACGGCGCGCAGCTGCTGGCCGCGGCCGGCATCATCCGGGGCAAGAAGGTCTCGGCCTATCCCGCCTGCGCGGCGGAAGTCGAGCTGGCCGGCGCCAGCTTCGCCGACATCCCGGTCGACCAGGCGGTCACCGACGGCAAGCTCGTCACCGCGCCGGCCTGGCCCGCGCATCCCGCGTGGATTGCGCAGTTCCTCGTGGTGCTCGGCACGAAGATCACGCACTGACAACGAAAAACGGGCGCCGAGGCGCCCGTTCGTACCGTAACCGCGAGAAACCGCGGGCGATGACTCAGGGATACAGGCCGCGCTCCTCGCGCGCTTCCAGCACCCGCGTGCAGGCCACCGTGAACGCCGCCGTGCGCAGCGGGATCTTGTGGTGCTCAGCCGTATCCCAGATGCCCTTGAACGCGCCGACCAGGATCTTGTCCAGGCGGACGTTGATCTCGTCCTCGGTCCAGAAGAACGACGAGAAGTCCTGCACCCACTCGAAGTAGGACACGGTCACGCCGCCCGCGTTGGCGATCACGTCGGGGACGACGATGATGCCGCGGTCCGCCAGCACGGCGTCGCCGTCCGGCGTCGTCGGGCCGTTAGCGCCTTCGATGACGACCCGGGTCTGCACGCGCTTGGCGCGCTCGCCGGTGATCTGGCCTTCCAGGGCGGCCGGGATCAGAATGTCCGACTTCACGTCCCAGAAGTTCTCGTTGTCGATGCGGTCGGCGCCCTTGAAGCCGCCCACGCCGCCGGTGCGGGCCACGTGGTCCAGCAGGTCGGTCATGTCCAGGCCGTTCTCGTTCAGGATGGTGCCGGTGTGGTCCTGCACCGCGACGACGATCGCGCCGTTGGCGGCGAACATCTTGGCAGCCACGGAACCCACGTTGCCGAAGCCCTGCACGGCGACACGCGCGCCTTCCAGGTTCACGTTCAAGCGGCGCATCGCCTCGCGACCCACCACGAACACGCCGCGGCCGGTGGCGGCCACGCGGCCGAGCGAACCGCCCAGCGCGATCGGCTTGCCGGTGACGACGCCGGTGGCGGTCGCGCCGACGTTCATCGAGTACGTGTCCATCATCCAGGCCATGATCTGGCCGTTGGTGTTCACGTCAGGCGCGGGGATGTCCTGCGTCGGGCCGATGATCATGCCGATCTCGCTGGTGTAGCGGCGGGTGACCTTCTCCAGCTCCTTCATCGACAGCGTCTTCGGGTCCAGGCGGATGCCGCCCTTCGCGCCGCCGTAGGGCAGGTTGACCGCGGCGTTCTTGACCGTCATCCAGGCCGACAGCGCCATCACTTCTTCCAGCGTGACGTCCGGGTGGTAGCGCACGCCGCCCTTGCCGGGGCCGCGGGTCAGGCTGTGCTGGACACGGTAGCCCTCGAAGTGGGCGATGGTGCCGTTGTCGAGTTCGATGGGGATGTCCACGATCAGCGCGCGCTTGGGGCGGCGCAGCGTTTCCACCCAGCGGGCCAGCTTGCCCAGATAGGGCTCGACGGCGTCGATCTGGGACAGGTAGGTGCCCCAGGGACTGTTGCGCGTGGGGGAAACGAAAGACAGGTTGGGCATGAAATGCTCCGTAACTTTTCGGTGGCGCGAACGGTACCCCGAAGCCCTGCCCGTCCGCCACGTGCGGCAAAGCCGAGTGCACATGCGGGCATGCGCCCCATGCATAAGGCGGCTAGTTTGCGCCCGGGACATGACCAAAGCCAAGCCACTTCCGGCGTGGACGCGCCATGCCCGCGCCACGCCTTCGTCACGCGCGCCCCATGAAAAACAGGCCCCGCTGGGCCTGTTTTTCGCACGACGTCACGACGCCGTGAGGGGGTCGGCCAGGGCTCAGCCCTTGACCGCGGCGCGGAACTCCGCGTCGTCGAGCAGCTTGCCGATCAGCGTCTTGTAGAGCGCGCCGTACTGGTTGATCGCCAGCGGGATGGCGGTCGCGCCGACGAAGCTCGACTCCCAGCTCGACTCGGCGGCCAGTTCCTTGTCGAAGACCTTCTGGCCGTTGCGCTTGACGACGAAGCGCGCGGCCAGGCGGCCGGTGCCGGTGCCGATGGCGGCGTCGACGCGGCTGTCGGTCAGCTCGCCCTCGATCACGACCGGGCTGGCCGCGTCGAGCAGGCCCGCGCCCTTCAGTTCGGCGGCGAGTTCATCGCGCAGCTGGCCGGAGAAGGTGCCGGCGGACGGCTGCATCGACGAGCCGCGCAGGCCGCCGAGCTCGGTGTCCATGCCGGCCGGCTTGCCGGCGGCGAGCTTGAAGGTGCCCACCTGCGAGGGCGCGGCCTTGGCGGCGCGCAGCTTCTCGACGTTGGCGGCACTGGACGACGGCGCGGGCATCTTGGCGGTCACGCAGGCGGTCAGTGCGGCGGTGGCGGCCAGCACCATGGTCAGGCGGGCGGCGCGGATCAGGAACGAGGTCATGGGAGTGCTTTCTCGAAACTCGAAATGAGGAATGGAACCTGGACGGAGGGAGGAGCTGCGCGAGCGGGCAGACCGCGGCGATCAGCCGCGATCCGCAGCGATCAGCGGAACGTCGGATCGCGCGTCACGTCGTTCAGCACGTTGCTGACGACCTGGCGGGAGATGCGGGTCATGGCGGCGTCGATGCTGTCGGCCTTGGTCGCGCCCTCGGGCGACGACTTGGCGCCGACGGTGGCCCACAGGATTCCGCGGGACTGCTTGACGACAGGCTCGGCGGCGCCGGGCGCGCGATAGGTCGCGGTGCAGAGATAGCCGTCGCCGACCTGCGAGCCGACCAGGCCGAAGGTCAGCCCGGTGACGAAACCCTTGCTGAACGCGTCGTCGGACGTGGGCACGTTGTCCAGCACGATGCTGAGCGAGGCGCCGCCGTCGACGGGCGTCTCGGACACGGTGCTGAAGACTCCGCTGGTGCGGACCTGGTCCGTGATGCGGCCCTTCAGCAGGGCGGTGGCCTGCTGGTTCTGCACGCCCTTGGTCTGGAATTCGAAGAACAGCTGGACCGGTTTCGGTTCGGCGGGTTTGGCGAACTGGCTGGACGGAACTTCCGCCGGCCGGTTGTCGACATAGACACTCATGCAGCCGGTCAGGCTGATGGCGAGCGCGAAAGCGCCCAGCACGCGCGCCAGGCTGGCGCCGCGGACGATGGCAGTCATGCGTGGATCTCCCTCGTGAAACGCGTCCGATCTGTGTATGGAATGCGACGGACGTCGTACTGCAAACTATATCCAGCCTTTGCCTTGTCGCATCCGGGGCCACCCGGGGTGGGGGGCCAGTACCATCGCCGCCATGCTCACCGCGCTGGACCTGACCCTCATCTACCTGATCGCCGCCGTGCTGGGCGTGGTGGTCTGCCGCTCGCTGAAGCTGCCGCCGATCCTGGGTTATCTGGTCGTGGGCGTGGTGATCGGCCCGAATGCGCTGGCGCTCGCCAGCGACGTGCCCGGCGTGCAGCATCTGGCTGAGTTCGGCGTGGTGTTCCTGATGTTCGTGATCGGCCTGGAGTTCAACCTCCCGAAGCTGCACAGCATGCGCTCGATGGTGTTCGGGCTCGGGCTGCTGCAGGTGGTCGTGACCATCGGCGGGACGATGCTGGGGAATGTCTTCCTCCGCTGGCTGTTCGGGATGCTGGGCTGGGCCTGGGATCTGGGATGGCAGGGATCGCTGGCGCTCGGGGCGGCGATGGCGATGAGCTCCACGGCCATCGTCGTGAAGCTGATGTCCGAACGGCTGGAGCTGGAGAGCGAACACGGCCGGCGCGTGATCGGCGTGCTGCTGTTCCAGGATCTGGCCGTCGTGCCGCTGCTGGTGCTGATCCCGGCACTGGGCGGGAGCGGCGCCGAGATGATCGAATCGCTCGGTTGGGCCGCGCTGAAGGCGGTGGTGCTGCTGGTGCTGCTGCTCACCGGCGGCCAGCACCTGATGCGCCGCTGGCTGACGCTGGTGGCGCGGCGCAAGAGCCAGGAGCTCTTCATGCTGAACCTGCTGCTGGTCACGCTGGGCCTGGCCTGGCTGACCGAGCATGCGGGGCTGTCGCTGGCGCTGGGGGCGTTCGTCGCCGGCATGCTGATCGCGGAGACCGAATACAAGCATCAGGTGGAGCTGGACATCCGGCCCTTCCACGATGTGCTGCTCGGGCTCTTCTTCATCACCATCGGCATGCGCCTGGACTGGCAGACGCTGGTCTACCAATGGCCGCTGGTGATCATCCTGACGCTGGTGCCGACGCTGGCGAAGTTCGTGCTGGTGGCGGGACTGGCGAAGCTGTTCCGCGCGCCGACCGGCGTCGCGCTGCGCACCGGCCTGTACCTGGCGCAGGCGGGAGAATTCGGCTTCGTGCTGCTGACGCTGGGCGCGCAGCAGAACCTGATCGCCGCGCAGTGGGTCAGCCCGGTGCTGGCGGCGATGGTGCTGTCGATGCTGCTGACGCCGATCATCATCGAACACAGCAACCGCATCGTCATGAAGCTGTCTGCGAGCGACTGGCTGCTGCAGTCCGTGCAGCTGACGACGATCGCGAAGAAGTCGATCAAGACCGATGCGCACGTGATCATCTGCGGCTACGGCCGCAGCGGGCAGAACCTGGCGACGCTGCTGGAGACGGAGCACATCCCCTACATGGCGCTGGACCTGGATCCGGACCGCGTGCGGCAGGCGGCCGCGGCGGGCAAGAGCGTCGTGTTCGGGGACGCGGCGCGGCTGCCCAGCCTGATCGCCGCGGGCCTGACGCGGGCGAGCGCGGTGGTCATCTCGTACCACGACACGCCGTCGGCGCTGAAGGTGCTGCATGAGGTCCGCGGCCACGCGCCGCATGTGCCGGTGGTGGTGCGGACGATCGACGACACCGACCTCGAGAAGCTGCGCGCCGCCGGCGCGACCGAAGTGGTGCCGGAAGCGATCGAAGGCTCGCTGATGCTCGCGAGTCATGCGCTCGCGCTCGTCGGCGTGCCGATGCGCCGCGTGCTGCGCATCGCGCGGGACGCGCGGGACCGTCGCTATGGATTGCTGCGCGGCTACTTCCACGGCGCGGACGACGACACCTCCGAGGAACGCGATCAGGCCAGGCTCCAGTCCATCAGCCTGCCGATGGCCAGCATCCTGGAAGGGCGCACGCTCGGGGAGATCGGGTTGCCGGCGTGGGGCGTCAGCGTGGTGTCCGTGCGGCGGCCCAACGGGGCGGTGAAGGACGCGAGCGATGACCTGGTGCTTCAGGGCGGCGACACGCTCGTCGTGTCAGGGACGCCGGAAGCGCTCGCGCGGGCTGAGCATGGGTTGCTGGTGGGCTGAAGGCCGCTTCCCCTGCGTTGATCGGGGCGTTGGCCGCGAGGGCATGGGGCCCCGGAGGCGAGCTCCGAAACCCCATGCCCTCCCGTCCCCAACCACTGCCGTCCTTCGACGGTTTTGCTACCGAGGACTTCGGAGGAAGGCCATCTGCCGTTCGCCGAGTGCTTCGGACATCACGCCCGGCATCAGCAGGCGCGAACCCTCGTGGCTCAGATGGCCCTGGTCCCGGTAGAGCGGCACGCCGTCGCGCTCGACCTGGCACGTCGTGCCGTCACACAGCAAGGGCTCGAAACGCAGCACGGGCAGACGCGCGTCCGACTTCGCCAGGTCGGCGATGAAGCGGTGCTCGGCGGCGCGCCGGCGTTCGTCGTCCTTCTCGTCGATCACGCATCCCGGCGTCGCGCCGATCGTCCAGCGATGCGCCTGACGACGTTCAAGGCACCCCGCGATGTCGAAGGGCGCCGACGGCGGCGGCGCCACCACCATCACCCGCTTGCCCATCGCGCGCAGCCGTTTCACGGTCGCGGTCATGTCATCGAGCAGCGCAGCACGCATCGCTGTCTCGCCTCGCAGACGCTCGCCGGCGCGCGTGCGTTGAAGCTCGTACTTCGAGTCGTCCAGGTACTGCGTCAGCAGGCTCGACAGGACCACGGTGTCGATCTCCGGATGCCGCTCCAGCCAGCGCAGCACCGACGCGTTGAAGGCCTGGCACTGCTCGATCCACGGCGAGGCGAAGCTGTTGCCCCGACCGAGTTCCGGCCGCACCGGCGTCAGGCCGGGGAAGGGTCCGCACGAGGACTTCGTCGCCTGCACCAGACCCTGATCGCTGGCCACGCGGACAAGTCCCGGCACCAGGTGCATCGCGTAGGAATCGCCCCAGACCATCCACCGCGCGCCGGGACGGGTGCGACAGTCCTCGCGGCCGTCGAAGGGCTCCTCGGCATCGCAGTTGGCGGACAGTCCGTAGTTGGCTTTGCGCAGCTCGACGAAGTCGATCGAGCCCGGCGCGGGCTTGTGCAGCGCCAGCACGACGCCGCCAAGCGCAATCGCCGCCGTGCCGGTGCCCAGGATCAGCGCGCCGCGTCGGCCGGTGAGGAGGGCCTTGGCGGGCCGTTCAACGGTGCGATGCAATGCCCACGCCAGAGGGAATGCCAGCAGCACAGCGCCAAGGCGCCAGGCCATCAAGGCATGCGGATCGGCCTTCAGTCCGACCCACGCGTTGTGAAGGATCGCGATCAGCGGCCAGTGCACAAGGTACAGCGCATAGGACCAATCGCCGATGCGGATCAGCGGAGCCGCCACGCGCGGCAGTCCGGCGGGCTCGCGCAGCAGCAGGACCAGCGTCGCGAGTCCGACGGTCAACGCGGCCGGCCCGGGATGCGCGGCACCGAGCCACTGCGGCGCGATCGGCACGACGAGGATCAGCGCCCAGGCCGGCCATGCGAGCCATCGCAGCGCCCGTTGCACCGAACCTGCGCCCGCCGCACTGCCCATCAACGCGCCGATCGATCCGAGGCCCAGTTCCCACGCACGGGTCGGCAGCAGGTAGAACGCGCCGCTCGCATCGAACGGCTGCCACCACATCAGCAATGCGAGGCTGGCCGCGGTGACAAGGATCGCGACGCCGGCCCGCAGGCGCGCGGGACTGAAGGCCAACAACGCGGGCAGCACGAGGTAGTACTGCTCCTCCAGCGCCAGGGACCAGAAGTGCAGCAGCGGCTTGAGGTCGGATGCGCCCTGGAAGTAGCCCGTCTGCCGCCACAGCACGACGTTGTTCGCGAAGCCCAGCGCACCGAGCAGCTGGCCGACGAAGTCGATCTGCTCGCTGCGGTTGAGCGCCCATGGCGCCGCGAGCAAGGTCGCACCGAGCACGACGTACGCGGCCGGCAGCAGTCGTCGCGCACGGCGTCCGTAGAAGGCGCGGAAGGAGAAGTCGCCGCGCTGCAGCGCGCGCTGGATCAGCCCGGTGATCAGGTAGCCGGAGATGACGAAGAAGATGTCGACGCCGAGGTAGCCGCCCGATGCGCCCGGGATCTGCGCGTGATACAGCAGCACCCACAACACGGCGATCGCGCGCAAGGCCTGGATGTCATCGCGCAGCGGGACCTCGCCGGCCGCATGAGGGCCGTGAGGGCGATGGAAAGGCATCGGGGAAGGGCTTGTCACCAAGGCGTCAGAAGGGCGGCGGGAAGAAGAGAATTGGAGATGCCGCATCGCGCGGCGGGCGAATTGTGACCCCGCGCGAAGGCCTGCCGCCTGCGTGACAGTGCGCCCTTCGCCGTTGCGCCACACTGCCTGCCATGTTGGACACCCTGCCCCGCAGCCCGCAACGCCGTCGCATCTACCTGATGCGCCATGGCGCGGTGACCTACTTCGATGGCTCGACCGGTCGCCCGGTGCTGCCCGAACAGGTGCGGCTCAACGACGACGGCATCGCGCAGGCGCAAGCCGCCGGCGAGGCCTTCCGCGCCGCGGGCGTCCGCTTCGATCGCGCGATCGTCTCGGGCCTGCCGCGCACCGTCGAGACCGCGGACCTGGTGCTGCGGCATTCCGGACAGAGCGATTTGAGGCCTCAGACCTGGCCCGAATGGCAGGAGATCCGGGGCGGCCGTCTCGGCGAGATCGCAGACAAGGACCTGGATCAAGCCTTCAACGGACTGCAACGCAGTCCGGTCGCGGAGTCGCAACGTTTCCTCAACGGCGAGAGCGTCGGCGAGCTGCTCGACCGCGTGCTCGGCGGCGTCGCGCGCCTGCAGGCCGATCCCGACTGGGACTGCGCGCTGCTGGTGCTGCACGGCGTCGTCAATGCGGCCATCCTCTCGCACGCGGTGACCGGCGGCCAGCGCGTGATGCTGGGCAGCTGGGTCCAGTCGCCGGCCTGCATCAATGTGCTGGACGTGGCGCCGCCGACCGGGGACGCCCCGGCCAGTTGGCTGCTGCGCGTCTGCAATTTCGCCCCGTCGCATCCGCTGCATGCGGACGAGCGGGCCACCACGATGGAAGCGCTGTACGCGCAGTACCTCCGCTATCGCAGCCAACGCGGCTGAAGGACCTCCCCATGAACTTCGACTACAGCCCCAAGGTTGAACAGCTGCGCGAACGCCTGCTCGCGTTCTTCGACGAGCACATCTATCCCAACGAGAAGCGCTATCACGAGGAGATCGATGCCAACCGCCGCAACGGCAACGCGTGGATCCCGACGAAGGTGATCGAGGAGCTCAAGCCCAAGGCCCGCGCCGCCGGGCTGTGGAACCTGTTCCTGCCCCGCTCGCCGCGCGCGCCGGAAGGGCTGTCCAACCTCGAGTACGCGCCGCTGTGCGAGATCATGGGCCGCGTGTACTGGGCGCCCGAGGTCTTCAACTGCTCGGCGCCGGACACCGGCAACATGGAGACCATCGAGCGCTACGGCAGCGAGGCCCACAAGGACCGCTGGCTGGAGCCGCTGCTGCGCGGCGAGATCCGTTCCGCCTTCCTGATGACGGAGCCGGACGTGGCCTCGTCGGACGCGACCAACATCCAGTGCCGCATCGACCGCGACGGCGACGAGTACGTCATCAACGGCACGAAGTGGTGGTCGTCGGGCGCCGGCGATCCGCGCTGCGCGCTGTACATCGTGATGGGCAAGACCAACCCCGACGCGGGCCGCCATGAGCAGCAGTCGATGGTGCTGGTGCCGGCGAACACGCCGGGCCTCACGATCAAGCGCCACCTGAGCGTCTTCGGCTACGACGACGCGCCGCACGGCCACATGGAGATCGAGCTGAAGAACGTGCGCGTGCCGGTGGACAACATCCTGCTGGGCGAGGGCCGCGGCTTCGAGATCGCGCAGGGCCGCCTCGGCCCGGGACGCATCCACCACTGCATGCGCTCGATCGGCGCGGCGGAGCGGGCCCTCGAGCTGATGTGCAAGCGGGCGATCTCGCGGGTCGCCTTCGGCAAGACGATCGCGCAGCAGACCGTCACGCAGGAACGCATCGCCGAGGCGCGCTGCAGCATCGAGCAGGCCCGGCTGCTGACGCTGAAGGCCGCCTACATGATGGACACCGTCGGCAACAAGGTCGCGAAGGCCGAGATCGCGATGATCAAGATCGTCGCGCCCAGCATGGCGCTGAAGGTCATCGACTGGGCGATGCAGGTCCACGGCGGCATGGGCGTCAGCGACGACACGCCGCTGGCCTACATGTGGGCGGGTCAGCGCACGCTGCGCTTCGCGGACGGCCCGGACGAGGTCCATCGCAACTCCCTGGCGAAGCTGGAGCTCGCCCGTCACATGACGCTCCCCAACGCCGGCGACATGCCGATCACCCGCGGCGGCTGAGCCTTCCGTACACCGTCACGCACAAAGCGTGGCATCACACCAACGGGGGGACGTCGCAGGAACCTGCTTCTCCCCCCGTAGAGCGGTTTCCATTGCGGAGCGCGGTGGCTAGGATCAGCCACCCTTTTTCCGGGCGCCCTCAGCAGCGCCGCTCCCGCGATGAACCGATTCGCCGAAGTCCGCACCTGGCCGCTGCTCGCGTTCGCGCTGCTGGTCGGCCTGCAGGCCATCGTGCTGACGGTGAGCCTCGGCGGCATGGCGGTGGATGGCTGGCTGGCCTGGCTGGGGATGGCCTCGCTGGTGCTGACGGTGCTGCTGGCGGTGGCGGTCGTGTCGACGCTGGCGCGCACGCAAGCCCGGGCGAAGCTGGCGCAGCGCACGATGGAGGAAGCCATCGACGCGCTGCCGGCCAGCGTGGAGATCTTCGACGCCGAGGACCGCCTGATCGCCTACAACAAGCGCCTGGTCGAGATCTATCCGCACATGCTGCGGCACTTCCAGCACAAGTGCACCTTCGAGGACCTCGTGCGCGAGTCGCTCGCGCGCGGCGGCATCCCCGAGGCCCGCGGACGGGAGCCCGAGTGGCTGGAGGAGCGCAAGCAGGCGCGCGGCAAGCAGGTGTCGCCGCTGCTGCAGCGCGTGCACGACGACATGTGGTTGCGCATCTACGAGTCCCGCACCCCGTCGGGCGGCATCGTCGGCGTGCGCATGGACGTGACAGACCTGATCCACGAGCAGCAGCGGCTGGCGGCCAGCCGGGCGCAGTTGCGGGCGACGATCGAATCGGCGGCCAACGGGATCCTGACGCTCGATTCGGGCGGGCATGTGCTGGAGGCCAACCCGAGTTGCGAGCTGCTGTTCGGCTTCACCGCAGCGGAGCTGCAGGGCGTGCACCTCGGCATGCTGCTGGGCGCGGCCACTGCGACGGTGCCCGAGCCCGGCGCAACGCCGGACGCGACGCTGGACCCGCGTGCGCTGCTGGGCCAGCCGCGCGAGTTCACGGCGCGGCATCGCAGCGGCGAGGCGCTGCACCTGCAATTGGCGCTCGCCGAGGTGCGCACCGACACGATCCACCTGTACGTCTGCATCGTCACCGACCTCACCGAGCGCAAGCGCCAGGAGGAGCGCCTGCGTCGCGCGAATGAGCTGCTCGCCCGGCAGTCGACGACGGACGGCCTGACCGGCGTGGGCAACCGGCGACTCTTCGACCAGCTGCTGCAGACGGAATGGCACCGCGCCACGCGTGCCAACCGTCCGCTGGCGCTGCTGATGGTCGACATCGACCACTTCAAGCAATACAACGACTGCTACGGCCATGTCTCCGGCGACGACTGCCTGCGCCGTGTCGCGACCTTGCTGCGCAGCTGTGCGGGCCGGGGTGGCGAGTCGGTCTGCCGCTACGGCGGCGAGGAATTCGCGGTGCTGCTGGTCGACACCGACCTGGCCGGCGCACAAGTGGTGGCCCAGCGCTGCCTGGACAGCGTGAGACTGGCCGCGATCGAGCATGTGGGATCGCCGGTGAGACGCTCGGTGAGCCTGTCGATCGGGGTGGCGTCCTTCATCCCCCAGAACGGCGACGCAGCACAACGCCTGATCCAGACGGCGGATGCGGCGCTCTACGAGGCCAAGCAGGCCGGCAGGGCGCGGCTGATCTGCCAGCAGCAGACGGCCTGAACCACCGGCGCGACCGGCAGCGCGACAATCACGCCCATGCCACACGCCGATCCCACCCTGGACCCGATCCAGTTCCTGAAGCAGCAGATCCGTACCGTGTCGGACTGGCCGTCAGCGGGTGTGCAGTTCCGCGACATCACGCCGCTGCTGTCGAACCCCCGGGCGTTCCGCGTGCTGATCGACCAGTTCGTGCATCGCTACTTCGACGCCCGTCCCGATGCGATCGCGGGCTTGGATGCGCGCGGATTCATCATCGGATCCGTGCTCGCGTATGAGTTGAATGTCGGTTTCGTGCCGATCCGAAAGAAGGGCAAGCTGCCGTTCACGACGGTGCAGGAGACCTACGCGCTGGAGTACGGCAGCGCCACCGTGGAGATGCACACCGATGCGGTGAAGGCCGGCGACCGCGTGCTGCTGATCGACGACCTGATCGCGACCGGCGGCACGATGATGGCCGGCAAGCGCTTGCTGGAGCGACTCGGCGCCGAGGTCATCGAAGGTGCGGCGATCGTGGATCTGCCGGAACTCGGTGGCTCAAAGCGCCTGCGCGACGGGGGCTTGAAGGTGTTCTCGCTGATCGAGTTCGAAGGGCATTGAGCCCGGTCACTTCCCGATGCAGAACCTGCTGAAGATCTCCCCCAGCAGGTCGTCGGCGGTGAAGGCCCCGGTGATCTCGCCGAGCGCGTCATGCGCGAGGCGCAATTCCTCCGCCATCAGGTCCAGTGCCGGCGGCAGCGCCTCGGCCTGAAGGAGGGCCAGCTCGATGTGCTCGCGTGTCCGGCGCAGCGCCTGCACGTGGCGTTCGCGGGCGATGAAGAGCCCTTCGGGCACCGCGTGCCAGCCGACCTGCTCCAACAGCTTGCGCCGCAGCCCATCCAGGCCCTCGCCTGTCTTCGCGGACAAGGTCAGCGCGCCTGCCGGCAATGACGCCGGCGCGTGCGCATCGGCCTTGTTGTAGATCTGCAGGATCCGCGCTGGATCGACACTTGCAAGGCGCGCGCGGATCTCGGCGTCCTCGGACTCGTAGTCCGCATGGCCGACACGTGTCAGGTCGTGCAGGAACAGCACCACGTCCGCATCCGCGATCGCATCCCAGCTGCGCGCCACGCCGATGCGTTCGACTTCGTCCTCCGTGTCCCGCAGGCCGGCCGTGTCGCTGATGTGCAGCGGCACCCCCTCGATCTGGATCGTCTGGCTCAGCTTGTCCCGCGTGGTGCCGGGAATCGGCGTCACGATCGCGAGTTCGGCACCGGCGAGCGCATTCAGCAGCGAGCTCTTGCCGACATTCGGCTGCCCCGCCAGCACGACCTTGATGCCCTCGCGCAGGATGGCGCCCTGCCGGCTGCGGTCGAGCAAGGCTTCCACCCGCACCAGCAATCGCCGCAGCTTGCCCAGCGCATCGGCTTGTTCGAGGAAATCGATTTCTTCCTCGGGGAAATCCAACGTTGCCTCAACGAGCATGCGCAGCTGGATCAGTCCATCGCGCAGGCCGCCGACCTCGCCGCTCAACGCCCCCGCCAGCGCACGCCCGGCGCTGCGGGCAGCGGCTTCGGTGCTGGCATCGATCAGGTCGGCGACAGCCTCGGCCTGCGCCAAGTCCAGCTTGCCGTTGAGGAACGCGCGTCGCGTGAATTCGCCAGGCTCGGCCAAGCGCATCCGCAGCGCAGGATCGGCTTCCAGGCATCGTGCCAGCAGCAGCTGCAAGACCACCGGGCCGCCGTGAGCCTGGAGCTCCAGCACGTGCTCGCCGGTGTACGAATGCGGCGCCGGGAACAGCAGCGCCAGGCCGTGATCGATCGCCTCGCCCTGCGCGCTGCGGAACGGCAGATAGGTCGCCTCGCGCGGCTTCAGCGCGCGGCCGCAGATCGCCGTCACCAGCGGGGTCAGGTCTTGAGGTGCGGACACCCGCACGATGCCGACCGCCCCTCTTCCTGGCGCGGTGGCGATGGCGGCGATGGGGTCCTGGTGGCGCGACAGCATGGGGGCGATTGTCTCGCACCCCTCGGTGGCATCAGGGCCGGTCGGGATTCGAGATCGTCGTCGTCCCCGTCGGATCGGCCTGCAGGCGCTGCACGCTGAGTTCCTGGCCGAACCACTCGGTGCTCATCACCCGCGCGGGGGCGGCCAATCCCACCGAGGAGGCATACCGAGCGCGCTGCACCACCCACAGGCTGACGCCCGGCGCGAGGGCCACGTCGCGCGGCTCGCCGACGACGTAGGTGACGCCGTTGAACTCGACCCGGTCGCCCGTCTGCGCCAGGCTCAAGCGCCGCACCCAGTCCGGGCCCAGCTTGCGCTTGAGGGCCTGCCAGGATGCGTTGTCCGGCGGCAGGATCTCGAGCGGCCGGCCCCATGGCGCCGTCGTGGCGTAGCGCATCACGCCCCAGTACACGCTGACGTTGGGCACCACCACCACATCGCCAGGGCGTACCGCCGCGGCGATCGCCCGTCCGGCGGGCGCGTAGTTCTCGGGCGGCAGCTGGCGTTGCGACCACGGCAGCGTCGTCGCCGCGAGGACGAGCAGCAGCACCGCCGCGCCGGCGCGCGCGGCCGGTGCGCCCAGGCGTGCCGCACCGAGCCCGGCGGCGATCGCCAGGAACGGCAGCAGGTTCGCCGCGAACACCGGCGTCTTGTAGAGCGGCTTGCCGAACATGCCGATGCCCAACGCCGCCAGCAGCCCCAGTACGGGCAGCCCCAGCAGGATCCGGCGGCCGTCGGCCGTGCGCAGCGCCAACGCGGCCATCGCCAGGAACACGAGGCCGCCGGCGATCAGGAACAGGCTGTCGCTCTCCAGCGGCCAGCCGGCGATCATCGATGCCGGGTTCCGGAACAGCCCCGTCCAATGGCTGGGCGGCAGCGGCTCGGTGCCACGCGAGAGCGCGCTCAACGGCAGCCAGGCCATCCCCAGCAGCGTCAGCCCCTGCCAGCGCGCCCAGCGCCAGCGTCCGGCGCGGTCGCTGCGGGACCAGTCGACCCATAGCACATTGAGCGCGATCAGCCCAACGAAGAGGAACTCGATCGCATGGCTGTAGGCCAGCAGCAGCTGGACCGCCACGAGCACGACGCCGACGCGCGTCGGACCGCCCTGGATCAGACGCCGGCCCAGATGCCAGCTCAGCACCGCCAGCAGGGGCACCAGGCTGTACATGCGCAGCGTGCCGGCAGACCACGCGAAGGTCGGCTGCACGCAATAGAGCGCGCAGGCCCACAGCGCCGCGGACGGGCCGTCGTGCCGCAGCGTCACGCGATGCACCGTCCACGCGCTCGCCAGCGCCAGCACCAGCGAACTCGCCAGCGCCCAGGCGTCCGAGGCCGGCGCCCACGCGGACCAAGCCTTCAGGAGCAGGAACCAGGTCGGCGGATGGATGTCGTTGCGCAGCATCTCCGACACGAACGACGACAGCGGCTGCAGCCCGTGCGTGATGGCGATCACCTCGTCTTCCCACAGGCTTCCGCGCGCGGCCCAGAAGGCGACAGCGCCGATCAGCCCGATCACGATCGCCAGGCCGCACAGCCAGCGTTCGCCGAGTGACAGGGCCGTGAGGCGCGACGGGGTCGGCGCGGAAGCGCTCAAGGGGACGGAGATCGAAGGACGGTTCATGATTGTCGGAAGGCCAGGCGCTTGTAGGCGACGTAGCTGATGCAGGTCTGCAGCGCCGTTGCGATGACGATGGCGGGCAGCGCCGAGACGCCGGCGTCAAGCAGCAGCCGATAGACGAGGTAGTTGAACAGCGCCATCGCGAACGCTACGGCGCCGTAGCGCAGCGCCTCCGCGCCGCTGCGGCGCGTCTGGACGCGATAGGTGAAACGGCGGTTGGCCAGCCAGGTGAAGACCATCGCGGCGGCGATCGCGGGCACGCGCGCCCACGCGGCAGGCAGGCCGGCACGGATCAGCAGCAGCGTCAGTCCCGCGTCGATGACAAAGCCCGTGCCCCCCACAAGAAGGAAGCGCACGAAACCCGCTCCGGGCAGGCGCAGGCTCATCCCCTCGGACGCGATCTGAACTGCGTCAGTCCGAGGTAGATCATGCGTTTCTGCTCCAGCCGTCCGCGCGCGACGCTGTCCAGGATCAGTCCGCAGGTCAGCGCGATGCCGGCCAGCAGCACCAGTCCGGTCGCCAGCACCGCGGTCGGCAGGCGCGGCACCAGCCCGGTCTCGATGAAGGTCAGCAGCAGAGGCGCGCCCAGGCCCACCGCCACCAGCGTCAGCAGACCGGCGATCAGACTGTAGAAACGCGCCGGCCGGATCTCCTTGAACAGCAGCACCAGCGTGCGCAGGATGCGCAGCGCGTCGCGCACCGTGTTGAGCTTGCTGACGCTGCCCTCCTGACGGCTGCCGTATTCGGTGGGATGTTCCTCGATCGGCATGCGCAGCTGGCTGGCATGCACCGACATCTCCGTCTCGATCTCGAAACCGGCGGCGACCGCCGGGAAGCTCTTCACGTAACGACGCGAGAACACGCGGTAGCCCGAGAAGATGTCGGTGAACAGCCGCCCGAACAGCGTCTGGTACACCCCGTTGAACAGCCGGTTGCCGAAGCCGTGACCCGCCCGGTGGGCGTTGTCGTAGACGCCGCGGCGCGTCCCGACCACCATGTCCAGGTGGCCGTCGATCATGCGCTGCACCAGCATCGGCGACATCGCCGCGTCGTAGGTGCCGTCGCCGTCGGCCATCACGTAGATGTCGGTGTCGATGTCCGCGAACATGCGCCGCACCACGTTGCCCTTGCCCGGCCACGGCTCGTGGCGCACCACGGCGCCGGCGGCGCGCGCCTCCGAGGCGGTGTTGTCGGTCGAGCGGTTGTCGTAGACGAAGATCGTCGCCTCGGGCAGATGACGGCGGAAGTCTTCCACCACGCGCCGGATCGAGAGCCCCTCGTTGTAGCAGGGCAGCAGCACGGCCACGCTGGGCCGGTAGCCATTGGACTCGAAGGCGCCGGACGACGCCTCCTCGCGCGCACGCTCCTGCGCGCGCACCTGCGGTGGGCTGATGGTGTCGGCGTTCAACTCGGGCTCCTTGGAGGGGGCGGCTGGCCCGTTCGGGCCGCCGCTCTTGATGTGTGGCGCGCAGGACGTTGCGGAGCCGTCCGCACGACTCCGCAACGTCGAAGATGGCGCGGGGAAGGCGTCGTCGCAGGCTCTCATGAACCCGCGTCTTGGGCCTCCGGTCCCCGCCCGTGCCGGTGACCCGGCAGCGGTCGGAGAAGCGATCCCCGCATGCCTCGATTTAAGCCTCCGGCGCAGGCGAAAAAAAGCCCCCGGGGTGCGGGGGCTCCTTCGGCGAGCGTGCGGAATTACCACATCCCGCAGACCGTCATCACTTCTTCGCCGAGGCTCCGCCGATCTGCTTGTTGATCATCCATTGTTGGGCGATCGACAGGATGTTGTTCACCAGCCAGTACAGCACCAGACCCGAGGGGAAGAAGAAGAACATGACGCTGAAGGCCAGCGGCATGATCCACATCATCTTGGCCTGCACCGGGTCGGCCGGTTGCGGGTTCAGCCACACCTGCAGCAGGCTGGAGGCCGTCATCAGCAGCGGCAGCGGACCGATCGGCGCGCCGAACAGGTGACCGAACAGGCTGTCCGGCTTGGACAGGTCGTGGATCCACATCACCCACGGGGCGCCGCGCATCTCGACGCTCGACAGCAGCACCCAGTACAGCGCGATGAAGAACGGCATCTGCAGGAAGATCGGCAGGCAGCTGCCCAGCGGATTGATCTTCTCTTCCTTGTAGATGCGCATCATCTCCTGCTGCATCTGTTGCGGCTTGTCCTTCATGCGCTCGCGCATTTCCTGGATGCGCGGGTTCACCGCCTTCATCTTGGCCATGCTGCGGTACGCGCTGGCGTTCAGGCCGTAGAACGCGGCCTTCAGCATCACGACCAGCAGGATGATCGCCCAGCCCCAGTTGCCCAGCAGCGAGTGCAGCACGTCCAGCAGCCAGAACAGCGGCTTGGACAGGATCTTGAAGATGCCGTAGTCCTTCACCAGCTCCAGCCCGGGGGCCAGGACTTCCAGCTTCTTCTCTTCCTGCGGACCGACGTAGAGCACGTCGTCCAGCTTGGCCGAGGCGCCCGGCGCGACCGTGGCGAAGTTCATCACCATGCCGGCGGTGTACAGGTTCTCGTTGAGCGCTCGGACGTTGAACTCACGCGGACCCGCTTCGTTGCGGATCCAGGCGCTGACGAAGTAATGCTGGACCATCGCGACCCAGCCGTCTTCGGCGTTCTTCTCGTACTCGGCCTTGTTCTTCTTCAGGTCGTCGAAGGCCAGCTTGTGGTACTTCGCCTTGTCCGTGTAGATCGCGGGACCCGAGAACGAGGTCGGCGCGAAGGACGGGCCGGTGTGGTCGATGTGGCCGTCACGCACCAGCTGCAGGTACAGCTGCGGCGTCACCGCGGCGGCGCCGGTGTTGGTCACCTCGTGGTTCACCGCGATGGCGTAGTCGCCCCGCTTGAAGGTGTAGGTCTTGACCAGCTTCACGCCGCCCTGGTCGGCTTCCAGTTTCACGGTCAGGGTGTCCTGGCCGTCCTTCAGCTCGCGCGGGCCGTCGACCAGCGTCAGCACCGTCTGGTCGCTGGGTGCGTTGGGCACGTTCAGCAGGCCGGAACGGGCGCTGTAGTTGCGGACCGGGTCCAGCACGACGACGTGGCCGCTCGGGTTGGTGTCGTCGGCGTGCTTGAGCAGCTCGACGCGCACCAGGCTGCCGCCGCGGGTGTCGATGGTCGCCTTGACCACGTCGGTCGTGAAGGTGACCAGCTCGTTCTTGATCGGTGCCGGGGCCGCGGCGGTCGTGCCGGCGGCGGACGCGCCCGCAGCAGCCGGCAGTGCGGCGGCGGAAGCGGCCGATGCCGGGCCGGCCGGCGCGGTGGCGACCTTCGCCGGCGCCGGGTGGAACAGCGACGGCTGTCCGTTGTGCCGCTGCCAGCCGTCCCACAGAAGGACCAGCGACATCGTGAACACCACCCACAAGATGGTGCGGCGAATATCAGTCATGGGAAGCTTTTGGATTGGCGGTTGAAGAGGCTGCCCCCGGACGGCATCCGGACGGACGCAGCAATCGGGTGAACAGGCGGGGCGGATTGTCGGGCACGGGATCGTGTCCGCCCAGACAGAAAGGGTTGCAACGCAAGATCCGTGCGGCCGCCAGATAGGTGCCGGCGGCAGCGCCATGCTGACGCAAGGCCTGCATCGCGTAGTTGGAGCAGCTCGGGCTGTAGCGGCAACCCGCACGCAGCCAGGCGCTGAACAGCAGCTGGTAGCCGCGCACCAGCCCCATCAGCAAACGCGTCGACAGGCCGGGGCGGGGATCCATGGTCGTTTTTCCGAACCGGGGTCCGGTCAGCTCGCCGGCGCAGGAGCCGGCGGTCGCGCCAGCTTGCGGGTCAGCTGCAGCAGTTCCGCACGCGCAACGGCGCGCAGCGCGTCCGAGGACGCGCTGGGGAATTGCTTGCGATCGAAAGGCATGCGCAGCCGGACCACCCACAGCCCAGGCGGCAGCTCCGGCAGCTCGCCGAACACCGCGCGGATCTGCCGCTTCAGCAGCGTGCGCGTGACCGCGCGCTTCGCGTGCCGTTTGGGCACGACGTAGCCCAGCCAAGCCCGGTCGGGCGCGGCTGGAGCCGGTACTGCGGAGGTGGGCGCCACGATCGCGGTTTGCGTTTCATCCACAGCTTGGGGATGAATCGGTGCATCACCTGTGGACAAGTCAGCCGTTCCTGTGGATGGACGGCGCTTGGGCAGCGAGGGGCTGTCGGCCAGGTGGTGCACGGCGAAGTGCGCGCTGCGCGCGCGGCTGGGCGTACCCAGCACGCGCTCGAAATCGGCCGATCGTACGACGCGGCCGATCACGGTGCTGACGAGGTCGTCTGGCGTCTGGTCTTGCGTTGGGCTCAGACGGCCAGGCGCTTGCGGCCCTTGGCGCGACGAGCAGCGATGACGGCCTTGCCGCCACGCGTCTTCATGCGGACCAGGAAGCCGTGGGTACGGGCGCGACGGGTCTTGGAGCCTTGATAAGTGCGTTTCATGTTCAACCTCTAGGAAACTTGGTACTTCCCGTCGCCTCGCGCCACGTGCCCCTGAGGGCCTGTGTCGGCCCGTTGGCTTGTTGCGCTGCGCACGGACATCGGGGGATGTCGGAAGCCGCTCGGAAAGCGGAGGCCCACGAAGCTACGTCCGGGCGTCCGGAAAACCCGCGATTACAGCAAAGATTTGCGTCAGGGTCAATCCGGATGCAGCTCGCCACGGGGATTACCTGCACTTGACCGGGGGAAAAAATCTGTGGATAACCCAGACTCCGCGGCCTCGGATCGGTACAATCGGGCCGCTCGAAGAATAAGTTTTCCACAATGAGCGCAGACTTGTCGGGTGCGGCCCTGTGGCAGCGCGGTTGCGAACGCCTGGCCGCCGAACTGCCCGAACAGCAATTCAATACCTGGATCCGGCCGCTGCCCCCCGCGGAGGTCGCCCAGCAGGACGAGAACGGCCACGAGGCCGTGCTGGTGTCGCTCCGCGTCCCCAACCGGTTCAAGCTGGACTGGATCCGCAGCCAGTATGCCGGCCGGATCGAGGCCATCCTGACCGAACTCGCCGGAAAGCCCGCGCGCCTCGAGTTGTCGCTGGCGCCGCGCGAGGCGATCGCACCGCTGCCCCGCACCTCGCCGTCCGGCATGACGATGGGCCAGGTGCTGCAGCAGCACGGCCTGCGCGGCGGTCCGGGCGCCCCCCAGCCCGTGACCGGCCAACCAGTCACCGGAGCTCGCCCTGCCTCCGTGGCCACGGCGCCCGCCGCGCCGGCCACCGCCGCCAGCCTGATCCAGGGCGCAGCGCCCAACGTCCCGGCCAACCTCCCGCCCAGCGCCACGCGCCACCGCATCAACACGAGCCTGACCTTCGACACGCTCGTGCCGGGCCGCGCCAACCAGATGGCCCGCACCGCCGCGTTGCACGTGGCCGGCGCGCCGGGCCAGATGTACAACCCGCTGTTCATCTACGGCGGTGTCGGCCTGGGCAAGACCCACCTGATCCACGCCGTCGGCAATGCGCTCCTGAAGGACCGTCCCGACGCCCGCGTGCTTTACCTGCACGCCGAGCAGTTCATCTCGGACGTGGTCAAGAACTACCAGCGCAAGACCTTCGACGAGCTCAAGGCCAAGTACCACTCGCTCGACCTGCTGCTGATCGACGACGTCCAGTTCTTCGCCGGCAAGGACCGGACGCAGGAAGAGTTCTTCAACGCGTTCGAGGCGCTGCTGGCCAAGCGGGCGCACATCATCATGACGTCGGACACCTACCCGAAGGGCTTGGTGGACATCGACGAACGCCTGACCAGCCGCTTCGACGCCGGCCTGACGGTGGCCATCGAGCCGCCCGAGCTGGAGATGCGCGTCGCGATCCTGATCAAGAAGGCCGACGCGGAGAACGCGCCGATGCCGGAGGACGTGGCCTTCTTCATCGCGAAGAACGTGCGCGCCAACGTGCGCGAGCTGGAAGGCGCGCTGCGCAAGGTGCTGGCCTACAGCCGCTTCTCGCACAAGGAAATCAACATCCAGTTGGCGCGCGAGGCCCTCAAGGACCTGCTATCCATCCAGAACCGGCAGATCTCGGTCGAGAACATCCAGAAGACCGTCGCCGACTTCTACAAGATCAAGGTCGCGGACATGTACTCGAAAAAGCGCCCGGCGAGCATCGCCCGCCCGCGCCAGATCGCGATGTATCTGGCCAAGGAACTGACGCAGAAGAGCCTGCCAGAGATCGGCGAGCTGTTCGGCGGCCGCGACCACACCACGGTGCTGCACGCGGTCCGCAAGATTGGCGGAGAGCGCCAGAAGAACACCGAGTTGAACCAGCAGTTGCACGTCCTGGAGCAAACGCTGAAGGGTTGAGAAAAAACGCCTTCGCCTTCAGCGAAAATGCCGCGTTCGCCCGTACAGCCAACAGTGGAGAGAGGTTGACATGATCGTGTTGAAAGACAGCCAGGACAAAGTGCTTGCCGCGCTGCAGGCGGTGTCCGGCATCGTGGAACGGCGCCACACGCTGCCCATCCTGGCCAACGTGCTGGTCCGCAAGCAGGGCCGGCAGGTCGAGCTGACCACGAGCGACCTGGAAATCCAGGTCCGCACCGCGGTCGAGTTCGACGGCGACGACGGCGACTTCTCCACGACCATCGGCGCGCGCAAGCTGATCGACATCCTGCGCTCGATGCCGTCGGACCAGACGGTGAGCCTGACGTCCAACCAGAGCAAGATGACGCTGCAGGGCGGCAAGAGCCGCTTCACGCTGCAGACGCTGCCGGCGGACGACTTCCCGCTGGTGCAGGAAGCGGCCGACTTCGGCCCCGCGTTCAGCGTGCCGCAGAAGACGCTGAAGGGCCTGATCAACCAGGTCCACTTCGCGATGGCGGTGCATGACATCCGCTACTACCTGAACGGCATCCTGTTCGTGGCCGAAGGCAAGATGCTGACGCTGGTCGCGACCGACGGCCACCGCCTGGCGCTGGCGCAGGCCGAGACCGACACCGAGATGCCCAAGCAGGAAGTCATCCTGCCGCGCAAGACGGTGCTGGAGTTGATGCGCCTGCTGAAGGACGGCGGCAAGGGCGACGACGAGAGCGCGCCCATCGAGATGCGCTTCGCCGGCAACCAGGCCAAGTTCAGCTTCAGCGGCATGGAGTTCGTGACCAAGCTGGTCGAGGGCAAGTTCCCCGACTACAACCGCGTCATCCCGAAGAACCACCGCTTCCACGTGCTGATCGGCCGCCAGCCGCTGCTGGCCGCGCTGCAGCGCGCGGCGATCCTGACCAGCGAGAAGTTCAAGGCGGTGCGCCTGTCCTTCGACCCGGGCCTGCTGTCGATCGCGTCGAGCAACGCCGAGCAGGAAGAGGCCAAGGAAGAGCTGGAGATCGACTACGGCGGCGACCAGATCGAGACCGGCTTCAACGTCACCTACCTGATGGACGTGCTGGCCAACATGTCGCAGGACATGGTGCGCGTGGACCTAAACGACAGCTCGTCGAGCGCCTTGCTCAGCATCCCCGAGCATTCGGGCTTCAAGTACGTCGTCATGCCGATGAGGATCTAAGGTTGCTGCGCAACCTTCGCTCCGCGGAGCGGGCATGTTGCGCACCCCCTGCCCCCGCCAGGCGGGGGTTCTAGACAGTTTTTTTCAGCGGCCGCCTCGGCGGCCTCGAGTACCCACTGATGACCGATAACAGCACTCCTGAGAACACCCCGACGCCTGTGCCGCAGAACGACGGCGCGGGGTACGGCGAGTCCAGCATCCAGATCCTGGAAGGTCTGGAGGCGGTGCGCAAGCGCCCCGGCATGTACATCGGCGACACCTCGGACGGCACGGGTCTGCATCACCTGGTGTTCGAGGTCGTCGACAACTCGATCGACGAGGCGCTGGCCGGCTACTGCGACGACATCGTCATCACGATCCACACGGACAACTCGATCTCCGTCATCGACAACGGCCGCGGCATCCCGACCGGCGTGAAGATGGACGACAAGCACGAGCCCAAGCGCTCGGCGGCCGAGATCGCGCTGACGGAGCTGCACGCGGGCGGCAAGTTCAACCAGAACAGCTACAAGGTCTCGGGCGGCCTGCACGGCGTGGGCGTGTCCTGCGTGAACGCGCTGTCCAAGACCCTGCGCCTGATCGTGCGCCGCGAGGGCAAGGTCCATCAGCTGGAGTTCAAGAAGGGCTTCCCGCAGGACCGCGTGATCGAGGTCCGCGACGGTGTCGAGACCAGCCCGATGAAGATCGTCGGCGAGACCGACAAGCGCGGCACCGAGGTGCACTTCCTGCCGGACACCGAGATCTTCACGCAGAACTCCGAGTTCCATTACGACATCCTGGCCAAGCGCCTGCGCGAGCTCTCGTTCCTGAACAACGGCGTGAAGATCCGCCTGGTCGACGAGCGCAACAACAAGGAAGACAACTTCGCCTTCGCGGGCGGGGTGCGCGGCTTCGTCGAGTTCATCAACAAGGGCAAGACGCCGCTGAACCCGAACATCTTCCACGCGCAGGGCGACAAGCTGTCGGACCAGAACACCAACGTCGGTGTCGAGGTCTCGATGCAGTGGAACGACGGCTTCAACGAGAGCGTCCTCTGCTTCACCAACAACATCCCGCAGCGCGACGGCGGCACCCACCTGACGGGTCTGCGCGCGGCGATGACGCGGGTGATCAACAAGTACATCGAGGACAACGAGCTGGCCAAGAAGGCCAAGGTCGACGTCACCGGCGACGACATGCGCGAAGGCCTGGCCTGCGTGATCAGCATCAAGGTGCCGGAGCCGAAGTTCAGCTCGCAGACCAAGGACAAGCTGGTGTCGAGCGAAGTGCGCGGTCCGGTGGAAGACGTCGTGGCGAGCAAGCTGACGGACTGGCTGCTGGAGAACCCGGTCGACGCCAAGATCATCTGCGGCAAGATCGTCGAAGCGGCCCGCGCGCGCGAAGCGGCACGCAAGGCCCGCGAGATGACGCGCCGCAAGGGCGTGCTGGACGGCATGGGCCTGCCGGGCAAGCTGGCGGACTGCCAGGAAAAGGATCCGGCGCTGTGCGAGATCTACATCGTGGAGGGCGACTCCGCCGGTGGCTCCGCGAAGCAGGGCCGCGACCGCAAGTTCCAGGCGATCCTGCCGCTGCGCGGCAAGATCCTGAACGTCGAGAAGGCGCGCTACGAGAAGCTGCTGACCAGCAATGAAATCATCACGCTGATCACCGCGCTGGGCACCGGCATCGGCCGCGGCGCCGGCAGCGACGACTTCAACCCCGAGAAGCTCCGCTACCACCGCATCATCATCATGACCGACGCGGACGTGGACGGTGCGCACATCCGGACGCTGCTGCTGACCTTCTTCTACCGGCAGATGCCGGAGCTGGTGGAGCGCGGCCACATCTACATCGCGCAGCCGCCGCTGTACAAGGTCAAGGTCGGCAAGCACGAGCAGTACCTGAAGGACGGCCACGAGCTGGACGGTTTCCTGCTGAAGGTCGCGCTGAACGACGCCGAGCTGCACACGGCTGGCGTGGGCGCGGGCCCGGTGCTCAAGGGCGAGCAGCTCGAGACGATGGCGCGCCAGTACGTGGCGGCTCAGAACGTGATCGAGCGCCTGTCGGCCTGGATGGACGGCGAGGCGCTGCACCTGCTGGCGTCGGGCCTGTCGATCAGCCTGGACACGCCGGAAGCGGCGCAGATCGCCGCGACGGCGCTGCAGACGACGCTGCACGACGCGGTGGTGAATGCGGAGACGGATCCGCGCACCGACAAGCAGTTCCTGCGCATCAGCCGCCGTCACCACGGCAACGTGCGCTCGAGCATCATCACGGCGGACTTCGTGCACGGCGCGGACTACGAGATCCTGGCCGCGGCCGGCACGACCTTCAAGGGTCTGGTCGGCGAGGAAGCGGTGATCCGCAAGGGTGAGGGCGAGAAGGCCAAGGAAAGCAAGGTCGCGGACTTCCGCGCCGCGATGGCGTGGCTGATGACGCAGGCCGAGTCCAGCGTCGGCCGCCAGCGCTACAAGGGCCTGGGCGAGATGAACCCCGCGCAGCTGTGGGAAACGACGATGGACCCGACGGTCCGCCGCCTGCTGCGCGTGCAGATCGAGGACGCGATCGAAGCCGACCGCGTGTTCACGATGCTGATGGGCGACGAGGTGGAACCTCGCCGCGAGTTCATCGAGCAGAACGCGCTGAGGGCGGCGAATATCGACGTGTGAGCGTCGGACCGCGCGAAGCGCAAAGCCCCTGATCCGCAAGGAGTCAGGGGCTTTTTGTTTGTGCCGCCAAGGGGTCGGCACCGGCCGCAGCAAGCCGCACGGATGGATCATCGGCCGGTCCCCGCTCCGGGCGTGGGCCTCAAGGCGCGAACTTCGTGAACACGTCGTCTCGCGCCTTCACGAGGGCGTTGTGACAGGCAAAGCAGGTTTGATGCTGGGCCTTGTCGACGGGTCGGCCGTCGACGAATCGCCCATACCCCCATCCACCGCTGTCGGCATAACGCTTCGAATCCTTGACCATGACCTGCACCGTAGTGGGTTGGCCGGGCACCGTCGCTGCAGGGAACTCCGTCGACCGTTGGCGTTTCCACGCCAGCTTGACCAGCATGGCGCCGTCGGGGAAGGGCAGTTGGCCCAGGCGATAGGCGTCGATCGCGATGCGATTGCCCACCACCGCCCGCAGCTCGTCCAGCGGCGCATCCTCCGTGGCCACGCCGACCAATGGCCACTGGCGATAGTCATCGGGCACGACCACGCCATAGATGGGCGAAGCCGGCTTCGAAGCCGCCTCCTCGGCTGCCCATGTCGTCGATGAAACGGCGATGGACGCCAGGGCAAGCAGCGATGCAATACGGTTCGAATTCATGGAGCAACTCCTGAGCCAGTTGAGCAGCGAGGGGCCTGCGATCACGCGACGCTGAACGCCACCTCGATGTTTCCCCGCGTCGCATGCGAGTAAGGGCAGAGCTGATGGGCGCCGTCGACGAGCGCCCACTTCTGCGCTTCGTCCAGCCCGGGCAGGTCGACATGAAGCTGCACCGCCAGCGCGAAGCCGCCGTCTGCGGTCGTGCCGAGCGAGACGTGCGCCTGGATCGACGCGTCGTCGGGCACACGGATCGGCGGGGTCGCCTTGACCCGGCGCATCGCACCCATGAAGCAGGCCGAATAGCCCACGGCGAAGAGCTGCTCCGGATTGGTGCCGGTGCCCGTGCCGCCGGGCGTGCTGAGACGCACGTCGAGTGCGCCGTCGCTGGAACTGCCGCGGCCTTCGCGGCCGCCCGTCGTGCGGGTTTCGGCGGTGTAGAGGACGTTGTCGATGATGCGGGTCATGAAGAGGCCTTGTTGTCGAGGGTGGAGCGACGCACGCGGTGCGTCGACAGGCTGGAAAGGCGCATCACCACCGACTCACGTCGATGACGGCGCGGGCGAATTCAGCGGGCGCTTCCTGGGGCAGGTTGTGGCCGATGCCGCCGCTGAGGTTGCGGTGTTCATACCGACCGGTGAAGCGCGAGGCATAGGCGGCCGGCGGCGGATGCGGCGCGCCGTTGGCGTCACCTTCCAGCGTGATGGCCGGCAGCGCCACGGTCTTGACCTGGGACAGCTGACGCTCGAGCGCGTCGTACTGCGGATCGCCTTCCGCGGCACCGATACGCCAGCGATAGTTGTGGACCACCAGCGCCACCTGATCGGGGTTCACGAGGCTTTGCGCGCAGCGCTCGAACGTGGCGTCGTCGAAGCGCCATTGCGGCGAGGCCTGACGCCAGATCAGCCGAGCAAACGCCTTGAGGTTGGTCTGGTAGCCGATGCGGCCACGCTCCGTGGCGAAGTAGTACTGGTACCACCAGGTGAGTTCGTCGGTCGGCGCCAGCGGCGTCAGTGCCGTGGCGCGGTCGAGCACCAGGAAACCGCTCACGGACACCAGCGCCTGGCACCGCTCCGGCCACAGCGCGGCCATCACGCAGGCATTGCGCGCGCCCCAGTCGCAGCCCGCCACGATGGCCTTGCGGATGCCCAGCGCATCCATCAATGCGATCGCGTCGGCGGCCAGCGCCGTCTGCTGCCCGCTGCGCAGGGTGGCGTCCGACAGGAAGCGCGTGGTGCCGTAGCCGCGCAGGTGGGGCACGATCACACGCAGGCCCTTGGCCGCCAGCAACGGGGCCACTTCCTCGTAGCAGTGGATGTCATAGGGCCAGCCGTGGAACAGCAGGACCGGTTGGCCGTCGCGCGGGCCGATATCCACGTAGCCGACATTCAGCGCGCCGGCGTCGATCTGGCGCAACGGGCCGAAGCCCGTGTGCGCCGACGCAGGAGCGGGCGCGGCGGACAACATGCCGGAGAACCCGGACAACGCCAGGCCGGCGCCGGCCACCGTGGCCTGGGCGAGGAAGTCGCGACGCGAGGTGTCTTTGGACATGGCAATCTCCTTGAAGGGGTTCATCGGGCCGCGCGGGCGGCGGTGTCGATCAACACCGCGACCTCATGCGGATGGCTGACCTGCGGGACGTGGGAGGCGCCGGGGATGACGACCGTGCTGCGCGCATGGGCGCGTTCGGCCATCCAGGCCATCGCCGCGGGCGGGATGTTCCTGTCCTTGGCGCCATAGAGGAAATACACCGGCAGCGCCTTCCAGGCGGTGCCCTGGCTGCGCTCGGAGAGGGCCCCCTCGGCCACCGGCCGCTGTCCGATCGCCATCAGGCGTGCCAGCGCCGGCTTCACGTCGGCCGCGAACTGGGCGGCAAACTTCTGCTGGTCGATGTAGAGATCGTTGCCGCCCTCGGGCAGCGGCACCGGGGTCGCGAGCGAATCGCCGAGCGTGCTGCCAGGGAATTTGCCCGCGAGCTCGGCCACCGATTCGCCTCGTTCCGGCGCGAACGCGGACACGTAGACCAGGGCCTTGACGCGCGCCTGGCCCTCGGCGGCAACACTGATGACGGAGCCACCGTAGGAATGGCCCACCAGCACCATCGGGCCGGGGATGCGGTCGATCAGGCTGGCGGTGTAGCGCGCGTCGCCGGACACCGAGCGCAACGGATTGGCGACGGCCACCACGGGGTAGCCCTTGTCGCGCAATTCGGCGGCCACGCCGTTCCAGCTCGAGGCATCGGCGAAGGCGCCGTGCACCAGCACGATGGTGGGCTTGCCCGACGACATGGCGTCGGTGGCGAAGGCGGGCGCGGCGATCGCGGCGGCGATCAGTGCGAAGGCGGCGAGCGGACGGAGGATGAAGCGGGTCATGAGAGCCTCTGCGTGAGTGGGGGATCGGCGCGGAAACCGGGTCTCCAGCGCCTCGGTGGCTATCAGAGCAGCGGCCCGGCGTCGCGGGTATTGAACGAGCGGCCCCCCGGACCCATACCTTCGTTTGATCCGCCGCCGCCGGGCATCTCCCGATGCACGCGTGCGGACCCGCCCCCACCGCCGACCCTTATGATGTCGTCCTTCGTGTAGTAACTGCTACATCAGATCCCATGGCACTCACCAGCAAGACGAAGACGGTCCGCGGCACCGGCGTGCGGGAGGCGTCGGCCCAGGCGACGCGCGACAGCATCCTCAAGGCGGCGACGCGGATATTCGCGCGTTACGGCTATGACGGCGGCAGCGTCGAGAAGATCTCCAGCCTCGCGAAGTCGCACGACCGGATGATCTATTACTACTTCGGCAGCAAGGAGGGGCTGTTCATCGCCGTGCTGGAAGGCATCTATCAGCGCATGGATGAAGCGGAGGCCAAGGCCGCCCCTGTCCTGCCCGACGCGGTGGAGGCGCTCACGGCGCTGATCCGGTTCAAGGTGGCCTACTACCGGCGGCATCCGGAGTTCGTCACCCTGCTCAACACCGAAAACCTTCACAAGGGCCGGCACGTGGCGAAGTCGGAGAAGGCGACGCAGTTCTCGTCCAATGCGCTCGACCTGATCGCGGAGATCCTGGAGCGGGGGGTGGCCCAGGGGAGCTTCCGGCCCGGGTTGAGGCCGCGCGACGTCTACCTCCTGATCGTCTCCACCGCCTATTTCTTCACCTCCAACCGCTTCACCATTTCCGCGTTCCTGGGCGAATCGCTGGAACGTCCCGGCGCGGTCGATGAGTGGGCCGATTTCGTCGTCGACAGTGTCCTGCGCGTGGTCCGCGCACAGGCCGCCTAGGGCGCCCGCCCCCCGGCCTGTAGGATTGCCGTCGATACGCCCCCCGCGGCCTCGCCCGATGAACTACCTCTGCGCGCATTCCCTGGACGACGCACTGGCCGCGCTGGAACGCGGACCGCATCGCATCGTCTGCGGTGCCACCGACGCGTACGCCGATTCCGCCGGACCACCCACCGGCGTCGCGTGGCTGGACGTGAGCGCGGTCGACGCCCTGCAGGGCATCGCGACGCACGGATCGACGCTGCGGATCGGCGCCGCCGTCACCTGGGACCGGATCGACGCGTGCGAGCAGTTGCCCGCAGTGTTGCGCGAGGCTGCGCGAACCATCGGATCGCGGCAGATCCGGCTGCAGGGCAGCCTGGGGGGCAACCTGTGTCATGCGTCGCCCGCCGCCGACGGCATTCCGGCATTGCTGGTGCTCGATGCCCGCGTCACGCTGCGGGGCCGGCATGGCGAGCGCCAGTTGCCGCTGTCCGAGTTCGTGCTCGGCCGGCGGCGCACGGCCCTGCTGCCGGAGGAACTGCTCGTCGCGGTCCTGGTCGAGTCTCAGCGCCCCGACGAGCGGACCGCCTTCGTGAAGCTCGCGCGGCGCGAGGCCTCGGCCATCGCGGTGGTCGCCGCTGCCGTGCGCCTGCGCTGGCGCGATGACCGGACGCTCGCGCAGGCCGCCATCGCCGTGGCCGGGGCGTCCGAGGTCGCCGTGCGCCTGCGCGCGCTGGAATCCCGGCTGGAGGGCGCGCCCCGGGAGGCGCTCGAGCGCCTGATCGCCGAGACGCCGATGCCGGAGCTGTCGCCGATCGATGACCGTCGCGGTTCGGCGGCGCTGCGACACCACTGGGCCCGCGTGGCGGTGGCGCGCGCGTGCGCGCGTTGTGAGGCACCCGATGACAGCCGCCGCTGACGCCATGCCCGAGTGGGTCGAGGTCAACGGCGAGCGGCATCCGCTGCCCGGGGACCTCTCGCGGCCGGCCACCCACTTCCTGCGCGAGCACCTGGGACTGACCGGCACGAAAGTCGGCTGCGGCCAGGGCGATTGCGGCAGTTGCACGATCGTCGTCGACGGCGAACCGCGCTACGCCTGCATCACGCCCGTGGCCCGGTTGCGCGCCCGTCGGGTGCTCACCGTGGAAGGGCTTGCCGCGGGCAGTGCCTGCGGTCGGCGTCTGCAGCAGTCCCTGCTGGCCCACCAGGCCGTGCAATGCGGCTTCTGCATCCCCGGCATGTTGACGTCGGCCTGCGCGGCGATCGACGCCGGACGCGTGCGTGACCGATCCGATGCCGAGGCGGCGCTGGAGGGCGTGCTGTGCCGCTGCACCGGCTATCGCAAGATCGTCGACGCGGTGCTGGACGTCGCCACCGACGCCCCGCCGCGTCCACTCACCCTGCCGGACGACGGCCGCGCGGTCGGCCGTCCGTTGACGCGGCTGGACGGCAACGCCAAGGTGACGGGGACGGATCGCTTCGGCGCCGACGGCATTCCGGCCGGCAGCCTCCACCTGCGCGCCGTGCGCTGCCCGCATCCGCGCGCCGGCTTCGCCTTCGGCGATCTGCAGGCCTTCGTCCAGGCCCATCCCGGCGTGCTGCGCGTGCTTACCCATGCCGACGTGCCGGGCCGGAACGTGCACGGCGTGGCCGCGCCCTATGCCGACCAACCGGTGCTGCCCGTCGCCGAGGCGCGACATCACCTGGAGGCCGTGGCCCTGATCGTGGGCGAGGCGGACGCCCTCGCGGCCCTGGACCTGACAGCCTTCCCCGTCACCTGGACCCCGAGACCCGCCCTTGCCGACGTGGACATCGCGGCCCGCGCCGACAGCCCGCTGCTCCATGAGCATCGGCCGGGCAACCTGCTCATCGAGGGCACGGTGCAACGCGGCGACGCGGCGACGGCGCTGCGCGACGCGGCGCTCGTCGTGGAGGCCCGCTTCGAATCCAGCTTCGTCGAGCACGCCTATCTGGAACCTGAAGCCGGATGGGCGCGCCGCACGGAAGACGGGGTCGAGATCCACTCGTCGACACAGGCGCCGCATCCGCATCGCGAAGAGCTGGCCCGCATCCTGGGCATCGCGCCGGACCGGGTGCGCATCGTGCCGACGGCGGTCGGCGGCGGCTTCGGCGGGAAGCTGGACATGACGGTGCAGCCGCTGCTGGCCATCGCCGCCTGGCACATGGACCGGCCGGTGGCGCTCGTGTACACGCGGGAGGAATCGATGGCCACCTCGACCAAGCGACATCCCGCGCGCATCGCGTCCAGCATGGCCGCCGACGCGCAGGGCCAGTTGCTGGCGGTGACCTTCGAGGGCGACTACAACACCGGCGCCTACGCGTCGTGGGGCACGGCCGTGGCCAATCGCGTGCCCGTCCATGCCGGCGGGCCGTATCGCATCCCCCACTACCGCGCCCGGGCCCGCGCGCGCCACACCCATGTCACGCCCGCCGGCGCCTTCCGGGGATTCGGCGTGCCGCAGACCACCATGTCGCAGGAACAGCTCATCGACGAGCTGGCCGTGCGCGGCGGTTGGGACCCGCTGGAGTTCCGGCTGCGCAATGCGCTGCGTCCCGGCGACACCTTGCCGACCGGGCAGGTGCTGGACGACAGCGTGGGACTGGTCGCCTGCCTGGAGGCCCTGCGACCCCATTGGCGGGCCGCGCATGCGCGTGCCGGTGACGCCGGGCCGCGGGAAAGGCGGGGCGTGGGCCTCGCCGCGTTCTTCTACGGCTGCGGCAACACCGCGCTGCCGAACCCGTCGACCGTCCGCATCGGCCTGCGGCCCGACGGCACGCTGGTGCTGCACCAAGGTGCCGTGGATGCGGGCCAAGGCGCCAACACGGTGATCCCCCAGATCGCCGCCGATGCGCTCGGCATTCCCCTGGCGCGGCTGCACATCGTCGGCGCCGACACCCACCTGACGCCGGACTGCGGCCGCACGTCGGCCTCGCGCCAGACCTTCGTCACCGGGCGGGCCGCATTCCTCGCCGGGCGCGCCCTGCTGGGCCAGCTCCGGCGCATGGCGGGCGCGGACGAGGCGGCGCCGGTGCATTTCGGCGAAGACGGGGTGACGGTCGCCGGCGTGCGACTCGTGCTCGCCGAACTGCCGGTCGATGCGCAGGGCTATGCGTTGAAGAGCGAGGAGCGCTTCGACCCGCCCACCACCGCGCTCGATCACGACGGCCAGGGCCGGCCCTATGCGGCCTACGCGTTCGGGGCCCAGATGGCGGAGGTCGTCGTGGATCTAGACACCGGACGCGTCCGGGTCGAACGCGTCGTGGCGGCGCACGACGTGGGCCGCATGGTGAATCCCACCTTGCTGCAGGGCCAGGTCGAAGGCGCGGTCGCCCAAGGCGTGGGCATGGCGCTGATGGAGCGCTACGAGCCCGGCTCGGGGAACAACCTGCACGACTACCTCATCCCGACGGTCCGGGACGTGCCGGAGGTGGAGACGCTCTTCATCGAGGCGCCCACGTCGCTGGGCCCCTATGGGGCCAAGGGGATCGGCGAGCCCGCGCTGGTGCCGACCGCGGCCGCGATCCTCAATGCCATCCACCACGCGACGGGTGTCCGCGTGCGCGAGGCGCCAGCCACGCCGGACGCCGTGCTGCGCGCGATGTCGGAAGCCGGAACGCGGCCGCCACCCGGCACGGACAGGGGCTGACGCGATGCGACTTCACCATGTCCTCGGCCTGCTGCCCTTTCTCCACGCGGCACTCGGTCTGGCGGTCGCCAACCGCGTCAAGCCTTTCGTGCTCGGCCTGCCCTTCTTCATGGCCTGGATCATCGGCGGCGTGCTGCTCAGCGCGCTGGTGATGGCCTGCGTGTACCGGCTCGATCCCGCCAACCGCGGATCGCAGGAGGAGGACGAATGAACGTCGCGCTGTCCGTCATCCTGCTCACGCTCGTCCTGGCCCTGTGCGCCGGCCTGTGGGCGCGACGCGGGGTGCGCATGGACCTGGCGCAATGGAGCGTCGGAGGACGCGGCTTCTCCACCGTGCTGGTCTTCGTCCTGATGGCGGGCGAGCTCTACACCACGTTCACCTTCCTCGGCGCCAGCGGCTTCGCCTACGGACACGGCGGCGCGGCGCTGTACGTGCTGGTCTACACCTGTCTCGCCTTCGTGATGTCGTACTGGCTGCTGCCCCCGATCTGGCGGCTGGCGCGGCGGCACGGCGCGATGACGCAGCCCGAGGTGTTCGCCGCGGCCTACGGCAGTCCGGCGCTGGGGCTGCTCGTGTCCGCAGTGGCCCTGCTGGCGCTGGTGCCCTATCTGGTCGTGCAGATGAAGGGGCTGGGCCTGATCGTGCAGGTCACGTCCTACGGCGCGCTCTCGCCCGCGATGGCCATCATGACGGGGGCGGTCGCGATGACCGCCTACGTGATGCTGTCCGGCATGCACGGATCGGCGGTCACGGCCGTGGTCAAGGACGCGCTGGTGCTCGCGGTCTGCGTCTTCCTCGGGCTGTACCTGCCGGCGCATTTCCACGGCGGACTGGGGGCCATGTTCGAGCGCATCGAGACGGTGCGGCCCGGTTTCCTCGCCCTGCCCGACACGGGTCGCAACGCCGTCTGGTTCGCCTCCACGGTGGCCATGTCCGCGATCGGCATGTACCTGTGGCCGCACGCGTTCAGCGCCGTCTTCACCGCGAAGTCGCCGCGCATCTTCCGCCGCAACGCGGCGGTGATGCCGCTCTACGCGCTGGTGATGCTGTTCTCGATGTTCGCGGGTTATGCCGCTGTCCTGAACGTGCCCGGATTGAGTGGCGGACAGATCGATCTCGCGCTGCTCGCGCTGTCCATCCGCGCCTTCGACCCCTGGTTCGTCGGCGTGATCGGGGCGGCGGGCATGCTGACGGCCCTCGTGCCGGGCTCGATCATGCTGGTCTCCGCCTCGACGCTGCTGGCGCGCAACCTCTACCGGCCGCTGCGGCCCGGCAGCTCGGACGCGCACCTGATGCGCGTGTCCCGCCTCGCGGTGCCGCTGCTGATGGCCGTGACCGTGGCGCTGACGCTGAACGGCGGCGCGAGCATCGTGGTGCTGCTGCTGATCGGTTTCGCCGTCGTGGCTCAACTCGTGCCGGCCCTGCTCACCGCGCTGATCGCGCCTTCGGCGGGCAATCACGTGGGCGCCATGGCCGGCATCGTCGCCGGCGTCGGCTTCGTCTGCGCCACCGCCATCGGCGGCGTGGCCCTGCGCGAGTTGCTGCCTTGGGCGCCGTCCTGGCTGCAGGAGCTGCATCCGGGCTTCGTCGGACTGGTCCTCAATACGGCCGTGATGCTCACGTCGAGCCGGCTGACGCGCACGGCGGCGGGTGCACGGCCGCGGACCGGGACCGACCGGCTGCCCGCCTCCTGAACGGAAACACGGCGGCGGCGGCCACGCCGGCGTTCAACCCTCGCGGGCCGTTTCCTCGAGCGCGCGTCGCACCCAGTCTTCCAGCTCCGCGGCGTCGATCGGCTTGTCGATGACGCACAGCGCGCCCTGGTGGAGCGCGCGGCGCCGGACGGATTCCGAGGTCAGCGCCGTGATGAACACCGTGGGCACGCGGCAGCCGTCGTCCTGCAACCGCGCGAGCAGGCCGATGCCGTCGAGTTGATCCATGTGGATGTCGCAGACCAGGCAGTCCATCCGGCACGCGACATCCGCGGCGAAGAATTCGGACGCGGACGCGAAGGCGCGCGCCTGCCAGCCGAAGGCGCGCACGAGGCTGCTCGTGGCCGTGCGGACGAACGGGTCGTCGTCGACGATGACGATCAGCGCCGGGGACGGGATCGGGGCCGGGTGGACCAGCATGCGCGCGCTCAGACGGCCGTGTCCAGCAGGCCCAGCGACTGCATCTTGCGCACCAGGTCCGCGACCGACCTGGACTGCATCTTGCGCATCGCCTGGCCCCGATGGATCTTGGCCGTGATCTCGGCGATGCCCATGCGGTCCGCGATCTGCTTGTTCATGAGCCCGGTGGCGACCAGGCCCAGCACCTCGCGTTCGCGGGCGGTCAGGCTGGTCCAGCAGTCGCGCAGCCCCTCCAGCGACTGGTCCAGCGCCAGCCGGCGGGCGTCGGCCTCCAGGGCCGCGACGACCGCGTCGATCATGTCCTGGTCGCGGAACGGTTTTTCGATGAAGTCGCGCGCGCCGGCCTTCATGGCGCGGACAGTCATCGGCACGTCTCCGTGGCCGGTCATCATGATGACCGGCAGATGGCCCAACCCGTGTCCGGACAGCGATTGCTGGAACGCCAGACCGCTCTCGCCACGCAGGCGCACATCGAGCACGAGGCAGGACGGCCCGGCCGGCTTGGGTGCCGCGAGAAAGGCCTCGGTCGACGGGAAGTCGCGCACCTGCAGGTCCATCGAGCGCAGCAGGCCGGCCAGCGCCGTGCGGATGAGCGCCTCGTCATCCACCACGTAGACGGTGCGGGGCGGATCGGTCCGCGACCCGGCCTCCGGCGGGGAGACCGATCGGGCGGACGGGGAGAACACGGGCTGCATGGTGGCTATCGGGATCGCATCAGGCGCGAACGGTAGCAGAGCCGGCCTGCCGATGTCTCCTATACGAAAGGATGTTGGCATGGCGTTCCGGGGCTCAGCCGAACGTGAACGCGTAGGCCCGCACGCCGGGATCCAGGAAACGGATCTCGACGCGGCGGTCGCGCAACACCTGCGGCTGGCGGACCAGCTGGTAGAGCCGGCTGGACGTGACCACGCCGCGACCTTGGGCGTCGACGTCCAGGCCGTGGGCTTCCCCGGGCGGCGCGCCGTCGATGGTCAGCACGAATCTGATCGGTGCGCCGCCGGTCGGCACGCCCAGCACCAGGTGGAGGTCCCGCGCGTGAAAGCGCATGGCGATCGCACCATCGGCTGCCGCGAGGGTGGCGTACTCGGGGCCGACGGTCCAGGTGCCGGACAGTCCCCAATCGTTCAGTGCCAGGTCGCCGACGCGGTAGCGCGAGGGGCGGTCACGGACGGCGCCGCCCGGCGAGGCCAGGGCAGTGGCCTGCGCGTAGCCGATGTAGGACTCCGGTGAACGCAAGGTCGCCAGGTCCGCCGAGGCCCCGACACCGCCCATGTCGGCCACGGCATCCGATGCGGCAGGCGCCGCGCCGCTCTCGGCCAGCAGCGCCCGGATGACCTGCTCGGTGTGGGCCTCTCCCCCTTCGCCGAACTGGTGGTGCCGGATGCGGCCTTTCGCATCGATGACATAGATCGCGGGCCAGTAGCTGTTGCCGAACGCACGCCAGACGTCATAGGCGTCGTCCTGCGCGACCGGATAGTCGATCTGCAGGCGCCGCACCGCGGCGGCCACGTTGGCGCTGTCCTTTTCGAAAGCGAATTCCGGCGTGTGGATGCCCACCGCCACCAGGCCCTGCGACGCGTACTGGCGGGCCCAGGCACGCATGTGCGGCAGCGTGCGCAGACAGTTGATGCAGGAGTAGGTCCAGAAATTGACGACGACCACCTTGCCGCGCAGGGCTTGCGCGTTGAGCGGTCCCCCGGAGATCCAGCCGGTGGTGCCCGGGAAGCCGGGGAACCGTCCTTCGTCGGGGAGGTCGGCGGCATCAGGGGTCGTCGTGGCATCGGGCGCCTGGCGCCACCAAGCCACGGGCACCGCGCCGACTCGCGGTCCGTCGTCGTCCAGCGTGTCCTCGAGCAGGAGGTCCCCCGCCGACCGCGACCCGGTCGGATCCACGGAACGCGCGCGGCTCCAACCGTCGAGCAGACGCTGCTCCGCCGTCTGGGTCGCGAGGGACGGCAAGCGCCACAGGGCCTGTTCCCACCCGCCCGATGCCACCGCGGCGACCGACAGCAGGACCAGGGCGCCAATCACTCGCCTCAGCGCGGCGACGTACCGGGCCGTCCGCCGCGCGGCGGATGCCAGCCGCCGGCCAGCGCCGATCACCAGCGCCATCACGCAGGCGGCGCCGGCGCCGAAGGCGAGCAGCCGCAGCAGGGTGGTCAGCGGCGGCGCGCCGGCCACGGCACCCGCCAGCACCAGACCCAGCACGGGACCGGCGCAGGGCGCCCACAGCAGGCCTGTCGCCATCCCCGTGACCGCGAGTGACCATCCGCTGCCGTCTCCGCCCGGGCCCGGCGGTCCCGCCTTCCTGGCGAGCAGCCGACCCGACCAGCGCGTGAGCGGCGCGGCCAGACGTTCTGCCAGGCCCGGAAACAGCAAGCTCATCCCGACCACGGCCAGCCAGACCAGCGCGAACGCCCGCGCCAGCATGCTCGATCGCAGCACCCAGCCGCCGCCGAGGGCCGTCAACGACGCGAACACCGCGAAGCTGCCGGCCATGCCGAGCAGCAACGGCAACGCGCCGCGGCGGAGCGGTCGTCCGGAGCCGGTCAGCACGAACGGCAGTACCGGGAGGATGCAGGGGCTCAACAGCGCCAAGGCGCCGGCAGCGAAAGCAAGCAGCAGGAAGGTCATGGGAAGCTCCATGTCGGGCGGTCATGCCGGAACGTCGGCGCGGTGCCGGGCGGTGGCCGCGCCCGGCACCGGGGTCGTCGGTCTCAGCCCGGCTCGCCAGCGCGCGTGCGCAGCGCCGTGACCAGCGTCTGGTAGCGATCGCCGTGCTTGAGCGTCTCGTAGCGTGCCCGTGCCGCGACGTAATCGGGCGAACTGCGCGAGAAGTCGCCCTCGCTGCGGTCGAACGCGGCCAGACCGGATTCGCGGTAGATCTGCAGATCCGCGAGCACCTCCGCACGACTGAGCGGCTTGTCGTTCATGCCGTCCATCATGCTGAGCTCGTCGTAACGCGCCTGTGCCTGCAGCAGCGCTTCGGAGACGTTGGATTGCTCGCCGTCGCGCCGCTCCGCCGCCGCCAGGCCGGACGACTCATAGAGGCGCAGGTCCGCAAGCACCTCCTGGCGCGTCAGCGGCTTGGCGGCGACGCCCGCCATGTGCGTCAACGCGAGGTAGCGCCGGCGCGCCTGCCGCCAGGCCTCGGTGCCGATCTGCGACTGGGAATCGTCGTGCTCCAGGGCGGCCAGGCCGGAGTCCTGGTAGGCCTTCAGGTCCTGCAGCACCTGGGCGCGGCTCAGCGGGCCCATGCCGGCGGAAGGCGGCTCCGCGGCCAGCGCGACGGACATCAGTCCGGCCAGGAGGGCGCCACCCAGCGTGACGGCGAGCAGCAGCCGTTGCGGGACGGTGCTCCGTGCGACGGAAGACGGAGGGAACGGGAACGTGCGGTTCATCATGTGAAGCTCCATGCATCAGGGGCCCCCGGCGACGCGGGCGACGCCAGACGCGATGCCCACCGCCGGGAGGCGGATCGCGGTGCGTGGTCCATCGGCCTCGATCCGCGATGTGTGCATGGGACCAGGGCAACGTGCGTCGACCAATCGGACCCAGGGATGGCAGGACCCCTACGACGGTTTGTGCGGCGTCAAACGCCGGCGGCCCCGTCCTCGTACGGCCGGACCGTCGGACCTGTCCTTCCGGCCGGCGCGCGGCATGCCGACGGTTGCGACGGCTGCCGCGTCGACGGCCGCCAGGCGGGCCGCCAAGCGGGCCGCATCAAGCGGGTATCGGCCCGGCAGGCGCGTCCACCCGGACCGAGGCAGGCGTCGCGTCAGGAACCCGTGAGGCCGTCGGGCCGTCGTCGGGCCTGCAGGCATCGGCATCGGCATCGGCATCGGCCACCGGAAGATCGAGCACCACCCGCGTGCCGTGCGGAAGCGCCGGCGAAAAGGCCAGCGTCCCGCCATGGGCGCCGACGATGGACTTGCAGATCGCCAGTCCCATGCCCATGCCGGTGGCCTTGGTGGTGAAGAACGGTTCCAGGATCTGGCCCAGCGCATCGGGCGAGATGCCGTCGCCCCGGTCCTCGACCACGACGTGCACCCGTCCGGCACCGTCGGCGCCCCAGGACAGTGACAGCCGGCGCCGGTCGGCGGGCGCGTCGAGCATGGCCTCCGCGCCGTTCATCAACAGGTTGATCGCCACCTGCTGAAGCTGGACGCGGTCGCCCATCACCCGCGTCGACGCCCCGGTGTCGGCCAGGTCGAGCGCGACGCCCAGTTCGGCGAGCGAGCCGCTCACCAGGGTGGCGCATTCGCGCAGCGCGTCGCCGAGGTCGACCTCGGCCAAGCGCGGCTCCACTTTGCGCGTCATCGCCCGCAGACCCTGGATGATGCTCTTGGCCCGCCGGGCGCTCAGCCCGACGTGACGGACCATCGCCAACGCTTCGCCCACCTCCGGCTGGGCGCGATCCAGCCAGCGGCCGGCGGCGCTCGCCGAGGTGTCGATCGCGCTCAGCGGCTGGCCGATCTCGTGCACGATGGAGGCCACCAGCTCGCCCATCGCCTTCAGCCGGGTGGCCCGCTCCAGCTCCGTGAGCGCGGCGCGCAGGCGCTCCTCGGCCGCGGCTCGCTGCAGGCTCTGGTCGACCGCCTCCTCGTAGAGCCGGGTGTTCTCCAGCGCGAATGCGGCCTGTGACGCGATCACCTCCAGCAATTCCGCCTTGGCCGCCGTGAACACGCGCGGGGCCAGGTTGTTCTCCAGGTAGAGCACACCGATCAGCTGGCCGCGGCGCATCATCGGCACGCACAGCAGCGAACGGGGGCTAAGACGCTTCACGTAGTCGTCCTGGGCCAACGCCTGCGAATCGCGCGCGTCGTCGAGCTGCGTCGCCTGCTGCGCGCGGGCGACAGCGTGCAACACCGACACGGGCAGCACTTCGCTCGACAGCGGCGCCGGCTTCTGCGCGACCACGATGACGCCGGCCTGCACGCGCGCGGTGGCGCGCACCAGCCAGTGGTCGCCCCGCAGGAGCGCCAGCGCGCCGTACTCCGCCCCGGCGCTTTCGAGCGCGGTGTGCATGGTCGTTTCGACCACGCGCTCGGGCACCAGTTCACCTCCCAGCGCATGGCTGATCCGCAGCACGGCCTGGACGTCGAGGGTGTGCAGCCGGGTGGTCGGGAAACTCGAGGCTTCCGGCTCCAGCAGCCCGGCGTGGCGCGCCTGGAGCTCGCGCTCCTTGGCCGTCGCTCCCCAGCGCTGCCAGGCGGCGAGCGCATGTCGCAGATAGGCGCGTCCCTCGATGTCGCGGCCCTGCGCCAGATGGAACTCCGCGGCGAGTTCCGCCGCCAGCGCCTCGACCTGCGTGAGCTGTTGGCGTCGAGCTTGTGACACCGCGTCGGCGTAGAACTCGGCGGCCTCGGCGGCGCGGCGCTCACGGCGCGCAAGCTCCGCTCGGACCAGCGCCCAGCGTGCGCCGAAATTCTCCGGGCAGTGGGTCGACCATCCTGCCAGGGCCCCCATATGACGATCCAGCGCCTGCGCGTCTTCAGGCTCCTGCTCGCTGCCGCTCGCGAGCAGCGCCAGCGCGCCATAGAACGGCAGGTCGCCGTACTCGGCAAAGCCGCGTGCGGCGTCCTGGCAGGCCTCGGCGCGCAGGCGCGCCCTGCGCGCCATCGCCGCGTCGCCGAACAGCACGCCCACCTGCAACCGGTACACCCAGTAGGCGAGGTCGACCAGCGTGGGCGTCGCCGACTCGACCGGCTCGGCCATCGTCTCGTCCATCGCCGCGCGGCCCATACCGCCATGACCGCCATGACCGCCGTCATCGCGGTCGACGGCCTGCAGCTCGTCCAGCAGCGTCCGCTGCGCCAGCAGCGCATCGACGACGAGCTGGAAGCCCGCGTCGCGCGCCCGGGCCAGCGCGGGTTCCACGCTCTGGCGCACGTCGGCGAGGAATTCCCCGGCGAACAGCATGCCGGTCGCCCGGTTGCGACCGCAGTACAACGCGAACGTGTGGTCGCCGACGCGCGTGGCGACGTCGAAGGCCCGGTCGAAATGCGGCCGTGCGCTGCGCGCCGCGGCCGTCCACGGGACGACGAAGGTGGCGTACGTGTGATAGACCCGGGCCTGGTAGCGGCTCAAGCCGCGCTCGTTCACCAGGTGCAGGGCCAGCTCGCCGAAGGCGTGTGACGTGGCGAAGTCGCCATGGCGTGCGCCGAACAGCTGGATCATGCAGACGTAGCCGTTGGCCGAGGCATCCGCATGGCCGTTGGCGATGGCCAGCCGCACCATCCGGAGCAGCATCAGGTCGACCAGGCGCTGGTCGGAATAGAGTGCCGGCGGCAGCAAGTCGGCGAAGACGTCGACCATCGCGCGGCGTCGCGGGTCGGTGTCGCTCGGAAGATCGCGCAACGCCGACATGCCGTGTGTGGCGATCCATTGGCGCACCTCCCGGTACTCGGCCTCCACCTGGTCGTCGTCCGGTCGTCGCGGCAACTCGAAACCCGCCTGCCGCAGGAAGCCCAGTCCCACGTCGAGAGCGTCGTCATAGCGCCCCAGGGCGGTGTACAACGCGGCGCGCAGACGCGCGAGCTCAGCGCCGAACACGCCGTCGCCGGCCAGGTCCGCCAGGCCGGCGAGCCGCGCCTCGGCCTCCGCCAGTGCGCCGGTCATGAACTCGGCTTCGCCGCAGAGCAGGGCCGCCTGAAGCGCCTCCTCGCCGCGATCGCCGTCGAACCAGCGCAGCGCATGGCGGAAGTAGTCCAGCGCCGCCGGATGAGCGGTGGCGGCCTTGGCGCGTCGGCCGGCCTCGAGGTTGACGCGCGCGAAGGCGCGCCTCTCGTCATGCGGGCCGAGCGACAGCGAGGGCGCGGCGAGGTTGACCTGCGTCGCCAGCAGGTAGATCGGCACGGTCGACGGCGGTGCCGTCATCAGCCGGTGCGCGACGGACAGATGCAGCGCCGCACGCGCCGCCGGAGGCTGCGACGCCAGCACGGCCTCCCGGACGTGATCATGGGTGAAGGCCCATTCATCGCCGTCCGCGCTGACAAACCCTGCCTCGGCCGCCGCCGCCAGGGCGGGCGGCAATGCCTCGGGCGCTACGCCGGCCGCCAACGCCAGCAACGGCCCCGCGACGCGGTCGCCGAGCGCCGCCAGCGTCTGCAGCAAGGGCAGCGACGCGTCAGGCAGTTCATCCAGGTCCAGGGCCAGCAATCCACCGACGTCGCACAGACCGGGCTCCGCGCGGATGCGGTGGAGGTCCCAGGTCCAGGCGCGCCGGACCGGGTCGTGCCGCAGCAGGCGCGCGGCGAGCAGGCGGCTCAGCAGCCGACGGATGAAGAACGGGTTGCGGCCGGTCCACTTCTCCACCAGCTGCTGCAGATCGGCCAGCGCCGGGGCGTCGGACATGGCCTGCCCCAGGGCCCCGGCGATGAGCTGGCGCGTCGACGCGCTGTCGATCGGTGCGAGATCCAGGTGCAGCGGCTCGACGCGGGCGTTTGGCGCGGGCGACAGTGGCCGGGGAAGACCGGGAGCCGACGACCGGATCGATCCCAGCACGAGCAGGGCCGCATCGGGATGATCGGCCAGCAGACGATCGAGCAGTCGCAGCGTCTCGACATCGGCCCATTGCAGATCGTCCAGCATCAGCACCAAGGGCCGCTCCGGCCGCGCGAAGCAGACGATCAGGCGGGCCATCGCGTGCAGCAGCAGTTCCCGCTCGAAGACCAGCGCCACGTCCGCGAGGAAGGGCGTGTCGCCCTCCGGGGGCAGATCCAGCAGGGGACGCAGGTCGGGCAGCAGGCCGGCCACCGTCGCGGAGACCGGATGCGTGGCTTCGCGCAGGCGCCCGCGCCAGTTCGCGAACTCCTGCTCGGCGCTGCTGAGCGCCACCTGCAGCAAGGGTTGCAGCGCGCGCGTCATCACGTCGAACGGCAGGCCGGTGCCGGCGGACATGCACTTCGCCGCGGCGACCAGGGGGGCGTTGTCGCCCTCCAGTCGCGCGACCAGCTCGCGCAACAGCCGCGACTTGCCGATGCCCGCGTCGCCATGGACGAAGGCGGTGCGCGCACCCCCTCCGGTCCGGACCTCTTCGTAGAGCGCCTGCAGCCGGCGAAGTTCATCCTCTCGCCCGAGCACGGGCATCGCATGGTCCCAATCCGCCATCGCGGAGCCGGCGTTCAGCGGAAAGGTCGGGATGCCGCCGTGCTCGTCCAGCAGTTCCTCGCAGGCCGTGAGGTCGGCCAGCAGCGCGGCCGCATCGGCATAGCGCAGCTCGGGCGGTTTCTCCAGGAGGCGGCCGACGATGCGCGACAGCTGCATCGGCACCTCGGGCCTCAGGCGATGCGCCAGGGTCGGCCGCCGGGTGGCATGCGCATGCAGGCGAGCCACGGCGTCGGGCGCTTCGAAGAGCGGCGCGTGGACGAGCAGCTCATGGAAGATGGCCCCCAATGCATACAGGTCGGCCCGGACGTCGGCCCGCACGTTCATCCGTGCACCGAGTTCCGGCGCCAGATAGTCGAAGCTCGCGTCATCCCATTCGGCGGGATCGTCCGCCGGAAGCTGCGCGTCGACCTCGAGGCGCGTCGCCATGCCGAAACCGATGAGGTGCGCGCCTCGCAGACGCTCGTCCACCAGGATCCGGTCAGGTGTGAGCGCGCGGTGCAACACGCCCGACCGATGCATGGCCGCGATGGCCGTCGTGATCACGCAGGCCAACCGCAGGAACTGGCGGACCGGCAAGGCGGGCTGGGCCAGCTGGCGCAGCGGGACCCCGCCGGGATCGCTGACCAGCAGCAGCAGGCGCTGCCCGCTCGGAACGAGCGCCTCGGGCTGCACGGCCCAGTCGCCGCGCAGCGCATCCCGGAACGCGTACTCGCGCTGAAGCAAGGACAGCAGCGCCGCGGAATCGCCTTGGCTCCCGACCAGCAGCCGGGACGAGCCGTCTTCCAGCCGGACGCGATGCAACCGCGCGCCGAGGCGGCGGGCGGATTCGTAGGGCAGGTCTGCGAGTGGCGGCATGTCTTTTGATGTAGGGAACGCTACATGAATCGGAATCATAGGAGCAGTCGCCGCGGTTCGCAAGCCGGTCAGCGGAATCAGGCGGGGGCGCACCGTCGCCAAGTGGCGCCATCGCGGGGGCCACCTGTTGCCCATACCTTGGTTGCAGCCTGCTGAACGAGGGTGCTATGGGCCGCCCGCGCGGGTTTTGATGTGATGCGACGCCTTGATCCACTCTCTTTTTGGAGCATCCCCATGTCCGACTCGAATCCGCCGCGCGCCAATGCCGCGCGACGCCACTTCCTCGCCGCCTCCGCGATCGCAGGCGCATCCGGTCTGAGCCTGCTGGCCCGTTCCGCCGAGGCCAGCCACGGCGCCACGGCCAGCACCGCCTGGAGCGGCGCCTCCGGCGCCGGCCCCACGCAGGCCGCCCCGGGCGATGCCAGCATCCGGCCGTTCCGCATCGCGGTCCCGCAGGCGGCGCTGGACGACCTGCGGCGGCGTCTGGCCGCCACGCGCTGGCCCGACCGGGAGACGGTGCGCGACACCTCGCAGGGCGTGCCGCTGGCGACGCTGCGCAAGCTCTGCGCCTACTGGGGCGGGCCGTACGACTGGCGCCGCCTGGAGCGCTCGTTGAATGCGCTGCCTCAGTTCGTCACCCAGATCGACGGCGTGGACATCCACTTCCTGCATGTGAAGTCGCGGCACCCGAGCGCCTTGCCCCTGCTGATCACGCACGGCTGGCCCGGCTCGATCCTCGAGATGGTCAAGAGCATCGGCCCGCTGACGGACCCGACCGCGTACGGCGGCGCGGCGGCCGACGCCTTCGACGTCGTCATCCCGTCGATCCCTGGCTACGGCTTCTCTGGTCGGCCGACGGAGTTGGGCTGGGGCCCCGAGCGAGTGGGTCGGGCCTGGGCGGTGCTGATGGAGCGGCTCGGCTACGCACGCTACGTGTCGCAAGGCGGCGATCACGGCTCGGTGATCTCCAACGCGATGGCCCGGCTCCAGGTGCCCGGACTGGCGGGCATCCATGTCAGCATGCCGCCGACCGTCCCGGCGGAGCTCGTCAAGCCGATCAACGCCGGCGATGCGCCGCCGGCGGGACTGTCCGCGCCGGAGCGCCTCGCCTTCGAGACCTTGAGCCGCTTCTTCGCGCGCAACGCGGCGTACGGCGCGCTGATGGTCACGCGGCCACAGACCATCGGCTACGCGCTGTGCGACTCGCCGGCCTCGCTGGCCGCGTTCATGTACGAGAAGATCGCCGAATGGACCTTCAGCGACGGTCAACCGGAACGCGTGCTGTCCAAGGACGAGATCCTCGACGACATCACGCTCTACTGGCTGAGCGACACGGGTGCCTCGGCCTCGCGCTTCTACTGGGAGAACAACAACAACAACTTCAGCGCCGAGCACCAGCGCACCGCGCAGATCCGGCTACCGGTCGCCGTCACGATCTTCCCTGGCGAGATCTATCGCGCGCCACGCTCTTGGACCGAGCGGGCGTATCCGACCCTGGCCTACTTCAATGAAGTGGATCGCGGCGGACACTTTGCCGCGTGGGAACAGCCGGAACTCTTCGCCGCGGAAATGCGGGCGGCCTTCCGTTCCCTGCGCTGAGTCCGCCGGCCGCCGCCTCCCGGACGGCGGCCGGCCGCAGGTCGCTTCACAGCGTCTGCGGCGAGCGCTAGAAGGCCTTGAATGAAGGCCTTGGATCTACCGGGTCAAGGAACGCGCCGCGCGCCGCGGTGATGCACCTCCGCGAGGGTCGACATGGCCTGCCGAACCCCTTCGCCGTACGCGGCGTCGGCACGCAGGCAGTTGGCGACATGGCGTTCCTGCACCGCCGGGTCGGCCCCGCTCATCGCGCGGGCGGTGTTGTCGAACAGCGCCTGCCGCTGCGTCGCGTCCATCAGGCGGAACAGCATCCCGGGCTGGGTGAAGTAGTCGTCGTCCACCCGATGGTCCCAATGTGCCGCGGCGCCGTCGATCGCCAGCGGCGGCTCGTGCAGCTGCGGGTGATCCGCCCAGTCGCCCCGGCTGTTGGGCACGATGGCGGGCACCGCGCCGGCATTGCCGTCCACGCGCATCGCACCGTCGCGGTGGTAGTTGTGGAACGGGCACCTGGGCGTGTTGACCGGGATCTGGTGGTGATTCACACCCAGCCGGTAGCGATGCGCGTCGCCGTAGCTGAACAGGCGCGCCTGCAGCATCCGGTCCGGCGAGAAGCCGATGCCCGGCACCACGTTGGCCGGCGAGAACGCAGCCTGCTCGACTTCGGCGAAGTAGTTCTCCGGATTGCGGTTGAGCTCGAGCTCGCCGACTTCGATCAGCGGCGCGTCCGAGTGCAGCCAGACCTTGGTGAGGTCGAAGGGGTTGTAGGGAAGCGCACGCGCATCGGCCTCGCTCAGCACCTGCACATAGAGCGTCCAGCGCGGGAACTCGCCGCGCTCGATGGCATCGAAGAGATCGCGCTGCGCGCTCTCGCGATCGCCGGCGATCACCTGACCGGCCGCCTCGTCGGTCAGGTTGCGGATCCCCTGCCTGGACTTGAACGTGAACTTGACCCAGTGGCGTTCGTTGTCGGCGTTGATGAAGCTGAAGGTGTGGCTGCCGAAGCCGTGCATGTGGCGATAGCCGTCGGGCAGGCCACGGTCGCTCATCACGATGGTGACCTGGTGCAGCGCCTCGGGCAGCAGCGTCCAGAAGTCCCAGTTGTTCTGCGCGCTGCGCAGGTTGGTCTTCGGGTCGCGCTTGACGGCGTGGTTCAGGTCGGGAAAGCGCAGCGGATCGCGCATGAAGAACACCGGCGTGTTGTTGCCCACCAGGTCCCAGTTGCCCTCCTCGGTATAGAACCTGACCGCGAAGCCGCGGATATCGCGCTCGGCATCGGCCGCGCCGCGCTCGCCGGCCACGGTGGAGAAGCGCAGGAACACGTCGGTCGACTTGCCGATCTGCGAGAACAGGCTGGCGCGTGTGTAGCGGGTGATGTCCTGGGTGACGGTGAAGCGGCCGTACGCGCCGGACCCCTTGGCGTGCATGCGACGTTCGGGGATGACCTCGCGGTCGAAGTGCGCGAGTTTCTCCAGCAGCCAGACGTCCTGCAGCAGCGCGGGGCCGCGCGGGCCGGCGGTCTGGATGTTGAAGTTGTCGACGACGGGCGCGCCGTTGGCGTGGGTGATGGGTTGAGGCATGGGGGAGATCTCCTGACGGTGCGATGCGGACGTGATGTCCGCGGACAAGATGCCGTCGGCAGCGTCTCACGTCGCCTCCCGTTCGACCAACCTACCAAGGTATGAGCACGCGCCTGGACGAGCCGCCCGCCAGACGATCAGCCGACGGTGATGGTCTTGGGCTCGAGGAAGGCCTCCATCCCCATCACACCGAACTCCCGTCCCAGGCCCGATTGCTTGACCCCGCCGAACGGCGCCAGCAGATCCGGCGCCACGCGGTTGATCAGCACGGTGCCCGCCTGCAGGCGGGCGGCGATGCGTCGCGCCGCCGCGATGTCCTCGGAGAAGACGTAAGCCTGGAGCCCGTAGGGCGAATCATTGGCGACCGACACTGCGTCGTCCTCGTCGTCCACCGCCAGGATGGACAGCACCGGGCCGAAGATCTCCTCGCGCGCAATGGCCATGTCCTTGCGGACGTCGGCGAACACCGTGGGCTGCACGAACCAGCCGTGCGCGATGCCGGGCGGGCGGCCGGGTCCGCCGATCACCAGCGTCGCGCCTTGCTCGATGCCGCCGCGGATGTAGGACTGGACCCGCTCGAACTGGGCGCGTCCGACCATGGGGCCGACCGCCGTCGCCGGATCGCCCGGGTCTCCGACCCGCAGCGCGGCCACGGCGGCTTGCACACGCGCCACGACCTCCGCCATCCGATGCCGCGAGACCAACAGCCGCGTACCCGCCACGCACGCCTGGCCGCTGTTGGTGAATGCGGCGGCGACGGCCAGAGGCACCGCGACATCCAGCCTCGCGTCGTCCAGCAGCAGGGAAGCGGACTTGCCCGTCAGCGCCAGGCTGACGCGCTTCAGGCCGTCGATCCCGGCCTGCGCGATGAGCTTGCCGGTGGGCGTCGAGCCGGTGAAGGACAGCTTCGCGACGGCCGGATGGCTGCTGAGTTCCGTGCCGACGCCCGCGCCGCGTCCGGTCACGATGTTCACGACGCCACGCGGCAGGCCGGCATCGTCCACCGCTTGAGCCATCACCCGCGCCTGCCAGGGGCTCAGTTCGCTGGGCTTCACGACGGTGGCGCAGCCGGCCGCCAATGCGGCGGCCAGCTTGCTCGCCATCGTCCCGGCAGCGGCGTTCCAGGGCGCGAAGAGTCCCGCCACGCCGACCGGCTCCATGCGCAGCGTCGAGATGCCGTCCGCGCCAGCCGGGCGTTCAAAGACGTAGTGCTCCAGCGTGCGCGCCGCTTGTCCGAAGCATTCGGCCGCGTAGTTCGACACCCATCGGGAGCGGGAGAAAGGGCCGCCGTACTCGAGGATGGAGGATTCCCGCAGCGCATCGGCGTGGGCGAGCATCGCCGCCTGCAGGCGCTCGAGCATGCCGATGCGCTCGGCCTTCGAGGTCCGCGCGAAGGTCGGCTGCGCCTTCGTGGCGGCGTCGATGGCTGCTCGGACGTCCTCGCGGCTGGCCAGTCTGGCGCGGCCGATGACGGCCTCGTTGGCGGGATTCACGATCTCGACGATCTCGTCCCCCGCGGTAGGCACGAAGCGCCCGTCGATGTAGCTGTGCGCGATGTTCAGCATGTCGATGCCCTCATTGAATTCCGGAGGTCATCAATGTAGGAAGCGTCGCATCGGCGGGTAACCATACGAAGGTTTCCAGGCCTGGATCCTTCAGGCCGAACTGAGGCGGCGACGGGTGTCAGGCAAAGATGGCGATGTGCTGCCTCGCGAGCGCTAGCGGCGTTCCGCGCGCGTTCCAGATGGTCACCGTCTGACTGGCGTAGCCTTGTGCGGCATGTTCATTGAGCGCCTGCACCAGGTACCACCCGTCTTCCGAACCGCAGTCATCGGCGAGTATGTCGAGCGACCAGCTCACCGTGCTGAGCGGCTCCATCTGGGCCGCGAGAACATAGGCCGCAGGTGGAAGTACATCTCCGATGGCCAGCAGGCCCGCAATGGAGCTAGGCGCAGTACCACGCAGGCGAGCCCAGACCTCATACGCAGGCTCCGATCCGTCGAAGGGACGTGAAGCGGCAGCTTGCCGAACATCGAAGTGTCGCGTGAAGGCGGCGAGCGGCGGTTCTGGAAAGAAGGGCTCGCACGACTCCGGGGGAGGCACCCGCGGCGCCACACACGCTTCATGGCGGATCGCTGAACGCCGCGCCGCGCCGAAGCACAGAACCATGCGGGTCGCCAGACCTTCGCCACCCAGCAGGTCGACGTTCAGGAAGGTGATCGACCGACCGCGACGCAACAACCGGGGCTGCACGCGAAGGGTGCCGCTGGCCGGACCGATGAAGCTGCACTGCGCGGAGCGCAACGGCGGCAGGTCCTCGAAGCTCCGCAAGGCCGCCGCCACGCAAAGGGCAGCGGCCAGGCCCCCATAGATGGTTCTTCCTTGCAACCAATCGCCGCTCACGTCGATGCAATAGTCCTGGTCCTCTTGGACGAGCCGGTCGAGCAAGGTGTGCAGGTCCGTCATGTTGTCTCCTCGGATCCGCGTGGCCTCAACGGGTCCAGCGAAGAAATCCCCACAACACCAGCGCGACAGCGAGCAGCGTCGCCAGAGAGCCGCCGCCCAGGATCGTGGTGACGGTCATCTCCCGCAGGCGGCTGGCGTGGTGGCCGGCACCTGCGATGGGTGTCGCTTCACTCGTGCCCCAGATCGCCGCCAGCAGCAGCGAGCCAAAGATCGCGTAGGCCCCGATCACCGCCAGGATCCACGTGAGCTGCTCGGCTCCGGCGGGCAGCGACATCCGGTCCCAGGTGAGGCCGAATATCCACAGCATCGTTGCGCATTGCAGGCCAGCGACGTGCGCCGAGACACCCATGCGGGCATTACCAAGGTGCGGAATCGCCACCCCCATCAGGAGACTGACAAGACTCAGGACAGTGCCGCTGATGAGCAGCGTTTGCGGTATCGGATTCATGGTCAGGGTCCGGCGTTTCAAGCGGGGCGGCATGGTCGCCGGACCCCGTATCCAGGACCCTGTTTGTATCGCCCGGGCGCCAGACGGAGGAAGACACGCACCCGTACAATTTCCCTGTACTGTGCTGGCATGAGGAAGGGTACGGATGGGCACCGAGATCAAGACACCCACGCGCATCGACGTGACGATGGCGGTGATCCGGAAGCGCATCCAGGCCGCCCCCGGTGCAAGGCTGCCTTCGATCCGTCAGCTTGCGGAGTCCCAAGGGGTGTCGAAGTCCACGGTCGTCGAGGCCTACGACCGGCTCGTCGCGGAGGGCGAGGTCGAAGCGAAGGCCGGGTCGGGATTCTTCGCCTCCGCCCGGGTTCGCCCCTTCAAGCTGGCGGAGCCGGGCCCCCAGTTCAACCGCGCGATCGATCCGATGTGGATCATGAGACAGTCCCTCGCCGTCGGGAACGCATCATTCACCCCGGGATGCGGTTGGTTGCCTGAAGACTGGCTACCCGGAGAGGTCATGCGCCGGATCCTGCGAGGCACGGCGCGGGAAGCCCGGGCCAATCTCACCGGCTACGGCGTGCTTCAGGGATTCGCGCCGCTGCGTGACCAGATCGCACGACGGTTGCAGGAACGGAACGTCGCGGCGGACCCCAACGCCATTCTGGTGACGGAATCTGCTACCCGGTCGATCGACCTCGTCTGCCGCCTCCTGCTTCAGCCTGGCGACACCGTTCTGATCGACGACCCCTGCTACTTTTCCTTCCAGGCGATGTTGCAGGCGCAACGGGTCAAGGCCATCGGCATCCCCTTCACGCAGGCCGGGCCCGATCTCGAGCGATTCGCCGAGGCCTGCGTCACCCATCGCCCCAAGCTCTATCTGACCAACAGCGCGCTGCACAACCCCACGGGTTCCAGCATCAGCCTGGGCACCGCGCATCGGCTCCTCAAGCTTGCAGAAGCGCATGACCTCGTCCTGGTGGAGGACTGCGTCTACGCAGACTTCGAAGAATCGCCGGCGCCAGGCCTGGCCGCGCTGGACGGCTTCGAGCGCGTGATCCTGGTAGGGAGCTTCTCGAAGATGTTCACGGGCGCGCTGCGATGTGGTTATGTCGTGACCCGCGGGGATTGGATGGAGAGCCTGACCGACCTGGCGCTCGCAACGAGTTTCGGCGTCAGCGATCTGCCTGCGCAGGTCACCCATCGCATCCTGGTGGACGGCAGCTACCGCCATCAGCTCGACAACGTCCGTCCTCGATTGGCGCGCGCGATGGCGTTCACGATCGGGCAGCTCGAGCGCCTGGGCTTCGACCTCTGGACGCGACCCCATGCGGGCATGTTCGTCTGGGCGCGCCTGCCCGCCGGCATTGACTCGGCGGAGATCGCGGAACGGGCGCTCTCACGCCACATGGTGCTGGCGCCGGGCAACGTCTTCAGCATCTCGGGCTCGGCCGGACGGTATCTGAGATTCAACGCCGCGCAATGCCTCGACAAGCGCGTCTTCGACATCCTGGCAAAGCTCATGCGGGCTTAGGCCATCCACCACCGTACCGTTCCAGGAGCCAATACAGTCCATCCGGAACTCTCAGCACTGTCGATGGCGTCGACATGGCGTCTCCGGAGAATGGGCGTCATCCCCGCGAAGGGGCGACGAAGGGCTGCCATGGAGATCAATTACCGGGGCACTGTCTATCCATGGCAGTGCGATCACGTCGGTCACATGAATGTGATGTGGTACGTGGGCAAGTTCGATGAAGCCAACTGGAACTTCCTCTCCCGGCTCGGATTGACGCCGACCTATGTCCGCGAATCGGGTCGCGGACTGGCCGCGGTCCAGCAGAACCTCAGCTACAAGCGTGAGCTCATGGCGGGGGATCTCATCGAGATCCGGACACGCTTGCTGGACATCGGAGAGAAGTCGGTCCGTTTCTTCCATGAAATGTTCAATGTGGAAGCCGACGCGGTCGCGGCGACCTGCGAGATGACGGCCGTCCACCTCGATCGGCTGGAACGGCGGGCACTGCCCTGGCCCGCGCATGTCCGCGCCAGCGCCGAAGCGCGCCTGAACGAGCCTTCCCCGACATGAACGCGGGCGTCTCCATTCAGCGCGGCCACGGCGTGGCTCACGTCACGCTCGATCGTCCGGACAAGACCAACGCCCTCGACGAAGCCTTGATTCAATGCCTTCTTGCGAGCCTCGAAGAGATTGCCGCCGATCGATCCGTGTCGACAGTCGTCCTCGCTGGCGAGGGGCGGAGCCTGTGCGGAGGCGCGGATATCGACTGGATGCGACGGGCGGGTCAACTGGGTCGGGCAGCCAGCATGGCCGACCTGAGGGTCCTCGGGCGCATGCTCCAGACCCTGGACCGGATGCCTCAGACGACGATCGTGCGGGTTCAGGGACCCGTTTATGGCAGCGGGCTCGGCCTGGTGACGGCCTGCGATGTCGCCATCGGCGCGTCGACGGCGACCTTCTGCTTGTCGGAGATCAAGTTGGGGACCGTCCCGGGAATGATCAGCCCGTACGTGACGCGGGCGATCGGCCAGCGCGCCGCGCGCCGGTACTTCCAGACCGCGGAGGTCTTCGACGCGGCTGAGGCGCTACGCATCGGCGTTCTCCACGAGATCGTGGCTCCAGACGACCTCGACGATCGCATCAACGAGTTGTCGCGACATCTGCGTCTGGCAGCACCGGATGCGCGTCGACTTTCCAAACAGGTGGCCACGACGGTATCCGGCCGGACGATCGATGACCGCCTTGCCGGCGAACTGGCCGCGATCGTCGCCCCAATCCGCGCCGGAACGGAGGCGCAGGAAGGCCTGGCGGCTTTTCTGGCCAAGAGAAATCCGTCCTGGATCCGTTGATCCTCTCCCCAAGCCGAAAAGACCCCTCTCATGCCCTCCACCATCAATGCCGGGCGTCGCCACATGCTTGGCGCGGCTGCCGCAGGCGCAATGACGGCCAATGGCGCACTTCTGCGCCCAGTCCATGCGCTCGACCTGTCGGGAAGCCGGGGGACTCCCGCGGTCGTTCCGACCGTCTCAACGCCGTTCGCCCACGTGAAGCAGGTGGACGCGGGATTGCTCAATGTGGGGTACGCCGATGTCGGCCCGGCGAACGGTCCGCCCGTTGTTCTCCTTCATGGCTGGCCGTACGACATCCACTGCTACGCAGAGGCCTCCCAACTGCTGGCTGCCGCAGGATTCCGGATCATCGTGCCCTACCTGCGCGGCTACGGTTCAACACGATTCCTCTCGAACGCGACCGCACGCAATGCACAGCAGTCCGCGATCGCATTGGACATCCTTGCCTTGATGGATGCCCTCAAGATCGAACGCGCGGTGATCGGGGGATGCGACTGGGGCGCTCGCACGGCCTGCGTGCTGGCGATGCTCTGGCCAGAGCGTTGCGCGGGGCTGGTCTCGGTGAGCGGATATCTGCTGTCCTCGCCCGCGGCCGGCCCCACACCGCTGCCACCCCAGGCGGAAAGCCTGTGGTGGTACCAGTTCTATCTCGCCACCGAACGCGGTCGCCGGGGCTATGAGAAATACCGTGCCGAGTTTGCCCGCCTCATCTGGGAGACGGCATCCCCGCGATGGCAGTTCGACGAGGCCACCTTCAAACGCTCGATCGCCGCGCTCGACAACCCGGACAACGTCGCCATCACCGTCCACAACTACCGCTGGATGCTCGCCTTGGCGGACGGCGAGGCGCGGTACGACCCGATCGAGGCGCGCCTGGCCGCCGCACCGGACATCTCCGTTCCGACAATCACGCTGGAGGGAGACGCCAACGGGGCTCCGCACCCTGATCCGGCCTCGTATGCCGCCAAATTCATCGGCAGGTATGAGCACCGCACGATCACCGGCGGCATTGGCCACAACCTGCCTCAGGAAGCGCCGCGGACCTTCGCGCAGGCCATCATCGACGTCGCCCGCATGTCCGCTCGCCGCGGCGAACTTCCCTGAACCTTTCTCTCGTGGAGCTCGCCCATATGCCCACCCAGCCCTGCGTCAAGAATGTCGGCGTGGTTCCCCAGGAGACGCTCACTGCCGAGGACGGTCTCGATTTCCTGAACGGCATGCTCGATGGACGGCATCCCTGCGCCCCGTATGCAGACACGATGGACATGGCGCTGTCCGTCGTCGCCGAAGGGCGCGTTGTGTTTGTGGGCACGCCATCGGCGTCGTACCTGAATCCCATCGGCGTCATCCAAGGCGGCTGGGCGGCCACCATCCTTGACGCGTCGATGGCGCATTGCGTGCACACCACGTTGAAGCGTGGAGAAAGCTATACGACGCTCGAGATGAAGATCAGCTTCATCCGTCCCGTGTCTCCGGACGGCGGTCCGCTGCGCTGCGAGAGCCATGTGATTCATCGCGGTCGCCGAACCGCTACCAGCGAAGGCCGCCTTGTGGACAGCAATGGCAAGTTGCTCGCGCATGGGTCGGAGACCTGCATCATCTTTCCTGCGCGGGACGACTGAGCTCGGGAATGCACCGAGGCAGTGGACTCCGTTGACATATGATGATCATCATATTAAGCTCCGGCCCCATGAACGCCTCGTCCCCCTCTTCCCGCTCCACCCGCAAGGAAGAATCCCGCGATCGCATCCTCGACGTCGCCTCGCGCACCGTCCGACGCGCCGGGTTCGACGGCGTGGGTGTCGCCGACGTGATGAAGCAGGCCGGGCTGACGCACGGCGGCTTCTACGCGCACTTCCCGTCGCGCGACGATCTGCTGAGCGCCGCGGCCGTTCGTGCCGGACAGGACAGCCGACAGCTCCACCAGGGTCACGTCGACCGCCTCATCGCCGCTGGCGTTCCCCCGCTGCGCGCGGTCGTGGAAACCTATCTGCACGAGGATGGCCTCGACAACATCGAATGCGGATGTCCCGTCGCCGCGCTGGTGTCGGAGATGCCGCGCCAATCCAGCGCCGTGCAGGATGAAGGCCGCCGTCTGGTGCAGCAGCTGCAGCGGATGGTCTCGGAAGCGCTGGGGCCGGACGTGCCCGCCGACGCGGCCTGGCCGATTGCGTCCGCGCTGATCGGCGCCTTGCAGTTGGCCCGCGCCATCGGCGATCGCGAGCAGGCGCGGGACATCCTCGCCAGCACGAAGCGTTCGCTGCTGGCGCAACACGCCGAAGCCGCCGCACAGCCGGCCCGCGCGATGCGTTGATCCCGTTTTCCATCGGGGACCTTCGGGTCCCTTCTCTTTGTCCATACATATGACGCGTGTCATATGAAACCAACGCGCCGCGGCGCAGAAGGAAGTTCCATGCAGATCAAGGATGCCGTCGTCTTCATCACCGGCGCGAACCGGGGCCTCGGGCTCGAATTCGCCAAGCAGGCGTTGGCCCGCGGCGCGAAGAAGGTCTACGCAGCGGCGCGCGACGTCTCGACCATCACGCTGCCCGGCGTCGTGCCGGTGCAGCTCGACGTGACCAAGCCGGAACAGGCCGCCGCCGCCGCGCGCGCCTGCGGCGACGTCACGCTGCTGATCAACAACGCCGGCATCGGCCGCATCGGCGGGATCGCGAGCGACAACGCCGAGTCCGTCCTGCGCGAGCAGCTCGAGACCAACCTGTTCGGCATCTTCCACGTCGCGCGCGAGTTCGCGCCGGTGCTGGGCCGCAACGGCGGCGGCGCGATCCTGAACATGCTGTCCATCCTGAGCTGGGTGAACACGCCGATGCTCGGCGCCTACGGCGTCAGCAAGGCCGCGGCCTGGGCACTGACCAACAGCCTGCGTGCCGAGCTCGCGCCGCAGGGCACGCAGGTCGCCGGCTTCCACGGAGGCTTCATCGACACGGACATGATCCGCGACTTCGATGTGCCGAAGGCCCGTCCCGAGGACGTGGTGCGCGATTCGCTCGACGAGATCGAGCAGGGCGCCGTCGAGATCACGGTGGACGACTCGACTCGCCAGGTCAAGAAGGCGCTGTCGGACGGGGTGTACCTGATGGATCCGATGGCGCGTTGAGGTCCCGGCTCAGCGCGCGAGATCCGGGCGGATGTCCCGGAGCACCGTCTCCGGCACCTTCGGACCCTGGAGGCTGCAGCCGAACTCGGTGAGCTTGTCCTCCCGCTCCTCGATGAGCAGCACCCGCTCCACCGTGCCCGGCCTCGGCGCCGAGCCCGACTGCGTGCGGGCGGCGCGGAAACCGTCGGCCGCCCGCTTCTCCAGCCAGATCTCCGAGCGCACGAAGGAGTCTTCAGGCGCCGCGCGCAGACGCTCCGCGTCCCAGATCAGCGGCTTGAAGCGACGCGCGACTTCGGACGGGCTGGCCTTCACCAGGAAGCCCCAGTAGTGCATGTCCAGCACGCCTGGGATGCCGTTGCTGTCATCGTAGAAGCCGACGACTTCGAGCCCTTCGACGACAACGGGCTTGGCGAACATCAGGGTCGGGGCGCCGTCGCCCTCGGGCTTGGGGACGTCGAAGGTCGCGACGCTCCCGCGCAACTTCACCGGAGCGATGCGCTTCAATGGTTCCGCCTGCGCGGCAATCGCGTTGAAGAAGCTCGCATCGCAGCGGGTCAATTCGGCCACGGGCAACTGCGGCGCCGTCTGTTGCGCGCGGGCGATGCCGCAGAACGTGAGCAGCCCCGTCGTCAGGGCGGCAGCGAGGAGGCGAGGCGTGTGCGTCATGGTGTTCAGCCAGTCTGAGGGCATCGTCGAGGATGCAGAACGATAACCGAGCACCGTCCGCGCCCGTGCCGTCATGACGCCGTCGGCCCGGTCGGCAGACTCGACGCATCGAAGAAGTTCACGCTGAACCTTCGCCGCAGGCAGAAGCCCAGGCGCTCGTAGAGCGCGATCGCGGTGAGGTTGTCGGTGAACACGTGCAGGAAGGGCGTCTCGCCGCGATCGAGGATGCCTTGCGCGACCCCCTTCATCAACGAGGCGGCATAGCCGCGGCCCCGGCACGACGGATCGACGCAGACCGCACTGACCTCGGTGAAGCCGGGTACCTTCATCCGCTCGCCGGACAGCGCCACGAGACGCCCCTCCTGCCGGACGCCGATGTAGCGGCCCAACTCGAGCGTGCGGAGTCCAAAGGGTCCCGGCTGCGTCGCGCGCACGAGTTCGAGGATGTCCGGCACGTCGGCCGCGCCCATCGTCAGCGTTTCGATATCAGGCACGGACGCCATCGCCGACGGCTCCACCAACACCATCTGATCGACCGGCGCCCGCTTGAACGGCACGAGCCCGCCGAACGGACGCTCCGCTTCCGCCATCACGAGCACGACGGGTGACCCGATGCGAAGCAGGTCGGTGAGTTGGGCGGGAGTGCCTGTCGTCGGGGGCCTCACGGCGCCGAAGGGACCGACGTCCGGCGCGAAGCGCCAGGCGTCGCCCTCCCCGGCAGCGAGCGCGGCTTGCCGCCCCGTGAGCGCTTGCCAGACCACATGATCGAGCAGTGAATCGTCGGACGGCGTCGGGACAGGAGAGGTCGGCGCGATGTTCATGCGCCTGGACTCTAGTTGGTCGGCGGGGCTGACGCCACGGTCGTCCGCGACATGCCGGCGGTCATTCACGACACACCGGCGGCCGCTTCGCTCAAAGCCCGCTTCCGCGCGCCACTCCGCGCGTCACTCCGCCATCAGTCTGCCGTCAGCGCGCCGTCACTCCGCCTTCGCGCCCGCGGCTTTGATGACCGGATCCCACTTCTTGATCTCGGACGCCGTCTGCGCGCCGAGCGCCTGCGGCTTGAGCCGGTCGCCCTGCGGCGCGACGACGCCCATTTCCTGGAAGCGCTTCACGACGTTCGGGTCCGCAAGCGCATGGCGAAGCGCCGTGTTCAGGCGAGTCACCACCGCGGCAGGCGTGCCCTTGGGCGCATACACGCCGTGCCACACGGCGAGCTCGAAGCCCGGCAGGCCGCCTTCAGCGAAGGTGGGCACGTTCGGCAGTTGCGACACGCGCGCCTTGGTCGCCATCGCATACGCCTTGAGCGCCCCCGACGCCACGTGCGGGCCCGTCGCGACCGGCTGGTCGCAGATCAGGTCGACGTTGCCGGCGATCACGTCCTGCAGCGCCGGGCCGGTGCCGCGGTACGGCACCATCGTCACCGTCGTGTTCGTGGTCTGGCTGAACAGCATCGCGCAGAGATGCGAGGTCGCGCCGACGCCCGCATGCGCGAAGCGCACCTCGCCCGGCTTGGCCTTCATCTGTTTGATGACCTCGGCGACCGTCGCGGGCGCGAAGTCCTTGTTCCCCACGAGGATCATCGGCACGTCGCCGGCCAGGCTGATGGGCGCCAGGTCCTTGTTGGCGTCGAAGGTCAGCTTCGGGTACAGCGCCGGCGCCGTCGCGATGCCCATGTTGTGCAGCAGGATCGTGTAGCCGTCGGCCGGCGCGCGCACGACCTTCGCCGTGCCGATCGTCCCGCCGGCGCCGCCCGCGTTCTCGACGATCACCTGCTGGCCCAGGTCGCGCGTCATCGCCTCGGCGATCAGCCGGCCGATCACATCGGTGGAGCCACCCGTCGCGTACGGGATCACCATCGTGATCGGCTTGTCCGGATACGCGGCGGACGCCGCCGTGGCCAGCGCCATCGAGACCGTCGTCACCGTGACGGCCAGGACCTTCTTCGCAATCTTTCGCATGTCTCGCTCCAAGGGGTAAGGAAGTGCGCCGCCGGTCCATCGCCGGCCGCTGCGTGTCTGTCGATGCAGGAAATGAAAAGCGCGACCTCAGGCCGCCGCGCCGATGCCGCCGAAGCTCATCAGCTTCAGCTCGGTGTATTCGTCCAGGCCGTGCCGCGATCCTTCGCGCCCCAGCCCGGACTGCTTGATGCCGCCGAAGGGCACCGTCTCGCTCGAGATCGCGCCGGTGTTGATGCCGACCATCCCGGACTCGATCGCCTCCGCGACGCGGAAGCAGCGCGCGACGTCGCGCGAGTAGAAGTAGCTCGCCAGGCCGAACTCGCTCGCGTTGGCCCAGGCGATCGCTTCGGCTTCGGTGTCGAAGGCCACCAGCGGCGCGACGGGGCCGAAGGTCTCCTCGTCCAGACAGCGCATGCCGGCCTTGACGTCGAGCAGCACGGTCGGTTGCATGAACCATCCCGGACCGTCGACCGCTTCGCCGCCGATGCCCAGGCGGGCGCCGCGGTCCAGTGCATCCCGGACATGCGACAACGCCTTGCGCCGCGCCGCCTCGTTGATCAACGGGCCTTGCGTCACGCCCTCGTCGAGGCCGTTGCCGGTCCGCAGCGTGCGGACACGCGCGATCAGCCGCGCCGCGAAGTCCTCGTACACGCCGCGCTGCACGAAGAGCCGGTTGGCGCAGACGCAGGTCTGGCCCGCGTTGCGGAACTTGGAGGCGATCGCACCGTCCACGGCGGCGTCGAGGTCCGCATCGTCGAAGACGATGAACGGGGCATTGCCACCCAGTTCGAGGCCGAGCTTCTTCACCGTCGGCGCGCATTGCGCCATCAGCAGGCGACCCACCGGCGTGGAGCCGGTGAAGCTGAGCATCCGCACCGTCGGCGACGACGTGAGCACCGCGCCGATCTCGACCGCGTCACCGACGACGACGTTCAGCACGCCGACCGGGAGGCCGGCTTCGAGCGCCAGTTCCGCCAGTCGAAGCGCCGTCAGCGGCGTGAGCTCCGACGGCTTGAGCACCATCGTGCAGCCGGCCGCGAGCGCCGGCGCGACCTTGCGGGTGATCATCGCCGCAGGGAAATTCCACGGCGTGATCGCCGCGCAGACACCCACCGGCTCGCGCACCACGAGCTGCCGGCGATCCGGCGACGAGGCTGGGATCGTCTCGCCATGCAGCCGCCGCGCTTCCTCCGCATAGAAGCGGATGTAGCTCGCGGCGTAGACGATCTCGGCGCGCGCTTCCGCCAGCGGCTTGCCCTGCTCGGACACCATGACGCGCGCCAGATCGTCGGTCTCTGCGATGACGAGGTCGAACCAGCGTTGCAGCACATCGGCCCGAGCATGGCCGCCGCGACGGCGCCACTCGACCTGCGCGATACGCGCCGCCTCGATGGCCGCCTGCGCGTCCTGGGCCGAATCCTTGCGCACCCGCGCGACGCGCTCGCCGGTCGCTGGGTTGACGACGTCGAAAGTTGCGCTCATCACGTCAGGACCGGCCGACGAAGCGGTAGAGCTCGGTGTGGTCCGCACCGGCGCCGAGCGACTCGGACGCTTCCGCGGTCATCGCGTACACGTCCTGCGCGAGCGCCATGGGCAAGCCCATCGCACGGCCCAGCGACGCGGCGATGCCGACGTCCTTCGCCTGCAGCGCCAGCGAGAAGCCCGAGTTGAACGCGCCGTTCAGCATGAACTGGTGGGCCTTGTTCTCGGTCGTGTTGTTGCGCCCGGTCGAGGCCTGGATGACGTCGACGATCGTGGCCGGATCGATGCCGAAGGCTTCGCCCACATGGATCGCTTCCGCCGTGGCGATCAGCGCGGCGGCCGACACGTAGTTGTTCAGCGCCTTCAACGCGTGGCCCGCGCCGACCGGCCCCACGTGCGTGATGGCCTTGCCCATGATCTCCAGCACCGGACGGACGCGCTCGAAGGCCGGGACGTCGCCGCCCACCATGATGGCCAGCGTGCCGGCGACGGCCTTCTTGACGCCACCCGACACCGGGGCATCGATCAGCGTGACGCCGCCTTCGGCCAGGCGCTCGGCCAGCGCGCGGGTGCGGTTGGGATCGGCGGAGCTCATCTCGATGACCACCGCGCCGCGCTTGAGCTGCGCGGCCAGCGGCGCCAGCACGGCGTCGACGATGTCCGAGTTCGGCAGCATGGTGATGAGGACCTCGCAGTCCGCGTAGTCGCCAGCACTGCCGGCGATGCGGGCGCCGGGATGCGCCTCCGCGAAGCCCTTGGCGACTTCCGGCCGCGCGTCCTGCACGACCAACTCATGGCCGGCGGCGTGCAGCAGGTGGGCCATGGGCGTGCCCATCATCCCCAGGCCGATGAATCCGATGCGGGTCATGGCGTCGGCTCCTCAGGCGTCCATCTCTTTGAACACCTCGGCGGCGACCCGGAACGAGTCGATCGCCGCCGGCACGCCGCAGTAGATCGCCGTCTGCAGGAAGACTTCCTTGATCTCGTCGCGCGTCAGGCCGTTGTTGATGGCGCCGCGCACGTGCAGCTTCAGCTCGTGCGGACGGTTCAGCGCGGTGATCATGGCCAGGTTCAGGAAGGAGCGCGTGCGGCGGTCCAGGCCCGGACGGTTCCAGACGTCGCCCCAGCAGTACTGGGTGACCAGTTCCTGCATGTCGATGTTGAAGTCCGTCGCGTTCTTGATGGAGTTGTCGACGTACTCGGTGCCGAGCACCTCGCGCCGGGTCGAGAGACCTTGGTCGAACAGGGCCTGGTTCTTCGGGGCGTACGCACGGGTCATCGGAAACTCCTGGTGATGAGGGTGGGGAGGAGACGAGCCCACTGCGGCTCGTCGATGGATCAATGTAGTCGGATTGTCTGACAATCCGACATTGGGAATGTATGGATTGAAAGTCGATCCGTCGTGTTGTATGACAATCCGTCTGTATGAACATCGGGTGATCCGGACGTCCGGCCATCGCCCGCCCACAGGTAGGATCCGGCCCATGAGCCTCGTGAAAGTAGCCCGCGAAGAGACGTCCCTGCGCCAGCGCGCCACCCAGGCGCTGCGCACCGCCATCCTGGACGGCGTGCTGGCGCCGGGTCAGAAGCTGTCCGAACGGGAGCTCTGCGAGAGCCTGGACGTCAGCCGCTCCTGCGTGCGGGAGTCGCTGCAGCATCTGCAGGCCGAGGGCCTCATCACCATCATTCCGCACCGCGGGCCGGAGGTGACCAGCATCTCGCGCGACGAGGTGCGCGAGATCTACGAGGTGCGTGCCAGCCTGGAAAGCCTGGCCGGACGCGGCTTCGCGACGAACGCGTCCGACGCCCAGCGCGCGGCGCTGCGCGCCAAGCTGACCGAGCTGGCGCAGGCGCACGCCGCGGGCGACCGGGCCCGGATCCTCACGATCAAGAACCAGTTCTACGACATCCTGGTCGAAGGCTGCGGCAACACGGTGGCGGGGCAGATGCTGAAGCAGCTGAACAACCGCGTGACGGTGCTGCGCCGCATCTCGATGGCGCAGCCGGGGCGGCTGCCGGAGACGCTGCGCGAGCTCGATGCGATCGTCACGGCGATCGAGCAGCGGGATGGGGAACTCGCCGCGCGGCTGTGCGGCGAGCATGTGAAGCAGGCGGCGGAGAACGTGCTCCGCAGCATGGGCTGAAGGCCGCCGCCGCTCCTTCGGAAGCGGCGGCATCGGACATCAGTCGGCGTACTGCCCAGACGCCTCGATCACCTTCTTCCAGCGCGCGACTTCGGTCTCGACGAAGTGCTTGTGACCGGCCGGCTCCAGTCGGCCGTCGTTGACGACGCTGATGCCGAGCGCCTCCGAGCGCTTGACCAGGTCCGGATCCTTCAGCGCCGCCTTCAGCGCGTCGTTGAGCTTTTTCAGCACCGGCGCGGGCGTGTCCTTCGGCGCATAGAGCCCGTGCCAGACGGTGACGCTGAAGTCCTTTAGGCCAGCCTCCGACAGCGTCGGCAGCGCAGCGAGCGCCGGCAGCGTCATCCGCTGCGTGCTGGTCACCGCGTAGGCCTTGACCTTGCCGCCCTCGATCTGCGGCACGGCGTTGGTGGCCTGCTCGCACATGATGTCGACCTGGCCGCCCATCAGGTCGGTCATCGCCGGGCCGGTGCCCTTGTACGGCACCGAGGTCAGGTTGGTCTTCAACGCCGACTGCAGCATCAGCCCGCACAGCTGCGACGCGGAGCCCACACCCGCATGCGCGAGGTTGATCTTCGACGGATCGGCGGCGATGTACTTGCGCAGTTCGTCGAAGGTCTTGGCCGGCATCGTCGGCTTGGCGATCAGCGTGGACGGCGCCTCGTTGATCAGGCCGAGGAAGGCGAAGTCGTTGATGCCCTGGTACGGCAGCTTGCGGTAGAGCGACGGCGCGGTCGCGAAGCCGATGTGGTGCACCAGCAGCGTGTAGCCGTCCGGCGGCGCCTTCGCGACGCGCGAGGTGCCCAGCGTGCCGCCCGCGCCGCCGACGTTCTCGACGATCACGGTCTGGCCGAGCTTCTTGCGCAGCGCCTCGGCCAGGTCGCGGGCGATCTTGTCCGACGGCCCGCCGGCCGCGAACGGCACGATCAGCGTCACCGGCTTGTCCGGGAACTCAGCCCGCGCCAGCGTCGTCACGACGCCCAGCGCCACCGCGATGCCGGTCAACGCCAGCCGCCTGCGGATGTTGTCCATGCGTGTCTCCTCGATGTCCTCTGATGGGATCTGTGGCTCTGCCCGAGGCGACCGCCCCGGCCTGCGACCATCATCGAGACCCGCGCCGCTTCACACCAATGCCGGATTTGTTGGCTTTGATGCCGCGCCGGCACCGCCGGGGCGCTGCGCGGCGATCCCGTTCATGCGGGGCTCATCCGGGATTCAGGCGGAGTTCATCCGCGGTTCAGGTCGACGCGCCGCCCTCGCGGGCAGCCGCCGTCCAGAACGTCTCGGCCGCCGCGCCCATCGCGCCACGATCGCGGTGCAGGCGGATGTCGAGGTCCAGGTGCCAGTCCTTGCCCCCCGCGACCACCAGCCGCCCGGCCGCCAGGTCGTCGCCGATGAGGATCTTCGGCAGCCAGGCCACGCCGCGGCCGTCCAGCGCCATCGTGCGCAGCACCGACGCCAGATGCGCCGTGAACACCGGCGACACGCTGAGCCGATCCAACGCCGTCCCCTTGACCTCGCGCAGGACGCGTCCCAGTCCCGACTCCGAGCTGTATGCGAGCAGCGGCACGGCGGTGCCCTTGGCGCCCCTTCCGCCCTCCAGCGGATGCGCAGGCCCGCCGGCCGCATCGGGCGCGCAGACCGGCAGCAGCTGATCCTGGCCGACGACGATGCAGGCGAACGCCGCCTCGTCCAAGGGTCCCGGCACCTGCCGGTGCCCATGCGCGAGCACGAACTGCACCTGGCTCTGCAGCAGCAGCGCCTCGCACTTCTGCTGGGTGTCGGAGACGAGGTTCACCGGTCCGACGCTGGTGCGGGCTTCCAGCGCGCGCAGCCAGCGCGGCATGAAAGAGAACGACAGCGCATGCGTCGCCGCGAAGCGCAGCGTCTGCGAGCTGGCCTCCGCGATGGCGCGCGCCTCGCCGGGCACGCGGGCGACATGCGCCTGCAGTTCCTGCGCCGACTTGCGGAACCAGAGTCCCGCCTCGGTCAGCCGCGCGGGCTGCGAGCTGCGGTCGAAGAGGTCGGTGCCCAGCCACTCCTCCAGCGCGCGGATGCGCCGGCTGAAGGCGGGCTGGGTCATGTGGCGCTCCTCGGCGGCGCGCGAGAAGTTGCCGGTCTCGGCCAACACCATGAAATCGTCGATCCAGCTCAGGTTCAGGGTCATGGCGTCGGGGGCGTCGGGAAGCGTTGGAAGCGGTGATCGCGGGGCGGTGCCCGCAAAGCATCAAAAGCTAAGAAAACTGAATTGGCCTCGCGAGGGGGCCCGGCGGGATCATGCGACCCGTTCCCAGCCAACCCGAAGTGGAGTTCCCCGTGAAGATCGTCGAGATCCGAGAAAAGACGCTGCCGATCAGCAGCCCCATCCGCAATGCCTACATCGACTTTAGCAAGATGACCCTGAGCCTCGTGGCGGTCATCACGGATGTGATCCGCGACGGCAAGCCGGTGGTCGGCTACGGCTTCAACTCCAACGGCCGCTATGGCCAGGGCACGCTGATGCGCGAGCGTTTCATCCCGCGCATCCTCGAGGCCGATCCCGACTCGCTGCTCGACAGCCGCGGCATCCTCGACGCGCACAAGGTCTGGGACGCGATGTTCACCAACGAGAAGCCCGGCGGCCACGGCGAGCGCTCGGTCGCCATCGGCACCATCGACATGGCGGTGTGGGACGCGGTCGCGAAGATCGAGGGCAAGCCGCTGTTCCAGCTGCTGGCCGAGCGCTACGGCACGGGCACGCCCGACCGCAAGGTCTTCGTCTACGCCGCGGGCGGCTACTACTACCCGGGCCAGGATCACGGCAAGCTCAAGGACGAGATGCGCAGCTACATCGACCGCGGCTACTCGGTGGTGAAGAAGAAGATCGGCGGCGCGTCGCTGGACGAGGACCTGCGCCGCATCGACTCGATCCTGAGCGTGCTTGGCGACGGTCAGAAGCTGTGCGTCGACGCCAACGGCCGCTTCGACCTGGACACGGCGATCGCCTATGCGAAGGCGCTCTCGAAGTACGACCTGTTCTGGTACGAGGAGGCCGGCGATCCGCTGGACTTCGAGCTGCAGGCGACGCTGCGCAACTACTACGCCAACCCGATGGCGACGGGCGAGAACCTGTTCTCCATGCAGGATGCGCGCAACCTGATCCGGTACGGCGGCATGCGGCCGGACCGTGACTGGCTGCAGTTCGACTGCGCGCTGAGCTACGGCCTGGTGGAGTACCTGCGCACGCTGGACATGCTGAAGGAACACGGCTGGTCCGCGAGCCGCTGCGTGCCGCACGGCGGGCACCAGATGTCGCTGAACATCGCGGCCGGCCTGGGCCTGGGCGGCAACGAATCGTATCCGGACCTGTTCCGGCCCTTCGGCGGCTTCCCGGACGGGGTGAAGGTGGAGAACTCCTATGTCACGCTGCCGGACCTGCCGGGGATCGGGTTCGAGGGGAAGTCGGATCTGTATGCGGTGATGCGGGCGTTGTCGGACTGAGCGCATCTCGCACAAGGGCGCCGGATTCCCCCCAAAAGAGGCGGGACTCGGCTGGCAGCCCTTAACGCCGCGATGACAGAATCCCCCGGCCGCGACACTGCGGTTCCAAATAAAGAACGGGGCGTCTCCTCCGCGCCCTGGCCGAGGGAGAAATCACATGGCTCACAACCCGCGCGGACGTTCGTCCGTGCTGCTCGGCATCGGCATGCTCGCCAGCGCCCTCCTGACCGCATGTGGCGGTGGCGGCGGCGGAGACAGCGGCAATCAAGCGCCGCCACCGGTGTCGTTCGCGCCGATCAGCGCTCCCTCCGACATCGTCGCCGGCAGGGCGTCGACGCTGGCCGTCACCGCCACGGTCAACGATCCCTCGGCCTTCTCGGGCACGGTCTACGCCGTGGTCGTCGACGACAAGGGGGTCCTCGATGGCACGGTCTCTCTCGGGCCGCTGACCGGGAACACCCTGGTCGCGACACTGCGCACGGCCGCTGGACTGGGCGCCGGACGCTACACCGGGACACTCCAGATCAAGCTCTGCCGGGACGCCGGCTGCAGCGCCCAGTATCCCGGCTCCCCGGTGTCCCTCCCTTACGACATCATCGTGAACGCGCGTCCGTTCTCGCTGACCGCCGCGGGCGCGACCAGCTTCACGGTGCATCAGGGTGGCGTGTCCGCCACGGTGGCGCTCAGCGGTACGGCGGATGCCAACTGGACCGCGACCTCTGACAGCGCGTGGCTGCGCGCCGAGCCGCCCTCCGGCACCGGCAACGTCAGCCTGACGCTGCGTCCCGACGCCGCAGGTCTGGCCGTGGGCAAGTACGCCGGCGTCGTCACCGTGAAGACCGCAGACGGTCGTCTCGCTACCCAGTCCGTCCAATTGGAGGTCCTGCCCACGGCGTTTGTGTTCTCAAAGGCCGAGGGGGCGATCTTCACGGCAGTCAACGGCGCGCCTATCCCTCCGCAGTCGATCCAGGTCGACCTGAACAACGCCGGCAACTCGCCCTGGCAGGTTTCCAGCACCCAGAGCTGGCTCAAGATCTCGCCGTTGACCGGCACGGCACCCGCCGAAGTGACCCTCACCGCGGATGCGACCACGCCTCGCCTCGGCTCGGGCACCTACAACGCAAACGCGGAGTTCGTGTCCACCGGCCTGGCCTCGGCCAGCGTCCCCGTCAAACTCAATCTGATACCGGCGACGCTCGCCGCACCGGGCGGCATGATCTACCTCGGCGGCATCCAAGGCCGTTTCCAGTCGGCGCAGCCCGTCAACCTGACCCTCAACACGGGAAGCAACAGCTGGCCCTTCACGGTCACCGGCCTGCCGTCCTGGCTGTCGGCACCGGCGGGCGGCAATGTCGACGGCATGGCGCCGGCAAGCTTCTCCGTGGGTTTCAGCAACGTGGCTGCGCCCATCGGCAACACGATCGTCAACGCCAGGGTGACCGCGCTGGTGAACGGCGACACGCTCACCGTCGACGTGCCGATGAGCGTCCGGCGGGATCAGCGCCGCCTGTTGCCGCAGCGCGCGGGCATCGGGCTCGCCAGTACGCCGCTCGGCCAGGTCCTGACCCGCATCATCAAGGTGGGCCCGTCCTATGGCGCCGCGGTCCCCTGGAGCGCAAGCTCGGACGCGACCTGGCTGGCTGTGGCCAAGGCAGGCAACCAGCTCACTGTGACCGCGGATCCCGCGACCTTGCCGGGCGATGCCATCAGCTACGCGACGGTGACGCTGACGTCCTCCGACGCCGACGTGGAACCCTCGAAGGTTCGCGTGGCGCTGTGGAAGGGCACGACCGGTGCCGTCGCGCGCACGATCAACGCCGCCTACCAGCGCGTGGTCGCCGACACGATTCGCCCTTGGGTGTATGCGAGCGCACTCGGCGCCTCGGTCGACGTCATCAACGCGCACACCGGCGCGATCGAGACGACGGTGACGCTGCCGGGCGCCGAGGTCGACGCCATGGCGGTCTCGCCCGACGGCGGTCTGCTGTACCTGCATGACAAGGTGCGCAAGGAGTTTGCTATCCTGCGCCTGCCGGACTTCGTGAAGCTCGGCGCCGTGCCGCAACGCAACGCCACCGACTCGCCGCGATTCATGGCCGTTGGCCTCCCGTCCGGCGTCGAGGTCCTCTATGCCGGCAGCGATGCCTATCGCGTCAGCGCAGCCGAACCCAACGGCCACGTGCTCGGCAGTGTGACGACGGACCAGTTCGCCGTGAGTCCGGACGGTCAGCATACGATCGGTCCGGGCACCGGTGAGAACTTCATGCTGTATTCGGTGATCGACGGCGGCCAGTTCAACCCTGGTTCGAGGATCACGCTGCTGGACGGAGGCAACGTTGTCGACGCCGCCTTCTCGCCGGACTCCTCCCGCATCTATTCGGCGGCTGGTGGCGGCGTCGGCGGCTACCGGTGCGTCGTGCAGAATGTCGGCAACAGCACCCCCGTCACCGCGTTGCCCGGCGGCGACGCGTATCCCAACAACATCGAGGTCACCAGTGACGGCCGCGCGATCTGCGGGATCCAGGGCTGGTACTCGACCTACGACTTCTGGGTCCACACGGCGGCCGGTGCGCTGGTTCAGGGCTACAAGGTTGCCGGATACGCCCAGGCCTTGCTACCGCGCCAGCTGGTGGTCAGTGCGGACGGCGGCGTGGTGGTCGTGCCGACGGACGATCCCAAGCTCGCGATCGTGCCGATCGGCTATTGATCGATGAGCGGGCCGGAGCGACGGGATGTCGCTCCGGTTCGTCATCCCAGCATCACCTCGTGATGCCCCTTCCCCGCCGGGATCATCGGAAAGCAGTTCTCCGCCGGCGCGACGGCGACGTCGAGGAAGTACGGCCCGTCGCTCGCCAGGCACTCGGCCAGCGCCCCATCGAGGTCCTCCCGCCGCGTCACCCGGCCGGCTTCCCACCCGAACCCTTTCGCCACCGCGACGAAGTCCGGCATGCACGCGTTGTAGCTGTGGCTGTAGCGCTCGCCGTGGTGCAGCTCCTGCCACTGCCGCACCATGCCCATGTGGCCGTTGTTGCACAGCACGACCTTGACCGCGGCGCGATGCTGCCGCGCCGTCGCCATCTCCTGCAGGTTCATCAGGATCGACGCGTCGCCGCTGACGCAGACGACGAGCCGGTCCGGATGCGCCACCTGTGCCCCGATCGCCGCGGGCAGGCCGTAACCCATCGTGCCCGCGCCGCCCGAGGTCAGCCAGCGCCGTGGCCGCTCGAACGCGAGGTGCTGCGCCGCCCACATCTGATGCTGGCCGACATCGGTCGACACGATCGCGTCGCGACCTGCCAGTTGCGCCTGCAGCCGCGTCATCAGCGCCTGCGGAGCGATCACGTCCGGCGTGTCCTCGAAGGCCAGCGAGCGCTGCGCACGCCACGCGTCGATGCGCGTCCACCAGTCCGCGAGGCGCTCCGGCGGCATCGCGCGGCGTTCCAGCGCGTGGCGCAGCCGCGGCAGCAGCACGCGCGCATCGCCGCACAGCGCGAGATCCGCGCGACGGACCTTGTCGATAGCCGCCGGATCGACGTCCAGATGGATCACGCGAGCGTTGGGGGCGAAGCTGTCCAGACGCCCCGTCACCCGATCGTCGAATCGCGCGCCTGCGCACACGATCAGGTCCGCGTGATGCATCGCAAGGTTGGCCTCCAGCGTGCCGTGCATGCCCAGCATGCCCAGCCACTGCGGCGAAGACGCCGGCAACGCACCCAGGCCCATCAGCGTCAGCGTGCACGGCGCGCCGCTCAAGGCCACCGCCGACGCGAACGCGGCACACGCGGTCTCGCCGGCATTGATCAGGCCACCGCCGCCGTAGAACACGGGTCGTCGCGCACTCGCGATCCAGTCCGCCGCCTGCTCGACCGCACGCACATCCACGGGCGGCGAATCTCTGAGCGTCCTGATCGGCACACGCGTGGTCGAACGCGCCGGCGCCAGCTGCACGTCCTTGGGCACATCCAGCAGCACGGGTCCCGGACGTCCGCCCCGTGCGATGTCCACGGCCTGCCGCACGCGCGCCGCCACATCGTCCCCGGGCCGCAGCTGCGCGTTCCACTTCGTCACCGGGCGGGAGATGCCCAGCGCATCGCATTCCTGGAAGGCATCCGTCCCGATCACCGCGCTGTTCACCTGCCCGCTGATGCAGAGCACGGGGATCGAGTCGCACAGCGCATCCAGCAACCCGGTCGTCGTGTTGCTCATCCCCGGCCCCGAGGTCACCAGCACCACGCCGAGCCGTCCCGTGCTGCGCGCGTACCCCTCGGCCGCGTGCACGGCCGCCTGCTCATGACGGACCAGGATGTGCCTCAGCCGCGGCTCGCCATGCAGCGCGTCATACAGCGGCAGCACGGCGCCGCCGGGATAACCGAAGACGGTGTCCACACCGCAGGCGACCAGCGTATCGAGCAGCGTCTGCGCGCCGTTGCGCGTCGTGACTTCTGGGGCGCCCAGCACGGCGCGATCGATCAGTGCATTCATGTGGATCAGTATCCCGGGGCCCTCTCGGGAAGCGTTCCCGTTCTTGCCTCCTAGAATCCCGATCGCAGCAAACTTTCCTTCAAAAGCGACATGGACCAGGAAATCAAGCTCGACAAGTTCGACCGCGCCATCCTGCGCGCCTTGCAGCGCAATGCGCGCGCCAGCCTGCAGGAGGTCAGCGACGAGGTGGGGCTGACCACCTCCCCCTGCTGGACGCGCATCAAGCGGCTCGAGGAATCGGGCGTGATCGAGGGCTACACCGTCAAGGTCAATGCCGAGAAGATCGGCCGGCCTGAGCAGCTCATCGTCCAGCTGACGCTGAACAAGCACACCGACGCCGCGATGGCGGAGTTCGCGCGCCATCTCGAAGCGATCCCCGAAGTGATCGACGCCTATCTCGTGTCCGGGGATTACGACTACGTGCTGCGCCTGTCCGTCCGCGACACGCGCGACTACGAGCGGCTGCTGCGCGAGAAGCTCTACAAGATCCCCGGCGTCCGGCACAGCAAGTCGAGCTTCGTGCTGCGCTGCCTGAAGGCGAGTTCGCTGCCGCTCTGAAGCGGGCGGTCGTCACCTCGGCACCCCGTCACTTCGACAGCGGCAGCTCCGGCACCTTCAGCATCCGCAACATGTAGGTGCGCGACGCCGCCACATGGCGGCGCACCGCCTCGTTGGCGATGGCGGGATCGGCGTGCGCCAGCGCCTGCTGCATCGCCCGGCCCTGCACGGCGAGGATCTCGAGTTCCGGCGCCCAGAGCGCCATCCGCGCCCGCCGGAACGCCTCCAGCAAGCGCCCGCGGGACGCCTGCATGCCCAGCGCCTGGTCGTTGCCGCCCAGCCGGCCCAAGTGGTCCTGCAAGGCCTCGTCCGCCGCCAACAGTTCCCGCACGCGGCCGACGCGCGTGGCTTCCTCCAGCGGTTTCAGCAACGCGTTCACGACGGACAGCGTCTGTGCCGATCCTGCCCACGTCGACCGGCAGGCGCGCGCCAGCAGCATCGACTGCAAGGCCTCGCGGACATCGAAGTACTCGTCGATGAAGCGCGCGTCGACCGCCCGCACCACCGCGCCCTTGTTCATCCGCATGTCCACCATGCCGTCGCCCTGCAGCTGCAGCAGGGCCTCTCGCACCGGGACATTGCTGACGCTGTAGTGCACGCTCAGCTCATGCAGTGTCAGGTGTTGCCCCAGACGCCAGCAGCCGTCCTCGATGTCGGTGCGGATCTGGTCGCGCAGCCGCAGATAGGTCGGCGTATTGATCGGGTGTGTGGAACGAACCATCGCGGCACTCCGTCCGGTGAACAGTGGGGAATCACGGATCACTCTACGGAGAGATGGACGTCCGGCGCCGGATCGATTCACCCCTGAATCGCCGTTTTTGCCGAAGCGCAATGAATGCGCAATCGGTCGGCGGATCGACTGCTCAATCCACGTGTTTGTCGCGCCGCGCCCTACTGGAATCGGTGGAAGCGATCCCGAATCGAAGGCAGGCGCTGTGTCGTTTCCGCATCGGTGACCACCAAGCGCTACAGTCGCGACCGGGAGGTCTGCGACTTAGAGGCGAATGCCCGATGTCAAACACCCGAATGGAGCCCGTTGAATGGCCAAGTCCTTGAAGCAAGTCCTGTCCCAGATCGAGAAGCTGAAGAAGGAAGCCGAATCGCTGCGCGCAAAGGAAATCTCCGGCGTCGTCGAACGCATCCGTGAAGCCATCGATCATTACGGGCTCACGGCCGAGGAACTGTTCGGCACGGCCGCCAGGAAGCCGGCGGGCCGGGGCAGAGTGGCGAAGGTCGCCAAAGCCGGCAAGGCCGCCGCGGGCCCGCGCAAGGCCAAGGCCCCGCGCAGCGCGGGCGCCCCGAAGTACCACGACGGCGCCGGCCGCACCTGGACCGGCGTGGGCAAGCGCCCGAACTGGTTCAAGGACGCCCTGGCCGCCGGGAAGACGGCCGAGGACCTGTTGATCGGTTGAAGGAAGCCGCGCCTCACGGCGCGCGTTCCTCCACGCTCAACGGCCGGTGTGCTTCAGCGCGTCGATGAATGCGGTGCGCGCTTCGCTTGCAGCCGGCCAGTCCGTCACCGCGTCGTTTTCCTTGGCGTTCAAAGCCTCCACCAGGCTGTCGTGATGGCACAAGCGGCGGTTCAGGACGGCCGTCTCAGCCTTTGACAGTTTTCCGATGGCATTGAAGACGCTGTTTGTCATGGCCTCGGTCAAGGCTCCCTGCTTCAGAGTCACTTCATCTCTGTTGCCGGGAACTCCCAAAGCACGGTCGAGCTTGACGATGGTTGACGCGAAACGCTCGCTCATCAGTTCGGACACCAGCTCCTTCACCGACACCCGTGCGCCATAGGAGTCCTTGTCCTTGAAAAGCCGGCCCGGGCCAGCCTTGATGGAAGTCGCGAACTTGCGGATCAGATCCTCGACGACGCTGTCGAGCTGTTGCATTTCCGGGCCGTCGCTCAGGGCATAGAGGCGCAGCGGCAGCGCGGGAGGCTTCGCCTCGGCCTCGGGCGTGGGATCCGGCTTCGTCCCGAAGCGACGGTGCGCCGAAGAGATCTTCACCGCTTCGACCTCGATGTAGTTCAGTTTCTCTCGCTCGGGGCGATAGGGGATGTCCGAGTCGGCAACGGCAGGGGTGGATCTGACCTCCGAGGACGCGGATGCCGGCATCACGTCGGCATAGTCGGTGTTCGTCGTGGAGGCCTGGTAGGGATGGTGAGGAATGGGTGGGGCGGGATGCATGATTGGGCGGATGAAGTTGAGACGCATGGGCTCGACACGCGCGCGGCGGTCAGGCCGATACATCAGTCACCCGCACAAACCTGTGCAGTTCGCCGATTAAACCGGCCTCACCACACGCGGCAGCGCTCCGCGTCCGGCTTCACCATCTTCTGCCCCGGCTTGCAGCGGAAGGCCTGCTCGAACTCGGGCATGTTCACCGCGACGCCGTTGATGCGATAGCGGCCGGGTGAATGCGGGTCGGTCAAGGCATGCACCCGCGCATATTCAGGCCGGGCGTGGCTGCAGTCCCATTGCGCGAAACCGACGAAGAAGCGCTGCTCCGGCGTCAGGCCGTCCCGGTCCGCCGGCTTGGGCGACAGGTCCGCGATCTGCGCCTTCCACGCCGCATGCGCCAGCACCAGGCCGCCCAGGTCGGCGAGGTCCTCGCCCAGCGTCAGCTTGCTGTTGATGCGGATGTCGTCGACGACCACGTACTGCGCGTACTGCTTCGTCACGCAGGCCGCGCGTTGCTCGAAGGCCTTGCCGTCCTTCTTCGTCCACCAGTCGCGCAGGTTGCCCTTGGCGTCGAACTGCCGGCCTTCGTCGTCGAAACCGTGGATCAGCTCATGCCCGATCGTGCCGCCGGTGTTGCCGTAGTTCGGCGCGTCGTCCAGCTTCGGATCGAACAGCGGCGCCTGCAGCACGCCTGCGGGGAAATTGATGTCGTTCATCTGCGCGTCGTAATACGCATTGACCGTCTGCGGCGTCATGCCCCATTCGCCTCGGTCCAGCGGCTTGCCAATCTTGGCGAGCTGACGCTTCAGTTCAAAGTCGTTGCCGCGCATCACGTTGCCGGCGAAGTCGTCGCGCGCCACGGTCAGGGCGCCGTAGTCGCGCCAGCGGTCCGGATAGCCGACCTTGTTGACGATCGCATGGAGCTTCTCCTGCGCGCGCTGCTTCGTCGTCTCGCTCATCCAGCTCAAGGACTGGATGCGCGCGGCCATCGCGTCCTCGATCTGCTTCGTCATCGTCAGCGTCTTGTCCTTCAGGTCCGGGCTGAAGTTGCGCGCGACGAATTCCTGGCCCAAGGCCTCGCCCAGCTGCGCATCGACCAGTTCGACGCAACGCTTCCAGCGGGCCTTCAATTGAGGCACGCCTTGCAGCGTCTGGCCGAAGAACTCGAAGTTGGCCTGCACCGCGGCACCCGACAGCGTCGGCGCCTGGCTGCTGACCAGTTGCCAGCGCAGGTAATTGCGGAGCTGCGCGAGGTCGCGCTGCCGCAGTTCCCTCGACAGCGCCTTGAAGAACGCGGGCTCGGTGACGTTGTAGGTCGGCTGCGGGTCCAGGCCCAGCCCGCGCTGGTAGGCGGCCCAGTCGAAGCCCGGCGTCAGCGCCTGCAGGCCGGCGGCCTTCATCGGATGGAAGCCCTTGTAGGGGTCGCGCTTGTCGACGCGGCTCAGCGAGGCGCGCGCCAGCGCGGTCTCGAACGCCATCACCTGTTTCGCCTGCGCGCGGGCGGCCTCGGGCGTGTCGCCCAGCAGCTCGAAGCTGCGCGCCACGTGGGCGATGAACTGGTCGCGCAGCGTGCGGGACTTTTCGTCGGCCTTGAAGTAGTACTCGCGGTCGGGGAGGCTCAGGCCGCCCGCGTAGGCGAACGCGATCACGCGCGTCGAATCGGCCATGTCCTGGCCCGACGTGAAGTGGAAGAGCACACGCTCGTTGTTGGTCGCGAGATGCAGTGCGGCCAGGAGCGCGGGCAGGTCGCGGCGGTCCTTCAACGCGTCGATGCGCGACAGCAGCGGACGCAGCGGCGCCAGCGCGTGGCGGTCGGCGGCGGACTCGTCCATGCAGGCGGCGAAGTAGTCGCCCATGCGGGCCTGGTTCGCGCTGCGCTGCGGATCGGCGGCCGAGAGCTTGTCCAGGATGCTCCAGAGATAGCGCTGGTTCTCGTTGGCCATCTTGGCGTAGACCGACCAGCGCGCCTGGTCCGGCGGGATCGGATTGGCGGCCATCCAGCCGCCGCAGGCGTACTGGTAGAGGTCTTCGCACGGATCGGCGCTGCGATCCATCGCGGCGGTGTCCAGGCTCGGCGTGTAGGGCAGCTGGTCGAGTGGCCCTTCCGGCGCGGCGGCGGACGTCGCGGCCGCGGCAGCCGGCGTGGCGTTCTGCGCGCTCACGGTCGTGGAGGCGCCAAAGGAAACGGCCGCGACAAGCGCGGCCGCGGCGGTGCGGGCGAGGAGGGGGTGGGTCATGCTCGACAGCGGAGAGTGTGTGCTGCCGGGCATTCTCCGCCAGCGGCCTGCCGCTGCAGGGTGCCGGACGACACCTCGGGTTGACCCGTCTTGGCGAGCGGCCGTCGATGCGCGGTGGGTGCGCCGTGGCGGCCTCGCCCCTGCGCCGCTTCAGCCTGCTTTCGGCCCGCGGACCAGCAGCACCGGCACTTCGGCATAACGCACGATCAGCTCCGCGTCGCTGCCGAGCAGCGCACGCGACAAGCCGCGCCGGCCATGGGTGCCGAGCACGATGACCTCGCCGCCCCAGGTCCTGCATTCCTCGGCCACGAGGTCGCTGACACGGGACGACAGGCTTTCGCTGAGCTGGGTCGACACGCGCAGGCCCGCGGCAGTGGCGGCGGCCGAGGCGTCCGCGAGCACCTTCTGGCCGCCGGCGCGGATCTGCTCGAAGTTGTCCGGCGTGATGCCAAGTCCGGCACTGGACATCATCGCGAAGGCCTGCAGGTCCAGCGCGTGCAGCAGGCGGATCTCGCCGCCGCTGAGCTTGGCCAGCCGGATCGCCTCCGCCAGGCCGGCGTTGGAGGTGGGACTGCCGTCGACGGGAACCAGGATCTTGGCGTACATGGTCATCGCTCCATCGGATGGGATGGGGTGATGCTAGCCCCGGCGCCGGGATGCGGGCGAGTGCCTCGTCGCGATGCTGGGCGGCACGCGGATGCGCCGTCCGACGGACGTCGGACGGGGGTCAGACGTCGTTGCGCCGGCGCGCGATCGCCGCAGCCGCGTCGGCGATCACGGTCCCCAGTTGCGGGCCGGCGACGCTGTCTGGCGCCGGCCTGTCATGCAGCGGCGATCGAGACGGCGAAATCGGCTTCGGCGGCGTGGGCGGTCCGCGCCTCGATGGCGCCTCCTGCGCCTGGAGGTCGACGTGGCGGGTGGCATCGGCCTTGGCCGGCTTCAGCGGTACCGGCGGCGGGGTCTTCGTGGCGGATCCGACGGGAGCATCGTCGTCGCGCGCTCGCATGGGCTTCGCCGGCGGAACACGTTCATAGATGGCGTCGCGTTCCGACGGCAACGGCTCCCTGGGGCGGTTGGCATATGCCCGCCTGGCCTGCTCGTAGGTCAGGGTCCGGGGAGAGTCGACGCTCTCATAGTCCGACTTCGACGCTGGCAGCCGGGCGTCGGCTTGCGGCGGCGGGGTCTCGAGCCGCGGCCGCTTCCTGCCGCCCAGCGCCAGCATCAGGCCCTGGCCGGACGCCATGCCATAGACGTTCTCTTCAGGGGGCGCGCCCTCTTCCCCCAGGTGCGCATAGAGGCTTTCCGAGGTGTCGCCGGTGGCGGCGGAATCGTCGTCCGGAAGGCCGACGTGCGGATTGGAACCAGTCTTGATCATCGGGATCTCCAGGAAGAGGGCGCGCGGGTCATACCGCCCGCGCGCTTGTCAGTGGAGATCGGGGCCGGAAAGTTTCCCGGCCCGTCCGGATCACGCGATCACTGCGCGCTGAAGGTGTTGAGCGCCTTCGGGAACTTGAACAGCCACAGGTGCGTCAGGCGGTCGACCTCGTTGCCGCGCGTCACGCGCGAGAGGACCGCGCCGGCCGCGCAGGTGCCGTCCTGGACGATCACGCCGTTGACGTCGACCGTGCACTCGGTCGGATCGCCGGCGATCTGCTTGCCCTTCGCATCCACCAGCACCGTCTTCAGGCCGAAGTCGTTGTCGTTGATCAGCGCCAGCGTGTTGCCGTCGACGATCGCCAAGCCCTCGGCCTTCTCGGCCTTCCAGCCGGCGGCGTTCAGGTCGAGCAGCACGGTCTTCTTCAGCTTCACGACGTTGGCCCAGCTCACCGCGGAGGTCGTCACGCCGTCGATGCTGTTCTTCTCGAGCTCGCTGCCGATGGCGGCGATGTCGGTCGCCGTGGCCGGCACCTCGACGAGCATCAGGAAGTTGCGCACGGCGCCGTTCGCATCGGCGCCCTGCTCCACCACGATGAACTTGCCGTTGCCCAGCGACACCAGGTCGCCCAGCTTGGCGCTGCCGGTGCGGTTGCGATCCCACTTCTCGCCCTTGGCGGCGAGCGGGTAGCTCAGCGGGTAGGCGTACAGCTTCGAGGTCTCGGTCTTCGGATCGAACTCGATCCAGCGCGCGAACTGCGCGAAGTCGCGCACCTTCACCTTGTCGGTGTTCTTGCCGTCCTGGTCCATGTCGGCGCTGTCGACGACCTCGATGCTCTTGCCGGCGTTGTCCACGGGATCGATCGGGCTCTGCAGGAAGCCGTGCAGCTTGCCGCTCGCGCTGTCCATCGCCAGGCCTTCCATGCCGCGGTTCGGGCGGCGGTTCTTCAGGACGTCGGGCAGGGTGCCGGCGGTGGTGCCCGGCGCATACCGCTTGATGACCTTGAAGGTGGTTGCGTCGATCTTGACGATGAACGGGCCGTACTCGTCCGAGGTCCAGAACACCTTGTTGGCCTCGTCGTAGACCAGGGTTTCGCTGTCGAGGCCGTTCGCGTCGAAGGCGCCCTTGGTGCCGTCGTACTTCAGCGTGTCGGACAGCGGCACCTCGGCGCTGTTGCCGACCGCGCCGAAGGGCAGCGGGCGGCCGGTGACGGCGGAGCCGTCGGCGTTCTTCAGCGGATTCAGCGCGGAGATGACCGCGCCGTCCTTGCCCAGCGTGATCACGCCGATCGACGGCGAGAAGCTCGGCGCCGGGAACATCTTCGTCGTGACGACGGCGCCGTTGTCGGGACGCGGCGCGTTCGGGCTGTCGCCGTTGGGGCCGCGATCGGTGATGCCCCAGAACTCGAGCGCGCCCGCGGCGTTCTTGCCCTTGTAGACCAGGCCCGATCCGACCGCCGGGTAGAAGCCCTTGGGGAAGTCCTTCTTCGCGTCGGCGTTGCTGCCCTCGTAGGGCACGTACTGGCCGTCGGCGGCCTTGATCTGGAACTTGGTGATCGCGACGGCGCCACCGGCGGTGGCCTGCGTGACGCTGCTCGTCTCGGACTTGCCCAGCAGCGTGGCGAGCGTGGATTCGTAGTGCTCGACGGCGGCGGCGCGGCGGTTGGCGTTCATCGTCCGGGCAGCATACGCCTGGCCGTAGACGTCGTTCTGCCCGGCCGGCAACAGCGCGGCGAAGGCCTTGTCGAAGTCGGTCGCGGCGGCCGCGAAGTCGAGCGTCTTGCCCGCGAAGGCGTCATGCACCGCCACCGGGATCCTGATGCCGTTGGTGGGATCGTCGTCCTCGTCCAGCGCCTGCAGGAACACCAGCCGGTTGGCGAGCTTGTCGTCCGTCAAGGTCGTGGTGCCGGCGAGGTCGCCGACGGCAATCGTCTCGCCGCATTTGGCGCTGCCGACCGCGACGCCGCCGACGGTGAAGCTCACTGTGTCCCCGGTCGCGCAGGTGAACGCGCCATTCGCGGCCGTCTTGCCGCTGGTGCCGCTCGGCGCCAGCGCGTAGCTGACGCCTTCCACCGGCGCGTCGACGAGACGCGACTGGATGGTTGGCACGACGGCCTGATCGTCGTCGCCGCCGCAGGCGCTCAGCGCAGCGGCAGCGATCAAGGTCATCAACGGAAGTCCCAGGCGGCGGATGCCGGCAGCCGGATGAGCAGCAGAAGGGGCAGCAGAAGGGGCAGCGAGGTCCGTGGCGGGTCGGGCGGTCGTCTTGGTCATGTCGTTCTTTCGTGGATCGCGGAGGCCCGCAATGGCGGGACAGGGCGGCACGCTAGGCAGCGCTGATGACAGCGCTGTTAAGTTGCTTCACGAATCGACACGAATACGACAAGAAGGCGGGAATTCCCGAGGCGGCCCCCAGCCTGAATCTGGCGCCCGCCACGCAGAAAGCCCCGGTACCGCGTCATCGGACGCGGACCGGGGCTCCGGTCAACGGACGGCAGAGGAGGACTCGGCCGCTGACCTTGATCAGCCGTTCACCTTGATGCGATTGTTGACGGACTGGACGCCCTTGGCGGCCAGTGCCATCGAACCCGCGCGGTCGCGCGCGGCCAGGTCCGGCGCCGTGCCGTCCAGCGTCACATGGCCCTTTTCGGTCTCGACCTTGACGTCGAGCGCGCTCAGCTTCGGATCGCCGGCCAGCGAAGCCTTGATGGACGTGGTGATCTGGGCGTCGTCGATGGCGGCGCCGGCCTTGTCGGCTGCCCGTTCCATCTTGGCGCCGGCCTTGTCCATGGCCTGCTCGGTGTCCTGCCTGGCGGCCTCGGACTTCTGTTCCATCTTGGCGATGCCGTCGTCCAGACGCTGGCCGGCGGTGCGTCCATCATCCTCGCGACCGCAGGCGGTCAGGGCAACGGCCGCCACCACGGCGGGCAGCAGCAGGGACAGGGCGGAGGGGCGGGAAGCGTGGTTCATGGGGAAGCTCCTTTCGCGGTGCAATCGCGAGATATCGCGGCACATCGCGGCTTGACGCGGCACAGCGCGGGTGAGGCGGAGGGTCCGCAAACATTCCGCGGGTGGCCGCGGATCCATGAGTCCACTCTAGACATCGCCTCGTCGGCAGCGGGTCGGTTGCCGCCGGAAGCGCCGGTCGCCCGGCGTCCCGGTTCGCCGTAGGAGCACGCCTACAGGCCGCCGCCGGCCGGCGGCAGGCCGCTCTCGCCCGCCGGCGTCGGCCCCGGGGCCGGAGGCGCGGGCGGCATCACGCCAGGTGCCGCACCCGGCATGACGGCCATGCCGGGAACCGGGAAATCGATCCGCGGGATGTCCGGCTCGTCCTGCTTCATCGGCAGCCAGGCGCACACCTCGGTGCCCTGCCCCGGCGCGCTGCGCAGGCGCAGCTGACCGCGCTCGGCCTCGACGCGGAAGCGCATGCCCAGCAGCCCGTGCGAGCCGAGCGCCAGCCGGGCCGGGTCGAAGCCCTGGCCGTTGTCCGTGACGATGACCATCGCCTGCGCGTACTCGCGCTTGAGCGCGACGGTCACCGCCGTCGCATGGGCGTACTTGGCGGTGTTGGTCAGCGCCTCCTGCACCAGCCGGAAGGCGGTGAGCTGGGCGCTGGGGACCAGGTCCACCGCCGGATCGAGTTCCACCGCGATCGGCACACCCAGCCGCTCGGACATCTCGCGGCACAGGATCTCCAGCGCCGGCACCAGGCCCAGCTGGTCGAGCGTGGACGGACGCAGATCCTCGATGATGCGGCGCTTGAGCGCGATGCCGCTGTTGAGCGTCTCGGTCAGGTGGTTCAGGCGCTGCATCAGGTCCGGCGCCCCGGCCTGCAGCTTGGGACGCAGCCGAGCGACATCGAGCTTGGCCGCCGTCAGCAGCGCGCCGAGTTCGTCGTGCAAATCGCGGGCGAGCCGGGCGCGTTCATCCTCGCGGGCAGTCTGCAAGTGCCGGGCCAGCTGCGTCAGCTCGGCGGTGCGGCGGGAGACCTCGACCTCCAGCCGGTCGCGCTCGGCGCGCACCTCCTGCGCCTGCTCGGCGCGCTGGACGTCGAGCGCCCGGCTCTTGCGCACGAACAGCATGAACACGATCAGGCTCAGCAGCGTCATGCCGGCCACGCCGATGCGGCTCAGCATCAGCGTGTCGTAGACCTGACCGGTGCCGAGCGCGATGCGGCGGTTCTCGTCGGTCAGCAGTTCGGCCGAGCGGCGCCGGATCTGCTCCATCTGGTCGCGGCCGATGTCGGTCATCATGAGCTCGCGGCCGGCGGTCTCGCGGCCGTTCTCGTAGAGCTTGAGCACCTCCTGCAGCTCGCTGAGCTTGGCGCTGACGGCCCCGGCGATCTCCTTGCTGCGGCGCTCCGCGTCCTCGGCGCCGACCTGCGCGTACATCCGCTGCAGGGAGTTCAGGCCCTGCGACGCGTCCTCCGCGGCGAAGCGGTAAGGGTCCAGGTATTCGGGGCGTCGGGTGATCAGGTATCCCCGTTGCCCTGACTCCGCGTCGGTCACGCGGGCCATCAGCCGGAGCAGTTCCATCCGGGCCCGGCCCAGCGTGTCCAGACGGTCCATCTGCGAGACGGCGCCGAAGTAGGCCAGCTCGCTGATCAGGATCATCAGCAGGGCCACGAACACGCCCAGCGGCATCGCCCAGGTCTTGCGACCCAGGTTCGTGACGGTGTCCTTCAGGCTCATCCTCTACACTCCCTGAGCGATTTCGCTCACTTGACCATCGCCACCATGATCCGAATCGCCATCGTCGACGACCACGCGATTGTCCGCGCCGGGCTGCGGCAATTCCTCTCCGAACAAGTCGACCTGCGCGTCACCGGCGAAGCCGGATCGGGCCGCGAGGCGCTGGACCTCGTGCGCGCCGGCGAGCTCGACGTGATGCTGATGGACCTCTCGCTGCCCGACCAGAGCGGCGTCGAGACCCTGGCCGCGATCAAGGCCCGCAAGCCGGAACTGCCGGTGTTGATCCTCAGCGGCTTCCCGGAGACGCACTACGCGACCACGCTGCTGCGCCAGGGCGCCAGCGGCTACCTCAACAAGGAATGCGACCCCGAGGAGATCGCCACGGCGATCCGCACCGTCTTCCGGGGCCGCAAGTACATCACGCCGGCCGTGGCGGAACTGCTGGCCGAAGGCCTCGGCTCGCCGGCCGACCAGGCCGCGCACGACGCCTTGTCCGAACGCGAACTCCAGGTCTTCCTGCGCCTGGCGCGCGGCGAGACGGTCGGCCACATCGCCGACGGCATGTCGCTGAGCGTGAAGACGGTGTCGACCTACCGGTCGCGGGTGCTGGAGAAGCTCTCGCTCAGCACCAACAGCGAGCTGACGTATTACGCCCTCAAGAACGGGCTGATCGAGTAGCGGCATCGCCGGCGCCACGGTTGTTGGCCGCGTCGACCAGGCCGCCGCAGTAGGCGAGCAGGTCTTCCAGCTCGGCCGATTTGTCGAAGACCTTGTCGGCGCCCAGCGCGAAGCAGCGCTGACGCATGTCCGGCGTGGCGTAATTGCTGAGCACGACGCGCCGCGCCGCGGGCATGCGCTCGCTGGCGGCGCGCAGCACGTTCAGCCCCGTCCCCTGCGCCAGGAAGATGTCGATGATCAGCAGGTCGCAGGCGGCATGGTCTTCCGACAGCCAGCGCAACGCGCCGTTCTCGTCCACCGCGTGGCCGAGGACGCGCAGGTCCACCATCTCCTCCAGCGTCGCCACGAGGTTCTCCCGGATGACGGCGTTGTCCTCGACGAGGAAGCAGGTGAGGGCGGCGCTGGCGGGCGGGGTATCCATGGGCAGGCTCGTGAACAGCTGGCAAGCACAAGCGGGTACGCGCGAACGGACGGGTTGCAGAGGCAGACCGTCCGTTCGCGCGGTGCGTCCTGGGCGGTGGGTCAGTCCGCCTTCCGACACACGATCAGGGAAATCGCGTCAGCGCATCAGTTGCGGATCGCGATCTCGTTCTTGACGCGCTTCACGCCCTTGACTTCACGCGCCAGGCGTTCGGCATCGGCCTTCTCGTTGGCGTTCTTGGCGAAGCCGGAGAGCATCACCTCGCCTTGCAGCGTCTCCACGTGGATGGAGCTGGCGTCGACCGACTTGGCCTCGACGAACTTGGACTTCACGGCGGTGGTGACGGCCGCGTCGTCGACGTATTCGCCGACGGAGGATTGACCGCGCGTCACGGCGCAGCCGGGCAGCAGGGTCAGGGCGCCCACAGCGGTGGCCAGGGCGAGAACGGTGGCTCGAATCATCATGTTGATCTCCTTCGATTGATGAAAAGGCTCGGACTCACGCGGCGTGGCGGTCTGACGACACGACAGCAGGGGCCGGCTCGGCGAACGTCGCGGGGGCGTGGTCCAGCAGATAGGGAAGCGCCGCTTCCAGACCCAGCACCGGTTCGTGGTCGCTGACCGCGGTCCATTGGACCTGGCAGGCGTAGTCATGAACGTGCAAGGCGAGGGAATGGTGGTCGGCGATGCCCATCTGTCAGCTCCTTGTGCACCCCGTGGTGCGCTGGGATTGACTCTACGTATGCCGAACAGTCCGCCCTGTCGTCCACATCCGCGATGTCTTGTAGGACAAGCGGAGATGGCTTTGCCCACGGGCCGAATGAGGCGTTGTCCTACAAGGCATCGCGCAGGGGCCCCACAGGTTCCGCGGGCCTCTGTTCATAGGATGCAGCCATCGAACAAAGACCTGAGACGAGAACAAGATGAACACCTTCTCCGCCGCCGTTGGAAGCGCCGCCCAGGCGCCGGCCCCTGCCCATCCCGATTTCCGCCCTTCCCATTGCGTGAACGCCGAGCTGTTGCTCTCCACGCCGCTGACGGTGGTGGTGCGGGCGAAGCTGGCCTATATCGACGCCGATGGCCAAACTGACGATCAGGAGATCGCGCTGGTGATCCCGCGCAGCCGCTGCGAAGGCGATCACCCTTACTGGCCGGCGCTGCTGTCGGCCGCGACCGAGCACTGGCAACGCTGCCCGGGCTGCGCCCGTCGCCTGTCGGCCTGCGTCGATGGCGAATGGCAGACGCTGCTGACCGCGCAGACGACGCACTGAGCGCGCGGTGCGAGCACGCTGAGCAGACATTGGGCGGCATCCTCAAGCTGCTCTAAGACGGGGCGCGGATAATCCGTCGCTGGCCGATCATGGCCTGACGACGATGATCCGACGCCCTTTTTCCTTTCTCTCCCGCTCCCTGCCCCCGCTCGCGGTGGCCGGCTTGGCCGCCATGCTGATGACGGGCTGCGGCACCTTCGGGACGAGCGCCGAGCGCAAGAACTCCGTGTACCAGAACGAGCGCTTCGCGTCGGACGAGACCTTCTCGCGCCTGTTCGATTCGAGCGTGCAGGACACCTGCGAGGCCGCGCGTCGCGCGCTGCTGAGCCAGGGCTACGTGATCAACGCGGCGCTGCCGGATTCGATCTCGGGCACGAAGCGCTTCCAGCCCGAGGGTGAAGTGCACGTGGAGATCAGCTTCACGGTGGTGTGCGTGCCGGAAGGCGGCAGCGGCAAGCTCGCGACGGCGTATGTCTCGGCGCTGCAGGACCGCTACAACGTCAAGCGCAGCGCGAACTCCACGAGCCTGGGCGTGAGCGCGATCGGCTCGATCTCCGTGCCGCTGTCGTCGTCGACGGAGTCGCTGGTCAAGGTCGCCTCCGAAACCATCCCCGCCGGGCAGTTCTACGACCGGTTCTTCGCGTTGATGCAGCGCTTGACCACGCAGCAGGGTGTCGAGGACACCACCGATCTGGACAAAACGGGCGGGTGAGAGACAGTTTCAGTCTCCTGGCTTCTGGGCCTGTTTCCGATTCTGGATCCTCGCGTCGATTTCCCGGATCTCGGCTTCGAGCAGCTGATCGAGATCAGGAAACTCGCGCGAGCCGTATCGCTCGACCGTGAGTCTCATCGCCTCTTCGGATGACATTGGCCGACAGGCGCGGGCGGCAACTTCCCAAGGTTTCGTACCGCGACCTCAAGAGCCCGACTCACGCGCCTTGCGTTCGATCCGTGCCCTCATCTCACGGATCTCGGCCTCCAGCAGCGGGTCGGTATCGCCAAACTCCCGGCCTTCGTGGCGCTCGCGAGTCAGCCGCCTCGATTCTTCAGTCGTCATGGGTCGGCACACTCGTGCCGCGACTTCCCATACCGTCATTGCGCAATCTCCATGTGGTGCTGCGAACAACAGAGAGTCTGGTGCGGGAAGTTCCTCCCAGAAACGAAAGAGGGCGCCTCGATGGGCGCCCTTTGACGAAACACGGATGACAACCCACCTACGGGTGGGTTATCTCCCCCCAATTACTGTGGCGTCGATGCCTGCGGCTTGCCCGCCGTCCGGGTCTTCTCGATGACCAGGCCGCGACGCTCCAGCAGCGGCTGGATCTGCGGCTCGTGGCCGACGACGCCGCGGAACAGCGTCAACGCGTCCTGGCTGCCGCCCTGCGACAGCAGCTTCGCGCGGAACGCGTCGCCCAGTTCGCGCTTCAGGCCGCCGTTGGCCTTGAACCATTGCACCGTGTTGGCGTCCAGCACCTCCGACCAGACATACGCGTAGTAGCCCGCCGCGTAGCCGCCCATGATGTGGCTGAAGTAGGGCGTGCGGTAACGCGGCGGCACCGCGTCGTAGTCGTAGCCTTCCTCGCGCAGCGCCTTCGCCTCGAAGGCCATCACGCTGTCGGCGCCGGGCACCTGGTCCAGCGGCAGCTGGTGCCAGCGCTGGTCCAGGCTCGCGGCGCTGAGGTACTCCGTCGTCGCGAAGCCCTGGTTGAACTGCTTGGCCGCCAGCACCTTGTCCAGGAGCGCGCGCGGCATCGGCTCGCCGGTCTTGTAGTGCTTCGCGTAGTTCGCGAGCACGCTGGGCCAGTCCGCCCACATCTCGTTGACCTGCGACGGGTACTCGACGAAATCGCGCGGCACCTTGGTGCCGGCCATGCTCGGGTACTTCACGTTCGAGAACATGCCGTGCAGCGCATGCCCGAACTCGTGGAACATCGTCGTCACCTCGTCCCAGGTCAGCAGCGTCGGCTTGCCGTCCGCCGGCTTCGGGATGTTGAGGTGATTGGCCACCACCGGCTTCTGGTTCATCAGCCCGCTCTGGTCGACATACGCGTTCATCCACGCGCCACCGCGCTTGGACGGCCGCGCATACATGTCGGCGATGAAGATGGCCAGCTGCGAGCCGTCGGCGTTGAACACGTCGTAGACCAGCACGTCCGGGTGGTAGACCGGCAGGTCGTGGCGCTGCTTGAACTTCAGGCCGTACAGCTGCCCGGCCGCGTAGAACACGCCGTTCTCCAGCACGTTCTTCATCTCGAAGTAGGGCTTGAGCTGCGCCTCGTCGAAGCCGTACTTCTCGGCCCGCAGCTTCTCGCTGTAGAAGCTCCAGTCCCAGGCCGCGAGTTGGAACGAAGGCTGCTTCTTCGCCTTCTGCTCGCGATCGATGATGACCTGCAGTTCCGCGCCCTCGCGGCGCGCGGCACCGACCGCCGCCGGCGCCAGCTGGCGCAGCATGCCGTTGACGGCCTGCTGGTTCCGGGCGGTCTCGTCCTTCAGCACGAAGTCCGCATGCGTCGCGAAGCCCAGCAGCTTCGCGCGCTCGGCGCGCAGCGACACGACGCGCGACACCAGCGCCGTGTTGTCGTAAGCGTTGCCACGCGAACCTCGCACCACCGAGGCCTCGTAGATGCGCTGACGCAGCGCGCGGTTCTCCAGCTGCGCCAGCACCGGCTGGCCGGTCGTGTTCAGCAGCGCGATCAGGTACTTGCCGTCCAGACCGCGTTCCTTCGCGGCAGCCGCGGCGGCCGAGATCTGCTCGTCGCTCAGGCCCTTCAGTTCGTCGACGCTGTCGACCGTCACGGCCGAGTCGTTCACCTCCGCCAGCACGTTCTGGTTGAAGCGCGCGCCCAGTTGCGCCATCTCGGCGTTGATGGCCTTCATGCGGGCCTTGCCGTCCTCGTCCAGCTTCGCGCCGGCGCGCAGGAACTGGTTGTACTGGCGCTCGATCAGCCGCTGCTCCTGCGCGCCCAGGCCGAGCAAGGCGCGGCGCTGGTACAGCGACTCGATGCGCGCGAACAGCGCCGGGTTCAGCTGGATCGCGTCGCGGTGCGCGGCCAGCTTCGTCGCGTAGTCGGCCTGCAGCTTGAGGCGCGCGGGGTTGGCGTCCGCGCCGGTGAGGCTCATCAGCAGCGTGGTCGCCCGGCCGAGCGTGCGGCCGCCGCGTTCCAACGCGACGATGGTGTTGTCGAAGGTCGGCGCCGCGGGGTTGTCCGCGATCGCGGCGACTTCGGCCAGCTGCTCCGTCATGCCCTGGTCGATGGCGGGACCGATGTCGGCGTCGCGGATCTTGTCGAAGGGCGGGTACTGCAGCGGCAGCGTGCTCGGCGCGAGCAGCAGATTCGCGGCGGCTGACGCATCGGTCGCGGTCGCGTTGCTGGAAACGGCGGGCGCAACGGGCGCGGCCGTCTGGGCCATCACGGGAGCGGCGAGGGCCACGGTGGCGGCCAGGACGAAGGGAATCCTCATGGGGAACGGGCCCGTCTTGTGGGCGGGCATGCGTGTTGTGCGAGTCCGTCACCTTAGCCGAAGCGCCTCTCGAAGCCGAACGCCATGGGCGCCGTCCGCCCCGTGGAGAACCCGCCCCGGGACAACCCTGAGAGCCCCGCGTTCCGGGTCTGCAGGCCGTCCGCGACGGGCCCGTCCGATTAGCATCTCCGCTCATGTCCGAACGCACTTTCCACTGGGCCGTCATCGGCCCTGGCTCGATCGCGCACCGCTTCGCGGAGGCCGTCGCGCAGCTCGACGGCTGCCGCCTTCACGCGGTGTGCGGCCGCGATGCGCATCGCGCGCAGCAGTTCGCCGAGCGCTGGTCCCAGGCCGGCGAGCCCGCCGTGATCGCCCACACCGATCCCGCCGCGGTGATGAGCGATCCGCTCGTCGAGGGCGTCTATGTCGCGACACCGCACGGTCAGCACTACGACTACGTGCTGGCGGCGCTCCAGGCCGGCAAGGCCGTGCTGTGCGAGAAGTCGCTGGTGCCGAACCAGGAGATGGGCCGGCGGCTGGTCGAGGCCTCGCGCGCGCACCGCGCCTTCCTGATGGAGGCCGTGTGGACGCGCTTCCTGCCGCTGTACCAGGACCTCGCGGCCTGGCTGCGCGAAGGGCGCCTCGGCGCGTTGCGCGGCATGCAGTCGAGCTTCTGCTTCCCCGCGCCCTACGACCCCGACAGCCGCATCTACAGCCCCGCGCTGGCGGGCGGCGCGCTGCTGGACATCGGCATCTACAACCTGACCGCCACGCGCTGGGTGCTGCAGCACGCGCTCGGCGAAGTGCCGCCGCTGGTGGACCTGGCCGTGAAGGCCCGGCTCGCGCCGACCGGCGTGGATGCGGGACTCGCGGTGACGCTCGACTTCGGCGACGGGCTGACGTCGCAGTTCCAGTGCGCCATCGACACCTTCGCGCCGAACACGATGCACGTCCTCGGCAGCGCGGGCGCGATCGTCCTGCCGGAGACCTTCTGGGAAGCCCGACTCGCCCAGTGGTTGCCAGCGCACGGAACGCCCGAGACGATCGTGCGCCCGTTCGAGATCAACGGCTTCGAGAACGAGATCCGCGAGACGATGCGCTGCGCGCGCGCCGGCGAGATCGAGAGCCCGGGGGTGCCGCATGCGGAGACGCTCGCGGTGCTCGGCTGGATGGACCGCATCCGCGCGCTGGCGGGTGTTCGGTCGCCGTTCGACGATGCGTTCCCCACAAGCGCCTGAAGAGCGCCACAAGAAAGCGACGATGGAGACAAGACCTTCCGACTTCGACGACTCGATCCCGGTCCCGCTGCCGGACAGTCCGGCCTTGAGGATCGAACGCGCCGCGCCCGACGATCTGCCGCGCATCGAGAACCTCATGCAGTTCTACAACTACGACCTCAGCGAGTGGACGCCGGTGGCGTTCGCGCACGAGGGTCGGTACCAGCTGCGGCCCAAGGCGCCGTACTGGGCGCAGCCCGACGTGCATCCGTTCCTGATCTGGGTCGCCGATGAACTCGCCGGCTTCGCGGTCGTCGACGGCGAATGCGAGCACCCGGACTCGGACCACAACATGGGCTACTTCTTCCTCGCTCGCGGCTACCGCGGTCACGGCCTGGCGGCGCGCGCGGCGGGCGAGGTGCTGGCGCGTTTCCCGGGCCGCTGGGAGGTCTACCACCTGATGGCCAACACGCCGGCCGTGCAGTTCTGGCCGGGCGTCATCCGCAGCCAGGCCGTCGGCGACATCGCCCGCGAGATCCGCACCCTCCACGGGGACGAGTGCTGTCTTTACCGCTTCATCGTGGCCCTGCCTGCGGGCGCCTGAAACAGAAGAGGCGCCCTGGGGGCGCCTCGTCGTTCGGTGGGTGTCGCTTGCTCGGTTCAGCGCAGTGCCGCCCCGTGAGGTCCGGTCGTGCCCGCGCTCGGCAGGCGCTTGATCAGGTGGTTGATCACCAGCGCGATCACGATCAGCACCGTCAGCCCGAACGCCCAGGTGACCCAGACCACGGGGATCAGCCAGCCGATCGCCGTGCCCGCCATCGGCGCGCCGGTGCCGGCCATCTCCAGCAGCCATTGCACGACGCCTTGCACGGCCTCGAGCAGGCCGGTGTCGAGGAAAGGCTCGAGCCAGGCGGGGAACTTGAACTCGACCGCGCTCTTGCCGAGCTCGGCCGCGCGGCCGGTGGAGAGAGCCTCCACCGTCCAGCGCACCAGGCCCGCCGTGGCCCAGGCCAGTCCGCTCCAGAGCAGCGCGAACAGCCCGGTCACGGACCAGAGAAAGGTCTTCATCGCGTGCCTCGCCTCAGTCGTTCAAGACCTGTCCGTTCAGTCGTCGCTGGAACCGGCGAAGCCGAAGATGCTCAGCAGGCTGGTGAACAGGTTGAACAGCGACACGAACAGGCTGACCGTGGCCATCACGTAGTTCCGCTCGCCGCCGTTCACGATCATGCTGGTGTGGAACAGGATCATGCCGGCCGACAGCAGCGCGACGACGCCCGAGACCACCACCGACAGCAACGGCAGTTGGAAGAACAGGTTGGCCAGCGACGCCAGGATCGCGATGATCATGCCGGCGAACAGGAAGCCCCCCATGAAGCTGAAGTCCTTCTTGGTCGCCAGCACGTAGGCCGACAGCACCAGGAAGGTCGCGCCGGTGGTGCCCATCGCCATGGCGATGATGCTGGCGCCGCCTGCCATCTTCAGGATCGCGCCGAGCAAGGGGCCCAGCGTGTAGCCCATGAAGCCGGTCAACGCGAACACCAGCGGCACCGAGGCCGCGCTGTTCTGCGTCTTGTGGATCGCGAACAGCAGGCCGAAGTAGCCGATCAGCGTGATGATCATGCCCGGGGCGGGCAGCCGGTACGCGACGGCAGCCGCCGCGACGGCGCCGCTGAACAGCAGCGTCATCGACAGCAGCGCGTAGGTGTTGCGCAGCACGCGCGCCACGTCGGCGCGCTGGGTGAAGACCGAATCGCCGCCGTTCGCGGTGGCGGGCGTCCAGCTCTGGGGGGACGCCGGTTGTCGTTGGAAGTCGCTCATGAGAAGTTCTCCTGAAGCCTTGAAAGTCGTGGAAGCCGTTCAGACCGCTCGGGCCGTTTGAGCCAATCGAGCCGTTGAACGGGAAGCGCGCTCGCGCGCGCATGAGGGGCTGACCTTAACGCCACCATCACATCGAATAAACCTGCTTATTGCTCATTTTGCTGAAGCAATTTCCGTTTCCAGTTCGTTCAGGTTGATCGGGGTGCCGCGACGCTCCAGCAGCTTGGCCACCAGGGGGTGGTTCTGACCGCGGCGCGAGTAGATCGCGTGCACGTCCTCGACCACTTCGGTCTGGCCGAGCAGGTGCAGGCCGGCCATCAGCGAGAGGTCGTCGGCGCCCAGACGGCTGACCGGGAACACGCCCAGGCCGCGGGCGGCGAAGACGCTCATCAGCGCGCTGTCCTCGAACTCGCCGACGATCTGCGGGCGGATGTGGTGCTGTTCGAACCAGCGCTCCAGGCCCGAGCGCAGCGAGGCGTGACGGGTCGGCAGCAGCACCGGCAGCGTCTCCAGCACGTACGGGAAGCCCTTGTTCGGCGCGCGCTTGGCGCGCTCGATCAGCTCGGCGGGGCCGTACCAGTCGACGGTGGTGCTCGCCAGCAGTTGGCTGGTGATGCGCAGCGTCGGATTGACGGGGGCCGGCTGGTCGGTGAGCACCAGGTCTAGGTGATGCAGCGCGAGTTCGCCGATCAGCTGGTCCACCTCGCCTTCATGGCAGACGAGGCGCAGTTGCGGGGTGTCCAGCACGGGGGCCAGCAGCGCATGCGCCGCCAGCTTCGACAGTCCGTCCGACAGGCCCACCGACAGTCGCTGCACGCGCTGCGTGGCCGCTTCGTGGACCTCGTTCGGCACCATCTGGCCGATCTGGAAGATCTCCTCCGCTCTGGCGAAGGCGGCCTGCCCGGCCTCGGTCAGCACCAGGCCCCGGCCCTCGGGCTTGAGGAGCTGGTGACCCAGCGACCGCTCCAGCTCCCGCACCTGCGCGCTGATCGTCTGCACCGCCATGCCCAGGCGGTCGGCGGCACGGGCGAAACCGCCCTCCTTGGCGACGACCCAGAAGTAGTGGAGGTGACGGTAGTTGAGGGTGGACATGGCGGGGCCTCCGAAAAAGACGAACCGGGATGATAACGAACTTCGCTTAAACGGAAGTTAAGGCGATTCAAGCGAAGGTTTTTCCGACAGCGCATCGGCCCGGTCAGGTGGAGTCCATGCCCCTGTCGGTTGAGTTCAGCGCGCGGTTGACGCGCATATCTTCACGCATTCTTCACGTCTCACTTCGTTTCTTGTGCGGACTGCGGTTCGGAAAAGCAGAACGCGCCGCAGGCCTCCCGGCCCCGGCGCGTTCGTGGGTCCGCGGACGGGTGGTCCGCGGCGTCGTCCGTGAGACGTCGTCAGATGGCGGCGAGCCCCGCCTTCAGGTCGTCCCGCAGGTCTTCGATGTCCTCGATGCCGGCGGAGATCCGCACCAGCGAATCGGTGATGCCGAGCCGGTTGCGCGTCTCGACCGGAATCGAGGCGTGCGTCATCAGCGCGGGCAGCGAGATCAGGCTCTCGACGCCGCCCAGGCTTTCCGCCAGCGAGAAGATCTGCACCCGCTCCAGGAAGCGGCGCGCGCCGGCCAGGTCGGTGTCGAGCTGGATGCTGATCATCCCGCCGCCGCCGCGCATCTGGCGCTTGGCCAGCGCGAGCTGCGGATGGCTTTCCAGGCCCGGGTAGTAGACGCGGCGCACCTTGGGTTGCGCTTCCAGCCAGCCGGCAAGTTCCAACGCGCTCTCGTTGTGGCGCGCCATGCGCAGCGCCAGCGTCTTCAGCCCGCGCAGCGCGAGGAAGCTGTCGAACGGGCCGGCGATCGAGCCGACGGCGTTGTGCAGGAACTCGAGCTGCTCGCGCAGCGCCGCCTGGCGCTGCTCGCCGCCGACCACCACCACGCCCGAGATCACGTCGCTGTGGCCGTTCAGGTACTTGGTGGCCGAGTGCATCACCGCGTCGAAGCCCAGTTCCAGCGGACGCTGCGACCACGGGCTGGCGAAGGTGTTGTCGGCGATGGCCAGCGCGCCATGCTCGCGCGCGATCTTCGTGACGGCGGCCAGGTCGGTCAGCGTCAGCAGCGGGTTGCTGGGCGTCTCGATCCAGATCATCTTGGTCTCGGGACGCAGCGCGGCGCGGACGTTCTCCGGCTTGCTGCTGTCGACGTAGGTGACCTGCAGGCCGGCGCTGCGCTTGCGCACGCGCTCGAACAGGCGATAGCTGCCGCCGTAGAGGTCGTCGCCCGCGACGATGTGCGAGCCGGCATCCAGCGTGTCCAGCACCGTGGCCATCGCGGCCAGGCCCGACGAGAAGGCATAGCCCTGCACGCCTCCCTCGAGGCTGGCGATCGCGCGCTCGTAGGCCTGACGGGTCGGGTTGTGCGTGCGGCCGTACTCGTAGCCCTGGTGCACGCCGGGGCTCTGCTGGCGGTAGGTCGAGGTCGCGTAGATCGGCGGCATCACCGCGCCGGTCGTCGGATCGGGATGCTGGCCGCCGTGGATCGCGCGCGTGTCGAAGCGCAGGTCGGCGCCATGGAGCGGCTGATTCAGCTGGTTGTCTTTGTCGTTGTCGTTGTGGTCGTGGTGGCTCATGACAAGCCCTTTCGCAGGTGGTTCAAGAGGTCGAAACGGGTGACGAGGCCGTGGAAGCCGCGATCGTCCGCGATCACGGCCACCAGGCCCTTGCGCAGCTGCGCGATCAGGTCGGACAGCGGCGCGCCGGGAGCCAGGGTCTGCACATCATGACTCATCGCGCTGTCCACACTGTCCTTGAAGTGGCGCGCGTCCATGTGCATCTGGGCGAGCAGATCGGACTCGTCGAGCAGGCCGACCAGCTTGCCGTCCTTCAGCACCGGCAGCTGCGAGACCTCGGCCTGGCGCATGCGCGAGAAGGCCGTGGCCAGCGTGTCCTCGGGGCTGACGCTGATGACGGCGCCGTCCTCGGGCAGGCGCGCGATCAGATCGCGCAGGTCGCCCTTGGTGGCGCGCTTGAGCAGGCCCTGGTCGAACATCCACGGGTCGTTGTAGACCTTGGACAGGTAGCGGGTGCCGGTGTCGCAGACCAGCGTGACGACGCGCTTGGGCGTGGTCTGTGCGCGGCAGTACTTCAGCGCCGCGGCCAGCAGCGTGCCGGTCGAGGAGCCGGCCAGGATGCCTTCGGCGCGGTACAGGTCGCGCGCGGTGGCGAAGCTTTCCTGGTCGGTGATCGAGTAGGCGTGGCGCACGCCGCTCAGGTCGGCGATGGGCGGGATGAAGTCCTCGCCGATGCCTTCGACGGCCCAGGAGCCCGCCTCGCCGAAGCTGCCGGTCTCGATGAAGTCCTTGAGGATGGAGCCCGCCGGGTCGGCGAGCACCACGTCCAGGCCCGGACGCACTTTCGCGAAGAAGCGCGACAGGCCGGTGATCGTGCCGCCGGAGCCGACGCCGCAGACCAGCGCGTCGATGCGATGGCCGACCTGCTGCCAGATCTCCGGACCGGTCGTGGTCTCGTGGGCCAGCGGGTTGTTGGGGTTGTTGAACTGGTCGGCGTACCAGGCGCCGGCGATGTCCTGAACCAGGCGCGCGGCGCGGTCCTGGTAGTAGTCGGGATGGCCCTTGCCGACGTCGGAACGCGTGATGTGGACCTCGGCGCCCAGCGCCTTCAGCTGCAGCACCTTCTCGGCGGACATCTTGTCCGGCACGACCAGCACGACGCGATAGCCCTTCGCCCGCGCGACCAGCGCGAGCCCGAGGCCGGTGTTGCCGGCGGTCGCCTCGACGACAGTGCCGCCGGGCGGCAGCAGGCCGTCGCGTTCCGCGGCCTCGATCATCGACAGGCCGATGCGGTCCTTGATCGAGCCGCCGGGATTCTGCGATTCGAGCTTCAGGAAGAGCTGGCAGGGGCCGGTGTCGAGCCGGTGCACGGGAACCAGCGGCGTGTTGCCGATCAGGTCGAGCACGGCGGGCCGCTCGGGCGGCAGCACGGGGGTGGAAGAGGTCTCCTTGGCACTCATGGGCGCTCCTTGTGATCCTGGTGGGATGGTCGGGCGACACGTCCGGCGGGGGTGGTGCCGGGCGCGGGCAAACCGCGTAGGTTATCCGCTGGAAGCGATGGCCTCCAAGCGCGGTTGTCGCAGCAGCTTATCCGCGGATGGCATGAGCGGCCACCGTCCTCACGGAAGCACGGAAGCGCCCAGCTCCGGGAACACCTTGCCGACCTTGCCCATCAGGTACTCGCCGTAGGTGCCGGCGAAGACGTGGAGGTTGCTCGCGTCCCAGCGCGAGGCGCTGTCGTCCTCCGCCGGAGGCAGGCCGGGGATCGGCTGGACGCGGCTGGTGAAGGACGGGTCGAGAAAGAGCGGCACCGACAGGCGGTCGCGCGCGCCGCGGTTGAGCTTCACCCGATGCGGCGTGCTGCGGTAGAGCCCGGCGGTCATGCGATCCAGCATGTCGCCGATATTGCAGACGAAGGTGCCGGGCAGCGGCGGCGCGGCGATCCAGCCGCGACGGCCATGGACCTCGAGCCCGCCGGTGTCGTCCTGGTAGAGCAGCGTGAGCAGGCCGTAGTCGGTGTGCTCGCCGACGCCCCACGGCGCGTCGACATCGGCCGCATTCGGAACGGCGGGATAGTTGAAGAGCCGCAGCAGCACGAGCGGATCCGCAGTGGCGTGCGTCAGGAAATAGGCGGGCGGCAGATCGAGGCTGAGCGCGATGCCGCCGAGCACGCGTTGTCCTACCGCGGTCACGGCGGCGAGGTACTCGAGCACCGTGTCCCTCAATCCCGGCACGTCCGGCCAGAGATTGGCGCCATGCAGCGGCGTGCCGGCGAGCACGCGCGGATCGTCCGGCGGCAGTTCGGCGCCGAGGTACAGGCCTTCCTTCCAGTCCGGCCGCCCCGAGGTCAGCTCGCCGCCGGCGCTGAAGTAGCCGCGCCAGGCGCGGCCGCCATCGGTCATCGGCCAGCGCTGCTTCTGCTCATCGGGCAGCGCGAAGAACACGCGCGCCAGCCGGTCGAGCCGCTCGATCAGCGCGGGATCGACGCCGTGGTGGCTGACGTAGAAGAAGCCATGCGCGCGGCAGGCCTCGCTGATCTGCACGGCCGCGAGATGGCCGCCGGGCGAGGCGGGATCGTCGGACGCCGGGTCGTGCAGGCCCGAAATGTCGATGACGGGCACGCGGTCGTGGAGGAGGGTCATGGCCTGAGCATGCCGCAAGCGCGAAACCGCGCCGATGAAGGGGACGTGCGAAAGCCGCGCATGCATATGCCCAACCGTTCGTTCCGCGTGAAGGCCGGCGTTCCTAAGCTGATGTCCATCGCGAACCACCGCTCCACCGCTCCCAAAAAGGACACCGACGCCATGACCCTGACCCTGCCCGCGACCATCACCCGCCGCGCCCTGCTCGTGATCGCCACCTCGGCCGCCATGCTGGGCATCGCCCATGCGGATCAGCTGGACGACATCAGGAAGAAGGGCGAGCTCGTGGTGGGCGTGCTCGGCACCGACGAGCCCAACAGCTTCATCGATCCGAAGACGCGCGAGATCGTCGGCTACGAGGTCGACCTGGCGAAGGCGGTCGCGCAGAAGCTCGGCGTGAAGCTGCGCCTGAAGCAGCTGGCGGTCGCGGCGCGCATCCCCGAACTGCAGCAGGGCCACGTCGATGTGCTGGCCGCGAGCCTGACGCACAACAAGGAACGCGAGGCGGTCATCGACTTCTCGCTGACCACCTTCGTCACCGGCCAGAAGGTGCTGGTCAAGAAGGACAGCGGCATCAAGGCGCTGAACCAGCTGGCCGGCAAGAAGGTCGTGACCATCAAGGGCGGCACGCAGGAACCCAACGTCCGCAAGGCCGTGCCGTCGGTCGACGTGGTCACCTTCGACACCGGTCCCCAGGCCTTCCAGGCGCTGCAGCAGGGCAAGGGCGTGGCGTTCGTCAACGACGAGGTATCGCTGCTCGACCAGTACGCCAAGCTCGGTCCGGCGTCGTCGCAGTACGAGATCCTGCAGGCCAACCTCAGCGTCGAGCCGCTGGCGCTGGGCCTGCGCAAGGGCGAGACCAAATTGAAGGCACAAGTGGACGGCGCGCTGCGCGAGCTCGAGGCCAACGGCACCGCCGAGCAGCTGTTCAACAAGTGGTACGGACCGTCTACGCGCCTGAAGTTCCAGACGCGCAGCTTCAAGATCGATAGCGACCAAGTGGAGGGCTGAGCACGACCCAGATGAACTGATCTACCTTGTCATCCGATGCGAGCACGCCCCGGCTTCGGCCGGGGCGTTGTTTATTGCGGGCAGCCTCCGCAGTCGACCGCCGCCGCACCTCCTTCGCGCCTGTCTGATTCCATGCCCCATCTCGACTTCTCGGTGCTGCTGCAAGGGCAGTTCCTCGACTGGCTGCTGGCCGGCGTGCGGCTGTCGCTGACGTTGACGGTGCTCGCGCTGGTGATCGCGCTGCCGCTGGGCACGCTGATCGCGCTCGCTCGTCTGGCACCGTTCCCGCCGCTGCGCGCGCTGGCATGGACTTACGTCGAGGCCGTGCGCAACGTCCCGCTGCTGGCGCACATGCTGTTCTGGTACTTCGCGGTGCCGGAGCTGCTGCCCGACGACGTGAAGGCCTGGCTCTACGCCGGCAACGTCGAGGCGGCCGCGGCGCTCGCTGCGCTGGTGGTCTACACGGCGGCGTTCATGGCCGAAGACGTGCGCTCCGGGCTGAGGTCGGTACCGCCGGGCCAATGGGAAGCGGCGAAATCGATGGGTCTGCGCTTCGCCGGCTCGGTGCGATGGGTCGTGCTGCCGCAGGCGCTGCGGGCGACGGTCCCGCCCTTGATCTCGCAGACCTTGAATCTCTGGAAGAACACCAGCATCGCGACGGTGGTCGGCGCCGCCGAGCTCATGTATCAGGCGCAGCGCGTGGAGTCCGCGACCTTCCGCGGCTTCGAGACCTTCGCGATGGCGACGGCGACCTACCTGGGCGTGTCGATGCTGATCACCGGCGCGGGCGTGCTGTACCAGCGGCGGTATCCGGTGCGGCCGGCCGGCCATTGAGGCGATCGTGATGAACAGGAGCGCTTCGCGATGAGCATCGCCGAAATGATCGACACCTACTGGCTCTACGTGCTGGTGGGGCAGTACCCCAACGGACCGCTGGGCGGCCTTGCGCTGACGGTGGTGCTGGCCGCGCTGGGGCTGCTGCTCGCGCTGCCGCTGGGCGTGCTGCTCGGCATCGCGCGCGTGAGCCGGCGCGCCTGGCTGCGCTGGCCGGTGACCGCGCTGGTCTACGTCGTACGCGGCACGCCGCTGCTGATGGTGGTGTTCTGGGCCTACTTCTTCCTGCCGGCGGTGACCGGCCACAAGACGGACCAGTTCAGCACGATGCTGGCGGCACTGGTGATTTTCGACGCCGCCTACCTGGCCGAGATCGTGCGCGCGGGATTGCAGTCGCTGCCATCGGGACAGCGTCTGGCCGCGGAAGCGCTGGGCATGTCGCGGGGTCAGTCCTTGCGGCTGGTGCTGCTGCCGCAGGCGCTGCGCCACATGCTGCCCTCGCTGGTCAACCAGTTCGCGTCGACGATCAAGGAAACCTCGCTCGGCACGATCATCGGGCTGTCGGAACTGTCCTTCATCGCCGGCCAGGTCAACGCGCAGGTGCTGGTGCAGCCGGTCGCGGTCTACGGCACGCTGGCCGGGTGCTACTTCGTGATGTGCTTCGGGCTGTCGCGCCTCGCGCACGCGGTGGAGCGGAGAAGCGGCCGCCAGCGCGCAACACCTGTCACCGCGCCCTCGGCGGTCGACCGCTTCCACGCATTCATGCGAGGGGGACTACGGAATCCAGTGAGTGCGCTGGCAAGGAACGCAAGAACCAGTCAGTGACGATCGATAGCGGCGGGAGCAATCTAACGCCTTCGCAATCCGATGTGTGTGTCGAATCACTGAAGCGGTTTCGGTGATGACACCTCGACGCAAATCCCGCAAAGGAAGACCGTGATCGATCAAGCTCTCTACCAACGCGCCCTCGCCGTCGCCGACCAGCCCGTCGAGGAGCGCGATCTCATCAATGCGGCGCTCCGCGCATTCATCGCCCGCCAAGCTCAGTTCAGGCTTGCCGACATGGGAGGAACGGCGCCCGATCTCCCCGACGTTCCTCGCCGTCGTCCGTCCCTAAGCGCTCCGGAGGGCTTGGAATGAGGATGACGGTTGCTAGATCGAACTCATCGCTGCATGCCCCACCGCGTGACCGTCGCCTTCTCGATGGTGCTGAACACCAGGCGCTCGACGAGCCATCCGATCAGGATGACCAAGGCCAGCCCAGCGAAGACCCGATCGGTCTGCAGTTCGTTGCGGTTCTGGAAGATGTACCAGCCCAGACCACCCTGGCCCGAAGACGCGCCGAAGAACAGCTCGGCGGCGATCAGGGTCCGCCACGCGAAAGCCCAGCCAACGCGCAGCCCTGACAAGATCGACGGCAGCGCCGCGGGCAGCAGGATCTGCGCGACGTAACGCGGCCCCGTGAGCCCGTAGTTGCGACCTGCCATGCGCAGCGTCTCCGGCACGGACGAGAAGCCCGCCGACGCCGCCAACGCCAGCGGCCACAGCACCGCATGCACGAGCACGAAGATCAGGCTCCCCGAACCCAGTCCGAACCACAGCAGCGCCAGCGGCAGCAAAGCGATCGCTGGCAGCGGGTTGAACATCGCGGTCAAGCTCGACAGCAAGTCCCGACCCCAGCGCGACGAGGTGGCCAGCGCGGTCAGTCCGAGTGCCAGCACCACCCCCAGCGCGTAGCCCTGGAGCAGCAGCTTCAGCGAGATCCCCGCCCGCACCAGCAGTTCACCGCCGTACAAGCCTTCCCACAGCGCCCTCGCCGCGGAGACGAACGAGGGGAACAGCAGATCGTTGTCCGCCGCGCGTGCGGCGACTTCCCAGAGCGCGGCGAGCAGCGCCAGCAATGCGGCCTGACGCCAGGCGCTCGAATCCAGCGCACGGCGCCACAGCGGAATCGACGCCACCTGCACGGGCACGTAATCGGCGAGCGCTTCCTCGCGCTCGGCGCGCAAGGGCGGATCAAGCGGCCGCTGCGTCGGCAGCACGGTGACGGTCATCGGTGAATCCTCAATTCAGGGCCACGGCGGCAGAGGCGGTCACCGACTCCGCGATCGGTTCATCGCCGAAGAGCAGGTGCTCGATACGCTGTGCCTGCCCGGCGCGCTGCGCCGGGGTCAGGCCTTGCGCGTTCAGCTCCGCCCGCACCCGTCCAGGATGCGGCGACAGCACCAGCACGCGATGCCCCACGATCAGCGCTTCCTCGATCGAGTGGGTCACGAAGAGCAACGTGAAGCGCTCCTGCTCCCACAGCGCGAGCAGCTCATCCTGCATCCGTCGGCGCGTCAGCGCATCGAGCGCCGCGAACGGCTCGTCCATCAGCAGCACGCGCGGCTTCATCGCCAACGCTCGCGCGATCGCGACGCGCTGCTTCATCCCGCCCGACAACTGATGCGGATACGCCGAGGCGAAGTCGCTCAGCCCCACGCGCGACAGCCAGTCGCGCGCCCGCTCCAGCGCCTGCTTGCGCGATGCCGTTCCCGACGCGACCAGCGGGAACGCGACGTTCTCCAGCACCGTCTTCCATGGCGGCAGTTGATCAAACTCCTGGAACACCGCGATGCGGTCCGGCCCCGGTCCGTTCACCGGCTTGCCGTCGACGAGGATGCGCCCCTCCGCCGGCGTGACGAAGCCGCCGACCGCCTTCAGCAGCGAGGACTTCCCGCAGCCCGATGCGCCGAGCAGCACGAAGCGCTCCGAGGGCAGCACGTCGAATCCGACGCGGTGCGTCGCGCGGACCACGCCGCGATCGCTCTTGTAGTCGAGGCTGACGCCGTCGACCCGCAGACGCGCCTGCTGCTCCTGCGGGAGCGCGCCCGCCAGACCGCCGCACGCCTCGCAGGCGGGCACCGAATCGAGCTGCTCCAGCACCGCGCTCATGCTCAGCTGCCGGCCGCGTTGTGCGGGTCGTCGAAGAAGTAGTCCTTCGCCGACGCCGGCTTGTTCTTGATCGCCCCGATGCGATGCATGAAGGTCGCCAGCGCGAAGGTGTTCTGCGGCGTGATCTTGAACTGCACTTCCGGGTTCTTGATCACCTTGAGCAGCAGCTCCTTGGGCACCTTGGAGTTCTCGTTCTTGATGTAGATGTCGGCCGAGCGCTCCGGGTTCTTCGAGATGAAGTCCGCCGCCTCGGCCAGCGCGCCGATGAAGGCCTTGTAGGTCTTCGGGTTGTCGCGCCGGAACTTCTCCGTCGTGTACAGCACCGTGGCCGACGCCGGCCCGCCCAGCACCTCGTAGCTGTTCAGCACGATGTGGACGTTCGAGTTTCCCGCCAGGCCTTGCTCCTGGAACGGCGGGTTGCCGAAGTGCGCGTTGATCTCGGTACCGCCCTTGATCAGCGCCGCGGTCGCTTCCGGATGCGGCAAGGCGACCTGCAGCCGGTCCAGCTTGTTGAACTGCGCGTCGCCCCAGCGCTTGGCCGAGGCCAGCTGCAGGATGCGCGACTGCACCGACACGCCCACCGCCGGCAACGCGATGCGGTCCTTGTCGCCGAAGTCGTCGATGCTCTTGACGGCGGGATTGCTGCTGGTCAGGTAGTACGGGAAGTTGCCCAGCGACGCGATGCCCCGGACGTTCTGCCTGCCCTGCGTCTTGTCCCACAGCGTCAGCAGCGGACCGACGCCCGCGCCGGCGATGTCGATGCTGCCGGACAGCAGCGCCTCGTTGATCGCCGGGCCACCGGAGAGCTGCACGCGCTCGACCTGGATGTCGACGCCCGCGGCCTTGCCGTGTTTCTCGATCAGCTGCTGGTCCTGCGCGACGTTCAGCAGCAGGTACACGATGCCGAACTGCTCGGCGATGCGGATCTTGCCTTCCGCATGCGCGGAGAGCGTCGATAGCGACAGCCCGGCCGCCAGCGCGCCCGTGAGCAGGGATTTCAGGACAGCGGGGCGGTGGAGTTTCATGCGGGAAGATCGCCTTCGATGGTCGTTCGGTAGAGGTGTCGGCGCAGGTGATCCGGGCAGCCGGTGGCCAGATGCAGCAGCGAGCGGTTGTCCCAGAACACCAGGTCGTGCGGCAACCACTTGTGGCGGTACACGATGCTCTTGCGGCTGCTGTGTTCGAAGAGCTGGGCGAGCAGGTCGCGGCTTTCGTCCTCGGGCACGTCGAGGACGCGCGTCGTGAAGTGCTCGCTGACGAAGAGCGCGCGGCGACCCGTCTCCGGGTGCGTGCGCACGATCGGCTGCGACGCCGGTTTCACTTCGGCGATCTGCTCCGGCGTGAGCTTCGGACGCCACGGATTGCGGGCGCGCAGCTCCTCGTACTTCGCGAGGTAGCTGTGCTCGGCGCGCTTGCCGGCGATCGCCGTCTTCAACGCCAGCGGCAGGCCGTCGTAGGCGTGGTGCTGGTTGGCGAACAGCGTGTCGCCGCCTTCGGCCGGCAGCTCCTGCGCGTGCAGCAGCGAACCCAGGCTGGGGCGCTCCTTGTACGACAGGTCCGAGTGCCAGTACTGCCCGGCATCGCCCAGTCCGACCGGCTGGCCCTGCGCGTCGCGCACGTTGGAGACCTGCAGGATCTCCGGATGGCCCGCCAGCTGGAAATTGCGCAGCACGTGGATCTGCAGCGGGCCCCAGCGCCGGCTGAACGCGATGTGCTGCGCCGGCGTGATGCGCTGGTCGCGGAACACGAGCACGTGGTGGTCCAGGTGCGCGCGGTGCAGACGGGCGAAGTCGGCGTCGTTCAGCGGTCGCGTCAGGTCCAGCCCCACCACCTCGGCGCCGAGCGGCTCATCGAAGGCGTGGATGTCGAAGTGCTGCGACGGCGCGTCGGCGAAGGCCGCGGTCGTGCCGGACGCCGCGGCGCCGGTCGCGGAGGCCGGAACCGCGGTGGGAAGGGGCGGGGCGAGGGCTGTCATGGTCGCCGACTCTAGGCATCGGCCTTCCCCGCCGGAACGAAGCTGACGGCATGTCCTAGCGCGAAAACCGAATAAGAATCGCCGTGAATGCCAACGCTCCGAGGATCGCCCCGTTGGGCGAGAACGCCGCCTTCCCTGGATGGCGGACGTCACCCCCGGAATGCCCTGTTTGCAAACCATTTACAAGTGCATGCGTATAGTGATGCACTTCCCCGAAGCCAGTAGGGATAACAACCAGAGGAGCAGGAGCCCCATGAAACAAGTCATCTGCGTCAAATGGGGAACCGCGTACGGCCCTGAGTACGTCAACCGCCTGTACGGCATGCTGCGCCGGCACATCACCGGCGATTTCCGCCTGGTCTGCCTGACCGACAACGCCGAGGGCCTGCGCCCCGAGGTCGATGCCTACGACCTGCCCGAGCTGGGCTGCGAATGGCCCAAGAAATCGCTGGGCAAGTGGCGCAAGCTGGTGATGTGGAGCGCCGACATGGGCGAGAAGACCGGCCTGTCGGGTCCCGTGCTGTTCGTCGACCTGGACTCGGTGATCGTCGACAACATCGACGGCTACTTCAGCCACGGCAACCCGGACGACGTGATCCTGGCCCGCAACTGGGCCAAGCCGATGCAGCGCCTGGGCCAGACCTCCGTGTTCCGCTTCCCGGTGGGCAAGTACCCGCACATCATCGAGAACTTCCGCGCCAACCCGCAGGCCGTCGCCGACAAGCACGGCTTCGAGCAGCACTGGGTCACCGCCTCGGTGCCGGGCGGCATCAAGTTCTGGCCGCACCTGTGGACGCGACATTTCCGCCTGCACTGCCTGCCGGCGTTCCCGCTGCGCTACTTCAAGCCGGCGCGGCTGCCTTCGGGCGCGCGCATCGTGACCTTCCCCGGCGGACCGAATCCGGCCGACGTGCTGCTGGGTCGTTGGAACACGCAGGATCCGCCGCATGAGAAGCCGTGGGATCACTTCCGCGCGGCCTTCGCCGGCGGCGTGAAGCACCGTTGGCGCCATCTGCGCAGCTTCGTGCTGCCGCCGCCCTGGGTCGCTCAACACTGGGTGGAGTGACTCCCTTTCCCGCTTGCGGGAGAGGGTCGGGGGTGAGGCCAGCGGCGGTGGAAGTACGGAGGCTCTGCGCTAGTGCTGGGTGCCGGGAGGCGCCGGCCGCGCCAGGTCCTGGATCACCTCCAGCGCCGTCTTCACCTTGAACGGCTTGAGCATGATCCGCCGCACATCCAGCTCCTTGTAGAGCTGCGCGGTGGACAGGTCGCAGGCCTCTGCGGTCAGCGCGACCGGCGTGCCCGCCGGGCAGCGCAAGGCGCCGGCCCGCACGCTCTGCAGCAGCGCCAGCGCGTCCAGCCCCTGTCCGATGTCCAGCAGCAGGCCGTCCATCGGCTGACTCTCCAGCAGCCGATGGGCCGCCTCGAGGCTGCTCGACTCATGCACCTCCGCGATCTGCAGCTGCCGCGCCACCATCGCGACCGTGCGGCGGAACAGCGAGTGCGGATCGACCAGCAGCAGGTGCCGTTGCGAGCCCGGCATCACCGACCCTCCTCGACGGTCTGTCCCATCAGCTCCGAGACCGCGAGGTCGCGCAGGCTCATCAGGATGGCGAGATCCGTCTCGTCGAGCGTGCGTCGCCGCCGGTCGATGAGGCACAGCGTGCCGATGCGCACGCCCGGGCGGATCTCCAGCGGCGCGCCCGCGTAGAAGCGGATGTTCGGCGGGCCCAGCACCATCGGGTTGTCCGCGAAGCGCGGATCCTGCGTTGCGTCCTCGACCACCATCACCTCGGGGACGTGGATCGCGTGGCCGCAGAAGCTGCTCTTGCGGTCGGTCTCGCACACCGCCAGGCCGAAGCGGGCCTTGAACCACTGGCGGTCGTCGTCGACCAGGCTGATCAGCGCGATCGGCACGCCGAACTCCTCGGCGGCGAACTCGACAAGGCGATCGAAGCGCTCCTCGGGCGGCGTGTCCAGGATCAGCAGTTCACGCAGTGCCTGGAGCCGGTCGGCTTCGTTCTCGGGAATCGGGGCATTCATCATGGAGGCGGTTCCTCGCTCTTCCGATGTCGTCTCTCCCTGCGCGGCCAGACTGCCGCCGCGCCTTCGAAACCCCAGACTATCCGAGTTGTCCACAGGGCGCCACCCGGGTCGCCCATCAGGGGGAAATGCAGAGACAGAGGGCCGGAGTGACACGCGTGCCAGGACATGGGTGACACCTTTGCGGATCGCCATATGAGGGCGGCGCAGCAGCTTGCGCCCATTGCGCATTGGCGGCGCACGCCGTGCACGCCCAGACTCCGTTCCACGGGGCGCGCCCATGTCGCCCCCGCCGGCGGCGGCAGTACGGCCGCCGGGAAGGCATGGTGAGAGCCCAGGTCGCGACCGGGGGCCGCCCTCGGGGTCTTGGGGGAGGCGCTTCCGGCGGTGTCCGATCGCGGTCCTGGCGCTTTTCTTCTGCCCCGGTCTTCTGCCTTTCTCGCATATGCGTTATGCGAGATAAGCAAATGCCCAAACAATCGTTCCTGGAATAAGGACTGTTTGGCAAGCTTCGCAGCCCGACCCTCAACGTCGCCGGCCCACGCCTGCTTGCCCCGTCCGCCATGACCCAGAACAACGCCCACAAGAACACCCGTTCCCTGTTCTCCGCTTCCCGCCGCCAGGCGTTGATGCTGGCTGCGGCGGCGCCGCTGCTGGGCGTGCCGATGCTGGCGGCTGCGGCCGATCAGCCTACGACGCTGCTGAACGTCTCCTACGACGTGGCGCGCGAGCTCTACAAGCAGGTCAATCCGGCGTTCGTCGCCTCGTACAAGGCCAAGACCGGCCAGACCATCACGGTGAACCAGTCGCATGGCGGCTCGTCCAAGCAGATCGGCTCGGTGATCGGCGGCCTGGAGGCCGACGTCGTCACGATGAACCAGGCCACCGACGTCGACACGCTGGCCGAGAAGGGCCTGACCGGCGCCGACTGGCGCAGCAAGTTCCCGAACGCCGCCGCGCCCTACAGCTCGACGATGCTGTTCCTGGTCCGCAAGGGCAATCCGAAGGGCATCAAGGACTGGGCCGACCTGGCGCGTCCCGGCGTCTCGGTGATCATTCCCAACCCCAAGGTCACGGGCAACGGCCGTTACGGCTACTTGGCCGCGTGGGGCAGCGTGATCGCCAAGGGCGGCACGGACGCGCAGGCGAAGGACTTCGTCTCGAAGGTGCTGGCCAACGTGCCGGTGCTGGACGGCGGCGGCCGCGGCGCCACGACCACGTTCACGCAACGCGGCATCGGCGACGTGCTGCTGACCTTCGAGTCGGAAGCCGAGCTCATCGAGAACGAATTCGGAAAGGGCAACTTCGAGGTCGTCGCGCCCAGCATCTCCATCGAAGCCGATGCGCCGGTCGCCGTGGTCGACAAGGTCGCTGCGAAGCGCGGTTCCGCCGCGCTGGCCAAGGCCTACCTGGACTTCCTGTGGACGCCCGAGGGCCAGGAAATCATCGCGCAGAACAACTTCCGTCCGCGCGACCCGGCGATCTTCAAGAAGCATGAGAAGCGCTACGCGCCGATCAAGCTATTCACCGTCGACCAGACGCTGGGCGGCTGGGCCAAGGTCGGCAAGACGCACTTCGCCGACGGCGGCACCTACGACCAGATCATGGCCTCGCGCCGTTGATCGTCCGTCTCCGATCCTGATCTCCGAGCTCCCGACCCGACGATGAACACCGCCGTGCTCCCCGCGACGCAGGCTGCCCCGGCGCCCGCCCGCAAGCGACGCCGCGTGCTGCCCGGCTTCGCACCGACGCTGGGCTTCACGCTCTTCTATCTCTCGCTGCTGGTGCTGATCCCGCTGTGCGCGGTGTTCCTGAAGTCCGCCGGCCACGGCGCCGAGGCCTTCTGGGCCGCGGCGACCTCGCCGCGCGTGCTGGCCTCGTACCGGCTGAGCTTCGGCGCGGCGCTGCTGGGCGCGTTCATCAACGTGATCTTCGGCTTCATCCTGGCCTGGTCGCTGGTGCGCTACGACTTCTGGGGCAAGAAGCTGGTGGACGCGCTGATCGACCTGCCCTTCGCGCTGCCCACCGCCGTCGCCGGCATCGCGCTGACGGCGCTCTACGCGCCCAACGGCTGGATGGGCAAGTGGCTGGAGCCGCTGGGCATCAAGGTCGCCTTCACGCCGCTGGGCGTGCTGATCGCGCTGATCTTCATCGGCCTGCCCTTCGTGGTGCGCACGGTGCAGCCGGTGCTCGAGGACCTGGACACGGAGCTCGAGGAAGCCGCCGCGTCGCTGGGCGCGCATCGCTGGCAGGCCTTCCGCCTGGTGGTGCTGCCGATGCTGACGCCGGCGCTGCTGACCGGCTTCGCGCTGGCCTTCGCGCGCGCGGTGGGCGAATACGGCTCGGTGATCTTCATCGCCGGCAACATGCCGATGGTCAGCGAGATCACGCCGCTGATGATCATCACGAAGCTCGAGCAGTACGACTACGTCGGCGCCACCGCGATCGCGGTCGTGATGCTGGTGTTCTCGTTCCTGCTGCTGCTGGGCATCAACGGACTGCAGGCCTGGAGCCTGCGTCGCAACGGTCTGGACGGGAAGCGCTGACATGGCCGGATCCGCTGCATCGCTCGGCCGGGCCCGCTCGGCCGGCCACTATCAAGGCAACCCCGCCACGGCAGAAAAGCGCTGGGTGCGCTACACGCTGCTGACGCTGGGCCTGGCCTTCTTCGCCCTGTTCCTGCTGCTGCCGCTGGCGGCCGTCTTCACCGAGGCGCTGCGAAAGGGCTGGGACACCTACCTCGCCTCGCTGATCGAGCCCGACGCGGTCTCCGCCATCAAGCTGACGCTGCTGGCGGCGGTGATCTCGGTGCCGCTGAACATCGTCTTCGGCGTCAGCGCCGCCTGGGCGATCACCAAGCACGACTTCCGCGGCAAGCAGCTGCTGATCACGCTGATCGACCTGCCGTTCTCGGTGTCGCCGGTGGTCGCGGGCCTGATCTACGTGCTGATCTTCGGCGCGCAGGGCTGGTTCGGGCCCTGGCTGCAGGAGCACGACGTCAAGATCATCTTCGCCGTGCCCGGCATCGTGCTGGCTACCGTCTTTGTGACCTTCCCCTTCGTCGCGCGGGAGCTGATCCCGCTGATGCAGGCGCAAGGTCGCGATGAAGAGGAAGCAGCCACGGTGCTCGGCGCCAGCGGCTTCCGCACCTTCTGGCATGTGACGCTGCCCAACATCAAGTGGGGCCTGCTCTACGGCGTGATCCTGTGCAACGCGCGCGCCTTCGGCGAGTTCGGCGCGGTGTCGGTGGTGTCGGGCCACATCCGCGGCCAGACCAACACGCTGCCGCTGCAGGTCGAGATCCTCTACAACGAATATCAGTTCGCCGCGGCATTCGCGGTCGCATCGCTGCTGGCCCTGCTGGCGCTGGTCACCCTCGGGCTCAAGCAGCTCGTGGAATGGCAGGCGACGCGCAGCGTCGTGAAGGAAGAAGCATGAGCATCCAGGTCCGCAACATCCACAAGTCCTTCGGCAGCTTCACGGCGCTGGGCGACGTCAGCCTGGACTTCCCCACCGGCGAACTGACCGCGCTGCTGGGCCCGTCGGGCTGCGGCAAGACGACGCTGCTGCGCATCATCGCGGGGCTGGAGACGGCCGACCGCGGCCAGGTGCTGCTGGACGGCGCCGACGCGTCGGACACGCATGTGCGTGAGCGCGAGGTCGGTTTCGTGTTCCAGCACTACGCGCTGTTCCGCCACATGACGGTCTTCGACAACGTGGCCTTCGGCCTGCGTGTGAAGCCGCGCAAGCAGCGTCCGCCGGAAGCGGAGATCAAGCGCAAGGTGCATGAGCTGCTGCAGCTGGTGCAGCTGGACTGGCTGGCCGACCGTTATCCGCCGCAGCTGTCCGGCGGGCAGCGCCAGCGCATCGCGCTGGCCCGCGCGCTGGCCGTCGAGCCGCGCGTGCTGCTGCTGGACGAGCCCTTCGGCGCGCTGGACGCCAAGGTCCGCAAGGAACTGCGCCGCTGGCTGCGCCGCCTGCACGACGAGCTGCACATCACCAGCATCTTCGTCACGCATGACCAGGAAGAGGCGCTCGAAGTCGCCGACCGCGTCGTGCTGATGGATCACGGCCGGGTGGAACAGGTCGGCTCGCCGATCGAGGTCTACCAGCGTCCGGCGACGCCCTTCGTCTACGGCTTCCTCGGTGCGGTCAACCGCTTCGAAGGCCGCGTGGACAGCGGCATCGTGCGCGTCGGCGACCAGACGCTGGCGCAAGGCGCCGCCGCCTCGATCGAAGGCGCGCAGCAAGGCCTGGTGCAGGCCTACGCGCGTCCGCATGAACTGGTGATCATCCCGTCGCAGGATGCACCGGGTCTGCCCGCCACGGTGGAGCGCGTGCTGGCCTTCGGTGCCGCGGCGCGCGTCGAGCTGCGCGGCGCGCAGGGCGAGCACCTCGAGGCCGAACTCAGCCGTGAACAGGCCGAAGCGCTCCAGCTGTCCGCCGGTCAGCATGTGCGTCTGCAGGCCTCGCGCCTGAGTCTGTTCGGCATCGACCAGGCGGCATGAACCTTCAACAATTGCGTATCGTCCGCGAGGCGGTGCAGCAGAACTTCAACCTGACCGAGGTGGCGGCGGCGCTGTTCACCTCGCAGTCGGGGGTGAGCAAGCACATCAAGGACCTGGAGGACGAACTCGGCGTCGAGCTCTTCCAGCGCCGCGGCAAGCGTCTGCTCGGGCTGACCGAGCCGGGCAAGGAACTGGCGGTCGTCGTCGACCGCATGCTGCAGGACGTGCGCAACATCAAGCGTCTGGCGCAGCAGTTCAGCAGCGCCGACCAGGGCCAGCTGACGATCGCGACGACGCACACTCAGGCGCGCTACGCGCTGCCGCAGGTCGTGGCGCGCTTCAAGGCCGCGTACCCGCGCGTGCACCTGGTGCTGCACCAGGGCAGTCCGTCGGAGATCGTCTCGCTGCTGCAATCCGGCGAGGCCGACATCGGCATCGCCACCGAGGCGCTCGGCAAGGACGACGCCTTCGTCACCTTCCCGTTCTACGAGTGGCGCCACGCGGTCGTCGTGCCGGAAGGGCATGCGCTGACGCGCCAGCCGCTGACGTTGGAAGCGCTGGCCGAGCAACCGCTGATCACCTACCACGAGGGCTACACCGGCCGCGCGCGCATCGACGCGAGCTTTGCCGCGGCGGGCCTGGCGCCGGACCTGGTGATGTCGGCGCTGGACGCGGACGTCATCAAGACCTACGTGCAGATCGGGTTGGGTGTCGGCGTGATCGCGGCGATGGCCTTCGAGCCCGCGCGCGACGCGGGTCTGCAGCTGATCGACGCGACGCACCTGTTCCCGCCGAACACCACGCGCATCGCCCTCAAGCGCGGCCACTACCTGCGCGGCTTCGCCTATCGCTTCCTGCAGGAATGCGTGGCCGAGCTGACCGAGGACGCGGTGCGCGAGGCGATGGATCCGGACGCCTAAGGCGACCCGACTGCGTCGCCTGCCGTCATCGAACGACGGCCCTTCCTCTCAGCGCGGCGCGCTGGCCGCCGGTTTCGTGTTGAAGTAGAACGCGTCGATCCGCGGGCCGTAGCGGGCCCTGGCCTCGGGGCTGAGGCGGGCGACGATGTCGTCGTGCAGGAACTGCCGCGCCTGTGGCGTGCCAAGGATGCGCTCCACCTGTCCGGCGATGCGTTTGCCCCACGCGTTGCGGGGACAGGCGATGCTGGAGATCACGGGATCGCCGAAGCCCGCGATCGACAGGCTGACAAGATCCGCGGTCGACACCTTGCCATTGCCGCTCGCGCCGGCCGGCCCCTCGGCAGCGCGCTGCTCCTGCTGATTGACGAGCACGAAGTCGTATTCGATCGTGTAGTCGGCACGGCCCATGGCGATCATCGACAGCATGTTCCCGCCGAGGTCCGACGTCGTGTATTCGTCGATCACGCCCGGCGGTCGCCTGGCCAGCAGCGCGTTGAGCGCCGGTCCGTAGCTGCGCCCGGTGGTGATCGCGCCACGCAGCTGTTTCGCGGCCCAGATCTTCTCAAGGTCCGCGTCGCCGTCCGGAAGGCGCGGCACCTTCGGCAGCGCGCTGCGCCGCACCATCAGCTGATGCGGCGGAAGCAGGTAGATATCGACGAAGTAGGCGATGGCCTCGCGTTCCGGTGTCCGCAACGCGCCGAGGTCACAGGCCGTCTCGCCCTGTTCGATCATCCGCCAGCTGCGCTTGACGTTGGCGATCAGCGCCTCGTGCTTCGCCGGCGTTTCCCAATTCGCCATCAGATAGTCCGCCAGCGGCTGCGCCAGACTGCGCCGCAGGGGCACCGAGGCCGCGCCGGGGGAGCGCGGCGCCACCGTGTCGACATCGCGCATCAGCCACACGATCGTGTCGACGGCCCATGACATGGACGGCGCGCCGAGGGCACACGCGACCACGACCGACAGCGTGACGGTCGACGACCGGTGCAGGGAACGGGGAGTCATGGTGGACGGCAGGCGAGCTTTACAGCTTAGGCCTTCTATCCACATGCAGCCAGCTCGGGAATGCATATCGATTTTTGTTGGAGGACACCGGGCGCGCGGATTCGAATAATCAATCCGCATAAGCAATCTGCTTTCCCGACGTTTCCCGACGTCATCCGATCCCCCCGACGCTTTCCGATGTCTCCTCGCATCGGCTGACGTTCCCCCGATGTGTGGCCGACGATGAACTTCCAGCAACTCCGATCCGTCCGTGAGGCCCAGCGCCGCAACTTCAACCTGACCGAGGTCGCGCAAGCGCTGCACACCTCGCAGCCCGGCGTGAGCCGTCAGATCCGCGAGCTCGAGGACGAGCTCGGCATCGACATCTTCATCCGTGCGGGCAAGCGGCTGACCGGGCTCACCGAGCCGGGCCGCAACGTGATGCCCATCGTCGAGCGCCTGCTGCGCGAGGCCGAGAACCTGCGCCGCGCCGGCGAGGACTTCGCCCGCGCCGACAGCGGCCACCTGCGCATCGCGGCGACGCACAGCCAGGCGCGTTACGCGCTGCCGCCGGCGGTGCGCGACTTCCGCGACTCGCATCCCGAGGTCAGCCTGCAGTTCACGCAGGGTTCGCCGCAGCAGGTCGCGCGCCTGCTGATCGATGGCGAGGCGGACATCGGCATCGCCACCGAGGCGCTCGCGCTGCATCCGCAACTGCTGACACTGCCCTGCTACCGCTGGACCCACACGGTGCTGGTGCCGCCCGGCCATCCGCTCGAGGCCGAAGCCAACGCCGGCACGCCGCTGACGCTGGAGCGCCTGGCCGAGTTCCCGGTCATCACCTACGAGACCGGCTACACCGGCCGCTCGCACATCGACGACGCCTTCGCGGCGGCGGGACTCGACCTCAACGTCGTGCTGGTCGCGATGGATGCGGACGTGATCAAGACCTACGTCGAGCTGGGCCTGGGCGTCGGCATCGTCGCCGCCATCGCGTACGACGAGGAACGCGACCGCCACCTGCGCTCGATCGATGCAAGACATCTGTTCGCGGACAACCTGACGCGGCTCGCGGTGCGCCGCGACGCCTACCTGCGCGACTACGTCTACGCGTTCATCGAGACTTTCGCGCCGCCTCTGTCGCGCGAGCTCGTGGAGCAGGCGCGCGTCGCGCCCAACGGCTCGGACTGACGCACCAACCGACGGGGCCATCCATCGGCTGATCGACTGGCTCTCGATGGGCGCGTCGTCCCATCGAGGGGTGTCGAAAGATTTTCCGCATGTGCATAGGCCAGGTGCACAGCTAAGCAACGCAGAAAGCATTGGTTCGGCGCGGTGGGCGGGCTTCCTAGAGTGACGGGCTCACCTGTTCACTCCCACAAGGAAGTCTCTTGAAGCAGTTCGTCGAGCACGTGGCCCGCCTCACCGGACCGGCCGCCACACTGGCCGCGGCCCTCGCCGCCGCCTATCCCGTCACCGGCGCTTTCGCACAGGCCCAGCCGCCCACTTCGCCCGCGGCACCTGCATCGGCCGCCGCGCCGACCCAGGACGCGGGACCGGCCAAGGACGCGCCGTTGCCATCGGTGGTCGTCACCGGATCGCGCATCTCGCGCGTCAACAGCGAGGGCCCGAGCCCGATCACCGTGATCAAGTCGGAGGACCTGGACCGGCTCGGCTACAAGAACGTCTCCGACGCGCTGAGCAACCTGACCGAGAACACCGGCTTCACGCAGGGCGAGGACTTCGGCAACACCTTCACGCCGGCCGCCAACGCGATCAGCCTGCGCGGCCTCGGGCCCAACCACACACTGGTGCTGGTCAACGGCCGACGCGTCGCGGACTACCCGACCGCGTATGAGGGCTCGGTCAACTTCGTCAACATCGCCAACATCCCGTCCGCGTTGATCGACCGCATCGAGGTGCTCAGCGGCGGCGCGTCGTCGGTGTACGGCTCCGACGCGATCGCGGGCGTCGTCAACATCGTGCTGAAGAAGCATGTCGACGGCGTCACCGTGAACCTGCGCGGCGGTGGCACGCAGCGCGGCGGCGGCGAGAACGCGCGCGCCCAGATCACGGGCGGCCTGGATGCCGGTGCGCTGCAGGGCGTCTGGGGCGTCGAGCTCAGCGGCCGCGAGCCGATCTGGAGCCGTCAGCGAGACTTCATGGCCGACACGACGCTGCAGGGCGCCGCGCCGACGGTCGTCTTCGGTCGCCGCAACGCCAACGGCGGTGCCTACCTCGCGCCGACCGACGGGTGTGCCGGCGCAGGCACCTTGTTCGAAGGGTCGGTCTCGGCCTACACGGCGAAGAACGGCACCTACTGCGGCAGTGGCCGCGCATCGCCGACCTACTGGACGACGCAGACCGGCAACCGCAGCGCGCAGGCGGCGGGTGCGTTGACGCTCGCGCTGGACCACGGCCTCGAGCTGTTCGCCGAGGGCCAGTTCGGCTGGGCACGGACCGAGAACAACACGCGCGGTCCGACCTGGACCTCGGACATCGCGGGCAAGGGCTACTTCCGCAACGCCGCGACCGGCCTGCGGGAGATCTGGACGCGGCGCTTCTCGCCCGAGGAGCTCGGCGGCGTGGACCGCTTCAACCGCAAGTGGCAGGACTCGACGCACAACGTCGCCGTCGGCGCGCGCGGCGAACTCACGGGCACCTGGACCTTCGAGGTCGCGGCCAACAGTTCCTACTACCTGAACCGCACGACGACACCGCGGCTGACGGCGGGTATCGAACAGCTGCTGCTCGGACAGAAGCTCGGCACCGAATCGGACGGCACGGCGATCTACTCGGCCGATCCGGCGCGGCTGTTCCGCCCGCTGACGCCGCAGGAGATCGACAGCGTCACCGACCGCAGCTGGACACGCAACGCCAGCTGGAACCAGCAGCTGAGCGCGTCGGCCAGCGGCGAATGGTTCAAGCTGCCCGGCGGGCCGGTGCGGGCGGCCGTGGTGGCCGAGGCAGGCACGCAGGGCTTCCGCAACGAAGCTGACCCGCGGCTGGGTCAAGGCGTCTTCTACAACACGAGCACGTCGCCGACCGTGCGCGGCACGCGCGAGCGGCTGGCGCTGGGCGGCGAACTCAATGCGCCGATCACGAAGCAGCTGACCGCGACGCTGGCTGCGCGCCACGACCGCTATGAATTCGCCGGCCGCAGCGACGGCAGCACGACCTACAACGCGGGCCTCGAGTTCCGGCCGCTCTCGTCCCTGCTGCTGCGTGCCCAGCACGCGACCAGCTTCCGCGCGCCGGACATGAATTACATCTTCGCGCAGCAGACGAAGGGCTACTACTCGTCGTCGACGGACTACTATCGCTGCGCACAGACGGGGCAGCCGTTGTCGAGCTGCGACTTCGCAGACGTCTCTCCCGGCTTCAACTTCGTGCGCACGGGCTCGTCGGACCTGAAGTCGGAGCGTGGCCGCTCGTGGGGCGTGGGCGCGGTGTGGCAGCCGGCCTCGTCCTTCGACGTGTCGCTGGACCTGTGGAAGATCGCGATCCGCGACCTGGTCACCGACCTCAGCGCGGACGGCGTGCTGCGCGACGAGTCGGACTGCCGCACCGGCATCAAGGACATCCAGTCGCCGACCTGCGTCGACGCCATCGCGCGCGTGCGCCGCAATCCCGCCGACGCGCTGGTCCGCCCGGGCGAAGTCGCGGAGATCCGCGTCAACCCGATCAACGCGGCGAACGAGTCGACCTGGGGCGTCGACGTCGGCACGCGTTACTCGTGGAGAACGGCGGCCTGGGGCAAATGGACGGTCGACGCGAAGTACACGCGGGTGAAGAGCTTCAAGTACCAGCAGTTCGCCGGCGACGAGAACCGCAACGTCGTCGGAACGCCGGACTTCAGCGACTGGCCGAGCCGGCTCAATGCCAGCGTGGTCTGGCAGACCGGCGACTGGACCCACGCACTCTCGGCGCAGCGCAACGGCCGCATCGCGCGCGAGGACCACGAGGGCACGCTGGGCCCTTACTGGAACTTCAACGCGAGCACCGCCTGGCAGATCGGCAAGCGGACCAGCGTCAGCCTGATCGTCAACAACCTGTTCGACAAGATCCGCCGCGATCCGAGCGCCACCTGGCCGTACTACCCGGTCGGCTACTACTCGCCGCACGGGCGGCAAGGCTGGATCGAGCTGGAGCACTGCTTCGGCGCCTGACGCCGCCCCGAAGCCTTCGGCCGATGCGGATCAAGCCGCGTCGTTCCGCCGGTTCCGACTGCCGCGGCGACCCCGCCTCGGCTTGCGGGCCGCTCCTCACGAGGGGGCGGCCCATTTTTCCGGGAACGGTGCAAAGCAAAGCAGATCTTCTTCGTTCCCTTTGAATGTGCGCTTGCCTACATTGAGCGCTCCCCTCCACCCCCCCGTGATGAGAAGAATCCCGTGAACCCACTCCGCCGCAAAGTCTCGCTGCTCGCCACCGCCGCCCTGCTGAGCGGTGCCGCGCTGATGCCCCTGGCCCATGCGCAGGGCTCGGTCACGCTGCTCAACGTGTCCTACGACCCGACCCGCGAGCTCTACCAGGACTACAACGCCGCGTTCGCGAAGTACTGGAAGGCCAAGACCGGCGAAACCGTCACGGTGAAGAACTCGCACGGCGGCTCGGGCAAGCAGGCCCGCTCGGTGATCGACGGCCTGGATGCCGACGTCGTCACGCTGGCGCTGGCCTACGACATCGACGCGCTGCACGACCACGGCAAGCTGGTGCCGGCCGATTGGCAGAAGCGTCTGCCCAGCAACGCATCGCCCTACACCTCGACCATCGTGTTCCTGGTGCGCAAGGGCAACCCGAAGCACATCAACGACTGGCCGGATCTGGCCCGCAGCGGCATCGACGTGATCACGCCGAATCCGAAGACCTCGGGTGGCGCGCGCTGGAACTACCTGGCCGCGTGGGCGTATTCGCTGAAGCAGCCGGGCGGCAATGCCGAGTCGGCGAAAGCCTTCGTCAAGCGCATCTACGCCAACACCAAGGTGCTGGACTCCGGCGCGCGCGGCTCGACGACGACCTTCGTCGAACGCGGCATCGGCGACGTGCTGATCGCCTGGGAGAACGAGGCCTACCTGGCGGTGAAGGAACTGGGTCCGGAGAAATTCGAGATCGTCACCCCGAGCCTGTCGATCCTGGCCGAGCCGCCGGTGTCGGTGGTCGACAAGACCGTCGACAAGAAGGGCACGCGCAAGGTCGCCCAGGCCTATCTGGAGTACCTGTACTCGCCGGAAGGCCAGGAGATCGCGGCCAAGAACTACTACCGCCCGCGGGACCCCAAGATCGCCGCGAAGTACGCCAAGACCTTCGCCCCGGTGAAGCTGGTGACCATCGACGAAGTCTTCGGCGGCTGGCGCAATGCGCAGAAGACGCACTTCGACGACGGCGGCGTCTTCGACCAGATCAGCGCGGTGCGCTGAGTCCCGACGGGACCTCGCGACAGGTATTCAACGTTTGTCTCCTCGGTCGGTCTCGGGTGCCGCGCAAGCGGCCCTCCAGGCAACCAGACCGTTCGCTCTGTGCGAGCAGCCCCGCCGGCCACAAGTCGGCGGGGCTTTTTTTCGCCGGTCAATCGAGTGAGCGGAACGACGCGCCGGTCAAGCCAGCGGCTTCCCAGGCTGACTTGAAGGCGTCGGTGACCAGGACTTCCGCGCCCAGATGTTGATAACCGGGCATCGTCGCCTGAAAGATCGGCGGGAGGTCTTCAGGCGCAATCCCTTCCCTCCGCACGAGATGCTCAAGCCGGATGTAGATGGGAGGCGTCACCGGAATGACCATGTTGAAGCGCGATGCGTCGTAGTCGATGAGATCGACCCCGGCCGAAGGCACGAAGAGGTGAAACCGTTCCTCATTGGCCGACAGGAGACAAGTCAGGAATTCGGACGCCGAGGCTCCGCACCCGATGGCGAGTGCCAGGGCCGGTCCCGACAAGAGGACGGTCGTGTTCCAGATCAGAAGGTCATGTCTGACTTCCTGATCGACGAATCCCTGCTCCGTGGCGACGCGCCATGGCCTGGCCTCGTCGTCCAACTCGCTCAACACTTCCCGGTAGGTCGCCGGATGAGCGCCATTCCGCAACATTCGGGCCAGGAACTCCGATGGCACGTCGGGCGCGATCATTGGAAGACCATTCCCTCGCTCAAGGGACCAGATGTTCATGGATATTTCCCCGTGGTCACAAGCCTGACGCGGATCACATTGAGTGTATTGATCATCGCGTCTCTACCGCCTGCCAGCGCGAGGGTCGTAACCCGGTTCACTTCGTCGATATATACGGGCGTATGAACACCACCGTGCACGCTCTTGGGAAGCATCACCGCGTTCTCGAGATCGTTGACATCAATGCCTACGGCGGCCAGATTGCTGCGGGCGACCGCTGCACCTGGGTGGGTACGTAGCGCGATATGGTGGGCCTCCATGCCTGCGGCCGCCGCGACCGACAGGCCGTCCTTGTCGCGCAAGCGCTTCCTGAAGGTATGTTCAGACGCCAGCAGCGGCCCATTGATGGTGCCATCGCCGAGATCAGACGGTGTCACCGCGAGACTCAACCCTACACCGAGCGTCCGGATGAAAACGCCGCCGACCGCCGGCTTTGGAAGGGATTGGGCGGGCGCCTTCCCGATCGTCACCGTAGGCAGGCGCCCGACTGCCGCGGCCGCTCCCGCCTGCGTCGGCACCGCGCCCTGACCGGATGCCTTCGATTCATCGCAGGTCTTCGACGAACCTGCCGAGCAGTCGCCCTCGGTGCCAAGTCCGGTCGAATCGGCGTTGTTCATCGGGTCGTTCTCGGCGAACGCGTACAGGTTGGCATCGGACTCATACTCGGCCGGATCTGTCTGGATGAATCGCCCCAGTTCCGCACTGTAGAACCGTGCCTGGTTGTAGATCAGCCCGATCTCTCCCAGTTCCAGATTCCCTCCGAAACCGAATCGCGAACCGGCTCCGCGAACGTCAGCCTTGCCATAGGCGCTATAGCTGGCGACCCCTGACGGCCACCCGACCGCGTCGGTGGTCAACACCGGAGAACCCCTTTCATCCACCATGTAGAAGGCCTGCACGGTGTTGCCTCCGCCCGCACGAGCCACCAACTGGCCATGAATCCCGTGGATGTACTGAGCCATCACGTTGCCGTTGCTGAGTTCGATACCGACCTCCTGGCCCACGTGGATGAATTCCACGCGCGCCTGACCCGGTACCTGCACACTCTCCAGACGCCCCATGGGATCGTAGGACAAGGTGGACGGCCGATTTCCGGTGGTCTGGACAAGCTTGCCTTCGACGTCGTACTTGAAGGCCTGCTGACCCAGGGTCGACAGCTGCCCGTTGTCGTTCCAACCGACCGCAGCATTGCTGACGGAGCTGTATTGATTGCGTCCGTTCGACGTGTAGGTCACCGTCTCATCGGCGTCACCGGGATAGACATAGAACTCGTTGCTCAACCCTCGTGTAACGATCTGGCCAGCCTGGTTCCGAGTGAAGCCGAACGTGACGCCTACGCCAGTCTGGGCAGAGCTCGTGCCGATCGTCACCGAGCTGACGCGTTGGTCCGCGCCGTAGTCAAAGGTCTGCTTCAGCGTCCGTCCGCCCACCATCGCACTCGTCAACCGCCCGCGGGGGTCGTAGCCGTACTCGACAAGCTTCATCGGACCCACGTATAGCGCGCCCACTTGGCCCGAGGCGTCAACATCTCGACGTACGACCATCCCAGTCGGATAGACGATCTCCGTGAGCGAGCCCAGGCTGTCGTAATGGAAAGAGGTCTTGTAGCTCTTCGTTCCGCGGCTGGAAGTTTCCGATCTGAGGCTGCCGAATCCGTCGTACTCGTATCTCAGATCGCTGGCACCCGTCCCTGCGAAGTACGCCCGCTTGATCTGTCCGGTGTTGTCGAGTTCGAAGTTCACGTCCAGCGAACCACCGTTGAAGCGACGCCCCTTCTCACGTCCTCGCTCATCACGGTCATAGTTGATCGTGTGGCCGTCCCGAGTCGTGCGACCCAGCAACTGTCCTGCCTTATCGTACGTATAGGTCACCTTGTCCGTCGTCGAAGAAACGCCGACGTTCGAAGGATCCGGGAAACGCCACGCAGTCCGCCGGTTGAAAACGTCATACTCGTTGGTAGACAGATTGCCGTTGGCGTCCTTGACCGTGGCCACCGAACCCGCGTCGGTGTAGGTTTGCGTCAGTACTGTGCGTTGCGCCGTCGTGCCAACTGCGTGGGTAACCGTCAGGACCCGACCTTCGGTGTCGTAGGTCTTCTTGACGATTCGATCCGGCTCGGAAGCACTCGGGTTGGACAACGTACACGCATCCGATGGGAGCGCATCGAACGTCGACGGATCCATGCGCTGCGCTTCACAGGTCAGACGATCGAATTCGTCGTACGAATACTGCTGAACCTGTCTGAACCCAGCACTGGTCGTCATGTCCAGCTTGATGCGATTGCCTCTGCTGTCGTGTGTGGTGACAGCCGTCTCGACGATGCTGAAGCGCGCACCCCAATTTTCTGGATCGTCGGGCGATCCCGTTAGCACGCCCTTTTCGACGCGAGTTGGCTCGCCGTTTGTATAACCGTATCGCTCCGCCGCGCGCGTGGTCTGACCCGCCGTGGCCGGAAAGATCTTGGCGATCAGGAGCCCCCGAGCATCGAATCGGGAGTCCGTCGTCCGGTCCTGCGCCAGCGCCGACCCCATTGCCGATACCAGCGAAGCCAGCACCAGCCCGCATTTCCAGAGATTGAGACGCTTTGTCATTGGCAACCTCCCGACGCATTGGCCACTTTACGGACCGCGGTCCGATTGCCATTCCGGTCGTAGGAGAAGCAGGTCAGCTGAGATTCGCCGCCCCAGGTCTTCTTGAGCGATCTGAGTTGAAGATTCGCGTCGGCGTCGTAGTCCATCTCCGTCACGACGCTCGATCCCGCGACGTCACACACGCCGTTGGTCATGCCGCCGGTCGTGCATTCCGTTGTCCTGGATAGCTTCGTTTCGGAAACACCGGAGAAGCCTTTGAGGCCGGATGCCGTGAAGAAGATCGCCTGGAGTTGCGTGTACTCGTTGCGGACTTCAGCCACCACACCATCGACGGCCGGCATCAGCTGACGCTCAAGCAGACCGGTCTGCGCGTTGTAGAAGAACCGGCTGACACTTCCATTGGCATCGGTGTACGAGGTCTCCTTGTTGCAAGAAGCGTCCTCTGCGGTGCAGTTTTCCTTGAACGTCGCGGACGTCTTGATCGTCTGCTCTTCGCCCGAGGGAAGTCGACCTGTCTGCTCGGCGCTGATGCGGTTGCCTCGGCTGTCGAAGACCGGCGTGATCGAAGCGAGACCCGGGGCCGACGCCGAGGTCGGCAGGTTGCGGTCATCGGCCGCATAACCAACGGTTCGGCCGTCGGTTTCCCGGACCGAAGCCAGCGCACCCGAATTCTGTGTGACGCGGCGCACCACCTGTTTGAACCCATTCGGCCCGGAGGACTGGAATATGGCGATGTAGTTGCCCAAAGTCTGCGGCGCCACTGTGTACGTCCACTTCTGCCCATTCTTGTAGCCGAACTGCACGCGGCCAAGAACCAGGCTCCCCTCGCTGCCATTCCACCAATAGCAGTTGTATCGATCGCCGCAATATTCGAACTGCGTCGTGTAATCCGTCTGTCCGGGGTAGCGGACCTCCGTGACCTTCGCGTCGGCATTGGTCCTGGCTTTTGTCACTGCGCCGCTGGGTTGAGTGACGGTCAAGACATTGGGCTCCAGTTTGGAGGTGTTGGGGAGCCACACCTTTGTGGTGTCCCAGGCAACCGTAGCCGTCGGCCATGCCAAGCTCGTGCTGCATGTGTCGGCCATCGGGTCGCAGTATTCGTGGACGCGATTGATGGCATAGGCGCGTTTCTGCCGCAACCACGCTTCCGTCAGCTTGTCCGAAGACTGGGCGCGATTGCCTTCATATTCGAACTTGAGCAGATATCCGTCGGAGAACTCCACCGACTGGATGCGACTCTGCAGGTAGGAGTTGGCGGCGCCATTCACGAAGAGACTTTCCGTCTTCCAGTTGATCTTCGCGACAGGTCCGGATGGGCTTGTCACAGACACCGCGACTGCGGTAGCGGGCGTGATCAGCCACGATCGATACCAGAGGCCCTTCTTGAAGCGCACACGCGTTCCGTCAGACGCGATGTAGTCGTAACCATCGGCGTCTTCGCGCAGGAGGCCGCCCTTGTTCACGGATTGGAAGCCGGTGCTTGTTTTAAAGAAGCGTTCGGTCATTGGCCCCATGGAGACCACGTACTGCGACCTCCGCTGAGGGTCGGAGTACCAACCGTCTGCGGGGACCCACTCGATCGTGCCGCGGTACGTGTGGTCAAGGCCTGACCCCGCAAAGAGTCCTCCGGCGACAGACTTGAACTTCAATTCACGGTTTCCGCCGAATTTCAGTGCCGCCAACTCCACGGAGGGCAGGCCGGACACGATGTCGACGCCGAGTTCGTCCTCCTGCGCCAGGTCTGGGAAAGCCACAACGGCGTCGTACGTCGCTGAATTGGCGCCGAGAGAGCACGCCGCGCCCAGAACTCCGGCAATCAGCCGAAGCCCGATCTTGTTGAATCGCTTCATTTGATCTGCCGGTTCAATCGTCGAGAAGGATTGTCAAGATCGCCTGAAGTACTGCGGGCGATGGCTGCGGGTTGAAACGCTTGGGTGCGGGCCCCTGCGCTCGGACGACCTTCGTCCGATTCCCGGCGGCGTCGAGGTCAAAGCTCTCCGCGGCGCCCGGTCCGGATTGAAGTTCCTGGGCCAAGAGCCGCCCGCCCGCGTCGTAGCGATACCGCTGCACGGTCACGGGCGCGGAGCTCCCCTCCGCAGGCGCCGCTCGAAGCTCCATGGAACTCAAGAGCGCGGTCAAACAGATCAACGGCAATGCGATTTGCTTGCCAATGGCGAGACGTGTCATGGTTGGACGTTCTCCAGGGACATGGCTGCGCCACCACACCATACGGTGCAGGCGCGCGGACTGTGGATGGGGGCGGAGGCGCATCGCTCCTCGCGAGCGGCGCAACGGCGGATGGCCGTGCGAACGCTCGGCCGTGCAATGGGCGATGACATGTTTCCTCCCTGCGCGCGCCGCGGACAGCCTTCTCTTGAGGCCATTTGCCAAAAACGGCGCACGTCCGAATGGCACCATTCTAGAGGCGGCTTATGCTCGCGCCTGTGAAACTCTCTCGTATCCAACCACGGGCGTGCTCCGCGATTTGCGGTGTCGTGCTATCGATCAGCGGGGCGGGTGGCGGAGCCTTCGCGCAATCGACCCCGCCACCACCGGTGACCCGGATCACCTGGCTCGCTTCCGACCATGCGCCGCAGATGACGGGTTCCGACGCCAGCGGCGTGACCGGGCGCGTCACGGCCTACCTCGAGAAGCAATGGCCGGGCGTCCAGCACGAGGTCGTCTTCGCCAACGCCAAGCGCAGCTGGCAGATGATCGAGAACGGCGAAGAGGTCTGCCGCGCCAACATGGTCCGCACGCCTGATCGCGAGAAGGCGGCCTACTTCATCAACACCCAGCTCACGCCGCCGCCGGGCCTGGTCGTTCGCCGCGACAAGCTCAAGCGCCTCCCGCGCAACGCCGTCGGCGAAGTGCAGCTGTCCCGGCTGCTGGCCGATCCGACGCTGCGCGGCGCGCTGATCGACGGCCGCAGCTACGGTCCGGCGCTCGACGAGATGCTCGCCGCCCGCTCGGTCGACAGCGCCGTCACGCTCTATTCGCCGAAGGACTTCGGCGCCCGCGTGCTGCAGATGCTCAGCCTCGGCCGCGCCGACTACTCGGTGGAGATGGACATGGCGCTGGTCATGGCCGGGAATCCGGAGGACCTCGTCAGCGTGCCGATCCAGGGCGCCAGCGAGCTGGTGATGGCCGGCATCGCCTGCCCGCGCACGCCGTGGGGACTCGCGGCGATCCGTGGCATCGACAAGGCCTATGGCCGTCCGGAAGGCGCCGCCAACCTGCGGCAGGGCCTGATGCGCTGGCTCACGCCGGAAACGAAGGCCCACTACGCGGCCCGCTTCGACGCGTTCTATCGCGAACGCGCCAAGCCCTCCCGCATCGATCCCTGATCGACACCGACGGCGGCCGCTGGCGTCCATCGCCGGTGTCCAGTGATCGCCGGCCTCCGGTGAGGGTCAGGACTGGCGCTCGACGCGGTTGCGTCCGCCGTCCTTCGCGCGATACAGCGCCTGGTCGGCGCGACCGAGCAATTCCTCGACCCGAAGATCCTCTGGCCGCAGCGCCGTCACGCCGAAGCTCGCCGTGAGCGACGTCGGCGCCGAGCCCGGCTGCAGCTCCAGCCCGCTGGTCTCGATGTGGTGCCGCAGGCGCTCCACCAGGTGGGTCGCATCTTCCAGCGAGGTCTGCGGCAGCAGCAGCCCGAACTCCTCGCCGCCGAGCCGCCCCAGCAGGTCCTGCTTGCGCACGATCTGCGCGCACAGCTGCACCAGGTGACACAGCGCGGCGTCGCCGCGCGCATGGCCCAGCGTGTCGTTGATGCGCTTGAAGTGGTCGACGTCCATCATCACCAGCGACATGTCCAATCCGTAGCGCCGGCTGCGCGCCAGTTCCGCATCGGCGTGCTCCAGGAAGCTGCGCCGGTTGGCCGCGCCGGTCAGCGCGTCGGTCGTCGCCAGGCGCTGCAGCTCGATCTCCAGGCGCTTGCGGTCGGTGAAGTCCACCAGTGTGCTCAGCACCGACGGCTCGCCGTCGTACACCACCGGTACCATCGACAGCAGGATCCACAGCTCGCTGCCGTCGGCCGCCAGGAGGCAGATCTCTTCGCCCTGCAGCTGGCCGTGCTCCTTGAACTTCAGCTGGATGCGGTCGCGTTCGCCGGGCTCGCGGTAGAAGCTGATCGCCGGCTTGCCGACGAGGTCGTCCAGCGTCCGCCCCGCGATCGCCGCGGACGGGCCGTTGGCATACACGATCAACGCATCGTGCTCGCGCGTCACGACCATCGGGATCGGCGCGTGATCCAGGACGGCGCGCAAGCGTTCCTCGCTGTCGGCGAGCTCGCGCGTTCGTCTTGCCACGCGGCGTTCCAGGTCGGCATTGAGCTCCTGCAGCTCGGCCACCAGCCGCGCGTTGTCCACCGCGTTGACGACGTTGGCGCACAGCAGTTCCAGGAAGCTCACGCGCGCCTCGGTGAACACACCCGCGGCGGCGGCATTCTCGAGGTACAGCGCACCCACCGTCTGCCCCTGCTTGAGCAGCGGCAACGCCAGCACCGAGCGCGGCGGCGACGGGTGGCGCTGGAAGTAGTCCTCCATCGTGGCCAGGCCGCGCGCGTCGACGATCAGCTCGCGCTGACCGTCGCGCAGCACGCGGCTCATCAGCGTCAGCGGCAGTTGCTGGCCCGCGCGCTCCAGCGGGAGTTGCTCGAGCAGGTGCAGCCTTGGCGAATCGCCGAGCGTGGCCTCGGCCTGCAGCACCCAGCGCGACGCACCCGCTGCACCCGCCGCGGCGGCCGTGCCTGCAGTGCCGGTGGCCAGCACGATCGCCGCGCGCTGCGCGCCGGCGTTCTCGGCCACGACCTCCAGCAGGCGCCGCAACAGGCGCGGCAGGTCGGGCTGGCTGCTGATCGCCTGCACGGCCTTCGTCAAGGTGCTGAGGTCGGCGGCGTCGGCCCGGATCTCGCCGGCCTCGGCCGCCGCTTCGATCGGCGTGTGACGGTCGCCCATCGGCAGCGACATCGCCTCACCCGCGAGCGCCGTGACGCCCCAGTCCTTCCAGGCCTGCTGCAGCCGCAACCGGGCCCGACCGGCGCGCGCCGGTTCGCGATCACGCCAGGCGTCGACCTGCGCCCGCAGGACGGCGGCCACGTCGAGCGGCGTCCCGTGTGGTCCCTCTGCCGCTGCCAATGCGTCGTCCAGCAGCCGATCGATCTCATTCACCGGCGCGGCGGCCAGCATCGCCTGCTGCGCCTGCAGCAGCGCGACCCGGTCGTGCAGATGCCCGGGACCGGCGGCGCTCCAGCGTTGCAGGCGACGCAGCGCGTCGTCCTCCAAGGCCTGGTCGCGCGCGCCGTCCGCCAGCGCGACGCGTTGCGCTGCCCAGGCCGCGATGAACAGCAGCAGCGATTGCGCATGCATGCCGCGGCCCGCGGCGAAGAGCGCTCGCGCTTCCAGGGCGAGACGCAGGGCAGGCTCCGGCCGATCGGCGATGAAATGCAGCACCGCCTGCCAGCCGTGCAGGAACATCAGGCCGGTCTGGTCCTGGCGCTCACCGTAGGTCCGCGCGAGCGCCTCCAGCCCCTCGAAGCCCTCCTCGGGCAGCCGGGGCTGGCGCAACGCGCGCACGAGGCCGAGCAGCGCGTCCTCATAGTCCGCCGCCACCGGCTGGCGCATCGCGCGCAGGCGCTGTCCGTGCGTGACGAGTTGATCCTCCAGCGCCGGCAGCGGCATGCCCGACAGCAGCGCATGCACGTCATGCACGTACAAGCCGAGGCCCGCATGGCGCAGGTTGCCGAACTCCAGTCCGTTGCGATGCGTCTGCATCAGGCCGTCCATGCTCACGCGCAGCCCCTGGACCCAGTGGCTGAGGAAGGCGTGGAACGAGAAGCCCGCATGCGCGAAGACCTGCATCCAGCCGTGCCGCTCGACGAGCTCCGTCGACATGCGGCCCAGGTCGTGGGCGAAGCGGTAGTCGCCGAGGAACTCCGCGCACATCAGACCCAGCACCGAGTACGCCGACAGCGCCTGCGGCACATGCCCGTGGTCGACCATCAGCCGGACCTGGAACAGCGTCAGCAGCGGCAGCAGCGCCGGCCGCACGATGTAGGCGGCGGCGGTCATCTTGGCGGCGATCGAGATCAGCAGCAGGCGCTGCTCGTCGCGCATCGGTCCCCGCGCGGCCAGCGTGTCCAGGCCGATCCCGGCGATCTCCTGCTGCAGGTCGGCCAGCAGCTGCATGACCTGCGCCATCGCGTCGGGGCCGCCGGCACGCGGCAACTCCGCGCCGAGCAGCAGGAACAACTCGAGTCCGAGGTCGACGGTGTCCGCGAGCCGGCCTTGCGCGTAGAAGGCCTCCATGCGGACTTCCAGCAGCCGCGCCCGCTGCGCGTTGTCCTCGGCGTCGGCGATCGCCGATTCGAGCAGGGCGTCCATGCGAGACGGCCGGCCGGCCAGATAAGCCATGCGCGCCGCGTGATGCAGCCAGGCCGCGCGCTGCGGCGAGCAGGGCGCCAGTTCGAGCGCGAGTTCGGCGTAATCCGCGGCGGGTTCGAACGCGGCCGCGTCCATCGCCTGCCGGGAGGCCTGGGCGTTGAAGCCGGCCAGCGCCAGGCGCTCGGCCTCGTGCTGCGGCTCATGCAGCAACAGCCGCGACGCGTTCAGGTGATGCAGCACGGTGTAAGGCAGCGGCGCGTCCGGATGCGCGGCGCGATGGCCGTCGCGCAGCAGCCGGCCGATGCGCAGCTGCAGCGCGGGCCGCTGGTCGGCCGGGATGCGCTGCAGCGCCGCCTCCTGCACGCGGTCATGCGCGAAGGCATAACGGACGGACTCGCTGGCCTGGCCTTGCAGTTGCGGCGCATAGCGGTACATCGCGCTCGCCGGCACCAGCAGTTGGGCTTGCAGCGCCGGCAGCAGATCGGTGGCGAGCAGGTCGGCCGGCACATCCAGCGCGGTGGCCAGGCTGTCGAGGTTGAAGCCCGCGCCCAGCAGCGCCGCCACGCTCAGCGCCTGTCGCGTCGCGTCGGGCAGGCGCTCGAGCTGCTGCAACATCAGGGCGACGACGTTGTCCGCCGTGCGCGTCGCCGCGATGCGCTCCAGCGCGTGATCCCAGCGTTGGGCCGTGGTGTCGTAGTGGATCAGGCCGCGACGGACGAGGTCCTCCAGCAGCCGGCGCAGGAAGAACGGATTGCCCGCGGTGCGCGTCTGGCAGAGGCGGGCGAGCTCGTCGAGGCCCGCGTCTTCTTCGACCGGATCCCGATGCAGGCTGTCGGCCAGCAGGTGGCGTGTGTCGTCCAGCCCCAGGGGGCCGACGCGCAAGGGCATGAAGCGCTCTCCGAGCTGCTGGCGCAATTCCGCCAGTTCCTGCGCGATCGGATGACCGGGCAGGATCTCGTTGTCGCGATAGGCGATGACGAACAGCGTGTGGCGCAGCGTCGCGTCGTGCAGGCACTCGCGCAGCAGGCGCCGCGAGGCGCGGTCGGCCCACTGCCAGTCGTCGAGGAACAGCGTCTGCGGCTCGCCCTCGCCCGCCAGCGCGGCGAAGCCCTGGCTGACGGCGCGCAGGAAGCGGTTCTCCGCCTCCGCCGGCCCCACCGGCATCAGCGGCGCGTCCAGCACGAGCAACGAGGTCATCTCCGGCAGCGCCTGCGCAAGCAGCGCGGCATTCGCGCCGAGGCGCTCGCGCAGACGGTCGCGCCAGATCGCCTGCTGTGGCGCGGCCAGCGCCATGACCTGCGCGGCGCGCTGGAGCAGCAGATGCAGCAGCGGACCGTACGGACGGTCCTGGCCGTACTGGTTGAACTTGGCGGCCGCGAAGTGCCCGCGCTGCGCCAGCAGGCTGCGTTGCGCGGCCAGCACCAGTGCCGTCTTGCCGATGCCGGAGAAACCCGCCACGGCCACCAGCCCGGCGCCGGCGGCCTGTCCATGCGCGGCATCCTCGAACGCCTGTCCGAGCTGCGCCTGCGCGGACTCGCGACCGTAGAGACGCCCGCTGGGCTGGAATCGCACGGCGGCGTCGCCCTGTCCGGGCTCGAAGCCCGGCAGTCCGCGGCCTTGTTCCAGGGCCGCCTCGCAGAGCTGCAGGTCGTGCCGCAGCGCCTGATGGCTCTGGTAGCGGCCTTCGGGCTCCTTGTGCAGGCAGTGCGCCACCACATGCGCCAGTGGCGCGAAGACCTGGTGATTGCGCGTCGTCGCCATCGGCGCCGCGAGCGCCAGATGCGCATGCACGGCGCGCGCGGGATCGTCGATGTTGAACGGCGGCGCGCCGGTCAGCGCTTCCAGCAGCGTGGCGCCGAAGCTGTAGAAATCGGCCCGGTAGTCGACGTCGCGGCTCATGCGGCCGGTCAGCTCCGGGGCGAGCGTCGCGAGCGACGCCTCGATCAATTCGGCCCGCTGGACGAGCGGCCGCTCGCGCTCGATCTCCGCGGCGAGCCCGAGGTCCGCGATCAGGACCTTGCGCGCCTCGCGGCCCGCGCCGGGCAGCAGCACGATCTGTCCCGGTCCGAGGTTGCGATGGATGAGCCCCTGACCATGCAGGTGCTGGAGCGCCTCGACCAGGTCGAGGGCGATGCGGATGAGTTCGTCGTTGTCCAGCGTACCGCGCCGCAGGCGGTCCCGCAGGGTCTCCGCGCCGAGATCCGGCAGCAGCAGCACGGGGCGACGCTCATGCTCGATCAACGCGGTGGGTCGCAGCACAAACACCGGATCGAGGCGCTGCGCGAGCTCGAATTCGCGGCGCATCCTGGCGACAGCGGCGGGATCGGCACGGTGATCGCGCAGGCGCTTGAGCAACGCCGTACCGCCTTGTCCGTCACCCACCCGGACGACCTCGCTCCGGCGGCCCTGATGGAGCATCCGCTCCGTCAGCCAGGCCCCTGGATCGGTCGCCTCCCACGCTCGTCTGTCCGTCATCCCATCCGCTCTCTGTTGCTGTCGGACTGTAACGGCTGCCTGCGGCGGATCCGCTTCGCTCCCCTGGACAGGTGGGAAATTGACCGATTCGAGTCATTGCTGCCGGCCGCCGATCCGCGAAGAGTGTGTGTCCCTTTTGACTGCTTCCTGGAGACTCGCCAATGACCCGATTTCCGCTCTCTTATAGAACCTGCTGGCGTACCGCCGCCGTGTGCGCTGCAGTTCTGATCGCAGGTTGCACCACGTCAGGCCGATGGTTGCGCGAAGGCGCTTCGACGACGGCCACCCACCACGACCAGTTCGACTGCGAGCGGGAAGCGGCCCGCATGTACCCGCCGTCGATCACGACCGTGCAGCAAGTTGCCGGCCGGTCGTCCGAGAACACGAAGTGCACGAAGAAGGGCGACACGGTCGACTGCCAGACCACGACAACACCCCCGCTGGCTTTCGCCCCGCAGGTCAGCGATGCCAATGAAGGCCGTCGGTCCCAGGCGCAGGGGTCCTGCATGCGCGGCAAGGGCTACTACTGGCAGGAGGACCGGTGATCAGACGGGGGACGACGGACGAGGGCGTCCTGAGGCCCTCGTCTGGTGATGCCGGGCATGACGGCCCGCGCGAGCGACGTCAACTGCCGTACTTGATCGAGCAGCCGTAAGGCTTGGTGCTCGCATGCGTGATCTTCTTGCCCGCGGCCAGCTCGCCCAGCGCCGTCTTCACGTAAGGATCGGCCTTGGCGATGTCGTCGGCCTTGGCGGTCGCGATGCTGTCGATGCCGCCCTTGTAGACCAGCACGCCTTGCGGATTGACGATGAACAGGTGCGGAGAGGTCTGCGCGCCATAGGCCTTGCCCAACTGGCCGCTGGGATCGAGCAGCACCTGCGTCGGCGCCGCGCCGCGGTCCTTGTTCAGCTTCGTCGCCGTCGCCCCGTCGACATGGCCCTGCTGGCCCGGCGCGGACGAGATCACCTGCAGCCACACGACGCCTTGCGCGGTGGCCTCCTTCTGCAGCGCCGGGATGTTGCCGCTGCCGTAATGCTTCTTCACGAAGGGGCAGTCGTGGTTGGTCCATTCCAGCACCACGGTCTTGCCCTTGTAGCTGTCCAGCGTGACCGTCTTGCCGTCGGCCGTCGTCGCGCTGAACGCGGGCGCGGGTTGGTCGATCTGCGCCTGCGCATGCGCCAGGCCGGTTATCGCCATCGTCGCCGCCAGCGCGGCACCGGCCAGCACGACGCGGCGCGAGAGCGCGCCGCGGAACGAGAGGGTCGTGGAAGTCATCGAGCTGTTCATGACGGGGTCTCCAGGATGAAAACGGCAGTGGAATGAAAGAGGCGGTGCGCGCATGCGCTCAGGTCGTGCCGGCCCGCAGGGCCGTGGTGACGATGCCGGGCGTCAGCAACTGCGGCAGCACCTGCGCGTCGCTGCCGGTCCCGGCGGGATAGAACAGGTACAGCGGCACGCCGCTGCGATCGTGCTGTTTCAGCAGTTCGGTGATGCGCGGATCCTGGCGGGTCCAGTCACCCTTGAGGTAGGTCACGCCTTGCTTCTCGAAAGCGTCGCGCACCTCGTCGGTGGACAGCGCCACCCGCTCGTTCACGAGACAGGTGATGCACCACGACGCGGTCAGGTTCACAAACACCGGCTTGCCTTGCGCGCGCAGCTGGGTCAGACGTTCGGGGGAGTAGGGCTCGTGATCGATGGATGCGGCCCGCGATGAGCTGCCCGATGTCGTGGCGCTGGGCGACTCCTCGCCGCCGATGGCTGTCAGCGTCGGCAGCAGAGCAGCTGCCGCTGCCAACGAAGCGATCGCCGCACCGGCGCCCGTCCATCGCCAGCGCGAAGTCGCGTTCCGGGTGACTGACCGGATCCAGGCAGCAAGCGCCAGCAGCCCCATCCCTGCGAGCGCCACCAGCACGCCCATCGGCCCGGCCTGCTGGGCGATCACCCACACCAGCCAGATCGCGGCCGCGAACATCGGGAACGCCAGTGCCTGCTTGAGGACGTCCATCCAGACGCCGGGACGCGGCATGCGTCGCTGCAGCGCGGGCCACCAGGCCAAGGCCAGGTAAGGCAGCGCGAGGCCCAGTCCCAGCGACAGGAACACCGCCATCAACTCCACGGCAGGCTGCGCCAGTGCGTACGCCATCGCGGCGCCCATGAACGGCGCAGTGCACGGGGTGGCGACCACCGTCGCGAGCACGCCGGTGAAAAAGCTGCCGGCGAGGCCGGGCTTGCTCGCGAGGCCTTGCCCGACTCCCGCAAAGCCAGCACCGATCTGCAATTGACCCGCCAGCGACAGCCCGAGTACGAACATCAGCCAGGCCAGCAGCAGCACGAACAGCGGCGAGTGGAACTGGAATCCCCAACCGACACTGCCGCCCGCGCCACGCAACACAAGCAGCACCGCGCCGAGCACGGCGAACGCAGCCAGCACGCCGGCGGTGTAGGCCAGGCCGTGACGGCGGTGCTCACCGGCGTTGCCGTGCAGGAAGCCGAGTGCCTTGATCGCCAGCACCGGGAACACGCAGGGCATGAGATTGAGGATCAGGCCGCCGATCAACGCGAAGCCCATGGCGCTCCAGAGGCTGATGTCGGCGTCCCTGCTGCTTGGGGACGCAGGCGCCGATGACGCCGGGGTCGTTGTCGATACGCCTGTCGATGTCGGCGCAGTCAGCGCGCCGGTCACCGGCAGACTGACCTCCCAGGCCTTGCCATCGATCAGCAACAGGCCCTCCAGCGGCTTGCCCGCCTTCGCCGGTTCGTCGCCGACCGGCACGCGCAGACGCCAGTCATCCCCCATGCGATCGAGTTGCGGCCTCGCCGCGTGTTGGATCCGACCCCAGTGCTGCGGCATGAACAGCGCCTGCTTGACGTCGGTCACAGCCGACGCCGGCCACGTCACCACGAGTTCCCTGCCTTCCAGCCGCGCAGCCGCCTGGAACGGCAGCTTACCTGGCAACCCTGCACGCGCCGAGAACAAGGCCGGCGCGTCGGTCGAGGCCGTTTCCTTCGTGCCGACGGGAAGCGACAACGAGAGTCCGGCTTGCTGAGGGATGCATTCCTCGCGGCAGACGAGCCAGGTGGCTTGCGCGGACACCGTGGCGGTCGTTCCCGGGGTCAGGTCTTGAGGCAGACGGACCTGCGTCAGCAGCAGGACCTTGTCTTCGTAGCCGTAGTTGGTGATGGGTCCGACGTCGAATCGTTTGGGCGCGGGCCAGAGGATCTCGCCGGCCGTCGCGCCATCGGGCAGTGACCATTCGATGCTGGTCGGCTGGCCCGAGTCGCCCGGGTTCTTCCAGTACGTGTGCCAATGGGGCGCGACGCGCTGCTCGAGCGCGAGCAGCAGCGTCTGTCCTGGTGCCACCTGCGAGGAGGCGCTGATCAATCGGACCTGGACCTCCTCGGTCGCGGCATGGTCCGGCGGCAGCTGGGCACTCGCCATCGCGGTGCCGAACGTGGTCAACGCGGCGAGCGTTGTCGCGGCCACTGATCGCAGGCGTTGCATGGAAAGAAAACTCATGGGCGCGATGCTAGGCAATGGCCCCGACCCTCACAAGGCATCGTCTTTCCTTGTTTCCTTACTTTCCCCATTCGAAGAAACCGGGAAATCCGAAACCCGCGATTCACACCCTCCGTGATCTGCGCCGGAAACGCGAAGTCAGCGAGCAAGGGTGGGGCCGGAATGGGGCTTGGGGTTCCCGGAGGGAGGCCCCATGCCCCGTGGAGAGCCCGCGCTTGGCCAACCGGCGTCGAGGACCCTGGAAAAGCGCAAAACCAGCGTTCAAAACCGCTGAGAGCCTGACAACCCCTGCCAGGAAAAAGCGCGGAATCAACCGTTCGGAATCTCGGGTTCGACGAGCTGGCCGAGCAGGGTCAGGGACTCCTGCCAGCCGAGATAACAGGCTTGCGAGGGGATGACATCGGGGATGCCTTCCTGCGTGACGTGCATTTCCGTCCCGCAGAAAACGGCCGTCAGCTCGACGGTCGTGGTCATGTCGCCGGGCAGGTTGGGGTCGTCGAAGCGGCTGGTGTAGCGGAGCTTCTTCCCCGGTTCGAGCTCGAGGTATTCCCCGCCGAAGCTGTGAGACCCGCCCGCCGAGAGGTTGGTGAACGACATGCGCCACGTGCCGCCGACCTTCGGATCCATTTGGTGCATGGTGCCGGTGAAGCCATGGGGCGGCAGCCATTTGCACATGGCGGCCGCGTCGGTGAAGGCGCGATAGACGCGTTCCGGCGGCGCTTTCAGGACGCGGTGCAGGCGGATGGTGAAAGGCATCGGAGTCTCCTGGATTCGTTTGCGAACGGAGATTCACGATAGCTTCGGCGCGTGTCCGGCGCGAGACCCCGCGCCCCTGACAGGGATTCCACGGAGGGCGGCTTTGCCCCACGGATTCGCGCCCGGGTCAGTCCTTGCTCAGACGGAGAAGGACCACTCCAGGATGCTCGCGCGTTCGGGCCGGCGCTCGCGCGCGGCACGGGCCTTGGCGGCCTCGACCCAGCGCTTGGCCAATGGGAACGGGCCAAAGCCGGATTCCGTGTTGATGTGCCCGACCAGGCCGATGTTGCTGTAGCTGCTGCCCCAGCGCGTGGCCCAGCGCAACGCGCTCGACGCGCTCATCCAGGGGTCGTTCTGGCTGGCGATCAACGCCGTCGGTCGACCCAGGCGTTGATGCGGCAGACTTTCCGCGAGACCGAACTTGTCGGGCTCCGCCGGAGCGACCAGCAGCGCCTCGCGCACCGGTGAATCCGGATGGCGCTGCAGGTGATGCGCCAGCGCCAGGCAGCCGAAGCTGTGCGCCACGACGATCCATTCGCCGGGCCCCGCGTTGTCGATCCGCGCGTGGATGCGCTCTGACCACCGCTCCAGATCCGGATGGCTGAAGTCGCGCTGGCGCACCCGGTGCGCGTCGCGGTACTGCTGCTCGAGCCAGGTCTGCCAATGCGCCGGCCCGCTGTCGTGCAGGCCGGGGATGATCAGCAGGCGCGGCTCGGCGCTGCCGTTGTGCTGCGTCGCACGGAGAGGGTAGAGCGCCATGGCGATCTCCTGCTGGACTCGGGCCGGACGCTCACAGGGTGGCGATCGACACCTCGGTGGACTTCACCAGCGCGACGACTTCCTTGCCGACGGTCAGGTTGAGTTCCTTCACCGAGCGTGTCGTGATGACCGAGGTGACGATCAGGCCGCCGGCGGTCTGCACATCGACTTCCGAGACGACCGGTCCTTCGACGATTTCCTTGATGGTGCCGCGGAACTGGTTGCGGACGTTGATGGCGGTGATGGTCATGTGGGGGCTCCAAAGAAGATGGGGACCAGCTTAGGCAGCCCGGCTCATTTGCCGAACGAAGCGCTTGATGGATCAACATGCGCTGACCGAATAAGGGCGGGGGAGGGCGGGAACGGTAAAGCGGAGGTAAAGCCGGTGTCGCTGCTGCACGATGCGCCCGCCCGGTGCGGTCCCCGGGGAATCTCCGTTGAAGGCTGTCATGAAGCCCCATGCACAATCCGCCATCCCCTGCCGGCACGCCCGCCGGCGCATCGTTCGACACGGGTTTCTTGTCATGACCAAATCGTTTGCGCGCGGCCTGGCCGCGTTGTCGCTGCTGGCCGTCTGCTGCGGTCAGGCCTTCGGATTCGGCGCCGTCGGCCACAACACCGTCGGTGAGATCGCCGCCCAGCTGATCAAGGGCCATCGCGCCGAAGCCGAGGTCAAGCGCATCCTCGGGCCGGTCTCGCTGCGCGACATCGCCGTGTGGGACGACTGCGTGAAGGGCATCGACACCGGCAACGAGTTCAAGTACGCCGTGACGGGCCGCTTCGCCGAGTGCGCGGTGTTCGAGAACAACGCCGAGGAAGAAGCCCGGATGCGCGACTACGTGAAGCGCAATTTCGAGCAGTGCCAGCCCAAGCCCGGCGAGGAGTCCTGCAACAAGCAGTACCACTATGCCAACGTCGCGATCCAGCGCGGCCGCTACGTGCCTGGCGCGATCGGGACCAGCGACCATGACCTGGTGCCGGCGCTGAAGGCGGCGATCCTCGTGCTGAAGACCGGCAAGCAGACACCGCCGATGGACTTCAACGAGCGGGACGCGCTGGCGCTGATCGCTCACGCGATCGGCGACATGCACCAGCCGCTGCACATGGGTTCGCTGTACCTGGACGCGGACGGCAAGCCGTACGACCCGGACACGCAGGGCACCGACGCGCAGACGCACACGGTCGGCGCCAACGCCATCACGCTGCCCAAGCCGGACGGCACGCCGGGCGGCAACCTGCACAGCTACTGGGATGGGATGCCGGGCCGGCTGAGCGCGGAGCAACTGGCTGCGATGCCGGCACTGGCCAAGGATGTACCGCCCGCGACGGGCAATCCGGACGACTGGCCCGTGCAGTGGGCGAGCGAGTCGCTGCTGGGCGCCCGGGACGCGTTCGAGGGCATGAGCTTCGGTGCCCGCCAGCAGAGCCTGCGCGGTCCGCGCTGGCTGGCCACGCCTCCGGCAGGCTACGAGGCCCGCAGCCTCGAACAGACGCGTCTGAACGTCATCAAGGGCGGCGCCCGGCTGGCGCAGGTGCTGGAGAGCATCTGGCCTGACAAGGCAGACAAGAAGTAGTTTTCGGAAGTCCTTTCCAACGCATCGCGAAGCCCCGCCAGAGCGGGGCTTTTTTTCGTCCTGACGGACGATTTGTCTTGAGGGCAGGCCTGTGCACAACCCTGGGGATGAGCGATGAACAACTGGCAGGTTGTCCACACCGCTGCCGCGCGTCCGGAACTTGTTGTCTTTCCATCCCGCAGTTGCCCCGGGTTCGGCCCACATCGTTGCCCTGCTCGCAAGTCCTTGTTCTGACAAGCAATTCGGGCGTTGTCCACACGAACCCGCGAACACCTACTAATACGACCAAGGAGATATTCAATACAAGAAGATAAGAAAAGCGGGCATGTCACACTCTCGGAATGTCTGCTTTACCTGCTTCTCCCGCTTCGCTTTTCACCGCCTCGGCGGGATTCGAGTCGGCGTGTCAGATCGACGCGCTCCCTCCCGGCCACCGCTCCCGCGGGCTTCACGGTCACAGCTATCTGGCCACGGTCCGCGCTGAACTGCCCGCCGGCTGGGCACCGTTTCCCGGAGGCGAAGTCAGCGCGCTGCGCGACTGCCTCGAACGCTGCATCGCCCCGCTGGACCATGCGCTGCTGAACGAGCACATCACCCAGCCCACCGACGAGAACATCGCCCGCTGGATCCGGCACCGTCTCGAGACCGAGTTCAAGGTTCCCGGCATCACGCAGGTCGGCATCCAGAGCACCTCGAACTCCGGCGTCGATCTCGACGCCAACGGTCATGCGCATGTCTGGCGTCGATACCGCTTCCAGGCCGCGCATCAGCTGCCCAACGTCCCGATGGGCCACAAGTGCGGCCGCATGCACGGTCATGGCTTCGAATTGATCCTGCATGCCAACCAGGACCTCGGCGAGCGCGACCTGAGCATCGACTACGACCACCTCGACGAGCTCTGGGCACCGTTCCATGCACAGCTGAACTACCAGTGCCTGAACGAGATCGAAGGCCTGTCCAACCCGACCAGCGAGTTGATCTCGTCCTGGCTGTGGGCTCGCCTGAAGCCGCAACTGCCCGAGCTGAGCTGGGTCACCGTCTACGAGACCGGATCGAGCGGCGCCAATTTCGACGGCGAGCGCTACCGGATCTGGAAGGAGTTCACCCTCGACAGCGCGGTGAAGCTCAACCGCGCACCGGCGGAGCATCCGCTCGCCGGCATCCACGGCCACACGTTCACGCTGCGTCTGCACCTCAGCGCGCAGTTGGACCAGGTCTTCGGCTGGGCCATGGACTTCAGCGACGTGAAACTGCTGTTCGATCCGATCTTCAAGGCCATGGACCACCATCCGCTGCATGAGCTCGCCGGCCTGGCCGACTCGGACACGGCCAGCCTGGCCGCGTGGGTGCTGCAACGAGCCAAGGCGCAGTTGCCCCCCCTGGAGCGCGTCGACCTGTACGAGACCCGCGGCAGCGGCGTCATCGTCAGCCACGGTCCCTTCGAGGAGCTGATCCCCGTATGACCTACGCCGTCAAGGAAATGTTCTACACGCTGCAGGGCGAGGGCGCCCAGGCCGGCCGCGCGGCCGTGTTCTGCCGCTTCGCCGGATGCAACCTGTGGTCAGGCCGCGAGCAGGATCGAGAGAAAGCCGTCTGCACCTTCTGCGATACCGACTTCGTCGGCACGGACGGGCAGGGTGGGGGCAAGTTCGCCTCGGCCGATGCGTTGGCGGAAGCCATTGCCGACAAGTGGCCCAAGGACGAACACGGCAGGAAGACCGGCACGCCCTACGTCGTCTGCACCGGTGGCGAGCCGCTGCTGCAGCTCGACGGCCCGCTGATCACCGCGCTGAAAGCGCACGGCTTCGAGATCGCCGTCGAGACCAACGGCACCCAGCCGGCACCCGAAGGCCTGGACTGGATCTGTGTCAGCCCCAAGGCCGACGCGGAAGTCGTCCTGACGAAGGGCAACGAGTTGAAGCTGGTTTATCCACAGCCTTTGGCCTTGCCTGAGCGCTTCGCGGATCTGGCCTTCGACCACTTCTTCCTCCAGCCCATGGACTCGGTCCTGCAGAAGCAGAACACCAGGGCGGCCATCGCGTATTGCATGGACCATCCGCAATGGAAGCTGTCGATCCAGATGCACAAGGTGGTCGGGATCGATTGAGGCGGACGGGGAAGTTATCCCCGTTTCCGTTGGCGCTAGCGCAAGTCGGACGCTGCTGTATAGCCAACAAGGCTGTGGAAAACTTTCTGGCAACTGGCCACTTCTCCACAGGCCGGCAGGGGGAGGCCCCGGTTGTTGTCGATCCGTGCAACGCCAACGAGGCCCTCCACGCACAAGGTTTCAGTCTTCTCAAGTCCTTGGTTCTGAAAGGAATTTTCGACTTGTCCACAAAAAGATGGTCCCTCTACTAAGACGACTAAAGAGATATTTAAAACCTTGATGTTGAAAACAGAGGCGGGAAATTTCTCTGCGGCGTTGCTGTGGGGTGCTTGCACCGCACACGGCGCTTGAGCAGGCCGCCCCGGACTTGCACACTGCGAAGCCATGGACATTGCCGACTTGCAACGACGGCTGCGCGACTTCGCCGCAGCCCGCGACTGGGACCCGTACCTCACGCCGAAGAACCTGGCGATGGCGCTGGTCGTGGAGTCGGCTGAGCTCGTCGAAATCTTCCAGTGGAAGACCGCCGAGGAGTCGCGGCAGCTGTCGCCCGAGGAGCACCAGCACCTCGGCGAAGAGGTCGCCGACGTGTTGATGTACCTGCTGCAGATCGCTGATCGCGCCGGCATCGACGTGCCGGCTGCAGTCGATCGGAAGATCGCGATGAACGCCAAGAAATATCCCGCCCCGACCGCATGAAGCGCACGATCGCCGTCATCGACTTCGAGACCACCGGCAACTCCCCGCAGGGCGGAGGTCGCGCTACCGAGATCGCCGCCGTGCTGCTGCGCGACGGCGAGATCGTCGGCCAGTACCAGAGCCTCATGAACACGGGCGCCTGGATCCCGCCGATGATCGAGCGCCTCACCGGCATCAGCAACGAGATGGTCGAGGACGCGCCCGATGCAGCCCAGGTCATGCGTGAGGTCGCGACGTTCACCGAGGGCTGCGGCTTCGTCGCGCACAACTCGAGCTTCGATCGCGGCTTCTGGCTGCATGAGCTCACCCGCGCGGACGCTTCGCCGCGCGTCGCGCCGGAGTTCGCCTGTACCGTGAAACTGGCTCGCCGCCTCTATCCGGAATCGCCGAACTGCAAACTCGGCACCCTTGCCCGCTATCACCGCTTGCCGGACAACGGCCGTGCCCACCGCGCCCTTGCGGACGCGTTGACCACCGCTCAGCTGGTGCAGCGCATGCAGCGCGACATCGGTGTTGAACTCGCTGAATTTCTCGGGGAACTGAGCGTCGAACACGAGCTGCTGTTGCGATTGCAGGCCGTGGCGCGTCCCCATTGGAACAAGGCCGCCACCGGTTTTGCGCGCGACTTCCGTCGCCATCTGCAGGTCTCGCTGGTCTGAAGTTCGCCTGCCGTGAGCTTTGAGCGGGGTGCTTGCTTGAATGCGCACTGCGGCGATCAAGATCAGTAAAACATTTACTGTCAAGGTGCCCGTTTGGTCGCATTGACTGGGACAATCCCGCCCTTTCCCCGAAATGCGTTTGTTCTCCAAGTATGTCGAGTATTCAGATTCGCCCGGCCACGCTGCGTGATGCCAAGGCCATCGCCCAGATCCAGGTGAGTTCCGCTCAGGACGCGTACAAGGAGTTCTGGCCCGATACCGCCCTGAACGGCCTGTCCGTCGCCCAACGCCAGGCCTACTGGCGCGAAGCCATCAACATGTGCGAGCCGCAAGTGCTGGTCGCGCACCTGGACAACGAGGTGATGGGTTTCGTCGGCTTCGACCGCTCCCGCGACAAGGGCACGCCCTCCACCACTGGTGAGATCTGGGCCATGTACGCCATGCCCGCCCACTGGGACAAGGGCGTCGGCCAGGCGCTGGTCGAAGCGGCGCAGGAAGGTCTTCAGGAAGAAGGCTGCACCCGCGTCACGCTGTGGACCTACAAGAACAACGAGCGCGCCATGCGCTTCTTCGAGATCGCCGGCTTCAAGGCCGAGAACGACAGCGTGAAGGCAGTCGACGTCGAAGGCCGCGCGCTGGAACAGCTCCGTCTGCAGCGCTCGCTGGTCTGATCGCGTGCTGGCGAAGCTGACGTCCAAGAACCAGCTGACCCTGCCGAAAAGCGTCACCGACAAACTCGGTCCCGTGCAGTACTTCGAAGTGCTGCTCCAGGCCGGGCAGGTCGTGTTGACGCCGGTGCGCATCCAGCGCGGCGATGCGGTCCGGGCCAAGCTGGCGGAACTCGAGCTCGACGATGGGGTCATCGCCAAGGCGATGGCCTTCTCGTCCAAGGCGGCGAAGCCTGCCGTGAAGGCCGTGAAAGCCGTCAAGAAGCCCGCCGTGGCAGGCAAGACTGCCGTCCGCAAGACTGCTCGCAAATCCGCATGACGCGTCGATCGAAGCCGGCGACGCCTGAACGCGCCGTCATCGATCCGGCATTGATCCTGCGCGCGTTGCTGATGTCGGGTGGCGAAGCGCTCGGACTGCGCCGCGCATGGCAGCAAGGTGTGCTGAGACCGTTGGTGAGTCCCGACCTAGCCGCGACGCTGATGCGAGCGCTGGCCTATCCGAAGTTCGCCTTGTCCGAGGCGCAGCAGCGGGAACTGCTCGCCGATTTCCTGCCGTACGCAGAGGTGGTGAAGCCGGCGCGTGGGCCGCGGATCACGGGCGTTTCCGAGTCCGTGCAATCGCTCGTCGAACTCGCGCTGCAAGGTGGTGCTTCACTGCTGCTGTGCGACGACGTGGTGCTGTCGGCATGGTCTGCGAACAGTCGCAGTCAGGCCGCCCGGCAACTCTGCACGGTGCGTGCGATGTCTGCATGGTTCCAGGTGTTGCCCCCCTCCCGTCGTGACATGTTGCTTTGCTAGATTCCGCGGTCGCATATGTCCAGCTTCCACGATCGCATCCCCAGCAACATGTGGCGCGTGGTGTTCTACGAACGCCGCGGCAATCGCGTCCACCTTGACCGCACCGGGCCCTGGCTCCCGGAGAAGATGCACGCCCGGCAATGGGCCGACTGGTTCAAGGAGCAGGGCTATCACGTCGCGCTCCAGGATCAGAACGGCAGCCTCGAAAAGCTGCACGTGGGACTTCCGGGCTGAGGCTCGCGTCGGAGCTCAGGCGGCCGGGCGGAACCCCTGACGCTCCAGCGCCCAGCCGTCCGTGGGAGCGTCGTGACTCTGGACGCGCACCGTGCTCAGCCGCTTGTTGGCGGCGCGTTGCACCAGCTGTTCCGCCTGCTCGGGGGTCAGTTGTTGCGCGAAGTGCGTCCAGCGCTTCTGCAGCAGCGGATCGCGCCAGGCATCCTCCAGCGCCCAACGGATTTCCATCGGGTCGCTGAGCGACTGGCAGCGCAGCACGCGCGGAACAAGGGCCAGCACGAACTTCGAGAAATCGGCGCGTTGTTGAGCGGCCATCAGCGCTTCCAGTCGCGTCAGGCGCTGGCTCCATCCGGGCGTCGCCAGCTGCCGCGTGACCAGCGCCTGCAAGGCTTGCACGGGGTTGAACATCCGCAACCGGTTCGGTGGCAGCACCAGCATCGGCAACTGCGCGGCCAGGTCATGCGACATCGGGGTCACGAAGCTGGTCAGGATCGCCATGCGTTCCCAGGCGTCGGCGTTCAGGCCGCCGGCCATCGTCATCGGTCCCTGGCGCAGGCTTTGCGCCATCGCCCAGCATTGCTGCCATCCGCGGTCGAGCTTCGCGACATTGGCCGCGTGGCTCATCAGGGCCAGGTTGCCCGCGGCGTAGCCGGCGTCGTCACGTACGCGGTCGATGGAGCGGCGTTGTGGGTGGTCCTGCTCGTCATTGAACGCCAGGCGGCTGACCGGGCAGTGCGTCGTGTCCAGCTGCTGCAGGTAGTTGGGCGTGACCAGGAGCGTCTCGAAACTGCGGCCGCGCTGCCAGGCGTGCAGGCGCAGCGAAAGCCACAACTGCGTTTGGCGAGGCGACTTGAGCGTGCGCGCACCGAAGGTCGATCGGCCCAGTTGCCAGCCTTGCTGAAGCGGCGATTGGCGGAACAGCTGCTCGACCGGCGGCGTCTGCCCGTGATGCGCATAGTCCCAACCCAGTTCGAACCCGATGCGCTCGTGGCTGGAGACACCGGTCTCGTCCTTGGCGTCGACCATGGCCTCCACGGCGGTCATCGGCAGGGGCAGTTGCTGGATGGCGATGTCGTTGGCGTTGCGGTGGATCGTGGCGACCATGTGGGTTCTCCTTGAGGACTTGGAAACCGAGGCCTGGCGCAAGACAGCTTCAGGCTTGGGATCAAGTATTCAAGCTGGGTGGCTCATAGAATGAGCTACACCGCCATCGGTCCACAGAAAGTTGTGGATCGACCACCCAGATCTGTCAGGAGAGCACCTTCATGGACCGCACCGAGCGCTTCTACAAGATCGAGATGCTGATCCGCAGCCGCGGCTGCGTGAGCTTCGCGGAGATGCGTGAGTTGCTGGAGGTGTCGCCGGCGACGCTCAAGCGGGACCTGCAGTACCTGCGCGAGCGCATGGATGCCCCGATCGAATATGACGCCACGGAGAACGGCTATCGCTTCGGCCAGCAGTGGCGAGGCCAGCGGCATGAGCTGCCCGGCGTGTGGTTCAGCGAAAAGGAGCTGCACGCACTGCTGACCATGCATCAGATGATGGCCGGACTCGACGAGAACGGTCTGCTCAGCCGCCACCTGCAGCCGATGCTGGACAAGCTCACCGGCATGCTTGGCGGTGACGAGGTCGAGGCGCAGGAGATGACGCGTCGCATCAAGCTGATCTCGACGGCCCGGCGACGGGTGCCGTCAGAGCATTTCGAGACGGTGGGAAGCGCCGTCGTGAAGCGCCGGCGGCTGAAGCTGCGCTACCGCAAGCGCGGACCCGGCGGTGGATCGGTCAGCGATCGGGAGGTATCTCCGCAGCGCCTGGTGCATTACCGGAACACCTGGTACCTCGATGCGTGGTGCCACGCCAGCGACGGGCTGAGACGATTCGCGCTCGACGCGATGGAGGATGCCGCGGTGATGGAGGATCAGGTCGCGCGCAGCCTGCCGCTGAAGGAACTCGAAGGAGAGCTCGACCAGGGCTACGGGATCTTCGCCGGCGGCGATCCGCAATGGGCCACGGTGATCTTCAGCGAGCAGATCGCGGCTTGGGTCTCCAGCGAGGAATGGCACCCGGCCCAGCGCAGTGAATGGCTGCCGGACGGGCGCTGGCAGCTGGAACTGCCGTTCGTGGATGCGACCGAACTGCTGATGGACCTGTTGCGGCATGCCGGCCAGGTCGAGGTCGTGGAACCGCCCGCGTTGCGCGACGCCTACGGGAAGCGCCTCAGGACCGCGGCGGCCGCCGTGGCCTGAGCGGGGCCGTCAAGGCGCTCAGCCGGCGTTTCCGGGGCCTTCCTGGGCTTGTTCCGTGGCGTCCTCGGCGGCGTCTTCCGCAGCGTAGCGAGCCATGCGCTCGCTTTTCCAGTAGACGTCGTCGCCGCCCTTGCCGTCCAGGTTGGCCCGGTTGAGCACGCGAGCCAGCACGAACAGCAGATCGGACAAGCGGTTCAGGTAGTGGCGCGGCGCCGTGTTGATCGTCTCTTGCGCCGCCAGGGTGACGACGGCTCGCTCGGCGCGGCGGGCGATCGTGCGGCAGACATGGGCGATGGCGGCGCTGCGCGTGCCGGCCGGCAGGATGAACTCCGCCAGGCGGGGCAGGGCGGCGTTGTGGTCGGCCAGCGCCTGGTCGAGGTGCAGCACGGCCGCTTCCTTCAGCAGGCTGTAGCCGGGCATGCAAAGCTCGCCGCCGAGGTTGAACAGCTCATGCTGGATCGTGACCAGCAGGTCGCGCACGTCGTCGGGCAGCGGCTCGGCCAGCAGCACGCCGATCTGGGAGTTCAGTTCGTCCACGTCCCCCATCGCCTGCACGCGCAGGTGGTCCTTGGGGACGCGGGTGCCGTCGCCGAGGCCGGTGGTGCCGTCGTCGCCGGTGCGGGTCGCGATCTGGGAAAGTCGATTGGCCATGACGGGTGCCGCGCGGGCTGCGGAAGTGCAAACCCGGCATCTTGCCGCAACTCGCCCGGCCCCCGGGCGGGGCTGCCTCAGTTCCGGCTGCCGCTGCGGTGGAACACCGGACGGTGGTGGGACATCCCGGTCGAATGGCCATGGATGTCGTGGACCGTGTGGCGCGGAATGCCGACGGGTCTCGGGATGTGATGCGCCTGTGGGCGTGTGCCGGGTTCAGGCGTGTCGGCCGGAATGCCAGGATCGATGTCGCGGGCCGCGGCGTCGTTGGGCAGGTGGCGGAGCTGATCCATCCACCAGACCTTCAGCCAATCCATGCGCAGGGTGGCGACCACCAGCAGCGCCAGCAGCAGGGCCCAGATCGTCCATAACCACAGATGGGACATGGCGGACTCCTCATGTCGCGCGAGCCAGCGCGCGGTCCGTCCATGCTGTCACTGTGCGGGGCGCGACGCAAGCGCGACGATGCAAGCGGATGCAGCGACGACCCTTCCTAGAATCGACCGGACAACACCGGCCGGGAGTTCCTGCGCATCGGACCGTGTGGAACCAGGAGACAGCGATGAATGCGCCTCGAGAACTCGGTGACCACCCGACGTCGAACCCACCGGTCCATCAGCCGTCCCACCAACCGTCTTATGCGCCGCGGCCGATGCCGGCGGCAATGCTGGACGCATTGAAGGCGCGGTTCGGTGAGCGCTGCAGCACCGCGATGGCGCTGCGTGAGCAGCACGGTCGCGACGAATCGCCTTTCGACGTGCCGCCGCCCGAGGCCGTCGTCTTCGCGGAGAGCAACGAGGACGTGGCGGCGGTGCTGGCGCTGGCCAATGCGCATCGCGTGCCCGTGATTCCCTACGGCGCCGGAACCTCGTTGGAAGGACACTTGCTGGCGGTGCACGGTGGCGTGAGCCTGGACCTGTCGCGGATGAAGGCCATCCTCGGTATCGACGCCGAGGACTTGACCGTGACCGTACAGGCCGGCGTGACGCGCAATCAGTTGAATGCGGAGATCCGGCATCAGGGTCTGTTCTTCCCGATCGACCCTGGCGCGGATGCGTCGATCGGCGGGATGTCGGCGACGCGTGCGAGCGGCACGAACGCCGTCCGCTACGGAACGATGAAGGAGAACGTGCTCGGGCTGACCGTCGCGACACCGGAAGGCCGTCTGATCCGCACCGGCTCCCGTGCACGAAAGAGCAGCGCCGGGTACGACCTGACGCGCCTGTATGTCGGCAGCGAAGGCACGCTCGGCGCCATCTGCGAGATCACGCTGCGGCTGTATCCACTGCCGGAAGCCGTGTCGGCGGCGGTGTGCTCCTTCGAGTCGATCGACGCGGCGGTACGGACGACGATCGCGATCATCCAGATGGGCGTTCCGATCGCGCGCTGTGAGTTGCTCGACGCGCACGCCGTGCGGGCGGTCAACCGGCATGACAAGCTGACGTTGCGCGAGGCACCGATGCTGTTGATGGAGTTCCATGGCTCCGAGGCCGGTGTCGCGGAGCAGGCCGCGACGGTCCAGGAGATCGCGGCCGAACACGGCGGCACCGGTTTCGAATGGGCGACGACGCCGGAGGAGCGCACGCGCCTCTGGACCGCGCGGCACCACGCCTACCTGTCGGCGCTGCAGATGAAGCCCGGCTGCCGCGCGGTGACGACGGACACCTGCGTGCCGATCTCGCGCCTGGCGGAATCGATCAACATTTCGGTCGAAGAGGTCGAGGCGAGCGGACTGCCCTACTTCATCGTGGGCCACGTCGGCGACGGCAACTTCCACATGGGGTATCTGATCGATCCGGCCATTCCCGCGGAGCGCGAAACCGCCGAACGCCTGAGCGCGCAGATGGTGGCGCGGGCCATCGCGCTCGAAGGCACCTGCACCGGTGAGCACGGCATCGGCCTGCACAAGCAGGGCTTCCTGCTGCAGGAGGCCGGGGACGGCGCGGTCGATCAGATGCGGGCGCTCAAGCGGGCGCTCGATCCGAACGACATCATGAATCCCGGGAAGATCTTCGTCTGAAGGGCCCGGGAAGTCAGTGTTGAGGTGCCGGAACGCTCCAGCGGCGTGAGACGTCGCCGCGCGCGTTCACGCTCTCGAGCTGGACGCCGAATCCCCAGAGGCGCGCGACATGCTTCAGCACCTCCTGTGCGCCGTCGTGCAACGGGCGGTCCTGGTGCTGCTGGTGACGCAGCGTCAAGGAGCGGTCGCCGCGCAGGTTGACGTTCCAGACCTGGATGTTGGGTTCGCGCGTGGACAGGTCGTACTGCCGCGACAGCGCCTGGCGCACATACTGATAGCCCTGTTCATCGTGGATCGCGGAGATCTCGTACTCCGCCTGGTGCTCGTCGTCGAGGATCGAGAACAGCCGGAAGTCGCGCATGATCTTCGGGCTCAGGTACTGCGCGATGAAGCTCTCGTCCTTGAAGTTGCGCATCGCATGGTCCAGCGTCGGCAGCCAGTCGCTGCCGGCGATCGCGGGGAACCACTCGCGGTCCTCGTCGGTCGGCTTCTCGCAGATGCGCTTGAGGTCCGTGTACATCGCGAAACCCAGCGCATACGGATTGAGCTGTGTCATCGGCGGCTGCGCCACCACGTTGGTGTGCGACTTCAGCCACTCGATCATCATGCCGTCGGACAGGTAGCCGTCGTCGTACATGGTGTTCAGCAGCTTGTGATGCCAGAACGTCGCCCAGCCTTCGTTCATGACCTGCGTCTGCCGCTGCGGATAGAAGTACTGCGCGATCTTGCGGACGATGCGCACGATCTCCCGCTGCCAGGGCTCCAGCAGCGGCGCGTTCTTCTCGATGAAGTACAGCAGGTTCTCCTGCGGCTCGTCGGGGAAGCGGCGTTTCTCTTCCGCCTTGGCTTCGTCCTCGGGGCGCCGCGGCAAGGTGCGCCACATGTCGTTGACCTGCAGCTGCGCGTAGGACTCGCGGTCCTTGCGCATCGACTGCTCCTGCGCCAGCGAGAGCTTCGCCGGCCGGCGATACCGGTCGACGCCGTGATTCATCAGCGCATGGCACGAGTCCAGCGTGGACTCGACCGCGTCGAGGCCGTAACGCTGTTCGCAGTCGGCGACGTAGTTCTTCGCGTAGACGAGGTAGTCGATGATCGACGACGCGTCGGTCCACATCCGGAACAGGTAGTTGTTCTTGAAGAAGCTGTTGTGGCCGTAGCAGGCGTGCGCGATCACCAGCGCCTGCATCGCCATCGTGTTCTCCTCCATCAGGTAGGCGATGCAGGGATCGGAGTTGATGACGATCTCATAGGCCAGGCCCATCTGGCCACGCTTGTAGTTGCGCTCGGTGGAGATGAACTCCTTGCCGTAACTCCAGTGCCGGTAGTTCACTGGCATGCCGACGGACGCGTAGGCATCCATCATCTGCTCGGCGGTGATGACCTCGAGCTGGTTCGGATAGGTGTCCAGCCCGTAGCGCTCCGCGGTCTGGCGGATGACATCGTGGTACTGCTCGACGAGCTCGAAGGTCCAGTCGCTCGGTGAGGGAAGCGGATGCTCGGGCCGCTTCTCCAGCGGCCGCATCTGGGTCAGGGGCGCGCGAACCCGGCGGCCGCCATATTCGTTGGCACCCACACCGACACTGACATTGCGGCGATTCTCCAGACTGCTCATGGTGATGTCCTCCGGGGCCGCGGTCACGCGGTCGCCCCTTCTTTCTTGAACAGGTCGCGGAAGACCGGATAGATCTGCGCCACCTCGACCGCCTTGCGCATCGCGAAGTGGTGCACCTCGTCCTCCAGCTTCGCGTATTCCTCCCAGAGGTTCTGCTCGGCCTCCGCCACCTGCACATAGGCGTAGTAGCGGCAGAGCGGGAGGATCTTGTCGGCCAGCAGTTCGCGGCAGCGGCCGCTGTCGTGGTGCCAGTTGTCGCCGTCACTGGCCTGCGCGCCGTAGATGTTCCAGTCGCCGGCCGGATATCGCGCGCGGATGATCTCTTCCATCATCACCAGCGCCGAGGACACCACCGTGCCGCCGGTCTCCGTGGCATGGAAGAAGTTCTGCTCATCGACTTCCTGCGCCTGGGTGTGATGTCGGATGAAGACGACGTCGATCTTCTCGTAGTGCCGCGTCAGGAACAGGTAGAGCAGGATGAAGAAGCGCTTGGCCAGGTCCTTGCGGCTCTCGTCCATCGAGCCCGAGACGTCCATCAGGCAGAACATCACCGCCCGCGTCGTGGGTTGTGGCACCTTGATGCGGTTGCGGAAACGCAGGTCGATCGGATCGAGGAACGGGATGTTGGACAGGCGCTGGCGCAGCAGCACGATGCGCGCCTCCGTCTCGGCGATCAACGCCTGGATCTCGGGGCGGCGCTTGTCTTCTTCCTGCTGCAGGGTCAGCAGCCGCGTTTCGAGTTCGTGGAGCTCGCGCCGCTTGTCCATGCCCAGCGCGATCCGACGTCCCAACGCGCCGCGCATCGAGCGCACCACGTGCAGGTTGGTCGGCGTGCCGTCGGTGACGTAGCCGGCGCGGACCGTCTTGTACTCGGGCGTCTCGGCCAGCGTCGTGCGGGCAAGATTGGGAAGCGCCAGGTCCTCGAAGAAGACCTGCATGAACTCCTCCTTGCTGAGGTGGAAGACGAAGTCGTCCTCACCCTCGCCGGAGTCGCTGGCCTGCGAGCCGCCGCCTCCGCCCTGGCCACCCTGCGGCTTGCCGATGCGGTCGCCCTTGATGTGCTCGGTATTGCCGGGCCGCACGACTTCGCGGATCCCGCCCTCGCCGTGGCTGAAGACGGGCTCGCTCAGGTCGCGTTTGGGAATCTGGACGTCCTCGCCGCGCTCCATGTCCCGGATGCCGCGCTTGTCCACCGCGCGCCGCACCGCGTCGCGGATCTGGTCCTTGTAGCGGCGCAGGAAGCGCTCCCGATTCCCGATCGACTTGTTCTTGCCCGACAGCCGCCTATCGATGATTTGTTGAAGGCCTGTCATGAGGGACCTTTCCGGTGTCATTCTTGAGCCTCAGCTCGACTTCCTCACGCGCAGATACCACTCGCAGAGCAGCCGGACCTGCTTCGGCGTGTAGCCCTTGTCCACCATCCGCTGAACGAAGTTCTCATGCTTCTTCGCCTCGTCGGCACTGGCCTTGGCGTTGAAGCTGATCACCGGCAGCAACTCCTCGGTGTTGGAGAACATCTTCTTCTCGATCACCGTGCGCAGCTTCTCGTAGCTGGTCCACAGCGGGTTCTTGCCCGCATTGTTGGCGCGCGCGCGCAGCACGAAGTTGACGATCTCGTTGCGGAAATCCTTCGGGTTGCTGATGCCTGCGGGCTTCTCGATCTTCTCCAGCTCGGCGTTCAGTGCCACGCGGTCGAAGACCTCGCCGGTGTCGGTGTCGCGGTACTCCTGATCCTGGATCCAGTAGTCGGCATACGTCACGTAGCGGTCGAAGATGTTCTGGCCGTACTCGCTGTAGCTCTCCAGGTAGGCGGTCTGGATCTCCTTCCCGATGAACTCGGCGTAGCGCGGTGCCAGCACCTCCTTGATGAAGCCGACGAACTTCTGTTCGGCTTCCTGCGGGAACTGCTCGCGCTCGATCTGCTGCTCGAGCACGTACATCAGATGGACCGGATTGGCGGCCACCTCGGTCGAATCGAAGTTGAAGACCTTCGACAGGATCTTGTAGGCGAAGCGCGTCGAGATGCCGGACATGCCTTCGTCGACGCCGGCGTAGTCGCGGTATTCCTGGATCGACTTGGCCTTCGGATCGGTGTCCTTCAGGTTGTCCCCGTCGTAGATCTGCATCTTGCTGAAGGCGCTGGAGTTCTCCGGGTCCTTCAGCCGCGTCAGCACGGCGAACTGCGCCATCATCTTCAGCGTGCCGGGCGCGCACTTGGCGTCGGCCAGCGAGGAGCCGCGGATCAGCTTCTCGTAGATCTTCACTTCCTCGCTGACGCGCAGGCAGTAGGGCACCTTGACGATGTAGATCCGGTCGAGGAAGGCCTCGTTGTTCTTGTTGTTGCGGAAGGTCTTCCACTCGCTCTCGTTGCTGTGCGCCAGCACGATGCCGTCGAAGGGGATGGCGCCGAAGCCCTCGGTGCCCTTGAAGTTGCCTTCCTGCGTCGCGGTGAGCAACGGATGGAGCACCTTGATCGGCGCCTTGAACATCTCGACGAACTCCAGCAGGCCCTGGTTGGACAGGCAAAGGCCGCCGGAATAGCTGTAGGCGTCGGGATCATCCTGGGCGTAGGTCTCGAGCTTGCGGATGTCGACCTTGCCGACCAGCGAGCTGATGTCCTGGTTGTTCTCGTCGCCCGGCTCGGTCTTGGCGACACCGATCTGCTTGAGCACGCTCGGCAGCCGCTTGACGACCTTGAACTTGCGGATGTCGCCGCCGAACTCGTCGAGCCGCTTCACCGCCCAGGGGCTCAGGATGCGGTTGAGGTAGCGGCGCGGGATGCCGTATTCGCGTTCCAGCAGCGGGCCGTCCTCGACCACGTCGAACAGACCGAGCGGACTCTCGTTCACCGGGCTGTCCTTCAGCGCGTAGAACGGGACGTGCTCCATCAGCTGCTTGAGGCGCTCGGCGATCGAGCTCTTGCCGCCGCCGACCGGGCCGAGCAGATACAGGATCTGCTTCTTCTCTTCCAGCCCCTGCGCCGCATGGCGGAAGTAGCTGACGACCTGCTCGATCGCGTCCTCCATGCCGTAGAACTCGGCGAAGGCGGGATAGATCTTGATGACCTTGTTCTGGAAGATCCGCGACAGGCGCGAGTCATTGCGCGTGTCCAGCATCTGCGGCTCGCCGATCGCCTTGAGCATGCGCTCGGGCGCGGTGGCGTAGGCGAGGGGATTGCGCTTGCACTCGTCGAGGTACTCCTCCAGCGTGAGCTCCTCGACCTTGCCGCGTTCGTAGCGTGCCGCGAAATGGCTGATCACATCCATGCTGACCTCCAGTGTGGTTCATTGGGAGGCGACGCGCGTCCGTGCGACAACGGACCTCGCATCGTCCAGGAAGTTCTGGCGACGTCCATGACTCAAGGCGTCATCAGAGCTTTCCGAGCTCAGCAAGCTTTCAGCAAACGGCCAGCCCATGCTGGTCCAAAGACCGCCGTCCTGTGTGAGGTCGCCATCGACAACCTCGAGCGCGGTACGGCTTTACCGGGTCATGCTACGCCCATCGGAAGCGATGCGCGATAGCAAGACATGACCCCGTTGTACTCCCATGTCCAACGCCTGTGAAGCGCGAAAGTTGACGATCCCCCGATACGGGGCACCTGTGAGAAGTACGAAGAAGACAGCCCGCATCCCGCGTGCCATCCTTCTGGATTGAGCCGGTCGACGGGCCTGCCGGAGGCCCGTGAGGGCTTACTCGTCCGCGCCCGCCGGACGCAGCTTTTGCAGCAAGCCGTTCAACTCGTCGAGCGATCCGAAGCTGATCGCGACTTCGCCTTGCTCGCCGCGTTTGGTCTTCTTCTTGACGCGGATTTCCACCTGCGCCGTCAGCAGATCGGAGAGTTCTTCCTCGAGTCTGAGCACGTCCCGGCTCTTGTTCGCCTTCACGCGCAACAGCGGAGCCTGGCGACCGCCGCCCTGCTGGCGTTGGACGAGCTTTTCGGCCTCGCGCACGCTGAGCTTCTTCGCGGCGATCTCGGTGGCGCTGGTGATCTGATGCGCACCGTCCAGCGCCAGCAGCGCGCGTGCGTGGCCCATGTCGATGTCGCCGGCCATCAGCATGTTCTGGACCGGCTCGGCCAGGTTCAACAAGCGCAGCAGGTTGGACGCCGCGCTGCGCGAGCGGCCCACCGCCTGCGCCGCCTGGTCGTGGGTCAGGCCGAATTCGTCGACCAGCCGCTTCAGGCCCTGTGCCTCTTCCAGCGCGTTGAGGTCCTCACGCTGGATGTTCTCGATCAGCGCCATCGCGGCGGCGGCCTCGTCCGGCACCGGCTTGACCAGCACCGGCACCTCGGCCAGCCCGGCCAGCTTCGCGGCGCGGAAGCGCCGTTCACCGGCAATGATCTCGTAGCGGACCGCGCCGTTCGGTGCGATCGGTCGCACCAGGATCGGTTGCATGATCCCTTGCGCCTTGATGCTTTCGGCCAGCTCGTAGAGCGAGCCTTCGTCCATGCGGGTGCGCGGCTGGTACTTGCCGGCCTGCATCTGTGCCAGGGGAAGTACGCCGGGTTCGCCTTCGCGCACCGCCGGTGCGTCGCTCACTTTGGGTCCGAGCAGGGCCTCGAGGCCCATGCCCAGGCCCTTGGGTTTCTTTGTCGCCATGGGGCGCGATTCTCCGTGATTCCGGGGGAGGGCCGGCAGCCCGATGTGGGGTGTTGCCCGCTTGGCCCGATTCAGCCGGCCAGGCGCTTCAGCATCCCGCGGCCTTCGGGCCAGGCGCCGAGCCCGGATTCCGCGTTGAGATGCCCCAGCGGGCCCGCCAGGACGAACTCCGCGCCCCAATCCGCCGCCATGCCGGCGGCGCGTTCGAGGGCGCAGAAAGGGTCGTTGTTCGATGCGACGACGATGGCAGGAAAGGGCAGGCGTGGACGGCGGATCGGCCGCCAGTTGTGCAGCTGCGGTGGCATCTCCTCGCGCTCGGTGTCGGGAGGCGCGACCAGCAGCGCGCCAGCGACCAGACGCGTGTGGGAGGAGTGTTCCGCCCAGGCCGCCACCAGCTGACAGCCGAGGCTGTGCGCCACCAGCAGAGCCGGCTGATCACCCAGGCGGCCGTCCTGCTGCAGGACTTCGTCGAGTCGAGCCATCCAGTCCCCGCGGCGCGGCCATTCCCAGTCGTTCTGCTCGACCCGGGTGTCGCCGTGACGCCGTTGCCATTCGCTCTGCCAATGGTCCGGGTCGGAGTTCAGCCACCCCGGCAGCAGATAGACGGGCCGCGTGATCGGGGAGAGGTCCAGGTCATTCGGCGGAATGGCGTGTGTTGACATCGGTTGGCCTTATGCTTCGCGCTTTCTTCGGGAGGGTCCCGGAGGCAGCAGATTTTGCAGGAGCGGCGATGAAGTACGCGGTGTATGTCGACGGGCAGGAAGGCACGACCGGCCTGCGCATCAATGAATATCTGGCGCAGCGCGCCGACATCGAGGTGCTGCGCATCGACGCCGACAAGCGCAAGGATGCCGCCGAGCGCGCCCGTCTGCTGAATGCCGCCGACGTCGCCTTCCTGTGCCTGCCGGACGCCGCGTCGCGCGAGGCGGCCGCCATGATCACGAACCCCAAGACCTGCCTGATCGATGCCAGCACCGCGCACCGCACCGCGCCGGGCTGGGCCTTCGGTCTGCCGGAACTGGCCAAGGGCCAGCGTGCCGCGATCCGCGATTCGAAGCGCATCGCCAACCCTGGCTGCCACGCCAGCGCCTTCATCCTGGCGGTGCGTCCGCTGGTCGATGCCGGCCTCCTGCTGGCCGACGCGCTGGTGACGGCGACCTCGATCACCGGCTACTCGGGTGGCGGCAAGTCGATGATCGCGGAGTACGAGGCGGGCGGGAATCCGAAGCTGATCGCGCCGCGTCCCTACGCGCTGGGTCTGGCCCACAAGCATCTGCCGGAAATGATGGCCCACACTGGCCTGAAGACGGCGCCGGTGTTCATGCCCATCGTCTCGAACTTCTACAAGGGCCTGGCGGTCACGGTGCCGCTGCACCTGAGCCAGCTGCGCGCCGGTACCACGCCACAGCAGGTCCGCGATGCCCTGGCGGCGCATTACGAAGGCGAGCGCTTCATCCACGTGAAACCACTGCGCGACGCGGACACCTTGGCCGTGGGTTTCTTCGATGTGCAGGCTTGCAACGACACGAACAACGTCGACCTGTTCGTCTTCGGCAGCGAGCAGCAGATTCTCGTGATGGCCCGCCTGGACAACCTGGGCAAGGGCGCCAGCGGCGCCGCGGTGCAGAGCATGAACGTGCACCTGGGCGTGGACGAATCGCTGGGTTTGACCGGTCCGGACGTCAACGACATCTGATGTCGGCATCGACGCAGGTCGGAAGTCGGGAATGGCGCCGGGATGGCGCTGTCTCCCCGCGCGACCTTGACGCCCTTCGTGAAGGGGTCATCCGTTACGGGCGCCAGCAGACGCAGGGTAGCGATGCAGAAGACATCGCGGTGGCGTTGTACGAGGGCGGTGAGCTGATCGCCGGAGCCTCCGGTCGCACCGAGTTCCAGCGCCTCTACGTCAACTACCTGTGGGTTGATGCAGACCTTCGCAGACAGGGGCTCGGCGGTGATTGCTTGCGCCAGCTCGAGGCGATGGCATTGAAGCGCGGTTGTGTCGACGCGCTGATCGAGACGCTGCTGGACGAGACTGCCGAGATGTACGAGCACCTCGGCTACGCCTGCATCAGCCATGTGCACGACTTCGTGCCGGGCTTCACCCGCCATACGCTGCTGAAGGTCTGGCAGGCGCGCGCCTAGGCGCTTACGCCCAGGCGCGTGGGTCGTCGCTGCGGTAGTGGTAGCGGTAGGCCTGCAAGAAGCCTAGACGGGCGTACAGGCGCTGTGCCGCCTCATTGTCAGCACCGACCTGCAGATACGCAGTGAGAGCGCCCTGGCGGCGCGCTTCGGTCAACAAGGCAGCGCAGAGCCGGTAGCCATGTCCGCGGCCGCGCTGGTCCTCTGGCGTGAAGATGTCGAACAGCCCCGCCATGCCGCTTGTGGGCGTTCCCTCTGGACCCGGATCGATGGCCACCTGACCACAGGCGAGCAGCACGCCGTCCCGCTCCATCTTGAACGCCTGATGGGGAACGCTGGCCAGCTCGAGTCGGCGGGCGTGGCCCCCGATCTCCTCGACGCTGGAACCGCGCAGCGCGCCGATCAGGGCGGCGTACTCGACCGGCGACAGGGATTTCAAGCCGCTCGCGTCAACGAATGCGTCCAGCGAAGGCAGCACCATCACGTCGGCGGGATCGAAGCGGGTCCATCCCTGGGCGGCGAGTTGATCGTCCAGGTCAGCCGGTTGGCTGAACGGGGTGAGTCGAAGGATCAGCGGCAGCCCCGCCTGCTCGAAGCTGACGCGGCAGCGGCGCAACAGCTCGTCCAGGGGGAGGGTGCCGCCGGCCAGCGCGTTCACGCATCGCGAGCGCTTGGCCTTGCCCGGCGACAACCTCAGCAGCCAGCCCTCGACTTGTGCTTCACGTGGCGCGGACGCCGCGTTGAGACCGGCCAGTTCCGCGCGGCGGGCGAGGGCGTCCAGCTCGGGAGACATCGTTCAGCGCATGGCGCCGACGCGGGTCACCATTTCCTTGGCGAAATCGATGAAGGCGTGAGCCCCCTTGGAGCCGCCGTCGAACACGACGCCCGGCAGGCCGTAGCTGGGCGCTTCTGCGAGCCGGACGTTGCGTGGGATGACGGTGTCGAAGACCTTCTCGCCGAAGTGCGCCTTCAGCTGCTCGCTGACCTGCTGCTGCAGGGTGATGCGCGGATCAAACATGACGCGCAGCAGGCCGATGATCTGCAGGTCCGGATTCAGGTTCGCGTGGATCTGCTTGATCGTGTTGACCAGGTCGGTCAGCCCTTCCAGGGCGAAGTACTCGCACTGCATCGGAACGACCACCCCGTGCGCTGAGCACAGTCCGTTCAGGGTGAGCATGGACAGCGACGGCGGGCAGTCGATCAGGATGAAGTCGTAATCCTGTGCCGAGGCAGCCAATGCCGTTTTCAGACGTTGTTCGCGACGGTCGAGTTCCACGAGCTCCACCTCGGCGCCAGCCAACTCGCGGTTTGCCCCCAGCACGTCGTAGCCCGCCTTCTCGCTGCGCTGCCTCGCCTCGGCGATGGTGGCGGACTCCAGCAGTACGTCATACACCGTCAGCGACAGCGCCCGCTTGTCGATGCCCGAACCCATGGTGGCGTTACCTTGAGGGTCGAGATCGACCACCAATACCCGCTGTCCAACCTTGGCCAGACCGGCGGCCAGATTCACGGTGGTGGTCGTCTTTCCGACGCCGCCTTTTTGGTTTGCAACACAAAAGATCTTGGCCATGAATGGTCGGAGGGCAGGGCTCTGGAGAGGGGCGGAGCTTAACCGATGACGGTGGTCGGACGGATCCACAGCAGGCAACGTTGCGCGTCGAGACCTGGAACATCCAGCTGTTCCACGTGAAACACGGACAGATCAGGCGCGCGCTGGGCAAGTTCGTGAATCTCTTCGGCAGGGTGCTGGCCCTTCATGGCCGCCCACACGGCGTCCGGCTTCAAATGCATCCGGGTCCATGCGGTGAAGTCAGCCAGGGAGGCGAAAGCCCGCGAAGTGATGACGTCAAAGGGTGCTGTCTTCAATTGCTCAACCCGCGAATGTTCCGCGTGAAGGTTGGGTAGTCCGATCTCTGCAGCAACCTGGGCGATGAAGAAGGCCTTCTTGCCGACGGTGTCCACGCAGGTGACGTCGATGGTCGGATCGCAGATGGCGATGACGACGCCGGGCAACCCGCCGCCGCTACCAACGTCCATCAACCGGAGCGATCGCCCGGTCGCATGACGTTGCAACGGCGGAATCAAGCTGAGACTGTCCACCAGGTGTTGGGTCAGCATGGCCTGCGGGTCGCGGACAGCCGTCAGGTTGTAGACCTTGTTCCATTTCGACAGCAGGCTGAGGTAAGCGATCAGCCGGTCAAGCTGCTCATCCGTGAGGCCGAGTTGAAGCGTTTCGGCCGCGGCGGCGAGACGGGAGCGGAGGTCGAGGTCGGTCATCGATAAGCGGGGAAGGGTGGTGTCAGGCAGCGTTCGAGTTGATCGCGGCTTGTTCGGTGAAGCCCTTGAAGCGGCCCTTGCGCAGATGGATCAGCAGCAGAGAGATCGCTGCGGGCGTGATGCCGGAGATCCGCGACGCTTGGCCGAGCGTTTCCGGACGATGCTTGCCGAGCTTCTGGCGGGCCTCGAAAGACAGGGCGGTGACGAGACCGTAGTCGAGATCTTCGGGCAGCTTGAGGTGCTCGTAGTTCGATGCGCGGGCCACATCCTCCTGCTGCTTGCTGATGTAGCCGGCGTACTTGACGCCGACTTCCAGCTGTTCGATCACGGCGGCGGCCAGCTCGGCCCCGAGCGTCTCAGCGAGAGATGTGCGAGTGACTCCTACCTCAGGGCGTGCAATGGAAGCGACTTCGGAGATGGTGTCGAACGTGACACCGGGGCGACGCAGCAGGTCGATCAGGTTGTACTCGCGTTCGAGGGCCTTGCCCACGAGCCGCTCGGCATCGGCCGCCGGCAGGGTGTTCGGATTGACCCAGGTCGACTTCAGCTTCTCTGTTTCACGTGAAACAGCGTCGCGCTTCCGGTTGAAAGCGTCCCAGCGCGCATCGTCGACCAACCCCAATTGGCGGCCTGCTTCGGTGAGGCGCATGTCGGCGTTGTCTTCACGAAGCTGCAGTCGGAACTCGGCGCGGCTCGTGAACATGCGATACGGCTCGGTGACGCCCTTGGTGATCAGGTCGTCGACCAGCACGCCCAGATAGGCTTGGTCGCGGCTCGGGAGCCAAGCGTCCTTGCCCTGAACCTGGAGCGCAGCGTTCAAACCGGCGAACAGCCCCTGCGCCGCCGCCTCTTCATAGCCGGTCGTGCCGTTGATCTGGCCCGCGAAGAACAGGCCTCCGATGGCGCGCGTTTCGAAGCTGGACTTCAACTCGCGGGGATCGAAGTAGTCGTACTCGATCGCATAGCCGGGGCGCAGGATGTGCACGTTCTCCAGGCCAGGGATCGACTGGACGGCCGCAAGCTGGATGTCGAAGGGCAGGGAAGTCGAGATGCCGTTCGGATAGAACTCGTGCGTCGTCAGCCCCTCGGGCTCCAGGAAGATCTGATGTGAGTTCTTGTCGGCGAAGCGGTTGACCTTGTCCTCGATGGAGGGGCAATAGCGCGGGCCGACGCCCTCGATCACGCCGGTGAACATCGGACTGCGATCGAAGCCGGAACGGATGATCTCGTGCGTGCGTTCGTTGGTATGCGTGATCCAGCAGGGGAGCTGCCGTGGATGTTGCGCGGCGTTCCCCATGAAGCTGAACACGGGCACCGGGTCCAGGTCGCCGGGCTGCTCCGCGCATTGGGAGAAGTCGATGGTGCGCCCGTCCAGACGCGGCGGGGTGCCAGTCTTCAGACGACCTTGCGGCAGCTTGAGCTCCTTGAGGCGGCCCGACAGCGACACTGCCGGCGGATCGCCAGCGCGACCGGCAGCGTAGTTCTCAAGACCGATGTGGATCTTCCCGTCGAGGAAAGTACCGGCGGTCAGCACGACCGCGCGGGCGCGGAAGCGCAGGCCCGATTGCGTGACCGCACCGACCACGCGATCGCCCTCGACCATCAGGTCGTCGACAGCCTGCTGGAACAGCATCAGGTTGGGCTGGTTCTCCAGCCGGTGGCGGATGGCCGCCTTGTAGAGGATGCGGTCAGCCTGAGCGCGCGTGGCGCGGACGGCCGGGCCTTTGGAACCGTTGAGGATGCGGAACTGGATGCCGCCTTCATCGGTCGCCGCGGCCATCGCGCCACCGAGCGCATCGACTTCCTTGACCAGGTGGCCCTTGCCGATGCCGCCGATCGACGGATTGCAACTCATCTGCCCCAGCGTCTCGATGTTGTGGGTCAGCAGCAGCGTGCTGACGCCCATGCGGGCGGCAGCCAGCGCGGCCTCGGTGCCGGCATGGCCGCCACCGACCACGATCACGTCGAACTCTTTCGGATAAAGCATGGCAAGGCGTCCAGCGGAATCGGCGATCAAGGGATCGAGGCCATCGCGACGCGCGCAAGGCGCGGAATCAGGCGATGGGCAGCCGGCTGGCGTTCAGATGAGGGAAGGCCGTGATTTTACGCGGGGCTGTGGATAAGTCACTGCCTCATGGGCATGCCCGACGGACCTTGTTGTCGGCGTTCATGCGTGGACAGCGACAATGTGCTTCCCATGAATTGCCGCCCTTCCTGCGCCGCCTGCTGCATCGCGCCGTCGATCAGCAGTCCCATCCCCGGCATGCCCAACGGCAAGCCGGCCGGGGTGCGCTGCGTCCAGCTCGATGACGCGCTGCGTTGCAAGATCTTTGGCCAGCCGGAGCGGCCCGCCGTGTGCGGTTCGCTGCCTCCGTCGGAAGACATGTGCGGCAACTCCCGAGAGCAGGCGATGCGCTGGCTCGGATGGATGGAGGAAGAGACCCGACCCGCCTGAGGTCCTCGTCGATCCCTCTCTCCGGGGAGAGGCAGGGGGCCGGCGGTGCCGTATCCTTTCGCCCCAAACAGAGAGAGGGAGTTCCGAATGAAGCAGTGGGCGCTGTGGCTGCCGTTGCTCCTCGCGCCGATCGACGGTGCATGGGCGATCAACAAGTGCACGAATAAGGATGGCACGGTCTCGTTCCAGGACGCGCCTTGCCCGCGGGAGGCGGAGTCCAAGGAAATCGACGTCAAGGTGACGCCCTCTCCCTCGCGGCAGACTTCAGACCCGAGAATGCCTCCGCTGCCGAGTCTTGCGCGCGTGACCGATCAGCGCGTGCATCGTGCCTCCCGGGCGACCGCTGAAGTGGAGGCCATTGCGCTCAAGGCCCGGGACTGCCGCAACCACCTGTCCCTGGCCGGCAAGGATCGGAGCGACACCTGCAAGCGCCTCGCGGAACAGGCGGAGGCTCAACTCAAGCCGCAGGTCGACACGCTGCGCGACCTGAGTGAAGACTTCGATTTCCGCCAAAAGTACCGCCTCTACTTCGACCGCAGCGGCGTCGCCGCACGCTCGGCCGCCATCGACACACTCGCCATCAAGGAAATGCTCGCCGAGGCAACCGCCACCGCCGCGTCGGCCCCTGCGAAGACCTTGCTGCCCAAGAAGAACGACATCCGCAGCTGAGAAACCGCGGGGCGGCCGCCGCCCTCCGTAGGGAGCTGAAAGGACGCTGACAGCGCACCCCGCGTAGAGTCGGAGCTTCCAGAAGATCACATCGGAGACCCCGCATGACCCCCACCGACGAGGACCGCCGCCGTTTCCTGCAGCAGTCCGTTGCACTTGGCGCCGCGGGCGCCGCCCTCGGCACGGCGCTCCCCGCATTCGCGCAATCGACCTGGCCCTCGCGCAATGTGCGTTTCGTCGTGCCCTTCGCGCCGGGTGGCAGCAGCGAGATCGTCGCCCGCGCCACTGCCGCTGAACTCAGCAAGACGCTCGGACAGTCGGTCTACGTCGACAACAAGCCTGGCGGTGGCGGCAACATCGCGATGGGTGAGGTCGCACGCGCGGAAGATCAGCACACGCTGATCCTCGGCCACATCGGCACGCTGGCGGTGAATCCCTACATCTACGACAAGCTGCCCTACGACCCCAACCGCGACTTCAAGCCCATCACGCTGCTGGCCAAGGTGCCCAGCCTCTACGTTGTCCATCCTGACGTGCCGGCGCGCAATCTGAAGGAGTGGGTCGCCCTCGTGCGCAAGAACCCTGGCAAGTTCAGCTACGGCTCGGCCGGCAACGGCAGCGCGGGGCATCTGGCGATGGAGTACCTGAAGATGGTCGCCGACCTCTTCATCCTGCATGTGCCGTACCGTGGCACCGGCCCGCAGTTGACGGATCTGCTGGCGGGCCGCCTCGAGGCGGCCTCGGTCGGCGCTCCGGCCATCATGCAGTTCATCAAGGCGGGCAAGTTGCGCTGCATCGCGACGGGCTCCAAGGAGCGGCTGCCGCAGCTGCCCGATGTGCCGACGATCGCGGAGCAGGGCTACCCCGGCTTCGAGATGACCCAGTGGTACGGCCTGTGCGCGCCGGCCAACCTGGCGCAGGCCAACGCCGACAAACTGGCCGTTGAATCGGTGAAAGCGATCCGCTCCGCTTCGGCCCGTGAGCGTCTGAGCCATGATGCGGCCGAGGCTGTCGGCAACACGCCAGCACAATTCACTGCGTTCATCGCGCAGGAGCAGCAGCGATGGAAGCAGGTCGTGGCTCGCGCGAAGATCAAGCCCGATTGATCGAAAGTCGCGGCGCCTGAGGGGGAGGCTCAGCGGTGCTGGACCGAACGCAGATCCTGCACGACGCGCCCCCCCTGGAGGCTGACCACGCGCTGCGCCGCCGCGATGGTCTCGGGGCGATGCGCGATGACGATCCGCGTCAGCGATAGCTGGCGCAGGCTTGCATTTACGAGTCGCTCCCGTTCCACGTCGAGCGCGCTGGTGGCCTCGTCCAGGAACAGGAAGCGCGGTCGCTTGTACAGCGCGCGCGCCAGCAGGATGCGCTGCCGCTGCCCGCCGGACAGGCTCGATCCCATGTCGCCGATCAGTGTCTGCAGTCGCATCGGCATGGCCTCGATGTCCTCGAGCACGCAGGCAAGCCGCGCGCACTCGCGCACCCAGTCCGGATCGACATCGAGGTCGAAGAAACTGATGTTGTCGGCAATGCTGCCGGCGAAAAGCTGGTCGTCCTGCATGACCGTGCCGATACGCTCACGCCAGGCATTCGCGCCCAACTGCGCAAGCGCCACGCCGCCGATCCGAATCTCGCCATGCTGCGGCGCATGGATGCCCAACATCAGTTTCATCAACGTCGTCTTGCCGCAGCCCGAGGGGCCGACGATCGCCACCGACTCGCCGGGTTCTATGCGTAGCGAGCAGCCGGCGATGACTTCCGGCTCGCCATCGGCGTAGCGGAAACGCAGGCCGTCGAGCTCCAGCGCCGCGTCGGGCGGCACCGTGCGGCCAGGTGCTTCGAACTCCGCCTCGGGGGCGGTCAACACGATGTCGGCCAGCCGCTCACCCTGGAGCCGCAGCATCTTCAATGCGACCAGCTTGTCGATCAGCCCGGCGATGCGCTGGCTGAACTGATCCTTGTAGGCGAGGAAGGCAAAGAGCATCCCCACCGACAGCGCATTGTCCAGCACCAGCATCGCACCCATCGCGACGATCACCACGCGCTCCAGACCGAACAGCAGCTTGTTGCCCTGCGTCATGCCAAGCTCGAACTTGCGGCCGGTCAGCGACGCGTTCATCTGCTCGACGACCAGGTTGGCGAAGCGCGCGCTGCGGTCGGCCTGCGCGTTGAAAAGCTTGATCGCCTGTGCGCCGCGCAGTGACTCAAGGAAATGGGTGTTCTGGCGAGCTTCATGGGTCAGCGCTTCTTCCTGCGCGTCGCGCAGCGGGCGGAAGCAGGCCCAACGCAGCAGCGCGTAGCCGGCCACCGAGGCCAACGCCACGGCCGTCAGTCGGCCGCTGTAAAGCACCATCATCGCCAGCGTCAGCAGCACCATCAGACCGTCGAGGACGGCTTCGATAAAACTGCCCGTGAGTGTCTTCTGGATTTCCTGCACGCTGGAGAAGCGCGACCAGATGTCGCCGAGGTGCCGTTTCTCGAACCAGACGAGCGGTAGCCGCAGCAGGTGCGAAAACACGTTGGAGAGCCACTGCAGATTCAGCGATGCTGACAGGATCATCACCGCCCACGAGCGCAGCAGCCCAACGCCCACCTGCAGCAGCACCAACAGCGCAAAGCCGATGCCCAGCGTCACGAGCAGGTCGCGGTCGGCGCTGACGATCACGCCGTCGACCGTCCATTGCAGCAGGAAGGGAGCCAGCAGGCCGAGCAGTTCCAGTCCCAACGCGAGTGCCAGGACTTGAGCGATCGAGCGCTTGAGGCCGGTCACGTGGCCAAGCAACTGGCGCCACTTCGGCGCGGGTGCCGGCGCCTTGCGCGCGAAGTCCATGCCCGGTCGCAATTCAAGCGCGACGCCGGTGAAATGCTTGGACACCTCAGCCAGCGTCAATCGGCGCTCACCATGCGCCGGATCGAGCACCAGGACACGATCGCCGTCGACGCGTTCCAGCACGACGAAGTGATTGAAGTCCCAGTGCAGGATGCAGGGCGTTTGGAGCTTGTGCAGCGTGTGAGGTTCGGCGCGCAGGGCGCGGGCGGTCAACCCGAGTTGCGCGCCCATGCGCACCAGGTCCGCCATCGTCAGGCCCTTGAGGGAGACCGCGAAGCGGTCGCGCAACTCGCCCAGCGTCCAGCGCTGACCATGCGCGCCAGCGACCATGGCGAGGCACGCGAGGCCGCACTCCGCAGCCTCGGTCTGCAGGATGGCGGGACGGTGGCGGCGCCAACCGAGGTTCAGCCGCGACAGGACGCCGCTGGATGTGGCGCCAGCGACTGGGGTGCCAGAAGAGGGAGCATCAGACACGGCGGACGAGGCTCAAAAGCGGTTCGAAGATCCATTCGATCAAACGGCGCCGTTCCAGCAGTACATCGGCTTCAAGCAACATGCCGGGGCTCAACGTCTGGTCCTGCCCATAGGCTTCGACGGACTGGCGTTGCAGTTGCACAGTGATGCGGTACATCGGTTCGCCTTGCGCCATCGCTGCGGGCAGGCCGAGCTGCGCGAGTTCTGCAGCCTGCAGCGGTGTACGCGAGACTTGCAGAACCTCGCCCTGCTGCTGGCCGAATTTCTGGTACGGAAAGGCTTGGTAGCGCAGCAGTACCGCCTGATGAGGCCGCAGGAAGCCGACCGCGCTGGATGGCGCGTAGAGGTGGGCCTGCAGGGGCATGTGCGCGGGGAGCAGGGCGGCGAGTTGCGTCCCGGCCTGGACGACCTGGCCAGGCTCGGCGAGCACGGTGCTCATCTGACCGTCACTGGGCGCGCGCAGTACCAGCCGGCGGCGCGCCTCATTTTCGACGCCTTGCGCCTGCAGCGCGGCGATGTCGCGTGCGAGTTCCCCTTGCTGGACCTGGGCCTTCAACGGAATCGAATGAAGCTCAGCTTGCAAGCCCAACGCCTCCCGCTGCAGGTTCTCGCGCTCTCGCGCCAGCGCCTGCCGTTGGGCCTGCAAGCCAAGCAACTCCTCCCGCTTGGTCTGGACCTGGGCGCTCGAAACGAACTGGTCTTTCGCCAGCGATTCAAGCCGCCCCAGGCTCTGCTGCGCCAGCGCTTCGCGCTGGGCATGCAGCTGCAGCTCGGCGTCAGCCTGCTGCAGTGTGGATGCGAGCGTAGCGATTCGCGCTTTCAGCGATGTCGCCTGGCTCTGCGCGAGTTCCCGCTGCTGTGCCTGCGCGGCACCCAGCGATTCCTCGCGATCCTTCAAGGTCCGCGACAAGCCGTCGCCGGTCGGATTGGCACTGTCGAGCGAGAGCACGAACAGCACGTCGCCTTCGCGGACCTGTTGCCCATCCTGGACGGGCCGTGCCATGACGGTGGCGCTCTGCGGCACGCTCAGCCGCATCACACCTCGCTCGGGCACCAGCAGACCATTGACTCGGGCCTTGCGGGTGTATTCGGTACTGAACAGGAAGACCCCGACGGCCACCACGCCGCCCAGCGCCAGAATGCTCAGCCACTTCAACGTGGTCGGTCGATGCAATTGCACCGAACCCAGCCAGGCCTGCTGTTGCGAGGCCTGCGCCTCGGCGCGGAACAGCGCCACCACGATTTGCTACGCCTTGTTGCGAACCTGACGGCTCGCGACGCATGGACGGTTTACCAAGTGCCCTTCGGCGCGGGTTCGACTTCCGCGGCAGACACGTCGACAAGGACAGTCTGCCCCACCAGCCAGGTGCCCTTCGGAGCGCCGCCGCCGACATGCACCAAGGACTGCAGGTCCAACTCGACCAGACCTTCTTCGACTTGCGTGTTGACGGCGACGTTTTGCGGTTGGGCTTGCATGAGAGGCTCCAGATTCGGTGACGTGCCCAGGAATGTGTTGAGCACGGAACGGATTGAAGCAGCGTGCGGACGCCCGCATAACTGTCAGCTCTTACAGTGTTTACAAGCTGGCGCCAAAGGCAGCATCAGCGAATCAGGCCCAGCCGCAGGGCCTTGAGCACCGCCTGATGCTTGTTGGAGCAAGCCAGCTTGTGCATTGCATTGTTGATGTGCAGCACGGCCGTGCGCTCGGTGATGCTGAGGATGGCGCCGACTTCCCAGGCGGTCTTGCCTTCCATCGTCCAATGCAGGCACTCAAGTTCGCGCGGCGTTAGCCGCGGCGACTCGGTGACCTTCTCTTCCGGCAACAGCACGCGCAGCGCGGTGTCCACCGCGTGCACGGCGAACAGCTGGAGATCTGCAACCATGCGCGTCAACTGGCCCGAGTCGCTGGGCAGTGGCTGATCGCGATCGACGCCAAGCACGAAGTGCCGCCCTTCGGGCAGATGCAGCGCCAGGCAGATGCCGGTGCTGTAGCCGAATTGCGCCTGCGATTCCCAGATGTCGCTCGCGCCGTGACGGGCATAGGTCTGACGATCCCAGACGATCGGCATGCTGTTGCGCTTGCAATGCTGCATCACCGGATCGCGGCGGCCGAACTCGGGCGCATGCATCACTTCGGCGTAGCCGACGGGACAGTTGTCGATGGTGATGAACTCGGTCTCGGCCAGCGTGTGATCGACCACCGTGATGGCTGACACCGTCTGGAAGTCCAGCTTATGCGCGAAGCGGATCACCTCACTGCGGAACTCTTCGCGTGAGCGCGCTTCCAGGACTGATTGATAACCGCCTTGCAGCATTGATCGCTCCGGCCCGTGGCCGGCCTAGTGGGCCTCTTCGGTCGCTGTGTCGGACCTGCTCGCCTGTCTGTGATCCGCCACGCACCCGCATGGGCCGCATAGGTCACGTGACGCATTCACGCCCCTGACAGGGTTTACAGCTGGCGAGTCGACCGCTTCGTGACCACACTTCTGGTCAAGGGGAGAAGCAGCAACCGCCGATCCGCAATAGCCAAACCAAACAATTCTGACAATGACACCAGCTTGGATTGTGTACGCGTGGCCACGAATATTGTGTGATGTCCAGCGTTTGCCCCGCTTACAGTTCGCGCATTTGAGCACGCGCGTGTTGGTGACGGGAGACGAGGATCACCCGGCCATGGGGCAAACCCTGTGGAGCGGCGAATCCGAGTTCGGTGCAGCCGGCGTGGCGTGGGACTGGGTGCGCATGCCTTACGGGGTTGTCTCGATGGTCGATCCGATGGCGCTCGTGACCAACATGCAGTTCCTGAACGGCGAGGGCGAGGTGCTCGCGCCGATCGAATCGGCGATCCAGCTCAACGGCATCGTCCACATGCTGCCGTGGCAGGAGCAGGTCCAGCTGGCGCTTGCCACGCGCCACTGAGTAGTGCTCCAGCGCCGCCCGCTCATCGCGCCACCGCCGCGCGCATCGAGCGGGCCACCAGCGTCAGCCCGCCGAACGTGAGCGCGGCACCGACGATCACCGTCGGCATCACCTTCGCAAAGGTCAGCGGCTCGCCCTTGAGCACCTGCATCATGAGCTGGTTCTGACCGAGCCCCGGCACCCACAGGTGCCAGGATGCCTCTCCCCCCGGATTGACGATGGCCACCATCGGCGTCAGCGCGATGGCGGTGATCACCAGCGTCGTGCTGGCCTGCGCCTCCTTGAAAGTCTTGGTGCGGATCGCCAGCGCCATCAGCACTGCGGACAGGCCCGCGCCCAGCGGGATCTGCAGGAGCAGGAAACGCAGCGCCTCGCCCCAGCCGAACTGGAACATCGCGGCGAGCGCATCGCTGCGCATCAGCCATTGGCCCGGCAGGAAGCTGAGGTTCGACAGGACCGCGACCAGCAGCCCCGCCATCAGCACCGCGGCCCACTTGCCCGCGACGATCGCTGAATGCGGCGCCGGGTTGACCAGCAGCGGCTCGAGCGAGCCGCGCTCGCGCTCGCCGGCGGTGCTGTCGAGCGCCGCGGTGAGCGCGCCGTAGAGCACCGCCATCATGATGAACATCGGCAGCATCTGCGTGAGCCGCGTGGAGCGCGCCTGCATGCTCGCGAGGTCGCGTTCCTGGACGTCGATCGGGCGAAGTTGCTGCGCGCCGATGCCGCGCATCGCGAGGGTCAGCGTCGCGCGTTCGCTGCTGAAGCCTTGCAGCAAGCGGCCCAGCGAGCCGACACCGGCCTCGGCGCGCTGATTGGCGCTGTCGCTGACGATCTCCACCGTCGCCGGCTCGCCGCCGGCGAGCAGCGTCTCGAAGTCCGCCGGCACGACGAGCACCGGATCGGTGAGCTTCGAATCGCGCAATCGCGCCTCGTAGTCGACCGGCGCCGGCTTGATCGTGTAGGTCTGACGCTCGATGTAGTTGCGCAAGGTCGGCGCGTGCTCGATGCCGGCGACGAGCACCTCGCGCTGCTCGGCGCGCTCCTGCAGCGAGGCGGCCAGTCCCGACATCAGTGTCAGCATCAACGGACCCATCAGCACCGACGGGATCAGCAGGCGCAGCAGCGTGCGGCGGTCGCGGAGCGCATCGAGGATCTCCTTGGCGAAGACCGTCCGGAAGGCTTTGAAGAACGGACCGTTCATGCGGACTCCTGGCGCGCGAGCGCGGCTTCGGGGAAGGCGAGGTCGACGAAGGCGTCCTCGAAGCGTTGGCGGCCGGTCTGCGCCAGCAGCCCGTCCACGGTGCCCGTGGCCACCGAGCGCCCGTGGGACATCACCACCACCTGGTCGCAGAGCTGTTCCACCTCCTGCATGATGTGGCTGGAGAAGACGATGCACTTGCCGCCGCCCTCTGGCGAGCGGAGGTGGCGCAGGACCTCGCGCAGCGCGCGGGTGGCGACGACATCCAGCCCATTGGTGGGCTCGTCCAGCACGATGTTGGCCGGGTCATGGACGAGCGCGCGGGCCAGTGCGGTCTTCATCCGTTCGCCCTGGCTGAAGCCTTCAGCGCGGCGATCGAGGATCGCGCGCAGGTCCAGCAGCTCGGCCAGCGACTCGGCGCGCGCCTGAGCCTGGTCCATCGGCATGTCCTGCAACCGTGCGAAGTAGACGATGTTCTCGCGCGCCGTGAGTCGCGGGTACAGCCCGTGCGCGTCGCCGAGGATGCCCATCCGAGCCAGCGCCGCACGCGGCTGCTGGAGCACGTCGAGGCCGTCGACCTCGATGCTGCCCTGGTCGGGCGGGAACAGGCCCGCGAGCATCCGCAGCGAGGTCGTCTTGCCCGCGCCGTTGGGGCCGAGCAGCCCGGTGATGCGACCGTTGGGGGCGTCCAGGTTCAGGTGCTCGACGGCCACCACCGTGCGGGCCTGACCCTTCTTGACGAACATCGACGCCAGCGAACCGCCGCCACGCGTCTGGAAGCTCTTGTGGAGCGCATGCAGGCGGATCATCGATCGGACTCCCGGGCGGCAGAGGCGGCAGCCGCGATGGCGGCCGGCGTGGGGGGCAGGAATGCGGGCGGACGGGGCACGCCCTTGGCGCAACTCGCGTCGACCTGCAGTGCGTCGGCATCGCGCGGAGCGTCGATGAAGCGGAACAGCACGTCGCGCATGCAAGGCAGCGTCAACGCGACACCGTGGCCGGCGGCGCCGACGACGACATGGCGCGCCTGGTCACCGAGCGCCACCTTCACGCGTTGCCCGTGCCGTTCCGGCGTGGCGGGATCGTTGCCGCCGCTGGTGAGCAGGACGGGGGTCTTCGCCGTCGGGATCGTGTAGAACGCCGACGGCACCTCGCCGCGTGGCCAGGCGCCGCAGACACGGGCATAGAGATCGCGATCCAGCGTGCCGAAGTCGGACGCCGGCGTTTCGGTCGAGGTGGCGATGCGCGGGGCATCCTCGGCGCAGACGACGGAGAAATGCATGCCTTCGAAGATCCTCATCCCGCGCGAGCCGCCACCCAACTGACCCGCCAGACCGGCCAACGCGTCGAAGCGTCCCAGCGACGCCTCGTGCAGCGCGGCGGGCAGTGCGGCGGCAATGCTGGGTGCATACAGCGGCGGCCGGACAAGGCCGAGCAGGCCTTCACGCGTCAGCGTGGCCTCCTCCGGCCGACCGGTCAGTGGATGTGTGAACGACACCTTGCGCGGCAGGCTCTTGAGCAGCGTCTGCCATTCGGATTGCAGACCGGGGAAGCGCACGGCGCAGGCCGCATCGGCCGCGCATGCGGTGAACACCGCGTCCAGCGCGCGCTGCGAATCCTGCGAGAACGTGACTGGCAGCACCATGTCCGGCGGCGCGACGCCGTCGATGACGCTGCGGCGCACGCGATCGGGGAACTGCCGCTGGTACTCCAGCGCCGCACGCGTGCCGTAGGACGCGCCGACCAGGTTCCAGCGTTCGACACCCAACGCCGAGCGCACCGCGTCCATGTCCTGCATCGCGATCGTCGTCGTGAAGAAGCGCAGGTCGCCATAGGGCAGCTGCTTCAGCGCATCGCGACACTGTTCCAGCAACCGGATCTTGGCGCCGGGCTTCAACAGCTCATCGAGGCTGCGGGCGCTGTTGTCCGGGCAGGCCAGCGGCGCCGAGCGTCCCGTGCCGCGCTGGTCGATGAACACCAGGTCGCGGCGGTAGTTCAACCGGGACAGCCGCGGCATGACCGTGGCCGTCAGGGCGATGGCGCTCTGGCCGGGACCGCCGGCGAGCAGCAGCACCGGGTCCGGGAGCTTGTTGCGCGCCAGCGCGGGCACGACGACATAGCGGATATCGATGCGGACGCCGTCCGGTCGGGCGGGATCGAGCGGGCGCTGGACGCTGCCGCACAGGACCTCGGTGGCAACACCCTCCACGCGGCATGGCTGCAGCGGGCCCGCGGGGGTTTCCGCCGCGGCCCGGGCCGCGCCGCCGGCCAGCGCGGCGAACACGGCGGCCGTCGTCATCAGTGTCCGGCCGCGGATCGGCCAGGCTCGGGGGACAGGGCTTGCCCCGGGACGCATCGTCATCAACTCGCTCCTCCATGGTGCCCGGCGATTATGGCGAGCGGGAGGCGCACGGCAGGGTGCCTTCGGTCAGCCTGCCGCTCCGCTTTCCCTGCGGCCGAACATGCCCCAACCTTCCATGCTCATGACCTGCTCGTCCTTCTGGTTGAAGACTTCCCAGGCCGAACGCACCAGGCCGATCTGCGGACGGCTGCGGCTGGCCTTGGTCTCCAGCACGGACATGCGCACGCGCAGCGTGTCGCCAGGACGCACCGGCTTGAGCCAGCGCAGGTTGTCGATGCCGGGCGAGCCCTGGCTGGTGGAGTCCAGCAGGTAGGCGTCGCACATCATGCGCATGACGAGCGCGCAGGTCTGCCAGCCGCTGATCGACAGCCCGCCCAGCACCGAAGCGTCGGCGGCGGCTTCGTCCAGGTGCAGTGGCTGCGGGTCGTAGGCCGCGGCGAAGGCCAGGCCTTCCTCGCGGTCGACCAGGCGCGAGCCGAACTCGCGTACCTGGCCGACGGTGAAGTCTTCGAACGCGTAGGTCTTGGCGGAGGAAGCGGTGCTCATGGATGAAGCCCTTGGAGAGGTGTCGACCGGCAGACTGTACGAGTACGATCCACGGGTCTGAAGGAGACCCCCCATGAAGCTCTACTACAGCCCCGGCGCCTGCTCGTTGTCGCCCCACATCGTCCTGCGCGAGGCCGGCCTGGCCTTCGAGCCGGTGATGGCCAGCACGAAGACCCACAAGTTGCAGGACGGCACCGACTACTACGGCATCAATCCGAAGGGTTACGTGCCGCTGCTGGAACTGGACGACGGTCAGCGGCTGACCGAAGGTCCGGCGATCATCCAGTACATCGCGGACCAGGCGCCGGACAAGCAGCTCGCGCCGGCCAACGGCACGATGGCCCGCTACCGGCTGCAGGAGTGGCTCAACTTCATCACCACCGAGCTGCACAAGACTTTCAGCCCGCTGTTCAACCCGGCGATCTCCGACGATGCCAAGGGCGTCTTCCGGACCAAGCTGCATGAGCGCTTCAAGTGGGTCGACGGGCAACTGGCCGGCAAGCAGTTCCTGATGGGCGACCAGTTCTCGGTGGCCGACGCCTACCTGTTCACCGTCTCGAACTGGGGCCAGCACGTCGGCGTCGACCTCGCCGGCTACCCGGACCTGGTCGCCTACCGCAGCCGCGTCGCGGCGCGGCCGGCGGTCCAGGAAGCGATGAAGGCCGAAGGCCTGGTGAAGTAAGACGGGAAGGAGAGGGGCCTCAGCCCTTCTTCTTCAACAGCGACTCGCAGGCGCCCTTGTCGCCGGCATCCTGCTTGGCGCATACACCGTCCAGCTGAGTGCGCAGACGGGAGAGGGAGGCGTCGTGCTGCCCGCTCGCGTTCCATGCGACCAACTGGCTGCCGACCTTCTGCAGCGAGCGCGCGCTGCGCTCGTAAAAGGCGCCCTTGTCCTTCTCGGCTTCGGCCAGCAGCTGCGCCGCGGCCTTCTCGATGCGGGCCGAATCCTGCGGCGCCAGTTCAACCAGCGCGCTCAGGTAGTTCGAGCCCCATTGCAGGCGGGTGGCGGGGCCTTCGCTCTTGTTGAAGGCCTCCTCGTACCAGCGCAGTGCCTCGTCCTTCTTGCCCTGCTTGCGGGCGTTGCTGCCGAGCGAACTCATCAGGTAGTACGGGCTGTGGCTCTTGGCGATGCTGGACTTCAGCAGCGCGTCGCTGTCGCTCCACAGGCCGGCGCGTCCGAGCAGGTAGGCCGCCGACGTGATCACCGCCTGGCGCTCGTAGCCGTCGGTGACCTCCTTGTCGACCTTGGCGGCATGCGCCTTGGCCTCCGCCAGCAGCGGGGCGGGCAGCTTGGGCGCGAGTTCGTCCTTCTTCTGATCGAGGCGAGCCAGCTCGACGCGAGCCAGCAGCGACTGCAGCCGGTCGGCGCGGGACAACGAGGCATCGGCCTCGAAGCGTTTCAGCGTTGCATCGAACTTCGCGACCAGCGCCTGCCGGTCGACGCCAGCCGTGGGAGCGAGCGCGCGGACGATGTCGTCGCCGTTGTTGCTCAGCACATCCATCTGCGCGCGGGCGGCGGCAGGATCGGCCAGCACCTGCTCGACACGGGCGCGCAGGGCGGTGTCGGCCTTCAGCGAACCGCCGCCTTCGGTGGCGGCCAGCGCCTTGAGCCACAGGCGGGTGGTCGTCTCCTCGTCGACGCCCTGACTCGCGGCGGCCAGCTTCGCCAGCAACGCCGGCCGCTGCGCGGCGGGCACCAGCTGCTGTTCATCGGTTTCCCAGGAATAGAAGCCGAGCAGCTTCCATTCGTTGGCGGAGATCTTCTTGCCGGCCTGCGCGTCCGCCAGCACGGTCTTCACCGGACGACCGCCGGCGAGGCCCAGCTGCAGCACGCGCAGCACCTGGGGCGCATCGACCTCGCCCGGCAGGCGGGTGAGTTCCTGGCCATCGTTGCTGAACAGGATCATCGTCGGGTAGCCGCGCACCTTGAAGCGCGCGCCCAGGCGTTGGGCGCCGGGGTTGTCTCCGTCGATGTGGACCGCGACGAAGGCACGCGACTGCTCGATGAAGTCGGCGCGATTGAACAGCGTGGCCTTGAGCTGATTGCACGGCGGGCACCACTTCGCGCCCCAATACAGCAGCACCGGCTTCTTTTCGCCACGGGCCTGCGTGAAGGCACGCTCGATGTCCGCATCGCCGGAGGCTTCCTGCCACGACACCGAAGCCGACGCGCTGGCGGCCATCGCCGTGGGCAACAGGGCCGGCAGTGCGCCGACCGTGGACAACGCGGCGGCGAGGGCGCTCAGACGTGCCGCCGAGCGGAGACGACGGGCCATCGAAGTGTGGAAAGTCATGGCGGTGATCGCGGCCTCGTGAGCCGGTCGGTATCGAGGAAAGCAGGCATTGTGGCGCTGCGCCGCCGAACCCGATATGCGGGACGCTTCTAACCTTGCTTGGCACTAGAAGCCCGTTCTCCTTTTCCGGGCGCAAGGCGCCCGGTGCCCACCATGATTCCTGTCTCCTTGCCCACTCCGCCGCCAGCATCGCAGCTCGATGTCGAGCCGGCGCCCGAGGCGGGTTTGTCGCCCGAGCTCGCCCACTCCCGTGAGGCTCTGTCCGGACCCAGTCGGCCGTTCGACTCGTACTGGCATCGTTGTTCGAAAGATTTCGATCGGTGCACACTGGTCGAACTGCGGGCGTGGGTCTGGCTCGTGATGCTCGAAGCCCTGTACCGCAACCAGGGCGAGCCCTGGTGCCATCACGCCTCGCGGGCCAAGAAGGCCCAGGCGGAGCTGAACAAGGACCGCCCGGATCCTGGAGAAATTGCATCGATCCGGGCATGGTTGCACGACGTCCGGCGCGATGCCGATGCCTTGAAGCACGATCCGGCTGCCGGCTACGCACAGTCGCTCCCGAGTGCGGCGGACAGCGAGCCGGCGCGCGATGGCGTCGTTCCCGGAGCGACGGCCATGGCGACGTCCAGCCGCTCGACCGCCATGGGCGACGAGTTCAACGCGCTCCTGAAGTTCAGGTCAACGCTGCCGAAGCGAGCGCAGGATCTGCTTCGCGACGTCCGCTTCACTCCTGTCCCGGCAGCGCACCTTGCGGTGGGGACCGCGCCGACCACGTCGATCGGGAAGATCACCCCGCATGGGCCGCAGGTGTCGCTCGATGAAGCGCGCGGGCGGATCCTTGTCGCCGGCAATGCCCGGCAATGGGCGGCCCTGGAGATCGAAAGGCAGGTGCTGCTCGAACAGCCGGGACGCGACGAGGTCTCCGCGATCTGGCTCGCGGTGGCGCACATGCTGGAAACGGTCGCGTCGCCGCGCGGCCGTGAGGATCAGTTCCTGCGCGCGCTCCATCAGGAAGAACGTGGGCGGGGTGAAGCCGAGGCACCCACCCGGGAAGCGCTTGCCGTGTGGCTGCTCGCCCGCGCCTTGACGGGACATTGGCCGAAGGACCATCGGGCGGTACGCTTTCTCCGTCGCCTCCTGGGCCCGCCCGACGCCGGTCGGGCCTAGCCCGGAGGATCCTGAGTCGTGGCGGCGCTCCCCGTTCCCGACGGACGTTTCGCCCGCAGGATCGCGCCGCGTTCGAGGCTTTCCGGGGACCACTGCACCCGGACGTCGTAGTACTCCGGCACGGCCGGCGTATCGGGCGGCAAGGGGACCCAGGGCTGCTTGGAGGCGGTGAAGATGTGGATGTCCGGCGGCAGGCGGTCCGGCTCGTCGAGCGTGCCGACACGCACGAAGCGCACGGCATCGCCACCGCCGGCGTAGTTGCTCCAGACGGCGATCGCGCAGCTCGGGCAACGCCAGATCTTCTGGCCCTTGCCGCTTTCGCTCGGGTTCATGAACGGCACCGGTTCGCCGGCCAGCAGCTCGACGCGGTCGGCCTCGATCATCGCGTTGAGCGCGAAGGCCGCGCCACTTGCGCGCTGGCACCAGCGGCAATGGCAGCAGTGGACGATCAGCGGACGGCTGGTCATGCGGTAGCGGATCTGGCGGCAGTCGCAGCCGCCTTCGAACGTGTCCTGCGTGTCGGTCATGGGGTCTCCCTGGTGATGCGAGCGCGCAGGATAGCGGTCCGAAAACGGCCATTGCCGACGTGGAGCTGCAGGAACCTGGGACGACGGAGGTCACCCGCCGTCCGGGCGTCGGACCTCGCCGAGCAGATCCTGACCTTCGTCGAGCGGTGGCGTCTCCGGTGCGGCCTTGGCGAGCGTCATCCAGGTCGCGAAGTCCGGCTTCATCGCGCGGCGCGGCGCGGGCCGGCCGAGCTCGAAACGGAAGCCTTCGCCGCCGCTCAGGTCGTGCGCGAACAGCACGCCGAAGGCCGGCGGAATCTCCTCCACCTCCGCGATGCCGGCGCGCAGCACGTACCAGCACTGTCCGCTGAGCGCGAGGTAGGCCTGCGACTTGGCGGGACGGCGGAGCTCCGACAGCAGGTCGGCCCGGCTGACCTTGATCTCGTGCACCGCGGGTTCGAGGTAGTCCTCGACGGTGGTGTTGCGCACCGAATAGACGTCCGGCATCGCATTGACCCATCGCATCCGCTCGGGGTCGTCCTCGCGCGGCAGACCGGCGCGCAGCGACAGCCCGCGCCACACGACGCGCCCCGCGCGTTGCAACTCGACGGCCATGCGGGCGACCAGATCCTCGTGGCGATCGCGCGCGGTGCGGTTCTTCTGGAGCCCGAGATGCAGCACCTCGATGCCGGGCGCGGTCAGCCGCAAGGTCTCGCGGCCCTGTGCGTCGATCCGGCGCTCGAGCCAGCCCAGTGCCAGCAGTTCCACCTCCAGCATGTCCTGGCACGGCCAGCCGGCCGAGCGCCAGAGCTGGCGCAGACGGCGGACCTGGATCACGGTCGGGCGGGGTGACGTCGTGGACATCCCACGATGTTGCCGCAGGCGTCGGACGATGGGCGTCAGCAGCGTTGAATCAAAAAAAAAGGCCACGCCTCGTGAGAGGACGTGGCCAACAGGGAGGAGGGTGCGCCGGGCTGCGGTCGTCTTGACCGTCGCGCCGGGTCGGGCGTTCAGTGGCGTCGGTGCCGGGATCTGTTCCCGGCCGATGCCACCCGTCGCCGTGTCGGTGGGTCAGTTGGAGGAGCGCTCGCGTCGCAGCGAACCGACCATCGTGTTGCTGTCGCCCATCACGAACACCGTGTAGACGTAACCCGCCTGGATGCCCAGTTCGCTCAGGCTGTAGACCGGTGTCGTCGAGGACGGCGAGGTCACCGTCAGCAGCGCGGACGTGGAGGCCGCGGTCGTCTGCGGCGACGACGAGGTCCCGGCCACCACGTTCGAGGCCAGCGCGCTGTAGTCGACGTTCAGCGTCAGTCCGGTGGTGGCGCTCGCCACGCCGTTGACCAGGCGGATCTTGGCCGTCGTCGTCGGGCTGGTCGGCAGGCGGTTGTCGTCGGTCAGGACCGCCAGCTGGGGCGCTGCCGCCGTGCCCCACACCATCAGCGTGTAGTCGCTGCCCGCGGTCAGCGCCGGCTTCGCGAACGACATCAGCGTGCCGTTGACGTAGACCGACAGGTCCGCCGTGCCGGCCGCGACCGTCGTGTAGTCGCCGATCGTGGGCGCCACCGAGGTCGGCATCAGTGAGGTCTGGCCGATCGAGCCCGAGACCAGCGCGCTGCCACCCACCGCGGCCACCAGGCGGGCCCGGACGGTCGTGTTGGGGAAGTTGGACGTGGCGCCCTGCTGCAGCAGCTGGATGCCGTTGACCAGCACGCCGCCGGTGCTGCCCGTGAGGATCAGCGTCGAGACGCCGGTCGACGGCAGGCTGATGCTGGGGATGTCCAGCCGCAGGTCGGTCTTGGTGCTGGCGGAAGTGATCCGCACGCGGAAGGTGCCGCTGTTGAGCGTGATGTAGCCGCTGCCCGAGCCGGTTGCGATGCCGCTCGCCACGGTCGAGGCCGTGTCCAGCGACTCGTCCGCGCCGGTGACATACACGTCCAGCGCGCCGGCGTCCGGTGCCAGGTTCAGCACCAGCAGCTTGGACTTGCCGGTGGCGGCCGCATCCTGGTCTTCCTGCAGCAGCGTCGTGCGGACCGAACCGGCCGAGCCGTACGCGATCATCGTGTAGTGGCTGCCGGAGGCCAGCGTCGGCGTCGAGGACGCCAGCGTGCTGCCGACGTTGTTGCTCTGCACCTCGGTGCCGGTGGCGTCCGTCTTCACGTCGGCGTAGTTGCCCACGCCGGCATAGGCCACGCCGGAGTTCACCGTCGTGCTGTCCACGGCCATGTCCAGCGCGGCGTAGCCGATGCTGGCGTTGAGGAGGCGCATCTGCGCCGAGCTGCCGTCACCACCGCCGCCGCAGGCGGTCAGCAGGGCGGCGGTGGCCACGCTCAGGCCCCAGGCCCAGGTCTTGAATCGCATCGTCCGACACTCCGATTGAGAATGCGGCGATTGAACGCGGGCCGTGTTGCTGGGGCTTGTGGCCGCTTGCCAGCTTTGTGAACTTCGATATCAACGCCGACACAGAGTTGCCGGCGTCGCTGGCGTCGCCTCCGCGTCCTGCCCCTGTACCGCCTCTGGCACCACCCCTGGTACCACCTCTCTAAACGCGCGCGAGGTCCGGCGCTAGCATCCGCGCGATGAACGCCTACCCGCAGCTGCTGTCGCCCCTGGACCTGGGGTTCACGACCCTCAAGAACCGCGTGCTGATGGGCAGCATGCACACCGGGCTCGAGGACTCGCGCAAGCACATCGACCGCCTGGCCGAGTATTTCGCCGAACGTGCCCGCGGCCAGGTCGGCCTGATCGTCACCGGCGGCTACGCGCCCAACATCGCCGGCTGGACCAAGCCCTTCGCCGGCACGCTGATGACGGGCGGCGCGGCAAAGCGGCACCAGGCCATCACACGCGCCGTGCATGGCGAGGGCGGCAAGATCGCGTTGCAGATCCTGCACACGGGCCGCTACGGCTATCACCCGTTCAACGTGGCACCGTCGGCATTGAAGTCGCCGATCTCGCCGTTCACGCCGCATGCCTTGAGCGAGCGCGGCATCGAGCGCCAGATCCGGGCCTTCGTCCGCTGCGCCGTGCTGGCGCGCGAGGCCGGCTATGACGGCGTCGAAGTGATGGGTTCCGAGGGCTACTTCATCAACCAATTCCTTGTTGCCGCGACGAACCAGCGCACCGACGCGTGGGGCGGCGACTTCGAACACCGCATGCGGTTGCCGGTGGAGATCCTCACCCGCATGCGCGAGGCTGTCGGCCCGGACTTCATCATCATCTACCGGCTGTCGATGCTGGACCTGGTGCCGGACGGCGGCAACTGGGACGAGGTGCTGCAACTGGCGCGGGCCGTCGCGAAGGCCGGCGCCACCATCATCAACACCGGCATCGGCTGGCACGAGGCCCGCATCCCGACGATCGCGACCAGCGTGCCGCGCGCGGGCTTCGCCTGGGTCACGAAGAAGCTGCGCGACCAGTTGCACGCCGAGGGCATCCGCACGCCGCTGATCACCAGCAACCGCATCAACACGCCCGAGGTCGCGGAATCGGTGCTGGCCGACGGTTCGGCGGACATGGTGTCGATGGCGCGTCCGCTGCTGGCCGATCCGGCCTTCGTGCAGAAGGCCGCCGAGGGACGCGCTGACGAGATCAATACCTGCATCGCCTGCAACCAGGCCTGCCTGGACCACGTCTTCAAGCAGGAGGTCGCGTCCTGCCTCGTGAACCCGCGTGCCGGGCACGAGACCCTGCTGCGCATCGTTCCCGTCGCCGCCGGGCAGGCGCGCAAGCGTGTGGCCGTCGTCGGCGCGGGACCGGCCGGCCTGGCGGCTGCGACGACGCTCGCCGAGCGCGGCCACCACGTCACGCTGATCGACGCCGCCCAGGAGATCGGCGGCCAGTTCAACCTGGCCAAGCGGATCCCGGGCAAGGAGGAGTTCCACGAGACGCTGCGCTACTTCAAGCGGAGGTTGGAGGTCCTCGGGGTCACGCCGCAACTGGGACGCCGCGTGAGCGCGGCGGACCTGATGGATTTCGACGAAGTGCTGCTCGCCACGGGCGTGACGCCGCGCGATCCGCGCATCCCCGGCCAGGACGAAGGCATCGCGCGGGGTCAGGTCTTGACCTACCTCGAAGTCCTGCGCGGAGAGAAGTCCGTCGGGCGTCGCGTCGCGGTCGTGGGTGCGGGTGGCATCGGCTTCGACGTGTCGGAGTTCCTGCTCGAGCAGGGCCACTCGCTGGCGCTCGACGCGCCGGCGTGGCGCAAGCATTGGGGCGTCGGCGATCCTGAGCACACGCGAGGCGGTCTCGCGCGCCCGCAACCCGAGCCCGCCGACCGCGAGATCACGCTGCTCCAGCGACGCGCCGGCAAGCTCGGCGCGGGCCTGGGCAAGACCACCGGCTGGATCCATCGCGCCGCGTTGAAGACGCACGGTGTACGGATGGTCGGCGGCGTGCAGTACGAGCGCATCGACGAGCACGGCCTGTGGATCAGCCAGGGCGAAGATCGCACCGATCCCGAGCGCATCGACTGCGACACGATCGTGCTGTGCGCGGGTCAGGAACCGCTGCGCGAACTCGAGGCGCCGCTGCGCGCCGCGAGCAGGTCGGTGCAGCTGATCGGCGGTTCGGCCGAGGCCAAAGAATTGGATGCAAAACGTGCAATCCTGCAGGGAACGCGAGTGGCGGCCTCGCTGTAACCCCTAGCAACATTTTCCGACCGGCATCGATACTCCGGCGGTCGTGCATGAGGGAACGCCCGCGACCCGCGGGCGGCGCCGACATGGGGCCAGCTGTTGCCCCTCCATTCATAAAAAGATCCTTGGGTGAGCCATGCGTCTTCGCCTGAACCGTCGTTGGGGATGCCTTGCCGTGTCCGCGCTGCTGCCTGCGTGCCTGAGCACGCCGGCGTGGGCGGGTGCGTCCGCGCCCGTCCCGGCGGCGGTGCCGTCCGCGGCGCGGGCGATGGTGGCGCAACTGCCGGCGTGGATCGATTCCGGCTCCACCGTGTTCTGGCTGGGCGCCGGCTGCGTGATCGGCGGCCTGACGCTGGGCGTGATGGTCAGCCTGTTCGTGCAGCAGCGCGGCCGCCTGCATCGTCGCCGCGAGGAACTCAAGCGCGTGCGCCGCGAACGCGCCCGCCTCAGCGCGCTGCTGAACGCGATTCCCGATCCCATGTATTTCAAGGACGCCAACGGCGCCTATGAGGGCTGCAATCCGGCCTTCGAACGCGCCGTCGGCCTCACCGAACAGGAACTGATCGGCCGCCGCGATGCCGACCTGCCGAATCCCCCGGGCTGGGTCGACACGCAGTCCGACGGCCGTCTCCTGACCTGGCGCGACGACACGAGCGAGGCCGGCACCGGGACGCGTTGCCTGGATGTCTCCAGCGCCCGTGTGTTCGACGACGACCAGTACCTGGGCCAGGTCGCCATCGCGCGCGACGTGACCCAGCTGCAGCAGGCCACCGATGCCGCGCGCCGCGCCGCCACGGTGTACGAGCACTGTGGCGAGGGCATCATGGTCATCGACCACCAGTTGCGCATCGTCGACGTCAATCCGGCCCTGGTGGCGATGGTCGGCCACGACCGTCAGACGCTGCTGGGCAAGCGCCCGTTGCTGCTGCGCGACGCGGAGCAGGACCCCGAGAAGCTGCGCGCCCTGTGGGCCGACATCGAGACCCGCGGCAAGTGGAGCGGCGAGGTCACCGAGCGCCACAAGAACGGCGATTCGATCCCGATGTGGGCGACCTTCGTGAAGGTGCCGGCGCCGTCGGGCGATCCGGAACAGGTGCAGTACCTCAGCGTGCTGACCGACATCTCCCGCATCAAGCAGACCGAGGCGGAGCTGCTGCACCAGTCGCTGCACGACAGCCTGACCGGGCTGCCCAACGCGGCGCTGCTGCGTGACCGCATCTCCCGCCAGGTCGGCAACGCGCAGCGCGAACACACCTGCGTGGCTGTCCTGTACATCGACCTGGACGGCTTCCGCGACGTGAATGACATCGCCGGCCACGCCGCGGGCGACCAGGTGCTGCTGACTGCGGCGGCGCGCTTCGCCAACGTGACGCGTCTGAGCGATTCGGTGGCGCGCGTCGGCGCCGATGAATTCGTCGTCGTGCTGTCGGGCCTGGTGGACGAGGAGACCGCGATGCGGCTCGGCGACCGGCTGATCCAGGCGATGGACGAACCGATCGTCATCGACCACCATCGCTTCAATGTCGGCGCCAGCATCGGCCTGGCACTGTTCCCCGCCGACGGCACGCACGTCGACGAGCTGCTGCGCAACGCCGAGGTCGCCATGGTGCGCGCCAAGCTGCACGCGCGCGGTTCGGTCCAGGCCTATCGACCGGAACTGACGCAGGCGGTGCAGCAGCGTTTCGAGCTGACGCACGCGCTGCGGCAGGCCAACGAAGCCGCGCAGTTCCGCCTCGAGTACCAGCCGCAGGTGCGTCTGAGCGACGGCGCGCTGATCGGCGCGGAAGCGCTGCTGCGCTGGCGCCATCCGACGCGGGGATCGATCTCGCCGGCGGACTTCATTCCGCTGGCCGAGGAGACCGGCCTGATCATCCCGATCGGCCGCTGGGTGCTGGAGCAGGCCTGCGCGCAGGTGGCGCGCTGGCAGGGCCAGGAGGGCAAGCCGCAACAGGTCGCAGTGAACGTTTCGGCGCGCCAGCTGCGCCAGCCGGACTTCATCGAGACGCTGGACTTCATCCTCGGCGAAACCGGCTGCCCGCCGAGCGCGCTGGAGCTGGAGGTCACCGAGAGTTTGCTGCTGGAAGACGCCGAGCAGGCCATCAGCCTGCTGATGCGGATCTCCAACCGCGGCGTGCGCATCGCGATCGACGATTTCGGCACCGGCTACTCGTCGCTGGCCTACCTGAAGCGGATGCCGGTCAGCACGCTGAAGATCGACCGCAGCTTCGTCAACGAACTCAGCAGCGATGCGAACGTCGCCGCGATCGCCCGCACGGTCATCGTGCTCGCGCGCAGCCTCAACCTCGATGTGCTTGCCGAGGGTGTCGAGACGATCGAACAGGCCGAGTGGTTGCGGCGCGAAGGCTGCGACTGGGCGCAGGGCTGGTACTACGGCCGCCCGATGCCGCCGGAAGACTTCGTCGTCACGCCGCCGCCCGAGCCGCTGCGCCGCGCGCCCAAGCGTCTGCAACTGGCCTGATCCCCGAGCGTCCGGGACGAGCGCCGATCACGCATCGCCATCGCCCGACATCCGCCGACGCGGGGCCGTCGGCATGGAGGACGCGGAAGGTGCCGAAGGTGCCGAGGGCGCTTCCGCCCACACGCGCCATTCCTTGGCGCTGACTTCGCGCACTTCCAGGCCGCGGCGCAGGATGAAGCTGGAGTCATGCCAGCTCTCCACCGGTCCGGCGAGCGTCCGTCGCGGCGGAGGCTCCGCACCGAAGTCGGAATCACCGAAGCTGCTGCCGCTGTCGGAGTAGCGACTGTCGCCATGGCTGAACCGGCTGTCGCCGTAGTGGCTGGGCAGCTCGCTGTCAGGGCCGCCAGCAGTCGCGAACGGCCTGGACGTCGCGCGCGGCAGCTGGGACGGGGTCTGGAAGGGCCGGTACTTCATCTCGGAGACCTCAGGATCACGGGGAGGAGGCACTCCATGGTGATCCTGTCGCACGCCGCACGTCAGCCCGCAGATGGAGGGGCTGACGGGGGAGGACATCTCCCCCTTGAATTCGCTTGCAAACCGCGGCGGTGTGTGGAAATCACAAGGACAGCGCCGTCCCGGTCACAGCGGCAGCGCGGTCGTGCTCTTCACTTCTTCCATCACCGCGTAGGTCCGTGTCTCGCGGACGCCGGGAAGCGTCCAGATCACCGCGCCGATGAACTCCCGATAAGCCGCCATGTCGGACACCCGGGTCTTGAGCAGGTAGTCGAAGCCGCCCGCCACCAGGTGGCACTCCAGGATCTCCGGCCGGGCCTGCACCGCGGCGCGGAAGTTGTCCATGACGTCGTGCACCGTGCGGTCGAGCAGGATCTCGATGAACACGAGCATCTGCGCGCCCAGCTTGGCCGGGTTCAGCCGGGCCTCGTAGCCGAGGATGAAGCCGTCTCGGGTGAGGCGCCGGACGCGCTCCAGCACCGCCGTCGCAGACATCTGCACCTCCTCGGCGAGCTTCAGGTTGCTGATGCGCCCGTCCTGCTGCAACAGCCCCAGGATGCGGCGATCGATCTTGTCCAGGTCCTCGAGGCTGCTCATGCTGGATTCCATCCGGTGAAGGTGGGAAACATTGGTGAGTAATTCGAAGCGTTACTTCCTAAACTCCCGATATTCGCTAGGGGAGCGCCCCTCGCACGAACATTCGAGGATTCTATGACTGCCTTCCCCCTCCCGACTGAAACTTCCCGCCTGCCGGACCCGTACCGCGAGGAACTGCCGCTGGTGCGCGCCCTCGCCGCGGAGATGCAGGCGCTGAACTGGCAGGCGGTCGTCGACCAGGCACGCCCGTGGGTGCAGCAGGTGCGTGGGAATCCGGCGCCGTTCTGGGCCATGGAATCGCTGCTGCGCGAGTACCCGATCACCAGCGCCGAGGGCCTGGCGCTGATGCGCCTGGCGGAGGCGCTGCTGCGTGTGCCGGATGCCGAGACCGCCATCGCGCTGACCGCGGACCAACTGGGCCGTGCCGACTTCGACGGCGCCTCCGACGGTCCGCACAAGATGCTGGCCGGTCTGGCGGCGAGCGCGATCTCGCTGTCCAAGAAGTTCCTCCCGGATGCCGAGGCCGACTCCGGTCTGATGAAGCGTCTTGGCGCGCAGACCGTGGTCGCCGCGACGGTGCGCGCGATCCAGCTGCTGGGCCGCCAGTTCGTGCTGGGTCGCAACATCCAGGAAGCGATGAAGGAGGCGGACGCGGCGCGCAAGGTGCAGGCGCAACTGCGCTTCTCCTACGACATGCTGGGCGAGGGCGCCCGCACGGAACGCGATGCCGAGCGCTACCAGGCGTCCTACCTGAACGCGATCGCCGCCATCGCCTCGGGCCGCAAGGCGGAGTCGCCGGAAGGCAGCGACGGCATCTCGATCAAGCTGTCGGCGCTGTTCTCCCGCTACGAGGTCCTGCAGCGCGAACGCGTCTACGCCGAGCTGCTGCCGCGCGTGTGGCAACTCGTCGAGAAGGCCGCGCAGGCCAACATCAACCTGACGATCGACGCCGAGGAGGTCGACCGGCTCGAGCTCTCGCTGGACCTGCTCGACACGCTGGCGGCGCGCATCGCGACGCACTTCCCGCAGTGGCGCGGCTTCGGCCTCGCGGTGCAGGCCTATCAGACGCGCGCCCGCGATGTCGTCGAGGCGGTTGCCGCGATCGCCCGCAAGCACGGGCTGAAATTCATGGTGCGCCTCGTCAAGGGCGCCTACTGGGACGGCGAGATCAAGCGCGCCCAGGAGCAGGGCCTGCCGTTCTATCCGGTCTACACGCACAAGCCGCACACGGACGTCTCGTACCTGGCCTGCGCGCAGGCGCTGCTGCGGCATCACGACGTCATCTATCCGCAGTTCGCGAGCCACAACGCCGGCACCATCGCCGCCATCCTGCAGATGGCGCGCTCGCTGGGCGCGAAGTTCGAGATGCAACGCCTGCACGGCATGGGCGAGGGCGTCTATCGCGAAGTGCTGAAGGACGGCTCCATCCCCTGCCGCGTCTACGCCCCGGTGGGCGAGCACCGCGATCTGCTCGCCTACCTGGTGCGCCGCCTGCTGGAGAACGGCGCCAACTCGTCCTTCGTGCACCAGCTGGCCGATCCGACCGTGGCGCCGGAAGAGCTGCTGGCCTCGCCGATGACCGAAATCCGCGATGAAGCCTCGCTGCCGCTGCCGATCGACCTGTACCGCGACGCGGCGGGCCGTGGCCGCGGCAACTCGTCGGGCCTGGACCTCGCGGTGCCGGAGCAGCGCCAGGTCTTGCTGGACGCGTTGGCGACAGGCACGGTGCCGGTGATGGTCGAGGCGTCGCCGGAAGAGGTCGACGCCGTGATGACCCGCCTGCAAGGCGGCTTCGCCGGCTGGAACGCGACGCCGGTGGCCGAGCGCGCCGCCGTGTTGCGACGCGCCGCCGATGCGATGCAAGCCCAGTTGCCGCAGTACTGCGCGCTGTTGGTCAAGGAGGCCTACAAGAGCCTGGGCGACGCGATCAGCGAAGTGCGCGAGGCCATCGACTTCCTGCGCTACTACGCCGACGAAGCCGAACGCCTGGCCGTCGACGGCGTCGCGCTGAACGGACGCGGTGTGTTCGTCTGCATCTCGCCGTGGAACTTCCCGCTGGCGATCTTCGCCGGCCAGGTGGTTGCGGCGCTGGCCGCCGGCAACGCGGTCGCTGCGAAGCCCGCGGAGCAGACGCCGGCCGTCGCCCGCGAATGCGTCGCGCTGCTGCATGCGGCGGGCGTTCCCGTCGATGCGGTGCGACTCGTGCACGGCCGCGGCGAAACCGTCGGCGCGCGCCTCGTGGCTGCGCCGCAGACGGCGGGCGTGTGCTTCACCGGCTCCACGCAGGTGGCGCAGATCATCAACCGCCAGCTGGCGGCCAAGCCTGGCGCCGCTGCGCTGCCGCTGATCGCCGAGACCGGCGGTTTGAACGCGATGATCGTGGACTCGACGGCGCTGCCGGAGCAGGTCATCGATGCCGTCGTGCAATCGGCCTTCCGCAGCGCGGGTCAGCGCTGCTCCGCGCTCCGACTGCTGGCGGTGCACGAGGCGGTCGCCGACGGCGTCATCGAGATGCTGCGCGGCGCGGTCAAGGAACTGCGTGTCGGCGACACCGCGGACCTCGCGACCGACGTCGGCCCGCTGATCGACGACGAAGCCTTCGAGGGCGTGTCCAAGGACGTCCAGCGCCTCAAGCGCGAAGCGACGCTGATCGCCGAGGCCGTGCCCGCCGATGCCTGCCCGCGCCTGCTGCCGCCGGTGGCGGTCGAGTTGGCGACGATCGCCTCGCTGAAGAAGGAGATCTTCGGCCCGGTGCTGCACGTGGTGCGCTGGAGCGGCGATGTCGACGGCGTCGTGCGCGAGATCAACGCGCTGGGTTACGGCCTGACGCTGGGCATCCAGACCCGCATCGACAGCCGGGCGCTGCGACTCGCGTCGGAAGCCCGCATCGGCAACGTCTACGTGAACCGCAACATCATCGGCGCGGTCGTCGGCGTGCAGCCGTTCGGCGGCGAAGGCATGTCCGGTACCGGCCCGAAGGCGGGCGGTCCGCACTACCTGCTGCGCTTCGTCGCGCAGCCGAAGGTCGAAGCCTCGGCCGAGGCGCCGGCGCTGTCGACGACCGGCGCGGGCGCCGACCTGTCGCCGCTGTTCACTGCGCACGAGGCCTGGGCGGAACGTCCGGTCGATGAGCGCGCCACGGCGCTGGAGCGTTCCGCGGCCGGCCAGGCGCCGGTGGTCGCCGGTGCATGGCGCACCCTGGCCGCCGGCGCGCGGCGCGCGCTGGTCGACGTGAAGCTGCCCGGCCCGACCGGCGAGAGCAACGAACTGCGCCTGCACGGCCGCGGCGTGATCGCGGTGCTGGCGCAGGGCGCGTCGCCGGAGGAGCTGGCACGCGCCCTGGGCGCGGCGCTGGTGGCGGGCAACGCGGTCGCGGTCGTGGGCGGCGGCGATGTGGCCGTGGAGCTGCGCACGGCGCTGATGCGTGGCGGCGTGACGGCGGCGGCCATGCAGCTGCTGCCGGCGGACCAGCTCGGCGCGGTGCTGCGCGCGACGCGCCTGGCGGGCGTGATCGCGTCGGCGACGCTGCAGGTGCCGGTGCAGCGCGAACTGGCGGGCCGCGATGGCGCGATCCTGCCGGTCGTGCCGATGGTCGAACTGGCCGATGTGCGCCAGCTCTACCGCCTCGTCGCGGAGCAGACCCTGACGATCAATACGGCGGCGGCCGGCGGGAACGCCGCGCTGCTGGCGGGCGTGCACTGATCCGGCAGGCCGGGTCGCGCGAGACCCGGCCCTCCAGCCGCCACCAGCCGGTGCGTGGCACGACCCAGACCTCGCTGCTCCTGAAGCGCCGCGGCTGCGGCCAGCAGTGGTCGGCCCACAGCGCGGGCGCGTCCTCGACGTCGACGACGCCGCCCTGCACGTGCATCACGGTGCCTCGTGCGAGCTTCAGCATCAGCGACTGACCGGCGACCAGACGGTGTTCCTGCGGTGCCGCCGAAGGCTGCAGCACGCGGGTGGGCGTGGCTTGCGCGGACCTGGCCTGCCACGGCCAGGGGAGGGGCAAGGATCGCAGGACGGCGGCGAGGAACATGACGGCTTCGCCCGAAGGCGCCTCGATGGGATGGGTGTCCAGTGTTCCCATGGGCGGCCCGGCGTGACAGGCACAGCGGCGCCCTTTGTTCTGCGTAACAGCGATTGCCGCCGGCCTGTTCCGTATCGATGGCGCTCCGGCTGTTCCGGTGTCGCGTGAGCTTGCGAGCGCAGAATCGCCGGCATGGATGCCTCGGACCCTCTGTACGCGCAGGTCGCCGCGCATTACCGCCAGGCCATCGCCGCCGGCACGATGCCGCCGGGAAGCCGGATGCCATCGGTGCGCACGCTGATGGGCCTGCATCGCGTGAGCCTGAGCACCGCGTTGCAGGCCTGCCGGCTGCTCGAAAGCCAGGGCCTGCTGCAGGCCCGCCAGCGCGCCGGCTATTTCGTGCGGCCGCCGCGCCCGAACCGGTTGGCGCGAGCCGCCGAGCCGCGCCAGACGCAGGCCGATCCCGCGCGTTTCGTCGGCGTGCACGAGCGCATCTCCGAGATCCTCACCCGCGGCATCGCTGCCAAGCCGGAGGTCAATCTCTCCGGCGCGTGCGCGCATCCCTCGCTGTATCCGACGCGCGCGCTGGCGCTGCACGGCCAGCGGCTGCTGCGTCGCCGGCCCGAGATCCTCGGCACCCAGCCTGATCCGCAAGGCCTGCTCGCGCTACGCCAGGGGCTGTCGCGTCTGGCGCTGAACGCGCAGATCCAGCTCGATCCGTCGCAGCTCGTCATCACGCACGGCTGTACCGAAGCCCTCGGCATCGCGCTGCGCGCGGTGACGACCCCTGGCGACGCGGTGGCCGTCGAATCACCCACCTATTACGGCCTGCTGCAACTGCTGGAAAGCATCGGCCTGCGCGCGCTGGAGATCCCGACCAGTCCGCACACCGGCCTGTCCGTCGAGGCTTTCGAGGCTGCCGCGATGAATGAGCCCCGGCTCAAGGCCGTGGTCGTCGTGCCCAACCTGCAGAACCCGCTCGGTGCGGTGATGCCCGACGAGGCGAAGCAGGCGCTGCTGGCAGTCTGCGAGGCCCGCGATCTCGCGCTGATCGAAGACGACACCTACGCGCTGCTGTGCGAGACACCGCAGCGCGCCATCAAGTCCTGGGACACGACGGGGCGGGTGATCTTCTGTTCGTCGCTGCACAAGACGCTGGCGCCCGGCATGCGCGTGGGCTGGATCGCGGCGGGGCGCTGGCAGCCGCGCGTGGAGATCCTCAAATACGCGCAGAGCCGGCCCAACGAGATGCTCGGCCAGGCCATCCTGGCCGAGTTCCTGGCCGGCGGCCAGATCGAACGCCACCTGCGCGTGCTGCGGTCCAAGCTCGCGACGCAGCGCGAGCAGATGGTGACGGCGCTGTCCGACGAACTGCCGGCCGGCACGCGGCTCAGCCTGCCGCCGGGTGGACCCAGCCTGTGGGTCGAGCTGCCCGAGGGGCTGTCCTCGCTGGCGCTGTTCGACGCCGCGCTGGAGAAGGGCATCCGGCTCGGGCCTGGGCTGATGTACTCGAACTCCGAGCGCTTCGACAACTTCATCCGCATCAACGCGGGCAATCCGATGGACGAGGCGCAACGGCGCGCGATCGCGACGCTGGGCGAGCTCTGCGCGTCGATGCCTCGAGTGCGTTGAACGCGCCCGACGCTCCGCTTCCCCGGTGAACGCAGGGCTAAACTGCCCGCCCATGAATCCCTGCATCGCATTCATCGGCGGAGGCAACATGGCCAGCGCCATCGTCGGCGGCCTGCGCCGGGCTGGTTTCCCGGCCGAGGACCTGCTGGTGGTCGAGCCTTTCGAGGCGCAGCGCGAGCGTCTCGCCGCCGACTTCGACCTCCGGCCGCTCGCGGCGGCGGATGCATCGCTGGCGCGGGCTCGCGCGGTCGTCTGGGCGGTCAAGCCGCAGCTGTTCCAGGAAGCCGCCGTTCCCGTGGCGCCGCATGTCGGCAACGCGCTGCAGCTGTCGGTGATGGCCGGTCTGCGCAGTGATGCGATCGCGCGTGCGACCGGCGCGTCGCGTGTCGTGCGCGGCATGCCCAACACGCCGGCGTTGATCGGGCAGGGCATCACCGGCCTCTTCGCCAGCGAGGCCGTCACCATCGACGATCGCGCGCTGGTCGGGCAACTGCTGCAGCCGACCGGCCGCACGGTGTGGGTGGACAACGAGGGCGATCTCGACACCGTCACCGCGCTGTCGGGTTCGGGACCGGCCTACTTCTTCTTCCTGGTCGAACACATGGTCGCCGCCGCGCGCGCGCTTGGCCTGGACGAGGCCAAGGCGCGCGAACTCGCGCTGGCCACCTGCGGCGGCGCCGCGGCGCTGGCGCTGCAGTCGGACGACTCGCCGACCATGCTGCGCGAGAAGGTGACGTCCAAGGGCGGCACCACATACGCGGCGATCACCAGCCTGCAGGCCGACGGCGTCGGCGAGGCGGTCGAGCGCGCCGTGAAGGCCGCGCACCGGCGTGCCGGCGAGTTGGGCGACGAGTTCGGCCGCGCTTGAATGCCGCCGCGTCCGAGACCGATGACCAGTGCGCCGCCTGCCTGTCGCCAACTGCCTGATATCTGAGAACCGCTTCCATCCATGGGGATCGCCGATCGCTGGGGCTTGCGCGCGTGGCTGCGCGCGCCGGGCTCGCTGAGCAAGCGTCTGGCCGCGACCGGCCGCCGCTATGAGGTGCAGGTGCTGCGCCAGACCACCGCGCCACTGCGGCCGCAGGAGCGCGCCGCGCTCGGGCTGCCGAAGCGCGGCCTGACGCTCGTGCGCGAGGTGCTGCTGCGCGTCGACGGACAGCCGCTGGTGTGGGCCCGCTCGGCGGTGCATGGTCACGCGGTGGCTGGCCCCTGGAAGGCCTTGAAGGGACTGGGCAGTCGGCCGCTCGGCCATCTGCTCTACGACGATCCCCGCATCCATCGCAGTGAGCTGCAACCGCGGCGCGTGACGCGCCATGGCGCGACGCATCACCAGATGCAGCGCCAATGGCTGGCAGCCACCGGGACCGAGGCGCCCGCGCAGATGCAGTGGTCGCGGAACTCCGTCTTCACCCGGTACGGGCAGCAGCTGCGGGTGATGGAGATGTTCGTGCCCGGCGTCGCGCAGCGCGATCCCGGACCGTTGCGACGCAAGTCGAGGCCGCGCCGGTGATGAATCGATTCCGCCATTGGCTGCAGGCGTTCCGACCGGCGCCGATGCGCGTCGACGCACGCGAGCGGCTGCGCGTGGTGGCCGGCGCGATCGCGGGCCTGCTGCTGACCGGCGTGCTGACCGAATGGCTGTCGCGCCATGCTCCGGGCGTGCCGTGGCTGGTGGCCCCGCTGGGCGCAAGCGCCGTGCTGGTGTTCGGCGTTCCCGCCAGTCCGTTGGCCCAGCCGTGGGCGGTGATCATGGGCAACACGGCGTCGGCACTGGTCGGCATCGCCTGCGCGCACCTGTTCGGCGGCACGTCGGAACTGGCGGCGGCGATCGCCGTCGGCGGGGCGATCGGTCTGATGTTCCTGCTGCGCTGCCTGCATCCGCCCGGCGGTGCCGCGGCCTTGCTGATGGTGCTCAGCGGCGTGCACGACTGGCACTTCGCGCTGGACCCCGTGCTGTTGAACTCGGTGCTGATGGTGCTCGCCGGCATGGCCTACAACGGCGTCACCGGGCGCAGATACCCGCACCCGCAGACCGCGCTGTCCGTTGCGCCACAGACCAGCGGTCCGACGGAAGGCGTGGGCGGGACCGCGGGCGAATCGCCCGCGTTCAGCGGCGCCGACCTGGACACGGTCCTGGCGCACTACAACCAGGTGCTGGACATTCCCCGCGACGACCTGCAGGCGATCGTCGACGAAGCCGGCCTGCTGGCCGCGCGGCGCCGGATGACGACGCTGCGCTGCGCCGACGTGATGTCGCGCGACGTGAAGACGGTCGAGTGGGGCACGCCGCTGCAGGAGGCCTGGTCGCTGCTGCGGGCACATCACATCAAGGCGTTGCCCGTGGTGGACCGCGCGCGGCGCGTGGTCGGCATCGTGACGCTGGCGGACTTCATGCGGGGCGCCTCGCTGGATGTGCACGACGACTGGGCGACGCGCCTGCGTCACCTGATCCGTCCGACGCCGGCGACCCACAGCGACAAGGCGGAGGTCGTCGGGCAGATCATGAGCCGGCAGGTGCGCGTGGCCAGCGCGGACCGGCCCCTGGCGGACCTGGTGCCGCTGTTCGCGGCGACCGGCCACCACCACATCCCCATCGTCGGTGAGGAGGCGCGGCTGGTGGGCATCCTGACGCAGTCGGATCTGGTGGCGGCGCTCGCACGGGTCGACCGGCTCTGAGCGGACGCCGGACGCCGGACGGCGGCCAGGCGTCGGCCAAGGGCCAGCTAAGGGCCAGCTAAGCGCCGGCTAAGCGGGCGTACAGGTCCCGCTCAGCTTCGCTCGGTATGCTGCCGCGGCCCTTCCTGAACACCCTGCCGCCGATGGACATCGACCCCGACGAACTGATCGAGACCGCCCGCCAAGCCAACGAGCGTTCCGAGACGCCGACGCCGCAATCGCGCCTGAACGTGGCGGTCGCGCTGACCGTCGCGCTGCTGGCGACCTTCATGGGCATCTGCAAGATCAAGGACGACAACATCGGGCAGGGCATGCAGCAGGCGCAGGCGGACAAGATCGACCACTGGTCCTTCTACCAGGCGCGCAACGCGCGGGAGGAAGTCGCCAAGGCCGCGCTGACGCAGCTGAAGCTGCAGGCGATCGGTGCGCCGGCCTCGGCTGCCGACGGCTACCGGGCGGCGATCACGCACTACGAGACACTCGCCGCGGACCAGGCCGCCAAGAAGGACGAGTTGCGCAAGCAGGCCGAAGCCGACCAGCAGCGCTACGACGCGCTCAACTACCGGGATGACCAGTTCGACCTGTCCGATGCGCTGCTCGCCATCGCGATCGCGATGCTGGCGGTGACCGCGTTGACGCAGCTGTGGTGGCTGTACGCGGCGGCGATGGTGCCGACGGTCTTCGGCGTGCTGATGGGCGTGGCAGGGCTCGCGGGATGGCCGCTGCATCCGGACGTGATCGTGCAGTGGCTGTCCTGAGCCGGACGGCTCAACGCAACGCCAGATCCACCACCGTCCCCGCGAAGATCGCGAAGCCGACCCAGTGGTTCTCGCGGAAGGCCTTGAAACAGCCCTCGCGGCTGCGGTCCTTGATCAGCGTGTAGTGCCAGACGACCTGCGCCGCCGCGGCCGCGAGACCGGCCAGGAACCAGTGGCCCATGCCCAGGCGCAAGCCCAGCACGGCCCACAGCGCGAGGGATGCGACATAGAACGCCATCACGCCGATGACGTCGAAGCGTCCCAGCGTCAGCGCGGAGGTCTTGATGCCGATGCGGATGTCGTCGTCGCGGTCGACCATCGCGTACTCGGTGTCGTAGGCCAGCACCCAGAACAGGTTGGCGACCAGCAGCCCCCACGCGGCCAGCGGGACCGAGTCGGCGATGGCCTGCAGGCTCCACTCGCGACCGCCGAGCGCCGCGGAGAACGCCATCGGGATCCCGAACGAGAACGCCACGCCGAGCACCGCCTGCGGCATCGAGACCCAGCGCTTGGTGAACGGGTAGAGGATGGTCACCGCCAGCGCGGCGAACGACAGCAGGATCGTCGGCGGGTTGGTCGTCAGCACGAGCGCGAAGGCGATCAGCGCCAGCACCGCCCCGAGCACGAGGGCCTGCTTCACCGAAATCAGTCCCGAGGTCACCGGTCGCTGGGCGGTGCGCTTGACGTGCTTGTCGAAGTCGCGGTCGGCGACGTCGTTGACGGCGCAGCCCGCGCTGCGCATCAGGAAGGTGCCGATCGTGAAGACCAGCAGCAGGTGCCAGCCCGGCCAGCGGTCGGCGGCCATCCACAGTGCGGCCAGCGTCGGCCACAGCAGCAGGTAAGTACCGGTCGGTCGATCCCAGCGGATCAGGTTCAGATAGAGCGACAGACGCGACGGCGCGGCGGGAGCGGGGGCTGCGGAGGTCATGGCGCGCATTGTCGCGCCGCCTGGCCAGCTCTCTAGTCGTAGGTCGAAGTGAGTCCGTCTGCGCTCCGCCATGCTCGTGAAATCAAGCCTTATCGACTTAAGGCTCGATTTCACGAGCATCGTCGCAGCGCCACATGACCACGCATAGACTTCAAAACTTGAAAAAACTTGATCGGGAAAAACTGTTCACCGATAATCCACCGTCTATGCACAAGGTTGTCCACAGCGAGAACATCAAAGCCGCACTCGCGCAAAAAGGGTGGACGCAGAAGCAACTCGCTGAAGCCTTGGGGGTGTCTGCCCAGGCGGTAACGTTGTGGCTCAAGGGTGAGGGGTTGCCGCGGCCGGACAAGTTGCTGAAGCTCGCGACGACGCTGCGATTGTCGCTGGGGCAACTGGTACACGCCGACGATCCTGATCGCCCGGTGGTTGCCTTCCGCAAACGGGCAGCGACGAAAACCACGCAACAACATGTCGACGCTGCAGTGACGCGGGGCAAACTGTTGCGGGCGCTCGTGCCTTCGCTGCCTGAACTCAGGGCGCTCCGGACGGAGTTGCCAAATCCGAGCGTTGGCTATGCGGACCTGCAAAGGGCAGTCACCCAGACGCGCGCCAAGCTGGGAATCGGCCAGGACGCCCGATTGGCGTATTCGGTGCTGATCAGCGAATTCGCTGCGAATGACGCCTTTATCGTGCCAGTGCTGTGGGGCGAGAAGAGTCGTCACGAAAACGCGCTGCACATCCTGCTGCCAGCCACGCGCGTGACTTTCATCTATCTGAATCTCGACGCGCGGATCGAGGACTTCAAGTTCTGGATGGCACATGAACTTGCCCATGTCTACACGCCGCCGTTGGCAGGCACCGACGAGGGTGAGGACTTCGCCGACGCATTTGCCGGGGCGCTGCTGTTCCCGCAGGCCCTTGCCGAGAAGGCGTGGAGGGAGGCCGCCAGCAGCCGACGCAAACTGGAAATCGTCGCCACCTTGAGGCGCCACGCCGCGGAGCACGAGATCTCGCTGTTCACTGTCTATCGCCAAGTCCAGGCTTATGCGGAGGCACACGCTTTGAAGCCGCTCGTTCTGAATGAGGCGATCGACATTCATGCCGTCCGCAGCGCGATACGAGGCACGACAGTGGCGCAGGACCTTTTCGGTACGGCGCCGCCGGACGCATCTGCCTACTTGGCGGCAGCGCAGAACGTCTTTCGCAGCGAGTTTTTCCCGTCGTTGCAACGGATGTTGAAAGGTCAGGACATCGGGGCTGCGTATCTGCAGCAGATCCTCGATCTACCGTTGGCCGATGCGACCTCTCTCCACGCGGCTCTGATGAGGTGAACTCCGTTGACGCGGCTGCTGCTCGATACCTGCGCGTACCTTCGTCTTGCGCGTCGGGTAAAGCCGCTGCTCGGCATCGCATTCGGACAGAAACAATATGTCTTGACCATCTTGCCCGACGTCGAGAACGAGGTTCTGCGCAGCGGTCGCTTGCGCCATCTCTTTCCTTGGTTTTCGACAGATGAAGGGGCCGCCGCGGAGCGCTTGTCGCAGGCTATCCGGCTGAACAGGCAGGGCCAGCAGGAACTCGACGTCGCGGCCAAGTTCCTCCATGACTGGGTGGTCGAAGAAGTCTTGAGCTTCACGTCCAAGGGGCGAACGCCGCCCAGCCCGGTCGACTGCCGGGTGCTAGCGTTTGGTCAGGTCCATGGTGCCGCTATCGTCACTGACGATTTGGCCATGCACGATCTGGCTGCGACGTTCGAGATCGAGGTCATGCACGGCCATGAGTTGTTGGCCAAACTGCGCACCGCAAAAATGATCGACAACGATCTCGTGCGGGAGATCTACGAAGCCCTGGAACGTAACGGCGACCTCCCGGTCACCTGGCGGGCTGCAAAGCACAAGGCGTTCATCAAGGTGTTCGGTCCAGGCGTCAGGCCCGCTTCCTGAGCCGCTCCACCAAAGCGCCCGCCTCACCCACCAGCCCACGCCGGAACGCCAGCACGCAGACGATGAAGATCAACCCCGTGACCAGGCTGACCGATTCGCCCAGGCCGGTGAACCACTGGATGCCGGTCAGGTTGGCCAGCCACTGGCCCAGGTCGCCGATCTTGTTCTCCAGGGCGATGATCACCAGCGCTCCGACGATCGGTCCCACCATCGTCCCCATACCGCCCACCAGCGTCATCAGGATCACCAGGCCGGACGTGGTCCAGATCGCGTCGGTCAGCGTCGCGAAGCCCAGCACCAGCGTCTTGGTCGCGCCCGCCAGACCGGCCAGCGCCGCCGACAGCACGAAGGCCATCAGCTTGAAGCGCGCCGCGTCGTAGCCCAGCGAGGTCGCGCGGGCCTCGTTCTCGCGGATCGAGGTCAGCACCTGCCCGAAGGGCGAATGCACCGTCCGGTAGATCAGCCAGAAGCCGAAGACGAAGATCGCCAGCACCAGGTAGTACAGCGCACTGTCGTTCTCCAGGTTGATGCCCAGCAAGGTGCCGCGCGGCACCGACTGCAGGCCGTCCTCGCCGCCGGTGAACGGCGCCTGCAGGAAGTAGAAGAACAGCATCTGCGCCAGCGCCAGCGTGATCATGGAGAAGTAGATCCCCGATCGCCGGATCGCCAGCAGCCCGAACACCAGCCCCGCCAGCGCCGCCATCAGCGTGCCGAACGCGATGCCGATCAGCGGCGGGAAGCCCCAGACCTTCATCGCGTGACCCGCCGCATACGCCGCGGCGCCGAGGAAGGCCGCGTGGCCGAAGCTCAGCAGCCCCGTGAAGCCGATCAGCAGATTGAAGGCGCACGCGAACAGCGCGTAGCACATCACCTTCATCGCGAAGATCGGATACACGCCCAGGAAGGGCAGCAGCGCGATGGCGATGAACAGGGCCACGTAGCCCAGCGGTTTCTTGTTCATTTCTCTTTGCCGAACAGGCCGGCGGGACGCACCAGCAGGACCAGGGCCATGACGACGAACACCACCGTGTTGGACGCCTCCGGATAGAAAACCTTGGTCAGGCCCTCGACGACGCCCAGCCCCAGGCCGGTCAGGATCGATCCGAGGATCGAGCCCATGCCGCCGATCACCACCACCGCGAAGACCACGATGATCAGGTTGGAGCCCATCAGCGAATTCACCTGCAGGATGGGCGCGGCCAGCACGCCGGCGAAGCCCGCCAGCGCCACGCCGCCCGCGTAGGTCAGCGTCACCAGCCGCGGCACGTTCACGCCGAAGGCCTGCACCAGCTTCGGGTTCTCGGTGCCGGCGCGCAGCGTCGCGCCCAGCGAAGTCTTCTCGATCAGCACCCACACGCCCAGGCACACCACGAGCGAGGCCACCACCACCCACGCCCGGTAGTTCGGCAGGATCATGAAGCCCAGGTTGGTCGCGCCCGACAGCGCCTCCGGCGCCGAGTACGGCTGCCCGCCGACGCCGAAGAAGGAGCGGAACACGCCCTCGATCACCAGCGTCAGCCCGAAGGTCAGCAGCAGGCCGTAGAGGTGGTCCAGCTTGTAGAGCCACTGCAGCAGCAGCCGCTCGATCACCAGCCCGAACACGCCCACGATCAGCGGCGCGATCAGCAGCATCGCCCAGTAGTTGATGCCGAAGTACTCCAGCCCCATCCACGCCAGGAACGCGCCCATCATGTAGAGCGCGCCGTGGGCGAAGTTGATGATGTTCAGCATGCCGAAGATCACCGCAAGCCCGAGCGACAGCATCGCGTAGAAGGACCCGTTCACCAGCCCCAGCAGGAGCTGGCCGAGCAGCGCCGGCAACGGGACGCCAAAGAAGTCGGTCATGCGGTGTCTCCGGCCTCAGCTCACTTCTTGACCAGCGGGCACTTCGAGTCGGCCAGCTTGGTGAACGCGTCGTCGCCCGCGATGCGGGTCACGACCTTGAAGTAGTCCCACGGCTCGGTGGACTCCTTCTGCGACTTCACCTGCAGCAGGAACATGTCGTGCACGCCGCGGCCGTCTTCCTTGCGGATGGAGCCCTTGGTGTAGAAGTCGTTGATCGGCGTGGCCTTCATCTGCGCGACGACCTTGTCGCCGTCGTCGGACTTGATCGCCTCGACCGCCTTCAGGTAATGCGACACCGCCGAGTAGTCCGCCGCCTGCAGCGAGGAGGGCATGCGCTTCATCTTCTCGAAGAAGCGGCGCGCCCAGGCGCGCGCCTCGGGGCTCTGGTTCCAGTACCAGCTGTCGGTCAGGTACATGCCTTCGGTGGTCTTCAGGCCCAGCGAGTGCACGTCGTTGATGAACATCAGCAGACCGGCCAGCTTCATCGTCTTGGTGATGCCGAACTCGTTGGCCGCCTTCACCGCGTTGATGGTGTCGCCGCCTGCGTTGGCCAGGCCCAGGATCTGCGCCTTGGAACTCTGCGCCTGCAGCAGGAAGGAGGAGAAGTCGCTGGCGTTCAGCGGATGTTTCACCGCGCCCAGCACCTGGCCGCCGGACTTCGCCACCACCGCCGAGGTGTCGGCCTGCAGCGAGGTGCCGAAGGCGTAGTCCGCCGTCAGGAAGAACCAGGTCTTGCCGCCCGACTTGGTCACCGCCGCGCCCGTGCCGTTGGCCAGGGCCACCGTGTCGTAGGCGTAGTGGATGGTGTAGGGCGTGCATTCCTCGTTGGTCAGGCGCGAGGTGCCGGCGCCGATCGAGATGAAGGGCTTCTTCTTCTCCGCCGCGACCTTGGCCATCGCCAGGCTGGTGCCGGAGTTGGTGCCGCCGATCAGCAGGTCCAGGCCTTGCGTGTCGAACCACTCGCGCGCCTTGGAGGCGGCGACGTCGGCCTTGTTCTGATGGTCGGCGAAGACCAGCTCGATCTTCTTGCCGGCGGCCATGCCCTTCGCATCGGCGATGGCCATGCGGATCGCCTCCACGCCGCCGGCGCCGTCGATGTCCGCGTAGACGCTGGACATGTCGGTGATGATGCCGATCTTGACGGTGTCGCCGGAAATCTGCGCCTGCGCGCTCAGGCTGCCGCAGGCCAGCACCGAGGCCAGGGCAACGGTTTTGAGGGTCGTCTTCATCGCTTGTCTCCTTGTTCTAACGGCCTCAATGGGCCCATGCGGGTTTCAGACTCGAAGCTCGGAATGTCGGTGTCCAGATATCGGATGTCGGGGTCGTGCGTGACGGCGGTGCGCGTCCGTCACACGCTCAGCAGTTCGTCGAGCAGCGCGCGTTTGCTGTCCAGCTGCGCGGCGCTGAAGGACTCGACCACCTGGCCGTGTTCCATCACGACGAAGTGGTCCGCCAGCGGCGCGGCGAACCGGAAGTTCTGCTCCACCATCACGATGGTGAAGCCCTGCGCCTTCAGCGCGGTGATCATGCGGGCCAGCGCCTGGACGATGACCGGGGCCAACCCCTCGGAGATCTCGTCCAGCAGCAGGATGTCGGCGCCGGTGCGCAGGATGCGGGCCACGGCCAGCATCTGCTGCTCGCCACCGGACAGCCGTGTGCCCGGGCTGTGGCGTCGCTCGGAGAGGTTGGGGAACATCGCGTAGATCTCGTCCTCGGACATGACCTTGCCGCGGCCGCTCTTGAACACCGGCGGCAGGCGCAGGTTCTCCTCCGTGCTCAGCGACGCGAAGATGCCGCGCTCCTCCGGGCAGTAACCCAGGCCGAGTCGCGCGATGCGGTGTGTCGGCAGTGTCACGCTCTCCTGGCCGTGGACCTTGATCGAGCCGCTGCGGCGGTCGGTCAGGCCCATGATGGCGCGCAGCGTCGTCGTGCGGCCGGCGCCGTTGCGGCCCAGCAGCGTCAAGACCTGACCCTGCGGGATCGCCAGGTCGATGCCGTGCAGGATGTGGCTCTCGCCGTACCAGGCTTGAAGTCCCTTGATCTCGAGCGCGTACGCCATCAATGCGCTCCCTGGAGCTCGGTGGCCTCGGAGCCCATGTAGGCCTCCAGCACGCGCGGGTGTTTCGATACGGCGGCGTAGTCGCCCTCGGCCAGCACGGCGCCGCGGGCCAGCACGGTGATGCGGTCGGCGATGCTGCTGATCACCTTCATGTTGTGTTCCACCATCAGCACGGTGCGTCCTTCGGCGACGCGCTTGATCAGCGCGGTGACACGGTCCACGTCCTCGTGGCCCATGCCCTGCGTGGGCTCGTCCAGCAGCATCAGTTCGGGTTCCATCGCCATGGTCGTGGCGATCTCCAGCGCGCGCTTGCGGCCGTAGGGCAGGTCGGCGGCGCGCAGCGCGGCCATGTCGCGCAGGTCGACGAGTTCCAGCAGTTCCAGCGCGCGGCCGTCCAGCTTCGACAGACCGCCGAGGCCCTTCCAGAAGTGGTAGCTGGTGCCCGTGAAGCGCTGCAGGCCGATGCGGACGTTCTCCAGCACCGTCAGGTGCGGGAACACCGCGCTGATCTGGAACGAGCGGATCACACCGCGGCGCGCGATCTGCGCGGGCTTCTCGCCGGTGATGTCGACGCCGTTGAAGAGGATCTGGCCGCGGGTCGGCGTCAGGAACTTGGTGAGCAGGTTGAAGCAGGTGGTCTTGCCGGCGCCGTTGGGGCCGATCAGCGCGTGGATATGCCCGCGCTGCACTTGCAGGTCGACCGAGTCCACGGCGGTGAAGCCCTTGAACTCCTTGGTCAGTTTGCGTGTCTCCAGGATGAGGTTGCTCATCGGCGCAAGGGTGGGCACCGGTGGTCCGGTGCCTCTGTAGTGGAGCCAGGAATTTAGGGCCCTGGCGGGTCCCGTAGACAGCGTAAAACCCTTTACGCAGCATTGCGCAAGGGCTAACCCTCGGGCCTTCACATGACGCCGCACGCGTCTTGCACGAGGCTGACGCGCAGGGGCCAGGACATGCCACAACGCGCGCCTGACGAGCGTGTGTCACCGGAATCTCCTGCGGGAGAAGGGTGCTTCTTCCGAACGGGGAGGGCGGCCGGCGCGCGGCGTGGCTATGCTGCGCGCCAGCTCGAACACAGCGGTTCCACCAACGCACGCATGGCTTGGCACACACTCATCACGCCTTACACACGCATCACATGCACAGGAGATTCCCCATGATCCGTTCCGGAAAATTCGCCGCGCTGGGACTGGCGCTCGCACTGGCCGCCGCCGGCGTGCAGGCCGCCGCGCCGCAGGTGAAGACGCAGGCGCCGGGCTACTACCGGCTGATGCTCGGCGACTTCGAGATCACCGCGTTGAGCGACGGCACGGTCGATCTGCCGGTCGACCAGCTGATGGACAAGGCCAAGCCCGGCACGGTGGTGAAGGCGCTGGGCAAGAACTATCTCAAGCCGCCGGTCGAGACCTCGATCAACGGCTACCTGATCAACACCGGCACCAAGCTGGTGCTGATCGACACGGGCGCCAACGGCGCGTTCGGTCCGACGACGGGCAAGCTGCTGACCAACCTGAAGGCGGCGGGCTACCAGCCGGAGCAGGTCGACGAGATCTACATCACCCACCTGCATTCGGACCATGCGGCGGGCCTGACGAAGGACGGACAGGCGGTGTTCCCGAATGCCGTGGTCCGGATGGACCAGCAGGAGGCGGGGTTCTGGCTGAACGCCGACAACGTGGCCAAGGATCCGGCGCACAAGGACTTCTTCGCCGCGGCGATCGCGGCGCTGAAGCCGTACCAGGATGCGGGCCGCCTGAAGACGTTCAGTGGCGAGACCGAGCTGGTGCCGGGCATCCGCACGCACGCGGCCTACGGCCACACGCCGGGGCACACCGTCTACATGGTGGAGAGCCAGGGCCAGAAGCTGGCGGTGTGGGGCGACCTGATGCACGTCGCGGCGGTGCAGTTCCCGGATCCGTCGGTCACGATCAACTTCGACACCGACTCGAAGCAGGCGATGCCGCAGCGCCAGAAGGCCTATGCGGACGCGGCGAAGAACGGCTACTGGGTCGCGATCGCGCACGTGTCCTTCCCGGGCCTCGGCCACGTGGCCGCGGACGGCAAGGGCTACCGCTGGGTGCCGGCGAACTACAGCATCAAGCCGTGATCAGCTGAGGGCGGAGCCGCCGGCCTCGACATGACGTTCGAGGCCGGCCACCAGCACATCGAACACCGCCCGGCACCGCGGACTGTCCCGCAGGTCCTCGTGCATCGTGACCCAGGTCTCCAGCGGGATGCTGAGTTCGTCCTTGAGCACGCGATGCAGGGCCGGATCGCGCTTCGCGAGCGCGACCTGGCACAGCCCCAGCCCCGCGCCTGCGCGGATCAGCGCGAGTTGGGCGAGGTCGCTGTCCGCGCGCAGCGTGAAGCGCTCGCGGTCCATCCCCGGGTAGCGTCGCGCCAGCTCACGGACGTAGGGCGCCGGCTGGTCGTAGCCGATCAACGCGTGCCCCTCCGCGAACAGCGCCTTCATCGAGTCGGGCGTCCCGTGCGGCGCCAGGTAGCGCTCGTGCGCATGCAGCCCGACCTCGATCACACCGACGCGCCGCGCGATCAATTGCTCCTGCTTCGGCGGCGTCATGCGGATCGCGATGTCGGCCTCGCGTCTCAGCAGGTCCTGCACGCGGTTGCTCAGCACCAGCTCGACGATCAGCGCCGGGTGGCGTTCGCGCAATTCGGCGATCAGCGGCGGCAGCACCTCCACACCGATGACCTCGCTCGCGGTCACCCGCACGATGCCGCGCACCCCGTCGCCATGACTGCGCGCGGTGCGCTCCAGCGCGGCTGCCGTGCTGTCCATCGCCTCCGCGTAAGGCCGCAACGCCAGCGCCGCCTCCGTCGGCAGCAGGCCCGCGGGCGTCCGCACGAAAAGCGACTGACCCACCTGCGTCTCCAGTGCCGACACGTGCCGGCCGACCGTCGGCTGCGTCAGGTCGAGCGCGCGCGCGGCCCCTGACAGCGAGCCTTCCCGCAGCACGCCCAGGAAGGAGCGGTACCACTCCCAGGCGATGCCGGCACTGGAGGTGCCGGCGGATGAGCCGGCCGAGTCGGCGGAGGAGGAGCTATCCGTTGTCTGCGCGGAAATCTTCGAAGCCATGCAGAAATGTATAGCCGCCTGTCGATGCTCGGTAATTTCCAGGAAAGCCGCTCCTTTCCAGAATCCATCCCATGCCTTCCCCCAACAGGACCCGGGCGGTCCAACAGGAGTTGACGATGGATGCGATGACCTCGATGGACGCGATCGGTGTGCTGGCCGCGATGACGGCGGTGGCGCGGCGGACGGCGCTGGTGCTCGGCGCGAGCGGTGGCGTCGGTGGCGCGGTGGCACGGGCCCTGCGCGACGCGGGCTGGACGGTGCGGGCGCTCAAGCGCGGACTGGCCGGCGATTCGGAACACCGCGACGGCCTGCACTGGCTGCGCGGCGACGCGCTCGATGCCCAGGATGTCCAACGCGCCGCCGAGGGCTGCAGCGTGATCGTCCACGCCGTGAATCCGCCCGGCTACCGCCGCTGGAGCGAACTGGTGCTGCCGATGCTCGACAACACCATCGCCGCCGCGTCGGTCCAAGGCGCGACCATCGTGCTGCCCGGCACCGTCTACAACTTCGGACCCGACGCGATGCCGCATCCGACCGAGGACGCGCCGCAGCGCCCGTTGACGCGCAAGGGCGCGATCCGCGCCGAGATGGAGCGCCGCCTGCAGGCGGGCGCTGAACGCGGCGACTTCCGCGCGATCGTGCTCCGGGCCGGCGATTTCTTCGGCCCGGGCGCGGCGAACAGCTGGTTCTCGCAAGGGCTCGTGACGCCGGGCCGGCCGGTGACACGGATCCAGCAGCCGGGCACCGATGGCGTCGGCCACCAATGGGCCTATCTGCCCGACGTGGCGACGGCGATGGCCGCGTTGATCGAGCGCTGCGACACCTTGCCGGCCTTCGCCCGCTTCCACTTCGCCGGCCATTGGGATGCCGACGGAGGCCAGATGGCGCAGGCGATCCGCCGCGTCGTCCAGCGGCGTACCGGCAAACAGCCGCGGATCACGCGTTTCCCGTGGTGGGCGGTGCGGCTGGCGCAGCCGGTGGTGCCGCTGTTCCGCGAGCTGGCCGAGATGCGTTACCTCTGGCGCGAGCCGCTGCGCATGGGCGAGGCGCGTCTCGCCGCCGAACTGGCCCACGACGGCGGTGTGCCGCACACGCCGTTCGATGTGGCGATCGAACGCACCTTGGAAGCGCTGGGCTGTCTGCCCGCCGCGGGGTCGGCCGGCGCGGCCGGTCCGGCGATGCTCAATCGAAGTAGTGTTGCCGCAGGCGCTCGTAACGCCCATCCCGCCTGAGGCGGTCCAGCGCGGCCTGCAGGCGCCGCGCCACCGCCGGGTCGCTGTCCGCGGGCAGCCCGTACCAGTAGGACTTGTCGACGTCCATGGGCAGGACCGGCGTCAGGGTCGCGTAGGGCAGCTTGAGCTCGCGCAGATGCCAGGCCGCGGCCCAGTCCAGCAGCACGATCAGGTCCATGCGACCGGCCAGGAGCTTGCGCAGGTTGGTGGCGTCGTCCAGGCCGAGCTCGAGCTCGGTCTCCGGCCGCAGCCCATCGGCGATCAGTTGCTTCGCCGCGGCAGAGTCGCGCGACGCGCCCAGACGCCAGCCGTTGAGCTGCCTGAGGCTGGTGGGACGCACGTCGGTGCGGTGGCTCAGCCGGTAGACGAGGATGCGCCGCGGGCTGATCGGCCCGACCCAGCGGTACTGGGTTTCGCGTTCGGGCGTGCGCGTCAGCGAGAACAGCACGCTGTCCGTGCGCCGCGCCGCCTCCTGCACCGACCGCTGCCATGGCAGCACCTGAACGCGCAAGGGCATGCCGGCTTCGGCCGCCATCAGTGTCAGGAGCTCCGCGCTGAAGCCTCGCGCCTCGCTGCCTTCGGCGTAGTTCAGCGGGGGCAGGTTCTCGGTGAACGCGACCAGCCCGGTGGGCCCCAGGCCTGTCCGCGCGCGTGCCGCCGGGACGGCCATCGCCGCGGGCAGCGCGCCCGGCAGCAGTCCCGCCGCCAGCAGGAGGCAGCACAGACGGCGCTCCGGCAGGGGCTGGATCTCGTGGGGCATCGGGGCAGTGTAGGAAGGGGCGGTGACAGACCGACAACGGTGTCGTCGCATTACGCCAACAAGGTCACGGCATCAGGTTGGGGAAAGCCCTTTCCCTCCAAAGAGGGCAGGGCCGTGAAAGACCTGACCTCGGCCGTTATTCTCCCCCGCCGCCCGGGGGGTCCGGGCGTCTCGAGCACAAGGGAGAAAGAATGAAAAAGTTCTGGGGCGGACTGGCCGCCGTGATGGCCATGGCGGCCGGCGCCGCGCATGCGGCCGACGACACGCTGATCTACGGCGCCGTGGGTGTCGGGGGGGTCGACGGCAGCCATGAGTCCTACCAGCGCGATGGCAGCCAGCTGTCCGTCGGTTATTCGTTCGGCTACTACTTCAACGAGAACTACGCCGCCGAGATCTACACGCGCAGTCTCGCGTTCAAGCCCTTCGGCCATCGCCGCGATTTCATCTATCCGGATTCGCATGTTGGCATCGCCGCCGTCTACCGCTATCCGGTGGCGAAGCTGCTCAGCCTGAACGCCCGGATCGGTATCGGTCAGACCAAGATGTCGCGTGATGACGGCGGCAGCGCGAGCGACAAGACCAGCGTGACCGCCGGCGTCGGCGCGGCTTTCGAGATGGGCCGGCACCTCGCGATCACTGCCGGCTACGAGCGCTACTCCGGGATCAACACCGGCCTGTGGCTGGTCAGCTGGCAGCTCGGCTACTGACGCACGGCGTGGACGCCGTCAGGCGTCCATCTGCTTCTGGAAGACCAGGCCCGCGTGCTCGCGCAGCGCGTGGAACTTGATCTTCGGCCAGTTCTCCTGCATCGCGCGGAGCTCGCCGGCGTACTCGAGCAGCACGGTCGGCGCGTTCACCGCGTCCCAGGCGACGCGGTGCGCGTTGTGGTCGATGAAGCGGCGCAGTTCCTTCTCGCCGCCGTCGGCCTCGTCGCAGGTCACCCAGCGCGCGACGTTGTAGCGCGCCGGCATGACGCGGGCCTTGACGCCGTACTCATGCTCCAGCCGGTGCGCGACGACCTCGAACTGCAGCTGGCCGACCGCGCCCAGCAGCAGCACGCTGCCGGCCTCGGGACGGAAGACCTGGATCGCGCCTTCCTCGCCGAGCTGGCGCAGGCCTTCGCGCAGCTGCTTGGTCTTGAGCGGATCCGCCACTTCCACGGACCGGAACATTTCCGGCGCGAAGAAGGGCAGGCCGGTGTACTGCAGGGCCTCGCCCTCGGTGATCGTGTCGCCGAGCTGCAGCACGCCGTGGTTGGGGATGCCGATGATGTCGCCGGCGAAGGCTTCGTCCAGCAGCTCGCGGCGCTGCGACAGGAAGCTCACCACCGTGTTGGGACGCAGCTCCTTGCCGGAGCGCACGACCTTCAGGCGCATGCCGCGCTCGAAGTGGCCAGAGGCCACGCGCAGGAACGCGATGCGGTCGCGGTGCGCCGGGTCCATGTTGGCCTGGATCTTGAAGACGACGCCGGTGAACTTGGGCTCTTCCGGCTGCACGACGCGTTGCATGGCGGCGCGCTCGGCCGGCGCGGGCGCCAGTTCCACCAGCGCGTCCAGCACTTCCTGCACGCCGAAGTTGTTGACCGCGGAGCCGAAGAACATCGGCGTCTGCTGGCCGGCGAGGAAGGCGTCCTCGTCGAAGGCGGGCGCGGCTTCGTTGACCAGCTCGATCTCGCCCTGCGCGTTGTCGTACTGCATGCCGAAGCGCTCGGCGTAGGCCGGATTGTCCAGGCCGTGCAGCACCTCCTCGGTGCCGGCGGCGCGGTCCTCGCCGGGCGCGAAGACGCGCATGCGCTGCTGGCGCAGGTCCATCACGCCGTGGAAGTGCTTGCCCATGCCCACCGGCCAGGTGAAGGGGACCACCGTCATGCCCAGTTCGCGCTCGATCTCGTCCATCAGCGCCAACGGTTCCTGGACCTCGCGGTCCATCTTGTTGACGAAGGTCAGGATCGGCGTGTTGCGCGCGCGGCAGACCTGGATCAGCCGGCGGGTCTGCGGCTCGACGCCGTTGGCCGCGTCGATGACCATCAGCGCCGCGTCGACGGCGGTCAGCACGCGGTAGGTGTCTTCGGAGAAGTCCTGGTGGCCGGGGGTGTCCAGCAGGTTGATGACGCAGTCGCGGTACTCCATCTGCATCACCGACGAGGCCACCGAGATGCCGCGCTGCTTCTCGATCTCCATCCAGTCGGACGTCGCATGCCGCGAGGCCTTGCGCGCCTTCACCGACCCCGCGATCTGGATCGCGCCGGAGAACAGCAGCAGCTTCTCCGTCAGCGTGGTCTTGCCCGCGTCAGGGTGGGAAATGATGGCGAAGGTGCGGCGGCGGCGCACTTCGGCGGGGATGCGGGACTGGTCGGTGGACATGGCGGCTCTGGGGCGGCGAACCCGCGATTATCGGGCAGTCTCGCTTCTTTGACCGCGCCCGTCGGCGGCAGCCGGCCCCGGGGTCTGCTCCCACGCTGGCGGGGCTTAACCGCAGGTCGCATCCCCCGGGGCCGGCTGCCGCCGACTCCTGGTGGTGGACGTCGCAGGGCCGCTCAGGCGGCGGTCATGAACGGGCGCACGCGGGCCAGCAGGCGCTCGACGTACTCGTCCTTCTCGCCCACCGGCGCGGCGTAGGTCAGCGCGTCGCGCGCGGCGGACTCGCCGGCCTTGCTCCACATGAGCCAGGCCGACAGGTACTGCGACGCCAGGCAGCCGCCCGAGGTCGCCACCGGGCCGCGGGCGTGGAAGGGCTCGTCGAGCACGCGCACGCCGGCCTCGACCAGCCAGGGACGTGTGGATGAATCAGTACAGGCCGGCGCATCGCCGAGCAGCCCCAGCCGCGCCACCAGCAGCGCACCGGAGCATTGCGACGCGATCAGCTGCCGCGTCGGATCGAGCTGCAGCCGGTCCAGCAGGGCCGAGTTCTCCGCGATGGCCCGCGTGTAGACGCCGGAGCCGAACCAGACGGCGTCGGCCTCGTTGGCCCATTCGAGAGGGTGTTTCAGCTGGACGGTCACGCCGTTCATCGAGGTGACCGACGGCCCCGGCCCGCACAGCTCGGCAGACCAGCCCAAGGGCTTGAGCCGGTTCAGCAGTCCGAGCGGGACGAAGCTGTCGATCTCGTTGAAGCCGTCGAAGGAAAGGATGGCGATGCGCATGAGGGAGACCCGGGAGGCCCGCAAGGCGATGCGGCCCACTGTAGCGCCGGTGCCCGCGGGGCCCAAGCCGTTGGGGTTATTGACCGCCGCCGGGGCCGCCTGGCGCCTGCGGCGCGTCCAGCGTCCCGAGTTGCGTGCCGATGCGCACCATCAGGTGCTGGCGCACGCGCTGCACGACCTCGGCCGCGTCCACCGGGCCGAGTTCCTCGGCCAGCCGGGCCTGGACCTCGTAGTGCAGGTAGAGCATGCCGCGCAGCTTCTCGAAGCCGCTCTCGTGGCCGTCGCCGCAGATGCGCAGGTCGTTGTCGAGCACGCGTTCGATGACGCCGGGATCGAGCAGCCGGACGTGGCACATGATCGCCAGCTGGGCGATCTGCAGGTCCACGTCCTCGACGGTCTTCTCCCACTCCTCGTGGCTGTGACGTTGCTTGGGCGTTCGCATGATCACTCCTCCCCGGCGAGCAGCCGGAACGTGTGGCGGGCCATCATGAGTTCCTCGTCGGTGGGGATGACCCAGGCCTCGCACCGGCTGTCGACGGTGCTGATCCGGCGCTCGGCCGGCCCCTCGCGGTTGGCGGCATCCTGCACCGACACCCCCAGCCACAGACAGCGCGACAGCACGCGCCGACGGATCTCCGCGGCATGCTCGCCGATTCCGGCGGTGAAGACCAGCCCGTCCAGGCCGCCCATTTCCGCCGCCAGCGCGCCGATCTCGCGGGCGACACGATGGACGAAGACATCGATCGCGAAGCGCGCCCGCGGCGCGTCGCTGGCCAGCAGCTGGCGCATGTCGCTGGAAATGCCGGACAGCCCCAGCAGGCCGGACTGCTTGTAGAGCAGGGTTTCGAGCTCGCGCGCGTCCATGCGCTGCTCGTCCATCAGATAGATCAGCACGCCGGGGTCGACCGCGCCGCTGCGCGTGCCCATGGGCAGGCCGTCGACGGCGGTGAAGCCCATGCTGCTGGCGATGCTGCGGCCGCGGTGCAGCGCGCAGGCGCTGGCGCCGTTGCCCAGGTGCAGGACGACGACGCGGCCGTCCGCCAGCCGCGGCGAGAGCGCCGGCAGCCGCGACGCGATGTACTCGTAGCTCAGGCCGTGGAAGCCGTAACGGCGCACGCCGGCCTCGAACAGCGCGTAGGGCAGGGCGAAAGCGTCGGCGACGTCGGACTGGCCGCGGTGGAAGGCGGTGTCGAAACTCGCGACCTGCGGCAGGCCCGGCAGCGCCGAGAAGGCGCGGCGGATGGGGGCCAGGTTGTGCGGCTGATGCAGCGGCGCCAGGGACACCAGCGTCTCGAGCTGGGCGAGCACCGGCGGCGTCACCCGGACCGGCTGCGCGAAGGCCGTGCCGCCGTGCACGACGCGGTGGCCGATGCCCAGCATCTCGATGCCGGGGAACTCGTGGGTGACGAATTCGACCAGGTGATCGAGGGCGCCCTCGTGCGTCAGCGTCTCGCCGACGGGCCAGTCGCGCGAGCCGGCTTTCGAGCCGTCGGCATGCGAGGCCTCGAAATGCGGCGTCGCGGTGCCTATCCCGTCGACCTGCGCGCGCAACTCGAGCCTCAGCGGGCCCAGCCGGCGGTCCTCGTGCAGCGAGTACATCGACAGCTTGATGCTGGACGAGCCCGCGTTGACGACGGCGATGAATTCACCTTCAAGTCGTGCATTCATTGCTCACCCCATGATGTGATAGCCGCCGTCGACGTAGAGCGTCGAGCCGGTGATGAGCCGCGCGTGATCGCCCGCGAGCATCGCGGTCGCGTAGCCGACGTCATCGATGGTCGCCAGCGCGTGGGCCGGCGCGCGTGCGGCGGCGTCCGCGAGCAGCTGGTCGAATTCCTCCAGGCCCGAGGCCGCGCGCGTCGCGATCGGCCCTGGCGAGATCGCGTGCACCCGGATGCCCGCCGGACCCAGTTCATGCGCCAGGTAGCGCACCGAGGCCTCCAGCGCGGCCTTCACCGGGCCCATCAGGTTGTAGTGCTCGACGACCTTGCTCGCGCCCTGGAAGCTCATCGTGAACAGCGTGCCGCCGGCGCCTCGCATCAGCGGCTCGGCCAGTCGCGCCATGCGGATGAAGCTGTGGCACGAGATGTCCATCGCCATCGCGAAACCGGCGGCGCTGCTGTCGATCAGCCGACCGTGCAGGTCGTCCTTCGGCGCGAAGGCGATCGAATGCAGCGCCGCGTGCAGCACGCCCCAGCGTTCGGAGAGGGCGGCGAAGACGGTGTCGAGCGCCTCGGGATCGCGCAGGTCCAGCGGCAGGAGGAGCTCGGCGCCGAGCTCGTCGGCGAGCGGCTTCACGTGCGGCAGCGCCTTGTCGTTGAGGTAGGTCAGCGCCAGGTCGGCGCCCATCGCGCGGAAGGCCCGGGCGCAGCCGTAGGCGATCGACTGGTCGTTGGCGATGCCGGTGATCAGCACCTTGCGCCCGGCCAGCAGCCGGCCGAACTGCACGGCGGCGGAGTTCATGCCACCGCCTTGCGGCGACGCGCGGGCTTGGGCGCGGGCGCCGCCGCGATCGAGACCGTGGCCGCTGTCGCCGTCGCTGCGCCGGGCGCCGACAGTGCGAGCGCCATGTCGGCGACGCGCGCCGGGTCGACGTGCAGCAGCTCGTGGACATAGCGCGCTGTCGGCGATTTCGGATCGGCAAGCTCGGATTCGCTCATCAGCACCGCGCTCGCGAGCGCCAAGGCCTGTTCGCGGTCCTCGAGCGTCGGGAGCAGCGTCGGCAGCGCGGCCATCGCCTCGTCCGGCGCGAAAGTGACGATCAACGCCTGCCGATGCAGCAGCGTCGCCCAGTCCTCGCCGGGCACCGCCTCGGCGGCGACGGCGCCTTCCGCCTCTTCGGCCATGCGGCGGTGGGAGTCGGCCAGCAACTGGCCCAGGACGAGCCCGCGCCGTTGCACGACGCCCCGATGTGCGAGCCCCGCGAGCAGGATGCGGCAGACCGCGTCGGCGAAGCCGCCTTGCTCGACCTGCTCCAACGCCATGCGACGACCTTCGCGTTCATCGGCGGCAGCGTGCGCGGTGCCGGAGGCGATGTCCGACTCGCGCGGCGGCAGCAGCGCGCCCAGGCCGTACGGCCCGTAGACCGCTTCGATCCAGTGCACGAGCGTCGCATCGCGCTGATGACCGAGACGGTCCAGCGATTCGCTGATCGCGCGGGAGCCGAGCTGTTCCCACTTCAACCATGGGTTCGCGGCATCGATGGTCTGGCGCTGCGCGCGAGCACCGTCGGCGGCCCGTTTGAGCCACGGCGCCAGCGGGTGCAGGTCGGACAGGGCCAGGTGTTGCTGGCGCAGCGGGTGCATCCAGCGCAGCCAGTCGCCGAGCGCCTTGCTCCCCACCGCGCGCACGGCCGGCTGCAGCCATTGGCGGTAGCGGCGCATGTTCATCTCGGACACCTGCGCGATCGTGCTGAACAGCGCCTCGTCGCGACGGCATTCCGGATTCAGTGCGCGCAGGTCGTCCACGGTGCGGGTCTCGAAGCTCACCGAGTAGTCGCCCGATTCCAGCGCGGCCAGTGGCGCCTCCGGATCGCGGGCATCGATCTTCATCTCGTACAGGCCGGGCGGCAGCGCGACGATCTGCTCGAGCGTGTCGAGGATCTGCTCATGCTCGCGCCGCGCGATGCCCCCGCCGACGAAGATGCCCAGATGACCGATCTTCGGATGCAGCATGTAGACGATGGTGCGGCCGGCCTTGACCAGCGCCTTCTCGCTGCCCCAGACGTCGATGATCCAGTCCAGCGCCTGCTGCGGCGGGGTGATGTTGTCGCCCCAGGACGCGAAGATCACCATCGGCGCGGCGATGTTGCGCAGGTCCAGCCGGTAGCCTTCCAGCTCGACCTCGCCGCGCGCGAGGCGGTTGCCGATGAAGAGGTTCTCGACGATGGACTCGATCTCCTCGCCGGTCATCCGGAAGTAGCCGCCCCACCAGCGCTCGAAGTCGAGGAAGCGTTCGCGCTCGGTGTCGACGTTGGCGTAGAGGTGGTAATACTTGTCCCACCAGCTGTTGGCGAGGTTGAGGTTCTCGAAGTTGGAGACCAGGTGCACGCCGTCGAAGCGGTCGCCGCCGAGGTCCGCCGACAGCGCCGACAGCCACGCGCCGCCGAGTGCGCCGCCCGCGTAGCGCATCGGGTTCTGCTCCGGCGAGCCGGCCCAGTACGACAGCGGCGCGCCGTTCAGCACGATCGGCCCCATCAGGTCGCTGCGCACGGCGGCCAGCGCGGCGACGGCCCAGCCGGCCTGGCAGTTGCCGATCACCGCGGGCAGTCCCGGCGCCTTCGGGTGGCGGCGGGTCACCTCCTCGATGAACTGCGCCTCGGCGCGGGCGACGTCGAGCAAGGTCTGACCCTCGACCGGTTCCGGCTCGAAGGTGATGAAGTAGACCGGGTGGCCGGCGCGCAGCGCGACGCCAATTTCCGAGTCCGGCTTGAAGCCGCCGATGCCGGGCCCGTGGCCCGCGCGCGGATCGATGACGACGATGGGCCGCCGCTTCGGGTCGACGACATCGCCGTCGGCCGGCAGGATGCGCAGCAGCGCGTAGTTGCAGGGCTGCGGCAGGTCGCGGCCGTCGATCAGCAGTTCATGTTCGAACTTCAGCAGCGCGGGCTTGCCCGCCTTCAGGTGGTCGAGGAACACGTTGCCGCGCTCGCGCATCGTGTCCAGCGTCAGCAGCGAGCGCTGCCACGCATCGGTCGCGTACGCTTGCCAGTCGTGGATCCAGTCGGACGTTCCGGACATTCGCATTGCTCCCAGCACCGCCTCGCGAGGTCCGCTCGGCTTGATTTGTTGCACCGCAGCATGCATCATCGACCGCGACTCGTTGTCAATGTCCGAGGGAGACGCAGGGTGATCGAACAATGACCGAACAAGCGCCCAGTGCCCATCCGCACTACGACCGCCTCATCGAAGCGGTGCGCGAGCTGCCGCCGTTGCGCATGGCGGTCGTTCACCCGTGCAATGACGTGTCCCTGCTCGCGGCGACGGAAGCGGCGGCGCTGGGCCTGATCGAGCCGATCCTGATCGGTCCGGCGGGCAAGGTGTCGGAGGCCGCAGCCGCGGCCGGCGTAGACCTTTCGCGCTACACGGTCGTCGACGTGCCGCACAGCCATGCGGCGGCGGAGATGGGCGTGGCGATGGCGCTCAAGGGCGAAGTCGACGCGCTGATGAAGGGCAGCCTGCACACCGACGAACTGATGGGTGCCGTCGTGCGGCGCGAGGGCGGTCTGCGGACCGCGCGGCGCATCAGCCACTGCTTCGTGATGGACGTGCCAGGTCATGCGCAGCCGCTGATCATCTCGGACGCGGCGATCAACATCCAGCCGACGCTGGAGGAGAAGGTCGACATCGTGCAGAACGCGATCGACCTCGCGCATGCGCTGCGGCTCCCGGAGGTGCGGGTGGCGCTGCTGTCGGCGATGGAGACGGTGAATCCGAAGGTGCCGTCGACGCTGGATGCGGCGGCGCTGTGCAAGATGGCGGACCGCGGACAGATCACCGGCGCGGTGCTGGACGGCCCGCTGGCGATGGACAACGCCATCGATCCCGAGGCCGCGCGCATCAAGGGCATCGTGTCGCCGGTGGCGGGCAAGGCGAACGTGCTGATCGTGCCCGACCTGGACGCGGGCAACATGCTCGCGAAGAGCCTGAGCTTCCTGGCGGAGGCCTACGCGGCGGGCGTGGTGCTCGGCGCGAAGGTGCCGATCGTGCTGACCAGCCGCGCCGATTCGCGCACGGCGCGGCTCGCGTCGTGCGCGCTGGCCTCGATGCTGGCGGAGGCCCGGCGGGCCGGGCGCATCAAGGCCGTGGGCTGATCACTCTTCCAGCAGCGAACGCAGCATCCACGCGGTCTGCTCGTGCACCGTCAGGCGCTGGGTGAGCAGGTCGGCGGTCGGCTCGTCGCTGGCCTTGTCGACCAGGTCGAACAGCGCGCGCGCGGTGCGGGCGACGCCTTCATGACCGTCGACCAGGATGCGGACCATGTCCAGCGCCTTGGGCGGCGTCGTCGGCGCATCCGGCAGCGAGCTCAGCGCCGCGAACTGCGCGTACGAACCCGGCGCCTTGTGACCCAGCGAGCGGATGCGCTCGGCGACCGGGTCCACGGCGTTCCACAGCTCGGTGTACTGGGCCATGAACATCGCGTGCAGCGAGTTGAACATCGGCCCCGTCACGTTCCAGTGGAAGTTGTGCGTGGTCAGGTACAGCGTGTAGGTGTCGGCCAGCAGCTTGGACAGGCCCTGCGCGATCGCGGCGCGGTCCTTGTCGCTGATGCCGATCTGGATGGACGGCGCGCCCTTGGCCGAAGCGGCTTTGGCGGGAGAGGGGCTCTTCTTGGCCATCGAGAGACTCCTTACGGGAATGGAAGACAAAAGACGCCTCGCAGCCTAACCGATCCGAGTGATTGGAAGGGTGACCGTGGGGCACGGCTGCGTTGCTACTTCGACATCTGGCGCGCTAGGCCGCGAGACCATGGGGCCTTGGCGGCAAGCGCCAAAACCCCAAGGTCTCCCGTCCCCGAACGACCGGGCGGCTCGGGCCTTGGGCCTACGCGACGCTGTGTTGCATCCAGTCGATCAACGACTGCGCATTCAGCGCGGCGCCGGCCACGACCAGCAGCCAACCCAGTGTGCGTTGTCCGGAACGTGGGGTCATGTCTTGCTCCTTACAGATGAAATCCGCCGGCGTCAGGCGGTGAACTCGATGTCGAGCGTGCTGAGCGCGGCGCGGACGACGCGGCCGTACGCAGGATCCGCCTTGTCGAAGTGACCCAGCTGGCGATCGATGATGAAGGCCGGCACGCCGCGCATCGATTCGGCGATGTTGCGACCCAGGCGCTGCTGCTGTTCCTCGCCGAGCAGGCGGAAGAGGGCGCCGGGCTGGGCGTAGTCGTCGTTGCCCTCGCGGTGGTCGAAGCGCGCCGCGTCGCCCTGCAGGCGCAGCGGGGGCTCGGCCACCGAGGGATCCTGCGTCGCGCCGCCGAAGCTGTTGGGCTCGTAGTACGCGTTCGGGTTGCCAGTCGGCGTGCGGAAGAACTTCATGGCCCCATCCTTGTGATAGTGATGGACGGGGCACTTGGGCGCGTTCACCGGCAGCGCTTCGTAATGCGTGCCGAGGCGGTAGCGGTGCGCGTCGGCGTAGCTGAAGATGCGCGCCTGCAGGACCTTGTCGGGGCTGAAGCCGATGCCGGGCACGATGTTGCTCGGCGAGAACGCGGCCTGCTCGATCTCCTCGAAGTAGTTCTCCGGGTTGCGGTTGAGCTCGAGCACGCCGACCTCGATCAGCGGGTACTCCGCATGCGGCCAGACCTTGGTCAGGTCGAAGGGGTTGTAGGAGGTCTTGTCGGCGTCGAGTTCCGGCATCACCTGCACGGACATCGTCCATTGCGGGAACTGGCCCTGTTCGATCGCGCCGAAGAGGTCTTCCTGGTAGCTCTCGCGGGACTGTCCGATGACGGCAGTGGCTTCGGCGTTGGTCAGCGTGCGATGACCCTGGCGCGTCTTGAAGTGGAACTTCACCCAGAAGCGCTCGCCATCGGCGTTCCAGAAGCTGTAGGTGTGGGAGCCGAAGCCGTCCATGAAGCGCGGGCTGACGGGGATGCCGCGGTCGCTCATCAGGATGGTGACCTGATGCAGGCTTTCGGGGGAGAGGCTCCAGAAGTCCCACGCGGCGGTGCCGGAACGCAGGTTGCTCACCGGGTGGCGCTTCTGCGTGCGGATGAAGTCGGGGAACTTCAGCGGGTCGCGGATGAAGAACACCGGGGTGTTGTTGCCGACCAGGTCCCAGTTGCCTTCGCCGGTATAGAACTTCAGCGAGAAGCCGCGGACGTCGCGTTCCGCATCGGCGGCGCCCAACTCGCCGGCGACCGTCGAGAAGCGCGCCAGCATCGGCGTCTGCTGTCCGACTTCGCCGAAGAGCTTCGCGCGGGTGAAGCGGGTGATGTCCTGCGTGACGGTCAGCGTGCCGAAGGCGCCCCAACCCTTGGCATGCACGACGCGCTCAGGAATGCGCTCGCGGTTCTGGTGGGCCAGCTTCTCGATCAGCTGGTAGTCCTGCATCAGGACGGGACCGCGCGGGCCGGCGGTCAGCGAGTTCTGGTTGTCGGCGATCGGCGCGCCGGCGCTCGTCGTCATGACCGGGCACTGGGCGGGATGTTCAGGCTTGGCGCTCATTCGGGGCACTCCTCGATGCTTCAGACAGGGACGCTTTTGTAGAGGTCCGGACCGGCGCTGCACTCTCCCGGAAGGAGGACGGCGACGGCGCATGAGGAGGACTTTAGGTAAATGCTATCGATGAAGATATTTGGATAGCTTAAGCGTGACGATTGGGAAAAACTAAAGCCGCCCTTGGGCGGCTTCGGTCAGGGGTCAGGCCTTGCGGGGCTTACGACAGCAACGTCACCCCTTTGAGCGTGCACGCGTACACCGCGTTGCGCAGCGCCGCGACCGCCTCGTAGCGGGTGAACGTGCGGCGCCACGCGAGCACGACGCGGCGCGTCGGCGCCGGGTCCTCGAACGGGACGTAGCGCAGGTGCGGCGGCACGTGGTCCGGCACGCTCAGCGCCGGCACCACCGTGACGCCCATCCCGGACGCCACCATGTGCTTGATGGTCTCCAGCGAGCTGCCCTCGAAGCTCTTCCGGATGCCTTCGGCGTCCGTCGAGAAGCGCGCGAATTCCGGGCAGACCTCCAGCACGTGATCGCGGAAGCAGTGGCCGTTGCCCAGCAGCAGCATCGTCTCCGCCTTGAGCTCCTCGGCGCTGATGCGCGGCTTCTTCGCCAGCGGATGCACCGCCGGCACCGCGACGACGAAGGACTCGTCGTACAGCGGCGCCACCGCCAGGCCCGCGTCGGGGAAGGGCTCTGCCATGATCGCGCAGTCCAGTTCGCCGGTGCGCAGCATGTCCAGCAGCTTCTGGGTGAAGTTCTCCTGCAGCATCAGCGGCATGCGCGGATAGAGGTCGATGCAATGCTTGACCAGCTCCGGCAGCAGGTAGGGCCCGATCGTGTAGATGATCCCCAGCCGCAGCGGCCCGTCCAGCGGATCCTTGCCGCGCTTGGCGATGTCCTTGATCGCGCTGGCCTGCTCGATCACCGACTGCGCCTGGCGCACGATGTCCTCGCCCAGCGGCGTCATCGTCACCTCGTTGGCGCCGCGCTCGAAGATCTTGACGTCGAGCTCCTCCTCCAGCTTCTTGATCGCCACCGACAAGGTCGGCTGGGAGACGAAGCAGGCTTCCGCGGCGCGGCCAAAATGGCGCTCGCGGGCGACGGCGACGATGTAGCGCAGTTCGGTCAGGGTCATGGCCGGCATTGTCCTCAGAAAGCGGCATCGTGGCACCGTCCCGGTACACTGCCGCCCCACCCCCCCGGACCCTCCCCGGACCTGCCTCCAGGGGACACGCATGACCGAACAGACCTCCCCCCCGACTTCCCTCTACGCCGTGCCGCGCGCGGCCGGCACGTCGCCCGACCGCAAGCCGGTCACGCTGCAGCGCCTGCTCGACATGCATGCCGCCGGCGAGAAGATCGCGATGCTGACCGCCTACGACGCCACCTTCGCGCATGCGATGGAGGACGCCGGCGTGGACTCGATCCTGATCGGCGATTCGCTGGGCAATGTCGTGCAGGGCCTGCAGACGACGGTGCCGGTCACGCTGGAGGCGATGGTCTATCACACGGCCAACGTGGCGCGCGCGCGCCGCGTCGCCTGGGTCATCGCGGACCTGCCGTTCGGCACGTACCACGAGTCGCCGCAGGTGGCCTGGAAGAACGCGATGCAGCTGGCGCAGGCCGGCGCGCACATGGTCAAGCTCGAGGGCGGCGGCTGGACCACCGAGGCGGTCCGCTTCCTCACCGAGCGCGGCATCCCCGTGTGCGCCCACCTCGGCCTGACGCCGCAGACCGTCACCGCGCTGAGCGGCTTCAAGGTGCAAGGCCGCGACGAGGCCGGCGCCGCGCGCATCAAGGCGCATGCGCGCGAACTGGTCGACGCCGGCGCACAGATGCTGCTGCTGGAGATGGTGCCGGCGGCGCTGGCCGGCGAGCTCACCCGCTCGCTGGGCGTGCCGGTCATCGGCATCGGCGCGGGCGCGGAGTGTTCCGGCCAGGTGCTGGTGATGCACGACATGCTCGGCGTGGGCGGCGGCCGCAAGCCGCGCTTCGTGCGCGACTTCATGCAAGGCGCGGCCTCCATCGGCGAGGCCTTCTCGCGTTACGTCACCGACGTGAAGTCGGGCGCCTTCCCGGCCGCCGAGCACACCTACTGATCATGAAGATCCACCACGACATCGCCGGCCTGCGCGCCGCGCTCGCGGGCGGCCGCCCGGTCGCGTTCGTGCCCACGATGGGCAACCTGCACGACGGCCATCTGGCGCTGGTGCGCCAGGCCCGCGCGGCGGTCGGTCCGGACGGCCTCGTCGTCGCCAGCATCTTCGTCAACCGGCTGCAGTTCGCGCCGCACGAGGACTTCGACCGCTATCCCCGCACGCTCCCGCGCGATGCCGAACTGCTCGAGGGCGCCACCTGCGACCTCGTCTTCGCGCCCGACGAGCGCGAGATGTACCCCGAGCCGCAGGGCTACAAGGTGCATCCGCCGGCGGAACTGGCCGACATCCTCGAGGGCCATTTCCGCCCCGGCTTCTTCATCGGCGTCTGCACCGTGGTCGCGAAACTGTTCCAGATCGTCCAGCCGGACGCCGCCGTCTTCGGCAAGAAGGACTACCAGCAGCTGATGGTGATCCGCCGCATGGTCGACCAGCTGGCGATGCCGATCCGCATCCTCGCGGGCGAGACCGAGCGCAATGCCGATGGCCTGGCGCTGTCCTCGCGCAACGGCTATCTGAGCGAGCAGCAGAAGCAGGACGCGCTGATGCTGTCGCGCACCCTGAAGGCGATGATCGCGCGCTGGTCCGCGGGCGAGCGGGACCTCGAACGCGTCGAGTCCGAGGCGATGGCCTCGCTGCGCGATGCGGGCTGGGCGCCGGACTACCTGACGCTGCGCCGGCGTCACGACCTCGGCGCCGCGCGCGACGGCGAACCGCTGGTGGCGCTGGCGGCCGCGCGGATCGGCCAGACGCGCCTGATCGACAACCTCGAGTTCTGAAACCGGACGTGTCTTTCCGACAGAAATCCTGGGCACTTCAGAACCCGCAGAGTGAGGTCCGACACTCTGTAAAGGCGGCGTTAGGGAAAGCCCGGTCTCATTTCGTGCGGCGCACGCACCGGGCCCCATGACTTGTGTCGGTCCGCCCACGATACTTCGCCCTTCTTTGCCAGAAAGCGGGAGCCACGAGCTCCCATCGCGAGCCCACATGAAGCCGATTTCCATCACTTCCCCGATGTCCTCCAAGCCCCGTCTGCTGGCGTTGTCCGCCGCGCTCGGCGGTGCACTGATGCTGGCTGCCTGCGGCGGCGGCAGCGACAACGACAGCGGCACGCCGACCCAGACGCCGAAGCCGAACCCGGTGCCGGTCGCGCCGACCACCACGTGCAGCACGGCCGGCGTCGCCGCCGCGAACGCGAGCACCGCCGCGAGCGTCGTGTGCATGCTGACCAGCGACGGCGAGATGGTCGTGGAGCTGGACTCCCGCACGCCGATCACGACCGCCAACTTCCTGAAGTACGTCAACGCGAAGTACTACGACAACACGATCTTCCATCGCGTGGTGCCGGGCTTCGTCGCGCAGGGCGGCGGCTTCATCACGGGTTATGCGCCCAAGGCCCCCGGCACCGACCTGGGTGGCACCATCAAGCTCGAGACCAACGTCGGCGTGTCCAACCTGAAGTACACGATCGCGATGGCACGGACGGGCGTGCCTGACTCGGCGACGAGCCAGTTCTTCTTCAACTCGGTCGACAACAACACGGTGCTGGACTACAAGAGCGCCGCCGACCCGGGCTACGCCGCGTTCGGTCGCGTGATCCTGGGCCAGGCCACGATCGACAAGATCAACGCCGAACCGCAGCTCTACAGCGGCGCCGAGACCCCGGCGACCGAAGTCCTGCTGTACTGGGTGATCCGGCTGAAGTGATCCGGCTGGCGTGACCAAGGCTTGAGCGATCAGGCCTTGAGGTATTCGGTCTTGTGACCGAGCCAGCGCTCGACCTGCAGCCGCGCCGCGCGCGGTTGCTCGTCGAGCAGCCGGGGCGCCAGCGCCCGCGCCGCGCTCAGCAGCGGCGCATCTTCCTGCAGATCGGCGAAGCGCAGCAGCTGCGCGCCGCTCTGGCGCGCGCCCATGAATTCCCCCGGCCCGCGGATGTCGAGGTCGCGCCGCGCGATCTCGAAGCCGTCCGTGGTCTCCGCCATTGCGCGCAGACGCGCCTTGCCGGTGTCCGACAGCGGCCCGGTGTAGATCAGCACGCACACGCTGGCGACCGATCCCCGTCCGACGCGGCCGCGCAACTGGTGCAGCTGCGACAGGCCGAAGCGCTCCGCGTGCTCGATGACCATCACGCTGGCGTTGGGCACGTCGACGCCGACCTCGATGACGGTCGTCGCGACGAGGATCTGCATCTGCCCGCCGCTGAACAGCGACATCACCGCGGCCTTCTCCGCCGACGGCATGCGGCCGTGCAGCAATCCGACCATCTTCCCCGGCAACGCCGCGCCGAGCTCGGCATGCGTCTCGGTGGCGTTCTTGAGATCGAGGGCTTCCGACTCCTCGATCAACGGACAGACCCAGTACACCTGCCGCCCGTCTTCGACGGCGGCGGCGATCTTCTCGATGACGTCGTCGCGTCTGCCGTCGGCGAAGACGCGCGTGACGATGGGACTGCGACCCGGCGGCAGCTCGTCGATCGTGGACACGTCCAGATCGGCGAAGTAGGTCATGGCCAGCGTGCGCGGGATCGGCGTTGCGCTCATCATCAGCAGGTGCGGCTCGAGCGGGCCTGAACCCGGCGCTCCCGCGCCGTCGGCGCCGGCCGCCTCGTCCGCAAGCTTCTTGCGCAGCGCCAGCCGTTGCGCGACGCCGAAGCGGTGCTGCTCGTCGATGATCGCCAGCCCCAGGCGGTGGAAGCGCACCTTGTCCTCGATCACCGCGTGCGTGCCAACGATCAGCGTGGCCTCGCCCGAAGCGGCCGCATCAAGCATCTTCTGCCGGGCCTTGCCCTTGATGCTGCCGGTGATCCAAGCGACGCGGATGCCCAGCGGCTCCAGCCAGCCGATGAGCTTGCGGAAGTGCTGCTCGGCCAGGATCTCGGTGGGTGCCATCAGCGCGCATTGCCAGCCGGCGTCGATCGCCACGGCCGCCGCGAGCGCGGCCACCACGGTCTTGCCCGAGCCGACGTCGCCCTGCAGCAGCCGGTGCATCGGCTGCGGGCGGGCGAGGTCGGCGGCGATCTCCTCGGCGACGCGGTGCTGCGCGCCCGTCAGCGCGAAGGGCAAGGCGGCGAGCAGCCGTTCATGCAGGCCGCCCGGCGCGCCGCGCAGCGGTGGCGCGCGCAGATGGGCGCGCTCGCGCTGCGCGCGTTGCTGGCTGAGCTGCTGCGCGAGCAGCTCCTCGAACTTGAGTCGTTGCCACGCGGGGTGGGTGTGGTCCTCCAGCGTGGACAGACCGGCCGACGGTGGCGGATGGTGCAGGAAGTTGAGCGCGTCGCGCAGCGCGGGCAGCCCCTTGGGCACCAGCGCCAGCGGCAGCACTTCATCCAGCGGCGCTCTGCGCAGCGCGGACGCGACGGCCTTGCGCAGGTAGGCCTGCGGCAGCTGGGCGCTGGTCGGGTAGACGGGCGTCAGCGAGGTCGACAGCGGCGTGTCCGCGTCGACCTTGCGGAAGTTGGGATGGACCATCTCGCGGCCGAAGAAGCCGACGCGGATCTCGCCGCGCACGCGCACGCGGTTGCCGACGGCCATCGTCTTCTGATGCGCGGGATAGAAGTGGAGGAAGCGCAGCGCCAGCAGCGCGCCGCCGTCGTCGCGCAGCTTGACCAGCAGTTGCCGGCGGCCGCGGATCTCGATGCGGCACTCGATGACCTCGCCCTCGCACTGGAGCGTGTCGCCGTCGCGCGCGTGGTCCAGCGGCGTCAGCGTGGTCTCGTCCTCGTAGCGCAGCGGCAGGTGCAGCGCGAGGTCGATGTCGCGCGTCAGGCCCATCTTCTCCATCGCCTTCTGGGGCGCGGACCGGGGCGCCGCGGCCTCTCCGCCCGCTCCCGCGCGACCCGGTTTCGCGGGCGGCGGCGGAGACGATGGAGCGGTGCTGGCCTCGGACATATGGGGGAGGATTCTGCCTCGGGGGAGGAGGGGGATGAAGGCGGAGGGATGCAGAGGAAGGCGTCGATCCGCGTGCCCGATGCCGACGCGTTTTCAGCGCGGCCGTGATCGATTGCCGGTTCACCGCGCCGTTCTGGCGTCCGCACCCGGGTCGGGGAGGGGCCGTTCGCCACGGGCGGCTGCTAGGCTGGCCTGGACGCGCCTGCCGGCCGTCCAGCCGTCATCGATCCATCTGCCCCGTCCGCCCATGATCACCCGCCGCGAGAGCCTGCTCTGGCTCGCCGCCACCGCCGTGCCGGCGCTGCCGGCGCGCGCGGCCAATGCGGGCGATGCGCCGGTACGGATGGTCGCCACCGAGTTCCCGCCCTACACCGGCAGCGCCTTGGCCGGCGGCGGCATCGCCTGTGAGATCACGCGCGCCGCCCTGCATCAGGCGGGCCGGTCGATGGAACTCACCTTCCGCCCGTGGGCGCGCGCGCTGCTGGAGTTCCAGCGCGGCGAACACGACGGCGTCATCGGCACGTGGCGTTCGACCGAGCGCGAGCGCACCATGCGCTTCCCGCAACCGCTGGGCATCCTCAACCAGGTCGGCTTCATGGCGAGGGCGGATCACCGGCGCCGCATCGACGACCTCGCCGCGCTGCACGACCTGCGCATCGGCGTGGTCCACGGTTATGCGAATCCGCCGCGCTTCGACGCAGCGAACCTGCCGGTCGAGGGTGCCGTCGACGACCTCGCCAACCTGCGCAAGCTGCTGGCCGGTCGCGTTGATCTGGCGCTGATCGACAAGGGTGTCGGCGCGCACCTGCTGGAGACGCATCTGCGCGCCGCCGCCGGCAAGCTGGTGTGGCTGGAGCCCTCGGTGTCGGAGATCCCGCTGTACACGGTGTTCTCGAAGATCCGTCCCGAGGGCGAGCGATTCGCCGCCGCGCTGAGCCGCGGCCTCGGCGAGTTGCAAGGCAGTGGCCGGCTGGCCATGCTGCTGCAGCAAGGGGCGCGCTGGCAGTAGTGGGAAAATCGCTCCCATGTCCCGAACCTTCTCGGTGAGCGATTTCGATTTCGCTCTGCCCTCCGATCTCATCGCCCAGCACCCCGCCGCGGAACGCAGCGCCTCGCGTCTGCTCGACGGCCGGTCCGATCCACCCGTCGACCGCGTGTTCCGCGAGCTGCCCGACCTGCTGAACCCGGGTGACCTGCTGGTGTTCAACGACACCAAGGTCATCAAGGCCCGCCTGTACGGCGCCAAGGCCAGCGGCGGCGCGGTCGAGGCGCTGGTCGAGCGCGTGCTGCCCGGCACCCGCGAGGTCTGGGCCCACATGCGTGCCAGCAAGAGCCCGAAGGCGGGCGCGGTGGTGCGCTTCGCCGACGCCTTCGACGCCGAGGTTCTCGGCCGCTGCGGGCCGGACGACGGCCTCTTCCACCTGCGCCTGTCCGGCGACCCCTTCGAGCTGCTCGAGCAGCACGGCCACGTGCCGCTGCCGCCCTACATCGAGCACGGCGACTCGGCCGACGACGTGCGGCGCTACCAGACCGTGTTCGCGCGCGAGCCCGGCGCCGTGGCCGCGCCGACGGCCGCGCTGCACTTCGACGAGGCGCTGCTCGCGCGGCTGGCCGAACGCGGCGTCGGCACGGCGCACGTGACGCTGCACGTCGGCGCCGGCACCTTCCAGCCGGTGCGCGTCGAGTCGCTGGCCGAGCACAAGATGCACAGCGAGTGGTTCCAGGTCACGCCCGAGACCGTCGACGCGATCGCGCGCTGCCGCGCCGCGGGCGGCAAGGTCACGGCCGTCGGCACCACGACGCTGCGCGCGCTGGAATCGGCGGCACTCGGCGGCGGGCTCAAGGCCGGCGCGCGCGAGACCGACATCTTCATCACGCCTGGCTTCGACTTCCAGGTCGTCGACCGGCTGGTGACCAACTTCCACCTGCCCAAGAGCACCCTGATGATGCTGGTGTCGGCCTTTGCCGGCTACGAGCCGATCATGGCGCTCTACCGCCACGCGATCGAACGGCGCTACCGCTTCTTCAGCTACGGCGACGCGATGCTGCTGGAGCGCGCCGGGCGCTGACCGACGAGGGCTCGCTTCCGGGCCGGCCCCTGTTCCGCTGAGGTGTGTCGCGCGCCGTGTCACATCGGCGTAGGCTGCGTCGTCTTGTGAGCAAGACGACTCCGGACGACCCCATGACCGACACCGCTCCCGACACCGCTCCCGACGCTGCTCCCGGTGCCCCTGCCGCCGGCACGCCCGTGCTCGATCCCTCGCCGGCCGCGCGCGCGCTGCGCTACGACCGCGATCACGCCCGTTCGCTGCGGGCGCTGGCCTACCGCATGCTGGGATCGCGCGCCGAGGCCGAGGACATCGTCCAGGAGGCCTGGCTGCGCTGGGCCGATGTCGACGAGTCGACCGTGCGTCACGCCGGCGCATTCCTGTCGCGGCTGGTGACCAACCTCTGCCTGGACCGGCTGCAGTCGGCGGCGATGCGTCGCGAGCAGTACGTCGGCGTCTGGCTGCCGGAGCCGCTGGTCGACGAGGCCGGCGACTGGTCGCCGAACCCCGAGGCGCAGGCGGAGTTCGCGCAGGACGTGTCGGTGGCGTTCATGCTGACGCTGGAGCGGCTCTCCCCGCTCGAGCGCGCCGCCTTCCTGCTGCACGAGGTGTTCGAACTGGACTTCGACGAGATCGCACGCCGCCTGAACCGCAGCGCCGCGGCGTGCCGCCAGCTGGCGAGCCGCGCGCGACAGCACGTCAAGGCGGACTACGCGCGCCACGAGGTCGAGGATGAGGAGCGCCAGCGCCTGTTCCAGGCCTTCATGGGGGCCTTGCAGTCCTTCGACGTCGAAGGACTGGCCAAGGTGCTGACCGACGACGCGGTGCTGCTGGCGGACGGCGGCGGCAAGGTCTCCGCGGTGCCGCGGATGCTCGAAGGCGGCGCCCTGGTGGCGCGGACCTTCGTGGGCTTCGTGAAGATGCCGACCGCGCGCGACTGGCGCGTCCGCCCCGCGCGGGTCAACGGCCTGCCGGGCTACATCGTCTACGACGTGGCCGGCGAACCGATCCAGACCGTCGCGCTGCGACCCGCGCCGGAAGCGGGTCGGGTCAGCGCGATCTATGTCCAGCGCAATCCCGACAAGCTCGGTCACCTGCCGCGGATCGAGCCGCTCGCACCGGCCGGTCCCGTTCCGACGTCGATGTCCCCGGCGCCCGGCGACGGTGCGGCGTGAATCGGAAGTGGGCGTGATGCGCCCATTCGGCGCGATCGCGCGCCGTTCTGGCGCGAAATGACAGTTCAGGCAACACCCGACCCCTCTTTCGGACTGTGGTGTCCCCCCGTGCCCACGGGGGGTTGTGGACGTTTGGGAATCCCTATGTTTAGGGACAATCGAGCCCACAAGACCTACCTCTGCTCGGGATCCACCATGACGCTGTTTGCACGCACCTTGATCGCCGCCGCCGCCGCGCTGTTCAGCGGCCTGGCCGCCGCCGCTTCCATCGGGGGCCTGGTGAACACGGGTGCCGGACAGGCGGCCGGCAGCACCGACACCAACTACAAGTACACGGCCACCGGCGAAGCGGCCGGTCTGAACGGCTTCGGCGTCGTCAGCAACGGCAATGCGGATCCGTTCCCGAGCTGGCTGCCCAACACCTCGTCCTCGTCGTGGCTGATCCCGGGTGCCGACCAGAACACGAACTACAGCCCGACGGGCAATTCGACGTTCACCTGGACGCTGAACTTCGACCTGACCGGTTTCGATGCCAGCAGCGCCTCGTTCAGCGGCCACTGGGCGGCGGACAACAACGGCGTGCTGCTGCTCAACGGCGTGGCGATCTCGACGATCTCCGGCCAGCGCGGCTATGCGGACTGGACCTCGTTCTCGGCCTCGAGCGGTTTCCTCGCGGGCGTGAACACCCTGCAGTTCGTCGTGACCGACACCGTGGACCAGACCTACAACTTCACCGGCCTGCGCGCGGAGTTCCTGAGCTCCAACGTCAACGCCGCGGTCGCCCCGGCCGTCCCGGAGCCGCACACCTACGCGCTGATGCTGGCGGGCCTGGGCGCGCTGGGCTTCCTGGCGCGCCGCCGCCGCGGCTGATCACCCGGATCGGGGCGCCGGGCCCCTCGCGAAAGAAGCCGCTGAGCGATCAGCGGCTTTTTTGTTGCCGCACGGTCCACGGGCATCGTGCCGGGCTCACCAGTAGCTGTCGCAAGGGGCGTGGTACGGGATCTTGCGCTTCAGCGTCGTGGAGCCTTCGACCGGCACGACGCGCGCCACGACCGTCAGGAGTTCGTCGATCTGGACATCGGCCCCTCCCAGTTCGGTGGACAGCAGCACCGCCGGATGGCGGAGCGGACTCCCCGCGATCTGCACCGGCGGCAGTCCGTAGGCCAGCGCCACCTGCCGGGAATTGCCGAGCAGCGACGACGCCGAGAAGACCTGGCCCGAGCGCGTCCTGCCCGAGCGCGTGCTGAAGAAGCACAGGTTGCCTCGAGCGGTCACCGAGAGGCCGGCGGTGACGGTGTCGTCCGCCGTCCGTCGTGATCCCCAGGGCGGGGGCAGGTCCAGGGCGCCCGCGATCACGCGGCCACTGGCGCCTGCATCGAAGCCCAACAGGATCGAACTGCTGCCGTCGATCCAGGGCACGGCGAAGCGGGCCTTGGTCAGGAGCTGCAGCATGCGATCCGACGGCACCCGCGCGCGCACGACGACGGCTGGTTCGTCCTCCGCCGTCCATGCCGGCGTCGCGATCTGCCGGCGTGATGAGCTCACGCGGAGATTCCGCTTGCGTTCGATGATCTGCGGCATCCGGCACCAGTGGTCGGGCTGGTCATAACCCGGGTTGCCCACCATCTTGCGGTGATGCGCGCCACACACCAGCGGGTGTGCCTTGGTGAGCGTCGGTGGACCGGAGGCGCCTGCGATGACCGGTGTGCAATGCCTGCCGTCCGTGGAATGGCACATGAGGTCGCCGGCCGGCGTCTCCGACAGCCAGAACGGGGCGCCGAGCGTGCTGTAGTCCTGCCACTTGGCGAACAGCGTCGCATAGGCCGACCGGCACCAGTGACGCTCCCCGGAGAGCTCGTCGCCGTCGTTGTAGCCGGTGACGTTCCACGCGCTGAGCCGGTGAGCCGCGCCGCACACGAGCGGTCGCACCTGCGCGCGCGGGATGGCGCGCGGGTCGGCCACGCTGCCGCGCCAGGCGCAGCTCGTGCCGTCGTAGCTGAAGCAGCTCAGGTTGCCGTCGGCTTCGAGCCGCACCCATCCGCCATCCCACGCGGTCCACGGTTTCCGGGGAGGTGAGACGGCGAGGGCGGCATCGGAAACGGCGCTGCCGAGCACGAGCACGGCGGCCAGGAGGGCGGAACGCATGAGGGCTCCTCAAGAGGCGAAGGAGCGCGCTCAGTGCCTGGCGGCGATGTCGATCGCCCACGAAAAAGCCGCCGATGACGGCGGCTTTTGCAGTGAACTTCCGACGGCGCCGGAGCGCCGTGGCCGCGGCTTACTCGCCGCCGCCGGTCAGCAGCGGGATCGAGCCTTCCGAGTTCTTGCCCAGCAGGCCGCTGCGGCTGTAGACGCCGAGCTTCTCGCGGGTGTCGGCGATGTCCAGGTTGCGCATCGTCAGCTGGCCGATGCGGTCGGCCGGCGTGAAGGCGGCGTCCTCGACCTTCTCCATCGACAGGCGCTCCGGCGCGTAGGTCAGGTTGGGGCTGACGGTGTCGAGGATGGTGTAGTCGTTGCCGCGGCGCAGCTCCACCGTCACCTCGCCGGTGATCGCGCGGGCGACCCAGCGCTGGGCGGTCTCGCGCAGCATCAGGCATTGCGGGTCGAACCAGCGGCCCTGGTACAGCAGGCGGCCGAGCTTCATGCCGTTCATGCGGTACTGCTCGATCGTGTCCTCGTTGTGGATGCCGGTGACCAGTCGCTCGTAGGCGATGTGCAGCAGCGCCATGCCGGGGGCTTCATAGATGCCGCGGGACTTGGCCTCGATGATGCGGTTCTCGATCTGGTCGCACATGCCCAGGCCGTGACGGCCGCCGACGCGGTTGGCTTCCAGGAACAGCTCGACCAGGTCGGGGAAGGTCCGGCCGTTGATCGCGACGGGCACGCCTTCCTCGAAGCGCACCGACACGGTCTCCGGCTTGATGACGACGTCTTCCTTCCAGAAGGCCACGCCCATGATCGGGTTGACGATGTTCATGCCCTGGTTAAGGAACTCCAGGTCCTTGGCCTCGTGGGTGGCGCCCAGCATGTTGGAGTCGGTCGAGTAGGCCTTCTCCACGCTCATCTTGTAGTCGAAGCCGTTGGCGATGAGGTATTCGCTCATCTCCTTGCGGCCGCCGAGCTCGTCGATGAAGGTCTGGTCCAGCCAGGGCTTGTAGATCTTCAGCGCCGGGTTGGCCAGCAGGCCGTAGCGGTAGAAGCGCTCGATGTCGTTGCCCTTGAAGGTCGAGCCGTCGCCCCAGATGTTGACGCCGTCGTCGCGCATGGCCACGACCAGGGCGGTGCCGGTCACGGCGCGGCCCAGCGGGGTCGTGTTGAAGTAGGTGGCGCCGCCGCTCTTGATGTGGAAGGCGCCGCACTGCAGGGCGGCGATGCCTTCGGCGACCAGCAGCGCGCGGCAGTCGACCAGGCGGGCGATCTCGGCGCCGTAGGCCTTGGCCTTGCGGGGGATCTCGTCGTAGTCGCTCTCGTCGGGCTGGCCGAGGTTGGCGGTGTAGGCGCAGGGGACGGCGCCCTTGCCGCGCATCCAGTGCACCGCGGCGCTGGTGTCCAGGCCGCCCGAGAAGGCGATGCCGACGCGCTCGCCGGCGGGAATCTTTTGGAGGATGGTTGCGGCCACGGGCAGTCTCGCGCGGTAGTGGGGAAAACAGCCGGCGATTCTAGGCTGGGCGAGGGCCGGAGCTTTCGCGGATGGGCGATGGAGGGGTCGAGTGGCAGCAGGAACGATCGGAGGTGACGACGCAAAATAAGCGCCTCTTTAAGGACTCTTAGCCCTGAAAGAACTGCCTTAAGAGCCTCTATAAGGGCGTTTGCATATCGATCCCAAAGAGGCGCTCGCTCAGTCCTCGGGATGCGCCAACCATCCGATCCGTCCTTGACCCGCCTCGTTGAGCAGCGCGATGAAAGCGTCTGCGGCACTCTCCGGCAACCGCAGCGTGACCTCGACCAACGCCCCATGGGTCGCATCCATCAGCTGCGCGCCGACCTTCTCAGCCTCGCGGCGCAGCAGGCCTTCCTGCGCATAGGGCAGCGTGCAGCGCAAGGTGCGCAGCCGGATCACCGGCACCTTGTCGGCCTTCAGCAGCGCCTGCGCGACGGCGTCGGTGTAGGCGCGCACCAGGCCGCCCGCGCCCAGCTTCACGCCGCCGAAGTAACGCACCACCGTCGCCAGCACGCCCTCCAGGTCCTGGTGGCGCAGCACCTCCAGCATCGGCCGGCCGGCGGTGCCGCCGGGCTCGCCGTCGTCGTTGGCGGCGGACTGCCCGCCGGCCATCAGCGCCCAGCAGACGTGGGCGGCGCCGGGATGCTCGGCGCGCAGCTGCTCGACACGCGCCAGCGCCGCCGCGCGATCGGGCACCGACTCCACGCAGCCGATGAAGCGGCTCTTCTTGATGATCAGTTCGGCGTGGACGGGCGCGGCGAGGCTGTGGGGCATGGCCGCGATTGTCGCGTCCGCCTCGTCCAGGCTGTCCGGCTCACGGGGTCTCGGACAGATTGCCGAGGTGCCGGTGCTTGAAGTCCTCGATGGTCCCGTCCTTCAGCATCTCGTCGACGGCGTGTCGCATGAGGTCGCGATCAGCCTGGGGGATGCGCTCGCGGGACAGCGCCAGCGCGCCGATGCTGCGCTCGTTCGGCGCATACGACAGCGCGACGTAGGAGGCGAACGCCGGGTCGGCGCGCCGCGCGGTGGCCAGGCTGTGCGCGCCCAGCACGACGGCGTCCCCGCGGCCGGCCTTGAAGATGCGCATCGCGGTGGGCTGGTCGGGGGCATCGTCGACGCGCCCCTGGATCCGCATCGTCGTGATCCACGATTCCACCGTCGGCGTGAACACGTAACCGCGGACGACGATGACGCGGCGCTTCTTGTCGGCGAGGAAGGCCGCCGGCGTCGTCAATGCCGCCGCCAGCGCCGGCCGCATCACGACGAACTGCTTGGACTCGATGTACGGGATGAACTCGACGAGGAGTTCGCGCTCCTTCGTCATCAGCGCGGAGACCGTCATGTCCATCTGGCCGGAGGCGATCTGCGCCCAGATGCGCACGCGCGATTCGGTGCGGGCGTCGAGCCGGCAGCCGCTGCGGCGGGCGACTTCGTCGATGACGTCCTTGTCGATGCCGGTCCAGCGGCCCTTGGTGTCGCGGTAGTAGAGCCCGCTGTACTCGTAGAGGCCGACCGAGTACGGCCCGCAGGCGAGCGCGGGCGCCGGCGCGATGGCGCAGGCGGCCGTCGCGAGGAGGGCGGCGATCCAGGACCTCAAGATGCTTCTCCGGGGAGTCTGCGCTCCCGATTGCGAGAGGAGTCTACGCCGCGGCCGTGACGCCTCGCCACGGCCCGACCCCCATCGGACGCGGGGCCCGATAATCGCGGCCATGCTGAAGTTCGAACTGCTCAAGACCGAAGGCCGCGCGCGACGCGGCGTCATGACGCTCAACCACGGCGTCGTGCAGACGCCCATCTTCATGCCGGTGGGCACCTACGGCACGGTGAAGGGGGTGATGCCGCGCTCGCTCGAGGAGATGGGCGCCCAGATCATCCTGGGCAACACCTTCCACCTGTGGATGCGGCCGGGCCTGGACATCATGAAGCAGTTCGGCGGGCTGCACCGCTTCGAGAGCTGGAACAAGCCGATCCTGACGGACTCGGGCGGCTTCCAGGTCTGGTCGCTGGGCGAGATGCGCAAGATCACCGAGGAGGGCGTCAAGTTCGCGTCCCCGGTGAACGGCGACAAGCTGTTCCTGACGCCGGAGATCTCGATGCAGATCCAGACGGTGCTCAACAGCGACATCGTCATGCAATTCGACGAATGCACGCCCTATGAATCCAAGGGCCAGCTGACGACCGAGAAGGAAGCGCGGCTGTCGATGGAGATGAGCCTGCGCTGGGCCAAGCGCTGCCAGGACGAGTTCACCAAGCTGCAGAACCCGAACGCGCTGTTCGGCATCGTGCAGGGCGGCATGTTCGAGCACCTGCGAGACGCATCGCTGGCCGGGCTCAAGGACCTGGACCTGCCGGGCTACGCGATCGGCGGGCTCTCGGTGGGCGAGCCCAAGGCGGACATGCTGCGCATCCTCGATCACATCGCGCATCAGTTGCCGGCGGACAAGCCGCGCTACCTGATGGGCGTGGGCACGCCGGAGGACCTGGTCGAAGGCGTGCGCCAGGGCGTCGACATGTTCGACTGCGTCATGCCGACGCGCAACGCGCGCAACGGCCACATGTTCACCCGCTTCGGCGACCTGCGGCTGCGCAATGCGCGCTACAAGTCCGACGAGAAGCCGGTGGACGAGACCTGCAGCTGCTATTGCTGCCAGAACTTCAGCCGCGCCTACCTGCATCACCTCGACCGCTGCGGCGAGATGCTGGGCCCGATGCTGACGAGCGTGCACAACCTGCACTACTACCTCAACCTGATGAAGGAAGTCCGTGAGTCGCTGGACGCCGGGGACTTCGAAGGCTTCCGGCAGCGCTTCGCGGCGGATCGGGCGCGAGGGGTCTGACTTCAGAAGGCCCTAAGGTGGGCCGTGCAAAGATGGCGTGATGCTGAAGTTGCTCTTCGCGCCGTTCCGATGGCTGATCCGCGTGGTCCTGGCCATCGTCATCCTCTTCGAGGAATGGGGCTGGGAGCCGCTGCAGCGCGTGATGGCCGCCATCGGCCGCCTGCCGGTGCTGCGCCAGCTGGAAGCCGTCGTGAGGCGGCTGCCGCCTTATCTGGCGCTCGTGGTGTTCTTCCTGCCGGGCCTGCTGCTGCTGCCGATCAAGCTGCTGGCGCTCTGGCTCATCGGCATCGGCCGGCCGGGACTGGGGCTCGCCGTCATCGTGCTGGCGAAGGTCGTCGGCACGGCGGTGGTGGCGCGGATCTTCGCGCTCACGCAGCCCGCGCTGATGAGCCTGCCCTGGTTCGCGCGGCTCTACGGACGCTGGACCGTATGGAAGGAAAGCCTGCTGGTCTGGGTACGCGCTAGCGCCGTGTGGCGCTCGGCGAGGGCGATCAAGTTGCGGATCAGGCGATTCATGCGGCGAGGCACACGCAGCGCGTGATGCCGCTGCTGAATGCAGAAGGCCTCCTTGCGGAGGCCTTCTTGCCTGCTACCGGATCGCGTCAGCTCACGCCTTCACCGGCTGCGCCGTCCCGGTGTCTTGCGAGACGAGTAATGCCGCCACCCGCTCGCGCAACAACTCCGGCGTCACCTCCTTCGCCGCGATCGGCGCCGACGCCACCAGCCCCACGCGGCTGAACAGCCCGCGCCGGAATGGCCGCACCATCGCCTGACCCTCCTCGACGCGCGAGAAGAACGACCCCCACAGGTTCTGCAGCGCCATCGGCACCACCGGGATGTCCGGACGGCCTTCGAGCAGCTTCATCACGCCGCCCTTGAACGCCTGCAGCGAGCCGTCGCGCGTGAGGCCGCCTTCCGGGAAGATCCCCACCATCTCGCCGTCATCCAGCACCGCCTGTGCGGCGGCAAAGGCCGCATCGTAGGTCGCCGCGTCTTCCTTCTGCGGCGCGATCGGGATCGCCTTGGCCAGCTTGAACAGCCAGCCCAGCACCGGCACCCGGAAGATGCGGTGGTCCATCAGGAAACGGATCGGCCGCGGGCTTGCGGCCATCAGCAGCACGGCGTCGACGAAGCTCACGTGGTTGCAGACCAGCACGGCCGCGCCTTGCGTCGGGATGTGCTGATCGCCGCTCACGCGGAAGCGGTAGACGACGCGCGACAGCACGAAGGCGAAGAAGCGCAGCAGGTACTCCGGCACGACCAGGAAGATGTAGAACGCCACCACCGCGTTGGCGATGCCGACCACCAGGAACAGTTGAGGGATCGTCAAGCCCGCGCCCAGCAGCGCGCCGGCCAGGATCGAGCTGGCGATCATGAAGAGCGCGTTGAGGATGTTGTTGGCCGCGATGATCCGCGCGCGATGCGAGGGCTGCGCGCGCATCTGGATCAACGCATACATCGGCACGCTGTACAGGCCGGCGAAGAGCGCCAGCAGGCCCAGGTCGGCCAGCACGCGCCAGTGCGCGTGATTGGCGAGGAAAGCCCCCACGCTCAGTGGCGCCGACGGCGGCAGCCCGCGCGACGCGAAGTACAGGTCGATCGCGAAGATGCTCATCCCGATCGCGCCCAGCGGCACCAGGCCGATCTCGACCTGACGGCGCGACAGCACCTCGCACAGCAGCGAGCCGACGCCGATGCCGACCGAGAACACCATCAGCAGCAGCGACGCGACCTGCTCGTTGCCGTGCAGCACTTCCTTCGCGAACGACGGGAAGTTGGCCAGGAACACCGCGCCGAAGAACCACATCCACGAGATGCCCAGCAGCGAGCGGAACACCGCCAGCTGGCCGTGCGCCAGCTTCAGGTTGCGCCAGGTCTCGGAGACCGGATTCCAGTTGATGACGAGGCCCGGATCGGTCGACGGGCTGGCGGGAATCGCCTGCGCCGTCGCGCGGCCCAGCAGCGCCACCACCACGCAGGCGATCGCCACGTGCTGCGGCCCGACGATCGGCGTCGCGACCAGCAGTCCGCCCGCCAGGTTGCCCAGCAGGATGGAGACGAAGGTCCCCATCTCCACCATGCCGTTGCCGCCGGTGATCTCGTGGTCGCTCAGGTGCTGCGGCAGGTAGGCGTACTTGACCGGCCCGAACAGCGTGGAGTGCAGCCCCATCAGGAACACGCAGCCCAGCAGCACCGGCACGTTCACCGCATAGAAGCCGTAGGCGGCCAGGCCCATGATGACGATCTCGAGCGACTTCACGAAGCGCATCAGCCGCGCCTTGTCGTACTTGTCGGCGAGCTGGCCGCTGGTCGCCGAGAACAGCACGAAGGGCAGGATGAACAACGCGCCGATCGCCAGCCCCGCCTGCGTCGGCGGCAGCCAGCTCACGCTGAGCTGGTAGGTCACCAGCACGGTGAAGGCGAACTTGAACAGGTTGTCGTTGCCCGCGCCGAGGAACTGCGTCCAGAAGAAGGGCGCGAACCGGCGCTGGCTCAGCAACGCGAACTGGCTGGTGTGGGAAGAGTCGCTCATGGGAGGGCTCGCTGTGGAAGTCGGGGGAAGGGAGGAATCAGTGTCCGCGCACAAGTGTCAGGGCGCGGCCTTGACGCTCTGCGGCGCCTGTCCGTAGCCGGTGCGGACCAGCCAGCTGAAGATGGTGTCGGCCGTGGTGGTCTCGATGTGACCCGAGAAGCGCCTCGCCGACGGATGGTCGTCGAAGGCGACGTTGGCCATGCCGATGCGCGCGCCCAGGCGCTTGGCGGTCGACAGACGCAGGTCCGACGGCTCGTAGCCCTGGCGCTTGAGCCAGTCCTGCGCCTGCGCGCGGTTCAGCACCTCGCGCGGCGCGGCGGCGGACGCCAGCGTCTCCAGCGCCCACTGGTTGCTCTGCTGGTACTGGCGCGACCACGGGTAGGCCACCATGTTGTAGTCCGGCGTATGCAGGGCCGCCGAGCGGGCGTTCTCCTTCAGCACCGGCAGCAGCGCCTGCTGCAGCTCGGGCTTGAGGATCGAGAACGCCGCCTCGTAGCGGAACGGGTTGTCCATGAAGAACTCGCCCAGGCCTTGCCGGTACAGGTCGGCCAGCGCGGTGCCGCACTGGTTGAGCTTGTGCATCACGCGCCAGACCGGCTTGGCATCGGCGCCGCTGCCCATGGTGTCGCGATAGACGAAGCCCACATGCGACCAGCGCAGCCCGTACTCGCCGAGGTTCTGGCCGGCGCGGGCCAGCAGCACGACGTCGGCGCCGCTGCGGTCCAGCGCGGCGGCGGTCGCCTGCGCGAGGTCCATGCCGCGCCGGATCTGGTCGAGCGTGGGCTGCTTGTCCTCGCACGGCCGGCCGGCATGGGCCGGAGCCGCGGCAAGCATCGCTGCCAGCGTGGCGGCCACCAGGATCGCCTTCATGGCCCGGTCGCCGTTCATCGCGTGACACGGTCCTTGTTGGTGACGCGTTCGTTGTGGAGCAGCGAGGCACCGATCTCGTTCGGAATGAAGGCGATGGCCTCGGCCGCGGCGGAGATCACGTAACCCGTGCTGATCGCCGTGACGACGACGGCCGTGCCCACCGAGGTCGCCGCGCCGACGACCACCTTGCCGGAGAACTCGACGCTGATGCGCACGCCGTCGGAGGCGCGTTCCAGCACCCAGACGGTGCCGCGGGCGGTGCTCTCGACCGCGACGACGACGAAGGCTGCGCCGCCGGCCAGAACCGCGGAGGGCGCGACGACGGAGATGGCGACCGGGATGGCCGAGAGCGCCGCGCTGGCGTCGCTGAGGCCGCCGTGGGCGCGGGCCGCACCCGTCGCTCCGAAGGCGAGGGCGGCGGCGGTCAGGAGGGCGATGAGGGACGAACGGGGACGCATGGCGGAACTCCTTGCGGTCGGGAAGGTCGAAGACGGGGTTGGTGGGACGTGGGCGGCGGTGCTCATTGGGCGGCGGCCGGCACGGCCTCGCGCTGGGCATCGCGGCGGCCTTGCAGGCGGGCTTCGGCCAGATCGGCCTCGTGGGCATCGCGCAGCATCTTGGCGAGCGTGAAGACGTTGGAGATCAGGTAGAACCAGCAGACCAGCAGGTAGGCCTTCCAGACGGGCTGGACTTCCATGCGCCACAGGCCCCAGCCGGTGAGCGCCATCGCCAGGGCGAAGCCGCTCCAGACGACCAGGCCCCACATCGGGGTATCGCTGCGGGCGCCCTGGTTGTCGCGGATGTACTTGGACAGCGCGAAGGCGGCGGACAGGCAGAACACGTAGCCCATGACCATGAAGGCGCGATCCAGGTCGGCGCCGGGGAGCCAGGCCAGCCCGATCGCGCAGAGCGCGACGCTGATGCCGAAGGAGATCCACACCTGGTAGCGCCAGGCTGGCGTGTCGCGCTGGATGCGGATGTGCGGGGTGGTCATGTCTAGGTTTCCTCCTGTAGGCCGGTCGGTCAGGACCGGTTGTGGTTGCCGGGGTCGTCGCCCCGTCGGGTGGTTGCCGGTGGCGATGGCGCGACTGTCGTCGCGAGCGCCCGGTTCCCCCTGCTGATTTGCGGCGAGTATCACCCGCCGCCTGTCCCGGTATCGATCGGTGCTACCGCTCGGTTCGGGGCCGTTCGGGTCTCGCCGACGAGTGACCCCCGGGGTTCAGTGGGAGTTCTTCATGCCGCCTGCACGGGGAAGTGCCGGGCGGTCGCGAAGACCGAAGCGCTCAGTGCGTCCCCCCGCCACTGGGCGAGCCGCTTGAGGGCGAGATCAAACATCAGGGGATGGTGATCGCGCAATGCCCCCAAAGGAGCGACGTGGGCCTCGTCCAGCACCCCGGCCCGGACGAGTTGAGGCAGCCGGACCAGCGGGAGCACGCCGGGCAGCGGGTAGTCGGAGCCGTGCAGCAGCCGGTCGTGCCAGTCCTTGCGTCGCAGCACGGTCCGCCAGACCTCGGGCCGGCGGTTGAACTGGAACATCGCGGAGACGTCGCCCAGCAGCAGGCCCTGCCAGGCCGGCTCGTCCATCAAGCGGCCGAAGAGCTCGAAGGCGGACACGGAGCGGGGGCGCGGAAGATCCAGGTCCATCGCGTGACCCAGCGAGGCGCAATGCGCCGCGATCACGCGCACGCCGTGCCGCAAGGGCTCGCGCAGCAGAAGCGGATTGCCGAGGTCCTGGCGGTCCGCGCCGGGGACGGCGTGCTCCTCCCCGCAATGAACGATGAGCGGAAGCCGTGCCGCAGCGAGGCGGTCGTAGAAGGGCCGCAGCCGGGCGTCGCGCAGGTCGATGGCCATGCTGCTCGGCAGCCATTTCATCGCCAGCGCGCCGCCGGCGATCGCGCGGTCCAGCCGTTCCAGCGCGTCGTCGCGGTTCGGATGGATGCTGGCGACCCAGCCGAAGCGGTCGGGACGTTCGACGGCGATGGCGCGGGCATAGGCATCCGGGACGTGGAAGGTCGTCCAGTCGGGTCGACGGCGGCCGGTGGCGTCCACGGCCTCGTCGAAAGCGAAGAGCAGCCAGCGCGCGCCGGCCGGGAAGGCGTCCGCCAGCGCGGTGAGCCGGCGCACGTAGGCGCGGTCGATGTCCCCCGCGGCGACCGAACGCGGATCGACGCAGGCGCCGTTGAGGATCGCGTGCTTGCGGGCGAACTCGACCGGATGCCACCACTGCGACAGCGAGGGCGCGATCCAGCAACCCGAGCCCGAATCGCCGGTGCCGATCAGGTGCGCGTGGACGTCCCAGAGTTGGGCGGGGTCGAGGCCGTCCCAGATGCGTTCAAGCCATTGCGGATCGACGCCGGGGATCGGCAGCGACGCATGACCGCAGGGATTGCGCAGCGGACCGGCCGCATCGGCCGCGAGTGCGCTGAAGAGACCCGCTGCTGCGGCGGCGCCGCAGCACAGGAGATGACGTCGGCGGAGCATGTCGGCGCCCGTTGGAAGTTGGAACGGACGCGATGGTCGGGAACGGTGCGGGCCAGGACGCGCATCATCTGCGGCGGTATCGCCGAGCGCACTGTGTGGTCTCGATTCCCGCTACCGAGTTGCGCTAACGTCCGCCCCCATGGCGAGCACGCAATCCCTCATCGATCTCATCAAGGCCGAGCTGAAGCAGTCCGGCATCAGCTACGCGCAGCTGGCGACCGCGCTGGACCTGTCCGAGTCCAGCGTGAAGCGCATGTTCGCCTCGGGCGGCGAGATGCCGCTGTCGCGGATCGACGAGATCTGCCGCGTGCTGAAGACCGACTTCGCCGAGCTCTCGCAGCGCCTCGCCCAATCGCAGCCGCTGCGCCGCGAGCTGACGCTGCAGCAGGAGCGTGAGGTCGTCGCCGACGAGAAGCTGCTGCTGACCGCCATCTGCTGCCTGAGCCAATGGAGCTTCGAGCAGATCGTCGCGACCTACCGCATGGGCGAGCCGGACGTGACGCGCGCGCTCGCGCAGCTGGACCGGCTCGGCATCATCGAGCTGCGGCCGTTGAACCGGTATCGGCTGCAGGTCGCGAAGACCTTCCGCTGGCGGCCTCAGGGGCCGGTGATGGCCTTCTTCCGCGAGAACGTCATGCAGGATTTCTTCGCCGGCGGCTTCGACAGCGACGCGGAGCTGCTGATGCTGGTCCACGGCCAGCTCAGCCCCGACATGGCGCGGGAGCTGCGCGACCGGCTTCAGCGTGTCGCCGAGGACTTCGCGCGACAGCACCTGCTCGACCAGAAGCTGCCCGACGAGGAGAAGCGCCAGTTCACGCTGGTGATGGGCATGCGCTGCTGGCTGTTCGAGCGCTTCAAGCACCTGCAGCGGCCGGCGGCCGTGACGAAGGCGCTCAAGCGCTGAGCGTATCGTGGGCTGCGGCTGGAGCCACCGCTAACGCTGCGTCGAGGACGCCGGTCGCGTCACCAGAATTCCCATCGCCCGCTGTAGACCACCCAGATCCCGAGCACGCCGTTCGTCACCGCATGCGCGATGACGGCGCACCACAGCTTGCCGGTGCGGATGTAGAGCCAGGCATACGCGGCGCCGGCCACGATCGCGGCCAGCCACAGCGTGTGCGCGAGCATGAAGACGAAGGTCGACAGCACCAGCGCCCGCAGCCCGGCCGCGCGCGGATCGACGGTCTCGAACTGCGGGCTCGAGATCCAGCGCATCAGGAAGCTGCGCCAGAACAGCTCCTCCATCACCGGCACCAGCAGCGTCGCGCCCAGCCAGCGGATCGCGATCAGCGGCCAGTCCACGCGGCCGTCCGCCGTCATCGGCACGAAGGCGGCGGTCGCCTCGCCGAGTTGCATCCAGGGCGCGTCGAGGTTGATCCACAAGCCGAAGACGACGAGGCCGACGGCGACGCTCAACGCGGCCTCGCCAAGGCCCGGCCGGTTCTGCCGGTCGAATTCGCCGTAGCCGCGCCAGAACCAGGCCAGCGCGCCGCCGACCACCACGAGGTTCAACGCGTAGATCCAGCGCGGATCGAGGCCCAGGGCATTCTGCTCGGGAAAGGCGCCCCGCAGCGCCAGCAGCAGCATGAAGAGGGCGAACGGGACGATGCGGGCCCAGGCGGCTTGACTCAGTTGCATGGGGCCAATGTAGCGGCGCGCCGTGACGACGGCATGCGGACAACCGAGAGGCCGCCAGCGGTGCAGGCGACGGTGTCGTCAGCGGTGCAGCGAGAGGCCCTTGATCGCCTTGTCGACGGCCTTCTTCGGTCCGCGCAGCGCGAGACCGACGAGGTCGGGCCGCTCGGCGTCCTCCGCGAGGAAGGCGGCGCGGTTGGCCTCGTCATGGCCGGTCGAGAACATCGCGTGGACGTAGGGCACCAGGGTCAGGTCGTGCTCAAGTCCCTTTCGATGCGCGGCCAGCAGTCCGGCGAGGTCAGCCTCGAAGACCATCATCGGCTGGCCCAGCATGGCCGCGTAACGGCGTCCGAGCGCGTCGACGTAGGGCTCGCCGATCGCCTCCGGCGCCGCGGCCGCGACCCCCGTCGCGAGGAAGGCGGTCACGTTCAGGCGCTGCCAGGTCGCCAGGTCGTTCCGGACGATGAGGGCCACTTTCGTATCAAACATGGACGTCGCACGGCGTGCTTCAACTGCGAAGCCCGCATCGTCACGGCGGCCCCGGATCCGGGTCTAGAACGTTTGTGCAGCGGCGCCGGTAGTCGGCCGGCGTGAGGCGGTAGGCCCGCTGGAACCAGCGCCCCAGATGGCTCTGATCGGAGAAGCCGACCCCGGTCGCGACCTCGGACGGCCGCTGGCCGCGCGCCAGCAGCGCCCGTGCCGCGCGCAGCCGCAGGCTCACCAGGTAGGCATGCGGCGACTGGCCGAAGGTCTGCTTGAACTGCCGTGTCAGGCGGAAGCGGTCCATCCCGGTGTACGCGACCAGGTCGTCGAGGCCGACGTCCTCCGCCATCCGGTCATGGAGGAACTCGCGGGCGCGTTCCGCCAGCCGGGTCGAGTCCCCGCGGACCGGTTCGTCCGAGACACCAACATGCCGGGCGAGCAGCCCCATGAGGCGGTCGAGGGCCTGGTCGCAGCCCAGACGCGCCTCGCCGCCGTGAAGCGCGTGGAAGGCCGACTCGATCGCCGCGAAGAGGCGCGGGTCTTCGGCCAGCGTGTCGCGGAATGCCGGCTGGATCGCGGACAGTCCAGCCAGCCCGTGCTGCGCCAGCAACCGCGTCGTCCAGTCCTGCGGCAGGTAGAGCATCGCGTAGGTGAAGCCGGCGTCCTCCGGCGCATGGCCGTCATGAACCGCGCCCGGCTCGATCAGGATCGCACGGCCGGGCGTGCTCGTGTGCAGGGCGCGCTGGCAATGGAAGCGCTGCACGCCCTGCTGCGTGATGCCGATCAGGAGTTCGTCGTGGCCGTGCGGGTCGTAGGCGTGGCCGGTGAAATGCGCCCGCACGGTCTCGATGCCGGTGCGCGGATCGCGTCGCAGCTGAATCCAGTGTTCATCGGACATCCTGGTCGTTCCCGGTCGATGACGCAGCAGACGTCGAGGATACCGGGGACGTCGAGATGGCCGCCGGCGTCGCGCCGGCAAACGCGTGGCGCAGCGCGTCGATGGCGTGCCGGACCTTGGCCGGCTGCGCATCGCGCTGCGGCGTCATCACGTAGACCGGCAGCATCGGCAGCGACCAGCCGGGCAGCAGCGGCAGGAGGCGGCCTTGGGACTGCGACTCCTCGACGTCCTCCGCGCTGAGGAACGCCAGCCCGATGCCCGCCTCGCAGAACTGCTGGAGGCTGAGCTGGTTGTTGCTGCTCGCGCGGGGATCGACGCGCAGCACTTCCTCGCGGCCGTCGGGGCCGACCAGCGAGAGGTTGCGGATCGTGCCGGTGTCGGAGCGCAGGAACACCCAGTCATGACGCGTCAGGTCCGACATCGAGGTGGGTACGCCGCGCCGCGCCAGGTAGGCCGGCGCGGCATAGAGCCCGACGGTCCGCTGGCCGATGCGCTGTGCGACCCAGTTGCTGTCGGGCAGCCGGCCGAAGCGCACGGCAAGGTCGATGCGTTTGGCGACGAGGTCGGTGAAGCCGTCGTCCACCTCCAGATGCAGGCTCATTCCTGGATGAGCCGCCAGCAGCGGCGCCAGCGACGGTCCGATCTGCCGCGCCGCGCCGACCGGGGCGCTGACACGCAGTTCGCCTTCGGGCGCGTCGCGCAGGTGGTGCAGCTGGGTCTGCGCCTCGCGGGCGGCGGCCAGCATCGCCTGGCAGCCCTGCACGAAGCGCTCGCCGGCGGGCGTCAGGCTGAGGCGGCGGGTCGAGCGGTGCAGCAGCGTGACGCCCATGTCGCGCTCCAGCGCGCGCAGCTGCTGGCTGACGGCGGAGGTCGTGGTCTGGAGCTGCCGCGCCGCGGCGACCAGGCTGCCCTGTTCGACGACGGTCGCCAGCACGGCCATCCGGCGGAGTTGGTCCAGCATCGGGAGATTGTGTAGATCGTCTAAAGAATGGAGTCGGATTCTGAGGACTTCTGCGGCGATTGTGAAGTTTCTACAGTTCACTTCATCGCGACACCCCGTCGCATCCCCCGAATCTCTCGGAATCTCCCTCGAAAGGAATCCCCCATGAAAGTCGCCCTGATCGGACCGACCGGCTTTGTCGGCAAGGAAGTGCTCAAGGAACTGCTGTCCCGTGGCCATGAGGTCGTCGCCCTGGCACGCGATCCGGCCAAGCTGGACGCCCGTGCCGGCCTGACCGTGGTGAAGGCCGACGCGAAGCAGGCGGACCAGGTCGCCGCCGCCGTCGAAGGCGTGGACGCGGTGGTCAATGCCTACAACCCGGGCTGGTCGGTGCCGGACATCCACACCGAGTTCCTGGAAGGCACCCGCGCCATCTACGACGGCGTGAAGCGCGCCGGCGTGAAGCGCCTGCTGGTGGTCGGCGGCGCGGGCAGCCTGTACGCGGCGCCGGGCGTGCAGATCGTGGACCTGCCGGAGTTCCCGGACCAATGGAAGCAGGGCGCCCTGGCCGCGCGCGAAGCGCTGAACCTGATCCGCCTGGAGTCGTCGCTGGACTGGACCTTCCTGTCGCCCGCCCCGCACCTGGAACCGGGCGAGCGCCGCGGCAGCTACCGCGTCAGCCTGGACACGCCGGTGATGGACGCCAACGGCCCGGCCCACGTGTCGACGGCCGACCTGGCGGTCGCCATCGTCGACGAACTCGAGCGCCCGCAGCACATCCGTCGGCGCTTCACCGTCGGGTACTGATCAGGCGGTCTGCTGTTCCAGCAGGTAGTTGGCGTCGTCGTACTGGCCGAGCGTGTCCACGAGCGTGGGCAGGCATTCGGCCAGCTTGTCGTGGAGCACGAACGGCGGGTTCACGACGAACATGCCGCTGCCCATCATGCCGAAGCCGCGCTCGTCGGCCTGCGTGACGGTCAGGCGCACGTGCAGCCAGCCCTTCTTCGCGATGGGCTCGGAGGCCGACTTCAGGCGCTGCACGAGCTGCGCGGATTCGACGGTCTGCAGCTGCGGATACCAGATCGCGATCGTGCCGTCGGCGAAGCGTTGCAGCCCCTCGCGCAGCGCGGCGACGACCTTGCCGTAGTCGGCCTTGATCTCGTAGGACGGGTCCATCAGCACGACGCCGCGCCGCGAGGGCGGCGGCAGTTCCGCCTTCAGCGACGCGAAGCCGTCCTGCTGCAGGACCTGCGTGTTGGCGCGGTCCTCGAGGTAGCTGGCGAGGATGCGGTGGTCGGTGCCGTGCAGCTCGTAGCAGCGCAGGCGGTCGTCGAAGCGCATCAGCATGCGCGCGATCGCCGGCGAGCCGGGGTACTGCTCGAGCTTCTTGCCGGGGTTGAAGTCGTGCACCAGCTGCACGTATTGCTGCAGCGGCTCGGGCAGGTCCTTGCGCGAGTAGAGCGCGGCGATGCCGCCGGCGTGTTCGGCGTTCTTCTGGGCGTAGCGGCCGTCGAGGGCGTAGCCGCCGGCGCCGGCGTGGGTGTCCACGACGGTGTAGGGCTTGTCCTTTTCCCCCATGTAGCGGAGGACCTCGGCCAGCACCAGGTGTTTGAGCACGTCGGCGTGGTTGCCGGCGTGGAAGGCGTGTCGGTAAGCGAGCATGTCCGGCACTGTACCCGGTGCAGGCTGCGGGTCAGCTGTCCATCGGCCTCAAACCTGAAACGCCCCCGGCGAATACGCCGTCCCCGCCGGCACTTCCTTGAGCCCGCACGGATGCTGGTATTGCATCGCCGGCTTGAGCACCTGTCCGTCGACGACGCCCGCGTCCACCGCGCGCCCGATCAGCGGCGAGTCCGGCCGCAGGCGGAAGTCGTAGCGATCCGGATCGACGAAGCTGTCCAGCTCGACGAAGTAGTTGTGGTGCTGCTCGCGGTCCGGACCCGCCGGCAACTCGTGCTTGCCGCACAGCAGGTTGTTGATCAGCCGCAGCTTCTGCGCCTGCTGCGCCATGCGCAGGTACACGCCGCCGGCCTGGCGCCGGTCGACCAGCGTGTTGTTGATCAGGTGCAGTTCGTTGCGGCGGTTCGAGAGTCCTTCGCTGCCGTAGGCGATCAGGTGGTAGTTCTCGCTCGACGGACTCTGCTGGATCACGTTGCCCATCACCAGTGCCACGCCGCCGTTGGGGAACTCGAGCTCGAAGCTCGCGCGGCCGGTCTCGTCGGTCAGGCGGTTGTAGAAGATGTGGTTCACCGCCGCGCGCGTCTTCAGCAGATGGCCCGACGCGCCGTGGTGGAAGTAGCTCGCCACCACCGACAGCTTGCCGATCGCGCCGACGTAGCAGGTGTGCGTGCGGCCCTCGCCGGGTGCGATCGGGCCGAAGTCGCAGGACTCGATGCGCAACTCGATGCTGGCGTCGTTGCCGGCCAGCAGGCCGTTCTCGTTGTCCTGGAAGCGGCAGTCGCGCAGCGTCAGCGAGCCGCGCTCCAGCCGGATGCCAGCGCCGTTGCGGTCCGGCACGCGCGCGCCGACGAAGTCGAAGCCCTCGATCGTCATCCGCTTGCCGGTCGTGACGAAGATCCCCTTGCCCTGCGCATGCGCACCCTTGGCCAGCATCCGTGCGCGTCCGCCGACGGCGCGCAGCGTCAGGTCGTCCTGCGCCCAGACGGCGACATCGCCGGCATAGTCGCCGGCCTGCACCTCGATCGTCATGCCGGCCTTCGCCTGCGTGGCCGCCGCCGCCAGCGTCTTCACCGGATGGTCGGGCCCTACATGCATCACGGCTCCCGACGCGCCGCCTCGCTGCGCGTGCACAGGCAGCAGCCAGGGCGTCAGCGCCAGCGAGGCGCCGGCTTGTACCAGGCGTCGGCGTCCGAGGTCGATGCTCGGCGCGCGGAGCCAGGATTCGAGCGAGGAGAGCGAGGAACCAAAGGGCATCGACAGGCTCCCGGGTCGTGGCGGTGAAGGAGGGATGCCGCGCGGAGGCGGGGACGGCGTCCCCAGGCAGCCGGGCGAGTGTAGCCAAGCGTTACGAGCCCATCGTGAAGGCCGCGCAAGGCCCCAGCCCGCATCCGGGCTGTCGCCTAGGCGCTGCGAAGGCCGGATTCGCTCGCTAAGCTGCGTGCCATTCTGGTCCGGCCCCCACCGGGCTTCACGTCACACCCACTCCGCCTCTTCGACATCGTCATGCCCAGTCTCTTCGACCCCTTGCAAGTCGGCGCCCTCTCGCTGGCCAACCGCGTCGTCATGGCGCCGCTCACGCGCAACCGCTCCGTCGGCCTGGTGCCGGGACCGCTGGCGATCGAGTACTACCGCCAACGCGCCAGCGCCGGACTGATCATCAGCGAGGGCGCCCAGATCACGCAGGAGGGACAGGGCTACCTCGATACGCCCGGGATCCACTCGCCCGAGCAGATCGCCGCCTGGAAGCAGGTGACGGACGCCGTCCATGAGGCCGGCGGCAAGATCGCCGTGCAGCTGTGGCACGTGGGCCGCATCTCCCATGCCGACTTCCAGCCCGGCGGTGCCAAGCCGCTGTCGGCGACGGACCGCCAGGCCAAGAGCAAGACCTTCACGAAGGACGGCTTCGTCGATGTCGCCGCGCCGCGCGCGCTGAAGCTCGAGGAACTGCCCGGTGTCATCCAGTCCTACGTCCATGCGGCGAAGGCGGCGATGGCCGCGGGCTTCGACGCCGTCGAGGTGCACGGTGCCAACGGCTACCTGCTGGACCAGTTCCTGCGCGACAGCATCAACGACCGCACCGACGCCTATGGTGGCTCGATCGAGAACCGCGCGCGCCTGCTGCTCGAGGTGATGACGGCCATCGCCGCGGCGATCGGCGCCGACCGGACCGGTCTGCGGCTGTCGCCGGTCACGCCGGTCAACGACGCCGGCCAGGACAGTGATGCGCAGACGCTCTTCAACTATGTGGTGGAGCAGCTGTCGCCGATGAAGCTGGCCTTCCTGCATGTCATCGAAGGCCATACCGGCGGTCCGCGCGATGTCGCACCGTTCGACTACGACGCGCTGCGCGAGCGCTTCAAGGGCGTCTACATCGCCAACAACGGCTACACCCGCGAGATGGCGATCGACGCCGTCGCCAAGGGGCATGCGGATGCGGTGGCCTTCGGTCGCAGCTTCATTTCGAACCCGGATCTGGTGCGGCGTCTGAAGCTCAACGCGCCGCTGCAGAAGGCCCATTCGGCCACGATGTATGGTGGCGGCGCCGAGGGCTATACCGACTATCCGGCGTTGGCGGACTGAGGGCCTCGGTACTGCCACGGCCGCTGGCCCTCACCCCTGCCCTCTCCCGCAAGCGGGAGAGGGAGTAAGAAAGGATCAGCGGTGGGTCTTGGCCCGGAAGAGCTCCGCGATGGAGACCTCGCGCGGTCCTGGGCGCACGGTGAAGGACTGGCCCGCGGCAATCGTGCCGGGCTGTCGTACCGCAAGGTAGAAGCCGCACCACCCGCTCTGGGTCATCATCTTCGCGGCCTTGTTGAAACCCATCACCGCGTTGAACTTGAAGCAGGGGTAGCGCGGCTCGCTGACCGCGAGCTCGCAGTCGGGGAAGACCAGCACGTCGCCGATCCAGGCGTCGCCTTCGGCGAGGCCGGAGATCGTCAGGTTCTCGCCCATCGCGCCCCAGGGCAGCGCGTCGTCCCAGCCGGCGGCCTGCGCCTGCGCGCGCACGGTGCGCCAGAAGGCGTAGTGCTCGGACGGGTAGGCATAGACGGCCTTGGACAGGCCGCCGTGGACGCTGGGATCGGCTTGTTCGTCGCCTTCCAGACCGAGGGGCCGCACCTCCACCTCGCCGTCCACCGGCCGCTTGCGGATGCCCGTCATGACCGGGCGCCCGTCGATGAGCAGCGGTTCAGCGCGGGCCGTGTTCAGACTGATCAGTTGCATCGGGCGATTCTGCCGCAGGCGTCGGCGGCGTCCCCAAGGGCACGAGCGGCGGTGGCGGCATCGAGGGCCGGAAGGCGGCCGGCGTGGTTTCGACAAGGCTGCCCTCCTGGCGGCGCAATGCGTCGCGCAGGACGTCGAGCTCGCGCGCCTGATCGCGCTCGCGTTGCAGATGATCGAGGGCGAAGGACAGGTCGCCGGCCATCTCGTCCATCAGCTGGAGCACCTGCGGGCTGAAGTAGCCGGGCTCGCCGGCGAGCAGACTGAGCGCGCCCACGACCTCGCCGCGGCGGCGCAGCGGGAAGGCCGCCATCGACTCGACGCCGGGCGGGATCACCGGCGCGCCGGGGAGGGCGAGGCTGGGATCCTCCAGCGCGCGGTTGCTGACCTGGTGCGTGCCTTCGAGGATCGCGCGCGTCGCCATCGAGCTGCGCGCGAAGGGAGCGTCGCGCGACCATTGCTTCGGCGTGCCGGGCATCAGGCGATCGCCGGGACCGTGTTCGGCGACGCGCTCGAAGTGGTCGCCGTCGGTCAGCACGACGGCCGCGAGGCGGGCATGACCGGTCTCGACGCAGATGCGGCAGAGGCCTTCGAACAGATGCTGCTCGGCCCGTGGATCGTCGAAGGCATCGGCCTCGCGGCGCACGATGAGCTGGTTGGTCTGCGACAGCGCGAGGTAGAGCCGCTGCAGCCGCTCGCGCGAGTCCTGGCCGAGCCGGCGTTCGTCGTCGTAGCGGGTCCAGACGGTGCAGACGACGACGCTGCAGAGGCCGCCGGTGAGCAGCACCAGGAGCAGGCCGAGGTGTGCGGCTTCGGTGGCCGTCTGCTGCGCGCGCTCCGTGTCGACGCGGGCCTGGCTGAGCTGGAAGGCGATCAGCTCGTCGAGCATCCGCATCGTGGCGAGGCGACGCAGGTTCAGCTCGCGCAGCGTGTCCGGCGTGGCGGCCTGGCCTGTGGTGAGGGCGGCCCAGAGCTGATCGAGCAGCGGTTGCGTGCGGGCGATGAGGGCGCGCTCGGCCGGCGCCATGCGCGTGCCGAGGTAGCGGGTCCAGAGCTGGCGGGTCGTGTCGGCGAGACGGCGTCCGCCGCTGTCCAGCTTGCCGGCGTCGGGCTGCTGCGCCTGCGTGACCAGCAGCGCGCCCAGCTGGTGCGGACCGAGCGTGTGCTCCAGTTCGCGCAGCAGGTCGACGGGGACGAGCCGGTCCTCATACAGCGACTGCGCGATGCCGGCCAGCCGCTTGGACTGCCACCAGCCCAGCAGCGCGGACGCGGCGACCAGCGCGAGCGCAAGGCCCAGGACTAGGTAGAGACGGGCTCGGAGCGACAGGCCGGTGGGGGCGGACATGGGCGTCGGGGACCTCGCGGAGGAGGCGCCGAGCATAGGGCGTTTCGGCGTGGGAGCCGACCCCCGAAGCGTTGGGGGCAGCCCGACGGCCGGAAACGGCAACGCCGCGGCGTGTCGGCGCCGCGGCGTTGAGGGGATCCCCTGGCGGGGATCGCCGCGACCGGCGGGTCAGCCGCCGCGGCGCAGCATCACGGCACGCACGCTGGTGGGCGCGACGCCGGTCTGCTGCTTGAGCGCGCTGAGCGCGAGCGTGGTGACGAGGTCGTCGTCCAGCTCCGCGGCCGTGGCGGGCGCCTGCACCCGCAGCGTGCCGTCGGCCATCAGCACGACGTCCAGCGTCGCCGAACGCTCGCCGCCGAGCGCCACGATCGCCTTCACCTGGCGGGTGACGCCGCCGGAGGCGACGTCCGCCGCCGGGACGGGCTGCTGCACCGGCTTCAGCGCCAGGCTGTCGCCCAGGTCGTCCACGCGGAACATGCCCAGCGGCGTCGGCGCCGCATCGCCCTTGTCGGCGTAGACCGGCAACTGGCTCTGACGCGGCTGGTCATAGGCCGGCGTGTCGATCGCCAGGCTGATCTGTCCGCTGTCGCGCAGCATCTGCTCCACGCTGACGTTGGCGACGGCAATGCTGGTGCCGGTGCCGGTGCCGTTGGCGTTCTCGCCGGATCCGTCACCGGAAGCCGCGCCGCCGTTGGCGCCGACAGTGCCGGAGCCCGCAGCCGCGCCCTGGGTCGAGCCGTTCCCGTTCCCGTTCATGGCATTGCCCGCGCTGCCATCGGCGCCAGCTTGTCCGCCCAGGCCGTTGCTGGTGTTCGCGCCGTTGCCGTTGCCTGCACCGCTGCCGGAGCCGTTCCCCGCGCTGCCACCATTGCCGCTGCCACCGTTGCCCACGTCGACCGTGCCCGCGGGATTGCCCGACGGACCCGCCGCGACGGCGGACACGCTGTTGCCGAGGCCGCCACCGTTGCCGCCGTTGCCGGTCGGCACGTTCGACGTCTTGCTGCCGCCGCCGTCCTGCGTGCCGTTGCCGCCGACCGGTTGGACCACCAGCGCGCTGACCGCCGGCGGCGAGACCTGCGCCTTGATCGTGCCGGTCACCGTCAGCGTCGCCGGATCCAGGCGGTAGTTGCCCGCGTCCGCACCGGTGAGCGCCAGTTGCACGTCCACCGCCTTGCCGGTACCGACGAACGGCGTGTCGTAGCGGGCCGTGCCCCCGACGCCCACCTGGTCACCGGCCAGCACGCCCTGCGGCGCTCCGACCACGATCGTCGCGGCCGTCCCGCCGTTGAAGGTTGTGTCCACGACCGTCACCGCTGGCGCCTGGATCGTGCGCGCCGTGATGTCGGCCGTCGCTTGGGTCGATCCGGTCGCCAGCTGATAGTTGCCCGCGTCGGCGCCGGTCAGCGCCAGCTGAACGTCGACCGCCTTGCCGTTGCCGGCGTTCTTGTTGTCGAACTGGCCGCTGGCCGCCACGCCGAGCGCGTCACCCGCGATCGTGCCGATGACGCCGTCGGTGGTGACCTGTGCGCCGCGCGTGCCGTCATAGACCTTGTTGCCGACCTGGATCGCGCCGACGTCCACCGTCTTGGGCGTGATCGAGGCAGTCGCCCCGCCGCTGGTGTCCAGCACGTAGTTGGCGGCATCGGCGCCGGTCAGGCCCAGGCCCGACAGATCGACGGTCTTGCCGCGGCCCGCGTTCTTGTCCAGGAAGCTGGCAGAACCGTTGAGCGCTGCGGCGTCGCCCTGCACCAGGCCCGCGATGCCGCCGGCCGAGAACTGCGCCGTGGTGTTGCCGTCATAGACCTTGTCCTGCACGGCGCCGTTGGCCACGGTCACCGTCTTGGGCGTGACCTGGCCGATCGCGGCGCTGGCGTTGTCCGACGCCAGCCGGTAGCCGTAGACGGCCGTGCCTCCGTTCTGGCCGTCGGCCACGACGATGCCGTCGACCGTCACCGTCTTGCCATTGCCCACGTTCTTCGTGTCGTAATGGGCCGCGCCATTGGCACGGATGGCCAGGTTCACCACGTCGCCGTCGATCGCACCGGTGGCCGCCAGTTGGAGACCGCCGGTCGCCGCGTCGGTGTTGCCGTCATAGACCTTGGACGCACTGCCCGACAGGCCGACGTTCAGCGTCGGCGCCACCGTGTAGAGGAAGCCGTTGCCGCTGCCCAGCACGGTATCGCCGTAGCTCGCGTCGTACTGCTTGAACGCGGCGACCAGACCCCCGCGCGTGTCGTTCAGCGGGGAGGTCGAGTAGACCTGCCAGGCACCCCCGTTCCCCGCCTGCAGCGCCGTCGCACCGGCCTGGTTGACGAAGTTGCGACCCGCGCGCAGGACGATCGGCGTGGCGGCATGGCCGTCATTGCCCGCCACGACCTGCTGCTGCAGCGTCAGATCCGCGTTGGCGCCCTGGGCCTGGACGGCGACCGTGCCGTCGGCCTGGATGCCTTGCAGGCCGTCCGCGGTGCCGACGATCAGCGCGCCGTTGTTGATCAGCGCCAGCGAGTGGACGTCCGCCGCGACCGTACCGACCTGCTGCGCGCCGTCGAAGACGGCGTCGCCGCCGCTGCGCAACGCCAGCTTGCCGGCGGTGACGAGACCGCCACCTTGGTTGCCGATGCCGGCCGTGCCGCGATCGTCCAGCGAGACGGTGCCGCTCGAGCTGATGTTGCGCGCGACATCGATGCCGCCGGCCTCGGCGCGCACGAGCACGCCGCCGTTGGTCATCGTGATCGCCCCGGCCTGGGCGAAGGTGCCGCCCAGCAGCTCCAGGCGGTTGCCCAGGGACAGCTGGACCGGATCGACGACGCTCAGGTCGAGGTCCGAGGCATCGACGCGCAGCGTGTTCACGCCGTTGAAGCGCGCCAGCATCGTGTTGGTCAGGTCCGCCGTGGTCGTGCCGCCGACAGTGATGCCGGTGGCCGGGCCGGTGCGGTCGAAGACGACCGTGGCCAGCGCGCCGTTGCTCGTCACCTGGTTGGCCGTGCTGCTCCAGTTCGGCGCCTGCAGCGTGAGTTGCGCCGCGCCGCCGGTGAAGTTGATCGGCGCATCGAGCGCCAGCGTGCCCGTGCCGCTGTTGAGCGTTACGTTGGCGGCGCCATGCGTGGTCAGGCCGACGACGCCGTCGACGGTGCCCAGCGTGAAGCCGTTGGCGCTGGCCGGGTTCACGACGGTGGTGCCGCCGACGTCCAGCGCCAGACGCGTGAAGCTGAAGGTGTCATCCGTCAGCGTCGCGCCCTGGCCGGCGGTCACGGCCACGTTGGCCGCCGCCACGCCGCCGTTCACGCCGATCACCTGTCCGCCGCTCTTCAGGCTGACCGTGGTGGCGTTGGTGGTGATGTCGTTGTCGAAGACGAGGTTGCCGCCGTCGCTGCGGCCGACTTCCAGCGTGGCCGCGTTGACCTGTCCGATCGACGCGTTGCTCAGTCCGCCGCCCAGGTGCAGCTCGTTGGCCGCCGTCATCTGGCGGATCGTGACCTTGCCCGCGCCGCCGTTGGCGGTGATGGTCTGCGACAGGTTGACGTTGTCGCCGGTCAGGACGACGTTGCCGGTCGTGTTGTTCAGCGTGCCGGCGGTGATGTCGATGGTGCGGTCGACCATCTCGAAGCTGCCCGACGCGTTGAAGCTGAAGTTGCCCGGCACGCTGATCGTGCCCGTGCCGTCGGCGCGGCCGATCGTCAGGTTCTTGATGCCCGGCAGCTTGGCCAGCGTCGTCGCGGAGGCGAAACCGCTCGCGTCGCCCAGCACCATGTTGGTCGCCGGGTCGAAGGGCTCCAGGCGCAGGGACGCGGTGCTCAGGTTCTGCAGCGTCGAGCTGCCCCAGTCGATGCGGTTGGCGCGCAGCGTCAGGACGCCCGTGCCGGTGTCCATGTTGACGTTGACGTTGCCGAAGTTGATGGCGCTGTCCGTGTAGATGCTGGCGCCGCCCTTGAAGATGAAGGGCGTGTCGATGTTGACGTCGCCGCTGACGCTCAGCAGGCCGGCCAGGATCTTGTTGCCGTCGGTGAAGCTGCCGTCGGCGCGGAAGAAGATCCGGCCGGTGCCCAGCACCATGCTGGAGTTCAGCGTCACGTCGCCGCTGCCGGTCGACACGTACAGGTTGCCGCCGTTGGTGTTGACCGGCGCGGACAGCGTGAAGAAGCCGGCGCCGCCGTTGTCGGAGTCGGCCCAGATGCGGACGTAGCCGCCGTTGGTGGTCAGCGAGCCGCCCACCGTGGCGCCGTCGGCGCCGTAGATGGTGATGGAACCCGCGCCCGGCGTGCCGCTGCCGGGGCTGGAGACGTTGTGCGTCGGCAGCGCGCCGGACGGGTTGGTGCCGGCACCGTGCGCGATCAGCGTCGGCACGTTGAGCACGCGCCCCGAACCGGTCGCGCCGGCCACCAGCATCAGGCTGCCGCTGCCCGAGACCTCCAGCACGTTGCTGGCGTTGGCGAACATCAGATCGAAGTTGCTGCCGAAGCTGCCGTCGGTCAGGTTGGACGGCGGCGTCAGGTGCGTGCCGCTGCTGGTGCCGGCCTCGATGCGCAGGCTGACGTTCGGCTGCATCGTGATCTTGCCGTCGCCGCCGTTGAGGTTCAGGTCGTTGACGAGGATGTCGCCGGTGGCCTGCAGCAGCACGTTGGCCTGCTGGGCCTCGATGTCCTTCTCGTAGACGACCGAGCCGGTCAGCGCGCCGCTGCCGCTGCCGCCGCCGTTGATCTCGAGAGAAGCCGGATCGAGCAGCAGGTCGCCGGTCGTGCCCTTCGCGGCGCGCGCGTCGGCGCGGCCGTTGTAGGCCAGTTCCTGTTTGCCGGAGACCTCGATGCGGCCGCCGTTGCCACCCTGCTCGCCACCGCGCGATTCCACGCGCCCGGAGAATTCGGTGCGGCCATCCGACCAGGTCACGACCTCGCCGCCGTTGCCGGTCAGCGTGGCGTTCGCGCGCAGCGTGGTCGCCGCGTCGACACTGACGTTGTCGGCGTTGCGCAGGCTCGCGTCCTTGCCTTGCCAGCCGCCGCCGACGTGGATCTGGCCGCCGCCGGTGGCGCCGCTGGCGTCGAGCGTCGCGCCGCGCAGCGCGATCGTGCCGCCGGTGACACGGACGTCGCCGCCCAGGCCCTGGGCCGAGCTCGCCTCCAGGCGGCCGGTGACGTTCACCTGGCCGGAGTCACCGCCGTCGAGGACGATGCGGCCGCCCTGTTCGGACAGGCCCTTGGCCTCGATGACGCCGTCCATGTTGATCACGCTGGCGCGCAGCGCGCTGGCGCTGGGCGCGCTCAGCACGACCTGCCGGCCCTGCACGAGACCTTCCTGCGACAGCTCGGCGTCGAGCGCCGCCTGGTCGACGCGGACCTGCAGCAGGCCGTCGCCGTTGAAGTCGAGCGCGACCTGCTGGCCCGCCGCCATCGCGACCTGGCCGGCGCTGATCGTGCCGGTGTTGACCACCGAGGCGCCCAGCAGCGCGACCACGCCGTCGGCGTGGATGGCGCCGTCGTTGCGGACCTGCGCGGTGCTGGTGCCGGAGAAGCGCGCGCGGCCGCCGAGGAAGTCGGCGTCGCTGACGTTTAGCGTGCTGGCGACGAGGCCGCCGACGTTGACCGTCGCGCCCTTGCCGAAGACGACGCCGCTGTTGTTGACCAGCCAGACCTGACCGTTGGCGGAGAGGTCGCCGAAGATCTGGCTCGGTGCGCCGCCGGTGACGCGGTTCAGCGCCACGGCGTCGGCGCCGGTCTGGTTGAAGCGCACCGAGGCGCCGCTGCCGATGTCGAAGCTGTTCCAGTTGAGGATCAGCTTGCTGGAAGTCTGGTCGATGCGCAGTTGCGAGCCCTGCTGGGTCAGCGCGGCTTGGCCGGCGGCGATCTGGCCGCCGGTGGGCAGCGCGCCCGCATCGAGCGCGGCGGCCGGCCCCGCGAAGGCGCCGGCTGCGGCAGCCGCGATGGCGGCGGCGATCGCGCGGCGGACGGTGCCGCCGGTGCGCTTGCCGCGTCCGCGGGCGAATTCAGGCACGGCGACGAAGGCGCCGCAAAGCTCGTTCCAGACGAGGCGATAGCTGTGGTTCAACGATCCCATGGTGGTTCTCTTTGATCTGTTCGGTCAGTGCGATGGAGGCGGCCGGATCAGCAGGCGCGGAGTCGGGCGTGGACGCGGACTCGAGGCGGGCTGAAGGTCGGCCGCGGCGTCGATCAATAGTGGAAGGAGGCCTGGAGCCAGAAGCGCTCGCGGTCGTCGCGGCCATCGGCGTCGCGGCCGGCGGCGGACCGTCCGGCGTTGTGGCCGACGGCATGCGCCCAGCTGGCGCGCAGCGTCCAGCGCTCGCCGGCCAGGTTGGCGCCGAGGCCCGCGCCGCCCAGTCCGTAGGAGTTCGGCTGCCCAGCCAGCGCGCCGGCCCACGGGCGCTCGTGCTGCTCGACGCGGCCGTAGTCCGCGAAAGCGATCAGCTGCGCGGCCAAGCCGTTGCCCATGCGCAGCTCGCGGCGCAGTTCGGCGGTGCCGACCCAGCCGTTGTCGCCGCTGGCCTCGCCGACCGGATAGGCGCGCACGCCCGACGGTCCGCCCAGCAGGAACTTCTCCGAGGAGTCCAGGTTGCGCGCGCTCATCTGGCCGTAGCCGCCGACGAACAGGCCCCATCCCGGCAGCGCCTGCGCGGTCTGCAGGCGCGAGACGCGCCAGGTCAGCTTGTCGTAGCTGCCGGAGGTGCGGGCGGTCATCGCATCGGCGATCTGGTCGCCCGCTTCGCGCAGCGCGACGGTGCCGTTGGTGACGCCCAGGCCGAAGTCGTTCTGCGCGCCGCCCAGCACGTTGTCCCACGCATTGCCGTAGACGTTGATCGACAGCCGGTTGAGGCGGCGATCGCGCAGCGTCTGACCGAGCGCGTCGTCCACCAGCGTGCGTTGTTCGCCTTCGGCGGAGACCCACAGGTTGCGCTCGCGACTGCGCAGCAGCGGATAGCTGAGGCTGGCCGAGACGGTCCGCGCGGTGCCGCGCAGGTCCAGCGGCTTGAGCTCCTCACCGACGTGATAGTCGAGCCAGGTCGTCGCCAGCTGGGCGCGCAGGCCCGAGGCGCCGACGGCGAACCCATAGACGAGGGCGGCCTGGCGGCTGCCGTCGGTGCGCGACACGCTGGCCTGCAGCAGGTCCTCATGGTTCAGCGGCCGGATCAGCGATGCCGCGGCGCCCACGCGCCACTGGCCGGTGTAGCGGTTGTTGTAATCGTCGACCGAGGCGTCCAGCGCCCAGGCGCGGCCGGTTTCGGCGCGGACGTCGAGGCGGCTGGTGCCGGGTTCGTCGCCGCGTTCCAGCGTCGCGCGGGCCTGCACGCCCGGCACATCATTGATCAGCAGCAGCGCGCGTTCGAGCTGCTCGTAGCGGACCGGGCCGTAGGCCAGGGCTGCGTCGGCGATCGCGCCCAGGCGCGGCGCGAGCGCCTCGTCGGCGCCGGTCACCCGCACGCGGTTCGCGCCGGACTGCAGCCGGCCGGACAGTACGGCGATCTCCAGTTCGCCCTGGGTCAGGTCTTGCCTGGGCAGGTAGGCGCGGGCGAGCACGAAGCCGCGCTTCTGCAGCGCGGCCGTGACGCGCGAGGCCAGCGCCTGCAGTTGGCTGTGCGACAGCTGCCGGCCCTTGGCGTCGGCGACCAGCGCCTGCAGGTCGGCCTCGGGGATCAGGTCGTCGGCGCCGGTGAAACGGATGCGGTCGATGCGTGCGCGCAGGCCGGCCTGCTGGTCGTCGCCCAGGGGCGCGTTGACGGTCGGGGCCTTGTCGAGGTCGCCGCGCTGCGCGGGCGGATTCAGGCGGCGCTGCTCGTTGAGCAGTTGGCCGGCGTCCGGTGCCGCGGCCCAGGCCAGGCTGACGGACAGGCTCATCAGACTCAGCCCCAGGCCGGCCGCGCCTTGTCGCGTGCTGTACTTCATTCCCAATCTCCGGTTGTGTTTGGCAAGGGCGCGGTTATCCCGTGCGGCAGCGGTCCGGAGTTCTGTCAATTCGCCGCGCATGTTTGGCGATTCGTTCAAGGGCGGCGGAGGGGGTCAGGCCGTGCCTGTTTCCGGTAGTTTTTCCGCTCCCGTTCCTCCCCCCCAGATGGGCGGTTTGAACGCCACGCGCCCACCGGACGGGGCGCCGCGCGCGCGTTGCGGGGGACGGGCCGGGACAATTCCGGCCATGTCCCGTGCCGCGCCCGCTCCAGCGATCCATCGCCCCTTGTTGCTGCTGGTGGACGACCAGCCCGAGGACCTGCGCTGGCTGACCGCGCTGCTGCATCCGCTCTACCGGCTGGCCTTCGCCGAGAGCGGCCGCGCGGCGCTGCAGAAGGCGCAAGGCCTGGCACCGGACCTCGCGCTGCTGGACGTCGGGCTGCCCGACATGGACGGCTTCGCCCTGTGCCGGCTGCTGAAGTCCGATCCGGCGACGCGCGAGATGCCGCTGCTGTTCCTGAGCGCCCACAACGACGTGGACAGCCGGATCGAGGGCCTGTCCCAAGGTGCGGTGGACTTCATCAGCAAGCCCTTCCATCCGCAGGAGGTGCTGGCGCGCGTGCGGGTGCATCTGCATCTGGCCGCATCGCGCAGGCCGCAGGCTTCAAACGATGTCGAGGCGGATCCCGCCGCTGAAGCGGGCACGCCCGACCAGCGCCTGTTGAACGCGGCGCGGCAGTACATCGGCGAGCACCTGGTCGAGCCGCTGACGGTGAACCAGATCGGCCGGCAGGTCGGGCTGACCGGACGGCGGCTGCTGGCGCTGTTCCGCGAGGAGCTGGGGCAGACGGTGTCCGGCTACATCAGCGACGAGCGCGTGCGGACCGGACAGCGGCTGCTGGCCGATACGGACATGAGCATCTCGGACATCGCGTTCCACGTGGGTTATGCCAACGCCGGCAACTTCGCGACGGCGTTCCGCGAGCGCAACGGGCTCAGCCCGCAGGCTTACCGGACGGCGTTGCGCACGCGCGAGTCCGGCGCTTCAGAAGGCCTGGCGCCCTGATGGCCGGCTGGCGCCGATGGACCGCTGCGCTGGGTGTCGCGGTCGCATTCACTGTTGCGTTGACCGCCGCGCGTGCTGAACCCGTCCCGGAACTGCCGGTGACGGTGCCTGATGTGTCGAGCGAGGTGCAGCCGCAACCGGTGATCGCCCTTCACGGCACGACGCCGGGCCGCATCGCGCTGGTCGACCAGGGGCAGCTCTGGATCGAGCGCGCGGACCTGCTCCCCGATGGACCGACGCGCTGGCGGCCCGCCAATCGGCCCGCACTGTCGCCCGGGTACACCCGCCACACCTACTGGCTGCGCTGGACGCTGCGCCAGGAGGGGGCCGAGGCAGCACGCTACGTCCTGATGGTCGACCCGGCGCGGATCGAGTCGGTGGCGCTCTATCGCCGCCGTCTGCTGCCGGACGGCAGCGCGACGCCGTGGACGCGGGAACGCGCGGGCACCGACATCCCCTTCGACCAGAGGCCCTTGGCATTGCGCGAGAGCGCCTTCCCGATGCGCATCGAGCCCGGCGAGGTCTGGGAACTGCGGCTGCGCGCCGCGAGCCGCGGGGCGCTGGCCATCGAGCCGACGCTCTGGGTCGCGGAAGCGCTCGTCGAGCAGCAGCAATGGCGGGTCTGGCGCGACGGAATGCTGTCCGCGGTGGGGCTGACGCTGGCGGCGTTGGCGGCGGGGCTAGCGGTGTCGCTGCGCGATCGCGGGTACGCGTGGATCGCGGCCTTCCTCTCGAGCGCCATGGTCTACGAGATGGCGATGCGCGGCACCGCATTTCAACGGTTCTGGCCGGACGCGACGGACTGGGCGCAACGGGCGCTGGGCACGACGGGCGCGCTGACGACGGTCTTCCAGCTGATGGCCTTGGCGACGGTGCTGCGGCTGCGCGTCACGCAACCGGCGGTGCACCGGGCCCTGCTCGCGGTGGTGGGGATGAGCCTGATCGCGGTGGCGGCGTGCATCGGGGCGGACTATCAGACGGGCACGCGCATGGCCGCGCCGACCAACCTGGCGCTGACGGCGATCGGCCTGATCGCAAGCTTCCGCGCGATGCGGCGCGGCGATCCGGTCGGCGGCGTGTGGCTCTGTGCGCTCGGTGGCGTGGTGCTGGGCATGGCGCCGCGGTACTTCAGCCTGCTCGGCTTCCTGCCGTACGCGGACTGGATCGAGCTGGCCCCGTCGATGGTGGGCACGGCGGGCGCGGCGGCGGTGCTGGTGGCGATGCTGAGGCTGCTGCAGCGCGAGCGTCTTCAGCACGCGCAGGCGCTGGAAGCGGCGGTGCTGGAGCGCACCGCGGAGCTGGCTCGCGCCAGCGCGCATGCGCAGGCCAGCGATGCGGCGAAGGGCCGGCTGCTCGGACACATCGGCCATGACCTGCGCGCGCCGCTGGCGTCGATGGTGCAACTGACGCGAAGGCTGACGCCGGGGACGGAGTTCGAATCGACCCGACAGGCGCTGGAGCACGGCGGCGTGATGCTGCTGGACACGATCGATGAGTTGCAGCGCTTCGCGCGGCAGCCGACGGCGGAGGCGGATGTCGAGGTGCTGAATGCGCCGGTCTACCTGCATGGTCTGCTGCATGAGCTGGCGCTGCAATCGCAGGCCTTGATGCTGGCAGGCAAGACCCGGCTCTCGCTGACCCTGGATGAATCGCTGCCGGCGGTCGTGGCGCTGGACGCGCGGCGGCTCCGCCAGGTGCTGCTGAATCTCTTGTCGAATGCGGCGAAGTACGGGCAACCGGGCGAGGTCGTGCTGAAGGCTCGCGTTGACGGCAGGCAACTGGTGCTGTCAGTGACCGACGAGGGGCCGGGTCTGGCGTCAGAGGAACTGGAACGGATCTTCGATCCGTTCACCCGGGGCCGGGCGGTGAGCGCGATGCCCGGCTTGGGACTCGGACTGGCCATTGCGCGTCAGACGATGCGGGCGATGGGCGGGGAGTTGAGCGGGCGCAGTTCGCCGGGGCAGGGGAGCAGCTTCATCGCGGAACTCCCGTTGATCGAGGCGACGGAGGCCGAAGTGCAATGGCCGCCCCTGCAGACGCAGGCCGGGATGGAGCGTATCGGCGAGGGCTGGGTGGCGGTCGTGTGGGACCGCTGCGCGGCAGTGCGCGAGGTGATGCTGGAGCGGCTGCTGCAATGCGGATTCGACGCGCGCGAGGTCGAGCGGGATGAGGAGTTGCCAGAGGCGCTCGAGGAAGCGGCGGCGACGGGGCAGGGACTGCTGCTGGCCTCATCGCCGGAGTCGCTGCCGTCGATCGAGGCGTGGCACGACTGGCGCGCGCGCTGGCCGGGGATGAAGACGCTGCTGTGCGCGGCATCGCCCCGCCGGGACTGGCCGGGAGAGGCCGGGCTCGTCAAGCTGCCGAAACCGGCGCCGCAGACGCTGTGGGTGCCGGCGTTGTGGGAGCTGTGCCGGGAGGCGCACCTCCCGCTTTGATCGCCCGGCACGCGGCGCGCACGCCGTTTGCCTGCCCCGCGGGTCCACCGTCCGCCAGGCGATGCATCAAACCATTCCAGAAACGCATAACCCCGGCAAGCGTTGGAGTTACGGCGTGATTACATTGGAACCAGTGTTCGGCGAAGCACCACGCTGAGGCGCGGCATTGGGTCAGCTCCGCGGTCTCCTCCTCTGAAAAACAGGGGCGGGAGCCACCGGAACGGAGCTGACCCAATTCCGCTTTTCATATCCTCAAATTGGAAACCGTCATGAACCAACCCGTCATGGAAGGCTTGCGCCTGAACGTACCGGCCTACGTCAAACACCAGCGCCTCGTCGCCTGGGTCGCCGAGATCGCCGCCCTCACCGAGGCGAAGGACGTCTACTGGTGCGACGGCAGCCAAGCCGAGTACGACCGCCTGTGCCAGCAGCTCGTGGACGCCGGCACCTTCCAGAAGCTGAACCCGGCCAAGCGACCGGGCAGCTTCCTCGCCTGGAGCGATCCGACCGACGTGGCGCGCGTCGAGGACCGCACCTTCATCTGCACGAAGAACAAGCTCGACGCCGGTCCCACCAACAACTGGATGGAACCCGCCGAGATGCGCGCCCTGCTGCAGACCGGCGACAAGGCGCTGTTCCGCGGCGCCATGCGCGGCCGCACGCTGTACGTCGTGCCGTTCTCGATGGGCCCGATCGGCTCCCCGATCGCCCACATCGGCGTCGAACTGTCCGACAGCCCCTACGTCGCCGTGAACATGCGCATCATGACCCGCATGGGTCGCGCAGTCCTGGACACGCTGGGGGACAACGGCGAGTTCGTCCCCTGCGTGCATACCGTGGGCGCGCCGCTCGAAGCCGGCCAGGCCGACGTCAAGTGGCCCTGCAACAAGACGAAGTACATCGTCCATTACCCCGAGACCCGCGAGATCTGGTCCTACGGCTCCGGCTACGGCGGCAATGCGCTGCTGGGCAAGAAGTGCTTCGCGCTGCGCATCGCCTCGACGATGGGCCGCGACCAGGGCTGGCTGGCCGAACACATGCTCGTGCTGGGCGTGACCTCGCCGGAAGGCAAGAAGCACCACGTCGCCGCCGCCTTCCCCAGCGCCTGCGGCAAGACCAACTTCGCGATGCTGATCCCGCCGGCTGGCTTCGAAGGCTGGAAGGTCACCACCATCGGCGACGACATCGCCTGGATCAAGCCCGGCAAGGACGGCCGACTCTACGCGATCAACCCGGAAGCCGGCTACTTCGGCGTCGCCCCGGGCACGAACGTGAAGACCAATCCGAACTGCATGGCCAGCCTGGACAAGGACGTCATCTTCACCAACGTCGCGCTGACCGACGACGGCGACGTCTGGTGGGAAGGCATGACCGACACGCCGCCCGCCCATCTGGTCGACTGGCAAGGCAAGGACTGGACCCCGGAAATCGCCAAGGAAACCGGCGCCAAGGCTGCTCATCCGAACGCCCGCTTCACCGTCGCCGCGACCAACAACCCGGCGCTGGATGCCGAATGGGACAACCCCGCCGGCGTGGCGATCGATGCGTTCATCTTCGGTGGCCGTCGCTCGACGACCGTGCCGCTGGTGACCGAGGCCCGCGACTGGACCGAAGGCGTCTACATGGCCGCGACCATGGGCTCCGAAACCACTGCCGCGGCCGCCGGCCAGCAGGGCGTGGTGCGCCGCGACCCGTTCGCGATGCTGCCCTTCATGGGCTACAACATGGCGGACTACTTCCAGCATTGGCTGACGCTGGGTGCCAAGCTGGCCCAGTCCGGCGCCAAGCTGCCGGCGATCTTCTGCGTCAACTGGTTCCGCAAGGGCGCCGACGGCAAGTTCGTCTGGCCCGGCTACGGCGAGAACATGCGCGTGCTGAAGTGGATGCTCGAGCGCGTCGACGGTCAGGGTCAGGGCGTCGAGCACGCCTTCGGCACCAGCCCGCGCTACGAGGACCTGAACTGGCAAGGCCTGGCGTTCACGCCGGAGCAGTACAAGACCGTCACCCACATCTCGAACGAAGACTGGGCGACAGAGTTGAAGCTCCATGATGAGCTGTTCGTCCAGCTGGCCCAGGGTCTGCCGGCGGAACTGCCCGCCACCAAGGCCAAGATCGAACAGCGCCTGGCCCAGGCCTGATCGTTCCCCGAATTCCACCCGGCGACCGCCTCGAAAGAGGCGGGTCCGGGGGAACCTGAAAAGGCAAAGCCCGCTCGAATTGATTCGAAGCGGGCTTTTCTTTTGCTTGGCCTGGTGCGGTGTTCAATGAGAGCCTGCGCTCACATCACGACGCTTCCGGACTTTGCGACCGGGCCCATACGGCACCCGGCGGGTCGGCTGATCAGCCGTTCAATCGTTCAGCCGTTGCGGCGGGCGTTCGCGGCGCGCAGCTCAGCGGCGAAGGAGGGCATGCTCTCTTCGTACTGGGCGGCGAGGGCCAGGATCTCGCGCTCGGCGCGGGCCATCTTGGCGGACTCGATGCGGGCCTTGACGTTCGTGATCGTGCGGGCCCAGACGCGGGCGCCGATCGTGGCGAACGTGCCGCCGCGACGCACCGTGCGGCTCAGGGGAAGACCGAAGGTTTGGGTAGCGACGCTCATGGCGATTTCCTTTGATTGACTTGTTGGGTCGGCTCTGTAGAACCGATGGACTGAACTATAGGGTTTCCCCTAGTCATGCCGCCAATGAAAGATGGGCATTGAATGTATGAACGCTGTGCATATCATTGGGCGGACCGCGTCCAGCCCGTGATGCGCGTCACGCCGGTCACCGCCGAGTGCCAAGGAATGCGCAAACCCAGGCCTCGATGACCTGTTCGAGGGCCTCTGCCGGACCGTTGCTTGGCGGCCATTTCTGCGCGTTCTCCGAGAAAAAGTGCCTTCCATGAGCTTCCGGAACCTCGATCTGAACCTGTTGAAGGTGTTCGACGCCGTCATGGCCGAGCGCTCCATGACCCGCGCCGCCGAGCGCCTGTCGATGACCCAGCCGGCCGTCAGCCATGCGCTGAAGCGGCTGCGCGAAGCGCTCGGCGAGGACCTGTTCGTGCGTCAGGCCTTCGGGATGAAGCCGACCTCGCGGGCGGAAGGGCTGTGGCCGGAAGTGCGTTCGGCGCTGACCCGGTTGCGGGTGGCGCTGGATCCCGGCGACTACCAGCCGACGTCCGAGGAGTACACCTTCCGTCTGGCGATGGCGGACGCGACGGCTGCGCTGATCCTCCCGCCGCTGATGCAGCAACTGGAGCAGATGCGGGCCTTGGCCAACGTCCATGTGCTGCCGCTGACGACGCGCGATCCGCGCCTGTTGCTGGAGCAGGGCGAGGCGGACTTCGCGCTCGGCTACTTCCCGAACGCGGTCGCCGCGCTGAAGGGGCAGGGCGACATGGCGGCGATCCGGCAGCAGCGGCTCTACGACTCGTACTACGTCTGCGTGATGCGTCGCGGTCATCCGCTGGCCGACCAGGAGTTGACGCTGGATGTCTTCTGCCAGGCCCATCACCTGCTGGTGAGTTTCTCGGGCCGGCCGTACGGCTTCGTCGACGAGGCGCTGGCGGCGCTCAAGCGCAGCCGCCGGATCGCGCTGACCGTCAACCAGTTCTTCACCGCCGGCCGGGTGGTGGCGCATTCCGACCTGCTGACGGTGCTGCCGCAGTCCTTCATCACTGCCACCGGCTACCAGGACGCGCTGATCTACCGGCCGTTGCCGATGCCGCTGTCGCCGGTCCACGTGGACGTGCTCTGGCACCTGCGCAACGAGGACCGCAGCGCCCAGCGCTGGATGCGCGAACGGTTGATCGACGCGGTGCGTCCGCCGTCCGCCGGCACGGCTGTCACCACGCCCGCCGACCTGAGCGGCGACAATCGCGCCCCATGAGCATTGCCCACGACCTTTCCGACGCCGAGTTCGACGAACTCGACGAACTTCTCGCCATCACTCCTGAGCCGCTCGAGCCGCTGGACGCTTCGATGCTGGACGGCTACCTCGCCGGCGTGCTGGTGCAGCCCCGCCTGATCCCGATCGAGGAGTGGCTGCCGCCGATCTTCGACTACGAAGGCCGCGCGCTCCCCGACGACATCGACCCCGCCTGGCTGGCACGCATCCGCTCGCTGGTGGAGCGCCGCTTCGCGTCGCTGAACCAGAGCATGCTGGAGCAGGGCTGGTTCTACCCCGTCGTGCTGGATCTCGACGCGGAAGAAGAAGGCGCAGAAGACGGCGAGGCACAAGCCGAGGGCGCCGCGGAAGTTGTGGCTGAGGAGCCCGTCGATCCGGACGCGCCCCAACTCCCCGAAGACCCGATCACCCAGGCGCTGCTGCCTTGGGTCGGCGGCTTCGAGTACGCCGCGGTGACCTTCCCTGACCTGCACGAGCAGGCCGACGACAACATCAACGCGCTGCTGGCGCGCCTGTACCGCCACCTGCCGGCCGAGACGCCGGAAGAAGTGGAGATCGTCGAGCTGCTCAACGAGGAGCATCCGCTCAAGAACATCGACGAGGCCATCGAGGACCTGATCCTGACGGTCGTCGACCTGCAGGAAGCGACGGAGCAGCAGCGTTATCACGTCGAGCAGGTGCGCCGCGACGCGCCCAAGCTGGGGCGCAACGATCCGTGCCACTGCGGCTCGGGCAAGAAGTTCAAGAACTGCCACGGCGCGGCCTGAGCGCGATCGCCGCTGATCGTCACGCCGCTCCCGAGGCGCGGTGAAGACGATGAAGACGCACAACGCCGGCCCCAGCGCCGGCGTTTGACATGGTCAGCCGCCGGTCGTGAAGTCGGCGACGGACACCGTGCGCAGCGCCGCGTCCAGCAGCGCGACATCACCGCCGAGCAGCCGGCTGGCTTCGCGCGCGGCGCCGAGCACGGCGCGGCAGGCGCCCAGCATCGTCTCCGGCGGCGACAGCCGGACCCGCGGTCCGGAGACGGCAATCGCGCCCTGCAGGCGACCATCGATGGCGAACACCGGCGCGGCGACCGAGGCGGTGTCCGGTTCGCGCTCGCCGTAGGAGGCCGCCCAGCCGCGGTCGCGGACGGCGGCGAGGCCGTCGCGCCAGTCGCTCGAGAACGCGCACAGCACCTTCCCCGAAGCGCCTTGCTGCAGCGCGTACTGCTGCCCCACCGCCACCGCCGCGCGCACCGAGCGTGCCGGCTCCCAGCGATAGAGCGCGATCCGGGCCTCGCCGTGCCGGACGTAGAAGGAGGCCGTCTCGCCGGTGTCCGTGCTGAGCTGCTTGAGCAGCGATTCGACGATCGGTCCGACGTGGAACGAACGTTGGTAGATCGTCGCCAGACGCAGCGGCGCGGGACCGATCGCGTACTGCCCGTCTGCCAGCCGTCGCACAAAGCCGCCATGTTCCAGCGCGGCCAGCAATCGCAGCACGGTGCTCTTGTAGAGGCCGGTCCGTCGCGACAGCTCGGCGAGCGACAGGGCGTCGTCGTCCTGGCCGAAAGCCCCCAGCAGCGCGAACGCGCGGTCGAGCACCGCGACGCCGCTCGATGCGGCGGTGCTGTCGGCTGCTCCGGAAGGCGATTCGTCTTTTTCAGCCACGGGTAATCCCTCGTCTCAGGTCATGCGAGACGTTCTACAGTTCTATCAAACAAACCGACGTTCTGCTAGATAGAACAAACACGGAGGCGCGACATGACGCAGTACTTGATCCGAGGCGCCGCCTTCACGCTGATCGCCGCCGCCATCGCCGGCATGACCGCGACGCCGGCGATGGCGGCGGACGCCGCGTTCCCGACGCAGCCGATCCGGATGATCGTGCCGTTCCCGCCGGGCGGCGGCACGGACATCGTGTCGCGCCTGATCCTGGAGAAGGTGCGCGAGGACACCGGTTGGACCTTCGTCCCGGACAACAAGGCCGGGGCGGGCGGCAACATCGGACTGGACGCCGTCGCCAAGAGCAAGGCCGACGGCTACACGCTGGGCATGGGCCAGACCGCCAACCTGGCGATCAACCCGACGCTCTATCCCAAGATGCCGTACGACGCGGCCAAGGCCTTCACGCCGGTGGCGCTGGTCGCGGGGCAGCCGGTGGTGCTGGTGGTCTCGTCGTCCTCGAGCTTCAAGACCGTCGGCGACCTGGTCGCTGCCGCGAAGGCAAAACCTGGCACCTTGACGATGGCCTCCGCCGGCAACGGCACGGTGGGCCACCTCACGGGGGAGTTGTTCTCCAAGCAGGCCGCCATCCAGGTGACCCATATCCCCTACAAGGGGGCCGGCCCGGCGGCGACCGACCTGCTCGGCGGGCAGGTGGACTACTACTTCGCGACGCCGCAGACGGTGGTGCCCTTCATCAAGGCCGGCAGGCTGCGCGCACTGGCGATCAGTTCCGCCGCGCGGCTGCCAGTGCTGCCCGACGTCCCCACCGTGGCCGAGAGCGGCTTCAAGGGCTTCGACACCTCGGACTGGAAGATGATCGTCGCGCCGGCCGGCACGCCGGCGGCGGTCGTGACCCGGATGAACGCGCAGGTGCAGAAGGCGTTGTCGAAGGCGGCCACGATCGGGCAACTGCAGTCCGAAGGCAGCGTGCCGATGGCCGGCACGCCGCAGCAGGCGGCGCAGTTCCTGGCGCGCGAGCAGAAGCGCTGGGGCGACGTCGTCCGCAGCGGCAACGTCAAGGTCGACTGAGTCCGCGACGGAGCCTCGCATGAGCCCCTCTCCGCTCCTCGGCGTCCGCGTCCTGGACCTGACCAACGTGCTGGCCGGGCCCTTCGCGTGCCACCAGCTCGCGCACCTGGGTGCCGACGTCATCAAGGTCGAGGCGCGCGAGACCGGCGATCTGGCCCGACAGCTCGGCGCCGACACCGCGCTGAACCAGGCGCACATGGGCGTGTCCTTCCTGGCGCAGAACCCGGGCAAGCGCTCGATCACCATCGACCTCAAGCGGCCCGCCGGCAAGGCGGTGTTCCGCAAGCTGGTGGCGACGGCGGACGTCGTCGTCGAGAACTTCCGGCCCGGCGTGATGCAGCGCCTGGGCGTCGGTTTCGACGAACTGCGGCAGGTGAATCCGCGTCTGATCTATTGCGCGATCTCGGGCTTCGGCCAGGACGGCCCACTGCGCGACCTGCCCGCGTATGACCAGATCATCCAGGGCATGTCCGGGATGATGAGCATCACCGGCGGTCCGGACACCGCGCCTTACCGCGTCGGCCATCCGGTGGCGGACACGATCGGCGGCCTGACCGCGGCGATGGCCATCGCCGCCGCGCTGGCCGACAAGGAACGCGCCGACGCGACCTTCATCGACGTGTCGATGCTCGAAGCCGCGATGGCGACGATGGGGTGGGCGGTGTCGAACCTGCTCGTCGCCGGCCGCGAGCCGCAACCGATGGGCAACGACAACGTGACGGCCAGTCCCTCGGGGACCTTCCGCACGGGGCAGGGGTTGTTGAACATCGCGGCCAACAAGCAGGAGCAGTTCGAGGCGGTCTGCGACACCGTCGGCCATCCGGAATGGAAGACCGATCCGCGCTTCGTCGACCGCCACGCGCGGCTGAAGCACCGCGCCGAACTCAAGCATCTGCTGGAGGCCGCGATGAGCGATCGCCCGGCGCCGGACTGGTGGCAGCGCCTCAACGACGCAGGGGTGCCGGCGGGGCCGGTGTACTCGGTGAAAGAGGCGCTCGCCCATCCGCAGGTTGCTGATCGCGGGATGGTCGCCCACTTCGAGAACGTTCCCGGCGTCGGCCGCGACGTCCGTGTGCTGCGCACCGGCTTCAAGCTGAACGGCCAGGCACCGTCGGTGTCGACGCCGCCACCGCGGTTGGGGCAGGACACCGAATCGATCCTGGAAGAGCTGGGTTATGGCGCCGCCGAGCGCGCCGCGCTGAAAGAGGAGAAGGCCGTATGAGCGCCCAAGACGACAACGCTGCCGCGGCCAAGGGCCCGGTCCACGATCAGCGCGTGCCGGACTGGTGGCGCACCTCGATCATCGAGATGTCGCCCGGCGTCATCCGCTATGGCGGGCACGCGATCCAGGACCTGATCGGACAGGTCAGCTTCGCGCAGATGATCTGGCTGATGACGCGGGGCGAGCTGCCCGGTTCGGAACAGGCCAAGCTGCTGGACGTGGCGCTGATGGCCGCCGTCGACCACGGCCCGCAGGCGCCGAGCATCGCCATCGCGCGCATGGCCGCCACCTGCGGTGTCGGGCTCAACAACGCGATGGCATCGGCGATCAATGTGCTCGGCGACGTGCACGGCGGCGCGGGCGAGCAATGCGTGGAGATGCTGCAGTCGATCGCGATGCGCATGGACGCGGGGGCCTCGCTCGAAGCCGCGACTGCCGCGGGCCTGGACGAGGCCATCGAGCTTCGGGGCAAGTTCGTCTCGGGCTTCGGACACCGCTTCCATCCGGTGGACCCGCGCGCGCCGCGGCTGCTGGAGCTGGTCGACGAGGCGGCTCAACTGGGCGTCGTGTCGGGCCGCTTCGCGACCATCGGTCGCGCCGTGGAAGCGGAACTGCAGCGGCGCAAGGACGGTCGCCGGATCCCGATGAACATCGACGGCGCGACGGCGGTCATCTATGCCGAGCTCGGCTTCCCGGCGCCGCTGGCGCGGGGGCTGTTCTGCATCTCGCGCTCGGTGGGCATCCTGGCGCACGCGTGGGAGCAGACGCAGCAGGGCGGACGCAACAAGGGCCCGATGCCGCGCGAATACCTGTGGACCTACGACGGTCCGCCGGCCAAGCGCTGAGGCGCGGCCAAGCTCGACGAAGCGGGAAAGGCTGGAAGGGGCTCACACCTCGATGACGAGGTCCGGCCGGTAGTCCTCCTGCTCGCCCTTGTTGGCGTAGCCCAGCGGATTCGCGACGACGCGGCAGTGGTGCGGCACGTCGCCGCGCGGACCGGACGCCGACTCGACGACATAGTCGTGGCCGCAATGTAGGTGGCCGTGCAGCCACAGGTCCGCATACGGCAACAGGTCGTCGAGTGAATTGCAGAAGCCCGCCGTCCCCGGCGTCAGCCCGTAGCGCGGGTCCGCGCTGCGCAGGCTGGGCGCGTAATGGGTCACCGCCACGGTCTTTCCATCGAAGGGTCGTTCGAGTGCCTCGCGCAGCCAGGCCTGGCATTCCAGTGCCAGGTCGCGTTGCCGTTCCGCCAGCATGTGCTGCCCGTCGACCAGCGTCGAGAACCGGCGCAGGTAGTGGTTCGCCGCGCGGAACGCCTTCTCTCTGGCCGCCAGCTGCTTGGTCGGCGTCGCTTCGCGCGCGGCCAGCGCGTCGAAGTCCGCCCACAGCGTCGTGCCGAGGAAACGCACGTCGCCGATGACGATCTCCTCGCGGTCCAGCCACTCGATGCCGAGATCGGCGCAGGTCTGGCGCAGCCGCGCATGCGCGGTGGCGAAGTCGATGCCGTCGTACTCATGGTTGCCGGGCACGTAGAGCACGCGCGACCACGGCGCGCCGTCGCGCTTCGGCGAGAAGCGCCCCAGGCCGAAGTCGTCCGTCACCAGCCGCGAGCCGGTCTGGTACGAGCCGACGTCGCCGGCCAGCACCAGCAGGTCGACGTCCGGCGCGGCGACGGTCTGGAAGTCGGTCTGGCGTTCGAGATGGAGGTCGGAAATCAGTTGCAGTCGCACGGCGGATCAGCGGCGGGGCGGATGACGGAAAGCGCGATTGTCCAACGTCAAGGACGAAGCAACCTGCGGCCTGCAGGCGGCTTTCCGGAAGCGCCCCTGTGCCACACTGGTCCGCGGCCGGATGTCGGCTGTCAGAGAGAGGGACATCCCGATGAAGATCCTCGTCGCCGTCGATGGCAGCACGTACTCGAAGCGCATGCTGGCCTATCTTTCCGCCCACGACGAGTGGCTGGGCGGATCGCATGACTACACGGTCGTGCACGTGGTCCCCGGCGTGCCGCCGCGCGCGGCTGCGGTGCTCGACAAGGCCGTGCTCGCCGAGTACTACCAGGACGAGGCCGAGAAGGTCCTCAAGCCGATCCGCACGTTCATGGACAAGCGCGGCATCAAGGCGCAGTACGTCATCAAGACCGGACACGCGTCGGACGCCATCACGGCCGTCGCCGAGAAGGGGCGTTTCGATCTGCTGATGATGGGCTCGCACGGCCACACGGCGCTGGGCAAGCTGGTGCTGGGCTCGGTCGCCACGAAAGTCATGGCGCACAGCGAGGTGCCGGTGCTGCTGATCCGCTGATCCGCGCCAGCCGGAAGGCGACGCACCCCAGGAATGCAAAAGGCGCCCGCAGAGGGCGCCTTGTCGTGTCAGCCGCGCCGGGCGGCCATCCAGGAGAGAGGCGATTCGATCGTGGCCGGCGGCGCGGACTCGGACTCGAGCCCGTAGTCGCTGCGCCGGAAGTCCTCGTACTCGCTGTCGTCGCCGAAGCTGGCTTCCATCCCGAATGCGGTGCCCATGTCGGCGGGCTCCGGCTCGTGACTGCCGGGCGTGTTGCGACGGAAAAGGCGAAGGGCGGAGGTGATTCGCATGATGGACCTCGTCGGAAAGCACGGGGTGTGACCGTTGCGCGGTGACTGCGACGCCGCGCGGTGAAGCACAGTTTGCGCGTCTTTGTCTTCAGGCAAATCCCCAGATCGCGGGTGCTCCGGAATCGCGTTCACAAATACACACAGATTGGGGCGTGCCCACCACAGGTGCGGCGAAATAACCACGAGCCCCACTTAGGTGTGATGCCCCCCTCATTCAGGGGTGACTATGCTTCGGGCCTTCCCTAGTTCGTGGAAGCCATTGCTTTCTCATGTCTCCACTGATTCACAAGTCGATGACCTGGGCGATCGTCAGCAGCGTCGTGCTGACCTCCGCCTGGCTGGCCAACTCCGTGCAGGACAAGCACGAGCGCGGCGGTTTCCGGATGCGTCTGGCCGAGCAGGGCGCCACGCCCGCTTCGGGCGCGACCGCCGTGGTCCCGGCGCATCTGCAGGCGCAAGCCAAGGGCCAGGTGCAGGTCGCGTCCCTCAAGCGCTGAGCAAGGCGTCCCGGGCTCCCCGGGCCAGCGCTTCTCCGATCTGATCCAGCAACGCTGGAGGCGCCCCGCCTTCCGGCGTTGCCGTCTTTCCGGCACCTGCGGCGGTCTCGCCGCCCAGCTTCCACTGGTGCCAGTACAGGGCCACCTCCACCTGGACCTCCGGCCGCAGCGCCACCAGTTCCCCGCTCGCGAGCAGCGGCCGGACCTGCAGCTCCGGCGCGACGCCGACCCCCCAGCCCATGCGCACCGCGTTGACGTAGCCCTCGCTGGACGGCACGTAGCGGGCGTTCAGCCTGGCGGAGCGTAGCCCCATCGCCTGGCGGACCCAATGCTGCTGGGCGTCGTCCTTGCGGTTGAACACGAGGAAGGGCACCTGCGCGAAATTGGCCGCGCCCAGTCCGTCGGGCAGCATGCGCGCGACGAAGTCGGGGCTCGCGACGGCGATGTAGCGCATCACGCCCAGCGGCTGGGCGATGCAGCCGCGCAAGGCCTGCGGCACGGTCGTGACGCAGCCCAGCACCTCGCCCTGGCGCAGCCAGTCGTGGGTGAAGTCCTGGTCGTCGACGACGAGCTCCAGCCCGAATCCCTCCCGCATCCCGCGCTGCACCAGCGGGTCGAGGGCGGGGAGCACCCAGGTCGCCAGACTGTCGGCGTTCACGGCGATCGGCAGCCGCTCGGCCTGGGCCGCCTGCACGCCCAGCTCCCTCACCACGTCGGCGCGCAACGCCGCCAGTTGACGGGCATAGCGCAACAGCCGCTTGCCGGGTTCGGTGAGTCGCAACGGCCGGGAACGCACCACCAGCAGCTGCCCGACCTGCGCCTCCAGACTGCGCAGCCGCTGCGACACCGCGCTCTGCGTGATGGCCAGCGTCTCCGCGGCCCGTTCGAAGCTGCGTTCGTCGGCGAGCGCGGCTAGACAGTCCAGCCCGGCGGCGTCCAGGTCTTTCATAAGCGTTCCTAATGGATTCGCTGAGATATTAATCCGGCTTCATGAAAGCGGGTGTGCTCCCGACAATCCGGCGATCCACCCCTCACGGGGCGGATGGCAACGTTCGCCCCGACACCTACCTCCCGCCACGCTTCAGCCAAGCCCCCCGATGTCGTCCCCCAGCGCAGCCCTGTTGCAAGGCTGGCTCACCGGAGCCGGCCTGATCGTCGCCATCGGCGCGCAGAACGCGCTCGTCCTGCGGCAGGGCCTGATGCGCCAGCACGTGGCGCCGGTGGTGGTGGTGTGTGCGCTCTCGGACATGCTGCTGATCTGGCTGGGGGTGTTCGGACTGGGCCGGCTGATCGCCGCGAGCCCGCTGCTGATGGAAGTCTTCCGCTGGGGCGGTGCCGCGTTCCTGCTGGCCTACGGCGCCAAGGCGGCGCTGCGCGCGCTGTCTCCCCGTGGCGGGCTGCAGGCGCAGGCGGGCAGCGCTTCGCTGTCGGCGGTGCTGGGCAGCACGCTGGCCATGACGTATCTGAATCCCCATGTCTACCTGGACACGGTGGTCCTGCTGGGCACCGTCGGCGCGCAACAGCCGGCGGGTCTGCAATGGCCGTTCGCGGCGGGCGCCTCGGTGGCGTCCTGGATGTGGTTCTCGCTGCTGGGCTTCGGCGCGGCGGCGGTCGCTCCGGCGTTGCGCCGGCCGGCGGTCTGGCGCAGCATCGATGCCTTGATCGCCCTCGTGATGGCTTTGCTGGGACTGCAGCTGATCCTGCGCCCGCTGGCCTGACGCATGCATGTCCAACGCTGAACCGCAGCAGAACCACAAGTTCACCTGGAGCTCTCCATGAAGGTCATCGTCCTCGGCGCCGGCATCATCGGCATCCACACCGCCTGGTATCTGCTGGATCAGGGCCACGACGTCGTCGTCGTCGACCGGCAGCCCGACGCGGCGCTGGAAACCAGCTTCGCCAACGGCGCCCAGATCTCGGTCTGCTTCTGCGAGCCCTGGGCCAACGCGGGCGCGCCGTTCAAGGTCGCCAAGTGGCTGCTGAAGGACGACGCGCCGCTGCTGTTCCGCCCCCGGCTCGATCCGGCGCAATGGCGCTGGGGTCTGTCCTTCCTGGGACAGTGCACGACGGCCGCGTTCGAGCGCAACGTCGAGCAGCTGGTGCGCCTGGGCCGCTACAGCCACGAGTCGCTGCAATCGCTCGTCGCGAACACCGGCATCGAGTACAACCGCCTGCAGAAGGGCATCCTGCACTTCTTCGGCAGCGAGGCCGATTTCGAGGCCGGCGCGCAGGGCGCCGAGATCATGCGCCGCCACGGCGTCGACCGCCGCGTGCTGAGCCGGGACGAGGTCCTGGCGATCGAACCCGCGCTGCGCTCGGCGCAGCACGCGGTGTTCGGCGGCACCTACACGCCGAGCGATGAATCGGGCGACGCCCGCGTCTTCACGCAGGCGCTGGCGAAGCTGGCCGAGCAGCGAGGCGCGCAGTTCCTGTGGAACCACGACATCGTGACGCTGCAGGCACAAGGCGGCGCGCAAGGCAACGAGATCGCCGGCGTGCAGATCCAGTCGCGCGAGACGGGCCAGACGCAATGGCTCAAGGGCGACGCCTACGTCGTGGCGCTGGCGTCGTACGCGCCGGCCCTGACCAAGTCGCTGGGCGAGCACCTCAACATCTATCCGGCCAAGGGCTACTCGGCCACGCTGCGGCTGAAGAAGCCGGAGCAGGCCAGCACCGTCAGCCTGCTGGACGATGCGCGCAAGATCGCGATCTCGCGCCTGGGCGACTTCGTCCGCATCGCCGGCACCGCCGAGCTCGTGGGCCTGGACACCAGCCTGGACAGCCCGACCTCCAAGGTGCGCTGCGAGTCGCTGGTGCGCCGCTACGAGGAGCTGTTCCCCGGCGTCGCCGACCTGTCCGAGCCCAACTTCTGGACCGGCCTGCGCCCGAGCACGCCGACCAACGTGCCCTACATCGGCCGCAGCCAGAAGGCGTCCAACCTGTGGATCAACGCCGGCCACGGCACGCTGGGCTGGACGCACGGCGCCGGCTCCGGCCGCGCGCTGGCGGAACTGATGAGCGGCAAGCGGCCCGCGCTGGACTTCGGCTTCTACGGCGACGCGTTGCCGGCCAAGGCCGTGCGCAATCTCCAGCCCGCCTGATCCGGCGGAACCCCTCCCGGCGTCATCGAGGCGCCGGAACCCCGAAACCAGGGCGCGGCTAGAATCCGCGCCCTTTTCGCATTTCCCGCCGCGCCGCCATGTCCTCATCGCTTTCCGACCTGCCGCGCGATTTCTGCGCCATCGACTTCGGCACCTCCAACTCGGCGGTCGCCGTGCCTGACATCGAACGTCCCGGCGCGATGCGCCTGGTGCCGCTCGAAGGCGGCAACGTGACCATGCCGACGGCGGTCTTCTACTTCGCCGAGGGACGTCACGACGCCGACGGCCCGCCACGTGCCTTCGGCCGTGCGGCCATGAGCGCCTACGTCGAGGGCGTCGACGGTCGGCTGATGCGCTCGATGAAGAGCATCCTCGGCTCCAGCCTGATCGACCAGGTGACGGACGTCGGCGGCGGGCGCGGCGTGAAGTACATCGACATGCTCAGCGGCTACCTGAAGCGCCTGCGCAAGCAAGCCGGCGCGTCCGATGCGAAGGGCCACGAGCCGCGCCGTGTCGTGCTGGGCCGGCCCGTCTACTTCGTCGACGGCGAGCCCGAGCGCGATGCAGCGGCGCAGGCCTCGCTGGCCGCCGCCGCCCGCGCGGTGGGTTTCGAAGACGTGCACTTCCAGTTCGAGCCGATCGCGGCCGCGTTCGACTTCGAGCAGCAGGCCGACCGCGAGCAGCTCGTGCTGGTCGCCGACATCGGCGGCGGCACCTCCGACTTCTCGCTCGTGCGCGTCGGCCCCGACCGCGCGAAGCGGCTGGACCGCCGCGACGACATCCTCGCCAACCACGGCGTGCACATCGCCGGCACGGACTTCGACCGCCACATCGAGCTGACCGGCATCCTGCGCGAATTCGGCTACCGCGCGCTCGGCCCCGCCAAGCCCGGCCAGACGCCGCGCGAGGTGCCCAGCGGCGTCTACTTCGACCTCGCGACCTGGCACCTGATCAACACCTGCTACAGCCCGCAGCGTGTGCTGGAGCTGCGCAACATGAAGGGCTTCTACGGCGATCCACGCCATCACCAGCGGCTGATGACGGTGCTGGACGAGCGGCTCGGCCATGAGCTCGCGAACCGCGCGGAAGACGCCAAGATCGAGGTCGCCGGTGGCGGCGATTGCGTGATCGACCTGCAGCTGATCGAGTCGGGCCTCACGGTGCCTCTTTCGGAAGCCGTGGCGCTGGAATCGCTGCGCGGCGATATCGAGCGCATCGCGCAGGCGGGCCGCGAGACGGTCGAGCGCGCGGGGCTGAAGCCCTCGGACATCGATGCGCTGTACTTCACCGGCGGCTCGACGGGCCTGACCGTGCTGGCCGACCGCATCGCGGCGGACTACCCCGACGCCAAGACGGTGCGCGGCGACCGCTTCGCGTCGGTCGCGACCGGTCTGGGCCTGCATGCGGCGCGTCTGTTCGCTGCGTGATACGGACGTGAGGCGGCGGGCCTGAAACCTCGGGATCACCCGGGGGGCTGACGTCGGACATCGGGGGGAGGGCGCTGATAGATTGCCGCCTTCCCCTGCTTAACGGTGCCGACACATGCCCAAGCCTCGCGCCTCGTCGTTGATCCCGCTGACCCTGTCCCTGTCCGCCGCGTTCGGTGGGCTCTCCGCGATCGCGGCACCGTCGGACGAGGCGGCATCGACCTCGGCCCTGACCTCCGCCGCGACCCTCGCGCAGATCTACCAGCAGCCGTCCGAAGCGATCCGCGCGGTGCTCGACGCGAAGGCCCTGCCGGTCTTCCAGGTCTCGCCGGACCAGCGCACTCTGGCGATCGTCGTCAACCGGAAGTCGCGCGCGATCGCCGAACTCGCCCGCCCCGTGCTGCGCCAGGCCGGCCTGCGCTATGACCCGGCGACCGACAGCCCGCAGCTGATCACCACGATCGAGTCGCTGTCGCTGCGCCCGCTCCAGAACGGCGCGGACGGCGTCGCCCGCCCCGTCGTGTTGCCCGCGGGCGGCGCGTTCCATCACCTGCGCTTCTCGCCGGACGGCAAGCGCTTCCTGCTGAACCGGCGCACCGACACGGCGGTCGAGCTGTGGGCCGGCGACGTCGCGACGGGCAAGCTCAAGGCCGTGCCCAAGCTCAAGCTGCACACGATGCTCGAGAACGACGTCGTGTGGCTCAACGACCATGAACTCGTCACGCTGACGGTGCCCGCCAAGCGCGGTCCGGCGCCGACCTTCGCGGCGCCCTCGGGCCCGTCGATACAGGAATCCATCGCGCGCAACTCGCCGGAGCGCACCCAGCAGAACCTGCTGACCAACGCGCAGGAGGCGGCCGTCTTCGCGCACCACGCGACCTCGCAGCTGGCACGCATCGATCTGAACAGCGGCGCAGTGCGCCCGGTCGGCGAGCCGGGCATCTTCAGCCATCTCGAGGCGCTCGGCACGCCGGGTCAGGTCTTGACGATGCGGCTGCTGCCGCCGTTCAGCTACCAGGTCGGCTGGGACGATTTCGCCGCGCAGGCCGAGGTCCGCGGCGTCGACGGCAAGGTCGTGGCGATCGGCAAGGTGAAGCTGAAGGAAGGCGTGCCGGTCGAAGGCGTGATCACGGGACCGCGCCACTTCTTCGCCTCACCCGGCGCGGATGGCGCGGTGTATTGGGTCGAGGCGCTGGACGGCGGCGACAACCGCGCGCAGGTGCCCCATCGCGACCGGCTGATGCGGCTGGACACGCCCTACACCGGCGAGGCGCGCGAGGTGCATCGCGTCCCGCAGCGGCTGTCGCGGCTCGAGTTCATCGAGGGCGGCAAGCAGGCGCTGGTGCAGGACTTCGACCTGACGAAGATGCGCACGTCGACGGAACTCGTCACGATGGACGGCGCATCGCCGGCGCAACGGCTGATCGAGCGCTCGGTGCGTGACCGCTACCGTGACCCGGGCACGCCGCTGCCTCGCATGCAGTCGACCGGGCGGACGGTGGTCCGCCTGGACGGCGGCGCGATCTGGTACTTCGGGACCGGTGCGAGCCCCGAGGGCGACAAGCCCTTCATCGACCGGCTCGTGCTCGCGGACAACAAGAAGACGCGCGTGTTCCAGTCCGGCTCGGAAGCCAACGGCGGCGACAGCGCGCATTACGAGCGCCCGCTGGCAGTGCTCGACACCGAAGGCGCCCGCGTCCTCACGGTGCGCGAGAGCGTCAGCGAGCCCGGCAATGTGATGCTGCGCGGCGGGGCCGCGCTCGCGACAGCGCAGGCGCTGACCGATGTGAAGGATCCGTCGCCGCAACTGCGCGACATCCAGCGCGAGTTCGTCCGCTTCAAGCGCGCGGACGGCGTGGAGCTGTCGTTCTGGCTCTACAAGCCGCCGGGCTACAAGGCTGGCGAGCGCCGCCCCACCTTCGTCTGGGCCTATCCGCTGGAGTACACCGACGCGTCGACCGCGGGTCAGGTGAGCGGCTCCGGCAACCGCTTCAACAGCTTCGCGGCCACCAGCCCGTTGATGCTGCTGCTGGACGGCTACGTGGTGCTGATGGACGCGACCATGCCGGTGGTCGGCGATCCCAAGACGGTGAACGACAGCTTCATCGCGCAGATCACGGCCAACGCGCAGGCGGTCATCGACAAGGCGGTGGAACTGGGTGTCAGCGACCGCGAGCACATGGTCGTCGGCGGCCACAGCTACGGCGCGTTCATGACGGCCAACCTGCTGGCGCACACCCACCTGTTCAAGGCGGGCATCGCGCGCAGCGGCGCGTACAACCGCAGCCTGACGCCCTTCGGTTTCCAGAGCGAGCGCCGCACCTACTGGGAGGCGCAGGACGTCTACCAGAAGCTCTCGCCGTTCAACTACGCCGACAAGCTCAAGGAGCCGCTGCTGCTGATCCACGGCGAGGCGGACAACAACTCGGGCACCTTCCCGATCCAGAGCGCGCGCCTGTACCAGGCGCTGGCGGGCACGGGCGGCTCGGTGCGCTACGTGACGCTGCCGTTCGAGTCGCACGGCTATTCGGCGCGCGAGTCGGTCGGTCACACGCTCTGGGAGATGAGCGAGTGGATGAAGCGCCAGGTCGGCCCTGGCGCGGCGATTCCCCCGCAGTGACCGGACGCTGCGCTGAAAGCCTCAGCGCAGTCGACGGGGCGGCGGGCCGCCGCGGCCACCCGGGCCACGGCGATGGCCGCCCGGCCGTTGCGGCTTGGGCGCGGGGATAGGCCGCGACACATCGGCCAGCAGCAGGCTGGCGCGGACGAGGCTCTCGACCGCGTCGTCGAGCTCTTCCGGTGGCTCCAGGCTTTCGATCTCCACGAGCAGCGCCTCCGCGTCCTCGAGGTCGTCGGGGTCCAGGTGCATGTAGAGCTGGGCGAGCGGCTCGGTGAGCTCGGTCTCATCCAGGTTCATCAAGGCGGGGAACAGGTCCGCGGCGAGCGCGAAGCCGGCGACCCACGGCAGGACGGTCTCGGAAGCCGACGCATCCTCATCGAGTTCGAAGACCCACGGATCGAACCACTGCCGATCGGCGATCGCCTGCTTGAGGTCGTGCTCGCGACGCTGGACGAGCTGCAGCAGCGGCCGCGCGTCGTAGCGGGCGGGAGCGGGCCGGCCCTCCTCCGAGTCCAGCACCCAGCGCCACCAGTCGGACAGCGGCACCGGCTTGGGTTGCAGGATCACCGCGACCAGGAAGCCGTCGAGCATCGAGACGTCGAGCGGTTCCAGCGGCGCGGGCACCTCGTCGAGCAGCGATTGCAGCTCCTCGAGATCGTCATCGCTCCAGGCCTCGGGCGGCGCCGCCGGCGCTGGTGCAGCGGATGGCCCGGACGGGCCTGCCGGAGCGAATCCCTGCTGCGGCCGCGGACCGCGCGACGGCGTGCCGGTCTTGGCGGGGCCCCCGGACGTCTTCGGGGCGGGCCGGCGAGGCGCGGACTTGTTGGGATGCTTGGGCGCGGTCATGGGGGCGATTATCCGGGCGAGCCCGTCGGGGCAGGGGAGTCGCATGGCTTCTGTTCGTCACCGCACGAAAGTCATGGTGCGAACGGGGTGGGCGTGCGCCGTTTTTCCGTAATGCGGAGTCGCTCTTACACCTGCTGACCATTTTTCGCATGTATCCCACCTTGAGGGGATGCCGCACGCTCAGGGTTCGCCCTAGAGTGCATCTACGCCCTCCAACGGCGCGGCCCGCAAGGCCCCGATGGACGGCACCGATCCCAACGACGTCCTTTCTAGGACTTGCAACGCCCGGTCAGCTCTGCTGGTCGGGCGTCCTTTTTTGTGGCGTGTGCCAGGCGTTTCGGCGACACGGCTACGATCCGCCGGGACCAGGATTCGGGGAGCGGCATGGGGTTCGAGTTTCATTGCGCGGGATGTGGCCAGACGCATCACGGGATGCCGGCGCTCGATGCGCCGGCACCGCTCAGCTACTACGTCGTTCCCGAAGCGGAGCGCGAGTGGCGCTGCGCATTGAGCAGCGACGACTGCGTGATCGATGAAGAGTTCTTCTTCATCCGTGGCTGCCTGGAGATCCCGGTCGAGGGCGAGTCCGATCCGTTCAGCTGGGGCGTCTGGGTGTCACTGAGCCGTGCCAGCTACGAGCAATGGGTCGCGTGTTTTGAACACGAGCAACGATCCCACGTCGGGCCCTTCTTCGGATGGCTGAATGCGGGCCTCAAGGGCTATCCGGACACCGTGAACCTGAAGACCCGGGTGCACCTGCGTGACGGCCTCATCCGCCCGTTCATCGAACTGGAGCCCACGGACCATCCGCTGGCGGTAGAACAGCGCGATGGCATCACCGTGGCGCGGGTGGCGGGGCTCTATGCCATGGCCGTTCACGGGGTTGAGCCCGAGAGCGGCACCGACCCGGAGGCGTCGCTGCCATCGGGCCATGACTGCTGATTCAAGTCGAGCTGACCGGCATGAGTGGCACCTTGCTGTATGCGCTTGTCGACGCGCCGCTTTCCTGGGGCCCCATCCCGATACTCGTGTTGCTGCTGGTGATCGGCAGTGCGCAGCTCTGGGCGGCGGCACGCAGGCAGGTCTGGCTGCGAGGACTGCCCGGCCCGCTGGCGCTGCTGGCGCAGTGGATGTTCGGCGCCCTGTTCTTCGGCACGTCGTTCGGCGTGCTGGTCCGCGAGACGCGGGAGACCATCGCCCGTCGCGAGCTTGCGACCTCGCCCGCGCTGCGCACCGTGTCCGGCCCCGTTGTGATCGAGCAGCGTCAGCATCGGGTTGGCAACGGTCATGTGCGGTTCTCGATCTCCGGCGAGGGCTTCACGACGGTCACCTCAGGGCCTGGCTGTGACTGCGGCTTCCTGATGCCGATGGGCAAACTGTTTGCGCTGAAGGAAGCGCAGCAGGTGGAAGCAACGTATGTCGACGACGTGATCGTGACGCTCAAGCGCCTGGATACTCCGCCGCCATGACGCGCACCTCCGCCAGTTCGATCCTCACGTTCCAGCACGCAGAGTCCGACGACGCTTCGGCATTGGTGGCCCTGCGCATTGCCGCCATGCGCGAGAGCCTCGAGCGCATCGGCCGCTTCGATCCGCAGCGCGCCCGTGAGCGTTTCCTGTCGAGCTTCGACCCGGCGCGCACGCGGCACATCGTCGTCGACGGACATCGCATCGGCTTCGTCGTCACGACGCCGCAGGCGGAATGGCTGTCACTCGACCACCTCTACATCAATCCGGTGAACCAGGGTCGCGGCCTCGGCGCGGCGGTGCTGGCGATCGTCTTCGACGAAGCGCGACGGCTCGGACTGCCGGTGCGCGTCGGTGCGCTGAAGCAGAGCGACTCGAACCGCTTCTATCAACGACACGGGTTCGAGCTCGTCGATGAAGGCGAGTTCGATCGCTACTACCTGAGGTCCGTCGAAACCGTCATTGCCTTGAAGACCTGGGACACGCTGACCGACGCTGAACGGCATGCCGTGTCGACGCTGTCGGTCACTGATGCGCAGGTCGAGTTCGCCGGCAGCGTCGAGCGCGCCATGCAGACGTGCGACGCCAACGCGGACGGCAACGTGGCCGGCCTGGCCATCGTGGCAGGTCGGCAGGTCGTGGGCTTCCTGGTCCTCAAGCGTGCCGCAAGCCTGCCTGCCTGGTCGCAGGCATCGGATGCCGTCATCAGCGCCATGCGGATCGACCTCGCGCACCAAGGGAAGGGCTACGGGACGCTGGCGCTCCGCGCGGTCTTCGCGTGGGTCCGGACGCAATGGCCGGCGTCCGCGCGGCTTGTACTTTCGGTCGACGAGGAAAACGCACCGGGCCGGCGCGCCTATGAGAAGGCCGGCTTCATGGACTCGGGGCTGCGGGAGCAGGGCCGCATCGGGTGGGTGCGGTACATGGCGCGGGCCATCGGATAAAGCCGCCACGGCGCTACGGCGCCACGACGTCATGGCGGCCCCCGAGGAATCGGGTCAGCCGTGCTCGCGCCGGTCTGGTTCTTCCCGATGCAGGGTCACGGCCAGGGTGTCGCGCGGCGGCAGCAACGAGATCTGCTTCAGGAGGCGACCGACCTCGCCGCGGTGAAACCCGTCGTGGGTCACGACGTGGAACAGCATTTCCTCGCGCGTCATCGTGCCGCGATCGCCGTCGGTGAAGGTGAAGGCGATGGGCTCGGCCAGTTGCTCCGGCGTGACCGACTCGATGTACTCGAGGAACCATCGATCCGACGCCGCATGCGCCGCACGCAGCGCTTGCGGCGTCGGCGTCTCGACGGTGTTGCTGGCCGTGTACCCGTGCGGCTGGCCCGTCAGATGCCCCGTGAAGATCTGGTTGACGACGTAGCAGTGATTCAGGACCCGGAGCGCAGTCTGGCGCTCTTCGGAATGCCGCTCGGCGTCAGGTCCTTCGAGGACCTGCAGGAACCCGTCGTGGGCCCAGGCCTGGTGGCGGAACAGCTTCGACAGGATGGAGACGGTGCTCATGGTCGGACACTCCTTGGCGATCGGCCCGCAAAGGGCGTTGGCTGACCGCCATCTTGGCAGCGGCGGGTCTGGCATCCAAACGTCAGCCTTCACGAGGGGCGATTAAAGAATCGGATGCCCCGGGTCGCCTTCACATCCCTGGGCGCCCGACACACGCATCGGCCGCCGCCGTGATCCCTTCGGCTCACGGACCTGATTGGGAACCGACATGGACACGACATTCGACGATGCGGCCGTCGCCGCTCCGGCTGCCGCCTCAGGCATCTCCGCCACCTTCCGCGATGCGCGGCATCTGATGGAGGACGTCGCCTCCCGCCTGCGCGACAGCCTGGCGCGGACCGAGACGGACCTCGCCGCGCTGCTGCATCTGAACGAGCGCGCGGAATCCGAGCGCGACGAATTGCAGGCGCACCTGGACCAGGTCGCCGCCGCGCGCGACGAGGCGCTCTCGCGCGTCGCCGAACGCGACGCCAGCATCGAGCGCCTGACCATCGAGCTGCGCCACGCACGCGACATCGCCTCGGACGCGCTGGTCGGCAAGGCCAAGGACCAGCTCGCGATCGCCGGCAAGGACGCACAGCTCGTCGATCTGCGCCAGCAACTGGAACGCCAGGTCGCGACCTCCGCCGCGGAGTCCGACAAGCGCCTCGCCGCGGAGATGGAACTCGTCGGCGCGACCACCGCCCGCGACAACTTCGCCGCGGAGATCGCCGACCTTCGCGCCCGGCTGGATGCCCTCTCGGGGATCGGCGCCGTGGTCAATACCCCGCGCTCATGATCCCCTTGAGGTGATCGATCAGCAGGCGCACCCCCTGCGGGGTGTGGCTGCTCCACGGATGGATCGCGTAGATCGCATCGCCGAAGAAACCGACCGCGCGCCAGTCGGGCAGCACTTCGATCAGCCGCCCCTCCCGCATCGCATCCCGCGCGCTGAAGTCCGGCAGCAGCGCGATGCCGAGCCCCGACAGCGCGCCGTCGCGCAGCACTTCGCTGTTGCTCGCGCGGAAGTTCCCCTGCACCGGCACGCGGATGCGCTCGGGCTCCGCGTCGCCTGCGGTCCGCTCGAAGAACCACTGCGCCGGTCCCGGACGCAGATACGGCAGACAGCGGTGCTGCGCCAGTTCCGCCGGACGCTGCGGAACGCCGGCCCGCTCCAGGTAGGCCGGACTTGCCGTCAACAGCGCCCGGGACGCGCAAAGCTTGAAGGCCACATGCGTCTCCGGCGGCGCGCTCGTATGCCGGATCGCCAGGTCGAAACCCTCCTGCGCCAACGGCACCAGCCGATCCGAGAGATCGAGCTCGATCCGCAACTCCGGATAGCGCTCGAAGAATGACGGCAGCGCCGGGGCCACGTGTTGCCTGCCCAGTGCCACCGGCGCCGTCACGCGCAGCAGGCCGCGCGGCGCGCCGGCCGCCTCGCGCGCTTCGCTGAGGCTGCGGTTCAGCAGGACCAGTCCCGGCTCCGCCTGCTCGACGAGTCGCAAGCCTGACTCGCTCAGCCGCACCGAGCGGGTCGTGCGCAGCACCAGTTGCTGGTCGAGGTGGCGTTCCAGCTCCGCCACGCGCTGACTGATCGCCGCCTTCGACAAACCCAGGCGCTGCGCCGCCTTGGTGAAGCTCCCGAGCCGCGCCACCGCGATCAGCGCCTGAAGCTGCGACCACAACAGCTCATCACGCGCGTCCCCTCGGAGGGAGGAGGGCGTGACGACGTCCGGGGAAGCTGCGGTCGCGGGCGCGGCAGGCATCCCGGTGCGCACGGGCGATGGGGACGCAGCAGGTGAGGGCGGACGGGAGGGGGAACGACGGGCCATGATTGTTCAGTTTATCGAACAATGTGATCGGTGATGTGGGCTAGGCAGGCGAAGAGGTGGTGCCTAGACTCGTTCCCAACCCCCGATGCCCCCAAGAAGCAGGAGACCGCCGTGACTTCGACCGCCAACGCCCCCGCCGCCTTCACCGACAGCGCCGACATCACCCACTTCATCGCTGGCGAGCTGTATCCGGCGACGTCCGGCCGCAGCCAGGCCGTCTTCAATCCGGCCACGGGCCAGGTCGCACGCCAGCTCCAGCTCGGCAGCGTCGAAGACGTGAGTACCGCCGTCGCCGCGGCACAGGCGGCGTTCCCCGCCTGGGCGGACGCGCCGCCGCTGCGCCGCGCGCGTGTGATGTTCAAGTTCCTCGATCTGCTGAACCAGCACCGCGACCGCCTCGCCGCGATGATCACCGCCGAGCACGGCAAGGTCTTCACCGATGCGCAGGGCGAGGTCAGCCGCGGCATCGACGTCGTCGAGTTCGCCTGCGGCGTGCCGCAACTGCTCAAGGGCGATTACACCGAGCAGGTCTCCACCGGCATCGACAACTGGACCACGCGCCAGCCGCTCGGCGTGGTCGCCGGCATCACGCCGTTCAACTTCCCGTTCATGGTCCCGATGTGGATGGCGCCGCTGGCCATCGCCACCGGCAACGCCTTCATCCTCAAGCCCAGCGAGCGCGACCCCTCGCCCAGCCTCGCCATTGCCGAGCTCTTCAAGCAGGCCGGGCTGCCCGACGGCATCTTCCAGGTCGTGCAGGGCGACAAGCAGGTCGTCGACGCGCTGCTGCACCATCCCGACGTGCGGGCGCTGAGCTTCGTCGGCTCCACGCCGATCGCGCAGTACATCTACGAGACCGGCGCCCGCAACGGCAAGCGCGTGCAGGCGCTCGGCGGCGCGAAGAACCACATGGTCGTCATGCCCGACGCCGACATCGACCAGGCCGTCGACGCGCTGATCGGCGCCGCCTACGGCTCGGCGGGCGAGCGCTGCATGGCGATCTCGGTGGCCGTGCTGGTCGGCGATGTCGGCGACCGCATCGTGCCGCTGCTCGCCGAGCGCGCGAAGGCGCTCAAGATCAAGAACGGCATGGCGCTCGATGCCGAGATGGGCCCCATCGTCACGCGCGAGGCGCGCGACCGCATCGAGGGCTACATCGCCCACGGCGTCGAGGAAGGCGCGACACTGGTCGTCGACGGCCGCGGTCATCGCGTCGACGGATTGCCCGACGGCTTCTTCACCGGCGGCACGCTGTTCGACCACGTGAAGCCGACGATGCGCATCTACAAGGAAGAGATCTTCGGCCCCGTGCTCGTCTGCGTGCGGGTCAAGGACTTCGGCGAGGCGCTGGACCTCGTCAACGCGCACGAGTTCGGCAACGGCGTGGCCTGCTTCACCAGCGACGGCAACGTCGCCCGCGAATTCGCACGCCGCGTGCAGGTCGGCATGGTCGGCATCAATGTCCCGATCCCGGTGCCGATGGCCTGGCACGGTTTCGGCGGCTGGAAGAAGAGCCTCTTCGGCGACATGCACGCGTACGGCGAGGACGGCGTCCGCTTCTACACGAAGCAGAAGAGCGTCATGCAGCGCTGGCCCGCCAGCATCGCCAAGGGCGCCGAGTTCGTGATGCCCACGAGCAAGTGAATTGAGCGGCGCCGTCGTCTGATCGGCTAACCTTGCCGGATGTTTCCGCATGGTGTTCCCTCTTCCGATCCGACCTCGCCGGACGCCTTCGACGGCGTTCCGCTGAGCGAGCTGCTCGAGCGCGCGCGTCTCGCACAGCAGCAGGCGAGGCTGGACGACGGCGTCGCGCTCGCCGACGCGATCTGGCATCGAGCCGATGCCGAAGGCTTCATCAACGAGCAGGCCGAGGCCGGCAAGTTGCGCAGCTTCTTCCGGCTGCGCATGGGCGATCTGCCCGGCGTGCTCGACGTCGGCGAACGCGCGCTGCGCCTGATGCGTCCGCTGGGCGCCAGCCCCGCGATGTGCGAGCTGCTGCGCTGGATGAGCCTTGCCGCCTGCGAGCTCGGCGCGTTCGAACAAGGGCTGGCCTGCGCGCATGAGGCGCTGAAACTCGCCGGCGAGCTTGGCGACCTGCGGCTGCATGCCGTCGCGCTGAACGGCCTCGGCGCCTGCTTCGAGCGCATGGGCGACCCCTGGCAGGCCGAGCGCCTGATGAGCGAGGCGGCGGGCCTGCTCCGCACCAACCCGACGCCGTTCGAGCGCGTCGTCACGCTCACCAACCTGTGCACGGTCGCGATCGGTGCCTACCACCTGCAGCGCGACGGCGCCGCGCCGGAGCAGGCGGCCCGCACGCTCGAACGCGCGCTGGAGCTCGCCCGCGAGGCACGTCCCCATTCGCTGCAGCTCGGCGACCGCTACGGCATCGCCTTGACCGCGTCCAACTTCGGCGAAGTCCTGCTGCTGATGGGTCGCCTCGACGAGGCCGAGCCGCTGCTGATCGAGGCCCGCGACGACAGCGAACGCGCCGGCTTCCGGCTGCTGGACTGGCGCCTGCGCTGCATGCTGGCGGAACTGCAACTGGCGCGCGGCCAAGCCAGCGTCGCCTGGCAGCAACTGGAGGCGTTGCGCGCCGAGACCGATCGGGTCGCGACCGCCGGCGCGTCGACGGCGCCGGCGATCCCCGTGCCGCACGACGTGCCGCTGGGCCAGCGCGTGCGCCAGCACCAGGCCAGCTACCGTGCCGCGAAGGCGCTCGCGCTGCTCGGGCCGTCGTTGTTCCACCTCGAACAGGCGCGCACGCTGGAGCGACGGCGCGCGGTCTCGCAGCTGATGGCGCAATCGCAGTACTTCGTCTCGCGGATGGAGGCGGAGTTCGCCGCCGATCCCGCGAGCGTCGCCGCGCGCGATGCGGCCGAGTTCAAGGATCCCTTGACCGGCCTGGGCAACCGGCGCTGCCTGGAGGCCCGCCTGCCGCCGTTGCTGCGCGCGGCGGAACAGGAGGCGCGTCCGCTGACCGTCGCCCTGATCGACGCCGACGGCCTGCGCAACATCAACGAGCGCCATGGCCAGGAGGTCGGCGACCGCGTGCTGCAGGCGCTCGCCGACCTGCTGCGCGAGAACACGCGCGGCTCCGACCTGCTGCTGCGATGGAGCGGCGAGGAGTTCCTCGTCGTGTTCCCCGACACCATCGCGGACCGCGGCTTCGAGGTCTGCGAGCGCATCCGCGCCAGCGTCTCGGTGCACCCCTGGAACGAGCTCGCGCCGGGCCTGGACGTGACGCTCAGCATGGGTCTGGCGAGCGCGCCGCCCTACGCGACCGACCTGCTCATCGCCCGCGCCAACGCCGCCGTCGAACGCGCCAAGCACCTGGGCCGCAACCGCGTCGCCCTGGCCTGACCGCGTTCATCGGCGCGCCTCAGCGCTCCTGCGTCCGCGCCGGCTCCAGCTCCACCGCCTGCACGACGTTGCGCCCCTGCCCCTTCGCCCGATAGAGCGCCTGGTCGGCGCGCCGCAGCACGTCGGCGGCGGTCGCGTCCCCGGGCATGGACTCGGCGATGCCGAAGCTGGCCGTCAGCGGCCATGCCTGCCCTTCCCACGCGAACGGATGCTCCGCGAGCAGCGTGCGCATCCGTTCCGCGACCAGCGCCGCGCCGGCGATGCCGGTGTGGGGCAGCAGCACGCAGAACTCCTCGCCGCCCAGGCGCGCGAGGCGGTCCACCTCGCGCAGGCACGGTCGCAGCAGCGCGACCAGCGCCCTCAGCGCGGCATCGCCGGCCGCATGGCCCAGCGTGTCGTTCAACTGCTTGAAGCGGTCCATGTCCAGCAGCACCAGCGCATAGCCGTGGCCGCGCATCTGGCGGGAATGCTCGATGTCCACGGCCTCGGACAAGGCCCGGCGGTTGAGCGCGTCGGTGAGCGGATCGCGCTCGGTCAGCCGGCGGATCTCCAGCACCAGCTTCATCAGCAGCAGGAACGCGATCCATCCGTTGATCAACAGCGCCAGCACCAGCGACGCCCACAGCCAGGCGATGTTGAAGGCGCTGGCGACGTGGATGTCTTCGGTGCGGCCCGGGGCGAGCACCGCCTCCAGCGGACGCGACAGCAGCAGCAGGCCGACCACCACCAGTGGCGACGCCAGCACCAGCGCCGCGCGTGCATTCAGCCCCCGCGCCCGCATCAGTTGCCAGGCATCGAAGGCCGACATCAATGCCAGTGCGCTCATCGCGCCGTAGAGCACGAGCTTGTGCGGCAGCGCTTCCGGTCCGCCGGTGAGACGCGCGGTCACGAGGCCGACTGCGACGATCATCAGCAGCGTTACGCGCCACGGCGCGGGCCGCTCGCCGACCAGCGGCACCGTCAGCCGCACCAGGCCGAAGGCCGTCAGCGACAGCAGGTCGGACCAGCCGTACTCCAGACGCGGCACCAGGCCGAGCGCCTCGTGCAGCAGGAACCCGCCGGCCAGCGCCGCGTTCGCGCCGGCCACGCTCGCGCAGGCCCAAGGGGACTCGCGCAGGCCGACGGCGATCATGAGCCAGACCACCGTCGCCACGCCGAACAGCGCCACCAGCGCGGCGATCAGCGTGACCGGATCGGCGACGGGCAGCATCAGGCGAACTCCGCTTCGCCGGCCGCGCGCAACACGCGATTGCGCCCGCGCGCCTTGGCCGCGTACATCGCCGCGTCGGCCCGCGACAACGCGCCATGGCCGTTGGCGTCACCCGGATGCATGGTCGCGACGCCGAAGCTCGCGCTGATGGGCCAGAGCTTGTCGCCCCAGGTGAGCGGCTGTTTCTGCAGCAGCTCGCGCAGTCGCTCGGCGACCAGCATCGCGCCGTCGAGGTCGGTGTCGGGCAGCAGGACGGCGAACTCCTCGCCGCCGAGCCTGCCGAAACCGTCGGTGTCGCGCAGCGTCTCCCCGAGCACGCCCGCCAGGTGCTGCAGCGCCGCGTCGCCGCCGGCATGGCCGAGCTCGTCGTTGATGCGCTTGAAGTGGTCGACGTCCAGCACCAGCACCGCGTGGCGGCGGCCCCGCTCGGTCTGCGCCTGCAGGCGGGCGAGGACTTCCTCCAGCGCGCGGCGGTTGAGCAGCCCGGTCAGCGCGTCGCGGCGCGTCAGATGACGCACCCGCGCGATCAGGCGCTGGATCACGAGGGCGACCAGCCCGGTGGCGATCGTCAGGTCCACCACCAGCCGCAGCAGCGCCAGCGGCGCGTTGGCACCCAGGCCCGCGACGCTCAGACCCGCGGGGATCCAGCCCAGCAGTCCGCCCGCGCGCCAGAAGCAGCCGGCGGCCAGCACACCGTACGGCAGCACGACGACGCCGGTGAGGGTGAGGCGGAAACCGGCGCCGGTCGCGACGTCCCACGCCGCCATCAGTGCGAGCACACCGCCCACGAGGTTGGAGATGGCGCGTGCGCTGGTGAGGTCCGGATCGCCGGCCGTGAACGCGGTGGCGATCAGTCCGAGACCCACGATGGCGACGATGTCCCACGCCCCGTCGCGGACGCGCGTCAGCCCGCGGACGCCGGCGGTGAGCAGTCCCGCCGAGACCAGGTCCAGCGGCAGCGCGACCAGCCGCTCCATCGTGTCCGGGAGGGCCGGCCACCAGGCCAGCGCGAGCAGGCCGTGATACGCCGAGATCTGCCGCGACGCGCGCGGCGCGATGCGCAGCGCCTCGCCCAGCGCGAGCCAGACGACACACGCGACGGCGTCGATCACGGCGATCACCATCAGCAGCGTGGCGGCGTCGAGCGGCGGCATGCGGACCATCATCGCAAAGCGATGCGACGCGCACAATCGCGCTCATGACGAATGATGTCCCTGACTCCAAGGGAGCCGGCGGCTCCGCCGCGTCGACCCGCGAGGCCGATCGTCCGATCACGCTGATCACCGGTGCCGGCCGCGGCATCGGCGCGGCGACCGCGCTGCTGCTGGCGGCGCGCGGTCACGATCTGGCGCTCAACTACCAGCAGGATGCCGATGCGGCCGAAGGCGTCGCGAGCCGCGTGCGGGCGTTGGGCCGGCGGGCGGTGACCCTCCGCGCCGACGTGGCCGATCCGGACGAGGTCGCGGCGATGTTCGCCGAGATCGACGGGCGGCTCGGCCGGCTCACCGGACTGGTGAACAACGCCGGCGTGGTGGGGCGCATGGCCTCGCTGGCGGACCTGACCCCCGACCGCATCCGGCGCGTCTTCGAGGTCAACGTCTTCGGGCTGATCTATTGCACGCAGCAGGCCGCCGCGCGGATGGGCACCGCGCACGGCGGACGCGGTGGCGCGATCGTCAACCTCTCGTCGCGCGCGGCGCAGCGCGGGTCGGCGAACCTCTATTCGGACTACGCCGCCAGCAAGGGCGCGGTGGACACGCTGACCCTGAGCCTCGGGCATGAACTGATCGGGCAGGGCATCCGGGTCAACGGCGTGCGCCCCGGGGTCATCGAGACCGACATCCATGCCGACAGCCTGCCCGCGGACGAGTTGCAGGCCCGGCTGTCGGAGGCGGCCAAGGGCATTCCCATCGGCCGGCTCGGCCGCGCGGAGGAGATCGCCGAGGTCATCGCGTGGTTGATGTCCGACGCGGCGAGCTACACCGTCGGTGCCACGCTGGACGTGGCCGGCGGGCGCTGAGCCTGGCGGAACGCCCGCGCCCTGCGCTCGCGGCGCGCGGGACGCTCGGGGCCTTCAGCGGCGCTCGACCAGGATGGGCGTCAACGCCATCGAGGTGCGGACGCGGTCCGCGGCGGCGCGGGCGTCCTCACGGCTCGCGAACGGGCCGGCCTGCAGTCGGTGCAGGTTCTTGTCCTTGAAGATCGTCAGCATCGGCGCGAGTTCTTCCATGCCGCGCGTGAAGCGCTCGCGCAGCTGCTCCGCGCCCTCCATGCGGGAGAACGCGCCGAACTGCAGCCAGTAGCCCTGCGCGGCGGCGGTGATCTTCAGCGCGGGCACCGGCGCCTGCGAGTCGGTCGCGGCGATCGCACCGGCCGTGGCGACCGCCATCGCATCGGCCTTGGACTGACCCGTCGGCGGCAGGTCGCTGCCCGGCGGCAGCGCGGTGATGGGGATCGGCGTCATGCCCGCGTCCGGCGTCGCCGATGAGGCGGTCGAAGGGGTCGTGGACCCTGTCGACGATGTCGTGGGCCGATCCGCCTTGGCCACCGGCGGCATCACCGGCGTCGGCAGCGGCACCTGGGCCGGCACCGGCGTGACCGTCGGACGCATCTGCGCGGTGGTCGTCAGGTCGGGCGCGCCGCTGGGCGTGGCGGCCGCGTAGACCGGCGTGTCGGGGGCGACCTTCGGATCGGGCGAGAGCGTGTCGCGGTCCCGCGTCCACGCGCCGGTGCGGATGTCCTCGTAGGTGATGCGCTCGATCTCCACCGGCGCCACGCCGTTGAGCACGTCCAGCTTGAGCGCGGCGGTGTAGCTCAGGTCGATGATGCGGCCCTTGTGGAAGGGGCCGCGGTCGTTGATGCGCACGATGATCTCGCGCCCGTTCTTTGGGTTGCGCACGCGGGCGTAGCTCGGGATCGGGATGGTCGCGTGGGCGGCCGTCATCGCGTACATGTTGTAGATCTCGCCGCTGGACGTCGGCTTGCCGTGGAACTTGCGGCCGTACCAGGAGGCCAGGCCCTTCTGCACCAGCGGCTTGTCCTCGGCGATGGGCTCGTAGCGTTCGCCGAGCACCTCGTACGGCTTGTTGGGGCCGCCCTTGCGGATGGATTCCAGCTTGGGCACCGCGTCGGGGACCTTCTTCAGGTCGGGCGGGATGACGGCGTCGGGCCCGTCCCGGTCGGGCCAGGAGGAGACCTTGGGGCCGCCGGAGGAGGGACGGGTGGGGGAGGGGCCAGGGCTGGCGCAGGCGGCCAGGATCAGGGCACACGTCAGGACGGTCAGGCGCTGACCGGCGGGGCGGGCTTCAAACATGGCCGCAACCCTAGCAATGCGGCGCGGATTTGCCAAGGTTATGCTGCGCGCTCGCTTCTTCCCTTTCATGATCGTTTCGATCGTTACGTCCGCACCGTCATGAGCACCTACCTCTTCCCCCCAGCGCCGCAGGCCGCCGTGGCCGTGCGTGGCACCGACGCGCGTTACGCCGTCAGCCGCATCTTCTGCGTCGGCCGCAACTACGCCGCCCACGCCCGCGAGATGGGCAGCGACCCGGATCGCGAGCCGCCGTTCTACTTCACCAAGCCGGCCAGCGCGCTGGCGCCGTCGGGCGGCACCATCCCCTACGCGCCGGGGACGAAGAACCTGCACTATGAGATGGAGCTGGTCGTCGCGATCGGCAAGCCGGTGTTCAAGGCGACGCCCGAGCAGGCCGGCGATGCGGTCTGGGGCTACGCCGCCGGGCTGGACATGACGCGCCGCGACCTGCAGAACGAGGCCAAGGCCATCGGCCGGCCGTGGGACCTGGGCAAGGGCTTCGAGCATTCGGCGGTGATCACCGAGTTGGTGCCGCGTTCGGAGCAGGGCGACCTGACGAAGGGCGCGATCACGCTGTCCGTGAACGGCGTGGAGAAGCAGCGCGGCGACCTGTCCGACATGATCTGGAGCATTCCGGAGCTGGTCGCCAACCTGTCGCAGTTCTATCACCTGGAGCCGGGTGACCTGATCTACACGGGCACGCCGGAAGGTGTCGGTCCGGTGAAGCCGGGCGACAAGATCACCGGTGTGATCGAGGGCTTCGGCGAACTGTCGATCACGATCGGCGAGGCCGAGTAAGCGCAGCGCTAGGCAGAGACCCGCGACGATGTTCGATCACAACGAGACCCTGGACGAGGCCCGCGCACGCAACATCCGTGATGCGCTGTTCGAGGACATCGGCGTCAGCGACTGGACCGCGCGGCTGGTGCCGGCGGGCCGGCGCGTGACGGCGCATGTCCGCGTGCGCGAAGCGGCGGTGCTGTGCGGCCGCGACTGGTTCGAGGGCGTGTTCCTGGCGCTGGACGGGTCGTCACGGATCGAGTGGTCGTATGAAGAGGGCGCCGACATGGCGCCTGACACGGTGGTCTGCCGCATCGAGGCCGAAGGCCGGTCGCTGCTGTCGGCGGAGCGGCCGGCGCTGAACTTCCTGCAGCTGCTGTCGGGCACGGCGACGACGACGCGGGCGCATGCGCGCGCGATCGAAGGCGCCAGCCCGAATCCGCGCGGCTGCGCGGTGCTCGACACGCGCAAGACGCTGCCCGGCCTGCGGCTGGCGCAGAAGTACGCGGTGCGCGTGGGCGGCGGGGCGAATCAACGCCTGGCCCTCTACGACGGCATCCTGATCAAGGAGAACCACATCGCCGCGGCCGGCGGTGTGACGCAGGCGCTGCAACAGGCGCAGGCGCTGGAGGCCGGCGTGACCATCCAGGTTGAGGTCGAGACCATCGAGCAGCTGCGCGAGGCCTTGAAGGCCGGCGCGGTCAGCGTGCTGCTGGACAACTTCAGCGAGCCGATGATGCGCGAGGCGGTGGCGATCGCCGGGGGTCAGGCCTTGCTGGAAGTGTCCGGCGGCGTGGCCATCGACCAGCTGCGCTGGATCGCGGCGACGGGCGTCGACCGCATCTCGGTCGGACGCCTGACCAAAGACGCGAAGGCGGTCGACTACTCGATGCGGGTCGACGGCTGACACTGACTCAGATATCAGCGACTCCTGCAATTCGGCGCCATTTTCGGCGCCGAAGTTCTTTCTGACACTGGCTGTCTTCACAACTGAAGGAGTCAGCCATGACCGAAGCTTTGCAGAATGAGATCTCGCGCCGCCTCGAGTTGATCGAGGACCTACGCAGGGTGTTGGTCGACATCCCCGACCGCGGAGCGCCTGAGCTTCAACCAGTATTCGGGCTCCATCTCTGGCTGCTGGATTCCCAGCTCGACTCCATCGAATTCGTTCCCAACTTGCTCATCGCCAGCGTCTTCCCGGATCTGCACGCGATCTTGACGCCGGACCGGAGTGTCGGCTTCTATTCGTGTGCAGCTTCCGACCCCGACCTCGACCAGAACGGCATCGATCAACTGATCGTCGTTGTACTGACTCGGCCAGGAATCAAGGCCGGTGCCAAGGAACGACTGGTTGTGTGGGACAGCGCCAAGCGACTGCGAGAGCTCAAACTGATCGGGCGCGACACGCGTGTCCAGGGCTATCTTGTTGGCGAGCGCTTTGAGGGCTGTGAGGACCAGAAGATGGGAACTGCGAGTTTCGCGACGACGCAGCCACTCTTCTACGGGCCTATGTTGGATCGCGCAGAGAGCCGGCTCATCCACTTGGCTTGGCGGACTCGTCAGAAGCAAATCGAGGCGCTTGCATAAGGTCCCCACAGGCACTGCGACAGTGCCCGCCACACCAAGCTTGTGCGCAACCGCGGTGCGCGGGTGTCGTTCTGGCTTGCATACAAGACAGATGAGCCTGGGAAGGCAGGGTGGACCCGCGCTGGCACGGAAGCTGCAAAGCCCCGTGCATGGGCATCACCGCCACCGACATCAGCCAACGCATCATCGATGCCGTGCTCGCGCAGAAGCTGGCACCGGGCACGCGCCTCGGCGAGCAGCAGCTCGCGCTGCTCTTCGACTGCAGCCGGACCATCGTCCGCGAGGCACTGACCCGGCTCGCCGCGCGTGGCATCGTGACCGTCAGCGCGCGTCGCGGCTGGTATCTCATCGCTCCTTCGCGCGACGAAGCCCGTGAGGCGTTCGAAGCACGACGAGTCATCGAACTCGGCCTGCTTCGTGGCCGGCGGCCGCTCGACAAACCCGCGCTCACGCGCCTGAAGAAGCACCTCGCGCAGGAGAAGGCTGCCCTGCGTGGCGACGACATCGGCGCGCGCAGCTTCCTGCTCGGCGACTTCCACGTCTGTCTCGCCGAGTGCCTCGGCAACAGCCTGCTCGCCGACACGCTGCGCGACTACACCGCGCGCACCACGTTGATCGCGATGCTCTACCAGTCGTCGCACGACGCCGCGCAGTCCTGCCAGGAACACGTCGCCATCGTGGCCGCGCTCGAGCAGGGCGACGCCGTCCGCGCCGAGGCGCTGATGGCCGAGCACCTCGCCAGCGTGCAGGCCGGCTTGCAGCTCGAGACGCAGACCGACGACCCGCTGCATCACCTTCGCCAGGCGCTCACGCCGCTGGCGTCGAGTGCTTCCGCTTCGACTTCCGCCGCCGCTTCCTCCACGTCGGCTCCCGCCGCACCGGCACGCCGTTCCCGCGCGCGCACGGCAGCGGCCGACGCCTCCGATTCCGCCCCCGCCCCCTACCTAGGAGCCTTGTTATGAGCCACGCCGTCCGTCCCTCCGTCCGCGCTTTCCTGCCGCGTCGCCTGCTGCTGGCGGCGGGCCTCGGCCTCAGCCTGGGTGTCATGGCGCTGGGCGCACACGCGCAGACCGCGCTGGACACGATCACCAAGTCCAAGACCATCAAGATCGCGATCCCGACCGACTACCCGCCCTACGGCTTCGTCGGTCCCGACATGAAGCCGCAAGGCCTGGACGTCGCGATGGCCGAGCTGATCGCCGCCAAGCTCGGCGTGAAGGTCGAGCTGGTGCCGGTCACCAGCGCCAACCGCATCCCATATCTGCAGACGAAGAAGGCGGACCTCGTCATCTCGACGCTCGGCAAGAACCCGGAGCGCGAGAAGGTCATCGCCTTCAGCTCGGCCTACGCGCCCTTCTATCAAGCCGTCTTCGCGCCCAAGAGCCTGGCGATCAAGAGCTTCGCCGACCTCGCCGGCAAGACCGTCGCCGTGACGCGAGGCGCCATGGAGGACCAGGAACTCGCCAAGGTCGCGCCGTCGACGCTGGAGTTCAAGCGCTTCGAGGACAACAACGCCACCATCGCCGCGTTCGCCGCCGGCCAGACGCAGGTGGTCGCCACCAGCGCCGCCGTCGCCGGCAACCTGATGCAGCGCCAGCCCGGCCTGAACATCGAATACAAGCTGCTCCTCAAGGACAGCCCGTGCTTCATCGGCGTGGCCAAGGGCGAGGACGCGCTGCTCGCGAAGGTCAACGCGATCGTCGCTGCCGCCAAGCAGGGCGGCGAACTCGAGGCGCTCTCCAAGAAGTGGCTGGGCCGCGGCGCGGGCGAGCTGCCGCTCTGAGCGGCGAGTCCACTGCCCCTCGGCATCGATCGCACCTAGCAGGCACATCGGGAGCCACCCATGATCGAGTTCGACTTCGGTGCCGTCCTCGCCGAATGGCCGCTGCTGCTGCGCGGCCTCGCGTGGACGGTCGGCCTCACGGTGATCGCCGTGCCGCTCGGCCTGCTGATCGCGACGCTGGGCGCCTGGGCCCGCGCCTGCGGGTCGACGGCGCTGCGGCGCGGCGTCGGCGTCTACGTCGAGCTGCTGCGCAACACGCCCTTCATCGTGCAGCTGTTCTTCGTGTTCTTCGGCCTGCCGGCGCTGGGCGTGAAGCTGTCGCCGGAGGCCGCCTCGCTGATCGCGATGACGCTGAACCTCGGCGCCTACGGCACCGAGATCCTGCGCGCCGGCATCCAGGCCGCGCCAAAAGGCCAGTGGGAGGCGGCGCAAAGCCTGGCCCTCGGCCCGACGCAGGTCTTCACGCGCGTGATCCTGCCGCCCGCGTTCAAGCGCGTGTGGCCGGCGATGACCAGCCAGATCGTCATCGTGATGCTCGGCACCGCGGTGTGCGGCCAGATCTCCACCGAGGAACTGAGCTACGCCGCCAACCTGATCCACAGCCGCAACTTCCGCGCGTTCGAGGCGACCTTCGTCGCCTTGGCGATTTATCTGGCGCTGTCGCTGATCACGCGTCGCCTGCTGCTCTGGGCGGGACCGAAGTGGTTCTTCGGCGGCGGGAGGCGTTCATGATCGAGTTCACCCTCTGGGACATCCTGCGCAACCTGGCGCTCGCGCTGCGCTGGACGGTGGCGCTGTCGCTGATCGCCTTCATCGGCGGCGGGCTGGTCGGCGGAACGCTGCTGTGCCTGCGCATCGGCCTGGGCCGCAAGACGCAGCGCGTGATCGGCGCCTACGTCGCGATCTTCCAGGGCACGCCGTTGCTGATGCAGCTGTTCCTCGCCTACTTCGGCGTGTCGCTCCTGGGCATCGAGGTCTCGGCGTGGACGGCGGCCTCGCTGGCGCTGACGCTCTACACGAGCGCCTACCTGGTCGAGATCTGGCGCGGTTGCGTCGAAGCCGTCCCGCGCGGTCAGTGGGAGGCGGCGCGCAGCCTGGCGATGAGTTTCGGCGAGCAGTTGCGCCACGTGATCCTGCCGCAGGCGGCGCGCCTGGCGATCGCGCCGACGGTCGGTTTCCTGGTGCAGGTCATCAAGGGCACCGCGCTCGCATCGGTGATCGGCTTCGTGGAGCTGACCAAGGCCGGCGGGATGATTGCCAACGCGAGCTTCAAGCCCTTCCTGGTCTTTGGCTGCGTGGCGCTGTTCTATTTCGCGCTGTGCTTCCCCGTGAGCCTGGCCGCCCAACACCTCGAAAGGAAGCAGCATGGCCGCACTGCCTGACAAGCTGATCGATCACGTGATCGACCACCCGATCGACGAGATGAACCCGCCGATGGCGATGCCCGCTCCCGGCGTGCCCATCGTGCGCATCACCGCGCTGCGCAAGTCCTACGGAACGAACGAGGTGCTCAAGGGCATCGACCTGGACGTGATGCGCGGCGAGGTGATCGCGCTGATCGGCAAGAGCGGCTCGGGCAAGAGCACGCTGCTGCGCTGCATCAACGGCCTGGAGCAGTTCCAGGAGGGCTCGCTGCGCGTGGCCGACAAGCCGCTGCTATACGAAAGCGCGATGGCGATGCGCGCGCTGCGGCAGCAGGTCGGGATGATCTTCCAGAGCTTCAACCTGTTCCCGCACCTGAGCGTCGGTCGCAACGTGATGCTGGCGCCCACGCTGGTGAAGCGGCGCTCCGACAAGGACGCCGCCGAGCAGGCGCGTGCGCTGCTGGCGAGGGTGGGGCTGGCGGAGAAATTCGATGCCATGCCGGACCAGCTCTCCGGCGGACAGCAGCAGCGCGTGGCGATCGCGCGGGCGTTGGCGATGGAGCCGCAGGTGCTGCTGTGCGACGAGATCACGTCGGCGCTGGATCCCGAGCTGGTCGGCGAGGTGCTGCGCGTCGTCGAATCGCTGGCCGACGAGGGTATGACACTGCTGATGGTCACGCACGAGATGAACTTCGCGCGCAAGGTCGCGGACCGGGTGATCTTCATGCACCAGGGACGGGTGCATGAGATCGGCACGCCGGCCGATGTTTTCGGTTCGCCGAGGACGCCGGAGTTGAAGCAGTTCCTGAAGTCGCTGGATGACTGATGGCAGGGTCCGGGGTGCGACCTAGACTGGGGGCGCACTTCGAGGAGCCCCGCCATGCCCGACCGCCGCTCGATCCTCCGATCCACGCTTGCCTTGGCCTCTGGCGCGTTGAGCGCGACCGCGGCGATGTCGCTGAATGCAGCAACGCCCTCCGTCACTGGCGAGCAGAACCCTGTCCGCGACGCCGAGATCGCCTTCGCCGCCACGATGGCCAAGCGGGACTTCAAGGCCTTCGCCGAATTCGTCGCCGAGGACGCCATCTTCATCGACGGCAAGCAGCCGCTGCGCGGCCGGGCCGCCGTGCTCGCGCATTGGAAGCGCTTCTTCGAAGGCGCCGAAGCGCCGTTCTCCTGGACACCCGATCTCGTCGAGGTGTTGCCCGACGGCAAGCTCGGCTACTCCACCGGACCGGTGCACGTGAAGGACAAGCTGGTCGCGCGTTTCGCGTCCACCTGGCGGCTAGATGCCGATGGTCGCTGGCGCGTCGTCTTCGACAACGGCAGCGAGGTCTGCGACTGCAAGGGCAAGCCGTGACGGGCTTGCCGTCCGCTCACGCGAACCAGTCTTCGTCTGGCAACTGCTCGAACACCCGCTTCAACCCCCCGCCCCAGCCCTGGCTGATCGTCGTGAAGTAGGGATCGTCCTTCGTGATCCGGTGCGGCTCGGCCGGCGCGAAGCTGTCGGTCTTGTAGAGCAGCATGTCGATCGGCAGCCCCACCGACAGGTTGCTCCGGATCGTCGAGTCGAACGAGATCAGCGCGCATTTCGTGGCTTCGGCCAGCGAGCTCTCGAAGTCGATGACGCGGTCGATGATCGGCTTGCCGTACTTGGACTCGCCGATCTGCACGTAGGGCGTGTCTTCCGTGGCCTCGATGAAGTTGCCCTGCGGATAGACGTGGAAGACGCGCGGCGCCTCGCCCCGGATCTGCCCGCCGACGATGAAGTTGGCGCCGAAGTCCACGCCCTGGTTCAGCTGCCCGACGCCGTCGCTGTCGCGCGCGACGACTTCCTTCAGCGTCTTGCCCACCAGCTCCGCGACGTCGTACATCGACGTCAGGCTCATCAGGTGCCGGCCGTTGACGGTCGCGCGCTGGCGCAGCAGGCTCACCACGCTCTGCGTGGTCGCCAGGTTGCCGGCCGTGAGCAGCGTGATCAGGCGCTCGCCGGGCTGCTCGAACAGGTTCATCTTGCGGAACGTGGCGATGTGATCCACGCCCGCGTTCGTCCGCGAATCCGACGCGAACAGCAGGCCGGCACGCAGCCGCATGGCAACACAGTAAGTCATGGGGCGGAAGGTTAGCGCATCAGGCTTGCAGCGCGCCGTCGTGGTGCACGCTCATTGCTGGTCGGTCGTGCCGGGCTTCACATGCACTTCGGCCCGCATCGTCTCCAGTCCGCCACCCGTGCGGACACCGCGCACCGGGCAGGCGTCCAGGTAGTCCGCGCCGGTCGCCAGCTTCACGTAACGGCCGTCCGCCAGACACTGGTTGCTGATGTCGTAGCCTAGCCAGCCGCCGGCCATGCCGTGCGCGGGTTCGGTGGCATCGGCCGCGGGCAGACGCACCTCGCCCCAGGCGTGGCTTGCCACATGCTCGAAGTCCGTCGCGAGGTAACCCGACACGTAGCGCGCCGGCAGCCCCAGCAGCCGCGCGCAGCAGACGAAGACTTGCGCATGGTCCTGGCAGACGCCGTGGCCCGTCTCGAAGGCTTCCGCCGCGGGCGTCGCCGCGTCGGTGTAGCCCCGCACGTAAGGCATGCGTTCGCCGATCGCCGCCATCATCGCGAGCAGCGCCCCGTGCGCGTCGGCCTTCGCGGCGTCCGCGAATCCGGCGGCGAACTGCCGCAGCTGGTCGTCCGCGCGCGTCAGCGGGCTGTCGCGCAGGAACAGCGGGGAGGGCAGCTCTTCTTCCGGGTCCGGCGTGGGCGGCGCGTCGTCGGTGTCGACCTCGCCGATCGCGCGCAGCACGATGTCGCGCCGCGGGCCGTCCAGGCTCAGCACATGCATCGTGTTGCCGAACGCGTCCTTGCAGGCGCTGGCGGGCGAGGGCAGCTCCAGCTGCCAGTGCAGCACGCGCAGGCCGCGCGTCGGCCGCGGCGTCAGGCGCAGGTACTGGGTGCTGCGCGCCACCGGGGAGTCGTAGGCGTAGACCGTCTCGTGCGAGATGTGCAGATGCATGGCGCTGTTCCTGGTTTCACTGCGCCTCGAAATAGGCCTGCTGGATGTCGCGGCCCAGCCGCGCCGAATCCTGCAGGAAACCCGTCAACCAGGGATGCAGCCCCTGGTCGAGGATCTCGTCCACCGCACCATACTCCAGCCGCAGCGCCAGCCGGCCGGCGCTCTGCTTGACCTTGCGGCCCGCGTCCTCGTCGCCGCCGCGCGCCTCGATCTGCGGCAGCACCGCGCGGATCTCGTCGCAGCAGGCACGCAGCGAGCGCGGCACGTCCGGGCGCAGGATCAGCAGCTCGGTCACGCGGCGGCCGTTGAGGCTGTCGCGGTAGGCCGCGTGATACGCCTCGAAGGCCGAGAGCGACCGCAGCAGCGCGTTCCAGGCATAGAAGTCGGGGGCACTCTCGCTGGGTGCGTCGACGGGCGCCAGCGTGTCCACCGCGGGCGCGATCAGCTGCGACTTCACGTCCAGCAGCCGCGCGGTGTTGTCCGCGCGCTCGACGAAGGTGCCCAGCCGGATGAAGCAGTAGGCGTCGTTGCGCTGCAGCGTCCCGTAGGTCGCGCCGCGGAACAGGTGCGAGCGCTCCTTGACCCAGTCGAAGAACGACGACGGCTCGGCCACGCCCTTGCGCGCGAGCTCGCGGGCTTCCAGCCAACTGGTGTTGATGGCCTCCCACATCTCGGCGGTGATCTGGCCGCGCACGGCGTGCGCGTTCTCGCGCGCCTGCCGGATGCAGGACAGCACCGAGGCCGGGTTCTCCAGGTCCATCCCCATGAAGCGGAAGAGCTGCTCCGCGCTCAATCGCGGGTGGCGCGCCTGGTAGGCCTCGAGCGTGCCGGTCACGGCCAGCGGCGCGGCGAGCTCCGTCGCCGCGCCGCGCGACTGCGGCAGCAGCGACAGCGAGTGCGTGACGTCGAGCATGCGCACCAGGTTCTCGGCGCGCTCCATGTAGCGGCTCATCCAGTAGAGCTGTGCGGCGGTACGGCTGAGCATTCAAGCCTCCCGCCGGGCCGCCCCAAGGGGGGCGTGCGCCCCCTCGGGGGGCAGTGAACGAAGTGAGCGTGGGGGCTTCATCATTAGTTCTCCAGGATCCAGGTGTCTTTCGTCCCGCCGCCCTGCGACGAGTTGACGACGAGCGAGCCCGCCTTCAGCGCCACGCGCGTCAGGCCGCCAGCGACCATGTTGACCTCGCGCCCCGAGAGCACGAAGGGTCGCAGGTCGATGTGGCGCGGCGCGATGCCGCGTTCGACGAAGGTCGGGCAGCTCGACAGGCACAGCGTGGGCTGCGCGATGTAGTTCGAGGGATTCGCCTTCACCCGTTCCTTGAAGTCCGCGACCTCGGCCGCCGTGGCGGCCGGCCCGACCAGCATCCCGTAGCCGCCGGCCCCGTGGACCTCCTTCACCACCAGCTCGGCCATGTTGGCCAGCACGTGGTCCAGGTCCTGCGGCTTGCGGCACTGCCAGGTCGGCACGTTGTGCAGGATGGGCTCTTCGCCCAGGTAGAAGCGGACCATGTCCGGCACGTACGGATAGATGGACTTGTCGTCGGCCACACCGGTGCCCACCGCGTTGGCCAGCACCACGTGGCCCTGCTTGTAGACCGACAGCAAGCCCGGCACGCCCAGCATCGAATCGGACCGGAAGGCCAGCGGGTCGAGGAAGGCGTCGTCGATGCGGCGGTAGATGACGTCGACGCGCTTGGGGCCGACGGTGGTCCGCATGAACACGAAGCCGTCCTTGACGAACAGGTCCTGGCCCTCGACCAGTTCCACGCCCATCTGCTGGGCGAGGAAGGCATGCTCGAAGTAGGCCGAGTTGAACGGCCCCGGCGTCAGCACGACGACGGTCGGGTTGTCCGCCAGGCTGGCCTGGCGCAGGGTGTTCAGCAGCAGCGCCGGGTAGTGCGCGACCGGTGCGATCGAATACTTCGCGAACAGCTCCGGGAAGAGCCGCATCATCATCTTGCGGTTCTCCAGCATGTAGCTGACGCCGGAAGGCACGCGCAGGTTGTCCTCCAGCACGTAATAACCGCCGTCGGAATGCCGGATCAGGTCCACGCCGGTGATGTGCGCGTAGACCCCCAGCGGCAGGTCCAGCCCCTGCATCGCCGGCTGGTACTGCGCGTTGGCGAAGACCTGCTCGGCGGGGATCAGGCCGGCCTTCACGATCTCGTGGTCGTGGTAGATGTCCCACAGGAAGCGGTTGAGCGCGGTGACGCGCTGGCGCAGGCCGCGCTCCAGCATCCGCCAGTCGTCGGCCGGCACGATGCGGGGCACGGTGTCGAAGGGGATCAGGCGCTCGGCGCCGGCCTCGTCGCCGTAGACGGCGAAGGTGATGCCGACCTTGTGGAAGAGCAGGTCGGCCTCGGCCCGCTTCTTGGCCAGGGCGTCGGGCGTCTGCGCGTGCAGCCAGTCCGCGAAGGCCTGGTAGCTGGGCCGGATCGCGCCGCTTTGCAGCAGCATCTCGTCATAGTGGCCAGCGGCCGGAAGGGTCAGCGCATGCATGAGGTCTCCAGGGGACGGACCGCCTCCGGTGGACGGTCGGGAGGGGCAGGTTGCAAGCCCCGTGCCCACCCCCGCCCGCCGGGCGGACGGGTCAGGCCTCCAGCTTGATCGCTTTTGGTGCCCCTGCACAGTCCGCCCCGCGACGGTGCCCGCACAGGGTCGGTCTTTGCCCCTCCCCGGTGCAGTGGCACTATCCCGCGTTGCGGGTTGGCCCGGCACTCGCTACAACTGTGCAATGCACGACAACACGCAGGCCCTGCCGTCGCCTCCCGCGCCCGGAGGCTCCCAGGGATCCGGCGGCGCGGGCACCGACCGCTTCGTCCCGCCGCGCGGCTCGCGGGCGTCGCTGGGCCGCTGGCTCACCGCGATGGTGCTGGGCGCGGTGGCGGCGGCGCTGCTGATCTCCGCCCTGCTGATCGAGAACTTCGCCCGTGCCCATGCCGAGCGCCGCGCGGTTGAGTTGCTGCGACAGGTCGCCATCGACTTCCGCGACGCGCTGGATCACGGCATGGCGCAGCAGTTCAAGGAAGTACGGGTGCTGGCCCAGCTGGAGCCCTTCCGCCGCTTCGACGATCCCGAGACGATGCGCCGGGCGCTGGATCAGGTGCAGGTCGGCTACGACCATTTCGCGTGGCTGGGCGTGACCGACGGGCAGGGCAAGGTGCTGGCCGCCGCAGGCGGGCTGCTGGACGGCGTCGACGTGTCCAAGCGTCCGTGGTGGCAGGGCGCGAAGGGCGGTCAGCCCTTCGTCGGCGACGTGCACGCGGCCTTGCTGCTGGAGAAGCTGCTGCCGCGCCAGAACGAGCCCTGGCGCTTCGTCGATTTCGCGATCCCGCTGCTGGACCACCGCGGCCAGTTGCAGGGCGTCTTCGGCGTGCACCTGAGCTGGGGCTGGGCGCGCCGGATCAAGAGCGAGCTGATCGACGCGACGATGGCGGCCCACCAGGCCGACGCGCTGGTCCTGGGCAAGGACGGCCTGGTGATCCTCGGACCGTCGGACCGCGAGGGCAAGACGATGCCGATCGGCACCGAGAACGGCCAGGGCCTGCGGCATCAGGAGGCCGGCGGTGTCGACTACTTCGCCGTCAGCGTGCCGAGCCAGGGCTACGGCGCGTACCCCGGCTTGGGCTGGACGGTGCTGGTGCGGCAACCGGTGGCGGTGGCCTTGGCGGACTATTACGGCTTGCGTCGCCAGATCATGCTCAGCGCGATCCTGCTGCTGGCGGCATCGGTGCCGGCGAGCTGGTGGCTGGCGCGGCGCATGAGCCGGCCGTTGAACGAGCTGGCCGACGCGATCGCGCAGCGTCGTCACCTGAGCGAGGACGCGCTTCCCACCGTCGGCGGCTATCGCGAGGCGGCGGTGCTGTCGCATGCGCTGACCGATCTGGCGCAGCGGCAGGCTGCGCAGGACCGCTCGCTGGCGGAGCTGAACGCGTCGCTGGAGTTGCGCGTCGAGGCGCGCACGCTGGAACTGCACGACGCGCTCTTGCGGCACGAGGACAGCGAGCGCCGGCTGCGCACGATCACGGACAACCTCCCGGTGCTGATCTCCTACATCGACTCGGAGGAGCGGCTGCGCTTCCTCAATGCGACGTTCCGGACCTGGATGGGCGTGGAACTGGAGACGGCGCTGGGCCGGCCGGTGGGCGAGGTGACCGGGCCGGTGCTGTACGCACAGCGGCAGCCCTTCCTGAAGGCGGCGCTGGCGGGGGCGCGCCAGCGTTTCGAGACGCGCTCGGAGATGAACGGCGTGACGCGGGACATGCTCGCCGAATACGTGCCCGACCTGCGCCCCGACGGCAGCGTGGCCGGTGTCTACACGCTGGCGAGCGACATCACGCCCTTCAAGCAGATCGAGCGGGAGCTGGACCAGCTCAGCCGTGTCGACCCGCTGACGGGGTTGCCGAACCGGCGCCAGTTCGAGTCCCGCCTGTCCGAATCGATCGCCCGCACGCGCCGCAACCAGCGGACGATGGCGCTGATGTTCATGGACCTGGACCACTTCAAGCAGATCAACGATTCGCTGGGGCATGCCGGCGGCGATGTGGTGCTGAGGGCCTTCGCCGACCGCGTGCGCGGCGCGATCCGCGAGACCGACCAGCTCTGCCGCCTGGCCGGCGACGAGTTCGTGCTGATCCTCGAGAACCTGAATGCGCCGCAGGAGGCGACGCTGGTCGCGGAGAAGGTGCTGGAGGTGGTGGCGGCGCCGCTGACGCTGCAGGGTCAGGAATTGCGGCTGTCGACCAGCATCGGCATCGCGTGTCACGACGGCGGGGCGGAGGGCGACGTGGCGCTGCTCGGCCGTGCCGACGACGCGCTCTATGCCGCCAAGGCGGCGGGGCGCGGTCGCTGGACCCTGGCGGACTGAGGCATGTCCCAGGCCCGCCGTCCCGTGCGGCTTCAGGTGTAATGCGCGGCATGGTTGCCCGTCCGACTCCCGCTCCGTCCACGCCCCAGCCGGCGCTCAAGCCCACGCTCAAGCTCCGCATGCGCGTCACCATCGGCGACGTCATCGCCATCGGTCCCGGCAAGATCGCGCTGCTGGAGGCGCTCGACGAGACCGGCTCCATCACCGCGGCGGCCAAGTCGCTGGACATGTCCTATCGACGGGCCTGGCTGCTGATCGACGAGACCAACCGCGCCCTCAAGGAACCCGCCGTCGCGACCGCCGCCGGCGGCGCCAAGGGTGGCGGGAGCGCGTTGACCGAGTCCGGCCGGGCGTTGATCGCGCTCTATCGACAGATCGAGGAGACCGCGCTCGAAGCCTGCAAGCCGGACATCAAACGGTTGATGAAGCTGCTCGCCGGCTGAGGTCGGCGCAATATCCTGGGATATATTGCGAGCCTCCTCCGTGTCCACCCTTCGAGGGACTCGCCATGCGCTCGATTCACCCCGTCCAGATCGCCCGCCGTACGGCCGTTCTCACCCTCGCGCTGATGGCCGCCGGCCTGGCCCACGCCGCCGACGTGACCGTCTCCGCCGCGGCCAGCCTGACCAACGCGTTCAAGGAACTGGCCCCGGCCTTCGAGGCCGCGCATCCGGGGACGAAGGTCCAGTTCAACTTCGCCGCGTCGGACGCGCTGCTCGCACAGATCGCCAAGGGCGCGCCTGTGGACGTCTTCGCGTCGGCCGACCAGGAGACGATGGACAAGGCCCAGCAGCAGAAGCTGCTGGTCGACGGCACGCGACGCAACTTCGTCACCAACGCGCTGGTCGTGATCACGCCGGCGGAGAACGGCGTGGCGCTGAAGTCGCTCGCCGACCTCCAGCAGCCGACCGTCAAGCGCATCGCCATCGGCAAGCCGGAAGGCGTGCCCGCCGGCCGCTACGCCAAGGGCGCGCTGGAGAAGGCCAACCTGTGGACCGCCGTCGAGCCCAAGGCCGTCTATGCGCAGAACGTGCGCCAGGCGCTGGACTACGTCTCGCGCGGGGAGACCGAGGCCGGCTTCGTCTACGCGACCGATGCCTTCGTGCTGAAGGACAAGGTCCGCATCCTGTTCAGCGTGCCGACCGAGACGCCGATTTCGTATCCGATCGCCGTCACCAACGGCGGCACGAATGCCGACGGCGGCAAGCAGTTCCTGGACTTCGTCGCTTCGGTCGCCGGCCAGGCGGTGCTGGCCAAGTACGGCTTCCAGAAGCCCTGAGCGGCCGACGACCGCGATCTGAGGAGCGCCGTCCCCCGTGGAATCCGCCTGGATCGCGCTTGCGCTGTCGCTGAAGGTCGCCGGCTGGGCGACCGCGCTCAACCTGGTCCTCGGCGTCGCCGCCGGTTTCGCGCTCGCGCGGCTGCGTTTCCCCGGCCGCGAACTGCTCGACGCCGTGCTGACGCTCCCGATGGTGCTGCCGCCGACGGTGCTCGGCTACTACCTGCTGGTCGTCATCGGCAAGCGCGGCTGGCTCGGCGCCTGGTTGTGGGAGACCTTCGGCATCAACCTGATCTTCACCTGGCAGGGCGCGGTGATCGCGGCGACCATCGTCGCCTTCCCGCTGGTCATGAAGTCCGCGCGCGCCGCCTTTGAAGGCGTCGATCCGCAGCTGGAGCGTGCCGGCCGCGTGCTCGGGCTCAACGAATGGTCGCTGTTCTTCCGCGTGACCCTGCCGATGGCATGGCGCGGCGTGCTCGCCGGTGTGCTGCTGGCCTTCGCCCGCGCGCTGGGCGAGTTCGGCGCGACGCTGATGGTCGCCGGCAGCATCTCGGGCAAGACGCAGACGCTGTCGGTCGCCGTCTACGAAGCGGTGCAGGCCGGCCAGGACGACACCGCCAACCTGCTGGTGCTGATCGTGTCGCTGACCTGCATCGTGGTGCTGCTGGCCGCCGGCAAGCTGGCCGGCCCGAGGAGCGCCGCATGAGCTTCGAGGTCCGCATCCGCAAGCACGTCGAGGGTGGCGGGCGCCGCTTCGAGCTCGACGTCGCCTTCAGCACCGAGGCGCGGCGGACGGTGATCTACGGGCCGTCGGGCGCCGGCAAGAGCCTGACGCTGCAGACCATCGCGGGCCTGCTGAAGCCGGACGAGGGCACGATCTACATCGACGGCCATCCTGTCTTCGACAGCGCGTCGCGCATCGACGTCCCGGCCCGCGAGCGGCGGCTGGGCTACCTGTTCCAGGATTACGCGTTGTTCCCGCAGCTGACGGTGCGGCAGAACATCGCCTTCGCGCTGAAGCGCGGCTGGCGCAACCCGTCGCGCCACGATGGCGGCGAGGCGGTGGACCGCTGGATCCAGGCCTTCGAGCTGGAACGCGTCGCGCAGCAGCGGCCGCACCAGCTGTCCGGCGGTCAGCGCCAGCGCACCGCGCTCGCCCGTGCGCTGGTGAACGAGCCGCGCGCACTGCTGCTCGACGAGCCGTTTTCCGCGCTCGATCCGGAACTGCGCGGCCGCATGCGCGCGGAGCTGGACACGCTGCTCGAGCGCGTCGGCGTGCCGATGCTGATGATCACGCACGACCCCGAGGACCTGGCGCGCTTCGGCGACCGCCGCGTGATGCTGCGCGACGGCCAGGTGCGCGAGGTCGATCCCGAACGATCCTGACAGCGCTGGTCGCCCGGACCCTGAGAATCAGGCGTCATGGGGAGCGACGACATGCGCCAATCAGAAACGGAGCCGGGAACCGATGGGGTCAGTCATTGCGACCTCGTCATGAAGGGCGGCGTCACCAGCGGCGTGATCTATCCGCGGCTGGTGGCCGGACTCTCGGAGCGATACCGGTTCAAGAACATCGGCGGCACGTCGGCCGGTGCGATCGCGGCCGGCGCGAGCGCCGCGGCGGAACTCGGTCGCCAGCGCGGGCATGCCGGCGCGTTCGAGCAACTGGCCCGCCTGCCGGAGGAGCTCGGCGCCGAACTGCCGGGGGCAAGACCTGGCCCTCGCCGCAGCCGGCTGTTCGCGCTCTTCCAGCCTGTTCCGGCCTTGCGCCGTCACTTCGATGTCCTGATGCGGGCGCTCGGAAAGCCGCCGGGCGCGGCGGTGGCCTCGGTCGTCGGCGGGATGGTGGCGATGCACGGTCTTGCGGCGTCGGCCATCGCCGGCATCGGCGCGGTGCTGCTGGTGCCATATGTCCAACTGATCGCGCCCGACGCCGGCACCGGACCCTGGCAGAAGCTGCTCGCGGTCGTGGGAGCGGCGGTGATCGTCGCTCTGGTGGCGACGGCCCTCGTCGGAGCGGTCGCGGTGCTCTTTACCCGAAGCCTGCTGCGTGGGCTCAAGGACAACGGCTACGGCCTGTGCAGCGGACTGACGCAGCCGGGTCAGGAGCAGGAGGGGCAGGCGGCGCTGACCGACTGGCTCCACGTCTACTTCAACGAACTCGCCGGCAAGAGCGTCGACGGGCCGCCGTTGAGCTTCGGCGACCTGTGGGGACCGGACCCGGCGACGCGCCGCATCAACCTCGAGGTGATCACCAGCGCGGTCAGTCAGCAGATGGTCTACAGCATCCCGTTCCGACCCGGGACGCCGATGTTCTATTACGACCCGACGGAGTGGTCGCGGCTGTTCCCGCCGGCGGTGATGGCGGCCCTGGCGGCGCCGTTCGGCGACGGCCACGACGGCCCGGTGATCGAGAGCGCCCAGGGTCGCGAGTTGCGCCCGTTGCCGCGCCATGGCGACCTGCCGGTGGTGGTGGCGATCCGGATGAGCCTGAGCTTTCCGCTGCTGCTGTCGGCGGTGCCGCTGTATGCGGTGGACTGGTCGCGCACGGCCAACCAGCGCACGCAGGCCGCGGTCCGCGCCGCAACGACCGCCGAGGAGCGCCGCCGCCTGAGACTGCGGGCGACGCGTATCTGGTTCTCCGACGGCGGCATCGGCAGCAACATGCCGCTGCACCTGTTCGACGCGATGCTGCCGCGGCATCCGACCTTTGCGGTCAACCTGAAGCCGCCGCATCCGGACCACGGGATCCGGCCCGAGGACCCGGGCAACGACGGCGGTCGGATCTACCTGCCCGAGGACGACCGCGGCGGCCGCCTGCGCTACTGGCCGGAGCCGGACCTGGTCGACGGCTGGGAGCATCACGCGCCCGAGGCTCGGGAGAAAGCGCCGCTGGCGGGGCTGGTCGGTTTCCTGGGGAGCATCGTCGGCACGATGCAGAACTGGCGCGATGAGATCCTGTTCCCGACGCCGGGCTTCCGCGACCGCATCGTCCAGATCAGCCAGAAGGCCGAGGAGGGCGGGCTCAACCTCGCGATGCCCGCCGGCACGATCGCCGCGCTGGCGGACGCGGGCGGCATGGCGGCGCAGCGCCTGGTCGCGCGCTTCCATCCGTCGGGCGCGGAAGGCGGCGCGGGCTGGGACAGCCACCGGCGCGCGCGGCTGACGACCTTCCTCGGCGTGATGCAGCCCGCGACGGTCGGGCTGGCGTCGGTGATGGGCGCAAGCCCTGGCACCGGCACGGGCATGGAATCCGGCAAGGGCGCCGGGACGGCGGCGGACTGGCTGGTGCTGCTCGAGACCGACACGCGCTACCAGCGCTCGTCGGCGTTGCGAGCCGAGGCGGCGCGTTTCCTCACCGGCCTGGACGGCATCGGTGCCGCGACGCCCCGCAAGCTGTCGGGCCAGCCGCGCACGCTGGACGTGGGATCACTCAAGCCGATTCCTCAAGTGCGATTGACGCCGAGGATCTGAGGATCGCCCACGCCTCTGCCAAGCAATGCACGGGCAGAAGGCCTCTTAACGGCGACTTGATATCGGTGTACGGTACCGGTGCCAACATCGCGCGGGCATCGCGGTCCGATCTCCCTTCGGGCCGGTGTCGAGGAGAACAAACATGATGGCCAACACGAACGTCCGGGGATCCATCGGTCGGCGGTTGGGGCTGGTCCAGGCCCTGGTACTGGTGATCGCGCTGATCGGATCGGCGATGGGTTATCTGGGGCTGAGCCGCGTCGCGGCACAGACGGAGTCCATGTACCAGGAGACCATCGTCACCGAGCGGGTGGCGTCCGACTGGTACCGCAATGTCTTCAACGGCGGGACCCGCACGACGGCGATCGCCGTGAGCGCGGACCCGGCCCTGGCGACCTTCTTCGCCGAGCAGGCGGCGGAATCGACGAAGTCCTCCAACGAGCTGCAGGCCCGGATGGACAAGCTGCTGAACTCGCCCGAGGAACGCGCCGCGTTCGACCGCGTGATCGAGCTGCGCAAGGCCTACATCAAGGTGCGTGACACGATCACCGAGGCGAAGAAGCAGGGCGATCCGGCACGGGCGAAGCAGCTCTTCGACGAGCAGTTCAAGCCGGCCGCGGCGACCTATCTGGAAAGCATCCGCGTGATCGCGCAGCAGCAGCGGGATCAGCTCGACCTGGCGCTGAAGGCGCTGGCGGAGACCAACGCGCGGGCGCGGATGGCCCTGGTGGTGTTCGGGCTGGTCGCGCTGGCGGTGGGCGGCGCCTTGGCGGTGTGGCTGACACGTTCGATCACGCGCCCGCTGGCGCAGGCGGCGGACGTGGCCGACGCGATCGCGCGCTTCGATTTGACGGGCCGCATCGAGACCTCGGGCGGCGACGAGACCGGCCAGTTGCTGCGATCGCTGGATGCCATGCAGGGCTCGCTCGTGCGACTGATCGGCGAGGTGCGCGGTTCGACGGACAGCATCAGCACGGCCAGCGCTGAGATCGCCACGGGCAACATGGACCTGTCGGCGCGCACGGAGCAGACGGCGTCCAATCTGCAGCAGGCGGCGGCATCGCTGACGCAGCTGACGGGCACGGTGCGGCAGACCGCGGACGCGGCGACGACGGCCAACCAGCTGGCCGGTTCCGCGGCGGAGACGGCGCAGCGCGGCGGCGCGGTGATGGGGCAGGTCGTGTCGACGATGGGCGAGATCAGCGACAGCTCGCGCCGCATCGCCGACATCATCGGCACCATCGACGGCATCGCGTTCCAGACCAACATCCTGGCCTTGAACGCGGCGGTGGAAGCGGCCCGCGCGGGCGAACAGGGCCGGGGCTTCGCGGTGGTGGCGAGCGAGGTGCGCTCGCTCGCGCAGCGCAGCGCCCAGGCCGCCAAGGAGATCAAGACGCTGATCGCCACGAGCGTGGAGCGCGTGGAATCGGGTTCGCGCCTGGTCAGCGACGCGGGCTCGACGATGAACGACATCGTGACCAGCGTGCAGCGGGTGACGGACATCATTGCCGAGATCCGCGCGGCCTCGCAGGAACAGAGCGACGGCATCAACCAGGTGAACGCCGCGGTGGGTCAACTGGATCAGATGACGCAGCAGAACGCGGCGCTGGTCGAGGAGGCGGCGTCGGCGGCGGAAAGCCTCAAGGACCAGTCGACACGGTTGTCGACGGCGATTGCGGTGTTCAGGTTGACGTGATGTGACCTGCACCGCCCGGGCCGCTCGGGCGGTCCGTGGCGGAATGGCCGGCGAGGATCTCGGCCTCGCGCTCCGGCGCGAGCGTCGCGACGAGCTTGCTGGCATCCCAGCCCGGCTCGCGCGGTGCGCTCGCCCAGGCGAGGGTGTCGGCTGCTGTCTCCTGAATCGAACGGGTCCTGAGGCCCACGGCCACGGCGCGGGAGGCGTCGCCGAGCAGCATGCCGCCGTGATCCGGATCCTCCTCGGGCAACCAGAGCGGCAGCCCCGTCCACGGCGCGACGCCGAGCACGAGCAGCATGGCGTCCGGCTTCCAGGTGAAGCGGGCGTCGCTGCCGGGTGCGGCTTGCAAGCAAGCGTCGAGCAACTCCTTCATCGGCAGACGCGGACCAACGGCGTTGAACGCGCCGGTGGTCCGTGACTCCGCGAGCGTCACGCAGAACGCGGCAAGGTCGCGGACATCGATGACCTGCACCGGCCGTTCTGGCCGCCCGGGAGCGAGCACTTCGCCGCCGCGAGCGACGCGCGTCGGCCAATAGGTGAATCGACCGGTCGGGTCATGCGGGCCGACGATTAGCCCTGGCCGCACGATCGCGTGCCGGTCGGGCAGGGCGCGGGCGAGTGCCTCTTCGGCACGGGCCTTCAGCGGCCCGTAGCCTTCATTGCCCTCAGCGAGCGGCGTCGATTCGTCGAAGACGCGATGCGGCGGGAACACGCCATACGCCGAGATCGAGGACACGAGCACCACATGCGGCGTTCCCGTGTCGAGCGCGGCGACGGTGCGCTCGACCTGCGCGGGGTTGAACGCGGTGCAGTCGATGACCGCGTCGAACTCGCGACCACCCAGTGCGCTCATGTCGCCGTCGCGATCGCCGATGAGGCGTTCGACCTCGGGGAACAGACCCGGGCCGTGCCGCCCGCGATTCAGCATCGAAACCGTGTGGCCGCGCGCGAGCGCGGCGTCAATGACATGGCGACCGAGGAAGACGGTGCCGCCGAGGATGAGGAGGCGCATGGCGTTCTGTTCCTTGGTGGGAGTGACCTCAGTGTCCATCTTTCAGGATGTCAGAACGGGAGCGCCATCCCGCTGGCGCGCGCCGTGTCGAAGAGTTGCTTCGCGAGGTGATAGTCGGTGATGTCATTGGCAAGGCTTGTGACGCAGAAGTCGTAAAGGTTGTCTTCGGCGTCGCGATAGACCAGGACGAATTGGGTACAGGACTCCCGCGAGTTCTGGGAGAAGAGCAGCCTCGCGGAGAAGTTCTTTGCCGTGCAGAAGACGGCGTCGAAATAGTCGTACGTCCACGGGAGCTCTCCGGCTTCGGTGCGCTGCACGAGTTCGGACACGAAGTGTCGGACCTTCTCAGGAAACATGAGGTTTGCTCCTTCCGGATATCAGTTGTTCAAGGGCTTGCTTCACATCCAGGGAGCGTTCCTGGATGTCGGTCAGGACGCGCTTGGAGAGACGTTCATCTCGATCGTTGGATCGGATCGCGTCCTGGAGATGCGCCTCAAGTCCCACCAGCCCGGAGGACAACTCGTCGGTTTCAGGGCCAGGCGGCACGGCGCGCAAGAAGGACCGTCGTGCCTGCTGGACGCATTGCAGGGCTGTGGACCTCCGGTTGTCGATGAGGTCGTCGTTGATGCGATCGATCAACAACAGGCACTCGCTCAGGAGCGCTGCGCGATCCACCTTCCGCGCCTCGGCCAGCAGCGCCCGCGCCTCGGCGCGAATTCCTTTTGAGATGCTGATGGCTTGCAGCACCTCGCACACCGTGATCAGCAGACCGATGAAGGTCGCGACACCGCCGATGTAGCTGAAGCGGTCGAAGGTGTCCTTGTCCGACAGCACTTCGACGCGGAAGTGATACGCGGCCCACACGATGCCGACGCTGGCCGCGCCGTAGGCGAGCCTGATCCAGTTCTCTTTGAGCAGTTCCATCCGAAGACCTCTTGGCGGGCGTGAAGCCAGCTCCAGCGAGGCGCTGACCTGGCCAGTCGCGCTGGAGCAGAGGTGAGGAACTCTAGGGAAATCCGTTCGCGGATCAATCGCACAAATGGCGGCATCCGCATGAGCGAATTTGCGTGTCGGAGGCCACGCCGAATGGGGGATCGAACCGTGCAAGGCCAGAAAGCAGAAAGCCGGTTGCCACACACGTGACAACCGGCTTCTGGGAATTCTGGTGCGACCGGCAAGAATCGAACTTGCGACTAAGCCTTCGGAGGGCCCAATGATATCCACTTCACCACGGTCGCCGCGGGAAGCGCGCATTCTAGCCTTCTTCTGACCCTCCTCGACCCGACCACGCCCGTCCCGTCGAAACGGAACCACCGCGAACACCTGCGCGACCCTCGCGCAACACCTGCCCCACCAACGTGCCGACCTTGACGAAAGCCCCAGGGTGGGGCGACAGGGGGCTGGCTATACTGCGCCGATTTGCTGTTCCACGGTCCGGTTTTCCCAGGGCGATCCGTCATCCGACAGCCCTGCCGAAACACGGACTCGCTTCTGCCGTATCCGATTCGATTCGAGCCACGAGGAATTCATGAGCGGAACCCAGGACCACGCCAACGCCCAGGACACGCACGCCGAAGGACACGACGCCCACGAGGGCCCGATCAAGACCCCCAAGCAACTGATCGTCGCCGTCTTCTTCGCCTTCGTCATTCCGATCGTGATCATCGTGATGCTCGCGAACTACGTGTCCAGCGAGATCAAGCCCGGCGCCGGCGGCTCCGGCCTCGAGGCACAGGCGGTCGCCGCCCGCATCCAGCCCGTGGGCTCGATCGAGCTCAAAGACCTGACCAATGCCGCCGCGATGAAGACCGGCGAGCAGGTCTTCCAGGGCCAGTGCGCGGCCTGCCACGCCACCGGCGCGGCCGGCGCTCCCAAGATCGGCGACCACGACGCCTGGGGCCCGCGTGTGAAGACCGGCTTCGACACCCTGGTGCACTCCGCCCTCAAGGGCAAGGGCAACATGGGCCCGCAGGGCGGCGGCGACTTCAGCGACTTCGAGATCTCCCGCGCGGTCGTCTACATGGCCAACCAGGGCGGCGCCAAGTTCGACGAGCCGAAGCTGCCCGCCGCGGCCGCCTCCGGCGCCGACGCAGGTGCCTCGGCGCCCGCCGCCGCGGCCTCCGCCGCGTCGCAGTAAACCGCTCGCGCAAGAAACACGAAAGCCGACCTGAGGGTCGGCTTTTTCATGGACGATCGCCTGAAGAGATCGTCTCACTCTTCGGAAGGGTCAGGACTTGCCCGATTCCCCCTTTGGATCGACGGGCGCCAGCAACACGCCATGACGGGCGAGCAACTCGGCGTGCGTGGCGTTCGACATGCCCCAGCGCCCCGCTTCGAGCGCGTCCGCCGCCGGTCCCATGTCCTGCGTGTGGACCAGCCCCAGGCCCAGGTCGGTCTCGAGGAACAGGCGGTCCCGCTCGTCCAGCACCGCGGTGGCGACCTGTGCCTCGCGCCCGGTGTGGCTCAGCACGCGGCCGTCCGGCTGCAGGCGCCAGATCCAGGGCGCGGCTTCCAGCTGCACGTAGACCCGCTGCGGCCCGTTCTGGAAGAACCAGGCGCCCTGGTCGTCCGACGCGTAGTTGCGGTCGATGAAGGCGATCAGCTTGTCATGCACGATGCGGCTGCCCTTGACCGTCGGGAACGGGCCGGCGGCCTGGATGCGCTCGTCGCGCATGTACCAGTCGCCGCGCGCGTCCAGCGCCAGCCAGCCGTAGCAATGCGGCACGTTGGGCCACTTCTTCAGGGCCGCTTCGACGATGGCATCCATGCGTGTCCTTTCCGCGCGGCTCAGAGCCGCGTCGCCAGCCAGTCGGTGACGCGCTGCGGCATCGTGCGCACATGCCCGGGCGGCCGGCCCGACGGGAAGCCGACATGCCCGCCCTCGCGCGGCTGCCACAGCGTCACATGCGCGCCGACATGGCTCTGCTCGGGCAGGCTGTGTGCCGGCACGAACGGGTCGTTGCGCGCGTTCAGCACCAACGCCGGGATGCGGATCCGCGCCAGGTGCGGCTTGGCCGAGGCGCGCAGCCAGTAATCGTCGACGTCGCGGAAGCCGTGCACCGGCCCGGTGAAGATGTTGTCGAACTCGTAGAGGTTGCGCACGCGCCGCATCCGCTCGGCGTCGAACAGCCCGGGATGCTGCTTCAGCTTGCTCATCGCCTTGGGCATCATCGTCCGCAGGAACATGCGCGTGTAGACGAGCCCGTTGAAGCCCTTGCCGATGGCATGGCCGGAGGCCGTCAGGTCCACCGGCGAGCAGACGGAGCAGACGGCCTTCACCGTCGATCCGGCGCTTTCGCCGGCTTCCTGCGCCCAGCGCAGCAGCGCGTTGCCGCCCAGCGAGATGCCGACGGCGATGATCGGGCCGCGATGCGCGGCGCGCAGCTGTTCCAGCATCCAGCCGATCTCGGTGTAGTCGCCCGAGTGGTACGCGCGCGGTGCGAGATTGAGCTCGCCCGAGCACCCTCGGAAGTACGGCATCGCGAAGGCCCAGCCCCGTTGCTGTGCCACCGCGGCGAAGGCCTGCACGTACTGGCTGTCCACCGAGCCTTCCAGCCCGTGGAAGAGCACCAGCAGCGGACGTTCGGCGGGCGCGGTCGTGGCATCCGCCCCGTTCGACGGGACGGTGGCCGAGGTGTTCGGCGCGGAGGTCGCGGGATCGACGAGGTGCTCGACGTCGACGAAGTCGCCGTCCGGGGTCAACCAGCGTTCGCGGCGGAACTGCGGCGGGGGACCGACGTAGCGGCGCGCGAACAGCGCGGGCCAGATCGTCTGGGCATGGCCTCCGGGCAACCAGGGAGGCGCCTGGTACTGCATGGACAACCCCCTCAATGCAGCGTCGTGGGCGCGCCGGCGGACACGATAGCCAGCTCCTGCTTCACGTCCTGCGAGGTGCCGGGGCTCGCATGGTGCGCGACCATGCGCCAGCCCAGCGCCGTCTTCAGATAGACGTTCGTCGCGACGACCCAGGCGCTCTGCACGCCGTCCTCGTCGGTGATCTCGACGCGCTCCAGCACCTGGTGGATCGCCGTCTCGCCGTTGACCAGCCTGCGCTGGCACTCCGGATGAACGGGGATCGAGCCTCTGGCAAAGATCTGCTCGAAGCTCGCCCGGATCGCCGCCGCGCCGACGACGCGCGGCCCGCCCGGATGGACGCAGCAGACCTCGTCCTCGTCGCCCCAGACAGCCATCAGGCGTTCCAGGTCGCCGGCCTGCAGGGCCTCGTAGAACTGCGCTTCGGTGTCCTCGGGAGAGGCCAGCAGCAGGGCGGTCTGAGGCTTGCGCACCATGGGTCTCTTTCCTTGTTCAGGGGAGCGGGCGAGGGCCGACTGGCATGCCGTCGGCCGTCGTGGCTCAGTGACCGGAGGGCAGGTGCTCGCCGGCCTTCAGCTTGTACAGCGTGCCGCAGTACGGGCAGGCGCCTTCGCCGGTGTGGCTCAGGTCGATGAAGACGCGCGGATGGTTGCTCCACAGCGGCATCTTGGGATTCGGGCAGAAGACGACGCCCGGACCTTGCAGGTCCTGCGCGGTGACTTCGACGGTGGCCTTGGGCGTGGTGGTGTTGGCGCTCATGATCTTGTTCTTGAAAGCTTGCGGCGGCTGGCGGTCCGTGGGGGAGACCCCGTTCAGACCACGCTCAGCCAGTGGGCGTACTTGGGATTGCGGCCGTTGACGATGTCGAAGAAGGCCGACTGGATCTTCTCGGTGATCGGGCCGCGGCTGCCGCTGCCCAGCTCGATGCGGTCCAGCTCGCGGATCGGCGTGACTTCAGCGGCGGTGCCGGTGAAGAAGGCCTCGTCGGAGATGTAGACCTCGTCGCGGGTGATGCGCTTCTCGACCAGCTGCAGGCCCAGGTCCTGGCAGATCGCGAAGATGGTGTTGCGGGTGATGCCGTTGAGCGCGCCCGCCGACAGGTCCGGCGTGTAGACCACGCCGTTCTTGATGATGAAGAGGTTCTCGCCCGCGCCTTCGGAGACGAAGCCCGACGCGTCCAGCAGCAGCGCCTCGTCGTAGCCGTCCTCGGTCGCTTCCATGTTGGCCAGGATCGAGTTGGTGTAGTTCGACACCGTCTTGGCCTGCGTCATCGTGATGTTGACGTGGTGGCGGGTGTAGCTGCTGGTCTTGACGCGGATGCCGCGCTTGAGGCCTTCCTCGCCCAGGTAGGCGCCCCAGGCCCAGGCGGCGACCATCAGGTGGATCTTGTTGCCCTTGGGGCTGACGCCCAGCTTCTCGCTGCCGATCCAGGTCAGCGGACGCAGGTAGCAGCTGGCCAGGTTGTTCTCGCGCACGACCGCCTTCTGCGCGGCCTCGACCTGCTCGATCGAGAACGGGATCTTCATGCGCAGGATCTTGGCGCTGTTGAACAGGCGCTCCGTGTGCTCGCGCAGCCGGAAGATCGCGGTGCCCTTGTCGGTCTGGTACGCCCGCACGCCTTCGAAGGCGCCGCAGCCGTAGTGCAGGGTGTGGGTCAGCACATGGATCTTGGCGTCGCGCCAGTCCACCAGCTCGCCGTCCATCCAGATCTTGCCGTCGCGATCGTCCAGAGACATGGGTCTTCCTTTGCGGCCGCGAATGGGCCGGGTGCTGCGAAGTCGGGGATTTTATGCGGCCGGTGTGTAGTCGGGGGCGGCCGATTCGGGCTCCTGGGCGCGGATCAGCGTCCATCGTGCGACCACGCCGCGTTCCATGACCACGTCCACCGCGTCGCCGCCGGTGTCGGTCCAGCGGTAGGTGTTCTCCTCGACCTTGACGCCCAGCGACTTGCACATGCGGATCAGGTCGATCAGCTTCATCCCGGCGTGCAGCTTCGAGTTCAGCATGATCGCGCTGGAGACGTGGCCCAGCGGCGAGCTCTGCGCCGTGCGCATGACGCGCATCAGCTGCGAGAACTGCAGCAGCAGGTAGAAGATGACGGCGGACGTGCCCAGGATCGCGCCCTTCCAGCCGAAGAAGTAGGTGCCGGCGACGATGGCGGCGATGGCGAGGAGGATGCCGACGAGGCGGTTCATGCGGGGGAACTCCGAAGGGGGCGCCTGGCGGGGGCGGCCGGGTGGGACGGAACCCGCGATTGTCGTCGGGCCGCGGCGGCGGCGGGTGTGGCGATTGCGGATGCCGCCATCGCCGATCCCGACGCCGGCAAGGTCACAGCCCGCGCAGGATCTCGATGGCGTCCTCGATGCGGGCGACCGGGTGGACCGTCAGGCCGTCGATCGGCTTCTTCGGCGCGTTGGCCTGCGGTACGACCGCGATCGAGAAGCCGAGCTTGGCCGCTTCCTTCAGCCGCTCCTGGCCGCGCGGCGCGGGGCGGACCTCGCCGGCCAGGCCGACCTCGCCGAAGGCGAAGAAGCCCTTGGGCAGCGGCTTGCCGCGCAGCGAGCTCTGGATCGCGAGCAGCACGGCCAGGTCAGCCGCCGGCTCGCTGATGCGCACGCCGCCGACGGCGTTGACGAAGACGTCCTGGTCCATGGTCGCGACGCCCGCGTGCCGGTGCAGCACGGCCAGCAGCATCGCGAGGCGGTCGCGCTCCAGGCCCACCGACAGCCGGCGCGGGCTGGGCCCGCCGCCGTCGACCAGTGCCTGCAGCTCGACGAGCAGCGGCCGTGTGCCCTCCAGCGTGACCAGCACACAGGAGCCGGGCACCGGCTCGCCGTGCGTGGACAGGAAGATCGCGCTCGGATTGGTGACGCCCTTCAGGCCCTTCTCGGTCATGGCGAAGACGCCGATCTCGTTGACCGCGCCGAAGCGGTTCTTGATCGCGCGGACCAGCCGGTAGCTGCTGTGGGTGTCGCCCTCGAAGTAGAGGACGGTGTCGACGATGTGCTCCAGCACGCGCGGACCGGCCAGCGCGCCCTCCTTGGTCACGTGGCCGACCAGCACCATCGCGCAGCCGCCGGACTTGGCGGTGCGGGTCAGCTGCGCGGCGCATTCGCGCACCTGCGCGACGGAGCCGGGCGCCGAGGACAGCTGCTCGGAGTACATCGTCTGGATGGAGTCGATGACGCAGAAGTCCGGCTGTTCCACCTCGATCGTGGCGAGGATCTTCTCCAGGCCGATCTCGGCCAGCACGCGCACCTGCGAACCGTCCAGGCCCAGGCGGCGGGACCGCATCGCGACCTGCGCGCCGGATTCCTCGCCGGTGACGTAGAGGACCTTCATCTGGCGGGACAGCGCGTCGACCGCCTGCAGCAGCAGCGTCGACTTGCCGATGCCCGGATCGCCGCCGATCAGCACCACGCCACCCGTGACGATGCCGCCGCCCAGCACGCGGTCCAGTTCCTCCAGCGAGGTGGGGGTGCGTTCGAAGTCGCGGGCCTCGATCTCGGACAGCGTCGCGACGGGCTGGCTGCGGGCCAGCGCCTGGAAGCGGTTCTTGCCGGCGGCGGGTTCGGCGGCGGTTTCGACGAGGGTGTTCCAGGCGCTGCAGGACGGGCAGCGGCCCAGCCACTTGGCGCTGGTGGCGCCGCATTCGGAGCAGACGTAGTGGGATTTCTGAGTGGCCATGGGGCGGGATTGTCGCCGCCGCCTCGACCCGCTCGCGGCAGGAGGCCGCCCGCCGTCGCCGCTACTTCAGGCGGACCAGTTGCCAGGCATGCGGCAGCGAGTCGGCGGCCGGGATCCACCGGTCGACGGCCGCCCCCAGCAGCACGCCCACCACGACCAGTGACAAGGCCGGCACCCAGGTGCGCCGGACCGCGCACCGCCAGAAACCCTCTTCATGCATGCGCCGCCAGGCCATGCCGCCGGCGACGCTCGCCAGCGCCAGTTCGACGGAAACGGCCAGCAGCACCTCCACGCCGAACAGGCCGAAAACGCAGAAACCCAGCGCCGCGCCGATCCCCACGATCAGCAGCACGGGCACGGCGATGATGGCGCCCTCATCCAGCCCGCCCAGGGCGTCGCCGGCGGCACCGAGCGCATCGCCGGCTGGGGACAAGTCCAAGGGAGAAGCTGTTGGCAAGTCCACTGGAAAACCTGTGGACAATGGTGTTGGCAAGTCGGTGGACAAGGATGTGGACGAGCCTGTGGAGAAATCTCCGGAAGCCCCGCCACCGCCGAAGTTTCCGCCTCCACCGCTGCGGAACGGCACGGGAGGGGTGCCATGTCGCAGACCGCTGAACAGCTGGATGCCAAGGTCCAGCAGGTCTGGCGTGGCCTCGAGCGGCGACCCGTGGCGGCGCACGAGCGCACGCGCCCAGACGCGCAGCAGTCCCAGGTAGAGGAGGTAGCTGGCAGGCAGCAGCAACGCGTAGCGCCAGGCCAGGGCTTCGACACCGAGCGCTCGCAGTCCCGCGCCACCCAGCATCAGCGCGCCCAACATCAGCAGCGCGATGACGAAGACGTGCAGCCGCAGCAGGAACTGGCCGCGCAGCCGGTGCCGCAAGTTCTGGATCCAGTGCAGGCGCGCGTGGTGGCGCTCGGCGAAGGACATGGATGCCGAGGCGTGACGAGCCTGATGGGCGCGGTCGGCGTGCGGCAGGGAATGCGGCGTGACTTGCGGCGTGGGCATGTCGCCGCAGGATAGCGGGCGAGGGTCAGTTCACCGCTGCGGAACGCCCGATCCTGTCCATCGGAGAACGCGAACCTGCCCAGAGACCGCCGAAGGTGAGAGCGGCGTTCACCAGCAGCAGCTCCAACCCCATCCGGTAGTCCCCGAAAAGGGTGGCCTGGTGGGCGTCGACGACCCAGCACAGCGCTGGCGCGGCCAGCGCGACCCACGGCAGGATGCCCGCGCGCAAGGTGCGCGTCGTCAGGATGCCGAAGGCGAACAGTCCCAGCAGCGGACCGTAGGTGTAACCCGCCAACTTGAGGATGAGGTTGACCATGCTGGGGTCGTCCAGCCATCGGAAGCCCAGCGTCAGCAGCAGGAACAGCAGCGCGTAGCCCAGGTGCACGGCCTTGCGGACACGGCGCTGGCGGGCCTCGTCCCAGTCGCGGCGTTCCTGCAGACCGATCAGGTCGATGCAGGTGCTGGAGGTGAGCGCGGTGATGGCGCCGTCGGCGCTCGGGAACAGCGCCGAAATCAACGCGACCACGAAGATCAGCTGCACCCACGCCGGCAGGTGGCCCATCACGACGGCGGGGAACAGGCGGTCGCCATGGGCGGCGATGTCCTGCTGCTGCGCATACATCGTCAGCAGGCCGCCGAGGAACAGGAACAGCAGCACGACGACGGTCATGATGGCCGCCATCACCATCATGTTCTTCTGTGCGTCGGCCAGGCGCTTGACCGAGATGTTCTTCTGCATCATCTCCTGGTCCAGTCCCGTCATCGCGACGGCGATCGCCGCGCCGGCGAGCAGCTGCTTGGCCCAGTGCGAGGCGCTCATCGGGTCGGTGACGAAGACCTCGGCGAGGCCGGCCGCGCGCATCGCCTGCCAGCCCGACGCCAGGTCCAGGCCCAGCGCGTGCAGCAGGAACACCACGCAGATCACCAGGCCGCCGAGCATGCCGGTGGTCTGGAGCGTGTCGGTCCAGACGATGGTCTTGACGCCGCCCTCGAGCGTGTAGAGCAGGATCATCACGAGCACCAGCAGCGCGCTGAGCCAGAACGGCATGCCGAACTGGGCGAGCACGAGGTCCTGCAGGATGCGCACGACCAGGTAGAGCCGGGCGGTGGCGCCGAGCGTGCGGGACAGGATGAAGAAGCCCGCGCCGGTGCGGTGCGCGGCGACGCCCAGGCGCGTGCCGAGGTAGCGGTAGATGGAGCTCAGGTTGAGCCGGTAATAGAGCGGCAGCAGCACGAAGGCGACGACCGCGTAGCCGGCGAACTGGCCCAGCATGATCTGGAAGTAGCTGAACGCGCCGGCGCCGACGGAGCCCGGCACGCTGATGAAGGTCACCCCGGAAAGCGAGGTGCCGATCATCCCGAAGGCGACCAGTCCCCAGTGGCTGTTGCGGTTGCCGATGAAGAAGCTGTCGTTGTCCGCGCGGCGGGACGTCCACCAGGCCACCGCCAGCAGCAGCGAGAAGTAGGCGATGACGACGATGAGCAGGACGGTGGCGGACATGGCGCGGGATTATTGAAGCGCCGCCGCAGGGGCGGCATTCCGAATGCGGCGGCGGGCATAACCCGGGCCGATGCCACCGGTCCGCCCTCCCTGGGGAGAACGCTGGGTCGCCCGCAAGGCCGATGGACACGGGGCCGCGTTAACCCTGACCTTCGTCGGCGCAGAGGCGGCGTGCTACAACCTCGGCTCCTTCGAAGGAGTCGATCATGGAGTTGTCAGTCTGGCTGGGGTTTTTCGCGGCCTCCTGGGCCATCAGCCTGTCCCCGGGCGCCGGTGCCATCGCGGCGATGAGCGCCGGGCTGAATCACGGCTTCCAGCGCGGCTACTTCATGACGATGGGCCTGATCCTGGGCATCCTGACCCAGATCGTGGTGGTCGGCGCCGGACTGGGCGCGCTGATCGCGGCGTCCGAACAGGCGTTCGCGGTGGTGAAGTGGGCCGGCGTGGCCTACCTCGTCTACCTCGGGATCCAGCAGTGGCGGTCGCCGGCCAAGCCGCTGGTGGCCGAGCAGGCCGAGAGCAAGCAGGTCTCGCGTCGCGACCTGGTCCTGCGCGGCTGGGGCATCAACGCGGTGAACCCCAAGGGCACGGTCTTCCTGCTGGCCGTGGTGCCGCAGTTCCTGAACCTGCACCACAGCCTGCCGCAGCAGTACGCGGTGATCGGCGCGACGCTGGCCTTCACCGACGCGGTCGTGATGGCCGGCTACACGCTGCTGGCAGCGCGCGTGCTGCGCGCGCTGCGCTCGGAATCGCACCTGAAGGCGATGAACCGGATCTTCGGATCGCTGTTCGTCGGTGCCGGCGCGTTGCTGGCGACCTTCAAAAAGGCCGCCGACTGAGGTCGACGTCCGGACCCTCCCTGCGGCCCCCGCAAGGAGGGCGTCTCCCACCGAAGGCCGCCCCCACAGGGCGGCCTCGTCATTTCCACCGGTTCGCTGAATGCGTCCTCGCGCGGGCGGCCGGTACAGATCGCTGCCGCACATCATGTCCACCGTTTCCGATCGCTGGTTGTTCTGGGGCCCGACGCTGATCTGGGCCAGCACCTGGCACGTGATCCTCTATCAGCTGGCCTCGGGTGTCCCGGTGCTGAACTCGGTCGGCTGGCGCTTCGGTCTGGCGGCGTTGATGCTGGCCGGCTTCGCGCGCTGGCAGAAACTGTCGCTGAAGCTGCCGTGGTCGGCGCACGGGCTGATGCTAGCGACGGGGATCGTCCAGTACAGCGGCAACTACTTCTCCGTCTACGAGGCTGAGCGCCACATTCCCAGCGGCTTGGTGGCGGTGCTGTTCTGCCTGATGGTGTTCGGCAACGCGCTGTCGGGGCGGATTTTCTTCGCCCAGCGCGTGACGGGCCGCTTCCTGGCGGCGTCGGCGGGCGCGGTGGCGGGCGTGGTGATGATCTTCTGGCCGGAGATCGCCTCGACCGGCGCCCGCCCGACGGCGGCCTACGGCCTGGCGATCGGCCTGGCGGCGGTGCTGGCCGCGTGCATCGGCAACGTGCTGACGCTGACCTTGACGCGCCGCGGCCTGCCGCTGGTACCGGTCCTGGCGTGGAGCATGGGCTACGGCGCGGTGTTCCTGCTGGCCGCGTCGGTCACGACGGGGCAGGGCCTGAACTTCGCGTGGACGCCGGAATACGTGTTCAGCCTGTTGTACCTGGCGGTGTTCGGCTCGGTGTTCGCGTTCGTCCTGTACTTCAAGCTCGCGCAGCGTCAGGGCACGGCGCGCGCCGCGCTGACCGGCGTGGTGATCCCGGTGATCGCGCTGGGGATCTCCGCGATCTTCGAAGGCTGGCGGCCGACGGCCCTCGCGCTCGCCGGCATGGTGCTGTGCTTGAGCAGCATCTACGTGGCGACGCGGCCGCAGCGGTGAGCGCGTGCTCGCGCTTGGTTCCGAACTCCTTGTGATGCCTTTTTGATCGCCTCCCAATGAAGCGGGAACTGGGGTCGGGTCTTGCGTATTCGCAAGGCGTCAAGATCGCAAGACGCAGCCGCCGTTGGCGTTGATCAAGCTGCTGCGGCTGCTGGATCGCTACCCGGACCTGCTGGAGGAGATCAGGGCCTGAGCGCCTCTGCGCTGGTGAGACCCCTCGAATGGAGGGGTGTGGCAACGGTCGGTCACTTCACCCAGCCGATCTCCACCGCCGTCGCCGGACCGACCGCCGTCTCCCCGAGCCCCGACGGGATCCGCTGCTCGCCCTCCCGGACCGGGATGCGGCCGGCCATCAGTTCGGCGGTCGTCTGCGGATAGCGGGGCTCCTGGCGCGGCTCGGCAAAGCCCTCGGGGAACACCGGCGCCAGCGTCGACAGGTCGTACTTGTCGGTCGCGCCGAAGGTGTGCAGCGCCTCGTGTGCGATGACGACCTCGTTCTGCGCCTGTTGCGCCTTCGTTGCGAACAGGTGCACCAGTCCGAGCCGGCCCTTCTCCAGCCCGATCGAATGCGGCAGCGCGCCGGCGAAGTCCGGCGGGTGATACATGAGGAAGAGCTTCACGTCGGGCACCGGCGAGCTCGGCGGTGTCTGGCGCCAGGCCCACCAGCGCATGCGCAGGCTCCACGAGATCGCCGACAACGGCCCCGCGTCGCGCGGCACCGTCGGCGGCGCGACACGCACACGGCTGCCCAGCACGATCCGCACCGGCTCGGACAAGGACACGCCGTACCGGGCCGCCTCCTGCTGGAAGTAGGGCGCCAGTCCCGCGAAGGCGGTGGCGTCCAGCCGCTCCAGGTAGAGGTCCGTCACCGCGTCGCCCGACGCATTGATCGGATACAGCGTCACGATCTGGGGCCGTTTCCACGACTGGGCCTGCCACCGGCCCACCAGCGTGGTGACCGCCACCGTCAACAGGATCCCGAGCAGGATCAGGATCCGCAATGCCTTGAACATGTCTCTCCCTCAATGGTCGTCCAGCCCGGGACGACTCAGTCGCCGCGGACCTTGCCGCGCCCGGCCTTGATGTCGCCGCGCTGGCTCTTGGCCTCCAGCCGGCGCTTCTGCGAGCCGTAGGTCGGCTTGGTCGCCCGGCGCGCCTTCGGCGTGTGCGCCACGCTCTGCGCCAGCGCGACCAGCCGGGCGATCGCATCCGCCCGGTTCTGCTCCTGGCTGCGCGACTCCTGGGCCTTGATCACGACGACGCCCTCGGCCGTGATCCGCTGGTCGCTGAGCGCCAGCAGGCGCTCCTTGATCAGCGCCGGCAGTGTCGAGCGACGGATGTCGAAGCGCAGATGCACCGCGCTGCTCACCTTGTTGACGTTCTGGCCGCCGGGGCCGCTGGCCCGGATCGCGGAGATCTCCAGTTCCCAGTCGGCCGGCGTCCAGTCCAGGTGCATGACGCCGCTGTCGCCGATCCTGCCGGACGATCCCCGGGCGTCAGCCCAGCGACTCGACGTGCACCGGTACGCGCCGGGTCACCGCGCACATCAGCTCGTAGCCGATGGTGCCGGCCGAGCGCGCCACCTCGTCGATCGGCAGCACCGACCCGTGCGGACCCTGGCCCCAGAGCGTGACCTCGCTGCCGATGCCCTCGTTGGGGAGGTCGCTCAGGTCGACCGCCAGCATGTCCATCGACACGCGGCCGATGGTCGCGCTGCGCCGGCCGCCGACCAGCACCGGCGTGCCGTGCACGGCGTGGCGGGGATAACCGTCCGCATAGCCGCAGGCCACCGTGCCGATGCGCATCGCGCGCTGCGCCACGAAGCTGCTTCCGTAGCCCACGCTGTCGCCTTCCTTCAGGTGCTGCACGGCCAGCACCTTGGCCCGCAGCGTCATCGTGGGCTTCAGGTCCCAGTGGGCGATGTCGTGCTCCGGGAAGTCCGGCGCGCTGCCGTAGGTCATGATCCCCGAGCGCACCCAGTCGGCCCGCACCGCCGGATCCTGGCTGTGGCGCAGGATCGCGGCGCTGTTGCTCAGCGTCCGCGCGCCCGGCAGGTCGGCCGTGGCCTCCTTGAAGACGGCGGTCTGGTGCTCGATGCCGCGCGGTCCGTCCGCGTCCGAGAAATGCGTCATCAGCGAGATCTCGTCCACCTGCGGCAGCGCGTTCAGACGGTTCCAGGCGCCACGGAACGCGCTCGAGGTGAAGCCGAGCCGGTTCATGCCGCTGTTGAGCTTGAGGAACACGCGGTGCGGCTCGTGGGTCTTGTGCATGGCCAGCCAGTCGACCTGCTGCTCGTGATGCACCGCGTGCCAGAGCTTGAGCCGCGAGCAGAGTTCCAGGTCGCGGGATTCGAAGCAGCCTTCCAGCAGCAGGATCGGGCCGCGCCAGCCCAGATCGCGCACGCGCTGGGCTTCGTCCAGGTCCAGCAGCGCGAAGCCGTCGGCGCTGCGCAGCGCGTCGAACGCGCGCTCGATGCCGTGGCCGTAGGCATTGGCCTTCACCACCGCGAACACCTGCGCGTCGGGCGCGCAGGCGCGGGCGCGGGCGATGTTGTGGGCCAGCGCGGGCTGGTGGACGAGGGCTTCGATCGGACGCGGCATGGGTTCCCATTGTGCCGCGCCATGAACGGAAAACCGGCGCCCACTAACACGCGCACCCTGTCCCGTGAAGCGCTGTTACGAAAACGAGCGCGTGCTATAAACCCGCCGCAGCGCTGCCTTTCCCCACCCCGTGGACCCAGCGTGTTCACCGCAGTTCCAGGTATTCCGGGTCGATGAAAAAAGGCTTCTACACCATCATGTCAGCGCAGTTCTTCAGCTCGCTGGCTGATAACGCGCTGTTCGTCGCCGCCGTGGAACTGCTCCGCACGAGCGGCGCCGCCGAGTGGCAGCGCGCCGCCCTGGTGCCGATGTTCGCGCTGTTCTACGTGGTGCTCGCGCCCTTCGTCGGCGCCTTCGCGGACGCGGTGCCCAAAGGCAAAGTCATGTTCATCTCCAACACCATCAAGGTGCTGGGGTGCCTGAGCATGCTGGTGGGGGTGCACCCGCTGATCGCCTACGCGATCGTCGGTCTCGGCGCCGCCGCCTACTCGCCGGCCAAGTACGGCATCCTGACCGAGCTCCTCCCGCCGTCCCAGCTGGTGAAGGCCAACGGCTGGATCGAGGGCCTGACCATCGCGTCCATCATCCTGGGCGCCGTCTTCGGCGGACAGCTGATCGGGGACAAGGCGTCGGCGATGCTGCTGGCCATCGACATCCCCTTCATCGACACCGGCATCGACACCCCGCCCGAGGCGGCCATCGCCTTCATGGTGGTGCTGTATTTCATCGCCGCGCTCTTCAACCTGCGCATCCCCCGCACCGATTCTCCGCTGCAGCCGATCTCGCACAACGCGACCGACCTGGTGCGGGAGTTCGCCGCCTGCAATTCGCGGCTGTGGCAGGACAAGCTGGGCCAGATCTCGCTGGGCATGACGACGCTGTTCTGGGGCGTGTCCGGGAACATGCGCTACATCGTCTTCGCCTGGGCCGCCGCGGCGCTGGGCTACGGCACGACGCAGGCGTCGGCACTGGCCGGCGTGGTGGCGATCGGCACCGCCGTCGGCGCCGTGGCCGCCTCGATGGCCGTGCGCCTGGACAAGGCCACCGGCGTCATCCCGCTGGGCATCGCCATGGGGCTGCTGATGCTGGTGCTGAACTTCATCAACAACCTGTGGCTGGCCATCCCCTTCCTGATCGTGCTGGGCGGCATCGGCGGCTACCTGGTCGTGCCGATGAACGCGCTGCTGCAGCACCGCGGGCACAACCTGATGGGCGCCGGCCGCTCGATCGCCGTGCAGAACTTCAACGAGCAGGCCTGCATCCTGGGCCTGGGCGCGCTGTACACGATGCTGACGCGTTTCGGCACCTCGGCCTTCGGCTCGATCACGATCTTCGGCCTGCTGGTGGCGGGGATCATGTGGGTGGTCGGCCGCTGGCACGCGCACAACAAGCGCGAGCACGCCGAGGAACTCAACCGCCTGCTCGCCATCGCCCGCAGCGACAAGCACTGAGCCTGCGCGGAGGCTTCCGCTGAAACGACAACGGCCCCTTTCGGGGCCGTTGTCGTTTCTTGCTCCCAGTCCTGAAGCCCTCAGCGCCGTGCGCGTCCTCGCCCGGTCGGCGGCGCCGCGACGACGATGCCGCCGGTGGTCAGCACCTGGTCGATGTGCTCCGACCACGCCCGACCGATCTTCAGGCAGCCGCTGTGGTTGAGGTGGATCTCGTTGTGCCAGTCGCCGCTGATGCCGCTGGCGCCCGGCGTGGCCGCGGCCAGCGGGACGGCGGTCGAGTCGAACACGAACAGCCCCGGGAACTGCTCCTTGTCCGCCATCAGCGTCTTCAGCAGCAGCGCGAGGTGCATCACCATCAGCCGGCTGACGGCGGCCCAGTCGGCGGCCGGGATCGCGTAGGCCTTGAGCGCCGGATACAGCCACGGCCCGTGACCGGCGTCTTCCGCGCCGGCCGGACGCGGCATCGGCACCGCGTAGCAGTGGATGAAGACCGGCTTGCCCGCGGACGGGCCCTGGTCCCGCAGCGTCAGCAGATGGCGCAGGTTGGCCTTCAGGTACTCGGCGTAGGTCGCCCAGCCGGGTTCCGAGAAGTAGCGCCCCACGCCGGCCGATGGCGGGCCCCATTCGGTCTGGTTGCGCAGCAGGCGCAGGTGCAGGGGCACCTCCACGCCGTCGAGCTGGGTCGGCGTCTGCGCCGCCTGGATCAGGTCGTTGCCGCCCACGGACAGCAGGACGCCGTCCCAGACGGGGGCGTCCGGCGCGGTGAGCAGGCGGACGAAGTCGGGGGAAGACGCCAGTTCCACCACCTTGGACAGGCTTTCGCGCTGCCCGGCGCAGTTGATCGCGACGGTGGCCTTGGTCAGCACCAGTTCCTGGAGCAGGTTCGCGTGCGCACTGAGCTTGGCCTGGGCGGTCGAGAACCAGGAGTCCCCTTGAGCCAGCAGGCGCCAGTGGTAGCTCTGCAGGTCGGGCCCGGGCTTGGACTGCAAATCCTCGGGGGCGAAACAGGCCAGGTGATCCAAGAAGCTCTCCCTACTTTGGTGGACGGGTCACACGCGACAGGGTAGGCCGCGTGCATGACAGGCGCACGGCGCCCCGATTGGAGGTCAGGGTCAGTCCTTGCGCCATGCTACAAACCCTGGGCATTGTTGGCCGGTCCGCAGCCCGGATCCAAGCCCTGTCGGGGGGGACTGTTGCACAAGCCCCACCTCTTGTGCGCATCTGTCGCGCCCCTGTCCCTTCGTCTGTCCCTCCCTCTGTCCCCCGCCCTGTCTCCAGTTCCCGAATGCCGATCCTCGCGCTGATGCTCAACGCCACCATCTGGGGGCTGTCCTGGTGGCCTTTCCGGCAGTTCGAGGGGGCGGGCATGCACCCCTTGTGGACGACGGTGATCCTGTACGTCCTGTCCCTCGCCGTGGTGCTGGCCAGCCAGCGCGGCGCCCTGGCGGAATGGCTGCGCTCCCCCGGCCTGTGGGTGGTGACGCTGGCGGCGGGGATGACCAACACCGCGTTCAACTGGGGCGTGTCGACCGGCGACGTGGTCCGGGTGGTGCTGCTTTTCTACCTGATGCCGCTGTGGGCCGTGCTGCTCGCGCGCCTGGTGCTGGGCGAGCCGCTGACGGCGTCGGCCGGTCTGCGCATCGCCCTGGCGCTGGGCGGCGCACTGGCGGTGCTGGCGCCTGCGGACGGCGGCTGGCCGGTGCCGTCCAGCCTGCCGGACGTGCTGGGGCTGATCGGGGGCATGACCTTCGCATTCAACAACGTGATGCTGCGCCGCGAGGCGGCCCGCAGCCCCGGCGCGCGGGCACTGGCGATGTTCACCGGCGGCGTGCTGGTGGCGGGGCTGTCCGCCATGGCCATGGCCGGCCAGGGCCTCGCGCCGTGGCCGTCGCTGCCCGGCGCGGCCTGGCTGCTGCCGCTGGCGGGGATGGCGCTGTTGTTCTTCGTCTCCAACCTGTCGCTGCAATACGGGGCGGCGCGGCTGCCGGCCAACGTCACGGCGGTGGTCATGCTGACGGAGGTCCCGGTGGCCGCCATCTCGGCGCTGCTGCTGGGCGGCGGCACCTTGGACGGCAAAACCGCCGCGGGCGGTGCCGCGATCCTGGCCGCGGCGATGCTGGCGGCGCTGGAACGGCGCCGCGCCTGATCCGTTCCGCCGCGCTAGGATGCATCCCGGTCCACCCGGGCCGTTACGAGGAGGGTCCCCCCATGAGCGCCAATGGCAAGACTGCCTTCGACTTCGACGCCGTCAGCATCGCCGGCGAGCCGGTCGCGCTGTCGGAGTACCGCGGCCGCGTGCTGCTGGTCGTCAACACCGCCAGCGAGTGCGGCTTCACGCCGCAGTTCAAGGGTCTCGAGGACCTGTGGCGCGACTTCCAGGCGCGCGGGCTGGTGGTCGTCGGATTCCCGAGCAACGAATTCGGCGGCCAGGACCCCGGCAGCAACGAGGAGATCTCGTCGTTCTGCCAGCTGAACTACGGCGTGAGCTTCCCGATGATGGCCAAGGTCAAGGTCAACGGCGGGGAAGCACATCCGCTGTGGCAATGGCTCAAGGGGGAGAAGCCCGGCATCCTGGGCACGCAGGCGATCAAGTGGAACTTCACCAAGTTCCTGATCGGCCGCGACGGCCAGGTGCTGAAGCGCTTCGCCCCGAACGATGCTCCGGCGGCTATCCGCGGGGAGATCGAGGCGGCGCTGGCGGAGTGAGGCTCACCGGCGGACGTCGATCCCGCCATAACGCAGCCGCAGCCGACCTTCGGCCTGCGCAGCGCGCAGCAGTTGATTGACCGTCTGCCTCGACAGATGGGCGAGCTGCGCCAGTTCCGCCTGCGTCGCCTTCAATGTCCGCCAACCCTCGGCGTCCGGGGGCGCCGCACGCTCATCGGCCAATTGGCGTAGCGCCACGCCGAAGCGTTCGGCGGCGCTCAGGTGCCTGGCGGCCTCCAGCAGACGCAGGTTGCCTTCGAAGCGTTCGGCGAACTCCCGCATCAGCGCGCGCGCGAATCCGGGCCATTCGTCCATCAGCACGCGATAGGCGGCCTCCCCGATGACCCGCACGCGACTGTCCGAGATGGCCGCCGCCTCGTAGCGCGAGGGCTTGCCGCTGATGAAGGCCGCGAGGCCGAACAGGCGCGGCGCGCGCACGTGCTCCAGCACCGACATGCGACCGTCGAGCGCGGCGAAGCGGGCTTCGATCTCGCCGTCTTCCACCATGTAGAACGCCGTCGGCGTCTGCCCCTGCGCGAAGAGCACCCGGCCAGCCGCGAGTCGGCGAGCAGGCATCAGCGCCTCCAGGCGCAAATCGGGCGTGGACGGCGGCGCCAGGGCGGGAAAGTTGGCGCACAGGGCCTGGACGGCGCCGGGCATGGGCGAGGGCGGTAGCAGTGCGGGTGGCACGATGAGCGGAAGGCATTTGTCGGATACCCGACATTCTGGCGGCACCCGCGAGCCTAGAGTCACTGCTCATGGAAGACGCACTGGGGCGCATCGCCCACCACTTCACCCGCTTCGCCGAGACCGACGGCGCGGACGACCCGTTCTACGCGGCGCTCGCAGGCATCATCGCTGCCGATCGGGGCCTCATGTCCCTGCTGCTGGAAGCACCGACGACCCAGCGCAAGCCAGTGCTGCTGCTGGCCGCACTGCACGACCGGATCCTGGCCGGCGAGCCCCATCCGATCGCCGCGTACTACGCGAGCGTCGGCGGCACGCGGGCGCCGGACGATGAACTGAAGTCGCGGCTCGAGGACTTCGTCCGCCGCGAGGACGCCGCGCTGCGCGCGCTGATCCGCGTGCGCACCACGCAGACCAACGAGACCGGCCGCTGCGCCGTGCTGCGGCCCGTGCTGCAGACCCTGGCGACGCGTCTCGGTGGCGCCGACCTTTCCCCGGTCGAGTTCGCGCTGTTCGAATTCGGTTGCAGCGCGGGCTTGATCCTCGGCGTCGATCGCTACGCCTATGACGACGGCGTCGAGGCGCTGCCCGGCGCCTCGCCCGATGCCCCGTTGGTCCCGACGCTCTGGCGAGGCGAGCGGCCCGCCGGGCTGCTTGGCGAGCCGCGTTGGCGCGCGTCGTACCGGATGGGCGTCGACCTGCATCCCATCGATCCGGCCGACGACGCGGCGGCCCGCTGGCTGCGCGCGTGTCTGTGGCCGGGCGATGCCGCGCGTCGCGAGCGCCTCGACCGCGCGCTCGCCGATGCACGGCGGCATCCGGTGCCGCTGGTGCAATCGGAGGATGGGCTCTCGGTGCTCGAGCGCTGGATCGATGAACTGCCCGCCGGCGTCACGCCGGTGATCTTCAACGTCTGGGTGCTGGCCTACTTCGACGCCGCGGCATTCACGACGCATGTCGAGCGCATCGGCCGGCTGGTGCGCGAGCGCGGCCTGGCCTGGATCAGCGGCGAAGTGGGCAAGCTCGCCCCGCTCCCGTCGCCACCGGACTGCCCGGCCGGCGAGTCGCCCGGCAGCGGCACGCTGTGGACGCTGCAATGGCGCGACGGCGGCGAGGTCCGCACGGAATCGCTGGCCTGGTCCCATCCGCACGGACGGTGGATCGAGTGGCTGGACGACGGACACGCCCGCTCAGCGTGAGGCCCCCGGCGCTGGACTGGCCGGCGCGCCGGGCACGAGCTTCAACTCGTTGACGACCATCTCCACGTCGTCGATCTGCTTCACCAAGGCCTCGAGCGCGGCCGCCTGATCGGCACTGCGCACGCAGCCCTGCAGCCAGATCCAGCGCCGCTGGCCGAGCGCCCAGGCACTCGTCGTCGCGTCGAACCGGCCGTCGGCGGCGATCGCCTTCTGAACGCGCGGCATGATCTCCTTGTCGTAGAGATACGCGTTGGGCAGCCGGCAGCGGCCGCTCTGGAAGCAGCTGGTGCCGCGCTCGATGCGGCCGTGCGCCTGCGCCTTGGCCTCGGCATCGGTCATCAACGGACCGGGAGGCGCCGGACATTCGGCAAGGGGAATCGCCGAGGTCAGTTGCACGAAGGGGTCGTCGAAGACGTTGCGGCGCGCTTCTTCCGCGAAGGCAGGCAGCACCGCGGACAGGATCAACGCCGTCCGTGCGCAGACGCACAGGCGGCGGGCGAATGGCGGCGGCTGACGCATGGCCGGGAGCTTGCCCTATCGCTTTCGAGCGTTCAAGCGGACAGGAATGATGGCTAGGATGGCCCGCCCCTCCCCTCACGAACGCTGGAGATCGCGAAGATGACCCATCCGATGACCGCTTCCTTCCCCCGACTGCGCCGCGCGGCGCTGGCCCTGGCCGCGATGACCGCCCTCGGCGCGCACGCGCAGACGGTGCCCGAGCTCACCGCGCTCGCCGCCAAGGAACAGCCCGCGCTGATGAAGACCCTGCAGCAGCTGGTCGAGATCGAGTCCGGCAGCTCCGATCGCCAGGGCCTGGACCGCATCGCCGGCGTCATCGCGCAGCGGCTGCGCGACCTGGGCGGCCAGGTCCAGCTGATCGATCCCGACACCGTCATCGCCTCGCCGACCTCGGACGCGGGCGACGGTCCGGCCAAGGTCGGGCAGGTCGTGCGGGCCTCGTTCAAGGGCGGCAACGCCAACGGCAAACGCCTGATGCTGATCGCGCACATGGACACCGTCTACCAGCGCGGCGGCCTGAAGCAGCAGCCCTTCCGCATCGACGGCAACCTCGCCTACGGCCTGGGCATCGCCGACGACAAGCAGGGCATCGCCACGATCCTGCATGCGCTGGCGATCCTGAAGTCCGTCGGCTTCAAGGACTACGCCGAGATCACCGTGCTGATCAATGCCGACGAGGAGATCGGTTCCCCAGGGTCGCACCCGCTGATCACGAAGCTCGGCGGCGAGCATGACGCCGTGCTGTCCTTCGAGGGCGGCGGCGGCCCGACGACGCCGGACACGGTGCGTCTGGCCACCAGCGGCATCGCCATGGTCGACCTGAAGGTCAAGGGGCGCTCGTCGCACGCCGGCGCGGCGCCGGAGAAGGGCATCAACGCGCTGACCGAGCTGTCCCACCAGATCCTGCAGACGCGCGACCTGTCCGATCCCAAGCGCGGCCTGCACCTGAACTGGACGATGTCCAAGGCGGGCTCGGTCCGCAACGCGATTCCCGAGCGCGCCGAGGCCCAGGGCGATGCGCGCGCGGACCGCTTCTCCGACTTCGATGCCCTGGAGGCCGAGCTGCGCAAGCGCATCCAGAACAAGCTGGTCCCGGATGCGGAAGTGACCCTGAGCTTCAACCGCAACCGCCCGCCGCTGCAGGCGACCGACGCGTCGCGCGCGCTGGCCGCGAAGGTCAAGGCCCTGGCCGACGAGCAGAAGCTGGAACTGGTCGTGCGCGACCGCCCGACCGGCGGTGGCACCGATGCCGCCTACGCCTCGCTGTCGACCAAGGCGCCGGTGATCGAAGGCCTGGGCGTACGCGGCTACGGCGCGCACAGCAGCGACAGCGAGTACGTCGTCGTCGACGCCATCGCGCCGAAGCTGGCGCTCGTCACGCGCCTGGTGATGGCCATCGGCAGCGGCAAGGCGCTCTGACGCAGTCCTCGGAATGGCAGCAGTCCTCGGTGGTTCGGGGACGGCATGGCTTGGGGTTTTGCCGCTGGCCGGCAAGGCCCCATGCCATGGCGGCCAAGCGCGCAAAAGGTGGCAGGACGCGATGCGCGATCAGGCCTTCGGATACAGGACCATCTGCGTGCAGCGGAACAGCGCGATCGTCTTGCCGTTGTGCGTGACGGTGGCGTCCCAGACCTGGGTCGTGCGGCCCATGTGGACCGCGGTGGCGAGGCACTCGATGACGCCTTCGCGGGCCGTGCCCAGGTGGTTGGACTTGAGCTCGACCGTGGTGAAGTTCTGCGCGCCGTCGGGCAGCGACGAGATGCAGCCGTAGCCGCAGCAGGTGTCGGCCAGCGTGACGACGCTGCCGGCGTGCAGGTAGCCGTTGGGCGCCATGACCTGCTGGGTGACCGGCAGGCGCGCGAAGACGCGGCCCTTCTCGACCTCGACGATCTCGATGCCCATGTGGCCGGGCAGGCAGGCCGCGCCGCGCGCGTTGAAGTCCGTGATCATGTGATTCTGTGGGGCAAGCAATGCGAAGCCGGCATTGTCGTCGGGCCTGTACCGGTGCGTCGGCACGGGGGCTGTTCCGGTGCGGGCGGTCGCGGCTGGGGATAATGACGCGAGCCGATAGTCCAACGTGGAGTTTCCAGCATGTTCCAGCACGTCGACGCCTACGCGGGCGATCCCATCCTGAGTCTCAACGAGGCCTTCCAGAAGGATCCGCGCACGCAGAAGATCAACCTGTCCATCGGCATCTACTTCGATGACGACGGCCGCATCCCGATGCTGGACTCCGTGCGCCGCGCCGAGCTGGCAGTGGTGGAACAGGCCGGCGCGCGGCCCTACCTGCCGATGGAAGGTGCGGCCAACTTCCGCACCGAGGTGCAGAAGCTGCTCTTCGGCGCCGACAGCGAAGCGCTGCAGGGCAAGCGCGTCGCGACCATCCAGGGCGTGGGCTCGTCCGGCGGCCTGAAGGTCGGCGCGGACTTCATCAAGCGCTACTTCCCCGACAGCGCGATCTACCTGAGCGACCCGACCTGGGACAACCACCGCGCCGTCTTCGAGGGCTCGTACATCGAGTGCCGGAGCTACCCGTACTACGACGCCAAGACCGGCGGCCTGCGTTTCGACGCGATGCTGCAGGCGTTCTCGGAAATGCCGGCGCGCAGCGTCGTGCTGCTGCACGCGTGCTGCCACAACCCGACGGGCGTGGACCTGTCGCAGTCGCAGTGGGACGCGCTGATCCCGGTGCTGCAGGAGCGCGAGCTGATCCCCTTCCTGGACCTGGCGTACCAGGGCTACGGCGACGGGCTGGAGCAGGACACCTTCGCGATCCGCGCGCTGACCTCGGCGGGCCTGAGCTTCTTCGTCGCGAACAGTTTCTCCAAGAACATGAGCCTGTACGGCGAGCGCTGCGGCGCGCTGTCGGTCGTGTGTCCCGACGCGGCGCAGGCGGCCAATGTGCTGGGGCAGCTGAAGTTCACGATCCGTCGCAACTACTCGAACCCGCCGATGCACGGCGGCCAGGTCGTGGCCAAGGTGCTGGGCGACCCGGCGCTGCGCGCGCTGTGGGAGGGCGAAGTCGAAGAGATGCGCGAGCGCATCCTGGCGATGCGCAACGCGCTGTTCGAGGTGGTCTCGGCCAAGGTGCCGGGCCGCAACTTCGACTATTTCCTGAAGCAGCGCGGCATGTTCAGCTACACCGGCCTGACGCCGGAGCAGGTGGATCGTCTGCGCGAGGAATTCGGTGTCTACATCCTGCGCTCCGGCCGCATGTGCATCGCGGGCCTGAACACGCGCAATGTCGAGGCGACGGCGAACGCGATGGCGGCCGTCCTGGCATGACCTGACCCGATCCATCGGAGGCGATGAGGGCAGCCGGGAGGCTGCCCTTTTTCATTGTCAGAACGTTTTCAAGTGAACCCTGTGGGTTTGCATGTGCACTCCGTCGATCCCTCGAACAGGACGTGTCATGCTCAACTTGGATTCATCTCGTGAATTTCCTGCCCCGGGCGTCACTCCGCCCGACCTCGGCGCCGAACCGCCCGTCGCGCCGGCACCGCAGGAGATGGAGACCCCGCCCCGGCGAGACGCGAGAAAGCCCCGATGGCATCGGGCGTTCTACACCACGTCCTCCCCCGCGGCGTCCGCATTGCGGCGGCAGCAAGAGGCGGGCGGGAGGCCGTCCCGGAACGCATCGAGGGTCCAGGACTTCATAACCGGCGCATGCACGGCCTCGGATGTGCTGCGAGCGACGGTCAGCGGCATGGCCCTGTGCGGCAGCAGGACGGCCGATGCGCGGGCCTGCTTCGATGAACTGGATCGCGCCGTCAACGCGCACACCGGCGAACGCGTGCATCCCGACGTGAGCGTCTACAACGCGTTGATCTCGGCGCATGAACGGGCAGGCCAGCCGAAACGGGCGGCGGAGTACCTGGATCACGCCGTGAGAAGCGGAGTCTTCCTGCACGCCCTGGGCTACGACCGCGCTGACAACACGGTGAATTTCCACCGTTACGCCGTGGAGCGAGGCGCAGAGTTCAAGACGGAAGGAATCTGCGCCGACGTGGCGCGGAGCATCTTCCGTCGATTGTTCGACCGGGGGATCATCAATGCGGAGACCGAGTTCATTGTGGGACATCGCGGCGGCCACAAGATCGGGGATGCCATCTGGGACTGCATGGGCGACGTCGGATGGCCTCCGCGACATCCGGTCAATGGGCGCGCGCGCAACGAAGGCCGCCTGGCGGTGGACCCGAGGCCACAGGGATAGTCCTTGCGCACATTCAACAAGGTTATGGGTAGCGGCACCGCTTTCATTGGCTGAGGGTGTCGTGAATCCGTAACCTCCCGGACCATTCAAGAATGAATTCGTCCGGGATGAAGCAGCTAGTCGTGATCGGTGGGGGCGTCGTGGGCGTCACCACCGCCTGGGCCCTGGCGGAGGCGGGGCATCGGGTGACGCTCGTGGAGCGCGAGGCCACGCTCGGCACGGGCGCGAGCCGTGCGAACGGCGGTCAGCTCAGCTACCGCTACGTGTCGCCGCTGGCGGATGCCGGCGTGCCGCTGAAGGCGCTGCGCTGGCTGCTCGATCCGGACGGTCCGCTGCGTTTCAAGCCGGACGGCACGACGGCGCAATGGCGCTGGCTGGCGTCGTTCCTGGCGCATTGCCGCGGGCCGGTCAATCAGCGCACCACCGAACGCCTGCTCGAACTCGGCGCGTTCAGTCAGCAGTGCTTCGGCGAGCTTCAGCGGCATGCGGCGCTCGATGCCATCGCGCTGCGCACGCCGGGCAAGCTGGTCGTGTATCGCAAGCCGGAGGAATTCGCCCGCGTTGCCGCACGCACGCCCGCACGGGGGCCGGAACGGGCGCTGACCCGCGATGAATGCCTGGCGATCGAGCCCTCGCTCGGCGACGGCGGCGCGGAGTGGCTGGCCGGCGGCATCTTCACCTCCGGTGAGGCCGTGGCCGATTGCCATGCGCTCAGCGTGCAGCTGGGCGAGCGGCTCGCGCGGCATCCGAATTTCCGGGGACGGGTGAAGGCCAACGCCACCGGCTTCATCGTCGAGGGCGATCGTGTCGTCGCATTGAGGACGGACCAGGGCGATCTGGTCGCGGACGGCATCGTGCTGGCCGCCGGCCTGCAGAGCGCGGCGCTGGCGGAACTCATCGGCGTGCGGCTGCCGCTGTATCCGCTGAAGGGCTACAGCCTGTCCGCCCCGATCAACGGCGTGCATCGCCCGCCGACGGTCAGCGTCACCGACTTCGAGCGCAAGACGCTCTACGCCCGCATCGGCGATCAACTGCGTGTCGCCGCGATGGTGGACCTGGTCGGCGATGACACCCGCATCGATCCGAAGCGTCTGGCCGCGCTGCAGCGCAACGTGCGCCAGACCTTCCCGAAGGCGGCCGACTACGACCACGCGGTGCCCTGGGCCGGTCTGCGCCCGGCCACGCCGAGCGGCGCGCCCATGCTCGGCGAGACGCCGCTGCGCGGGCTGTGGCTGAATGTCGGTCATGGCGCCCTGGGATTCACCTTCTCGTTCGGCTCGGCCCGCATCGTGGCCGATCTCATCTCCGGCAAGCCCAGTCCGATCGCGCTGGACGGGCTGCAACTCCGCGCTGCCTGAGGGCCCGCGATGACGACGGCCGCCAAGCCCGTCGCGCTGGACGCCGCCTCGCTCGCCGAGGCGCTGCGGGCCGCGGTGCTCGCCCAGGACTTCGGCGCCACGCGCGATCCGCAGGACGACGACAGGCCGATCCGGCACTTCCCGAGCATCGATCTGGCCGTCGTCGCGTTCCCGGAACGCGGCGCGCCGGTCGCGGCGAATGTGCTCTTCTCGCGCGAGCATCCGCAGGGTCTTGTCGCCGACATCGCGGCAGACGCGGGCTCCGTGCGCAACATCCAGTTCCTGGCCGATCAACGCGATGCCGAGGGCAACTCGATCGCGTGGCGGCCGGCGTCCGACTGGTCCGCGATGGACTGGACGCCGTTGGCAGGCGAGGTGGGCGAGGGCGGCGGCCGCATGGTGGCGCCTTACCCCGCGTCGTTGCTGAAGCTGATGCTGCTGGCGGGCGTGGGCCGGCTGGTCGACCAGGGGCGGGCCGGCTGGTGGCAGCCGCTGACCTACGGCGGCCGCGAGCGCGCGGTGTCCGATTGGGCCTACGACATGGTCACTTGGAGCAGCAACGAGGCGACCTCGGCGCTGGTCACGCTGATGCACGCCGCCGGCGCGATCCGCCGCGACGGCGGGCGCGAAGTGCGCAATGAGCTGCACACGCTGTTCGCCTCGCTCGGGCTGACGACGCTGCGCTTCGCCAACACGACGCCAGAGGGCGGTTGGGGCAACGGCTCGGGATCGGGCGTGGGCCAGATCCAGATGACGGCCTGGGACACGGTGCGGCTGCTGTGGTGGCTGGACCCGGTGGCGCCGCGTGCGCCATGGCTGCGCGGCGATGCGCCGCGCCTCTCGCCCGAGAGCCGCAACCAGGCCATGCATGCGTTGCAGGACCAGGCCCTGCATCAGGTGTTGTCGAGCGGCGCGCTGGGTGGCGTGCCTGGCTGGGTGCCGGGTCTGCCAGCGCGGCTGCCGGGTCGGTGGTTGATGCCGGACGGCGCGCTGCATGCGGGCGAGGTGTCGCTGCCTGGTGACCTCCGCCGCTTCGCGATGGGTGGCGAGGTCTGGTTCGCACACAAGACCGGCAACACTGAGAACTACACGTCCGATGCGGGCATCGTGCGCGGCATCCTGCCCCGACGCCGGCACTACCTGATCGCGCTGCTGAGCAACCTCGGCTCGCGCTACGCTCCGCATCCCAGCTGCTCCACGACCTGGCGCATCCCGGCGCTCGGCGCCGCGATCGACGCGCGGATGGCGGCCTGGCTGGAGTCCTGATTCCGACGATGTTCCCGGCGCGCGCCGCCGATGTTCCTCCACGCTGCTCATGGCCGACGACACCTTCCTGCTGCCCCCGTTGCCCGAGCGCGCTTGCCTCGGCGTGATCGCGCCCGCCGGCCCGCCGAGGGACGGTACGCTCGACCTCGTGGTGCCGCTGATCGAGCGGCTGGGCTTTCGCGCGAAGCTCTTTCCCGGGTGTCACGGACCGGCCTTCCTCGGCCACCTCGCGGCGGACGACGGTCGCCGGCTCGCCGACCTGCACGAGGCGCTGGATGATCCTCACGTCGATGCGGTGATCGGCCTGCGCGGCGGCTATGGCTGCCTGCGGCTGCTCGACCGCATCGATCGCGCGCTGCTGCGTCGATCGCCGAAGCCGTTGATCGGCTACAGCGACCTGACGGCATTGCATGCGCTGCGCCAGCAACTGGGCATGGCCGGCTGGCATGCGCCGATGCCGGCCTCGGACTGGCACAAGGGCGACGCCGACTGGGCCGACGCCGTGGCGCTGGCCGAGCGCCTGCGCAGCGGCTTGCGCATCGGTGAGGCTCTCGGGCCGGCACTCGCGCCGCATGTGCTGAACCGCGGTTCGACGCCGGTGCGCGGCGTGCTGAGCGGCGGCAACCTGGCGGTGCTCGTTGCGCTATTGGGCACGCCGTTCATGCCGGACCTGCGCGGCGCGGTCCTGTTCCTCGAGGACATTGGCGAGGATCCGTACAAGATCGACCGCCTGCTGTGCCAGCTGCGCCTGGCCGGCGCGCTCGACGACATCGCCGGCGTGCTGCTCGGCAGCTTCACCGACACCGACTCGCCCGACGAGGTGCTCGCCGACTACTTCGGCGACCTCGGCATCCCGGTCCTCGCCGGCTGGCCGAGCGGCCATGCGACGCCCAACCTGCCGCTGCCGATTGGCGTGGCGGTGACCTTGGATCCGGCCGAGAGAACGCTCAGCGCCTGAGCGCCACTTCTCCCCCATCAGGGGGCCGACTTCAGGACGAATCAGTCCTGGGCAAGACCTGTCACTCAGGCCTCTCGAAACAGTGCGAAGAGGTCGAGAGGTCGAAGTGGCGAATCCCATCTATCTGGTTGAAGGCTTTCAACGGTGGATGCGCAAGCAGGAGCTGCGCAGACGCGGACCTGTGCCGCGCCGTGGCGGAAATGGAACGTGGGCTGATCGATGCAAATCTCGGTAGTGGACTCTTCAAGAAGCGGATCGGACGATCCGGGTCCGGCAAACGCGATGGGTATCGCGTGATCGTCACCCATCGACGAGGCGGGCCGTGGTTCTTCATCGAGGGCTACGCGAAGAATGCGGTGGCCAACATCGAAGGGTGGAGGCTCCGTGGCTGCAAGGAAACCAACGTGCTCCTCGAAAAGATGAACGACGATCAACTGGCGGGGGCCGTCGTTTCAGGACTTTTGAAAGAGGTGATCTGTGATGCGTAAACGCAAGTTCGACTCGATTGACCGGATGGTGAAGACCGGACGCCGTATGTATGCCTGCGGCTTGGCGAGCGGCGAGGACTTCCAGCGACTGGCTTGGGTCGGTATTGCTCCAGCGGAGCCGTTGATGCCCGAGGAAGTCCGGATCATTCGTGAAAGCGCGGATCTGGACCTCTACACCTTCGCCAACATGCTCAACACGACGGCGCGCTTGCTGCGCCGCTATGAGCAGGGACTGACCCGTCCCACCGGCCCGATCCTCCGCTTGTTGCACAACATCAGGGAGCAGGGCATCAGGAACGTGTTCCCGCTGAGCTCTCGTGCACTCGGCGGCCAGGCGTAAAAAAGCCCGCCGGTCTCCCGGCGGGCTTGGTGTCCGATGGCCCGCCGCGCGAGGCGGCAGGCGGCGCTTGATCAGAAGAACTTGTAGTCCAGGCCCAGCGTGAACGACCGTCCGCGCGGGTCGGCCACACGCGGTTCCCACGAGCTGCCCGAACCGGTGTTCGTGTCGTAGCTGTTCGCGAACGGCGGATCCTGGTCGAAGATGTTCTTCACACCGACGGTGACCGTCAGGTTCTTGATGCCGCTGTAGGCCACGCTCGCGTGGTGCAGGTAGTACGGCTTGACCCACGGATCGAAGGCCGGCGTCGACGCGTTGCCGTTGGCCACGCCCGGCGGGACGTAGCCGTAGTAGCCGGTGCTGTACTGCTGGCGCAGCGACCAGGCCCAGTCGCCATAGGTGTAGGTGATGTACGCGCTGTGCTTCCAGCGGATGCCCAGCTCGCTCGACCGCGTGAACTGGCCGATCTCGCTCGGGCCGAAGGCCACGTTGTCCAGCAGCTTGGACCGCTTCTTCAGCAGGTAGGTGCCGTCCAGCCCCGCACTCAGGCGGCCGCCGTTCATCGGCGTGCTGCCGCGCATCGACAGTTCCAGGCCGCGCGTCTGCGTCTCGCCGGTGTTCACCCAACGGGTGTCCACCGTCTGCAGCACGCCGTTGGCGTCACGCTGGAACGCCTGCGGGAACAGCTGGTAGTTGTTCAGGATCTGCGTCAGCGTCAGGCTCTGGATCTGGCCGTCACGACGGATGTCCCACAGGTCCACCGAGGCGCTGAAGTCCTTCATCGGCTGCCACACGAAGCCGATGTTGGACATCTTCGACTCTTCCGGCTTCAGGTCGCTGCGACCGCCGAACAGCGTGTTGAAGGTGACCGCCTGGCAGCCCGGCGTGTTGCTGACCACGTTGGTCGGGCAGGTCGCCGGATCCGGCACGCCGGCGCCGGTGTACGGCGACTCGGTCACGCCGTTGAACAGCTGGTTGAAGGTCGGCACGCGGAAACCGGTGCTGTACGACGCGCGGAACACCAGGCTGTCGATCGGCTGGTAGCGGATCGAAGCCTTGGGGTTGGTCGTGCTGCCGAAGCCGGTGTACTTGTCGTAGCGCACCGAGAGGTTCAGGTCCAGGTTCTTGACGATCGGGATGATGGTCTCGCCGAAGATCGCGCCCACCTTGCGCTTCACGCCGCTCAGCGCGTTCACGTTGTCGAACGGCGCGTTGAAGATCCAGGTGTTGATGTCGTTGGTGTTGACCGTCTGGTTGCCGTCGAAGCGGTACTTCTCGATCCGGTAGTCCACGCCCACCGCGCCCATCACGTCACCGGCCGGCAGCTTGAACAGCGGACCGGAGGCGGTCGCGTCGTACTCGTCGGTCGTGTACTTGCCGCCGTAGAGCTTGGTGCCCTCGGCCGAGATCGCGTCCAGCGCCGCCAGCGCGGCCGGTGTCTGCGACTGTCCGGCCAGCAGGAACGGGTTGAGCACGCCCGTGTTGATCAGGTTGGCCAGGCCGACCCAGTTCTGGTAGCCGCTGCCCAGCACCGAGTTGCTCTTGCTGAACGCCTGCGACGCGCCGACCTTGTAGTCCCAGTCCTTGAGGAAGGGCAGCGGGCCGTCCATGCTCAGCAGGTAGCGGCCGGTGTCGGTGGTGGTCTCGAACTCGCGCTGGCCGCACTCCATGCAGCGCCAGCGGAAGGCCAGCGGCTTGCCGGCCTGCGAGGCCAGCGACGGGAAGGTGCCCACCAGCGCATTCCACACGGCCTGGTAGCCGGCGCCGGTCGACGGATAGGCGAGGTTGCGGAACGGGCTGATCGCGTTGGTGCCGTTGGGCAGCCCGATGGTCGCCGTGGCGCTGCCGCTGCTGATCTGGTTGGCGGAGAAGATCTTCTGCGACTCCGACTTGCCCAGCAGCACTTCGCCGGTCAGCATGTGCTCGCCCAGCTTGAGCATGCCGCGCGTGACCAGGTTGGTGTTCTTCACCGGCTGCTGGATCACCGCGGCCTTGCCCGAATCCCACGCGCAGCCGAACTGGTTGGCCGGCGACGCGGCGGCGGAGTTCCACAGCTTCTCCGCGTACGGGGCCATGCCCGGCTGCGAGGCGCAGCCCGCGCCGCCCGGCAGGTCCAGGATGTTGGCGCTGGTGATGGTGGTGCCGTTGTAGACCGGCGCCGTGATCGTGGGCGAGAAGAAGACCGTCGCGAACGGCGTGCCGCGCGTGTCCGGGGACAGGCCGCGTTCGGGCTGGAAGCTGTTGACGAAGTCGCGCTGCGAGCCGTCCAGGCGCTTGTTGTCCGTCATGGACAGGACAGCCATGACGTTGAAGCCGTCCTTGTCGACGTTGCCGATGCCGCCGGTCACCGAGCCGCGGTAGATGTTGCCGCCGCTGTGCTGCGTCACGTCGGAGAAGCCGCTGACGGTCAGGCCGGTGTAGTCCTTGCGCAGGATGAAGTTGATGACGCCGCCGACGGCGTCGGTGCCGTAGGTCGACGAGGCGCCGTCCTTCAGCACCTCGACGCGCTCGATCGCGGCCATCGGGATCTGGTTCAGGTCGACGACGCCGCCGTTGAGGCCGTGCGCCGCGATGCGGCGGCCGTTCAGCAGGATCAGCGTGGCGTTGGCGCCCTGCAGGCGCAGGTTGGCGGAGGTCGCGCCGTTGTTGCCACGGGACTGGCCCGAGACCACGTCCGCGTTGGAGGCCAGGTTGTCCAGGCCGTTGCCGTTGGAGGAGAGCGTGGCGATCAGCTGCTCGGCCGACACGATGCCCTGGCGGTCCAGGTCGCGGCGCGAGATGGTCTGCACGGGCAGCGCGCCTTCGTCCTGGATGCGCTTGATGCTGGAGCCGGTGATTTCCACCCGCTCGATCTTCTGGACTTCCTGCGACCAGGCCGCCGCGTGGGCGCCCAGTCCCACCACGACGAGGCAGCGGGCGAGTTGATTCAGTTTCACGACCTTCTCCTTGTTAACCGGTCCGGCGTCCTGGAACGCCTCCAACGACTGCGGCCGTCCGATGCGAGGGCGACCCTTTGATGTGGCTGTGTTGCGAGCTGTGAATGATCTTCAAGCACGAGCGGTTTTCACCGTCATAGGAACGTCACCCATTTGTTGTTTCCGTCCCGATGAATGCTTGTCTCGCGCGTATAACCTGCGGGAATGCAGCGGGGCCGGGAATATACAGTCGCTGCTCATGCGAGCCCTCCCCGCCTTCGTGCTTCTGGTCGCCGCGCTCGTGACGAGCGGCTGCGCCACCTTCGTCGACACCCCGCCCGCGCCGGTCGAGGCCGCGTTGCGCCAGGCCGGCGTGCCGGCCTCGTCGCTGGCGGTGGTGGCCTATCCGCTGGACGCGCCGGGCACCGGCCTGCGCCTGAATGCGGACCGGCCGATGGCGCCCGCCTCGACGATGAAGACGATCACCGCGGTCGTGGCGCTGGACCGGCTCGGTCCCAACAGCCGGGGACAGACGCAGCTGCTGGCCGCAGGCGAGGTGCGTGACGGTCGCCTCGACGGACCGCTGGTGCTCAAGGGCGGCGGCGACGCGGACCTCGACTGGCCCGCGTTGTGGGCGATGCTGCGTGAGGTGCGCGAGCGCCACGGCGTGCGCGAACTGGCCGGCGGCATCGTCGTCGATCGCGGCCTGTTCAACCCGGCGCGTCCGGACATCGGCGCGCCGCGTTTCGACGAGCAGGCCGAGTTCCCGTACAACGTGATCCCGGATGCGCTGCACCTCAACGGCAGCCTGCTGCAGTACGACTTCTGGTCCGACGACCGCGGCCTGACGGTGCGGCCCTATCCGCAGTTCGGCGGGCTCGCGATCGACGCGAGCGCGGTCACGCTGAACGACAAGCCTTGCAAAGACTGGGACGACGGCTGGTTGCCGTCGCGCTTCGAGGCGCTGCCGGACGGCGGCGGACGCCTGGTGCTGGCGGGCGAATTCCCGCGCGGGTGCCAGGTCTCGCAGTCGCTGAACGTGCTGGATCGCCAGTGGGAGACGGCGCAGGCGCTGCGGCAGCTGTGGGGCTCGCTGGGCGGCACGCTGTCGGGCGGGATCCGCGAGGGCGCGACGCCCGAAGGCGCCCGTGTGCTGGCGCAGCACCGCGACCGCCCGCTGGCCGAGCTGTTGCGACCCATCCTGAAGTCCTCCGACAACGCGCTGGCGCGGATGCTGTTCCTGCGGCTGGGCGCGTCCGCGGCCCAGCCGGGCGAGGACACCCGCGAGGCGGCCGCGCGCGTCGTGCGCGAGTGGTTCGCCGCGCAAAAGATCGCCACGGCCGGCCTGGCGCTGGAGAACGGCTCGGGCCTGTCGCGCAGCGAGCGCGCCTCGGCCGCGCAGATGGCGGCGATGCTGCAGGCCTCGGCTCGCGGCGCGCATGGTCCCGAACTGCTGGCCACCTTGCCGGTGGCCGGCGTCGACGGCACGCTGGTCCGCCGCATGAAGGGCACGGCCGCGGAGGGCCGCGCCCGGATGAAGACCGGCACGCTGCGCGACGTCGTCGCGCTGGCCGGCTACGTGCCGGACTCGACCGGCAAGACCTGGATCGTCGTGGCGATCGTCAATGACGATCAGGCGGCGAAGGCGCGTCCGGCGATCGATGCGCTGGTGGACTGGGTGGCGCGGCGCTAGCCGCCGCGACCCGCGCGAGCGACGCGTCCAGGCGCCGGCGGCGCAGCCAGTTCGAGCCATGGTAGGCGCCTATCCACACGACCAGCATGCCGATCAGGGCGAGGATGCCCTTGCCCAGGCTGCCCTTTTCGCCAGCGCCTGACCGCGGCGGCACGTCCCATGTGAGGTCGTGGCCGACCCAGTCGGCCGCCTTGTCCATCGTCTTGGCATGGTCCGCCAGCTGGTCGACCGGCACATGGTCGGACTTGCTGCGGAAGGTCTGCGTCAGGTGGACGCGGTGTCCTTCCATCTTGAATTCGCGCTGATACGAGAACGCGTGCGACTGGAAGTTCTGCACGTCGCTGTCCTTGGCCATCGGCGCCCAGGAATCCGGCACGCGTTCTTCGACCCGCATGACCAGCTCCTCGCGCCGGGCGAAACCCAGCGGCTGTTTGCGCAGCGCGATCTCGGGCTTGCGCAGCAGGTCCACCATCTCCGGGGACGGCAGCCCGGCCTTCGACGGCTGGCCGCGCTTGTCGCGCTCCCAGGGATCGTCGATGTCGTAGCGTTCGTGGGTGGTGACGACGTTGGCCTCTTCGTCGTCCTGCCACTCCATCGTCGCGAGCGGCCGGATGCCCGCCAGCCGGGTGTAGTTCGCGTAGTACTTCAGCGACTTCGATTCGTAGTCCGGCAGGTTCTCCGAGAAGGTGCCGTTGCGCATGCGCTCGGCGGCCACGCCCTCGTAGCGCGTCGTGACCTCGAAACCGGCGCGGTGGCCGGGCCCCTTGCTGAGGTCGTAGACCACGGCGATCCGGCGCCGGTAGATCGCGGCGTCGCCGGTCGTCATCGGCGTGAGGCCCGTGGTCTCCGGCGAGAGCACCAGCGCCTGGCCGAAGTCCGCGGGCGCGATCAGGTCCAGCGGCGCCCGCTGCGGCGATCGCGTCGGATCCAGCCAATAGGTCTTGCCATCGACCACCGCCTGCACGATCGCGTGATCGAAGACACCGGCGGAGGGCAGTTCGTCGGCCAGCTTCTCGCGCAGCTCCGTGTGGACGAGGGCGACGTTCGCCTGCAGGCCCAGCGCGCGCATCAGCGCGACGGTCAGCAGCGACTTGTCCTTGCAGTCGCCGAAGCGCTGTGCGAAGACGCGGTCCGGCGCGCGCGGTGCGTGCGAACCCGCGCCCATGGAGATGGACAGGTAGCGCACCTGCTCCTGCGCCAGGCGCAGCGCGGCCGCGGCGCGTTCGGCCGGCGCGGCATACGCGCCGGCGATGCGATCGACCTCCGCCCGCAGCGCCGGTGACAGCCGCGCCGGTGGCTGGTACAGCGGCGCGCCCCAGCGCGCGACGTCGCCCCAGTCGCGGAACTCGGTCCAGCGCACCTGGCGCCAGGGATCGAACCAGGACGGCGTGTTGTTCTCGCGTTGCACCGCGGGCACGTCGCTCGCGTCCCAGACCAGCTCCTGCTGACCGCCCTCGGTGCTGCGGCGCGGCGGCGGCGTGCCCGGCGCCGTGCGGACGACGATCTCGCGCCCGCCCGGCATCACCAGGCGGTTGTGGATGCGGGCGACCGGGCTGCCGTAGTCCAGCGAGAAGCCGCCGAACTGCCGGCCCGCGTAGACCGGGTTCCAGCCGCTGACGCTGTAGGCGTAGTCGAGCACGTCGCCCACGCGGATGTCGTCGAGCTGCAGGATCATGGTCTTGCGGCCGTCGTAGATGCGCTGCTCGGCCTCGGGCTCCCGATCCAAGGTGCGCGCGGACACGCGATCGCGCCACGGCAGCCAGCGGCCGTCGCGCAGCACCCGCAGCTGGTGCAGCTGCACGCGCTGATAGGCGGGGTCCCACTCGATCTCGAGCTGGCCGGCCTGGTCCAGCCCCTTGGTCGTGCGCACGCGCATCGCGTAGTGGCGGAAGGCCTGCCGGGTGCCGTCCGGCGCGACCCGGGTCTGCGCGTCCGCCAGCAGGTAGTCCAGGCCCTGGATCGCGTTCTTGACCGTCCGGGCGGGATCCGGCGGGACGGGGCTCACCCAGGCCGGGGCGTCGGTGAGCGCCGGCAGTGGCGCGGCGGCGACGCCGACGGGTGTCAAGGCCATGGCGGCCACGGCCACGGTCGCCGCGATGGCGAATGCGGCCATGCGGCCGCCTGCCCGCGTCTCGCGCGGGTCTCGAACTGTCTTCATTGGTCAGGAACTCCCTCGGCCGCCATGCTAGCCAAGCGGGCGGGTGCCGGAGAAGGGCGGTTCCCCTGAGAGGCCGGAAGAAGGGCGCGAGGGCGTGGAACGCGGGGCGGCTGGCGCCCTCAGAGCACCGCCGGCGACAGCAGCCGCAGCGTGCCAGCGCGTGCGTCCATCTCGGCGGGCTGGCCGACCGGCACGGTGAACTTGCGCCGGATGTGGCCGATCATCGCGCCGCGATAGACCGGCACGTTCAGCGGCAGGAAGTAGTCGTCGAAGACCTCGTCCAGCGTCAGCGTGCCGAAGTTGCCGTCGCCCGGCCCGCACTGCGTGAACTTGCCCAGCACGACGCCGGCCAACTGGTCGAGCGCGCCGCACAGGCGCAGCGTGGAGAGCATGCGGTCGACGCGGTAGATGTACTCGTTGACCTCTTCCAGGAAGAGGATCGCGCCGCGCGTGTCGGGGAAGAAGGGCGAGCCCGCCAGCGAGCTGAGCACGGCCAGGTTGCCGCCGACCAGCGGTCCGCGCGCGAGGCCCGGACGCAGCGTGCTGATGCGGTCCTCGCGCTGGACGAGGTTGGCGCCGCGCTCGCCCTGCGGGTTCTGCAGCAGGTCCGCCTGGGCGTCCATCGCGACGGCGCGGAAGTGCTGGAGGGAGAACTCGTTCCACTCCGAGCCCGCGACCGGGCAGTGGAAGGTGATGAGCCCGGTCTGCTTGTGGATCGCATTGACCAGGCTGGTCAGGTCCGAGAAGCCGCCGAAGAACTTCGGCTTGCGGCGGATCAGCGCGTAGTTCAGCTTGTCGACGATGCGGTTGCAGCCGGAGCCGCCGGTCAGCGCGAGGATGCCCGCGACCTCGTCGTCGGCGAAGAAATCGTTGATGTCCGCCGCGCGCTGGACGTCGGTGCCGCCGAACTGGCCGTAACGCCCCCGCACGTTGGCGCCGAGCTTGACCTTGAAGCCGAGCGCCTCGAGCGACTCGACGGCGATCTCCAGCGGCTCGCGCTCGTAGGTGGCATTGGCGGGGCTGACGAGGCCGATGGTGTCGCCGACCTTCAGACGTCGCGCGCGCAGCGGCTCGGGCGCCGTCGCCGCGCGGGCGTTGCGGGGATCGCGGGCGGGCGCGGTCGTCTGGGCCTGCGCAGCCGGCAGCGCGCCGAGCGCGGCGGCCGCCGCGGTGGCGGCGCCGGTGAGGATCTGGCGACGGGAAGCGGTCATGGGATCTCCGGAAGGCAGGCGCGTCGAGTCAGCCAGGCGGTCAGGCGATTCGTGCGATGACGTGATGTCGGATGGGAGTCAGATCACCAGCGGCAATTCGCGGCGGACGCGCTCGCGATCGCCGAAGTCGAAGTGCCACCACTCGGTGCTGATGGTCTGGAAGCCGGCGTGGCGCATCGCCGCGCGCAGCCAGCCGCGGTGGCGGAGCTGGTCGGCGGTCAGGCCGCCGGCGGCGAGCTGTTCGGCCTCGAACTCGGGGTGCGATGCGGGCGTCATCTCGTCGAAGCCGGTGCCCATGTCGAGCTCGCGGCCGGCGGCATCGAGCAGCGTGACGTCGACCGCCATGCCGAACGAATGGATCGAGCGCCGCGCCGGATGCGCGAGGTATTTGGTCAGCGGCGTGCCTTCGAGCTCGGCCCACAGCGCTTCCTGCACGCGTTGCGGCCGCAGCGCGTCCAGCACGACCAGCGTCACGCCGGGGCAGTGGCGGCCCAGGTATGCGGCGGCCTCGGCGACGGCGTCCGCCGATTCGCGGCGCAGGTAGGCGCAGTCCAGCCCGCCGTAGACGTTGCGGCCGACGAAGTTGTCGGGCGTCGCGTAGCGCAGGTCCACCGCGATGCCGGGGATCGTCAGCAGCGAGCGGAACTCCGCGTGCGAGGCGATTTCCTCGCAGGGAATGGGCGGTGGCGGGGCGTTGGCGACGGAAGCGTCCGGAGTCATGGTGAAGCGGCGTGGAGCCGGAAGATCAGACGCCGAGGCGCGTCACTCCAGGCTCTCGAGGTTGGCGCGGGCGGCGTCCCGCAGGTAGGTCACCAGCCGGCGCGCCGCCTGCGCCAGCGGCGCGCTGGCGGAGGTCAGGAGGTACAGCTGGATGCTCATGGCCGGCGCCAGCGGACGGACCTTCACGCGGGTGCGGTCGGCCGAGGCGGCGGTGAAGGGATCGACCGCGGTCATGCCGACGCCGGCTTCCACCAGCGCGCGGGCGAGCTGGTAGGTCTGGACCGTGATGCGGCTGTCGAGGTGGCGGCCTTCGGCCTCGCTGGCGTTGTGCAGCATGTGGCCGAGCGGGTCGTCCTCGGCCATCGCGATCAGCTCGGACTGGATCTCCTCCAGCGGCAGCGGGCCGGCGCCTTGCGCCTCGGGGCTGTGCATCGGGCACAGCGCCATCATCGTGCCGCTGGCCAGCACCTCGGCCTTGATGCCAGGGTGGCGCGGGTCCTGCAGGCTGAGGGCGAGGTCGGCCTCGCCGAGCAGCAGCGCGGAGACGATCTCGCGCGTGTGATTCGTGCTGAGCTGGCAGCGGCTGCGCGGGAAGGCCTGCGCCCAATGCGTCATCGCCGCGGGGATCACCGAGGCGCCCAGCGTCGGCGTGGCCATCAGGCGCAGCGATTCGGATTCGCCGCTGCGCAGGTTCGCCGCGAGGCGCCGGATCGCGACGAGGTCGCGGTTGAGCTTGTCGATCTCGACGAAGAGCCGTTGCGCTTCCGGCGTCGGATAAAGCTTGCCGCGGACGCGGTCGAACAGCGGCATGCCGAGTTGCAGCTCGCAATGCTGCAGCACCTTGGTCACGGCGGGTTGCGAGATGTGGAGCAGCTGCGCCGCGCCGCTGATCGTGCCGGCCTGCATGATCGCGTGGAAGACTTCAATGTGACGAAGACGCATGCTCACTCGCGGTAGACGTTCTCAAACACCACCCCCCCGTTCGGCTGCATCTTGAAGCCTCGCAAGTCCTTGCTGGTGGGGATGTACACCGTCGAGTGTGCCATCGTGATCCAAGGCCGTTCGCGCTTGAAGATCTCCTGGGCCTTTTCGTAGAGCGCGATCCGCTTGGGCTGATCAGCCGTCGCGCGGGCAGCGTCGATGAGCCGCTCGAACTCCTGGTTGCAGAACTTCACGCCCGACTTGTTGGTCGCGCAGCTGAGGTTGGGCGTCAGGAAGTCGTCCGCGTCGCCGCTCTCGCCGGACCAGCCGCTCATGTAGACCGTGTGCTCGCCGGCGTTGGCGCGCTTGAGGTACTCGCCCCATTCGTAGCTGCGGATCTGCGCGCGCACGCCGATGCGGGCCCAGTCCTGCTGGATCAGCTGCGCCATCAGCTGGCCATTCGGATTCGTCGGGCGCGTGACCGGCAGCGCCCACAGATCGAGGTCCAGTCCGTTCGGGAAACCGGCCTGCTTGAGCAGCGCCTTGGCGCGCTCGGGGTTGTATTCGTTCTTCAACGCCTTGTTGTAGCCGGGGATCGCGGGCGGGAACGGATTCACCGCCTGCATGGCGTCGCCGCGCGGGAACAGCGCGCGGAAGATCGCGTCGCGGTCGACGGCGATGTCCAGCGCTTCGCGCACGAGCCGGTTGTCAGTCGGCGCCTTGCGCAGGTTGAAGGACAGGTAGGAGATGTTGAGCGCCTGGATCTTCTCGAGCTTGATGCGCTCCGGATGGCGGTCGATCGCGGCGACGTCGATGTCGCGCAGGGGCGAGGTGATCTGGCACTCGCCGGCGAGCAGCTTCTGCACGCGCACCGGCGCCTCGCGGCTGATGGTGAAGATCAGCTTCTGCGTCTTCTGCGGCTCGCCCCAGTAGTCGGGGTTGCCTTCCATGCGGACGACGTCGTCCTTGGCATAGCTGCGGAAGCGGTACGGGCCGGTGCCGATGGGCAGGCGGTTGATCTGCGGGGCCTTGCCGTCGCGCAGCAGTTGCTGGCCGTACTCCGCCGACTGGATGCCGGCGAAGGCCATCGCGAACCAGGTGACGAAGGTGACGTTGGGCTGTGCCAGCGTGAAGCGGACGGTGTGGTCGTCGAGCTTCTCCATCTTCGCGATCGCCTTGGCCAGGCCGAGGTTCTGCGGATAGATGAAGTTGGCGGGGAAGGCCTTGTTGAACGGGTGCTCGCGGTCGAGGAAACGGCCGAAGGTGAAGAGCACGTCATCGGCGTTGAACGTGCGCGTCGGCGTGAACCACGGGCGGGTGTGGAAGCGGACGTTCTCGCGCAGCGTAAAGGTGAACTCGCGGGCGTCGGGGCTGATGGTCCAGCTCGTCGCGAGGGCAGGCTGCAGCGCGGTGCCGCCGCGCTCGAAGCGGACCAGCCCCTGGAACATCTGGTTGTTGACGTTGTTCGTGCTGGCCGAATCCCATAACCCCGGGTCGAAGCCCTCGGGGCTGGCGTCGGTGCAGTACACGAGCGGCTTGACCGCGGCGGCGCCGGCCGCATGAGCGGCAGAGAACGCGGCAGGCAGGGCGGCGGACAGGACTATGGCCAGTGAGAGGGGGAGGACTGAGCGCATCGGGAGGAGGGCAAGCCGCGCATTGTCGAAACGCCGCTTCCCAGGTCACAACTGAAATGGGCGGGTTGGACCATAACACTGGGTTATGCGGATGAGGCGCGTGGCTGGGATCAGAGATCGTTGATATCGACTTCGACGGTCTCGGCGCCCTTGATCGTCGAGAGCAGCATGTCGCGATCACCGATCAGCTCTTCAAGCTCCGTCATCAGGGCGTGGTGCAGTTCCGGGCTGAGCGCATAGAAAAGCGGTTGACCCACTCGGTGGACAAGCAAGGGGCCATGGTGGGCCGCTTTCATGGCTGCAGCCGGATCGCGAGCAAATTAGAAGAGGGGAATCGTTGGAAACGGAGACTCGGCATTCATAGGACCTCCTTTTAACGGGGCGCGCGCCAGTGCGCTAACGACCTGTCATTGGAGGGACGAAGCACGCAGATCGCAATTGCCTCGAATGGTTGTTCAAATCACATCACAAGCCACGAGTCGTCCATCGATCTCCCGCAACTCCGGCCGCACCTCCGCGCAGCGCGCGACGGCCTTCGGGCAGCGCTGATGGAACGCGCATCCCGTCGGCGGCTTCAGCGGACTGGGCAGCTCGCCGTGGATGCGGATGCGTTGGCGGCGGTCGGCCGGGCGCAGCGCCGGGGTCGCGCTGATCAGCGCCTGCGTGTACGGGTGCAGCGGCTTGGCGAAGAGGCGGCGCTTGTCGCCGTGCTCGACCACGCGGCCGAGGTACATCACCATCACCTCGTCCGCTACGTGCTCCACCACCGCCAGGTTGTGCGAGATGAACACGTAGCCCGTCCCGAACTCCTCCTGCAGGTCCATGAAGAGATTCAGGATCTGCGCCTGGATCGACAGGTCCAGCGCCGAGGTCGGCTCGTCCGCGACGACGATCCCCGGCTGCATCACCATCGCCCGCGCGATCGCGATGCGCTGGCGTTGACCGCCCGAGAACATGTGCGGGTAACGCTGCAGGTGCTCCTGGCGCAGCCCCACCTTCGCGGCCAGCGACTGGATGCGCTCCTGCCGCTCGGCGCGGCCCAGCGACGTGTTGATCACCAGCGGCTCCGCCAGCGTCGACGCGATCGTCTTGCGAGGATTCAGCGCCGCGTACGGGTTCTGGAACACCATCTGCACGTCGCGTCGCAAGGCCTTGCGCGCGGAGGCGTCGGCGGCGTCGCGGCCGTGGATCCGGAGGTCGCCGGAGGTCGGCGTCTCGATCAGCGTCAGCGCGCGCGCCAGCGTGGATTTGCCGCAGCCCGATTCGCCGACCACCGCCAGTGTCTTGCCCGGCGCCAGAGAGAAACTGACGCCGTCCAGCGCCCGCACCGTCGCCTTGGGCGCGAACCAGCCGCGGCTCACGCGGTAGTGGCGGGCGAGATCGCGCGCCACCAGCAGCGGTGCCGCATCGGAAGCGACGGGCATGTCAGGCGCGGCGCTCATGCGGCGGACTCCTCGACCAACGGATAGAAGCAGCGCACGCCGTCGACGACGTCCGGACGCTCGGCGCGGCAGCGCGCCTGCACGCGCGCGCAGCGCGGCGAGAACAGGCATCCCGCCGGCCGGTCCAGCGCGCCCGGCACGATGCCCGGCAACGCCTGCAGCCGTCGCGCGCCGCGGTTGTGTTCCGGGATCGCCGCCATCAGCGCGGCGGTGTACGGATGCTTGGGCGCCTCGAAGACATCGGGCAACGCGCCCGTCTCCACCACCTGGCCCGCGTACATGACGGCGACGCGCTGCGCCATCTCCGCCACCACCGCCAGGTCGTGCGTGATCATCACGAGCGCCATGCCCTGCTCGCGCTGCAGGCGCAGCAGCAGGTCCATGATCTGGGCCTGGATCGTCACGTCGAGCGCGGTCGTCGGCTCGTCGGCGATCAGCAGCTTGGGCGAGCACGCGATCGCCAGCGCGATCATCACGCGCTGGTTCATGCCGCCGGACAGCTCGTGCGGATAGGCCTTCAGCCGGCTCGCGGCGTCGGGGATCTCGACCTGCTCCAGCAGCTCCGTCGCGCGTTGACGCGCCGCGGCGCCGCGCAGACCGAGGTGAGCGCGCAGTACTTCTTCCAGCTGGTGACCGACGGTGTAGCTCGGATTGAGGCTGGCCAGCGCGTCCTGGAATACCATCGCGATGTCCTTGCCGATCAGCTTGCGCCGCTGCGACGCGCTCATGCCGAGCAAGTCCTGACCCTGGAAGCGCAGCGCCGTCGCGCTCACCTGTCCCGGCGGATCGATCAGGCCCATCAGCGCCATCATGCTCACGGACTTGCCGGAGCCCGACTCGCCGACGATGCCCAGCACCTCGCCCGGCGCGACGTCGAGGTCGACGCCGTCCACCGCCGGGAAGGCGCCGAAGCGCACGCGCAGATCGCGGATCTCCAGCATCACGAGACCCTCTTGAGGCGCGGATCGAGCGCGTCGCGCAGCCCGTCGCCCATCAGGTTGACGCTGAGCACCGACAGCAGGATCGCCAGTCCCGGCAGCGTCACCACCCACGGCGCGCGGACGATGTAGTCGCGCGCGGACGAAAGCATCGTGCCCCACTCCGCCATCGGCGCCTGCACGCCCAGGCCGAGGAAACCGAGGCCCGCCGCCTCGAGGATCGCCGCGGAGAAGCTCAGCGAGGCGTTGACGATCAGCGGCGCGAGGCAGTTCGGCAGCACGGCCGAGAACATCAGCCGCCAGGTCGACGCGCCGGCGACGCGGCTGGCGGTGACGTAGTCCTTGCCGAGCTCCGCGAGCGCCGCGGCGCGTGTGAGCCGCACGTACTCCGGCAGGCTGCCGACGGCGATCGCGATGACCGTGTTCATCAGGCCCGGGCCCAGCACGGTGATCACGCAGATCGCCAGCAGCAGACCCGGCAGCGCCAGCATCACGTCCATCACGCGCATGACCACGGGCGCGAGCAGCCGTTGATGGAAGGCGGCCAGCAGTCCGAGCAGCACGCCGGGAATGAGCGACAGCACCACCGACGCCAGGCCGATGCCCAGCGACACGCGCGCGCCGTGCAGCAGCCGCGAGAGCAGGTCGCGGCCGAGCTCGTCGGTGCCGAGCAGGAAGCGCGTCTGCCCGCCGTCCATCCAGATCGGCGGCGTCAGCATGTGCTCGCGGTATTGCCGCACCGGATCATGCGGCGCGATCCAGGGCGCCAGCAACGCCGCCAGCGCCAGCAGCGTGAAGACGATCAGTGCGAACAGCGCGCCGCGGTTGGCGGAGAACCCGCGCCAGAACTCGGCGAGCGGGCCGGGGGGCGCGATCGCCGCGGGGGCTGTCGACGTGGAGGGGAGGGCGCTCATGGTCGTGTCATCCCTGCCATGTCCGCCGCCGGGCCGCCCCCAAGGCGGACTGCGCCCCTCGGGGGCCGGAGCGGAGCGACTGGGGGCTCATTTTCTGATGCGCGGATTGACCACGCCATAGAGCAGGTCCACCAGCAGGTTGACCGCGATGAAGGTGCAGGCCGAGATCAGGATCCCCGCCTGCACCACCGGATAGTCGCGCCGCGCGATCGCATCGATCAGCCACTTGCCGATGCCGGGCCAGCTGAAGATGGTTTCCGTCAGCACCGCGCCAGCCAGCAGGCTGCCGACCTTCAATCCGATCACCGTGATCACGGGGATCAGCGCGTTGCGCAGGCCGTGCACCAGCACCACCCGCGACGGCGACAGGCCGCGCGCGCGGGCGCTGCGCATGTAGTCCTCGCGCAGCACCTCGAGCAGGCTGGAGCGTGTCATCCGCGCGATCACCGCCGTCGTGCTGGTACCCAGCACCAGCGCCGGCAGCAGCAGGTGCCGCAGCGCCGAGCGCCAGGCGCCCGCCTCGTCGTGCAGCGCCGCGTCGATCAGCATGAAGCCGGTGACGCGCTGCACGTCGTACTCCACCGCGATGCGACCCGACACCGGCGTCCAGCCCAGGCCCACCGAGAAGAACATGATGAGGATCAGCCCCCACCAGAACACCGGCATCGAGTAGCCGACCGTCGCCACGCCCATCACGCCCTGGTCCAGCAGCGAGCCGCGCCGCAGCGCGGCACCGGTGCCCAGCGCCATGCCGAGCACGATCGCCAGCAGCAGCGCGAAGAGCGCCAGTTCCGCCGTGGCCGGGAACAGCGCGAGGAACTCGTGCGACACCGGCTCGTGCGAGACCAGCGAGCGTCCCAGGTCCCCGTGCAGCAGGCCGCCGACGTAGTCCGCGTACTGGCGCCACAGCGGCTGGTCCAGGCCGAGCTCGTGCATCAGCCGCGCGTGGGTGTCGTCGTCGAGCGCGCGCTCGCCCATCATGATCGCGATCGGATCGCCCGGCACCAGCCGGATCAGGCCGAAGGCGACCAGCGTCACGCCGATCAGGGTCGGCAGCAACGAGGCCAGGCGGCGGAGCAGGAAGTTCAGCAAGGCGGGCGGCGGCGGGGTGCGTGGCGGGCGAACGTGACGGGGTCAGCCGGGAGCCATCAATACTCTGAACGCGGACGGCTGTCCGCCGGCAGCGGCTTCTTCATCAGCATGCCGCCGGGCGTCGTGACGACCTCGAGCAGCGCGGCGGTCTCGGCGTCCATGTTCCCGGAGAAGTCGGCCGGCCGGTACTTCATCTGGAAGGTGCTGATCACCTCGCGCGTGGCCGTGTCCAGCAGGCCGGTCTGCGGCGTCTGGTACCCCACCTGCGCCAGCCGCTTCTGGAACCAGACGGCATCCGGCACCGGGGCGACTTGGTAGATCGCCTGCTTGATCTGGACCTGCGCGGCGTCGGGCCAGGCGATCAGGCCGGCGTCCGCGAGCTGCTTCCACGGGAACGCCGGACCCGGGTCCTGCTTGCGGCCCGGCGCGATGTCGTTGTGGCCGAGGATGCGGTCCGAGCGGATGCCCTGGCGCGCGACGATCTCCTTGACCAGCTTGATCACGTCGTCGATCTGTTCCTGCGGATACGGCGCGTAGACGCGGCCCATCGGCGTCTCGGTGAAGCCCGGGTTCACGATCTCGATGCCGATCGAGGCCGAGTTCAGGTTGGTCGCGCCGCCCCAGTAGCTGACGCCGCCGTGCCAGGCGCGGCGGTTCTCGTCGACCAGCTGGTAGACCTTGGAGGGCTTTTCCTGCACCAGGTAGTGGGCCGAGACCTTGCCGCCGGTGGTCAGCACCTTCATCGACTTGTCGAAGTCGAGCACCGTGTAGTGGAGGATCAGGAACTGCGCGCGGCTGTCCTGGTTCTCGGAGACATGGGTGCGATCGATCTGCAGCGTCGGCGTGGCGCAGGCCGCCAGCAGCGCGGCGGCGGCGAGGGTCAGGAGCTTGGTTTTCATGAGGCGAGCGCGGCCCGCCTCGCGGCGGCCAGGGCGGTGTCGGGTTGATGAACGGTGAGGGACAGGTCTTGCGGCAGGGCGTCGCGCAGGCCCGATTCGATGGCGGGATGCAATTGCAGCACACGTCCGGCGGCGCTGACGGGACGCACGCCCAGCCGGCGCACCAGGGCCAGCGGCAGCCGGGCGAGTTCGCGGCCGGCGCGATGCAGCAGGGTCAGGGCGTCGGCGTCGCCGTCCGCCGCGGCGCGTGCGACGGCCAGCGCCAGGCGGCCGATCGAGCCGCGGCGTGCCGCGCTGTCGCCGCCGTACATGAAGGCGCGCGTCGTCGGCCAGTCGGGGCCGCCGAGCTCGTCGAAGAGATGTCGCGCGAGCGGGGATTCGTTCCACGCGCCGGGGGATTCGTCCTCGCGGCGCCAGACCAGCGCGAGCGCCTCGCGCGCGATCCACTGGCCGCCGCCTTCGTCGCCCAGCAAGGGGCCGCGGCCGCCGGCGCGATGCAGCGAACCGGCCTCGTCGATGAAGGCCGCGATCGCGCCGGTGCCGGCGTAGACCAGGTAGCCCTCGCCGGGTCGGAACAGCGCATGCCAGGCTTGCGCGATGTCGCTGTCGCACTGGATCTGCGCCGGGGCCAGACCCAGCTGCTGGGCGAGCAGCGCGCGCAGTTGCCGGCCGGCGGGGCCATCCGGTTCGCCGAGTCCGGTGATGCCGGCCTGCAGCCCGTGCAGCGCGCCGGGCGCCGCGTGCGACAGCACGGCGGCGGCGAGCGATTGCAGCGTCTGCGCCAGCACGACGCGTCCGGCGCTGGTGTCCAGCAGCAGCGCACTGAAGCCGCCGACCTCGCCGCGTGCGACGAGGCTGCCGTCGGGTCGGGCCAACGCCCAGCGTGTCTGCGTGCCGCCGGCGTCCAGGCCCAGTCCCAGCGATCCTGACGCGGCACCCGCGCGGGCCGGCACGGCACGGTCGGTGCGGTCGTGCTCGAGGGGTTGGTCGGTGACGGAGGGCGTGGGACTCATGGCGGCGTTGGCGCGCGGAGCTTACGAGGGGCACCGGGCGTTCGCCATTGTCAATGCGCGTGGCAGGTATGAGTCAGGCTCATGGGAAGGAGAGGGTCAGGCATCGCTTCACCGTGGGTCGCGATCGCCCCAGTGATCGGACGAAAAAAAACCGCGCCGGGAAGGGCGCGGTTTCCATGCGGAGCGGCCGTGGCCGCTTCGGTGCGTCGACTTAGAAGTCGGCGCTCAGATTCATCGACACGAAGCGCGGGGCGCCCAGGTAGTAGAAGACCGTGCTGGCCGTCTGGTTGTAGGTCGTGCCGCCGAGCTTCGGATACGCCTGGGCATTGACCACCGTGCCCGAGCTCGGGTTGCGGTACTGGGCGTTGCCGATGTTGCTGACGTTCAGGCGCAGCTGGATGTTCTTCAGCCAGTCCTGGACGTTGCCGAAGTTGTAGCCGGCGTCGACGTCGCCGGTCCAGTATGCCGGCACTTCCTCGTCGTTCATCAGCGTGGCCTGTTGCTTGCCGGTGCGCTTGACCTTCAGGCGGGCGTAGAACGGGCCGTAGGTGTACTGCACCGAACCGCCGAGGATCATGTCCGGCGTCAGCGTCATCTTGTTGCCCTTGGTGGGCAGGAAGACCTGTTGACCGTTGACGACGGAGACCGGCAGGTCGTCCTTCACCTTGCTCTTCTGCAGGGTCAGCGAACCGTAGGCGGAGAAGCCCTTGAACGTGCCCGAACCGACTTCCATTTCCAGGCCGTGGGTCTTCACGCGGCCGATGTTCGTGTACACGCTGTTCAGCGTGTTCGGATCGTAGGCGTTGCCTTGGCGGTCCTTGAAGTCCACGTTGAACACCGTCGCCGACAGCGAGATGTCCTTGGTCTGGAAGCGGTAGCCGAGGTCGGTGTTGATCGAGGTCTCGGCCTTGGGAGCCAGGCGCAGGGTGGCGACGTTGTTCGCGACGTTCACGTTCGAGCCGGTGAACGCGAAGTTCGGCGGCGCGCGGAAGTTCTTCGCGACGTTCACGAAGACCTGCTGGCTCGGCGTGAGCTGGTAGCGGACGCCGACCTGCGGCAGGAACTCGCTGTAGGACTTCTCGAAGTTGTAGTCCGCCGTCACGCCTTCGTTGGCGAAGTTCTTGACGTCACGCTTCACGTACGGGGTGCGGAAGCCCAGCATCAGCAGGCCCTTGTCTTCGGCGAACGACCAGTTGTCGTTGGCGTAGAACTGGCCGGAGGTGCTGATGGTCTCCCAGTCGCGGCCCTGATAGCGGCTGCCGTCCGGACGCAGGATGTAGCTGCTGTTCAGCCAGACGCTGGACAGCTCGCCCGAGTCGCTCACGCGCACGGCCGGCTGGGTCTGCTTGTGGCTGGCGCGCTCGATCCAGACACCGGCCTTCAGCGCGTGGTCGCCCATCTGCGTGTTGATTTCGGTGGTCAGGCCGGGGCGCATGGTGCGGGTCACCGAGGCGCGGCCGACGATCAGGGTGTCGAGCGTGTCGCCGTCACCGTTCAGGTCCTGGCTGACCTTGGCGCCGGTGGCCGGGTTCAGGAAGGTGTTGGTTTCCGACAGGGTGGTCTGTTGCACGCCACCGTTGCCGAAGCCGTACCACAGGTAGGGCTGGACCTTCAGGTAGGTGTTCTCGGCGACCTTGAACGAACCCGAGACCGACACGATGGCGTTCTCGAACGGGTTGTTGGCCAGCTTGTAGTACGCCGGCGACGGCAGGTAGCCCGAGGCGCCTTCGTTCTGGGCCGTGCCCTTGACCGGGGTCAGGTGGCCGGGGAACTTCGTCGAGAAGTCGAAGTTGTAGCCGTTGGCCTTGAGCTGGGCCAGGCTGATGCTGTTGATGTTGTTGTTGATCGCGCGGTTGTAGAGCACCGAGCCCAGGATCACGTTGTCCTGGTTGATGTCCCAGCGGAACGCCGCGTCGATGTGGTCCTTCTTGGCCTGGCCGTCGCCCTTCCACTTGTCAGCCTCGGTGTGCGAGTAGCTGACGAACACCTTGGCGCTGTTGTTGAGGAAGCGGCCGGTGTCGTAGCGCAGGAAGGTGCGGGTGTAGCGCAGTTCGCCGAGGCCCTGGCTGACGCGGATGCGCTGCTTGTCTTCCGGGTCGCAGCTGGTGACGGTGATGTTGCCGCCCGTGGCGCCGGCGTTGGGCGAGTCCACGTCCGGGGTGCCTTGCGCCAGCGACTGGGTGCAGAGGTTTTCCTGGTCCGCGTATTCCTGCGGGTAGACGGCGTAGCCGCCCGAATCATTGACGGGCACGCCGTTGATGATCATGCCCATCTGGTCGGAGTTGAAGCCGCGGACCGTGAGGCCGCCGCCGAACAGGCCGGTGCCGTCGTAGTTGAAGGTGTTCACGCCCGGCAGCAGGGCCAGCGCCTGGAACGGGTTGCCGGAGGAGCGGTCCTTGTCGATCGCCTCGCGGGTGACGGTGGAACGGCTCTTGGCCGTGTCCTCGTTCAGCATCTGGCCGGCGGCCAGCTTGCCGCCGCTGCCCACGATCGTGATCGTGCCCAGACGGACCTTGTCTTCCTTGGCGCGCGGCGCGCCGTCATCGGCGGACGTGTCGGCGTCCTTCTTGGCTTCCTGGGCCATGGCCGGCATGACGGCGACCAGTGCCGCGGCGGCTGCCAAGGCGGTTTTGCGGAAACCCGACCAATTCTTCTGATTCATTCCTGCGCTCCTGTGCGACGAGACCAAACTGAACTAACAACTGAAATCCTGGTGCGGCTGGGGAAGGCTTCCCGCCCTTCCGTTGGCAGATTCCTCGCGCAACCGTTTTCGTCTGCCGAAGTCATCAACTTCGGAAGCTCGCAAACGTTTTACGTTGGTTTTTCCGGCCCAGGAAAACATCCTTGGCCAGGCTCTGCTCGTACCAGCCCGCCTGTGTCGGGGAACCGTCTTGACGCGGCTCCTCCTTCATCTGAAGCAAAAAGCCTACCAGTCGAGACAGCCCCCAGCAATGCGGCCAAATCCGCCGTGCGGGGGGCTTTCCGCGTTGACGGGCCCTGTTGCTGGGCGGATTCCGGGAGTCCCGGCACCCGCCTCGGCGATGCACGGCCGTGAGTCTCTTTGCCGGATGTTGTGGGTTTGTGACAAGGAATGACAGGGGCGCCGGCGCTTTCCCACCTGTTTGTCGCACGCGACGGAACGGGCGGACCCCGCCCGGAAATGGGCTCTTCCGGACTATTCGCGCACCACGGTGATACAGGGTTTCCACGGAGCTGGGGTGCGCCCCGGCGCTGACCCGTCGTTGCGCGGAATCGACAGTTTTGAGTCGGTCGCGTTCAACTTGAGAACGTCGTCCGGGGCCCCTCGCGGTTGATCGCGTTGACTGCGCTGGCGCTCAGCAGCCAGCCGTCGCCCACGGGGCCGAGGTCGCCGTCCGGGCCCACGAGGTCGAAGAGCCAGGGCGAGTCGGCGCGCCGCGCGTCGCGTTTCCACAGCGCAAAGGCACGGGGCGGAGCGCCCTCCCGGGCGGACAGCCGCAGGTGGCCGTCGGCCAGGCGCTCCAGCGCGACGACTCCACAGGCAGGGGCGGTCAGCCACGGCGTTTCCGGCGGCAGGGCGGGGTGGAGGTAAGCGCCGGCTCGCAAGGTATCCGCGATGTTCCGGCGGTTCTTCAACAACGCGACCATGCTGAAGTGCAGGTGTCCGCCCGTGGGCGGCGCGGTGCGCATGAGCTCGATCTGCGCCGGGATCTCGTCGGCCGGCCAGCCTTCAGCCTCGTTGGCGGCACGGCTCGTGAACAGGCCCGGCCAGACGTGCCGCCCCAAAGGATTGACGCCCTGCCAGGCGCGCATCAGCGGCTCGAAGGCCTGCGGCTTCTGCGCCCGTGGCCAGTAGAGCTGCGGCGCCACGTAGTCGAGCCATCCCATCGCCATCCAGTGCTCGACGTGGGCGTAGAGCTTGTCGTATTGCGAGAACCCGATGATGCCCGCAGGACGCAGGTCCGGCCGCGGCAGGCCGAACGGGCTGATGCCGACGCGCGCGGTGGGGCGCAACTCGCGGACCAGCTCGTACATCCGCCGCACCAGCTGGTCGACGTTGTCCCGCCGCCAATCCGCGCGCGACAGCGTGCCGCCGCCGTGCAGATAGCGCAGCCAGCTGGCGTCGTCGGGGAAGTCGATGTCCTGCTTGGCCGCGTCCTGGACCGGGTAGGGATAGAAGTAGTCGTCGATGTGCAGACCGTCGACCGCGTAACGGGTGAGCAGGTCGCGGCAGACGGCCAGCGTGTGGTCCGCGGCGGCCGGCTCGCCCGGATCGATCCAGAGCTGGTCGCCGTACTTCTTCACCCACTCCGGCCGGGTGCGGCTCAGGTGCGTGGCGGCGGCGGCCGACTTGCCGCCGCTCTGCTTCGCGCGGTACGGGTTCAGCCAGGCGTGCAGCTCGAGGCCGCGCGCATGCGCCTGCGCGATCCACAAAGCCAGCGGGTCGTAGCCCGGCCCCTGGCCTTGCACGCCGGAGAGGTACTCGCTCCACGGCTCCAGCGTCGAGCGGTACAGCGCATCCGCGCTGGTGCGCACCTGCAGCACGATCGCGTTCAGGCGCAGCGCGCGGGCGCTGTCGAGGATCGCGTGGATCTCGGCGATCTGCGCGGCGTCGCTCAGCCCGCGGCGGCTCGGCCAGTCGATGTTGGCGACGGTCGCGACCCAGGCGGCACGGAACTCGCGCGGCGCCGGCGGCGGGTCGTTGTCAGGGCCGGGGCCAGGCAGCGCCGGCAAGGCCTGGGGCGGGGCGCTGCCGCAGCCCGTGAGCGTCGTGCCCAGGGAACCGAGCACCGGTGCGGCCAGGGCCGCGGTCATCCACTGTCGTCGTCGCATCGAGGGCTCTCAGCTGGCGGCGCCGCAGGGGCCGCTCACACTTTCACGATCCAGCCGCGCCGCCACATCGCCCACGCGATGCCGTAGAACACCGCGACGAAACCGACGGCGAACAGCAACGACGCGAAACGTGGATCCACCGGCAGCGCGCGCAGCGGCGCGACCAGCCAGGCCTTGAGCGTGACACCCTCGGCGACATGGATCAATCCGAGCAGCCGGGCCACCACGCCCGACAGCGCGAACAGGAACAGCGCGTTCACACCGAACACCACCAGCGGGTGGACGCGCCGCGCCATCGCGTCACGCATCCGCGGCAGGGGCGCGGCATCGAGCAGCCAGTAGAACACGCCGAACACGAGGCATCCCCAGCCCGTCGTGAGGAAAACGAAGGCGGGGGTCCAGAGATTCTTGTTGATGGGCAGCGTCCAGGCGTCGAGCACCTGCGCGATCCAGAGGCAGGCAAGACCCGACACCATGAACCAGGTCGCCTTCTCGCCGGGATCACGGCCACGTAGCGCCAGCCAACGTCCCGCGAGCAGGCCGGCGATCTGGCTCGCGACGGCGGGCAGGGTGCTCAGCAGGCCTTCGGGGTCCCAGGTCTTGCTCTTCGCCCACAGATGGCCGATAAGCAGCGTCCGGTCCAGCCACGCGCCGACGTCCTCGCCCGGCTGCAGCGAGCCGCGATGCCAGACGCCCTGCGCGTCCGGCACGGCGACAAAGGTCTGCACCAGGCCGTAGCCGAGCAGCAGGCCGATGAACCACGCCAGCTGGGCACGCCATCCGCACCACAGCGCGATCGGCGCGACGAGGATCGTGATCAGTCCCAGCCGCTGGAGCACGCCGGGGATGCGCAGCGTCTCGAAGTGGAAGAACGGGAAGAGGTTCAGCGCCAGCCCGATGAGGATGATCGTCGCCCCGCGACGCCACATGTGGCGCAGCAAGGCGGGGCGATCGGCGGCCTGACCGCGGCGGGCCAGGCTGAAGCTCATCGAGATCCCGCTGATGAAGACGAAGAACGGGAAGATCCAGTCGGTGAAGGTCCAGCCGTGCCACTCGGCATGCTCAAGCGGCGCGTAGAGCTGCGACCAGTCGCCCGGATTGTTGACCAGCAGCATGGCTGCGATGGCGAAGCCGCGGAAGGCGTCGAGCGACAGCAGGCGGTCGCCGCCGTGGCCGCCGCCGGTCGTGGACGCGCTCATGCGCCGGGCTCCTTGCGGCCGAAGTTCTCGGGGACCTGGATGAGCGCCGTCATGACCAGCGACGGGATCGTCGCGATCAGCACCCACGCGAAGAAGTGCGGGTAGCCGAGGTGGTCCTGCAGCCAGCCGCTCCACATGCCCGGCAGCATCATGCCCAGCGCCATGAAGCCGGTGCAGATCGCATAGTGCGCGGTCTTGTGGGCGCCCTCGGCGACCAGGACCATGTACATCAGGTAGGCCGTGAAGCCGAGCCCGTAGCCGAACTGCTCGACCGCCAGCGCCGCGCTGATGACGGCGAGGCTGCCCGGGTGCGCATAGGCCATGACCAGGAACACGACGTTGGGCAGGTGCATCGCGAGCACCAGCGGCCAGAGCGCCTTCTTCAGTCCGACGCGCGAGATGACCCAGCCGCCCAGCAGCCCGCCCAGCGTCAGCGCGATCAGGCCGACCGTGCCGTAGGCGATGCCGACCTGCTTGTTGGTCAGCGCAAGGCCGCCCTTGTCCAGCGGGTCGAGCAGGAAGGGCGTGGCGAGCTTCAGCAACTGCGCTTCGGGAAAACGGTAGAGCAGCAGGAAGCCCAGCGTCACGGCGAGACCGGGCTTGCGGAAGAACGCCGCGAAGATCCGGAAGAACGTGCCCGGTTCACGCTGGTCGCGAGGGAGGGGCACATCGACGGCCGGGCGCGGCAGGCGCCACAAGTGCCAGGCCGCGAGCAGCATGAAGGCGCCCGCGAGGACCGCCATCACGCCCTGCCAGGCGAGCACCCAGCTGTCGCCTCGGTCGTGCAGTTCACCGGCCAGCCAGACGAGCCCGCCCTGACCGCCGATGTTGGCGACGCGATAGAACGTCGACCGTACGCCGACGAAGGCGGCCTGCTCATGCTTCTCCAGCGCGAGCAGGTAGAAGCCGTCGGCGGCGATGTCGTGCGAGGCCGAGGCGAACGCCATCAGCCAGAGCACGGCGAGCGACATCTGGAAGGCGCGCTCCATCGGCAGCGTCAGCGCCACCATCGCCAATGCCGCGCCGACGGCGAATTGCAGCGTCACGACCCATAGACGTTTCGTGCCCAGCATCTCGACCAGCGGCGACCACAGCGGCTTGATCACCCAGGGCAGGTAGAGCCAGCTGGTGTAGAGCGCGATGTCGGTGTTCGAGATCTCCAGGTTCTTGTACATGATGACCGACAAGGTCATCACGACCACGTACGGCATGCCCTGCGCGAAGTAGAGCGTGGGCACCCAGCGCCAGGGGCTGGGTGCGCCGCCGGTGCTGCGCGCGTTGTCGGAACTCGGGGATTCGGGAGAGGCGGACATGAGCCTCAGTGTCGATGCAAACGGTGCGGGGCTTGCATCGGGGATTGCAGCGCTTGCGTGCGAGGACTGTGCGAGCGCCGCGCGGAGGGCTCAGCGATCGGCCAGCGCGCCGCGCACGTCGCCGGCGTTTCGCGCGAGCAGGGCCTGGGCGTCGGCGGCATCGAGCTGGCGCAGCAGCATCACGGTCGCGGTCTTCACGTGGAAGCCGCATTGGTCGAGCGCCGCGCGCGCGGCAGACTCGTCGGCGCCGGCGGCGCGCATCGTCAGCGCGACGGCACGCCGGACCAGCTTCGCGTTGGTGGCCTTCATGTCCACCATCAGGTTGCCGTAGACCTTGTGCAGCTTGACCATCAACGCGCTGGAGAAACTGTTCAGCGCGATCTTCTGCGCGGTGCCCGCCTTCAGACGCGTGCTGCCGGAGATCACCTCGGCGCCGGTGTCGAGCAGGACCGGATGCTCGCTCGCGGCCAAGACCGCCGCGCCCGGGTTGTTGGCCATCGCGATCGTCAGGCAGCCGGCGGCGCGGCCCGCGGCCAGCGCGCCCAGCACGTAAGGCGTGTGGCCCGAGGCGGCAATGCCGATCAGCACGTCGTCGGGCGTCGGCGCGAGCGCCTCGATGTCGCGGCGGCCCTGGGGCTCGTCGTCCTCGGCGCCTTCGACGGCGACGAACATCGCGCCTTCACCGCCCGCCAGCACGGCGACGGCACGCTCACGCGGCCAGGAGAACGTGGGCACCAGCTCGACGCTGTCCAGCACGCCCAGCCGGCCGGAGGTTCCGGCGCCGGCATACAGCAGCCGGCCACCCGCCGCGATGCGCGGCAATGCCGCGTCCACCGCCGCTGCGAGCGCGGGCGCCGCCGCCCGCACCGCTTCCACCGCCGACCGCTGGTCGTCGATGAAGACCTCCATCAATCGGGCACTGTCGTACAGGTCCAGGTCCTGGTGGTCGGCGCTGGGGGTTTCGGTCTTCAAAGGATGGGACATGGGTCGGCCAGGGCGGAAGGGGAGGCCCGCAAGGTGCGGCCTACTCTAGTGGGCCGATTCCTACTCTGCCAATGAAACGGGGCGGGCGCGCCATAACCCACGGTAATCACGCCCTGCTCGTGCCTCGTCAGCGTCCGTTCGTGCGGGCCTCGGCTTCGAGCACGGCCTGGATCACTTCCGCCAGGGCCACCGGTGTGGGCGCGGCGTCCAGCTCGATCAGCACCATGTAGCCGCGGTCGCGTCCTTGCGCGGTGAAGGCCTGGAGCAGGGCGATCTGGTCGCTGTGCACCATCACACCCTCCGGGGACCAGTACTCCATCGCCACCAGGCAGCCGTCCGACGGCGTGCCCGGGTAGTAACGGCTGCCGGCGTAGTAGCGCGGATCGATGGTGCTGCCGTGCATCAGCATCTCGTCGCGCCCCGCGCGGCCGGCCAGCCAGGCTTCCTGCAACGGCGCGTAGTCGCGCCACGACGCGGGCAGCAGGGCCCGGTACCGGTCCAGCGACCAGGCGGGTTCGTTCGGGCCGGGGGCGCGTTGCTCGTACTCGGCGACGCTCGCTTCGCCGGGCACCTTCGTGTGCAGGTACGGAGTGGGGCCGATCCAGATGTTGGAGGCCGCGCGGCCCGCGCCCTGGATCGTGAACAGCCCCTGCGGCGTGTTGCCCAGCGTGATCGTGCCGGGCAGGCCGCTGCTCGAGAGCGCCAACTGCTCGATGTTGAACAGGCCGCCATCGGGACGCCGCACGAAGCGGCCATCGGCCTGGCGCACCAGGGCCAGGCCCATCTGCTGCCGGCCCGGCCGCTGGAAGCTGAACACGACGGGCGACCCCGGACGGATCGCGAGCAGGTCGGCCAGCGGCGGCCGCGCACTCTGCGGCACGCCTTGCGCGGTCGAGACCGCCTGGGCGAGGGCTTGCAGGCGCGGCTCGTCGCGGTCGCGCTGGGCGAGCTGGGACTGGATCAGTGCCAGGTCTGAAGGCTGGCGCGTCTGCATCAGCGCGTAGGCGGCGATCGCGAATTCGCGCGGCGTGGCCAGGCGCGGCAGCAGCGGGCGCAGCAACGGGGCGGCGTCGACCGCATAGAGCGTGTACGCCGCCGTGAGCAGCGGACGCTGGATGTCGGCTGGCTGGCCGTCCAGCGCGGGCAGCGCGGCGAGCAGCGCCGGGCGGGCGGTGTCGATCTCGGCCCGGTAATGGGCGACGAGCCGCAAGGCCTGCGCGAACTCGCGCAACGCGGCGCCGTCCTGCGGCGCGGCCAGCGCCTGCGCGGATGCGGTCCGGATGCGGGTGCGGTCGGTGCTCCAGCGTTCCTGGGCCTGGACGGTGGTGCCGACCGTCGAGCGGAACTGCGCCGGCCGCAGCGCCTGCAGGGCTGCGGGGCTGAACGGGCCGCCGGGCGTCGGCTCGGAGGCGGGGGCGGGCGTCCGGGGCAGTTGCGAGCAGGCGGCCAGCAGCAGCGGCGCGGCCAGCGCGGCCCAGCGGGGCCAGGACTTGCCGGCGGCGATGAGGCCGGGGGCGAGGGCGACGGAAGGGGGCGTCTGCATGGTGGCCGATTCTAGGGAGGGTGCTGCTGGCAACTTATGCCGATCGCCCCCGGGAACGCTGTTTGCACTCGACGCCCCGACTGAACAAGGGCTTAACGAGATGCTGTCCATCAGGGAGTTCCGCCGCCGCCTGGCCGTGGCGATGACATGGGCCGCCGCCTTGCTGGCGGCGCTCATCGCGGCCATGCCGCAGGACGTGTCCGCGCAGGTCGCGGCCTTGCCGGCCGAGAACCCCGCGATGTCGGCGGCCTCGTCGGCGAAGACACCGGCCGACTGCGCCGCGATCCGCGACAACGATGCGCGCCTGGCCTGCTACGACCGCTTGAGCGGCCGGGCGCCGGACGCGCCTCCGCCGTCGGCCGCGGCCCAGGTCCGGCTCCAGCCGGTGCCGGCCGCCTTGCCGGTGGCAGCCGCGGCGAGTTCGCCGCGCGTCGACGACCCCTGTTCGCGCTTGCCGGAGGCTTCCGGCAGTGCCCGCAACTACCTGGGCTCGACGCTGTCGGAGCGCTGGGAGCTGTCCTGCCGCGATCAGATGCCGCGCTTCCTGCCGCGCCCGCACCGGCCGGTCTACCTGCTGCCGGTGTCGTGGACCACGCGGTCGAACCGCACGCCGGGGCCCGCGTCGTCCGAGAGCCCGGACAACGGCGTGGTCCAGGCGCTGGACCTGGACAAGAACGAGGCCAAGTTCCAGATCAGCCTGAAGTCCAAGATCTGGGCACTCGACGACCACGGCACCTTCTCCGTGTGGGGCGCGTACACGCAGAACTCGCGCTGGCAGGTCTACAACGGGCGCGAGTCGCGGCCCTTCCGCGAGACCAACTACGAGCCCGAACTCATCCTGACGCACGGGACCGACGTGGGCCTGCCGTTCGGGTGGAAGGCCAGCATGGTCGGGCTGAGCTTCAACCATCAGTCCAATGGCCGGGCGGTGCCGCTGTCGCGCAGCTGGAACCGGGTGATCGGCGAGCTGAGCCTGGAGCGCGGCGAGACCACGGTGAGCCTGCGTCCCTGGTGGCGCATCCTCAACACGGGCAGCGACGACAACCCGGGCATCCAGGACTACATCGGCCGTGGCGAGGTGCTGGTGACGCAGAAGCTGGGCCGGCACGTGCTGGCCGTGACGGCGCGGCACAGCCTGAAGGGAGGCGACCGCTCGCGCGGATCGGCGCAACTGGAGTGGGCCTTCCCCATCGGCGGCGGGCTGCACGGTTACCTGCAGCTGTTCAGCGGCTACGGCGAGAGCCTCATCGACTACAACTTCCGCGAGTCCCGGATCGGGCTGGGCGTGTCGGTCGTCGAATGGCGCTGATCGGACCGCGCTGATCCCTCTTCCTGGCGTCGCGATTCGATGAATATGGCGCACGGGTCGGGGCAGTCCCCATCGCCAGCCGGTGGCGGCTGGACTAGGCTGCGCTGATGTCCGCATTCATCGACACCTGTGAGATCTGGGTGGTGGTCTACCGCCTGGACGCGCGCGACCGGCAATGGGTCCGCGCGTTGCCGCCCATCGCGGAGGCGCAGGTGCGCGCGCTGCTGCTGGAAGAACTCGACGAGCTCTACGGCGCGCGGTCGGAGCTGGTATCGCTGCGCCGGGCCGAGGATGCCGAGCGCGCCACGCTGATGGCCGGCGGTCTGCCCATGTGCCCGGTCACCACGCCGCCCGCACCTTCGGCAGGTTGAGCGGGTCGATGCCCGCGGGCGATCGCTGATCGCCCGCCGCGGTGGCGGCGAAACCACAGACCCCCGGCGTCCTTCCCGCGCCGTCACGGGTTCATGTCGGTTTCATCGCGGTTACGGCCCCCGGCCCGAGGGCATCACGAGAGAATTCCGCGCGTCGTGTCCTCCGCTGTCAGCGGCGGCGCGGACCTGCCTGCCGCCGCTGCCTGATGTCCTCCTCTCCGAATTCCCTCCCGACCCCGCGCCTGTTCGCGCTGGCCTGGCCGCTGTTCCTCGAGCTCTGCCTGGGCATCGCCATCGGGGTGATCGGGACGATGTTGGCGGCGCGGATCTCCGACCCCGCCGGTGCCGCGTTCGCGCTGGCCAACCAATTGGCGGCGACGCTGTTCATCCTGTTCCGCATCATCGGCGCCGGCATCAGCGTGGTGATCACGCAGGCCTTGGGCGGCGGGCGTCGTGCGGTGGCCGACGCGACGGCGCGGGCAGCGCTCGGCGCGAGCACCTGGCTGGGCGGCTTCACGGCGCTGATGGCGCTGCTGTTCGCGGGCCCGCTGCTGCGCCTAATGAACGCGCCGGCGGAAGTGCTGCCGTTGTCGCAGCCTTTCCTGATGGCGCTGGCGCCGGCCATGATGCTCGACGCCTGGAACGCGTCGATGGCGAGCGTGATGCGGGCGCATCTGCGCAGCCGCGACACCTTGATGGTGCTCGTGGCGATGCAGGTGGCGCAGCTGCTCTTGTCGATCACGCTGATGCCGCAGCTCGGCCTGCCGGGCTTCGCGGTCGCGTTGGCGGTGAGCCGGGCGTTCGGGCTGACCCTGCATGTGTGGCTGTGGCGCGCGCGGCTGGACCTGCGGCCGAAGGCCTCCGACTGGTGGCGCCTGCCGCGCGCCGAGTTGGCGGGTGTGCTGCACATCGGCCTGCCCGGCGCGGCGGAGAACATCGCCTACCGGCTCGCCTACATGGTGAGCGTGGCGATCGCGGGGCACCTCGGCGCGTCCGCGCTGGCGGCGCACAGCTACACGTCGCAGTTGATGTACTTCGTGCTGCTGCCGGGGCTGGCGACGGGCTTCGCGGCGGAGATCGTCGTCGGGCACCTGATCGGCGCGGGGCAGCTGCACGAGGCGCACCGGCTGGTGCGGCGCGCGCTCGCGCGCGGGCTGATGATCAGCGTGGTGGTCGCGGCCGGCGCGGCGGCGGCCTCGCCGTGGTTGCTGCAGATGTTCACGCACGACCAGAAGATCCTCGCGAGCGCCGTGGTGCTGATGTGGATCACCGTGATCCTGGAGCCGGGGCGGACCTTCAACCTCGTCGTCATCAACGCGCTGCGCGCGGCGGGCGATGCGAAGTACCCGGTGATGGTGGGCGCGGGATCGATGCTGCTCGTGCTGGCCGGCGGCAGCTGGCTGCTGGGCGAGGTGCTGGGGCTGGGCCTGGTGGGGCTGTGGATCGCCTACGCCGCCGACGAGTGGATCCGCGGCCTGCTGATGTGGCGCCGCTGGGCGCGGCTGGGCTGGGTGCCGCAGGCGAGGGCGGTGCACCGCCGGTTGAGGGCAGCGCGCGTGCCTTGAGCGGCAGCTCAGTCCTTCCACAAGGCGAGCGTCTCCCAATTCGCTGGAAAACCCGCCGAATGCAGCGACAGCGCCGGTGATGCAGGGAACGATCGCGTCAGCATCTTGAGTTGCACATGCCAAGCCGAGCGCGGCGTAATGGCGCGGATCATCGACTGCATGCAGCAGAGGGTGCCGAAGAGCCGCTTCCTGGCGAACTCGTCGAGATGTAGAAATGCCAGATCTCCACTTTCGGAGGGCGTGGGGAGCAGCGGTGCCATGACATTGGTTCGATTCCACAGGCGGGCATGATGGGCGGCTCGGTTCCTGGTCAGGTTGAAGGCGTGGAGCCAGGATGTGAGCACGCCGGGATGGCTTACCTGAAACCGGCGCGCGAGCGCTCGCCGGTCACGATGCTGCAGGCCTGCCACGAGCCGGGAGAGCAGTCCGAATTCGAGGATTTCGAGCGCAGCCCAAACGGGCATGCGGGCGCCATAGTGCAGGCGGTGATGTTCAACCAGGTCCTCTTTTGACCGCGCGAAAAGCAGGTCGAACCTCTGCAGCCACTCGTCGTGTGCGGAGATCTGTCCCGGCAATGCATTCGTGAATCGGCCATCGAGCAGCGCGCGATTGCGATGCGCCTCAACATCGAGCTTGCCGAGTTGCTCCGCGACTGACGCCCTTACGGCGATCTCGATGAGTTCGAGGCCTTGCAGCACGAGCAGCCGAAGGGCCTTGTCGAATTCTGCGAGTTGAACCACCAGCGGAAACGTGGCGCCGGGCTTGAATTGCCGGGCTGTCGGGTGGCTATCGGCTCGCGCCACCTTCAGTGCATGGGCGTATCCGGAGAAGCGGTAGTAGCCCAGTTGGCTCAGTGATGCGCGCGCGGACTGCTCATCGTCAATCTCGAGCCCTCGGGATCGAAGCAATTCAATCTGCTGACAGGTGGTGGCGAAAGGCTTGAGGGCACGCGCCACCGGTCCAGAAATGAAGGCCCCCACGTGACGCACCGCGCTTTCGCCGGGGACAGAGGTGGGGGACGTATTGGGGTGAATCATAGCGAGCCCCCAGAACTTCGGAATCGCACAAATGAGTAGGAATTCATCGTGCGGCCCTCGTGCGTGTCGAGCCGTTCGTTCGACGGAGGCGAGAGCATCGGAGGGGTGTCGGCGGCCAACAATCGCAAAAACTGGTGGACCTTCGCGCGGCGTGGCGCCGATGCGAATCGAGTCAAGTCGAACGGCGGAGGAGCAGGCGAGCCCGACCTCAGGCCGGAAGTCACGCAAGCCCCTGGATGCGGGGACGGCGCCACAAGCGGCTGTGGCGCGAGCGCATCGGCCCCATGAACGCGGCAGCGGCTCGTCGGGTGTCATCCACCGGCCATCCATCGAGAGGGCTTTTCCTCTACAGTGACGCCCCTTGACCGTGTAGCGTGCCCGGTTTGGGGAGGAGTCGGAGAGCCGAATGCCGTTTGATTTGCCTGAGACCCTGCAGCCGTTCCTGTTGCCGCTGCTGATCGTCGTTCCGTTGGCGATCCTGATCATCATCATCACGGTGCGCCGCGGCGACTACCGTGACTTCGACGCGTCGCCGCCGCCCACGCCGCGTCCGCTGCCGCCCGTGCCGGCCGCCACCCCCGCCGTGCCCCCGCCGGCGCCGGCCGTGGCCGGCGTCGCACCCGAGCGCCTGCCGCTGCTGGTGGTCGACGATTCCGCCGTGGTGCGCGCCAAGCTGCTGAAGCTGTTCAGCGACGCCGGCCATGAGGTCGTCGCCGCGCGCGACGGCGTCGAGGCGATGGAGCTGCTCGGCCAGACCCGCTTCGGCGTGCTGATCACCGACCTCGAGATGCCCAACATGGACGGCTTCGAGCTGATCAAGGCGGTGCAGGGCGCCCTCGCCACGGAGGACCTGCCCATGATCGCGATCACCGGCCACGAGGAGCTGCATGCGCGACTGCATCAGATCCAGGGGCTGTACGGCATGTTCCACAAGCCCTGGAACGACCGCGAGCTGATCAAGCGCGTCGAGGCGCTGTCCCACCTGCGCCCACCGGTCCGCCCATGAGCGTCGGTCGCTGGCTCAGGCGCGGCGCGGTCACGCTCGCCGTGCTCGTGGCCATCGGCGCCGCGGGCGCGGCCTGGCATGTCCACAAGAAGCTGCCGGTGCGCGACGGCGAGCTGCAGCTCTCCGGCCTGAGCGCCCCGGTCACCGTCCGCTACGACGAATGGGGCGTGCCCCACGTCGATGCCCGCAACGAGGACGACCTCTACCGCGCGCTCGGCTACCTGCATGCGCAGGACCGGCTGTTCCAGATGGAGATGCTGCGCCGGCTGTCGCGCGGCGAACTGGCGGAGGTGCTGGGCCCGAAGCTGGTCGAGACCGACCGCCTGTTCCGCACGCTCGGCATCCGGCAGCGCGCCGATGAACTGGCGGCGGCCTCGTCGGCGATCACCGCGCAGCCGGGCGCGGTCCGCGCGTTGTACGCCTACCTCGACGGCGTCAACCAATACCAGGCCACGCGACCCGCGCCGCTGGAGTTCGAGATCCTCGGCATTCCGAAGCGCCCGTTCACGGCGGCGGACACCTACAGCATCGCGGGGTACCTGGCCTACAGCTTCGCGGCGGCCTTCCGCACCGAACCGGCGCTGACGGCGGTGCGCGACCAGCTCGGGCCGGACTATCTGCGCATCTTCGATCTCGCGTGGCATCCGAAAGGCGCGCTGGAGCCGCAGGCGCTGAATGCGCCGCGATCGCCCGGGGCGCCGAGCCCGTCTGACCGTCGCTTCGCCGACGTGGCGCCGATGCTGGCGCGGCTGGCCGAGGTCAGCGGCCGCGCCGCGGAGCTCGCGGGCCTGCCGCAGTTCGAAGGCAGCAACGCCTGGGTCGTCTCCGGCAGCCGCACGGCCAGCGGCAAGCCGCTGCTCGCGGGCGATCCGCACATCGCGTACTCGACGCCCGCCGTGTGGTGGGAAGCGCATCTGCGCACGCCGCAGTTCGAGCTCTACGGGCATCATCTCGCGCTCAATCCGATGGCGCTGCTGGGGCACAACCAGCGCTTCGGCTGGAGCCTGACGATGTTCCAGAACGACGACGTCGACCTGATCGCCGAGAAGGTCAACCCGGAGAATCCGAACGAGGTCTGGATCAAGGACCGCTGGGTGCCGATGACGTCGCGCCAGGAGGTGCTCAAGGTCAAGGGGCAGCCGGACCAGGTGCTGACGCTGCGCCGATCGCCGCACGGCCCCATCGTCAACGACGCGATCCCGGGCGACCGCGGCGAGCGCCCGGTGGCGATGTGGTGGGCCTTCCTGGAGACCGAGAACCCGGTGATCGACGGCTTCTACAAGCTGGGCCGCGCGGACACGCTGGACCGGGCGCGCGAAGCGGTCAGCCTGATCCACGCGCCGGGCCTGAACGTGGTCTGGGCCAACGCGGCCGGCGACATCGCCTGGTGGGCCGCGGCGAAGCTGCCGATCCGGCCCGAGGGCGTGAACCCGACCTTCGTGCTCGATGGCGCGACGGACGAGGCCGACAAGCCCGGGTTCCTGCCCTTCTCCGCGAATCCGCACGAGGAGAATCCGGCGCGCGGCTACATCGTTTCCGCCAACTTCCAGCCGGCGGGCGACACGCCGGTGCCGGGCTACTACAACCTGGCCGAGCGGGGCATCCGCCTCGACGCGCTGTTGAACCAGGGCAAGCGCTGGGACATCCACAACAGCCAGGCGCTGCAGCTCGACGTGCAGACCGACTACGGCCCGCGCGTGCTGCGGCCGATCATCCCATTGCTGCGCGGCTCGGCCTCGGCCGAGGAGCAGTCGCTGGTCGAGGCGCTGGTGCGCTGGAACGGCGCCTACAAGGCCGACGCCGTGGCGCCGGTGCTGTTCCAGCAGTTCGCGGCGGAACTGCTGCGCGCGGCGATGAAGGACGAACTGGGCGACGCGCAGTTCGAGAACCTGCGCCGCACGCGCGCGCTGGATCAGGCGCTGCCGAAGCTGACGGCGGACACCGACTCGCCCTGGTGGGACGACCGCTCGACGCCGCAGCGCGAGACGCAGACGGACATCGTGCGCCGTGCCTGGAAGGCGGCGGTCGCGCACCTGAGCATGACGCTCGGGCCCGACAGCACGGCCTGGCGCTGGGACAGCGTCCACACGCTGACGCACGAACATCCGCTGGGCAAGCAGAAGCCGCTCGACAAGCTGTTCAACGTCGGCCCGTTCCCGGTGCCCGGCGGCCACGAGGTGCCCAACAACCTCGCGCAGCGCAACGGCAGCGCGCCGTGGGGCGTGGTCTACGGGCCGTCGACGCGACGGCTGATCGACTTCGCGCGGCCGCAGGAGGCGCTCGGCGTCAACCCGGTGGGACAGAGCGGCGTCTGGCCGGATGCGCATTACAGCGATCAAGCCGAGCTGCTGGCCAAGGGGCAGTACCGCCGCGAGTGGTTGAACGAATCGGACGTGCAAGCACACTCCCGCGGGATGCTGATCCTCAAGCCATGAACGCGATGCGAGTGACCCGCGCGATTGCTGCGGCAGTCGTGATGTCGAGCGCATGGGCCGCGATGCCGGCGCTCGCCGTCGAGTTGCCGAAGCCCGCCGAGCTCAGCCGACAGCTGAGCCTGCAGGCGGACAGCAGCAAGGAAAAGAGCGCGGACAAATCGTCGACGCGGAACGGCGCCGCGGTGACGGTCGCCGTCCTCGAGCCCCATCTGATTCGCGACGGCCGCATGCCTGAAGTGCGTTATGTCGGTTTTCCGGCGGATGCCGTGCTGACGGCGGTGCTCGGGAAGGGCTGGCGGGCGCCAGGTCAGGAGCTCGAGTTCCGCGCGCTGGATGGCTTCGTCTCCCGCATCCCGGTGGAGCGCTTCGCGCAGCATCGCGCGTGGCTGGTGCATGCACGCGCCGACGGGCAGGCCTTCCAGGTCGACAACCATCTGCAGGGCGAGAAGCAGGTTCCGCTCGGTCCCTTCTATCTGGTCTGGGACAACCGCGGGTCGAAGGCCTTGCAGGCCGAGGGCGGCGCACTGTGGCCGTACCAGGTCGCGTCGGTGAGCGTGGGACCGTCCTCGACGCGCGCGCTGTTGCCCGGCGGCCTGGCGGCGAAGTACGCCGATGCGGCGGACCTCGCCCGCACGCACTGCCTGAGCTGCCACCGCATTCGCGGCTATGGCGGCGACAAGATGCCGCTGGACCTCGACGTGGTCGTCCAGGGTTATGACGCCGCGGCGTGGAAGCGCTGGCTGCTCGACCCCGCCGCGGTGCGACCCGGCACGACGATGCCGCCGCTGTCCGAAGCGATGACGGCGGCCGATCGCGCGGCGATCGCGCAGCGGCTCTACGACTACCTGCGGGCGCTGCCCGCGCGCTGAGCCCTCAGAACCAGGGCTTCGGCAGCTTCTCGGTTTCGATCGCGCGCTGCAGCGCGGGACGTTGCGCCATGCGTTCGAGGAACGCGGCCAGGGCCGGCCGGTTGCGCGCCGGATCGGCGAAGTTGCGTGTCCAGCGGCAGAGCATGAACGCGAAGGCGTCCAGCACCGAATAGCGCTCGCCGAGCATGAACGGCCCGCCGTGGCGTTCGAATTCGGCGGCGAGCAGATCCAGCTGCGCGCCGGCGCGGACCTGCGCCTGGGCCTTCACCTCGGCACTGCCGGCGGTGTTCCCCGGCGCGACGAAACGATCGGGATAGTAGTAGGCGATGACGGTGGGCTGCAGCGTGTTGGTCAGCCACATCAGCCACTTGTAGGCGTGCGCCCGTTCGGCGCTGCCCAGCGGGGGCATGAGGCCGGCATCGGGGTGCGTGTCGGCGAGGTGCAGCAGGATCGCGGCGGTCTCGAACAGCACGAGTTCGCTGTTGCCCGCACCGTCGCCTTCGGACTGGCGCGTGTCGCGCATCGCGGGGAGCAGGCCGTTCGGATTGATCGCGAGGAAGGCGGGCGACTTGTGCTCGTCCTTGTCGCGGTCGACGAGCCGGAGCTGGAACGGGATGCCCAGTTCATGCAGGACGACGTGGGGCGCAAAGCTGGCGTTGCTGGGGAAGTAGTAGAGCTCGATCATGGCGTCGGGGCGGCGCGTGGCGGCGGCGTGAATGTCTCGTGAATCTCTCGTGGAGGCGTGCCTTGACGGGGGAGGCGCCAGGCGGCGCGAATCATCGCCGATCCGCGGACGTGGTCGGCCGCCGGGCCGGCGTCGCGACGTGTTTGCAAGCTTGCACGGGGCCTTCGAAGCAATGGTTCTTTACCCCGGCGAAACTCCCTTCCGTAGACGTGGCCGAGTGCTGCGGCGTTGAATAAGCCATCTGGACTTTTTGGGCGCCGATGGACGGCGCGAGCAGATCATGAGCAGCCTGAACAAGCTTCGTTGGTTGATTCCCGTTGCGCTGGCCCTGTCCGCGGGCTTGGCGTCCGCGCAGCATCACGGCGGCGGCGGGGCGCGTGTCGACATCGGCCTGCGCCTGGACAGCCGCTACCACCACGACCACTACTACCCCGCGCCGGGCTATGTCGCGCGCGGCCTGCCGGGCGGCGCGGTGTTCGTGGGCAACCGCTACTGGTACCACGGCGGCGTCTGGTACCAGCCGTGGGGCCCGAGCTTCCGCGTGATCGCGCCGCCGCTGGGCTTCGTGGTCCCCATCCTGCCGAGCGCCTACGTGACGCTGCGCATCGGCGGCTACCCGTACTACTACGCCAACGGCGCCTACTACACGGTGGCCTCGCCGGGACCGGGCTACGTGGTCGTCGCGCCGCCGCCGGGTGCCGACGCGGCGACGCCGGCGCCGGTCGCGCCGCCGCGGCCCGATCCGATCATCTATCCGCGCAACGGGCAGTCGGCCGCGCAGACCGAGGCCGACCGCCAGGAATGCAACCGCTGGGCGACGACGCAACCCTCGTCGATGAACGACGCCGGCGTGTTCAACCGCGCGGTGGAGGCTTGCATGGATGGGCGCGGATACAGCATGCGGTGAATGTCGCCCTCTGCGAGGGCTTTGACGTCGAACAAGGGCCAGGCAAGTGCTGGCCCTTTGTCATTTCAATCTTCCACTTGTCAGGCGACTTGCGTTGGAGATAAGCTATTAACAAATTGCTTAATAGCTGATTCTCATGCTACTCGATCGCGTCTTCGAAGCGTTGGCCTCCGGGCCGCGCCGTCAGATCCTCGCCTACCTCTCCGGCGGCGAACTGAGCACGAGCGCGCTGGCCGAGCGCTTCAACATGAGCGCGCCGGCGATCTCCCGCCATCTCTCCATCCTCGAGTTGGCCGGGCTCGTCAGCAGCGAGCGCCAGGGGCAGTTCGTCCTGTACCGGTTGAACCCGGACAACCTCGTCAACAGCCTGACCGGCTACGCGCTGGAGGTCTGTCCGGTCGGCCGGCCGCTCAAGCAGGAGGCGAAGGCGCGCGCCAGTGCGAGCAAAGCCGCGGCGCCATCAACTTCCGCAAAGACGGTGAAGGTCACGAAGGCCGTCAAGACCGTCGCAGCCGCCAAACGAGCCAAGTCTGCCAAGGGCTGATCCCGGAGACCCCCATGCCATTCGCCGCCCCTGACTCCCTCGACGGCCACCGCGTGCATGTCGATGCGCCAGAAGATGTCCTCATCGGCGAGGTCCGCTATTCGCCGGTGAAGTCGTTCTGGTTGATCGCGAATCTGGCGGGCGCGCTCGTCGGCGCCTGGTTCTTCCTGTCCTGGCCCGCCGTGCTGGTGTTCGTGCTGGCCACGGTCGCGGTGCTGTTGCTGGGCCACTCGCTCGGCAGCCATCGCAAGCTGATCCACGACAGCTACCAGGCGCCGCGCTGGCTCGAGCGCTTGCTGATCTGGTTCGGCGTCCAGGTGGGGCTCGCGGGTCCGCTGGGACTGCTGCGCCAGCACGAGCTGCGCGACTTCGCGCAGCGCCTCCCTGATTGCCATCCCTACCTGCGTCACGGCGCCTCGTTCTGGCGCGACGGCTGGTGGCAGCTGCATTGCGAGCTGCGCCTTGCGCGCGAGCCGCGCATCGAGTTGGAGCCCCGCATCGCCGATGACCGCTACCTGCGTCTGCTGGAACGCACCTGGATGCTGCAGCAACTGCCGCCGGCGCTGCTGCTCTACGCCGCAGGCGGCTGGGCCTTCGTCTGCTGGGGCGTGTGCGCGCGGATCTGCGCCGGGGTCGTCGGGCACTGGCTGATCGGGCACTTCGCCCACAACGCGGGCGGCATGCATCACGAGGTCGAAGGCGCCGCCGTCCAGGGGCGCAACATCCGCTGGACCTCGCTGCTGACGATGGGCGAGAGCTGGCACAACAACCACCATGCCTTCCCCGGTTCCGCGCGACTGGGCCTTTATCCGGGCGAGTTCGACCCGGGCTGGTGGATGCTGATGCTGCTGAAGCGTCTCGGCCTCGCCTGGGACTTCCGGCTGCCGGCAGCGATGCCCGCGCGGGCCGAACTTCGCGCGATCGACGCGATGCCGGTCGCGACGGCGGCGAGCCTCGGCGCCTGGCGCGACCTGCCGGCGCTGCGCGGTGTGCTGAGAGCCGCGGCGCGTGACGGCGTCCGATTGCAAGGACCCGCGGCGCTGATGCCTGCGGCGTGGCTGACCGCCTGGTCCGGCGCGGCCTTCGAGCGTCGACGCGAGATGGCACGTCTGGAGTTGCACATCCAGAACACCGGGCAGGTGGTGCGCGGCCTGCCCGCGCTGTGCGTCAGCCTCGCTGCGCGAGGCGCCGTGGCGAGCTGGGCGGCGGCGGCATTGCTGCCGATGGCCGCGGCCTGGGAATCTGGCCGGTCGGCGTCGCAACCCGCCTGAGCGGGGGGAGCGACCATCGGATCAACGCACGTCTGGTTCACACCACGCACCCCGCCTCGCTCCCATCCGTTGGCGTCGCGCTGCTGCTGACCTGCACGCCATACCGCTCCGCGGTCATGTGCGCCAGTATCGCCAGCGCGATCTCGGGCGGCGTGCGGGCCCCGATGTGCAGGCCCACCGGGCCGTGCAGCCGATCCAGCTGCGCGTCCGTCAGGTCGAAGTGCTCCTTCAGCCGCGCGCGGCGCTTGGCCTGGTTCACGCGCGAGCCGATCGCGCCGACGTAGAACGCCGGGCCGCGCAGCGCCTCCATCAGCGCCAGGTCGTCGAGCTTGGGGTCGTGCGTCAGCGCCACGATCGCCGTGTGGCCGTCGGGCTTCAGCCGTTGAACGACATCGTCCGGCATCTCGCGCGTCAGCGGCGCGGCGATCAGCGTCCACGGGTAGTCGTCGCGCGGGTCGCAGACCTGTACTTGGTAGTCGAGCGCCAGCGCCATCTGCGCCAGGTACTGGCTCATCTGCCCCGCGCCGATGATCAGCAGCCGCCATTGCGGGCCATGGTGCGTCACCAGCAGCGCGTCGCTCAGCACCAGCCGGTCCGCGCCGTCGCGTGAATGCTCGCCGGGCTCCGCCAGCGAGACCGCACCGGTGGCCAGGTCGAGCGTGCGCAGCACGCGCTCGCCGCGTGACAGCCGCTCCAGCAGCGGCGCGATCGCCGAGTGCGCCCCGACCGGCTCCAGCATCAGCTCCAGCGTGCCGCCGCAGGGCAGCCCGAAGCGCTGCGCCGCTTCCGCGCCGACGCCGTAGCGGATCAGCTCCGGCGTCTTCAAGGTCAGCGCGCCCTCGCGGATCTTCGCGACCAGGTCGTCCTCGATGCAGCCGCCGGAGACCGATCCGGTGATCAGTCCGTCAGAACGCACCGCGACGATCGATCCGACCGGCCGCGGCGCCGAGCCCCAGGTCCGCGTGATGGTGCCGAGCACGACGCGCTGATCGGCGTCTGTCCATTGCTGCACCTGGCGCAGCACCTGCAGGTCCATGTTGTCCATGCGCGCACCATAGCGAATTTCGTTCCCGTCTGCGTCGGACCGCGCGCATGTCCGCGTGATCGCGCGGACGGGTCCACAATCCCGCCAATGCCCACGCTCGCCCTCAACGACGATCTCGTCCTGCCCGTCCCCCAGACCCTGGCCTGGAAGACGCTGCACGACCTGACCCTGCTCGCCGACAGCCTGCCCGAGGGCGCCAGCCTCCAGGCCGGCGATGCGCCGGGCGTCTTTGCGCTGTCGCTGCCGGGATTCGAGGGCCGCATGCTGCAACTCGATCTCGACGCGCCCAGCCGCCTGCGTCTGAGCTTCGAGGGTCGCGGGCCCCGCACGGGCGCAGTGACGGGTCAGGCGCAACTGCGGCTGGAGTTGCTCGGCGACGACCGCGCGCTGCTGCACGTGGCGCTCGTGATCCAGGCCGAGGCCGCGACGCCGTCGAAGGTGGCCGGCCTGCAGGCGCTCCGCGCGCGGCTCACGGACTTCGCCGCCGCCGTCGAGCGCCGGCATCCCTCCGACCGTCCCCTGCCAGTGAAAGCGCCCCCCAAGCCGTGGCCGCAGCGGCTGGTCGACTGGTACCTCGGCTGGTTCGCGGCGATCTTCAACGGGACGCTGTTTCCCGTGCCGAAACCGCGTCCGCCACGCCCCCGCGACAAGCGCTGAGGCCGACGCCCGGGCGTCACGCGATCGTCATCGCACTTGTGCGCCGATGTAACTTGTTGATTCGCTTATAGAATCCGGCGCAATTCAACGGCCACCTCGCGGTGGCCGCTTCGTTTTCCGCCGAATGCGTCCTCTGGGCCTCTCGGCGACCGAATCCGCCGCCCCCTGATGGCCTCTCGCCTCTTCCCGCTGGACGCGCTGCGCGCGGCCGCCGCGCAATTGATCGTGCTGCATCACCTGTCGGTCTACGGACCGATCGCGGAGGCGATGCACGGCCTGTTCCCGTTGCTGTCGGGATGGCTCTACGACTACGGCCGCATGGCCGTGCAGGTGTTTCTGGTCCTGGGCGGCTACCTCAGCGCGCGGGCGCTCTCGGCCCAGGAGCCGCAGCTGCGCCGTTCGGCGCCGGCCCTGCTGGCGCAGCGCTACTGGCGCCTGGTGCCGCCGTTCATGGCGGCGGTCGGCTTGACGCTGCTGGCGTCGTGGCTGGTCCAGCCGCTGTTGCCGGAACTGGTGCCGACCCAGGTCCACCTCACGCAGATCCTGGCTCATGCGCTGCTGCTGCACGACCTGATGTCGGTCGAGGCGCTGACCGTCGGCGCCTGGTACGTGGCGATCGACTTCCAGCTCTTCGCGCTGCTCCTGCTGGTGATGTGGGGGCTGCGCTGCCTGCCGCTGACGCGCGCGTCGCGGCAGTGGATGGCGCCGGCGGTCGTCGGCGCGCTCTGCGCCGCGTCGCTGCTGAAGTTCAATCGCATGGCCGACATGGACGCCTACGCGATCTACTTCTTCGGCGCCTACGGCTTGGGCGTGCTGCTGTGCTGGTGCCAGGGCTGGGCGCCGGCCGCGCGTCGCGCCGCACTGCTGGCGCTGGGGGGACTGATGGTCGCCGCGCTCGCGCTGCAGTTCCGCGAGCGTCTGGTCGTCGCCGCGCTGACGGCCGTGGTCATCGTGCTGTGGCGTCGCGGCACGCTGCCGGCGTGGTTCGAACGGCACGGGCAGGCGCCGGTGCAGTCGATGGCGCGTCACGCCTACGCGCTCTTCCTGGTGCACTTCCCGGTCTGCCTGCTCGTGAACGCGATCTACGAGCACCGCGCCGAGAGTCCCGCGCCGATGCTGGACGCGCTCGCGCCGCTGGCGCTGGTGGCCGCCTGGTTCCTGAGCAACCTGGCCGCGCTGCCGTTCCATCGCTGGATCGAGGCGCCGCTGCTGCGCTGGCGTCCGCGCGCCGCGGTGCTGCCGCAGGGCGTGGCGGTCCGCTGATCCGCCTGGCCTAGGCCCAGTTCTCGCGCGCGTTCTCGCGCCGCTGCAGGTCGGCGAGGGTCTTGCCCGGCTCATCGCGGAAACGTTCCTCCGTCAGCTCGAGCTGCTGCACGCGGTCGACGCGGAAGCTGCGGAAGTCCTCTCTCAACTCGCACCAGGCCGAGAAGGTCCACACCGGTCCCCAGAAGAAGCAGGCCAGCGGCCGCACGAGCCGTGTGCTGGTCTGGTCGCTGAGGTCGAGGTAGTGCAGGCGCAGCTTGGTGCGCGATTCGGTGGCCTGGCGCAGGTGCGTGAGGCGTTCCCGCGTGGCGGCATCGAGGCCGCGCTGCGGCGCGTAGACCGTGAGGCTTTCCGCCGCCGCGCGGGCCGAGCCGGGCAGCACCGCGAAGATCTTGCCGAGCGCCTCCTCGGCGCGTTGGCCGAGCACCGCGTCCAGCTGCGGCTGCGCGAGCCGCACCGCGGCGACCAGCGACTGGGCTTCCTCGGCGCTGAACATCAGCGGCGGCAACTCGAAGCCCACCCGCATGCGGTAACCGACGCCCGCCTCGCCGTCGATCGGCACGCCCTGCTGCTGCAGCGCGGCGACGTCACGGTAGACGGTGCGGATCGACACCTCCAGCCGCTGGGAGAGGAACTCGGCGGTGGTGAGACGGCGTCCACGGATGAGTTGGACGATCTGGAACAGGCGGTCGGCGCGGCGCATCGGACGATTGTCAGCGATGGACATGACCTGTCCAGGTCGTCATCCCCGCTACGATGTGTTGCATGGCTGACCCACATGTTGCGCTCCCCCATGTCGTGATCGTCGGTTGCGGTTTCGGCGGCCTGGAGGCCACCAAGGTCCTCGACGGCGCGCCGGTCCGCGTCACGCTGATCGATCGCAGTAACCACCACCTGTTCCAGCCGCTGCTGTACCAGGTCGCGACGGCGGGACTGTCCGCGCCGTCGATCGCCTCGCCGATCCGCCACATGCGGCGCCATCAGCGCAATCTCACCGTGCTGATGGCCGACGTCGAGGCCATCGACAAGGACGCGAGGGAAGTCGTGCTCGCCGACGGTCAACGCTTCGCCTACGACCATCTGATCGTGGCCGCCGGCGCGACGCACAGCTACTTCGGCAACGATCAGTGGCAGGCGCATGCGCCCGGATTGAAGACCCTGGCCGATGCCTTCCAGCTCCGGGCGCGGCTGCTGAGCGCGTTCGAGCGCGCCGAGACGCTGCCTGACGCCGCCAGCCGCGCGCCGTGGCTGAACTTCGTGGTCATCGGCGGCGGGCCGACCGGCGTCGAGATGGCCGGCACGCTGGCCGAGATCGCCCGCCACACGTTGCGCGACGAGTTCCGCCGCATCGATCCCAGCCGCGCGCAGGTGCTGCTGGTCGAGGGCTCGGACCGGATCCTGGCGGCGTTCAAGCCGGCGCAGTCGGCGCAGGCCCAGGCGCAGCTGGAGCGCATCGGCGTGGTGGTGCGGACCGGTTGCCGCGTCGTCGGCATCGACGAGGAGGGCGTCGATCTCCAGACCGCCGACGGCGGCAAGGAACGCATCGCGTCGCGGACCAAGGTCTGGGCGGCCGGCGTGGCTGCATCGCCGCTGTCCCGCACGCTGGACGTGCCGCTGGACCGCGCCGGGCGCGTGGTCGTCGACGAGTACATGAACATCCCCGGCCATCCGGAGATCTACGTCGTCGGCGACATGGCCGCGGCGACCAGCCTCGAGAAGGACGGCAGCCGCAAGCCGGTGCCCGGCGTGAGCCCCGGCGCCAAGCAGGCGGGCCGCCACGCCGCGCGACAGATCCTGGCGCGGATGCAGGGGCGCTCGGAGCCGCCGTTCCGGTACATGGACTACGGCAACCTCGCGACGATCGGCCGCAAGGCGGCGGTCGCCGACCTGGGGTCGATCCAGTTCAGCGGTTTCTCCGCCTGGCTGTTCTGGCTGTTCGTGCACGTGTACTTCCTGATCGGTTTCCGCAACCGCGTCCGCGTCTTCGCGGACTGGGCCTGGGCGTACTTCACCTTCCAGCGCCACGCGCGGATCGTGGTCGAACCGCGGCCTGGCGCCAGGGACGAGGCTTAGTCCGCGTCAGATCGGCGTGCAGATCTCGACCAGCGACCCGTCGGGGCATCGGACGTAAGCCACCACCTGGCCCCAGGGCTTGGTCGTCGGGGGGGTCAGGCCTTGCGCGCCCGCGGCCAGCGCCAGGGCGTAGGCGGCGGGGACGTCCTGCGTGGACAAGCCGATCTCCATGCCCAGCGGCGTGCCGTCCTCGGCCTTCCGGTAGTCCTGGCCGAGGTTGCCGCGCGCGATGTCGTGCCGGGCGAAGGACAGCGTCGTGGCGCCGGTCTCCAGTTCGCCGTAGGCGCCGGACTCGTGCAGGAAACGTCGCCGGAGGCCGAAGGCGCGCTCGAAGAAGTCCAGCGACGCACCCACGTCCTCGACGTAGACGATCGTGTAGGCGAAGTTCATGGCGCTCATGGCGGGCTCTCCGTGGATCGACGATGACGGCGGGGCGTTTGTCCCCTTCGTGCGGGGCACCGGCGTGGGCCGGGCTCCTCATCGCCCCTCCGGGGCCCCCGATTCGGGTGGGCCGACCTGTAGGACGATGTCGCGTCCATGATGCGGACCGGCTGCTGACAGCGGATTGGCAGCTAGGATTGCCGCCCATATGAGTGCGCCCACGAGTGCCCCGTCCCTCGAGCCGCAACGGCTGCCCAACGGCCTGCTCTGGCTGGCGCGCCCGGTCGCGGGTACGCAGGCGGCGGTGCGCGTGGTCTACCGCTGCGGCGGCCGCGACGATCCCACCGGCCGCAGCGGCATGACGCACCTGGTGCTGCGACTCGTCGCCGGTGCCAGCCGTTACCTGGAGCCGGGGCAGTTCAACCGGCTGGTCGCCTCGGCCGGCGGCCGCAGCGGGATCGAGATCGACGAGGACTTCGCCGCGCTGCAGACCGTCGTGCCCGCACACCAGCTCGAGCGCGTGCTGTGGGCCGAGGCCGAACGCATGAGCAACCCCCGGCTGGAGCCCGACACGCTCGCCACCGCGCGGCAGCAGCTGCGTCAGGCGGTGCAGGAGCCGCAACTCAATCCGTATGCGCGGCTGGATCTGGCCGTCCAGCGCCACGGCTACCTGACGCATCCGTACCAGCGCGGCGCGCTCGGCGACCCGGAGCAGCTCAAGGACCTGGACATCGACGCCGTTCGCGCCTTCCATGCCAACCGCTTCGGCTGCGACCGCGCGCTGCTCGTCGTGACGGGCGCCTTCGACGAGGCGGCGGTGGCGCGCTGGGTGCTGCATTACTTCGGCTCGATCCGGCCGCCGATGCCGGCGCAACTGTCTTCGAACTCGATCTCGACGACGACGGCCTCTTCAGCCTCCTCTTCGGCTTCCTCGTCGGCTTCGGCAACGCTGCCGTCTTCATCGTCGCCGTCACTGTCCGGTGCGGAGCCGCGCGAGATGCGCGAGGCGCGCCGGCCCCAGAGCCAGACACTGAAGCTGTCGCTCGCGCAGGCGCCGCTGCCGGCGGCCGCGCTCATCTGGCAGGTGCCGCGCGCCGACGATCCGTCCATGCCGATCTGGCAGCTGGCCCATTCGCTGCTGGGCTTGGGCCGTTCCGGCCGGCTGATCGACACGCTGGTCGACGAGAAGGCGCTGGCGCATCAGCTCAGCCTGCGCCTGGACGTGCACCGCGACGCGGGACTGCTGGTCGCGCAGGCGCTCGCGGCGCACGGTCAGACCGCCGCGCCGGTGGCGCAGGCCTTGCAGCAGGAAGTCCTGCGCCTGGCCGACGAGCCGGTGACCGACGAGGAACTCAACAAGGCCAAGGCGCTGCTGCGGCGTCAGACGCTGTCGGCCGACTGGACCGCCGACCGCCTCGCGCGGTCGCTCGGCACGGCCTGGGCGGTGCGGGGCGACGCCGGAGCGCCGGCCAGGGACATGGCCGCGTGGCTCAAGCTGAGCAGTGCCGAGGTGCAGCAGTTCTGGCGCAAGCAGGTCGTGCAGGCGCCGGCGCTGACGCTGCTGGCGGACATCGGCGCCGCCGCGGGAGTCGCCGCATGACGGTCGATCTGCACCGCCGCGGGCTGATGCTCGGCACTGCGATCGTGTCGGGGTCGGCCGCCTGGCCGGCGTTGGCGCAGGACGGATTCGATCGACCGCCCGAGGCGCCGCCCGCGCCCGCGCCGCAGCCCTTGCCACTCGAACAGACGAAGCTCGCGAACGGATTGCGCGTCCTCGTGCTGCCGCGGCCCGGTGCGCCGCGCACGGCGATCCGCCTGATCGGGGAGGGTGGCTGGCTGCGGGACCCGGCGGGCAAGGATGGCCTGGCGGAAGTGGCGCTGGCCATGCTCGCGCAAGGCGCGAAGCGCGACGGCGAGGAGATGGAATCCGCCGACATCGCCTATGCGGGCGATCTGCTGGGTCTGCCGCTGCGACTGGAGTTGACGCCGTCGACGGCGGAGATCGCGCTGGAGGCCTTGCCCGATCAATGCGACGACGCGGTCAACCTGCTGGCGGACCTGACGCAACGGCCCTTGCTCGCCTTCGAATCGCTGGAGCACATCCGCAGCCGCGCCATCGATGCACTGGTGCTGCGGCGTGCCGATGCGCTGCTGCTGGCGCCGTGGGCGGCGCGGCGGCAGTTCCGGGGCCGCGCGCAGCCGGTGCAGACCTCGGCCAGCCTGAAGCGGCTGAAGCGCGAGGACGTGCTGGCCTTCCATCGCCAGTACTGGCGGCCGGAGCGCGCGGTGCTGCTCTTTGCCGGGGACCTGACGCTGCAGACGGCGCGCGGCTTGGCCGAAGACTTCATGGGTAGCTGGCGCGTGGCGAAGGTGCCACCGACCGGTGCGACGCCGGCGGTGTCGCTGCCGGCCGCGGCGCCCACGCCGGCGATCGCGCAGTTCCTGCCGTTGCCGCAGGGTCAGGGTTGCCGGCTGGTCGTGCAGACACCGGTGCCGCGCGGCACGCCACCCGCGTTGCGCGAGCTGGCACGCACGCTGATGCAGCAACGGCTGATGGCGCGGCTGCCCTGGCCGTGGGAGAGCGAGATCGAATCGTTGAACGGGGCGCTGTGCTGGCGATTGAGCGTGACGCTGCCGGTGTCGACGGTGCCGGACCAGCTCGCGTTGTTGCGCGAGCAACTGCCGCTGCTTGCGGCCGAGGCGGTGACGCCGGAGGACCTGGCGCTCGCGCAGGCCCTGGCGCAAGGCGAGTGGGAGTTCCAGCTCGCCGAGGCGCCGGATGCGCTGCTGGCGCAGGCGCTGGCGGTGGGCGAGCTCGAGGATTGCGTGTTGTGGCCGCAGCGCCTGCACGCGGTGAGCGCGCCGGTGCTTCAGCTGCTGATGGCGTCCAGCTGGCGCGATACCCGCACACATCTGCTGCTGCTGGGCGATGCGGGCCCGCCAGGGCCGGCGCAGCGCGCGTGGCCGGGGCTGGCAGCGACTACAATGCGGGCTGTCATTGGGGAGTAGCCGCTGCACCCCGCCCGTCGCCCGGCCTTTTGGAAGGCCTCTTGGGCGGCAGGCCGATTCAGCAGACCCGCGTCAACAGACTTGAGCCTTGGCTCATGGCGCGAGGTAGCCAGGAACCCACGGGTTCCCAGCCTGGCGAGACCTTTGACCATGTCCCCGGACTTTTGCGGCCGGCGGCGACATGGTCATTGGTATGTCTCGGCCGCTGAGTCTTTCATGGAAGCCTTCCTCATCTCCACCGGCCTCGTGGCCCTCGCCGAAATCGGCGACAAGACCCAATTGCTGGCCTTCATCCTGGCGGCGCGCTTCCGCAAGCCGGGACCGATCGTGCTGGGCATCCTGATCGCGACCTTGGTGAATCACGCGTGCGCCGGTGCCGTCGGCAGCTGGATCACGACGCAGGTGTCGGCGCAGACGCTGCGCTGGGTGCTGGGCGTGGGCTTCATCGCGATGGCGGCGTGGACGCTGATCCCCGACAAGATCGATGAAGAGGAGACGGGCGGCAAGTTCCGCCTGGGCGTGCTGGGCACGACGATCGTGGCCTTCTTCCTGGCGGAGATGGGCGACAAGACGCAGATCGCGACGGTGGCGCTCGCGGCGCGCTTCAACGACCTGTGGCCGGTGGTCGCGGGCACGACCTTCGGCATGATGATCGCCAACGTGCCGGCGGTCTTCGTGGGCGACAAGCTCGCGCACAAGATGCCGGTGCGACTGGTTCACGGGATCGCGGCGATCATCTTTGCGGTGCTGGGCGTTCTGACGCTGCTGGGTGCCGGCGAATCGATAGGGTTCTGATCCCATTGAGGGGTGAAGACCTGACCCCCTGAATGGGGCCTTCCGAAGAGGGGTCCGGTCAGCGCGCGGAGGCTTGTCTCACCGCGCGTTCCCACTGCGCCATCAGCGTCTCTGCGCGGTCGCGCGACATGGTCGGGCGGAAGGTCCGTTCCGTCTGCCAGTTGCGGCCGATGTCGCCGAGGTTGCCGTAGACGCCCGCCGTGAGGCCGGCGAGGTAGGCCGCGCCGAGCGCCGTCGTCTCGATCACCTTCGGACGCACGACCGGGATGCCGAGCAGGTCCGCCTGGAATTGCATCAGCAGGTCGTTCACGCACGCGCCGCCGTCGACGCGCAACTCGCTCACCGGCGCGCCGCCGGCCGCCACGGCGTCGCGGCTCATCGCCTGCAGCAGCGCCGCGCTCTGGAACGCGATGCTCTCCAGCGCCGCGCGCGCGATGTGCGCCACGGTCGAGCCGCGCGTCAGACCCACGATCGCGCCGCGCGCTTCCGCGTCCCAGTACGGCGCGCCGAGGCCGGTGAAGGCCGGCACGAACATCACGCCGCCCGCGTCGGGCACGCTCTCCGCGAGGCCCTGCACCTCGCCGCTGCCCTTGATCGCATTCAGCCCGTCGCGCAGCCACTGCACCACCGCGCCGCCGATGAACACGCTGCCCTCCAGCGCGTATTGCGGCGTCGCGTCGATCTGCGCCGCGCTCGTCGTGATCAGCCCGTTCGCGCTGGTCTGGAAGCGCGGACCCGTGTGCATCAGCATGAAGCAGCCGGTGCCGTAGGTGTTCTTGGCCATGCCGGCTTCGAAGCAGGCCTGCCCGAACAGCGCGCTCTGCTGGTCGCCGCCGATGCCGCCGATCATCAGCGCCGTGCCGAGATGCTCCGGCGCCACGCGCCCGAATTCGGACGCCGACGGTTTCACTTCGGGCAGCAGCGACTTCGGAATGCGCAGCAGCGCGAGCAGCTCTTCATCCCACTGGTTCTCGCGCACGTTGAACAGCATCGTCCGAGATGCGTTGCTGACGTCGGTGACGTGAACGTCCCCGTTCGTGAGCTTCCAGATCAACCAACTGTCGACCGTGCCGAACGCGAGCTCGCCGCGCTCCGCCGCGTCGCGCGCGCCGCTGACGTTGTCGAGGATCCACTGCAGCTTGGTGCCCGAGAAATACGCGTCGACCACCAGCCCCGTCTTCTCCTGGATGCGCGGGCCGTGGCCCTGCTCGCGCAACGCGGCGCATTGCGGCTCGGCGCGCCTGTCCTGCCAGACGATCGCGTGATGGATCGCGCGCCCGGTCTTGCGGTTCCACACCAGCGTGGTCTCGCGCTGGTTGGTGATGCCCAGCGCCTTCACCTCCGAGGCTTTCAGCGATGCCTTGGTCAGCACCTCGCGGGCGACGGAGAGCTGCGTCTCCCAGATTTCATCGGCATCGTGCTCGACCCAGCCCGGCTGCGGATAGATCTGGCGGAACTCGCGCTGCGCCATCGCGACGATGCGCCCTTGCGCGTCGAAGACGATCGCGCGCGAACTCGAGGTGCCCTGGTCCAGGGCGAGCAGGTAGGTCATGGCTTGTCTCGTTCGTTGTGTTCTTGGTGTCGCGATGCTACGGCGCGACCACGAGCTCCACGCCCGCATCCGCCATCAGCGCGGGGAAGGGCTCCGGCGGCGGCTCGTCGGTGAACAGCGCGTCGATCTGCGGCAATCGGGCGACCTCGGCCATCGCGGGCCGGTTGAACTTGGTCGCGTCCGCCGCGACCCACACCTCGCGCGAGTGCTCGACGATGGTCCGCGCCACCATCACCTCGCGGTAGTCGAAGTCCCGCAGGCTGCCGTCGGACTCGATGCCCGAGATGCCGATCAGCCCGATGTCCACCTTGAACTGGCGGATGAAGTCGACCGCCGCCTCGCCGACGATGCCGCGGTCGCGGTGCCGCACCGAGCCGCCGACCATCACCAGCTCGCAGTCCGGGTTGTCGCTCAGGATCATCGCGACGTTCAGGTTGTTCGTGATCACGCGCAAGCCCTTGTGGCGCAGCAGCGCATGGGCCACCGCCTCGGTCGTCGTGCCGAGGTTCAGGATCAGCGAGCAGCCGGCCGGGATGCGCGCCGCGATGGCGCGCGCGATGCGCGCCTTGCCGTCGGCCTGCATGGCTTGGCGCTGGCGGTAGGCGATGTTCTCGGTGGTCGACGAGGGCACGCGCACGCCGCCGTGGAAGCGCTGCACCAGGCCGGCCTCGGCCAGGCGCTGCACGTCGCGGCGCACCGTCTGCAGCGTCACGCCGAACTTCTCGGCAAGCGACTCGACGCTCACCGATCCATGGGCGCGCACCTCCTGCAGCAGATCGTTCTGACGGGGGTTCGGATTCATGGCGCGCAGGCTAAAGGAACCGAAACGAACAATTGATCGGGTTAACCCTCAGTCGAAACGCGCATATTCGCGCTAAAAAGAAAAAAGAAGAACAGAATTGCGAACTTTCCAACGGCCATAGCAGGGTGGCCGTTTGACTGTCCGGCCAATTCGATCCAAGGAGACACCTTGACCGCCGCCTCGATCCCCGACCCGATTTCCGCCGACCGCGCCGCTCCCGATGCAGGCATCGTCGGTGCGCGCGATGCGTCCGGTCTCTCCGGCGCGGACGGGGAATGCGACGTGCTCGTCGTCGGCGGTGGCATCAACGGCGCCGGCATCGCGCGCGACCTCGCGGGCCGCGGCTGGAAGGTCGTGCTGGCGGAAGCGTCGGACTTCGCGGCGCACACGTCCTCGTCCTCGACCAAGCTGATCCACGGCGGGCTGCGCTACCTCGAGTACTACGAGTTCTCGCTGGTGCGCAAGGCGCTGCAGGAGCGCGAGGTCCTGCTGCGCAGCGCCCCGCACATCATGTGGCCGCTGCGCTTCGTGATGCCGCACGACGCGGCGATGCGCCCGGCCTGGATGATCCGCATCGGCCTGTTCCTGTACGACCACCTGGCGCGGCGCGAGGTGCTGCCGGGCTCCGAGGGCGTGGACCTGCGCCGCTCGCCCTACGGCGAGCCGCTGAAGGCCGAGTACACCAAGGGCTTCGTCTATTCCGACGGCTGGGTGGACGACGCCCGGCTGGTGCTGCTGAACGCGCTCGACGCGCGCGAGCACGGCGCCGTGCTGCACACCCGCACGACCGTCACCGCCGCGAAGCGACACGCCGACCACTGGACCGCGACGCTGCGCTGCGCCGACGGCGACCGCACGCTGAAGGCGCGCGCGCTGGTCAACGCGGCCGGCCCCTGGGCCGAAGGCTTCCTGCGCGAAGTCGCCGCGCCCGCGCGCGGCGAGGCGCTCGCCACGAAGAGCCTGCGCCTGGTCAAGGGCAGCCACATCATCGTGAGCAAGCGCTTCCAGCACGATCACGCCTACATCTTCCAGAACCCGGACAAGCGGATCATCTTCGCCATCCCGTACGAAGACGACTTCACGCTGATCGGCACGACCGACGTGGAGCTGGCGCCGGACGCGCTGGCCGGCTTCGGCAAGGCGCGCATCGACGAGCGCGAGATCGCCTACCTCTGCGAGCAGGCCAGCCGCTACTTCCGCGAGCCGGTGGCCGCGTCGGACGTGGTCTGGACCTACGCCGGCGTGCGCCCGCTGCTGGACGACGCCTCCGGCGATCCCTCCGCGGTGACGCGCGACTACCTGCTGGAGACGCACTCGGACGGCGGCGCGCCGCTGCTGAGCGTATGGGGCGGCAAGATCACGACCTTCCGCAAGCTGGCCGAGGATGCGGCCGATCTGCTGGGCGACCTGCTCGGCGACCGCCGCCGCGCCTGGACCGAGCATGCGCATCTGCCCGGCGGCGACCTGCGCGACTGGATCGGCGCGCCGCAGCGGCCCGACACGGATTTCCAGCGCCTGCTGTCCGCCGTGGGACAGCGGCATCCGTGGCTGCCGCCGTCGCTGGCGCGCCGCCTCGCACGGGCCTACGGCGCGCGCCTCGGGCGTGTGCTCGGCGGCGCGGAGCGTCTGGACGACCTTGGCCCGGAGATTGCCCCCGGGCTGCACCAGGCGGAACTCGAATACCTGGTCCGCGAGGAATGGGCGCGCGCGGCCGACGACGTGCTGTGGCGCCGCTCCAAGCTGGGACTGCATTACACCGAGGCGCAGCGGATGGCGGTGGTCCAGTGGTTCGCCGAACGCGAGCACCTCTGGGTCAAACCGCCGGCCGCCGCGGCATGACCTGGCCCCGGCGCGGGCGCCGGATGAGAATCTGACCGACAAGAACGACATGCAGAACCTGCAGAGAGAGACAACGATGGAGCCGACTTCATGGAGCTGAGCCTGCGCGGCGTGAGCCACAAGGTCGGCGCGCAGCAGCACCTGTACCCGATGGACCTGCGGCTGGTGCCGAACGCGGTCACCGTGCTGCTGGGCGCGACGCAGGCCGGCAAGACGACGCTGATGCGCCTGATGGCGGGCCTGGACAAGCCCAGCGACGGCACCGTGACCGTCGACGGCACGGACGTCACCGGCTGGCCGGTGCGCAAGCGCGACGTCGCGATGGTCTATCAGCAGTTCATCAACTACCCGTCGATGAGCGTGCGAGACAACATCGCCTCGCCGCTGAAGCTGCGCGGCAAGCTCGACCGGGACGCCATCCGCAGGCGCGTGGACGAGCTCGCCGACAAGCTCCATATCGAGATGCACCTCGACAAGCTGCCCGCCCAGCTGTCCGGCGGCCAGCAGCAGCGCGTCGCGCTGGCGCGGGCGCTGGCCAAGCAGGCGCCGCTGATGCTGCTGGACGAGCCGCTGGTGAACCTCGACTACAAGCTGCGCGAGGAACTGCGCGAGGAACTGGGTCAGCTCTTCGCCGCCGGGGAATCGACGGTGGTCTACGCAACGACCGAGCCGGCCGAGGCGCTCCAGCTCGGCGGCTACACCGCGGTGATGGACGCCGGCGAGCTGCTGCAATACGGTCCGACGGCCGAGGTCTTCCACCGGCCGGCGTCGCTGCGCGTCGCGCGCGCCTTCAGCGACCCGCCGATGAACCTGCTCATCGCCCAGGGGATGGGCGACCGGCTGCAACTGCGGCCCGGGCTCGACCTCGCGCTGCCGGGGCAGGGCGGCGTGACGGTGGGCGTGCGCGCCAGCGCGCTGCACGTCACGCAGCGGCCCGGCGACATCGCGATCCAGGGCGAAGTCGAGCTGGCCGAGATCTCCGGCTCCGACACCTTCGTCCACGCGCGCACGCAGATCGGCGAGCTGGTCGCGCAGCTGACCGGCGTGCACGACTTCGAGCTCGGTGCCCCGCTGACGCTGTACCTCAACGCCGCCCACGTCCACGTCTTCGACGCGGCCGGCCTGCTGACACGCGCCCCCGAGCGCCGGGGAGCCCGCTGATGGCCCGCATCGACCTGGACCTCGCCCACGCGTACCGTCCCGATCCGAAGGAGGACAGCGACTACGCGTTGCTGCCGCTGAAAATGACCTTCGAGGACGGCGGCGCCTACGCGCTGCTCGGCCCGTCGGGCTGCGGCAAGACGACGCTGCTGAACATCGTCTCCGGCCTGCTGCGGCCCTCGCAGGGCAGCGTGCGCTTCGACGGCCGCGACGTGACCGCGCTGACGCCGCAGCAGCGCAACATCGCGCAGGTGTTCCAGTTCCCCGTCATCTACGACACGATGACGGTGGCCGAGAACCTCGCCTTCCCGCTGCGCAATCGCGGCGTGGCGGCCGACAAGATCAAGGCGCGCGTCGGCAAGATCGCCGAGATGCTCGAGCTCAACGGCCAGCTGAACCAGCGCGCGTCGGGCCTGTCCGCCGACGCGAAGCAGAAGATCTCGCTCGGCCGCGGCCTGGTGCGCGAGGACGTGTCGGCGGTGCTCTTCGACGAGCCGCTGACCGTCATCGATCCGCATCTGAAGTGGCAGTTGCGCCGCAAGCTCAAGCAGATCCACAACGAGCTCAAGCTCACGCTGGTCTACGTCACCCACGACCAGGTCGAGGCGCTGACCTTCGCGGACCAGATCGTCGTGATGACGCGCGGCCGCGCGGTGCAGGTCGGCTCGGCCGGCGAGCTGTTCGAGCGCCCCAGCCACCGCTTCGTCGGCCACTTCATCGGCTCGCCGGGCATGAACTTCCTGCCGGCGGCGCTGGAGGACGGCGGCGGCCTGAGCGTCGCCGGGCAACCGGTCGCCGGCTCGGTCGATCCCGGCACCGGCGCGGCGCTGTCGCGCGCGGAGCCGTTCATGGTGGGCATCCGGCCCGAGTACGTGGAGGTCGACGACGTGAGCGACGGCGTCCCCGCGCTGCCGGGCACGATCACCGGCGTGGTCAGCCAGGTCCAGGACATCGGCACCTATTGGTTGCTCACCGCGAAGGTCGGCCCGCACACGCTGAAGGCGCGCCTGTCCGCTCATGCGCAGCCGCCCGAGCCGGGTGCCACGGTGGCGTTGCGCGTACTCAATCCCCACACCTGCTTCTACGGCGCCGATGAGCGATTGATCGCGGCGACCACGGAGGGCCTCGCATGAAACCGATCAACCAGAAGGCCTGGTTCCTCGTCCTGCCCGTGTTCATCTGCGTGGCCTTCTCGGCCATCCTGCCGTTGATGACGGTGGTGAACTACTCGGTGCAGGACATCATCTCGCCCGAGCGGCGCGTCTTCGTCGGCACCGAGTGGTTCGCCGCGGTGATGCGCGACGAGGAACTTCACGGCGCGCTGCTGCGGCAGCTCGGCTTCTCGCTGGCGGTGCTGCTGGTCGAGATTCCGTTGGGCATCTGCCTCGCGCTGTCCATGCCGGCGCAGGGCTGGCGTTCGTCGCTGGTGCTGGTCATCGTCGCCCTGTCGCTGCTGATCCCCTGGAACGTCGTCGGCACCATCTGGCAGATCTACGGCCGCGCGGACATCGGGCTGCTCGGCGCGTCGCTGCAGGCGCTGGGCGTCGACTACAACTACACCGGCGACGCGACCGATGCCTGGATCACCGTGCTCATCATGGACGTCTGGCACTGGACGCCGCTGGTGGCGCTGCTGTGCTTCGCCGGACTGCGCTCCATCCCCGACGCCTACTACCAGGCCGCGCGCATCGACGGCGCCAGCAAGTTCGCCGTGTTCCGCTACATCCAGCTGCCCAAGATGCGGGGCGTGCTGATGATCGCGGTGCTGCTGCGCTTCATGGACAGCTTCATGATCTACACCGAGCCCTTCGTCCTCACCGGCGGCGGACCCGGCAACGCGACCACCTTCCTCAGCCAGTACCTGACGCAGAAGGCGGTCGGCCAATTCGACCTCGGACCGGCGGCCGCGTTCTCGCTGATCTACTTCCTGATCATCCTGCTGTTGTGCTTCATCCTCTACAACTGGATGCAGTCGCTCGGCACCCAAGACAAGTCGATGGAGGCCGGCCATGGATGACCGCCGTTTCCGCAAGCGCACGATCTTCCTGATCGCGTACCTGCTCTTCGCGCTGCTGCCCATCTACTGGATGGTCAACATGAGCTTCAAGACCAACGAGGAGATCCTCTCCAGCTTCAGCCTCTGGCCGCAGCACTTCTCGCTGGCCAGCTACAAGACCATCTTCACCGACCCGTCCTGGTACAGCGGCTACATCAACAGCCTGATCTATGTCGGCATCAACTCGGTGATCTCGATCACCGTGGCGTTGCCGGCCGCGTATGCGTTCAGCCGCTATTCGTTCCTCGGCGACAAGCACGTCTTCTTCTGGCTGCTGACCAATCGCATGACGCCGCCGGCGGTCTTCCTGCTGCCCTTCTTCCAGCTGTACACGACGCTGGGGCTGATGGACACGCACATCGCGGTCGCCCTGGCGCATCTGCTGTTCAACGTGCCGCTGGCGGTCTGGATCCTGGAAGGCTTCATGAGCGGCATCCCGCGCGAGATCGACGAGACCGCCTACATCGACGGCTACTCGTTCCCGCGCTTCTTCCTGACCGTGTTCCTGCCGCTGATCAAGGCCGGCGTGGGCGTGGCGGCGTTCTTCTGCTTCATGTTCTCGTGGGTGGAACTGCTGCTGGCGCGCACGCTGACCAGCGTCAACGCCAAGCCCATCGTCGCGACGATGACCCGTACCGTCAGCGCTTCCGGCATGGACTGGGCGACGCTGGCCGCCGCCGGCACGCTGACCATCGTGCCGGGCGCGATCGTCATCTGGTTTGTCCGTCACTACATCGCAAAAGGCTTTGCGATGGGTCGCGTCTAAAGGAGGTCCACGATGTTCGATTGGATGGTGTGGACAACGCCGGTGGCCGTCTTCTTCACCTGCGTGGTGTTGATGCTGGTCGGCATGACGGTGTGGGAGATCAAGTCGCCGACGACGCTGCGCAAGGGCTGGCTGCCGATGCGCACGACGCGCGGCGACCGGCTGTTCATCGGCCTGTTGACGGCGGCGTACATCAACCTGGCCTTCGTCGGCCTGGGCGCGAAGATGATGGAATGGTTCCAGCTGGAAGCCGAGCCCAGCGTCTGGTTCAGCTTCGTCGCATCGATGCTGGTGCTGGGACTGATCCTGCGCAAGGGTTGAGCCAGCAGTGATCGAGCAGTTGTCCGAGTAGTTGAGCGCTTCAAGGAATTCGGCTTTCCCGTTCCCCCGGAGCCGCGATTCGTCCTCAAGCAGGGGGAGATTCGACAGACACAGGAGACAAGCGTGAACAAGAGCAAGTATTCCGCGCTGGCCGTGGCCGCATTGCTGGCGTTGGGAGCGAACGCCGCATGGGCCGGCGAGGCCGAGGCGAAGAAGTGGATCGACAGCGAATTCCAGCCGTCGACGCTGTCCAAGGACAAGCAGACGGCCGAGATGAAGTGGTTCATCGAGGCGGCCAAGAAGCTCCAGGCCAAGGGCGTGAAGGAGATCTCGGTGGTGTCCGAGACCCTGACCACGCACGAGTACGAGAGCAAGGTGCTGGCCAAGGCCTTCGCCGAGATCACCGGCATCACCGTCAAGCACGACCTGATCCAGGAAGGCGACGTCGTCGAGAAGCTGCAGACCTCGATGCAGTCGGGCAAGAGCATCTATGACGGCTGGATCTCGGACTCCGACCTGATCGGCACGCACTACCGGTACGGGAAGATCATGAATCTCTCCGACTACATGACCGGCGCGGGCAAGGAGTGGACCAATCCCGGGCTGGACCTGAAGGACTTCATCGGCACCAGCTTCACGACGGCGCCGGACGGCAAGCTCTACCAGCTGCCCGACCAGCAGTTCGCCAACCTGTACTGGTTCCGCGCCGACCTGTTCGCGCGCAAGGACCTGCAGGACAAGTTCAAGGCCAAGTACGGCTACGACCTGGGCGTGCCGCTGAACTGGAGCGCGTATGAGGACATCGCCGCGTTCTTCTCCAACGACGTGAAGACGCTGGACGGCAAGCCGATCTACGGCCACATGGACTACGGCAAGAAGGACCCGTCGCTGGGCTGGCGCTTCACCGACGCATGGCTGTCGATGGCCGGCGCGGCCGACAAGGGCATTCCCAACGGCATGCCGGTCGACGAGTGGGGCATCCGCGTCGCCGACGACAAGTGCACGCCGGTGGGCGCCTCGGTGGCGCGCGGCGGCGCGACCAACTCGCCGGCGGCGGTCTACGCGCTGACCAAGTACGTCGACTGGATGAAGAAGTACGCGCCCAAGGAAGCGACCGGGATGACCTTCGGGGAATCGGGTCCGGTGCCGGCGCAGGGTCAGATCGCGCAGCAGATCTTCTGGTACACGGCGTTCACGGCGGACATGGTCAAGCCGGGCCTGCCGGTGGTGAACGCGGACGGCACGCCGAAGTGGCGCATGGCGCCGGGACCGAACGGTCCGTACTGGAAGGACGGCATGCAGAACGGCTACCAGGACGTGGGCAGTTGGACCTTCTTCAGCGGCCATGACGCCAACCGGACCGCGGCCGCCTGGCTGTACGCGCAGTTCGTGACGGCCAAGTCGGTGAGCCTGAAGAAGAGCATCCAGGGCCTGACCTTCATCCGCGACAGCGACATCCGCAGCGAGTACTTCACCAAGAACGCCAACAAGTACGGCGGCCTGATCGAGTTCTACCGCTCGCCGGCGCGCGTGGCGTGGACGCCGACGGGGACCAACGTGCCGGACTATCCGAAGCTGGCGCAGCTGTGGTGGAAGAACGTGGCGCAGGCGGTGACCGGCGAGAAGACGCCGCAGGCCGCGATGGACACGCTGGCCGACGAGATGGACGCCGTGATGGCGCGCCTGGAGCGTGCGGGCATGGCCAAGTGCGCGCCCAAGCTCAACAAGAAGGAAGACCCGAAGAAGTGGCTGTCCGACAAGGGCGCGCCGTGGGCCAAGCTGGCCAACGAGAAGCCCAAGGGCGAGACGATCGCCTACGAGAAGCTGCTGAATGCGTGGAAGGACGGCAAGGTGCGGTGATCCGCATGCCTTCTCCCTCTCCCGTTTGCGGGAGAGGGCCGGGGTGAGGGCCAGCGGCTTAAGCACGGCATAAGCCCTGGGCCCCGCCACATGCCACCATTCGGGCATGTTCAAGTCCCTCATGGACCTCTTCGACACGCTCGCGCCGGACGACGCGTTCGGCGGCTCGCGGGGCGGCGCGCCGTCGCTGCCGCTGGCGGCGGCCGTGCTGCTGGTCGAGGTGATGCGCGCGGACGCTGATTTCTCCGGCGTCGAACGCGCCGCGGTGAACAAGGCGCTCACGGCGCTGTTCGCGCTGTCCGAGGACGAGGCCGATGCGCTGACCGCGCAGGCCGAGCGCACCGCCCGCACGGCGTCCGACCTGTTCGCCTTCACCTCGCCGGTCGACGAGCGCTGGGACATGCCGACGAAGCTGCGGCTGGTCGAGCTGATGTGGGGCGTGGCCTACGCCGACGGTAAGCTCGGCGACATCGAGCGCCACACGATGTGGCGCATCGCCGACCTGCTGCACATCCCGCAGGGCGCCTACCACCACGCGCGGATCCGCGCGAAGACGGCCGCCGGCCTCGGCGAGGACGACTGACCGGCAGCGCTGGCCGTCGCGGCACATGCCGCTTCAGGTCCCCGGAAACGGAAAGGCCCTCTGACGAGGGCCTTCTTCATGGTGTGACGTGGAGGCCGCGCGCGGTCGCCGGCTCAGCGCGCGTTCTGGAACACCACCCGCTCCGCCAGCTCACGCGGCGCGCCGACGGTGCGACGCTGGATGTGATCGAGCACCTGTCCGGCACGCTCGCAGGTGATGGGCGCGGATCCCGCAGTGCCTTCGGTCCACAGCTTGGAGAACGCGCCCGCAGCGGTGGCGCCGACGGTCCGGCTCACCACCTCGAGTTCCAGCGGCGTCGCCTGCGATGTGCGGGCGCGCGTGGGGAGCGCCTCGCCGGCGGCGTCGGTCAGCCAGAGGGCCTCCAACGCCATGGCGTCTTCCGGCAGCAGCCGGCGCGGTACCGGCGATCCGGACAACCAGGACTGGCAGGTCTCGGCGCCGAGCGCCTGCGCGGCGGTCAGCTGCGCGCGCAGCACTTGCAGGTAACGGCGGCGCAGGTCACGCGAGCCGGTGAGCAGCATTTCGCGCACATTGGGTGCGAGCGCGCCCTGGGCCGCGATCTGCGCGCCGTCGACGGCATGTTCCGAGCCGGCCAGCCCCACATGGGCCGCGCGCATGCGGCCCGCCGCATCGTCGATCAAACCGGGGAAGCGCTGGTCGAGCCGGAACCACGCGTCGCTCGCGCGCAGTGCGTTGACGTACTCGCTCAGCGGCGCGAACTCACCGGGCTTGTCCCCTTCGGGCAGGGCGACGTCCAGCGTCTTCGGCGGCGGCTGGATCAGCGAGTGACGCACCAGCTCGACGGGCGGCGGATACCACATGGTGCGCGCCGGCGTGTTGAGCGTCTTCTGGATGAACTCCTCCGGCAGCTCCATGCGGCGGTACGTGCGTGCAAGCTCCTGATTGGCGATCTCGTCGAAGGCCGGATTGAAGGAGCCGCTGGAGGCACGGTGGAAGCCCAGCTGGGCGCCTGGCATCAGCTGGCGCTTGTTGCCCGCCAGGAAGACCAGCGTGCAGGCGCTCTCGCAATTGCCGATCGCGCGCGTGCCGACACCGCGTTGTCGGATCAGTTGGACCATGCGTTCGGCTTCGGTCACGCGTCCGCCGGGCGAGGCGACCTCCAGCAGGCGTACGGCCGGGGAGGCCTCGAGCAGCGAGCCGAGTCGGCCCGCATCGCCAGCGCCGATGGGGCCATTGAGCTTCATCGTGCGGCCGTCGGCACTGACGACGAGGTGCACGTTGCCGATCGGATCGATGCCGCGGGCGAGCTTCCACAGTTCGGGGAGTTCGCCGAACACGCCGAGCGCAAGGGAGAACGCGATCTGCAGGAATGACAACAGCAGTGAAAGACGCGCGAACCCTGAGATCAGGTAGGACCCGCCGGCGTCGACGTAGCCGCGCACCGATCGCCAGGTGCCGACGGCGCTCCAGATCTCGACGAGGATCAGCAGCGGCCAGACGATGAGCAGCGCGATCGCGACGCCCTGCAGGCCGTCGCTCTTCGTGGCGAGCCAGGCCACCAGGCCCTGCACGCCGGCGGCGAGGGGCCAGGTCAGGAGGACGTGGTTGATCCAGAAGCTCTGGGCGAGGCTCTGCTCGCCGCGCCAGTGGCTGGCGATGTAGCCGATGAGCAGGCCTTCGCCGTCGGCCGGGGCGGGTCGGCTGCGCTCGACGGCGGTGCGGGACAGACGGTCATGCCATGCGCGGCCTTCGGGGTCAATGCGCGCCCACAGGAAGCCGGCGAACAGCGGAATCGCCGAGATCAGATAGCCGATCCAGCGGATCAAGGCCTGCGCGGGTGTCGGGCGCCCGCCGCTGCGGGCATCCACGACCTTGATGCCGGCGACGAGCTTGCCGGGCGTGGCGCCCTGCCAGGACCAGAACGCGACGCAGACGATGAGCGGCAGCAGCCAGTTGATGGCGATGGTGCCGGGCCGCAGATCGTTCCACTTCGACACCGGGTCGCCGTACACGGCCCACATCAACAAGGTGCTCGCGGCGATCATCAAAACGCCGTCGATGACCATGGCCAGCGCGCGGGGCGCCAGGCCGACGGATTGGTTCGACATCCTCTTCTCTCCCTCTTGGCCCGGGAGTGTAAAGAGGGTGTGAACGGCTCCGTACGTCAGCGCGACGACAGCGCAGGGGCTGTATTCATTCCGTCACAGGCGTGGGGGTGGGGTTCCCCCTTTGGGAGGAGAGGGGGGCGTCCTTCTGCGCAGTGGCGGGCCGCCGAGCATGGCAATGGCGGCGGCGGGGCGCACGATTGGAACGAATCTGAAGCGGCCCAACTTCAGCAGATGAGCGTCTCCGGTGACGATCAAATGGGCCCGACCCGCATGGGCAGTCGCCAGAACCACGTCGTCGTCAGGATCCTCGTGCACCGTGGGTGGAATCGCCGTCGGTGCCACCAGGGTGGTGCGACAGGCATAGTCCGCGACGAATTCGTCGGCACTGCGGGACTTCAGCAACAGGCGTTTCGAGAACTTGTGACGCCCGATGATGTCTCGCAACTCCGCCAACAGCGGTCTGCTGCAAACGAGCTGGACATGGAGAGGGCCGTTGGCCGCGAGCTCCATCAGCCGCGCCGTGGCTCCCTCCCACATGAGGCCGGAAGCGACGACATTGGTGTCAAGCACGAGTCGTACTGCGCTGCGCTGTTCGCTTGTCTGCCCGGACCGCATCGACTTCCACCTGAATTTCTTGCATGACCAGTTCTTCGAGGGTTTCTTCTTCCCTCAAGAAAGCTTGGAGATCTTCGACGTGGAGTTGTCTGCGGAACATGGTCTCCAGGCGGTCTGGCGCGAACAGGCCGGCGCGCGCCGCCTCGTGTGCAAGAAGGGGCGGCAGCTGGATTTCAATGGAGGTCACGGGAGAGGTCCTTTCTCGCAGCCCGGGGAATGGGCGTCGCGATGGACATCGTCCCCAAGACGGAGACCCGATTCAATGACTCGTCTTGCTATGCGATTGGCCTGAAGTTGCGGAGTCGTCGTGGTGGCGCGACGCCGCTGCTTCGCGGCCTCTCAGTCATCCCACAGGAAACGCCGATCCGGATAGACCACGCTCTGCGAGGTGCGCACCACCACGCCGTTCTTGAAGTGGACGTTGAAACGCAGCAGGTAGCCGTTCATCTCCGGCGCGATGTTCCAGTCCCAGACGTCCTCGCCGCTGAGCCTGAAGAAGATGCGCTTGCGCTCCTGGCCGAGCATGCGCGTCACCTGCTCCGTCGTCAGGCCCGGCACGATGCGCTCGCGGCTCGCCGGCGACAGGCCGTCCGTCGTGCCGACGAGGCGGTCCTGCGCATCCAGACGGACCATGTAGCAGGTCTGGCCGAAGGGCTGCGTCGCGTACTCCAGCGTGCGGCCGCCGTCGGCCTCCGGCCAGACGCGCGTCGGCTGGCCGTAGTACTGCTGCACCTCGGCGCTGGTCGTCGCGCCGGGCCGCATGCGCTCATCCTTCAGCGGCGTCGCGCAGCCGCCGAGAGCGACGGTCGCCACCACTGCCACGGTCGTCGCGCACAGGGTGCCGAGGCTCGTCCATTCACGCATCGTTCTCTCCTGCAAGACGGAGCGGCCATTGTGCGGCGATCCCGGCGGCGCACAATCCGCCGCATGTCTAGACCGCACATCCGGAAGGCGTTTCTGCAAGCCGCCATCGTCGCCTTTGCCCTCACCGCCGGGCCGGCGCGGGCTCAGGCGCCGGCATCCGCTCCGGCGCCCGCGTCAGCGTCCGTGGCAAGCGGCGCGCCGTGCGTGCTGCTTTTCGGCCAGGGGCGCAATTTCGATGCGGAGCAGCCCGCCGCCAATCGCCTGTGGGACGAGGCCAACGGCGCTTTCAACCTCGCGGCGCGCGAGCCGCTCGTGGCCGCTGGCCTGGCGGTGGTCAACGTGGTGCTGCCGGTGTCCGCGACCGACGTGCCGCGCAATCTGCAGGGACTGCTGGCGGAAGTGCAGCGGCGCGGCTGCACGCGGGTGCTGGAGACGGCCGTGTTCGCCGACGTGGCGCAGGGCCTGCTGATCGTGCGGCTGCGCGTCTATCCGGTGTTGGGGATGCTCGGGCCGCAGGCGGCCGGCAGTCTGCCCAGGATCGGCGCGGTGGCCTACACGCAGCAGAAGGAATTCGCGCTCGACGCGCGCGTGATGGATCGGGTGAACCCGTCCCGGCTGGGACGGGTCATGGCGGAGGAGGCACTCCCGAGCCTCTCGCCGGTCGCCGGGCCGTCGCGCTGACAGCCCGGGTGGCCAGTCAGCAGGACACGGCGTCGTTAGTGACCTGCGGATCGCTGCTTGGGTAGAGGCTCTCGACGACGCCCGGCGTCGAGAACAGCAGCACGACGCCCTTGGTGATGACGCTGGTCAACGGCATCGCGAAGGCGACATTGTTTTCGTCGTCCGCCGGGGCGAAGTTGCTCGCGTTCATGCCGGGCGCGGAGCCAATCGTCTTGAACGTTGCACCGATCAGGAGCAGTTCGGTCGATTCGGCCTGGGCGAAGATGCATTCGCCGGAGTTTTCGGGAATGCTGATCATGCCGCTGTCATACGGATCGGATCCGTCGACATTGCGGGCATAGATGCAATCGGCGAAGTTGCCGTCAGGGCTGATCTTGGCGGACACGTAGATGGTTGCGGACATGATTTCCTCTCCTTGGATGGGTGACATTGGCTCAGGGGGGCAGCTCGGCAGTTCGGTCACGCAGCAACCAGGACGCTGCTTGCTTCACGTCTTCTCGGTCTCCCCTCCCCAAACAGGATTGGGCCTCAACCCAGGCCTGCGTGATCTGCTGATGAACACGTATAGCCCTGCCCATCTTCATGGTGGCGTCATCGATCTCCTTGCACGCGGCGGCCTTGACCGCGGGCGGCACCGATCGAGGCGAGGCTGCGGCGATCTCCATCAAGGTCCGGCGCGTGTCGACATAACTCGTGATGAAGTTCAGATCCGTCGCTCGGGTAGAAAGGGAGCCGGACTGCTCCTTCATAGGTGCACCGAGCGATTGGACCGCCGCCTCTGCCCTCCCCTGTGCAACCAGGGCGCGAGCCAGCAGCGTCAGGACCCTTGCCCGGGATTCGAGCGTCCTTGCACTCGACTTGGGGACTTCACTTCCGTACTGTTCCCACTGCCTGTACAGGTTGCGGGCCGCCTCGACCCGTTCCGCCGGGGACATCCTGTTGGCGCGCAAGACGAAGTCGCTCACGTCGACAGTCAGCAGATTGAGCCGCCACTGCGTATTCGACGGATCAACCATGGTCAGTCGCTTCAACATCGTCAAGGTGGTCTGTAGCTCCTCTTCAGCTTCGACGATGCGGCCCATTCGAGCGAGGGCATCCGAGCGCCATCTGCGCATGATGGCTTCCCGATAGAGCCAGAGGTTGTCGTCGGGCGCCGTCTTGCGTGCGCTCGCGATGACGTCCGTGCCCTGGGAGAAAAGGCGCTCAGCCGCCCGTTCCAGACCCTGCTGCAGCAACACGTTGCCCAGCCAGCTCAAGCTGTCTGCGTACTCCATCAGCGCTTTGGGATCGGGCTTCGGATCGGCGTCGATGTTCTTCTTCTTCAGTTCGATCGAGCGCTTGAAGTAGGTCGTGGCCTCGGCCAGTTCGGCCATGTTGAGTCGCGCCGTCCCCAGGCTGTTGTAGGCGTAGGAGAGTTCGACGAGGGCCTCGCGATTGGTGGGTTCCGCGTCGACCCATGCCTGCTCCGCATCGCGATATTCGAGCCACGCGCTGGCCGCCTTCTCCAGCTCCCGGGTGTAGTAATACACATGGCCGGTCCAGAATGCCGCCGCTCCCTGCGCCTTGAACCATGCGCCGTTCAGTTCCTTGGAGGGGGGCGCGCCGGAGAGCAGTCTGCTGGCCGCTTGCAAGGGTTCCAGCGCCTCCTTCAGATTGCGCTTGGAGACCCGCACCTCGCCGATGACGGTCAGCGCCTTGGCGCGCTGAAGACGTTCCTCGGGCGTGGCGTTGTCGTCCTGTGCGAGGTACGTCAGCGCCTTGCTGCCTACGCTATCCAGCAACTCGAGCCGGCCGACCGGCCGCAGCTTGTCCGCGAACTCGCCGAGCATGTAGCTCAACAGGTCATCCGCCTGTTGCCGCCGTTCCTGCGCCTGGTGCTCCGCCCGCTCGGCACGCCGCGCCTGCAGCACGCTGAGCCCGGTCAGCGACACCATCGCCAGCACGGCCAGGCTGCTGGCGGCCACGCTCCAGCGGTGTCTCCGCACGAAGCGCCCCAGCACATAGAACCGCGTGTCAGGTCTTGCCGTGATCGGCTCATGCGCCAGCCAGTGCCGCAGGTCGACGGCCATCGATTCCGCGTTGGCATAGCGCTCGGACGGCTTCTTCTTCAGCGCCTTGCCGACGATCGTGTCCAGGTCGCCGCGCAGTAGCTTGGCCTGGCGCGCGATGACCGGGTCGAGCTGGTCGCGCGCCACGTCCGACAGCCGCTTGGGCACGAGCTCCACGACCGCGCGCAGCCGGTCCAGGTGGGTCTGCGTGTCGTCCGCCGTCGGATGGCGGCCGCCCAGCATCTGGTAGAGCAGCACGCCCAGCGCATAGACGTCGGTCGCGGTCGTGACGTCGGCCTGCTGGACCTGCTCCGGCGCCGCGTACTGCGGCGTGAAGGCGCTGCCGGCGCGCTGCGTCAGTTCCGTCGCCGCGCCCGAGTGGGTCGCGTCGTCGAGCAGCTTGGCGATGCCGAAGTCCAGCAGCTTCACCTGGCCGTCGTGCGTGACCAGGATGTTGCTGGGCTTGAGGTCGCGGTGCAGGATCAGCCGCGAATGCGCATGCGCCACCGCCGCCAGCACGTCGAGGAAGAGCTGGATGCGCGACTCGACATCCAGCGCGTTGAGCTGGCAGTAGCGGTCGATCGGCAGCCCGTCGACGTACTCCAGCACCAGGTAGGGCTGATGCCCGTTGTGCACGCCCGCGTCCAGCAGCCGCGCGATGTTGGGATGCGAGAGCCGCGCGAGGATCTGGCCCTCGCGTTCGAAACGCCCGCTGTCGCCCTTGCCGAAGAGGCCGGACTTCAGGAACTTGACGGCGACCTGGCCCTCGAAGCGGCCATCGGCCCGGCTCGCGAGCCACACCGCGCCCATGCCGCCCTGGCCGAGCTCGCGCTCCAGCTCGTAGGGGCCGAGCGACTCGCCGCGGAAGTCCAGCGGCGGCACCGCCGACGGCACCGGTCCCTGCAGCGCCTCCGCGGCGGGCTGCTCCAGGAAGCCGTCCTCGTTGAGCGCCTCGTCGCGCGCGAGCAGCGCCTCGAGGTGTTCAGCCATGGCGACGTCGCCGGCCCGGATCTCCTCGAGCCGGCGGGCGCGGTCCGGCCCCTCCAGGTCCAGGAGTTCGTCGAGCAGCGGACTCAGCGCGATCCAGCGCTGTTTATCGAGTGCGTCCATCGGGCGGGCGTCTGGTGGCGGTGAGGACGAACCCGTCGGATCCGACCCGGCGGGGGTCAGTCCTTGAGGCTCATCGAAAGCAGGATTCTCGCCTTCTGCCAGTCCCGCTGGACGGTCCGTTCGGTGACGCCGAGGGCTTCCGCGATTTCCTGCTCGAGCAAGCCGCCGAAGTAGCGCATCTCGACCACCTGCGCCAGACGCGGATCGATGGTCGCCAGCTCCTCCAGCGCCTCGTGCACGCGCAGGATGTGATCGTCGGATTGCGGCACGCCTTCCACGACGGCGGTGTTCAGCGTCAGGTCCGGCTGGTTGCCGCCTCGGCGCTCGGCCTGGCGCGCGCGCACCAGGTCGATGACCACATGGCGCATGGTGCGCGCCGCATAGGCCAGGAAGTGGCGCCGGTCCGGGAAGGTCTGCCCCTGCGAGCCGGCCAGCCGCAGCCAGGCCTCGTGCACCAGCGCGGTCGTGTCCAGCAGGGTCAGGTCTCCTGCCTGGCGGATGCGTTGCCGCGCCAGGCGCTGAAGGTCGCCGTACAGCTGCGCCACCACCTGGTCGGCGGCGGCCCGGTCTCCTTGACCGGCGTCGTGCAGCAGTTCGGTGATGTCCTTCATGGAGCGGAACTCTAGCGGCCTCGTATGACCTTGTTACAGACCTTCGGGCGACGGATGACGCGCCCAGCATGTCGCAGGCGTCAATTCAAGGGTTTCCACTGAGAAGATTTTTGTTAGCGGATGTCGGGAACGCCGTCGGGGATCCGTTTTAGATAGATGAGGACACGGCTTGATCAATGTGGCAAGGGAGGCCGGCAAGGATCGGGCTGCTTCAGCGGGTCGTGTCCTCACCCCCATTCATTCGCACCCCGCGGGCGGCCGGTTCCGGCGCGCGGGCGTGACCCCGTCTTCCGTCTGGAGCAGTTGCGCATGAGTCCGTCCACCGCCGCCGCAGCGCCCGCCGACGCCCTGGAGCAGGCCCGGGTCGCGCTCATCAAGCCGCCGCGGCAGACGCCGGCGCTGTGGGTGCCGCGGGTGGACTCGCTGGCCGAGTTCGGCCTCATGATTTCGCGTCAGCTGACGCAGTGCCGCCGCTACGGCGGTCACCTGTCGGTGCTGTGGCTGGAAGCCGAGCTGGCGACGCCGGCCGTCGAGGCCACCACGTGCGCGGACGATGCCGATGAAGGCGAGGGCGCCGCAGAACGCGCCGCCGCGACCGGGGCCCGGGACGGGCTGATGACGGCCGTGGGCCGTCGTCTGCGCAGCCGGGTGCGCGGGACCGACATGGTCCTGCAAGTGGGAGAGACGAGCTTCGCAGTGCTGCTGCTGGATGCCGGCATCGCCGAGGCTCACCTGGTGCAGCACCGTCTGGAGACCGCGCTCAACGGGCCCTACGGCGTGGACGCCATGACGATGCAGGTGCGCCTGCAGATGGGCATGGCGTCGTTCCCGGAAGGCGGCGCGCGCGGCACCGATCTCGCGGAAAGCGCGCGCCAGGATCTGCGCCGGCGGATGCGCTGAGACCAGAAGCTCAAGAGCTTTGGCTTCTGGCCTCAAATGATCAATATCTTGATCATCGCCCCGTGTTCTTGGGCGCCTCAATCACCCTGACCACTTCGCTCCACGGCACCAGCTTGAAGTTCTGCCGCCCCATGGGCCAGCGCTTGTGGCCGTCCTGGACGACGAGCAGTCCTTCGCCGTACTCGCCGCCGAGCGACGCCGATGTCACGTCCAGGCCGTCCGTCTCCGAGGCGGCGTCGATGCCGCGCGCCGGATTCAGTCCGACGCGGAATCGACCCTTGACCGCGTGCGGCGCATCGGCGTCGAGCACCACGTAGCTGTCGTTGCCCTGCGAGGACACCACCAGCCACGCGCCGGCGGGGCTGCGATGCACCGCCATGCCCTCGACGTCCGCATGCAGCACCTCGCCCACCGGCAGGATGATCGCGGCGTCGCCGAGCCGGCCGTCCGCGTCCAGCGCCACGCGCCACAGCCCGCGCTTCTCCTCGCCGACGAAGAACTGCCGGCCGGGTTCGTCCGCGACGCAGCCTTCCGGCTGGGTCGCCAGCTTCATCGACGCCACCGTCTCCGACGTCCAGGCGCCGCCCTTGCGCGTCACGCGCATCTGCAGGAGACGTCCATCCTTGTCATTGACGAACACGTCCAGCCCACCCGCCGGATTGCGCGCGCTGCAGATGCCGTAGACCTCGTCCAGTCCGGTCGGCAGCTCGGCGAGCGTCGAGACCTGGCCCGCGCCGTCGATGCCGAAGAGCAGCACGCTGCGCTGGTCGCGCTGCGTCGCGACGGCGAGGTCCCAGGTGCGATCGCCGTAGCGCACGCGCTGGCGCAGGTCGACGTTGTTGACCCGGCCCACCGGCAGGAACTGCGTCTCGTGGCCCTGCAGGTCGTAGACCGCCAGGCCGCGCTTCTTGTCGGTGCCGAGGATGCGGCTCCTGCCCGGCTGCGTCGGATGAACCCAGATCGCCGGGTCGTCCGCCGCGTCGCCGCCGCCGCGCACCGGCTCGGTCTGGGCCGAGGGCATCGCGACGGGGATCACGGGCCGGGGTTGCGCCGTTCGCGCTTCGAGCCAAAGCCCTATGTCCTGCGGCGCCAGACCGGGCGCGACGAGCTCGCGGCCCGCGCGCTCGGCATCGGCGACGAAGGCCCACAGGCCCACGCCGGCCTCGGCGACGTACAGCGTCGCCTCGTCGTCCCGCACCGTGCAGCCCTTGGCATCGGGCACCGTGGCCAGCTGGCGCAACACCTGACCCTTGCCAAGATCATTGCTGCTGCTGTTGATGCCGCCGTTGCTGCCGCCCTTGCTGGCTCCCTTAGCCTCGCCCTGGCCCGGCGTCGACAGCAGCCATTGCTCGGCCAAGCCGTCGCTGCCCAGCAGGAACGCCTGCAGCGTCAGCTGCCGCGGCTCCAGGTAGAGGCAGACCGCTTCCACATCGAAGGCCGGACCGGTCCAGTGCGCGCGCTCGCGCAGGCGGCGGTCGCGGACCTCGATGAGGCGCAGCGCGCCGGAGTCGGCGTCCTGCAGCAACGCGACCGTGGTCCCGTCCGCCAGTTGACGGCGGTCCCAGCGCTTGGCCCGGACGCCGAACTCGTCCACCACCTGGCCCTTGTCGTCGAGCAGCCGCAGCCCGCCCTTGCCGAGTTCGAGCACGGCCTTCGGCATCGCCGCGGAGGCGGCGCCCGCACCTGCACGCGCCCCTGCACCCGCGACGCCTGCAGTCGCCGCGTGTGCAGCCAACCCCATCACCGACATCGCGGCCGCCAGCGCGGCCGAGAACGCGAAGGCACCGATCGTCTTCTTCGTCATCATCGTCATCGTGCGCTGCCGTCTCAGAACATCGCCAGCTTCAGGCTGAGCTTGTAGGCGCGGCCGTACTGCTCGTACTGCGTGTTGAAGGCCTTGCTGCCCTGGTACACGTAGTAGCGCTCGTTGCTCAGGTTCAGCGCCTCGAACTGCAGTTGCAGCTGCTTCGTGAGCTGCACCCGCATCGATGCGTCGATCTGGTTCTGCGTGTCGACCTTGCGATCCTGCCGGGCGTCCAGCACGTCACCGACTTCGAGCAGGTACGGCGACTTGTGGTTCAGCGCGATGCGCGCGCCGAAGGCCGGCGACTCCCAGCCCAGGCTCAGGTTGACGCTGCGGTCGGACTGGCTCGGCAGCGCGATGCGGCGGCTGACGAACTGGCCGCCGTCATAGCCGCCGATGGTCGCGCGCGACTTCACGAAACTGCCGTTCGCCCCGATCACCAAGCCGTTCCACGGCGCCGGCAGCGTGCTCAGCGCCTGGCTCCAGGAGAGCTCCACGCCACGCACCGTCGCGTCGCCGCCATTGGCGAAGGCCTCCACATGGCTGAAGTCCTCCCAGCCCGGCGTGCCCGCCAGGTCGGTCTGGAACGCGAAGTCGCGGATCTTCTTGTGGAACACGTAGGCCGACATCGCGCCGTCGCGGCCCAGGCGCTGCTCCAGACCCAGGTCCAGGTTGCGCGCGCGCAGCGGCTTGAGCAGCGGATTGCCGATGGTCGCCTCGTCGCCGTCGACGGTCACGCCGGGGCTCAACTGGCCGAAGGCCGGCCGCACCACCGAGTGCGTCAGCGCCGCGCGCAGCACCAGCCCCTCGTTCAGCTTCTGGCGCAGCAGCACCGCCGGCAGCCAGTGGCGCGAGCGCGTCTCCTCATGCACCGGGCTCAGCACGCCGTCCTTCCAGGCGGTGCCGTCGGCGGTGAAGCGCACCCGCTCGTGGCGCACGCCGACCAGCCATTGCGTGCCGCCGCTCTCCAGCGTCGCCTGCAGGTAGCCGGCGTCGGTGCGTTCCTTCATGCCGTAGTCGTTGACGGTGGAATCGACCTCGTCGCGGAACGCGTTCAGGTCGTAGCCGCCGTACAGGCCGTGCAGCTTGCCGAAGTCGATGCCGGGGCCGAACGAGGTCCACGGGTAGTCGACCGATCCGCCGCCGACGAAGTTGCCCAGTCCGAGCTGCGCGTTGCTCAGGCCGTACGGCGCCTTCTTCAGCACCTTGGCGCTGGGCGCGTAAGTCTCCTGCTCGTTGTCCTTGTCGCGACGCGTCGCCTTCAGGCCGGTCTTGAGGTCGAGGTCCCAGCCGCCGAGGTCGAACTCCCGCTGCACGTCCGCCTTCAGGTGGCGCACGCGGTCGGTGGCGTTGCTCTTCTCGATCTTGGCCTTGTTGAACGCATACAGCGACGGGTCGCCGAGGCCGGGGACGGCCGTGGGCATCGGCTTCACGGTGTCCGTGTAGCCCAGGCCGGAGAAGTCCGCCGTGAACGCGGATGAGGCCAGCGTGTCGGGCTTGTTCTCACTGGCGCGGCCGGCGCCGGCCTCGGCCCAGAACTTCCAGTCGCCGCGCGACAGCTCGGTGCCGAGCACCACCGCGCTGGACTTGTTGATCTCCTTGCGCGCCTTCAGGCCGCGGCTGACGGTGCCGTCGCCGGTCTCGCCCGGGGCTTGCGCCTCCTCGAACTCGACGGCGATGGACTGGCGGTTCTCCTGGTCGGTGAACTTGCTGGTGAAGCTGCGCAGGTAGAAGAGCGACGCGTCGTCCGGCTTGAAGTCGAGGTTCAGCGCGGCACCGACGCGCTCACGGGTGATCGTGTAGCGGCGCAGCTCGAAGCTGTTGAGCTTCTCGCCGTCCCAGTCGCCGCCGGTCTCGACGTTGTCGCTGGCGAAGCGGCGCTGGTCGCCGGACAGCGCCACCGCCACGCCCAGCGTGCCGCCGGCGAAGCGGTCGGCGAAGGCCACCGAGCCGCGCGGCTTGGTCTTGCCCGCGTTGGCGTCGTAGTTGCCGCCGAGCTCCATCGTGAAGAGCCGGCCCGGCTGGTCGAAGGCGCTCAGCGTGCGCACGGTCACCGTGCCGCCGAGCGAGTTGGCGTCCTGGTCCGGGGTCAGCGTCTTCTGCACTTCGAGCGAGCGGATCAGGCCGGCCGGCACCAGGTCCAGGCCGGGCGCGCGGCGATCGGATTCGGAGGCCGGCGTCAGCGCGCCGTTGATGTTGACGGCGTTGTAGTCGGGGCCCAGGCCGCGGACGCGGATGAAGCGGCCTTCGCCCTGGTCGCGTTCGACCGACACGCCCGGCATGCGGGCCAGCGCCTCGGCGGCGTTGTTGTCGGGCAGCTGGCCGATGCCGTCGGCGTGCACCACGTTGACGACGCCCGTCGCGGCCGCCTGCTTGTCGAGCGCGGAGCGCAGCGCCGCGGCCTGGCCGACGGTGGTGACGGTCTCGAGCTGCTTCGGCTCGGGCTTGGTGTCCTTGGCGTCCTTCTTCGATTCGGTCTTCGTGTCGGCCTTGGAATCGCCGGCCTGCTGCGCCAGCGCCGGCGCGGCGGCGAAGAGGCTGGACAGGCACAGGGCGAGCAGGGTGGGGCGGGGAGGCGTGCGCATGGCGGGAGGGAGGTGAGTCACGGATGGGGACGCACCTTAGGAATCGCGGGTGGCGGGTCCGTGACAGCGCGGCATTCTCGTCACAGCGGCGTGCGGGCGGCTCCGCGACGCCGCAGCCGGTGAGCCGTATCGACCCCCGCCCGGTGATGTGACAGCGGCTGTCACACGCGCCGCCTAGCATCGCGCGCCATGAAAGTCGTCTCATGAAAGTCGTGTTGCCCCGCCCGCCGCTGGTGCTCGCGCCCGTCGCGGGCTCGCGCCATTTCGGCCATGCGCTGCTGCTGGCGATGGCGGGCATCACCTGGGCCTTCGGCTACTGGGCCGTGGCCAAGCCGACGTCGATCTGGCGCTGGATCGACATCGTCAGCGAGACCTCCATCGTCGCGATGCTGGCGCTGTGGCTGGTGCAGCTGCGCGCGAGCCGGCCCGCGGGCCGCGTCACGACCTGGCTCTGCCTGGGCCTGTCGGGCATGCTGCTGGGCGGCTGGGCCGACCTGATGGACGAGTTCTGGAAGTTCCCGCGCGAGTTCACGCTGCTGATGGGCATGGAGTCGACCTTCCACGTCGTCGGCATGACGGGCCTGACCTTCGGCCTGCACCTGTGGCGGCAGGAGCAGCTCGCGCTGAATGCGCTGCGCGCCGGGCGCGAGCGGGGCTATCGCGAACACACGCAGATCGACGGCCTGACGCAACTGGGCGACGGCGCCTATCTGCTGGATCAGATCCGTCGGCAGCAAGACCTGGCACGGACGTCGGAAGCCGCTTCGACGAGCCCGACGGCGGCAGGCACGACCCTGGTCATGCTGGGCTGGCAGGACCTGCCCGCGCTCGCGCGCCAGCACGGCCTGGCGGAAGCCGACCGTCTGCTGCAGGCCACCGGCCCGCTGCTGCTGCTGCAGTTGCGCGGCGGCGACCTGCTGTGCCGCTACGCGGCCGACCGCTTCGTGGCGCTGCTGCCGGAGGCCGATTCGGCCCTTCCGGGCGATCTGCTGGCGGTCTTGTCCTCGCATGTGCATCCGTGTGCCGACGGACGCACGCGGGCGCGGCTGAGCGCCCGCATGGCGAGCGCCGCGCTGGATCCGCAGGAAGACGCGGAGGCGCAGGTGCTGCGCCTGCTGGAGCGGCTGCGGTGAGACTCGTCGCGGACGACGCCCCTGCGGCCGTCGGCGCGGCGGCCACCTCCGCCATGGGCGCCGTGGCGAATGTGTCGGCTGTGTCGGCTGTGTCGGCCGTGGCCGACGATGCGCTGGCCGCGTTGCGCCAGGCCTTGCCGACACGCGCCGCACCGCATCATGGCGCCGATCGGGCCTTCATCCCCTGGGCGTACCAGGGCGCGCTGCTGGCCGAGTTCGCCCGGAGCCGCGGGTTCGAAGCACAGGAATGGCTGGGCCGTTGCGGGGTGACACCGGGTGAGGTGCTGTCACCGCGCCAGCTGCTGTCGATGCTGGCCGCCCTGCAGCCGCTGGCGCGCGACGTCGGGTTCGTCGTCGGCCAGTTGAGCCTGCCGGGGCATTACGGCCTGGCCAGCCAGGCGATGCAGCAGGCTGGCGACCTGCGCCAGGCGCTACGGGTGCTCTGCGACTGGCCGGCGCGCCTGTCGCCGTTGCTCACGCCCCGGCTGGTGGAGACGGCCGACGAGCTGCTGCTCGTCTGGACCGAGTCCTGCGGCGCACCGGCCAGCCTGCAACCGCTGCTCGTGGACATGCAGATGAGCGCCGTCGTCGCGATGGCGCAATGGCTGGGCGGCGGACAACGGTTGCCGTGGTCCTTCAGTTTCAACCGCACGCGCCCTCGCGAGCTTTCGCAGCACGCGGCCTACCTGGGCCCCGATCTGCGCTTCGGTTGTCAGGTGGATGCGATGCGGCTGCCACTGACAGCGGCGACCGTTCCCTGGCCCGCAGCGGTCCCGGGCCGTCCGGCGATGGCGGCCGGCGCGCTGGCGCAGGGCGCGGATCCCGAGGCCGCCTCCCGCGGCCAGCTCGCGGCCCTCTACGACCACCTGCTGGCCGAGGTCGGCGGCGATCCGTCGCTGGAGCGCAGCGCGCGGCGTTTCGGCGTCAGTCCGGCGACGCTCAAGCGCCAGCTGGCCCAGCTCGGCACGCACCATCAGGCGCAGCTGGACCAGGTCCGCGCGCATGCCGCGCTCTACCTGATGCTGCTGCGCGGCCAGCGCGGCGAGGCCGTGGCGCGTTCGCTGGGCTTCACGGACAAGAGCAACTTCCGGCGCTCGTTCAAGCGCTGGACCGGGATGACGCCGGGCCTGCTCTGAGCGCCGCCGCCGCCGGACTTCCGAAGCCGCGAAGGCTGGCGCCAATGCGCGGCGCGAGGCCCCGCATAGACTCGGCCTCATGCCCACGGCGTTCGAACATCCCGAGGATCAGGCCCAGTACCGTCGCCCCGCGCATCGCGCGGGCGTCGAGCTGTACCACGCCCACATCCTGCGCCACAGCTTCGAGCCGCACACGCACGAGGCCTATGGCCTGGGCGCGATCACCGACGGTGTCGGGCGCTTCCGCTGGCGCGGCGGCGAGCACCTCGCCCCCCGCGCGACGCTGATGCTCATGAACCCCGAGGACATCCACACCGGCGAGGCCGCGACCGCGGACGCGTGGGGCTACCGGATGGTCTACCTGGACGAGGAGGTGCTGGCCGGGCTGTACGGCGGCCCGGCCTGGCGCTTCAACGCCGCCGTCGCGCACGATGCCGAGGCGGCCACGCGCGCCGCCGGGCTGATCGCCGCGCTGTGGCACGCGCGGGAGCCGCTGGCCTTCGACAGCGCCCTGCTCGAGCTGGTCCAGGGCCTGAGCCGCCACGCGCATCGCGCGGCGGTCCGCCCCGACGGCGCGGCACCGCGCTTCGCGCCGGTGATCGAGCACATGCGCGCCCACCTCGACGAAGCGATGGACACCGGGCGTCTCGCCGCCGTCGCCGGACTGAGTCCGTTCCACTTCCTGCGCAGCTTCAAGGCGCAGCACCATGCGACGCCGCAGCAGGCGCTGATGGCCCTGCGGCTCAACGAGGCCAAGCGGCAGCTCGCCGCCGGCCAGGCGCCCGCGCAGGTGGCCGCCGCCGTCGGTCTGACCGACCAGGCGCACCTGACGCGCGCCTTCGCGCGCCGCTATGGCGTGACGCCGGCGCGCTACCAGCAGCAACTCGGTACAAGACGCCGGCCCTGACGGCGCGCGACACTGCGTCGCATGTTGTCTGGATTCCTGTTCGCGCTCGCCGCCGGCCTGATGTGGGGCCTGGTGTTCGTCACGCCCCTGCTGCTGCCCGACTACCCCGCCGCCATGTTGATGGCCGGCCGCTACCTCGCGTTCGGCCTGCTCGCGGTGCCGCTGGCGGCCCTCGACTGGCGGGAGTTGAAACGCCTGACCCGCGCCGACTGGGTCGACGCGGTGAAGCTCAGCGCCATCGGCAACTTCCTCTACTACCTGACGCTGGCCGCCGCCATCCAGCGCGCCGGCGGACCGTTGCCGACGATGATCATCGGCACCTTGCCCGTGGTCATCGCGGTCTGTTCCAACCAGCGCAACGCCGCGCGCGATGGGCACTACCGCTGGCGCGACCTGGCGCCGGCGCTGCTGCTGATCGCGCTGGGCATCGGCTGCGTCAACCAGGTCGAGCAGGCCGCGGTCGCGCCCCAGCAACTGGGCCGGTATCTGCAAGGCGCGGGACTGGCGCTGATCGCGCTGGCCTGCTGGACCTGGTACCCGATCCGCAACGCCGACTGGCTGCGCGCGCATGCCGATCGCAACCCCCGGGCCTGGGCCACCGCGCAGGGGCTGGTCACCTTGCCGATGGCGGTACTGGCCTTCCTCGTCATCGCCGTCGCGGACGGCACCGGGCTGCCGCTGCTGCCGGCCGGCTTCGACTTTCCCGCCGGACCCCGGCTGTGGCCTTACGTCGGCCTGATGACCGCCGTCGGCCTGTTCGCCTCCTGGCTCGGCACCCTGTGCTGGAACGAGGCCAGCCAGCGCCTGCCGACCGCCCTGGTGGGCCAGCTGATCGTCTTCGAGACCTTGGCCGCGCTCGCCTACGCGCAGCTGCACCGCGGCGCGTGGCCGCCGCTGATGGGGGTCGCGGGCGTGGTGCTGCTGGTCGGCGGCGTCTGCTGGGCGCTGCGCCTCCAACCGGTGCGGTCCCCGGTGCCGGCTTGAGGCGGGAACGGGATCTGCCCGCTTCGCCGCCATGAATGTTCAGCCTCACGATCCCGCTCGCCGCGCGCTCCTGAAGCGTGCTTCCGCCCTCTCCGCGCTGAGCGCTGCGGGGACCACTTTAGGCACCGCCGCGTGGCTGCCCGCGCGTGCGCAGGGCGCGCCGGACGCCGACGTCCGGAGGGACGGCCCGCCCGGCGTTCAGCAAGGCGTCTGGCGCGACCAGTCCCGGCTGCGCGACATCCCGTGGCGCCTGCGTCTGCCCGAGGGCGACCGCCCGGTGGCGCTGGTGGTGTTCTCGCACGGTCTCGGCGGCAGTCTCGACGGCGGCACGGAATGGGCGCAGGCCTGGGCCGAGGCCGGCATCGCGACCCTGCATCTGCAGCATGCCGGCAGCGACCGCGCGATCTGGGGCGGCGGACTGCAGGGTGTGAAGGCCGCCGCGAGCGCCGAGCAGCTGATCGAACGCGGGCACGACGTGCAGTTCGCCGTCGGGCAGCTGCTGAAGCTGCAGAAGGACGGCAACGGCCCGTGGGCGCGCGTGTCGCCCAAGGCGCTGGGCATGTCGGGCCACTCCTTCGGCGCGCAGACGACGCTGGCGGTCGCGGGACGCGACTTCCAGGTGCGCGCAGCGCCGGACCTGACGGAGTCGCACTTCAAGGCCTTCGCCGCGTTCAGTCCGTCGGCGGGGCACTTCCCGGGCGGTATCAAGGGCATCACGCGCCCGATGCTGTGCCTGACCGGCAGCCTCGACGGCAACCCGATCGGCCAGGAACGCGACGGCCGCTACCGCCGCGCCGTCTACGACACGCTGCCGGCCGGTGCCAAGGCGCAGCTGTGGCTCGAAGGCGCCGATCACATGAGCTTCGGCGGCGGCGGGGAACGCGGCGCGGGCTTCGGGCAACGGCTGCTCGGCCGTGAGCGCGAGCGCGCGCCGGAGAAGCTCGCCGCGCATCACGCGGCACTCATCAAGTCCATCAGCACCGACTGGTGGCGCTGGCGATTGCTCGGAGATGAGGACGCGCAGACGCGCCTCAGGTCACCGAAGGGTCTGGCCACTGAAGACGAATGGCTCCAAGGGTGACTCGCGGCCTGAAGGGCGGCCACTCGTCGTTGCGGATGCGCGCCGTAGCGCTGCTACGGCTGTGCTCCGCGCCTAGATTGGCCACCCTTCAGGCCGCGAGTTCGTCATCGGACGAGTTCGAGGTGTTGGAGGGCGCCAAGAGCAGCGCCTTGGCCAACGCGCCGATGCGGCGCAGCGCGCGCGGGTGTTCTTCGCCCCATTGGCCGCCGAAGCCCAGTCGCACGCAGTTCCGGAAACGCGGGCTCGCGGAGAACATCATCCCCGGCGCGATCACGATGTGCTCCGCCAGGCAGGCCTCGTACAGCAGCGCGGTGTCGAGCCCGTCGGGCAGCTCCACCCACAGGATGAAGCCGCCGGCAGGGTCGGACACACGCGTGCCCTTCGGGAAGCTCTCGGCGATCATCTGGCGGGCCTGGTCCACGCGCGCCGCGATCGTCGCCCGCAGGTGCCGCAACGCGGCGCCGCCGCCCGCCTGCGTGAGCAGGTCCGCCAGCGCGAGCTCCAGCACGCTGGTCTGGCCGCCGGACTGCACCGCCTTCGTCCGACGCAAGACCCGGCCCCAGCGGCCCGCCTCGACCCAGCCCAGCCGCAGCCCGGGCGCGATCGTCTTCGAGAACGAGCCGCAGATCATCACGTGCCCCGTCGTGTCGAAGGACTTCACCGCGCGGCGCTTGTCCTCCTGCTCGGACAGGTCGTTGTAGAGCACGTCCTCGATCAGCGCCACGTCGTGCTGCGCCAGCATCGCCGCCAGGCGGCGGCGCTCGGGCACCGGCATCGAGGCGCCCAGCGGATTCGACAGCGTCGGCACCGTCAGCACGGCCTTGACCTGCTGGGTCTCGAAGGCCAGCTGCAGCGCGTCCAGCGACATGCCGTGCCGCGGATGCGTCGGGATCTCCAGCGCGCGCAGGTGCAGGCTCTGGAGGATCTCCAGGAAGCCGTAATAGGTCGGCGATTCGAGCGCCACCACGTCGCCGGGCTTGCACACCGTGCGCAGGCACAGGCTGATCGCCTCCATGCAGCTGTTGGTGAGGACGACCTCGTCCGGGTCGAGCACGCAGCCCAGTCCCAGCGCATGGCGCGCGACCGCGCGCCGCGCCTCCTCCATGCCCGGGCCGAGCGGGTAGGTGCACAGCAGGTCGCGATGGCGCATCACCGCGCGCGCCATGGCGCGGCGGACGCGGTCCTGGTCGAACAGCTCGGGCCCCGGACAGGCCGCCCCGAAGGAGACGAAGGACGGGTCCTGCGACAGCGCCATCACCTGCACGCCCAACTGGTCCAGCTGCACCATCCGGGACGAGGTGTCGGGGCGCGAGACGCGGGGCTCCGGCAGCCGCGGCGGGCGCGCCGCGACGAAGTAGCCCGAGCGCGGCCGGGCCTCGATCAGCCGCGCGTCCTCCAGCCAGCGGTAGGCCTGGACCGCCGTCGACAGCGACACGCCGTGCTGCCCGGCCAGGTCCCGCACCGACGGCAGCCGCTCGCCGCGCTTCAGGGTGCCCGAGCGGATCGACCGGGCCATCCGGTCGGCGAGTTGCATGTACAGCGGTAACAGCGGCGCGTCCATGCGTCGATTCTGTGTGTTCGAAGTCGGCATTGACCGATACAGATGAGCGGCAAGCCGGCCAGCACAGGCCCCGTTCGTGCGCGGGCTGTATGCCTCGCATCGGTCGGCGGCTGTGGATGGAGCGCGACAGCCGGATTTTTTATCGTGACGGCATGCAACCGCTCCGCCTGCTCCCTTCGCCGTTCCGGCCCCGGTCCCAGCCCCAGGTCTGGCCGGCGCCGGCGTTCGTTCCCCCCGGTCCCGGACGGGACGCCGTCGTGCTGCCGACCGACGGCCGTCCGATCGCGCTGCGCCTGCGCCGCCCGGTGCGGCTGCGGGTCTTCGGCGGGCGGGCCTGGATCACGCGCGCCGGCTGGCCCGACGATCACTGGCTGGAACCCGGCCAGACGCTGGACCTGCCGGCGCCTGCGGGCTGGTTCGGGGGGCGGATCTTCGTCAGTGGCGAGGGCGCATCATTTGTCACCCTGAAGGCGGAGACGCTCGACTAAGCACGCGGCCCGGCCCGGTTTTTCGCTATAACTCGGCCCTCGTAGGTTTCCGGATGACATCCAGCGGTGTCAGCGGAGAAACATAAGACACGGGACGCGAGTCCCACGAGGGAGTTGCGATGAATCGATCCGCGATGTGGCGGGTGACGCGTCTGGCCGTGGCCGGTGCCGTCGGAGTGATGCTGCTGAGCGCCTGCGGCGGCGGCGGCGATGCCAGCGGCACGCCGCTGAACGGCAGCAACAACGGCAGCAACGGCGGTGGCGGCGGATCCGTCGGTGGCGGTGGCAACAACGGCGGGAACACCGGCGGGAACACCGGTGGCGAGACGCCGATCCAGCCCAGCGCCAGCTACGCCCAGCAATGCGCGCCGGGCAACACGGAGGCGGCCGCCAACCTGCGCACGGGCTCGCTGAGCACCGAGAAGAGCTGGATCCGCTCCTACCTCGACGAGGCCTACCTGTGGCGCGAGGACGTGCCGGCCATCAACGCCTCGGCGTCCGCGTACAGCGGCAATGACGTCGCGACCGCGCTGAATGCCTACTTCGAGGACCTGCTGTCGCCGGCGCTCACCGCCAGCGGCAAGCGCAAGGACCAGTTCAGCTTCGTGATGAGCACGCGCGAGTGGAATGCGCTGTCGCAGGGCGGCGTGGAAGTCGGCTACGGCATCGAGTGGTCGATGAAGTCGCCGACGCCGCCGCGCGGCCTGCGCGTCGCCTTCGTCGAGCCGGGCAGCGTGGCGGACCGGGCGGGGGTGCGGCGCGGCGACACGCTGGTGACCGCCGACGGCGCGGCCGCGGATGCCGGCGACTCGGCGGGCGTGAACACGCTCAACGCGGCGCTCTTCCCCGACACGGCCGGCACGAGCCACCGCTTCGTGCTGACCTCCAACGCAGGATTGCCGCGCGACGTCACGCTGGCTGCCGGCAGCATCACCAAGACCCCGGTGCCGACCAGCCAGGTGCTCACCGCCGCCGACGGCGCGAAGGTGGGCTACATGGTCTTCAACGACCACATCCTGACGGCGGAAGCGCAACTGATCGCCGCGATGCGGAACTTCAGCGCCAGCGGCGTGAGCGATCTGGTCGTCGACCTGCGCTACAACGGCGGCGGCTACCTGTTCATCGCCAGCGAACTGGCCTACATGATCGCGGGCAACGCGGCGACGTCGGACAAGACCTTCGAGCAGCTGCGCTACAACAGCAAGCGCACGGCGGAGACCAACAGCCCGGATTCGAAGACGCCGTTCTACAACGAGTCCTGCCTGCTGTCGGGCAACAACTGCACCTCGCAGCAGCCGCTGCCGGCGCTGAACCTGAAGCGCGTGTTCGTGCTGGCGCAGTCGGGCACCTGCTCGGCCAGCGAGGCGCTGATCAACGGCTTGCGCGGCGTCGACGTCGAGGTCGTGCTCGTCGGCGGCACCACCTGCGGCAAGCCCTATGGCTTCTCCGCCAAGGACAACTGCGGCTACAGCTACTTCCCGATCGAGTTCGTCGGCACCAACAACAAGGGCTTCGGCGAGTACGCGGACGGCTTCGTGCCGGCGGGCTCGGGCGCGACGGGGGTCAAGGGTTGCCAGGTGGCGGACGACTTCAACCACGCGCTGGGCGACACCAGCGAAGCCATGCTGGCCGCGGCCCTGCAGTACCGCAGCAACGGCACCTGCCCGGCGGCGGTGCCGTCGGAGGCCGGCCGGGCGCTGGCGATGGGGGTCCGGTCGGCAGGCGAGGACGCCGTCGCGCTGAGCCTCAGGAAGCTCGCGGCGCGCAGTAACCGGATCGTCGGCGGACGGCCCTGACCGTTCGCGCCGCGCCGTTCCAGGCGCACGGGAAAAGCCGCTCCCAGGAGCGGCTTTTTCGTTGTTCGCGCGTGCCGGTTTGTTGCGCAGCGCAACGGAACCCTGCCCGCGTCGCTTCGACAAAGTGGCCTTCTCCCAAAGAGGCCACCGAGTCGATCGGCGGACAACAGGAATGACAAAGAGAACCTGGATCGAGCTCGCGATGAGGCGGGTGTCGATCGTCGTGATGTGCGCTGCGTTCGCCACGCTGTTGCAAGCCTGTCATGGCGATGACGATGGCGAGGAGGTGATCGCCATGGACGGGCTCGACGGCAAGGACAGCCCTCCCGTCCCGGCCGGCAAGGACGGAACGATCGGTCTTCCCGGACCGGCTGGCATGGATGGCAAGGACGGACTGGACGGCAAGGACGGCGAGCACGGTGTACCCGGGCCACGGGGTCTGCCTGGCGAGGACGGCGAGGAGGGACCGACCGGCGAGGATGGCAAGCAGGGCAAGGATGGGCTGAACGGCAAGGACGGCCGACCAGGCGATCGGGGTGAACGGGGTGAACCGGGCATTCCTGGCCCGGAAGGTCTCCCAGGTCCTCAGGGCCCGACAGGACCACGCGGCGCGGCAGGAGTGGACGGCAAGGACGCCGGCCGCGTGCTGAATCGCGCGTTCCAGCACAGCTCGGCTTACGCGGGCCAATGCGATCCGGAGAACGCGGAGGCGGGCAGCGCCCGGCGCATCGGCAGCCTGGCGATCGAGCGGAACTGGGTGCGATCGCTCATGGACGAGGTCTACCTCTGGCGCCAGGACGTGCCGCATGTCGATGTCGACGCGTTCGACGACGGCGGCGTCGACGTGTCCCAGGCCCTGTCGGACTATCTTGGCGCCCTGCGCTCGCCGGCGTTCAAGCCTGGCGGCAAACGCCGGGATGGCTACACCCAGGTCGCGCCCACGTCCGCGTTCAGGGCCTTCATGAGCGGCGGGGACGTGCCCGGGTTCGGCATCGAATGGTCCTTGGGATCGCACACGCCGCCGAGGGACATCCGCGTCGCCTACGTGCAGCGCGGCAGCGAGGCGGAACGGCAAGGCGTCCGGCGGGGCGACGTGTTGATTGGCGCCGCTGGCTTTGGACCCGAGGTCGCCGACGAGAAGCGTTCGGCCATCCTGGCGGCATCGATGTTTCCGCGAGAAAAGGGAACGACGCACGCCTTCCTGCTGGCGGCGAAGGACAGGACTTCATCGAAGGAAGTGAAGCTGACCAGCGGCCTCGCCAGACATCCCGTGCCGATGGCCACTTCCGTCGAGGTCGACGGGACGAAGGTCGGTTATCTGCTCTTCCAGGAACACAACGCGCAGGCGACCGCCGAGCTCGCCACGGCCATCCGCCACTTCAACGAGTCGCAGATCGACGAGCTGGTGATCGACCTGCGATTCAACCAGGGCGGCGACCTGTCCGTCGCCAGTCAACTGGCCCACATGATCGCCGGCCATTGGCGGACGCAAGGCCGAGCCTTCGCGAAGCTCCGGAGCAACGGTCTGGACCGGGCCCAGCTGCCGTTCCATGCGTGCGCCGATGTGAGCCAGGCCTGTGCGGAGAAGGATCTGCTGCCCACGGTCAATGACGACCGCCTCAATCGTGTGTATGTGCTGACCCAGGCTGCGACTTGCGCGGCCAGCGAGGCCCTGATCAACGGCCTGCGAGGCGTCGGCATGGACATCGTGCAGATCGGCAGCACCACCTGTGGGCGGCCGCTGGCCACCAGCCCCAGGCACAACTGTGGCCACACTGTCCTGCCGCTGGAGCATGTGATGGGCAACGACGAGGGATTCACAGGGTATGACGAGGGGTTCGTGCCTGGGGGATCAGGACTGAACGGCATTCCAGGGTGCTTCGTGGAGGACGACCTCCAGCACGAGCTCGGCGATGCCAAGGAGGCGTTGCTGGCCGCGGCGCTGAACCATGTCGCGACGGGCAACTGTCCGGCGCCGGTGCAGACAGCACCGGGAACTCGTCCCGCGAGCGCGGCGCCGGACGAGCCCTGGCGCGATCCGCTGCGCGGCGGCGCGATCTTCACGACGCCGCGTTGAGACATCGGCCGCTGGTCCTGACCCCGACCTCTCCCGCAAGCGGAAGCGGGGGTGATGTGGGCCGCGTGCCGCGCCGGATCAGAGCTTCGGAATCCTGATCCGGCTGATCATCAGCGAGCCCGAGATGGCGAACAGCAGCACCAGCGGGTGCAGCGTGAAGCCGCCGAGCTTGACCCCGCCGAACCACAGCGCTTCGCCGATCGCGCCTTGCCAGGCGGCGACCCACATCACGATCACGATCAGCAGCGAGGTCGGGATCGGCGTGCCTTCAAAGTACGCGACCTTGTCGCCGCCGCCGGACAGGGTCTCGGCGGTGATGTTGTAGCGGGCCAGGCGCGACACGCCGCAGGCGACGAAGAAGCCCAGCACGATGCGGTCCCACAGCCCTTGCATGCCGCAGCCGTAGGCGATCACCGCCGGCGCGACGCCGAAGGAGATCACGTCGGCCAGCGAGTCGAGCTCACGCCCCATCGCGGAACTCTTCTGGCGCCAGCGCGCGATGCGGCCGTCGAGCACGTCGAAGACCAGCGCCGCCGGGATCAGCGCGCAGGCGTAGTACAGGTGCTGCACCGTGCCGGTCTGCAGGTAGGTCATCACCGAGAACAACGCGCCGACACCGCAGAAGGCGTTGCCCAGGGTGAACCAGTCCGCCAGATGGAACTCGCGGATCATGGAAAAAGGCTTGGGTCGATTCATGGGAAGCGAGCATAAGCGAAGGCCCTGGCCCTCGTGGCAAAGGCCGCGCCCGGACGGGTGCTCCCGCCCGCAGGGCCCGCGCTCCGCTTGCGGCAGCGGGTGGGGTGAGGGCCTTCAGGCGTCGCGGGGCGCGTCGACCTTGGGCGCTTCGGGGACCGCCGTCATCCGCCCCCAGGCCTTGCGTGCCAGGTGCAGCGCGAGCAGCCCGAAGGGCATCCGCAGCCAGTGCGAGCGCACGTAGAGCGCGCTCTCGGCCAGGGCATGGCCGGGCAGGCGGCAGCTGTCGTGGGCCGGCCGCAGCGCGCGGCGGTAGCAGGCATCCAGCAGTCGCAGCGCCAGCGGGCCCGGCGGCGGGCCGAGCTCCGACGGCAAAGTGTCCGGATACGGCGTGTCCAGCAGCATCCGCGTGTAGCGCAGCGCCAGCCAGAGCGGGCGGGACAGGCCGATGCGACGTGCGCGCTCGGCCAGCCGCGGCCAGAAGCCCTCGATCGCACCGAACTCCCGCAGCAGCGCGTCCAGGTCGAACAGGTCGCGCAGGCCGTTCGGCAACTCGCCCTCGTGGAACAGGTGGGCGGCGCTGTGCAGCAGCATGTCTTCCGGCGGCAGCGTGAAGACGCCCGGCAGGCCCGGCAGCGGTCGTGGTGCGTCGAACAGCGCGCGACTGTCCAGCGGCGTGCGTGCCGTCGGCGGAAGCAGCGTGTGGTGCACATCCAGCGAGGTGCCCCGGCGCTTGTGGTGCAACGGCGGCAACTCGTGCATCCACTCGCGGTAGTAGCGCTGGTCGTAGGCGTCCAGCCCGTCGTCGAAGTCCCAGCCGTGCACCAGCAGCGTCGTCTCGCAGCGCGGCAGCTGCTCAGGCGGGATCAGCAGGTCGATGTCGCTGAACATCCGCCCCGGTGCCGGGGCGTGTCCGCCGAGCGCATACGCGGCGCCCTTGAGCAGGATCAGCGGCCCGGGCAGCTCGGCCAGCGTCTGGCGCAGCAGGTCGACCTCGCGCCGCAGCATCTGCGCCTGGCGTCGCGACAGCAGCAGCGCCGAGCGCAGGTGTGGCTGCACCGGCGCCGGCAAGGCGTCCAGCCAGCCGCCGGTCTCCATTTGCGCGGCCAGCTTGCCCGCCAGGTTGGACCGCCGCGCCTGACGCAGCAGCAGGTCCCAATCCGTCAGGCTCAGTCCGGCCGCGATCGCTGGCTGCAGCAGCACGCGGACCAGCAGCGGCCGGCGGCGTTCGCCGTGATGCGCGCTCATGGCGAAGACTCCGCCAGTGTCTCGAAGTGCGCCACGGCCTCGTCGAGCCGGCTGTACTCGAAGCGGTAGCAGGCGCAGGCGTCGACCAGCCTTCCCAGCGTCCGGAAGCCGGACTGACCGTGCACGTCGTAGTTGAAGGATTGCTCGGCGAGGTCCATGAAGGCGCGGGCACGTTCAATCGGCAGCAGCTGCGCGGCGGTGTCGGCGCGCCACGCGGGCAGCACGACCCAGGCGGGCCGGGCGGGCGCGAGCCGGCGCTCGATCGCATCCTGCGGCGCGCGCACGAGCGCGACGGTGCCCTTGGACGTGTTGGGCATGGACGCGCTGAAATGCGCTTCCGGCACGAAGGACTGGATCAGCGGGATCGACGCGTTCTTCAGGTTGATCGGCCGCGCCATGCCATGGACCAGGCCGGTGGTCATGTCCAGCAGGCCGAGTTCGTCCGACAGCAGCCGCCAGCCGCGATGCGCCAGCGCCGCGCACAGCGTGCTCTTGCCCGACCCCGGTGGTGCCGGCATCAGCAGCGCGCGGCCGTCACGCTCGAGCACCGCTGCGTGGATCAGCAGGAATTGATGGGCGTGCGCGGCGATGCACCAGTTGATGCCCCATTCAAGCATCGCCAGCGCCTGCGCGGCGGGCAGCGGCGTGAACGAGCGCTGGCCGTCGAACCAGAACTCCGCGCGGCCCTGCAGCCGGCTCAGCCAATGCGGGCTGCGCAGCACGGCGACGTAGAAGTCGACGAACTCGTTGTCGTCGACCAGGTCGAAGTCGCGGTACATGGCCGCGACGTCCGCCGCGAGGTGGGGGATGTCCGAGCGCACGCGCACGGTGAAGGGCGACAGCCGCAGCGTCACGCCGCCGTCGCGCATCCGGGCCCGCAGCCCGGCGGTGCCGACGTCCTGCAGCTTCAAGCGACCGGCTCCTCCACCGCGTCCGCCGCGGCATCCGCCATGTCCACCGGCGTCAGCAGGTGAACCTCGGCCAGACGGCGCAGGTGCAGATCCAGGAGTTCGGCGAGCGCCTCGGGCGTCGGGGGTTCGTCCCAGTCGACCTCCCGCGTCAGGCGCGCCAGGAGCTGGTCGCGGTCGAGCGGCCCGGCGGCCAGCCATTCGGCCAACTGCGCGCCGAGCGCGGCGATGAGGTGGGTGTCCCCGCTCTCGGGGTCGAAATAGACCGCGTGCTGTTCGCCCTCCCAGGCGAGCAGCACCTCAGCGATCGGTTGCCTGCAGCGCCAAGCCGGGCCGGGCATCAGGCCACGAGATAGTTGCTGTACAGGTAGTTCTTGAAGTCCGCCTGGGTCCAGGCCGCGCCAGTGGAGTTGGACGGCTTGAAGATGCCGGGGCCTTGCGTGGCCATCTGCAGCAGCATGTCCTGGCCGGTGGCCGAGAGCACGCACTGGTTGACGCTGTTGCCGGCGAACAGGGTGTTCAGGCGCGCGACGATCATCATCGTGCCGTAGCCTGCCGTGTCGTTCTTCAGCAGGTTGTAGACGTTGGACGTGCCGCTGACGTTCTTCAGGCCGCCCGGGAACAGCTTGGCGACGGTCAGGTTCGAGCGGGCGTACGACAGGGACTTGCCGGAATACCACTGGGCGATGATGTAGTTCCAGGGGGCGTTGCCGCCGCGCACCTGGGTCCGGCCCGAGTTGTCCTTCCAGTTGGAGATGTACCAGCACTCGGTGTTGTTGATCACCGCCGCGTCGGCACGGGCCTGCACGCTGGCGCCGCCGTTGCGCAGGATCGCCGAGCCCCAGGCCGAGGTCGTGTTGCAGTGCCAGGCCATCGCGGGACGGCTGGCCAGCGTCAGGCCGATGGGCACCACGCCCGCCTGGATGAAACGGCGGCGGCGTTGCGAGACGACGGGGCCCGCGACCGGGGTCGTGGTGGCCGAAGACTGCGGGGTGGTGTCGCTGCTGTTGTCCATATGCTCAGCTTTCGTGGTGCTACGTCGTCCCGATTCCTGCGGACGCTCAAGCGGATCGGCGCTCCCGTCCGACCTGCGATCGCAGTGTTCCATACAAGCCTGCCACCGGATACCCCGCCCAACCCCTTGAACGGGTGGCGTGCGGCGTCCGCCACATGCCAATTAAGTCAGCGCTGGCTTACGCGGAATCCTTTGCCGTTGTTGACGCTTGGTCCACATGTCCAACGATGGATCCGGCGGCATGAGGCGGACGGCCCATGCCGGTGACGGCTTCAGGCGACAAGGCCTGCGCCGGGGCGTCTTCCTTCGTTTCCTCGTCGATCTCATCCTCCACCAGGAAGCCCCCGCTCTGGTGCGCCCACAGCTTCGCGTACAGGCCGGCCTGGGCCAGCAGCGCGGCATGGTCGCCCTGTTCGACGATGCGGCCCTGGTCCATCACGATCAGCCGGTCCATCGCCGCGATGGTCGACAGCCGGTGCGCGATCGCCACCACCGTCTTGCCTTCCATCAGCCGGTACAGGCTGCGCTGGATGGCGGCCTCGACCTCGGAGTCCAGCGCGCTGGTCGCTTCGTCGAGCAGCAGGATCGGCGCGTCCTTGAGCATCACCCGGGCGATGGCGATCCGCTGGCGCTGGCCGCCGGACAGCTTCACCCCGCGCTCGCCGACGTGGGCGTCGTAGCCCTGGCGGCCCTTCGGATCGGTCAAGCCGTCGATGAAGTCCACGGCCTCGGCCCGCTCGGCGGCGGCGCGCATCTCGTCCTCCGTCGCGTCGGGGCGGCCGTACATCAGGTTGTCGCGGACCGAGCGGTGCAGCAGGCTGGTGTCCTGGGTCACCATGCCGACCTGTCGTCTCAGGCTGTCCTGCGTGGCCGTGGCGATGTCCTGGCCGTCGATCAGCACCCGGCCCTTGTCCACGTCGTAGAAGCGCAGCAGCAGGTTCACCAGCGTCGACTTGCCCGCGCCCGAACGGCCCACCACGCCGATCTTCTCGCCGGGGCGGATCGTCAGGGTCAGGTCGTGCAGCACGGTCTTGCGGCCGCCGTAGCTGAAGTCGACGTGGTCGAAGCGCACTTCGCCGCGCGTCACCGTCAGCGCGCGGGCGCCGTCGGCGTCCTGGATCGCGATGGGGCGCGACAGCGTCGTGATGCCGTCCTGCACGGTGCCGATGTTCTCGAACAGGCTGGCCATCTCCCACATGATCCAGTGGGAGATGCCGTTCAGGCGCAGCGCCATCGCCGTGGCGGCGGCGACTGCGCCGATGCCGACCTGACCCTGTGTCCACAGCCAGACCGTCATGCCGGCGGTCGAGGCGATCAGGCCCATCGACAGCGCGTGGTTGACGATCTCGAAGCCGCTGATCAGCCGCATCTGGCGGTAGGCGGTGTTCAGGAAGTCCTGCATCGCGCCGCGGGCGAAGCCGGCCTCGCGGTTGGAGTGCGAGAACAGCTTGACCGTGCTGATGTTGGTGTACGCGTCGGTGATGCGGCCGGTCATCAGGCTGCGGGCGTCGGCCTGCGCGGTGGCGGCCTTGCCCAGGCGCGGCACGAAGTAGCTCAGCGCCACGACGTAGCAGGCCAGCCAGCCCAGGAAGGGGAGCAGCAGCGTCGCGTCGAAACTGCCGACGACGCCCAGCATCGTCACGAAGTAGATCGTGATGAAGACCAGGATGTCGGTGACGATCAGCCAGCACTCGCGCACGGCCAGCGCCGTCTGCATCAGCTTGGCGGAGACGCGGCCGGCGAACTCGTCCTGGTAGAAGCTCATGCTCTGCGCGAGCAGGTGCCGGTGGAAGTTCCAGCGCAGCCGCATCGGGAAGTTGCTGGACAGGCCCTGGTACTTGCTCATCGACTGCAGCGCGATCAGCAGCGGACTGGCCAGCAGGATGCCGCCGAGCATCAGCAGCTTGTCCTGCTGCGTCGCCCACCACTGCGCGGGCGGGACCTGGCTCAGCCAGTCGACGACCGAGCCCAGCATCGAGAACAGCAGCGCCTCGAACGCGCCGATCGCGGCGGTCAGGACGATGAGCACCGCCACCAGTCCGCGCATCCCGTGCGAGCCGGCCCAGACGAAGGTGAAGAACCCCTTGGGCGGCTGAGGCGCCGGGGTCTGCGGAAACGGATCGACGAGTTTTTCAAACCAGCCAAACACGGCGGTCTCCCTGTCACTTCTGCGAGACCGGAGAGCCTACAGGAGCCGTGTGGCGGACGCACCCCACCCCCGCTTCGGTGGCGGGTGGGTGGGGTGAACGGGGGGAATCCCCGCTTGGGTGGCTTACTTTGCCGGCAGCGGCAGCAGTTGACCCTGCGCCTGCTTCGGCGCGGGGATGTGCAGCAGGGCCGACAGCGTCGGCGCCAGGTCAACGATCTCGACGCGCTGTTCGATGCGGCCCTGGCCGACCCACTTCGGCCCCCAGGTCAACAGCGGCACGTGGGTGTCGTCCTCGTGGGGGCTGCCGTGGGTCGTGCCCGTCGCACGGGAACCGAACATCCAGCCCGCCTTCGGCACCACCTGCAACTGCGCGGCGATGCCGGGGTACCAGGAGCGGCGGAACTGCTCGAGGTAGGGCGTCGTGGTGTCCGTCCCCGCCAGCTGCGCGCGGGTGAAGGCGACCTGGATGCCGTCGATCTGCTCGACCGACGCCTTGGCGACGGCGTAGACGTCGTCGGGGTTCAGGCCGGCCATCTTGATCGCCACCTCGTCGAAGATCACGCCCGATCCCGACATGCCGAGGGCCCAGCGGAACTCGCCGAAGCGCTTCGACAGGCCCGCGTTGATGACGCCCACGACCTGCGCCGGATTGATCCGTCCGGCGTCGCGGCCCTGCGACTTCGCCCATTCGGGCGTGTCGGTGAAGCCGTGGTCGGCGGTCAGCACGGCAACGTAGTTGTCGTGGCCGATCTTGGCGTCGAGGTACTTGAACCAGTCCTGCAGGTCGGCGTCCAGGTGCAGGAAGTGGTCGTGCGACAGCCGCGACTCGGGGCCGAACGCGTGGTTGATGTAGTCGTGGCCGGACAGGCTGACGGACAGGAGGTCGGTCTGGTCGTCGGTGCCGAGCTGCTCACCCTCGACGGCGGCCTTGGCGAAGGCCAGCGTCAGCTCGTCGCCGAACGGGGAGGGCAGGATGTTGCCGTAGAAGCGCGGCCCCGGGCCGTCCATGCCGGCGCCCAGCACGGCCGGCAGCCGGTTGCCGTTGCCGCTGTTGGCCTGCCAGGGCTGGCCGTCCGGCACGCTGCGGGCGTAGGCCGATTCCGGGAGCATCGGGGTCCAGGTCTTGCCGAAGAACTTGTCGGCCGGCTTGGCCGCGTTGAAGGCGTCGACCCAGGCGGGGTGCTTGTCCATGTAGTAGGTGGATGACGCGAATTCGCCGCTGCCGCCCATGTACATGTAGGCCGTGCCCTTGTGGCCGGCCGGCAGGATCGCGCCGCGGTCCTTGCCGGAGATGCCGATCACCTTGGACGCCGGCTGCAGCGTGCGCAGCACGTCGCCGACGGTCTCGACCTTGTAGTTGTTCGGGCTGGTGCCGGCCAGCGGCTCGGTCTTGTTGCCGATGTACTGGTAGCGCGGATCGGCGGTGTTGTACTGCGGGGCGGCGGTCTGCGGATCGCGCCACTCGTTGCCGATGATGCCGCTACGCTGCGGGTAGGCGCCGCTCAGCATGATCGAGTGGCCGGCCGCCGTCACCGTGTAGCCGTGACCGTAATACGCGTTGGCGAACCACGCGCCGCGGTCGAGGAAGCGCTTGAAGCCGTCCGGCTGGAGTTGGTCGCGGTAGCCGAGCACCTGCCGGATCGGCAGCCCGTCGACGACCATGAAGACGACCAGCTTCGGCGGTTTCTTCGCCTGGAAGGCGGAGGCGACGGGGCCAGGTGTTGCCGGCGCGGCGCCGGTGGCCGATGTGGAGGAGGAGGGGGCGTTGGCGCAGGCGGCCAGCGCGGCCAGGACGGGCACCAGCAACCAGGCGCGACGGGTCAGGCTCATGGCGGATCGGGGCTTCGGACGAAGCCGCTGAAACAAATATGACAGCGGAGTATCGGCCCAGATGGAAGAAAGGCCGGACACCACGCGGTGACCGGCCTTTTTCACTTTCTGGTTGGATCGCTTGACGCGCTCCCCTCCTGTTATGGGGGGCGATTCTGCGGGCCGCAGGCAATGGGCATGCCCGGGTTTGCCCGGGTTGGGGCGTCTGATGTGAGAACTCCTTCTCAAGTGGGAAGGGTTTTGGCGCAGAGTGATGCGCCGACGCGACGATTTCTCAAGAGATCCGGAGCGCGAGTCAATGACTCATCGAAGTAGAAGTGCGTCGTCCAGGATTTCGACCCAGTGTCGAACGGGAATGTCGGTGCCGCTCTGCAGATGCTGGATGCAGCCGATGTTGGCCGAGACGATGGCCTCGGCCTCGAGCGGCGCCAGCGCGGCGAGCTTGCGCTCCCGCAACTGCTTGGACAGCAGCGGTTGCAGCACCGAATACGTGCCGGCGGAACCGCAGCAGAGGTGGCTGTCGCTGGGGGCGATCGAGATCTCGAAGCCGAGCTCGCGCATCAGGCCCTCGACGCCGCCGCGCAGCTGCTGGCCATGTTGCAGCGTGCAAGGCGGGTGATAGGCGAGCTTCGGGCGCCGCGCCGCCGATGAGTCCTTGCCGAGCCGCGAACGGAGCGGTTGGACCAGTTTGGGCAGGAACTCGCTGAGGTCCCGGGTCAGCGCGGACACGCGTCGGGCCTTCTCCGCGTAGTCCGGATCGTGCGCGAGCAACCGGCCGTAGTCCTTGACCTGCACGCCGCAGCCGGACGCGTTCATCACGATGGCTTCGACCTGCTCGCCGTGGCCGTCGACCATCGGCCACCAGGCGTCGATGTTGCGCCGCGCGTCGGCCAGGCCGCCGTGGTGGTCGTTCATGTGCGTCCGGATCGCGCCGCAGCAGCCGGCCTCGTCGGCGACCAGCGTCTGCACGCCGGCGGCGTCGAGCACGCGGGCGGTGGCCGCGTTGATGTTGGGCATCATCGCCGGCTGCACGCAGCCGAGCAGCATCAGCACCTTGCGCGGATGCGTGCGTTGCGGCCACTGGTGCGCGCGCGCGTCCGGCTTGGGCGGGACCTTGTCCTTCAACGCGCCGGGCACCAGCGGACGCAGCGCCTGGCCGATCCGCAGCGCCGGCTTGAACAGCGGCGAGGTCAGGCCCTCCTTCAGCAGCCATCGCTTGAGGCGCTCCTCGCGCGGGCGCTCGACTTTCGCGTCGACGATCTGGCGGCCGATCTCGACGAGCTGGCCGTACTGGACGCCGGACGGGCAGGTCGTTTCGCAGTTCCGGCAGGTGAGGCAGCGATCCAGATGCTGCTGCGTGGCCTCGGTCGGGGTCTCGCCTTCGAGCACCTGCTTGATCAGGTAGATGCGGCCGCGCGGACCGTCGAGCTCGTCACCCAGCAACTGGTAGGTCGGGCAGGTCGCGGTGCAGAAGCCGCAGTGCACGCAGCGCCGCAGGATGGCCTCGGCGGTCTCGCCTTCCGGGGTGCCTTGGAATTCGGGAGCCAGGTGGGTTTGCATGGTCAGGCGGCCACTTCCAGAGAACGGGTGCCTGGGAAGGCGGTGGCGAGAGCCTGGCGCATCTTGGGGTCGTGCGCGAACGCAACCATCCAAATCGAAAAGCCTCCTCGCGAAACTGCAGTTCGAAGAATGGCTGCACGCATCGCAGGCGTGTCGTCAGAAGCAAGGTCCTCGCGACTTTGGATGGCGAGGGACCAAGTCTCCAGCCGATCGTCCCAGCGGTGATCAGCTTCCGTTAGGTCCTTAGGCTCGCGAGAAAGCCCCACCAGATTGAGCAATGCAGTAGCTTCCGCAGCGGTCTCGCTAGGCAGACCCGAACGGAGGCGGATGCGCCCCGACTCGACGTACTCCAATGCGCTGAAAGTGTCGTGGGTGTCCGGGAACATCACAGCGCCGTCAACGACGAAAGTGGTTCCTTTGACGCCGTTGCAGTTGGCGCAGCCGAGCAGGAAGTTGTCCCAGATGCATTCCAACTCGGGAAAGTGATGCTTAGGAAGCTTGTGCTCAACCGCTAGGCTAACAGGGACGGAGCGTTCGCAGAAACTGCAATACCTGCCTAATCGCCGCTTCAGATGCGTGGCGGCCTCTTGATACGGGCTGAGCTGAACAAGTTCTCCTGTGTCGAGCGTGGGATGAGAGCCTTTGTCGACAGAGCGCATCGATCAGATTCCTTTGGCAATGCGCCTCTGGCTCAGCCAGGCCGCAGCCGCTGGATCATCGGCGAAAACGGAGAGGGCTTGATCCAGTCGAGCCTTCAGATCGGCCTTTGCCTCAGCAGTGGGCGCTGGCGATTCCATGAGCTCGAGGTACTCCTGCGCCAGTTGCCGCATCTCCAGGAAGCGTTGGCTTCGCTGAGGCTGGTCTACGCCCATCACCTGCTCGGTGATGTCTTCGATGCTGTGATCTGTCGCGGTTGCGAGTTCGCCTGTCGCGACGTCGATCACGATTCCCCGCTCCAATGCTGATTGGATGAGGAACGGAGAGTGCGATGCAACGATGAACTGGAGCTTCGGGAAAGTTTCCAGCAGGTCGTCGATCACGGCACGCTGCCACTGCGGGTGCAGATGCATGTCGAGTTCATCGATCAGCACCAATCCAGGAGTTTCGGCAACGCATCGATCCCCAAGATGGGAATTGAGGGAAGACGCGCGAACGGCGATCTCCATGAACAGCCCGGCCAATCGACGTTGGCCATCGCTCAACTCGTCGAAGGGTCGCCACCCGTCCGCAGCGAAGCGAAGCATCAAACGGTTCTCGCGGACGACGAACTTGATATCCACCGCGTGCGTCGCGGCGATGACCGCTTCCTTGGCCGCGCGGTAGATCAGCGGCTCTCTGCCTTCTTGTAGCGATCGAAACTCGTTGAATTGAAACCATTGGGAAAGGCTTGAAGCATCGATTGAATCGCTGTTGAAGCGATCCCAGATCTGGCGCTTCTCCTCGAATGGACGATTGGCCACCGCCATGACAACCGAACTCTTTGGCGTCGAGATGCCGAATCGCGCGACCAAGGGGATGGGAGAGACGTTCTCTGGGGAAAACGAACGGAACACCTGACCCTGAAAGTTGTGGGGGCCGAATTCCCGCTCGACCGCAGTACGCCCTTGAATAAGGTGAGATTCCACGCCGCTGTGCTCAAGACGAAGAAGCGCATCTCCTTCGTCGGTCTCCAACTCGACCGTCAGGGTTGAAGGAAAAATGAGGTGCTTCCAACTCTCGTTAGATGGTTCGTCTGAATACCCGCAGCGCACATCATCTCGTTCAAACGCGAGCCGGGACGACCAACCGCCGCGGTGCATGGCCGCGCTGATCGGAAGGGCAATGGCTTTCAATAGCGATGACTTGCCCGCCCCGTTCAGCCCCATCAACAAGGTCAGCTTCGGATCGAACGCGCACTCGAACTTCTCGAAGCGCCGGAAGTTTTCGATCTGGAGGGATTTGACGTACATGGAGAGAAAGAAGTTGGCGTTGGCTGGAGATCGGACGTCTACCGGCTATAGATCAGTGTAAAGACGCCCCGGATTGAAGATCCCCGCCGGATCGAACTGCCGCTTCAGCGCCTTGTGGATCCGCGTCAGCTGCGGGCCGAGCGGCGAGAACGTGCCGTCCGACTTGTCGTTCGCGTAGAACATCGTCGCGTGTCCGCCTGCCGCGGCCACCACCTCTCGCACCTGCGCCGGCGCCATCGGCGTCACGACCCAGCGTTGCGCGCCGCCCCATTCCACGAGCTGCTCGCCGTGCAGCGCCATCTGCGGCGTCGTCGACGGCACGGCGATGCGCCACAGCGTGGCGCCGCCTTGCACCGCCCGGCGCGCGCCGAGGAAGAACTCGTCGCACTGGTCGCGCAGGCCCTGCCAGAACGGCGCGGCCATCGCTTCCGGAATCGCGGAGCCGCCGAGCTTGTGGCCCGCCGCGCGCACCGCCGCCTCGGCGCCGGAGAGGCGCACCACCAGCGCGCCGTCCCACCAGGCGCTCGCCGAGATCGGCAGCGGCTGCCCGCCCCAGCGGTTCATCCGCAGCAGCGCCTTGTCCTGCGAGGCCTCGAAGCGCAGCGTCACCGTCGCGACCGGCTGCGGCAGCACCTTCAGCGTGACTTGGGCGATCAACCCGAGCACGCCCATCGATCCGGCCATCAGCCGCGACACGTCGTAGCCGGCGACGTTCTTCATCACCGTGCCGCCGAAGTGCAGCAGTTCGCCCTTCGCGTCCAGCATCGTCAACCCGAGCACGTGATCGCGCACCGCGCCGGCCGTCGCACGCGCCGGACCCGAGAGCCCGCTCGCGACCATCCCGCCGATCGTGCCCGTGCCGCCCGAGGCCGCGCCGACGAAACGCGGCGGCTCGAAGGCCAGGTGCTGCCCGTGCTGCGCGAGCAGCGCCTCGACGTCCGCCACGGGCGTGCCGGCGGCGGCAGTGATGTAGAGCTCGCTCGGCTCATACGCCATCACGCCGTTGAGGGACAGCGTCGACATCGGCTCGGCGTCGCCCAGCGGGCCGCCGTAGAAGTCCTTGCTGCCGTGGCCGGTGAAACGCACCGGCCGGCCTTCGGCGAAGCGTGCCGCCATCGCTTCCAGCGTGGCCATCAGTTGCGTCGCGGGGACGAAGCCGGCGGCCGGATCCGTGTCCGCCGCCGCGACACCTGCTGCTTGCGCTGCCATCAGAATCGCTCCAGTTCTGGGAATGAGAGGGCGCCGCGCTTCACATGCATGCGGCCGTATTCGGCGCAGCGCTGCAGCGTCGGGATCACCTTGCCGGGGTTCAGCAGGCCTTGCGGATCGAAGGCCCGCTTCAGAGCCAGCATCCATTCACGTTCCTGCGGCGAGAACTGCACGCACATGCTGTTGAGCTTCTCGACCCCCACGCCGTGTTCCCCGGTGACCGTGCCGCCCATCGCGACGCTGGTCTCGAGGATGTCCGCGCCGAAACGCTCGCAGCGGTGCAGCTGATCCGGATCGTTCGCGTCGAACAGGATCAGCGGATGCAGGTTGCCGTCGCCGGCGTGGAAGACGTTGGCGCAGCGCAGCCCGTACTTGCGCTCCATCTCCTGGATCGCCAGCAGGATGTCGGCGAGCCGCTTGCGCGGGATCGTCGAGTCCATGCACATGTAGTCCGGGCTGATGCGCCCCGAGGCCGGGAAGGCATTCTTGCGGCCGCTCCAGAAGCGCAGCCGTTGCGCTTCGTTCTCGCTGACTTCGAGCCGCGTCGCGCCATTCGCGCGCAGCACCTCGTTCATGCGGCCGATCTCTTCCTCGACCTCCTCGGGCGTGCCGTCGCTCTCGCACAGCAGGATCGCCTCGGCGTCGAGGTCGTAACCGGCATGGACGAAGTCCTCGACCGCCGCGGTCATCGGCTTGTCCATCATCTCCAGGCCGGCGGGAATGATGCCGGCCGCGATGATCGCCGCCACGGCGTCGCCGGCGCGGCGCAGGTCGTCGAAGCTGGCCATGATGCAGCGCGCCAACTGCGGCTTGGGCGTCAGCTTGACGACGACCTCGGTCACCACCGCCAGCATGCCTTCGCTGCCGATGACGACGCTCAGCAGGTCCAGGCCGGCGGCGTCCAGGGCCTCGGAGCCGAACTCGACCGGCTCGCCTTCGACCGTGAAGCCGCGCACCTTCAGCACGTTGTGCAGCGTCAGGCCGTACTTCAGGCAATGCACGCCGCCGGAGTTCTCCGCGACGTTGCCGCCGATCGTGCAGGCGATCTGGCTGCTCGGGTCCGGTGCGTAGTACAGGCCGTGCGCGGCCGCCGCCTCGGAGATCGCCAGGTTGCGCACGCCGCATTGCACGCGGGCGGTCCGCGCCAGCGGGTCGATGGCGACGATGCGGTTGAACTTCGCCAGCGCCAGCGTCAGGCCTTCGGCGTGCGGCATCGCGCCGCCGGACAGGCCGGTGCCCGCGCCGCGCGCCACCACCGGCACGCCCAGCGCGTGGCAGGCCTTGAGCACGCCGGCGACCTGCGCCTCGGTCTCGGGCAGCGCCACCGCCAGCGGGCGTTCGCGATAGGCGGTCAGGCCGTCGCATTCGTAGGGGCGCGTCTGCTCGTCCTGCCACAGCAGCGCATGCGCAGGCAGCTCGGCCCGCAGGGCCTGGACCAGCTTCGAGCGGCGCCCGGCACGGTAGCTGGCCAGCGCGGCGGCCTGGTCGCCGGGCGGCTCGTGGGTCGAAGGAAGGACGGCGGTCATGGCGTCGAACTGTAGCCCCGCGCGCTGACCCCGGACTGAACCCGCATCCCCCGTCGGTGGGAACCCGTCAGCGGGAACCCGGCAACGGCCACCACAAGGCCTTGCGGTCGAGCGGCGTCTGCGCGGGCAGCAGCGGGTTGCGCAGCCTCAGCACACGGCGCTGGTCGATGCGGTGGCGCTGCAGCAGATCGCCGAAGATCTGGCGCGACAGGCGCTCGAAAGTGCCGTCGGCCACCAGGGCGTTCATGCCGCGCGTCAGGTCCGCCGCCAGCCGCGGACGGCCAGGCCGGACGAACATGTAGAGCGCCGCCGGGTAGTGCAACAGCAGGTAAGGGTCGATGACGAGGTTTTGATCGGCGAAGCTGCTGAGCTCCGAATCGATCTCGAAGATCGACCGCGGGAAGTAGTCGAAGCGACCCGCCGACAGCATCTGGAACAGGCCCTGGTAATGCGTGCTCACCTGCACCGGCAAGCCGTTGGCGCGCAGCACGGCGGTGTCAGGCCAGTCATGCATCTGCCCGGCGGTCAGCCGCGCGAGGTCCTTCAGATCCTTCACGTCGCGCAGGCGGTCGCGGTCGGCGGCGCGCGTCAGGCACAGGCGCCATCCGATCAGCCCGCGGTCCAGCGGAACGCGGACCGGCAGCAGGCTCTTCTCGCGCTGCGGGTCGGTCATCGTCCAGAACACGTCGATGCCGGGGTCGTTGCTGGCCATCTCCAGCAGCGCGCGGCTCTGCACCATCTCCGACTGGGTCTGGATCAGCGCGTAGCGCGTGCCGCTGCGCTGCAGCGCGGCGTGCAGCAGGCTGATGAAGTAGTCGACCTGCTTGTCCTGCTGCGGCAGGTGGCGCGGATAGACGACGGTGGTCGGTTCCGGCGGCGTCGAGGCAAGCGGGACGCTGGCGGGCCGGGCGGCCGACGCGAGCCCCGGCAGGAGGGACAGCGCAGGCAGGGCGGTGGAGAAGGCCGAGGCCGCGGCGGCCTGCAGCAGGTCGCGGCGGGCGGGCATCAGGCGTCCAGGAACACCGTCAGCACGCCGGTATAGCCGTGCAAGCGCGCGTGGGCGATCTCCCCGTTGGCGAAGAAGCCGGCCAGCGGCACGTCGCCGAGCGCGTGCTGCACCCACTGCAGCTCCGCCGACGGCGCGCCGAAGTGCGGCCCGCCGCGACCGGTGCAGCTGAAGTACAGCGCGCCGGCCATGCGGGCGCCGCGCTCCTCCGCCTCGGCGCGGATCTCGGTGCAGATGCGCACGAGGTCGCGCCGGGCGGCGTCGGGGTGGCGTTCGCAGAAGCTCAGCAGTTCGCCCTCGTGCATCTGTTCGGCGACGGCGATGCCGCGCCGGCCGGGATCGAGGCCGACCAGGTGCCGCACGCGCACCTCGGCCCCGTACTCGCGGCGGGCGCCGGGTTCGTCGCTGAGGCCGACCAGCGTGCGGCGGAACAGCGGCATCGCCTGGCGCAGGGAGCCGGATTCGCCGGTGTAGGCGGGCAGCTTCAGGTCCTCGAGCAGCGCGTCGAGCGCCGGCTGGCCGTCGAGTTCCGTGACCAGCGGCCCGTCGCAGCCGGTGACGCGGCGTTCGCGGCCCAGCGGCTGGCAGCCTTGGCTGACGCGCGAGATCCAGCGCACGTCCGGGCCGAGCGCCAGGCCCGACAGACCGCCTTCGAAGACGCCGTCGGCGATCTGCACCGCGTCGTCGCCCCCGCTGACCAGCCCGCCGAAGAGGTAGCCGCTGCTGCAGCGCTGGGCGAGCTCGCTGATCAGTTCCTGCAGGTCGGGCGTGCCGCCGTCGGCGTGGAGCAGCAGGCTGCGCGACTCACAGTCGGGCGTCAGCGGCCGCAGTCCCGAGAAGATCCGCCATTGGTCCGAGGGCAGGTCGCAGAGCATGACGACCAGCGCCGGCTCGTCGAAGTACTCGACGCCGCTGGCGCTGACCGCCAGCGCCGAGGCCCCGACCCAGCCACAGCCCGGCCAGCGCTCGCGCACCTCGTCCAGCAGCGCCTGCGCCTGCGGCACGTAGGGATGCGTGAGGTAGAGGAAACCCAGCGTCGGCGTCATGCCGGCGCGCTGCCCCTCCAGCTGCGCGCCGGCCAGCGCCAGCGCCATGTGGGGATCGGGATGGGTGGCGTGTGCCTGGAAGAAACGAGGCATGAACGGCCCTCGATGGAACTGGGGATGGCTCAAGGCGCCTTGCGTTTGGGGGCGGCCTTGCGCGCGGGTGCCGCCTTCCTTGCGGCGGGCTTCGTGGCGGACTTGGCGGCGGATGTGGCGGACGCCTTCTTCGCCGCCGGCGGGGCCGCCTTGGTCGCCGGTGTCGCGGCCGCCGCGGCGGTCTGGGCCGTCTTCATCGCGTTGGACGCGACCTGCGTGAACTGTTGCGTGAGGGCGTTCCACCATTGCATCGGATCGGCACCGGCAGGTCTGGGACCGGCCGGGTCATGGGCACCCGCCTCCGGCATCGGCGCGGATTTCGCTTCCGCCTGAACCGGCGCTTCCGCCGGCGCCGGCCGCGCGGGCGGCACCGGTGGTGTCTTCAGCACGTCCTTCAGGTCGGCCATCGGCACGTTCATCGCGTGCAGCGTCGACAGCGTCATCCGCTGCACCTCCAGCGCCTGGATGGTCGCGTTGAGCATGCGGGCGTTGTTCTCGAGCCAGAACTGCACGGTGCGCAGTTCGTCGATGCGCTTGTCCAGCTCCTCGGGATCCAGCGTCGGCGCGACCCACTGGTTGAAGCCAGGGATCGCGGCCCCGGCGTTCTTCATCAGTCCTTGCAGGAAATCGAAGCCCGGAACGAATTTGCTGAAGTCGGTGTCCGCCATGGTGTCTCCTGGGGCCGTCCGCGCCGGTTGCCTCCGCGTGCGCGGAGTGCCCGGGGGCGGCCATGGGTCCGATCCTACGTCCTGGCGGGGACCGTCCGATGTCGGGAAGGGCGGTGTCCGCGTCAGGTCGGAATGTGGTTCAGGTCGGCCCAACCGGACCACAGGATCTGGATGCCGATGCACAGCAGCACGAAGGCCATCAGCCGCATCATGACCAGGGTGCCGACCTCGCCCATCTTCATCAGCAGCCGGCCGCCGTTGCGGTAGACCAGGTAGACCACGGCGGCCGTGAAGGCCGCGCCGATGGCGGCGATGCCCGCGCCCATCACGTACGGCACCGGCGAGCGCGGGATCTGCGCACCCAGCGCGATCGCCGCGGCGATGCTGCCCGGACCGGTAGTCAGCGGGAAGGTGATCGGGAAGAAGCTGCGGCGGACGATCTCGGCCTCGGTGATGTCGCCGGGCGAGGCGTGCACCACGGCGGCCTGCATCTCGTCGGTCTCGTTGCGGGTCAGCATGACCCAGGCGCTGTAGGCCACCAGCAGGCCGCCGCCGACGCGCACGACCGGCAGCGAGATGCCGAACAGGTCCAGCACGTAGGTGCCCACCAGCAGCGACACCATGATCACGACCCAGCCGTTGATCGCGACCTGGCGCGCCAGCCGCTTCAGGACCTTGTCGTCGCCGCCGGCCGCGCCGATGACGATCGGGGCCACGCCCACCGGGTTGATGATCGGCAGCAGCGTCAGCGGCACCAGGAACAGCGATTGGAAGAAGGACGGCAGGTTGTCCAAGATGCGCGACTCCAGAGGGAAAGCGTCGGTGGAAAGAAGGAGAAGGCCGGCGGAAAGACCGGGCCGGCGCGGCCCAGTGTGCCGCAACTCGGTCACCGCGATCCGGTCCGCGGCATCAGGGTTACCTCGAAGCCCTGTTCCTTGAGCAAGGCAGTGAGCGCGCGCGGTCCGGTCATGTGCATCGCGCCGACGGCCACCAGCAGCGACTGGCCGCGCTGGTGCAGTTCGGAGATCCGTTGGGCGAGGGCGGGATTGCGCCCGTCGTTGATCCGTTGCAGCGCGGCGCGGTCGGCGGCGTCGGCCACGCAGTCGCACCAGTCGGCGTACCGGTTCAGGCGGCCCAGGTCGCCGCGGTCGTAGACGCCCACCATCGTGTCCAGCGTGCGCAGCAGCGACTTCGGCCGTTCGAGCTGCTGCAGGTTGGATCGCAGTTCGCGCCGCGCCGCGTCCTCGTCGGCGGGCAGCAGCGCCTCGAGCTGGCCCTGCAGCGTCTCCAGCGCCAGCACCGGCAGGCCGCGGTCGCGCGCCCACTGGCTCAGCAGCATCTCCTGGCCGTAGCGCACGTCCAGTCCCAGCGACCGGGCACGCAGCAGCATGTAGGTGCTGGTCTGCAGCAACGGATGCATCGCGGCGAGCGCGCGGGGCTCCAGGCACACCGCCGCGGCCTGCGCGTCCAGCCGCTGGCGCAGGGCGGCGTCCAGCGGCAGCTCGGGCATCGCCGGCATCTTCCAGGCGTCGCGGTCGAGCGGGTCGAGCTCCAGCGCGACGGCGTCGACCTCGTCCAGCGCCTTGCGCAGCCGCGGGCCGGGCGCGGCCCAGCCCGGCTTGCCGACGTGCAGGCTGGCGTAGAGGTAGGAGGTCCGCCCATCGCGCTTGAGCGTCCACATCAGGCCGCGGTCCTTGGCCTGGGCGGCGAGGCGGTCGGCGGACAGGGGCGCGGGCTCGGGCGGACAGGAGGCCTTCGGCGCGGCCACCGCGCCGGTGCCGAGCAGCAGCGCCAGAAGGGCGAGCGCGCCGGTGGCGAGACCTCGCGAGGCTCGCGTCAGGAGAGACGACAGGGACGGATGCAGCATGGGCGGCACGATGCCATAGAACCGGACCGGTTCGAGGCAAGCGGTGCACCCACCGAAGAGCGAGGCCTGATTGGGGAGACCCGAATGGGGAGGCCGAAATGGGGGCAAGAGTGATGAAGGGGTCAGGTCTCGCCGGCCCGGAAGCCCATCGGGCGGCGCTGCCGGACCTCCGGCTTCACGCGATGTTCGGCCTCGAGCAGCGTCATGAACTCGTCGGGCGACAGCGCCTCGCCGAGGATCTCGGCCTGCTGCCGCACCGCCGCGAAGTCGCCCAGCGTCAACGCATCCAGCGCGCCGAGCCGGTCCGCTTGCGCATCGTCCGGCCGCGTGCCGACCTCGCGCTCGAACATCGTCAGCCGCTGGTCCAGCCGCAGCGCCTTGAAGCGGATCTTGAAACTGAAGCGGCGCAACGCCGCCTCGTCCAGGTCGTCGAAGGCGTTGGTCGTGCAGATGAAGAGCCCGGCGTGGCGTTCCATGCCGGCCAGCATCTCGTTCACCTCGCTGACCTCGTAATGCCGTTCGGCGCTCCGGCGGCTGCGCAGGAAACTGTCGGCCTCGTCCAGCAGCAGCAGCGCGCCCTCGGCGGCGGCGGTTTCGAACATGCGGGCCATGTTCTGCTCCGTCTCGCCGACGTACTTGGACATCAGGTCGCTGGCCAGCCGTACCATCAGCGGCCGTTGCAGTTCCGACGCGATGTGTTCCGCCAGGGCGGTCTTGCCGCTGCCCGGCGGGCCGTGGAAGCACAGGCTGCCCATGCCGCGGCGGCGCAGCGCCTCGATCAGGCGCGGCAGCGCGAAGCGGCATTCGCAGTGGATCAGGTCCAGCGAGTAACGCGTCGCCGACGGCCGCGCCTGGGGCGAGGCGTCGACCAGGCCGAGCGCCTTGTCCGCATGCAGCAGCTGCCGGCTGACGAGGCGTTCGTTGAAGGCAGCCCGTGCCTCCGCATCAGCATCCGCGCCGCCGTCGGCAACGTCACTCCGTTCGCTGCCCGCCAGGCGTGCGAAGCGCACGGCGGTGCGGACCTGCGCCGGCGTCAGCCCGCGGCGCTCGGACAGCCGTTCGGCGAAACCCTCCGGCACCGGCAGTTCCTCCAGCGCCTTGCGCACCAGTCCCAGCCGGGCGCCGGGTGGTGGCGAGGTCAGTTCGAGGTGGTACTGGAAGCGGCGCCGGAACGCGGGGTCGATGTGCTCGATGCGGTTGGTGATCCACAGCACGGGAACGGGGTTGGTCTCCAGGATCTGGTTGACCCAGGCCTTGCCGTTGACGGTCATCGTCGCCGGCACCTCCAGCGCCGCGTCGAGCCGGGCCATCAGGTGCGCGGTGTCGCCGCTCAGGTGCGGGAAGACGTCCTCGACCTCGTCGAACAGCAACGCGACGTCGTGGCTGGCCTTGAGGAATACCTGGCTGATCTGCAGCGAGCGGTAGCGGTCGCGGCCGCTCAGCGCGTTGCCGTCGCGGTCGGCGTACTCGACCTCGTACAGGCTCAGGCCGGCCTCGCGCGCGGCGACTTTCGCCAGCTCCGTCTTGCCGGTGCCCGGCGGACCGTAGAGCAGCACGTTCACGCCCGCCTGTGCCTGCGCCACCGCCTGGCGCAGCAGCGTCGCGAGCAGGGTCACGTCCTCGGCGATGAAGTCGAAGTCGGCGCGCTGCAGCGGGCTCGGCGTCACCGGGCGCGTGAACACGGCCATCAGGTCCTGCGGGCCGTCGTAGGCGCGCATCAGCACCGGCGGCAGCTGCTCGCTGACCTTCATCAGGTCGGAGAGGTCGGTGATGTTGTGCTCGGCGATCAGGTTCTCGATCATGCCGACGCGCTCCAGCCGTGAACCGGCGCGCAGCGCGTCGGCCACCTCGTGCGCATCGACGCCGGCGACCTCCGCGATCGCGGCGAAGGCCTCCTGCGCGGTGTTCACCTTGAACTCGACCAGGGCGCCGCGCAGTTCACGCTGATAACGCGCCAGCGTGCCGTAGAGCAGCAGCGCACGCTCGGCAGCGTTCAACTGAAGCAGGCGACCGAGGACGTCGATGTTCTGCTCCACCAGCGTGGATCGGCTCCGCAGTTGGCCATCGAGCGCGTCGCAGGTGCAGGACAGCAGCGCCAGCAGGTCCTTGGGGGCGTCCTTGATGTACTCGTCGAGGTAGAAGAACAGGGTGCCCTCGGCGAAAGGGCCGCGCCAGACACCGTGACGGGCGAGGAAGGCGGCGTCGCCCAGCCGCTCATGCCCGGCCCACAGCGAGTGCCCCTGGCAGCGCCGTGCCAGATAGCCACGGACGCGCGCCAGCACCTGCGGCGGCCAGACGAGGTGACGCGCGGTCAGCGCGAGCAGGCCGCTGAGGTCGCGGCGCGGATTGAAGCGGTTGGCGTGGCGGACCGTCAGCGTGAGCACGAAGTGCGAGCACATGAGGTCCAGCACCGGGCTGTCGGACAGGCCCGGAGAGTCCAGCGGGAGCTGCGCGCGCTTGGCCATGGTTCGTGCGGGAGGGGAGTCTCCGGAACGAGAACGGCGTCGAGGACGCGGACATGGCCCCGGACCCGGGCGCCGCTTGCCGCTTCACCCCTCGGAGGGGCGCGGCTGCACGATCTTGGCGCAGGGAAGGTTTGGGGACAAGCCCCGGCTGATGGGATCAGCGGAGTTCGGCGGGGGACAGCGTGCGGGAGGCCAAGCGCGGGCTCTCCGCGGCGCAAGGGGCATCGCGTCCGCGAACCCCTAGCACCACTCCGGCCCCACAGGCAATCGCTGACTGCCCATTGGCGGGGCAGTGGCTGACTGCATGTCAGGGGGCGGGTGCTGCGGGAGGATCAATGCATGATCACGGGCTGCTGGCCCAGGTTCGCGTATTGCGCGATGAAGGCGTCGAGGTCGTCGACGTCGGGGCCTTGCTCGATCAGGGCTTCGACGCCCTCCTGGAAGGTCTGGGCCAGGGCACCCTCGATGAAGATTTCCTTGCGGGTGAACTTGTCGACGATCTCGAAGCCGTCGCGCTGCAGCGAGGGAAGGTTGGTGTGGTCCACCTGGGCGGCGTGCGCAGCATCGCCAGCGGACGGCGCGACCGGTACATCGAACTGGACGACGATGTAGCTCGGTGAGTCGTAGAGCATGTGCATGAAGGACTCCTTGGTTGTAGGAGTTATGGCCTGTTGCGACGGATTCAAGACCCGTCGCTCCCAACCCAGGCCATGACCCATGGTGGCAGAACTTGCGGAACACGCTGGCCGTGCCTCAAGCATTTGTGGTGCCAACCGCACAAGGTTTCACGGATATACGAACCGTAACGCGCACACACGGGGTCGAGGTCAAACGGACATGTGCGCGGCTGACGGGATCACTCCAGCAAGCGGAGCGCCCACTGTTCGTCATCGTCCAGGCTGAAGCGCAGGTCCACGGCCAGGAAACCCCGCCGGCCGTCGAGCCAGACGGACCATTGCAGCGCGGGGCGGCCCGCGCCGCGCACGAGATCGCGCCGCAGGAGCCACCGGTCGCCGTCGCGGGCGATCACCTCGAAATCCCAGTCGCCGACGCCCGTCGGACCGGCGACCGGGACACGCATCCGCTGGCCGAGAAAGGGCGCGGGCTCCGCGGCCATCATGGCGGCCAGTTGCAACCACCACGAGAGGCGATCCTGCGTGCCCGCCGACAGGGGATAGGCGCGCGCGCCTACCAGCAGAACCGGCCGCGCGGCGTCGCGGTCGAAGATCTGCAGTTCGCGTTCGCGGCCCTGGCGGGAAACGCGATGCCGTTCCGGCTGCAAACCTTGCGGACCCACGCGACCTTCGCTGCGCCAGACCGGTAATTCGCGATCGCCGGCGCGGCGTTCGAGCGTGATGTTGTAGCGGCCTTCTCCGATGTGAAAACTCAGGGCCGCCTCGCCGGGTTGGCCGTCGATGAGGAACGCGTAGGCGAGGGTGCCGTCGCCGTGCAAGGGCATCGCGAGCAGCGCCGGCACGGGACGGGTCTCGGGCGCGGGGGCGCTGCGCGGGGATGTGCGCCGCACGGCGGGCGGAGCGATCACGGGTGCGACCGGTTCGGCCTTCGGCGGGGGCGGCGGGCGCGGTGCGTCGATGATGCGGGTCGTCACCACCGGCGTGTCGATCGCCTGCGGCAGCGGGCGCCCCGAGAGCGCACCGATCGCTCCCGCGTGCAGCATCAGCGCCCCGGCGACGGCTGCCGCGAAGGCCATCCGATCCTGAGGTGAAAATGCCGCCAACGATCGCCCCACGAATGACTGTCCGCTCACCACAATGAAACTCGCCACCTACCGCGACGGATCCCGCGACGGCCAACTGGTGGTCGTGTCGCGAGACCTGAGCCAGGCATGCTATGCCAACGGGATCGCCACGCGCCTGCAACAGGTGCTCGACGACTGGAATTTCATGGCGCCCCAGTTGGAGGCGCTGTCGCAGTCGCTGAATCACGGCCGGGCGCGGCACGCGTTCGCGTTCGATCCGAAGCAATGCCTGGCACCGCTGCCGCGCCTTGCCGGATGGATCGCCGGCGAGGCCTACCCCGAGCAGGGTCAGGCCTTGCGCGAACGCGGCCTCGCGTGGCCGGAGCGGCTCAGCGCGCCGCTGCTGCGCGCCGGCGGCGCGGAGGCGCTGCTCGGTCCCACCGAATTGCTGGACCTGCGCACGCCGGGCCTGGAACCGGAGCCTCAGCTCGCCGCGCTGACCGGCGATCTGGCGCAGGGCGCGGTGCCGTCGCAGGCGCTGGAGTCGATCCGGCTGCTGATGCTGGTCAGCGACTGGGTGCTGCGGCCGGTGCAGCAGGAGGAACTCGCCAACGGCTGGCCGGCGTTGCACAGCCGCCCGGCGCTGCAGTTCGCACCGGTCGCCGTCACGCCCGACGAACTGACCGGCGCCTGGTACCTCGGTCGCGCGGCGCTGCAGCTGCAGGTCATGCGCAACGGGCGCAAGCAGGCCGTCGTCGACGCGAAGACGGGCATGAAATGGTCCTTCGGCGACCTGCTGGCCGAGGCCGCCCTCAACCGGCCGCTGCGCGCCGGCACGCTGGTCGGCGCGGGCACGCCGGTGCTCGGCAAGCCGGTGTCGCTGGAACCCGGCGACAGCCTGCGCATCGAGTTCAAGCTGGGCGACGGCCCCGGCCCGTTCGGCGCCATCGACATGGACCTCGCGGAGTCGGAAGATGCAGTGTCGGACGACGCCGGCACCGACGAGGACGCCACGGACGAATCCTCGAACAAGCCCTCTGACGAGTCCGCGAACGACGCTGCCGCCGATACCCCGGATATCGCTGCCGAGGCCGCCCCTGAAGCCGTCGAGACGGCCACCCCTGATGCTCAAGAAGGAGACACCGATGAATCTGTTTCGCCGTGACCTGATCGCGCTGCTGGGCGCTGGCTGCGCCTCGCCCTGGGCAATGGCGCTGAGCCTGAGCGAGGGCGACGCCGCCTCCGGCGTGCGCGCGGCGCTCGAACGCGGCGCCCAGGCGGCGCTCGCCAACCTGGGGCGCACCGACGGCTTCCTCGGCAACCCTCAGGTGAAGATAGAACTGCCCGGCGCCCTCAAGGACGCCGCGCGCCTGCTGCGCACGACCGGCCAGGGCAAGCGCATCGACGACCTGATCACCTCGATGAACCGCGCCGCCGAGCAGGCGATGCCCGAAGCGCGCCAATTGCTGGTGACCACCGTGCGCAACATCAGCGTCGAGGACGCGGTGAAGATCGTGCGCGGCGGCGACAACGCGGTGACGCAGTTCTTCGAGGAGAAGACCCGCTCGCCGCTGACGACGAAGTTCCTGCCCATCGTGACGAAGGCGACCGAGCGCCAGTCGCTGAGCGAGAAGTACAACGCGGTGGCCGGCAAGGCCTCCGGGTTCGGTCTCATCCGCAAGGAGGACGCCAACCTGCAGGGCTATGTCACCGACAAGGCGCTGGACGGCCTCTATTTCATGATCGGCCAGGAAGAGAAGAAGATCCGCCAGGACCCGGTCGGCACGGGAAGCGCCATCCTGAAGAAGGTCTTCGGCGGTTGAGAACGGTGGGCCGGGGCGGGGCTTTCTACAATCGAGCCCCATGAATGCCCCGACTTCCACCCGTCCCGCCGTCGCCTACACCCGCGGCGCCGCCTTGCCCGCCATCCTGGCGCAGCGCATCGCCGTCCTCGACGGCGCGATGGGCACGATGATCCAGCGCTACAAGCTGACGGAAGCCGACTTCCGCGGCGAGCGCTTCGCCGATCATCCCAAGGACCTCAAGGGCAACAACGACCTGCTGGTGCTGACCAAGCCCGAGGTCATCAGCGAGATCCACCGCCAGTACCTCGATGCCGGCGCCGACATCATCGAGACCAACACCTTCGGCACGACGACCGTCGCGCAGGAGGACTACGGCCTCCAGGACTACGCCTACGAGATGAACGTCGCCGCCGCGCGGCTGGCGCGCGAAGCCTGCGACGCGTTCAGCACGCCGGAGAAGCCGCGCTTCGCGGCCGGCGCGCTCGGCCCGACGCCGCGCACGGCGTCGATCAGCCCTGACGTCAACGATCCCGGCGCCCGCAACGTCGATTTCGACACCCTGCGCAAGGCCTACTACGACCAGGCCAAGGCCATGCTGGAGGGCGGCGTCGACCTGTTCCTGATCGAGACCATCTTCGACACGCTCAACGCCAAGGCCGCGATCTTCGCGGTCGACGAGCTGATGGACGACACCGGCGAACGCCTGCCGGTGATCATCTCCGGCACGGTGACCGACGCGTCGGGCCGCATCCTGTCGGGGCAGACGGTGACGGCGTTCTGGCACTCGGTGCGGCATGCGCAGCCGATCGCGATCGGCTTGAACTGCGCGCTCGGCGCGGCGCTGATGCGGCCCTACATCGAGGAACTCTCGAAGGCGGCCGGCGACACGCCGATCTCCTGCTACCCCAACGCCGGGCTGCCCAACCCGATGAGCGACACCGGCTTCGACGAGACGCCGGATGTCACCGGCCGCCTGGTCGGCGAGTTCGCCGCCGCAGGCTTCCTGAACATCGCGGGCGGCTGCTGCGGCACGACGCCGGACCACATCCGGGCGATCGCGCAGAAGGTCTCCGCCTACCAGCCGCGCCGCTGGGGCAGCAAGCTGTTCAGCGGGCTGGTCGAGGAAACCGAAGAGGCCTGATCCCGGCGCGGCTCGCGGCCGCGCGGGCGATCAATACAACTTCAACATCGCATCCATGTTGATCCGCAGGCGGATCTCATGCGGCGCGAGGCTGGCCGTGATGGCCTGCGCCTGCAGGCGCGTGTCGCGCAGCACCGGCGACGTCAACGGCGTGCCGCTGCGGCCGAGCAGCGAGGCCACCAGCGGCGCGTTGGCGCTGTGGCCGCGCTTGAGGACCATGCCTTCCTCGCCGTTGGCCAGCCGCACCAGCGACCCGGGCGGGTAGAGCCCGATCGCCTTGATCAGCGCGGCACCGGCCTCGTCGGGCTGCTGGAGCTCGTCGAGGTAGACCGCCCGCGCCGCCTGTGCCGCGGACAACGGCCGGCGGCTGCGCCGCGGGCTCAGGCGGGCGCCGTAGACGTCGGCGCGCCGGAGCAGCCGCGCCATCAACTCGCCGTCGGAACGGCCGCTCAGCGGTCCCGGGCCGGCGTCGTGATGCAGGCGCACGGCGGTCAGCCAGTCCTCGTCGTCGACGCCGATCGCCAGCAGCGTCGCCGCCGCGCGGTCGCCGTGACCGGCGAGCTGTTCGCGCTGCGCCTCGCCGAGCGCCTCCGGGCGCATCGCATGCTGGTCCTGCTGCGCGCCGCTGTCGAGGTTCATCGTCAGCGCCGCCAGCCCGAGCGTGCGGCGGCGGCCTTCGCCCCAACCCAGCTGGCGCGTCGTCATCTCGACCAGCGCCAGCGACAGCAGCGCATGCCGCGCGCTGTACTGCAGCGGCTCCTGGCCGGCGTCGTGCACGAGCATCGCCAGCGAGGCGTCCGGTTGCTGCGTCAGCCGGCCCAGCACCTTGTCGAGCAGCTCCGTCAGGCGCAGCAGGAAGTCCGGCCGCCGCGCATCGCGCAGCACCTGCTGCGCGTGCCATTGCAGGTCGGCCCAGATGGCGGTGTGCGCCGGCGCCGTCTGCTGCGGCATCGGCATCGGGCGCGTGGGCTTGTATTCGGCGGTCGCGTTGGCCAGCGCCGACATCGACGCACCCTGCAGCATCATCGTGTCGAGCTTGTGGGCGAGGGCGCGCTGGTACTCGCGCGTCTCATGCGCCTGCACGAACGGCCCGCGGGCCAGCAGGTCGCGGACCTGCGGGGTGTCGGGCAGCGGATGCCCGGAGGCGAACAGCAGATGTCCCGCCGCGTCGCGCAGCGAGAACGTCAGCACCTGTCCCACGCGCAGGCTGTTGGGAGGAAGTTGGACCAGATCCACGGCGGCTTCCCATCGACGTGTCGTCGTCTTGTCGTTGTTGTGTCGTTGCGCCGCGCAGGATACGGGCGCACGCGGCCCCGCAAGGCATTACGGCACGAACAAACCAGGGCCGGATCGGTAGAATGCACGCTGTTCCCGCTACCAGCAAGGCCGCACCCGCGCCCCTGCGGCGGCGGTGGTTTCCGAGGAGCGTTGCGACAGGTCCCGTCACCCGGGTGCCCGCCAGGCTCGGAACGGCGGTGTCGGACTCCCGGACACCGCCTCACAACGGCGCTCACCGACCCGCGTTCCGCGGGGTTGCGGTGAGTTGCGCGGCCCCGTCTTTCGTTCCAGCTCACGTCCAGCTTCGAAAAGCGCCGCCGCCATGTCCGCCCCGAATTCCGCCGCCAACGCCCCCGACCTGTCCGCCGCGCAGGGCGCGACGCCCGTCGCCGTGCCGCCGATGAAGCTCTCCGGCCTGGAGCCGGTGAACATCGGCGCGGGCACGCTCTTCGTGAACATCGGCGAGCGCACCAACGTCACCGGCTCGAAGGCCTTCGCGCGGCTGATCCTGAACGGCGAGTTCGAGGCCGCGTTGAGCGTCGCCCGCCAGCAGGTCGAGAACGGCGCGCAGGTCATCGACATCAACATGGACGAGGCCATGCTCGACAGCAAGGCCGCGATGGTGCGCTTCCTCAACCTGATCGCCTCGGAGCCCGAGATCGCGCGCGTGCCGATCATGATCGACTCCTCCAAGTGGGAGGTGATCGAGGCCGGCCTGAAGTGCATCCAGGGCAAGGGCATCGTCAACTCGATCTCGCTGAAGGAAGGCGAGGCGGAGTTCCGCCGCCAGGCCAAGCTGATCCGCCGCTACGGCGCGGCCACGGTGGTGATGGCCTTCGACGAGACCGGACAGGCCGACACCTACCAGCGCAAGATCGAGATCTGCACCCGCGCCTACCGGATGCTGGTGGACGAGATCGGCTTCCCGCCCGAGGACATCATCTTCGACCCCAACATCTTCGCGATCGCCACCGGCATCGAGGAGCACAACAACTACGCCGTCGACTTCATCGAGGCGACGCGCTGGATCAAGCGCAACCTGCCCGGCGCGAAGGTCAGCGGCGGCGTGTCCAACGTGTCGTTCAGCTTCCGCGGCAACGAGCCGGTGCGCGAGGCCATCCACACGGTGTTCCTGTACCACGCGATCCAGGCCGGCATGGACATGGGCATCGTCAACGCCGGCATGGTCGGCGTCTACGACGAGATCCCCGCCGACCTGCGCGAGCGCGTCGAGGACGTGGTGCTGAACCGCCGCGAGGATTCGACCGAGCGGCTGCTCGAGGTGGCCGAGACGGTCAAGGGCGCCGCCAAGGACGACAGCGCCAAGCTGGCCTGGCGCGCCGGCGACGTCGCCGCGCGGCTGTCGCATGCGCTGATCCACGGCATCACCGACTTCATCGTCGAGGACACCGAGGAAGCCTGGCAAGGCATCCTCGCCAAGGGCGGCCGGCCGCTGCACGTGATCGAAGGGCCGCTGATGGCCGGCATGAACGTCGTCGGCGACCTGTTCGGCGCCGGCAAGATGTTCCTGCCGCAGGTGGTGAAGAGCGCGCGGGTGATGAAGTCCGCCGTCGCGCACCTGGTGCCCTACATCGAGGAAGAGAAACGTCTGATGGCCGAAGCCGGCGAGGACGTGCGCTCCAAGGGCAAGATCGTCATCGCGACGGTGAAGGGCGACGTGCACGACATCGGCAAGAACATCGTGACGGTGGTCCTGCAGTGCAACAACTTCGAGGTCGTCAACATGGGCGTGATGGTCCCGTGCCAGGACATCCTCGCGAAGGCCAAGGTCGAGGGCGCGGACATCATCGGGCTGTCGGGCCTGATCACGCCCAGCCTCGAGGAGATGCAGTACGTCGCCGCCGAGATGCAGCGCGACGACTACTTCCGCATGAAGAAGATCCCGCTGCTGATCGGCGGCGCGACGACCAGCCGCGTGCACACGGCCGTCAAGATCTCGCCGCACTATGAAGGCCCGGTGGTCTATGTGCCGGACGCGTCGCGTTCGGTGGGGGTGTGTTCGGACCTGCTGTCCGACGAGCGCGCCACGCGTTTCATCGACGAACTGAAGTCCGACTACGAGAAGGTCCGCGAGCTGCACGCCAACAAGAAGCAGACGCCGATGGTGACGCTGGCGCAGGCGCGCGCGAACAAGCACTGCGCCGACTTCACGACCTACACGCCGGCAGTGCCACGCTTCATCGGCAAACGCCAATTCCGCAACTACGACCTGGCCGAGCTCGCGCAGTGCATCGACTGGGGCCCGTTCTTCCAGACCTGGGACCTGGCGGGCCCGTTCCCGGCGATCCTCAAGGACGAGATCGTCGGCACCGAGGCGCAACGCGTGTTCAGCGACGGCAAGCGCATGCTGCAGCGGCTGATCGAGGGCCGCTGGCTGACCGCCAGCGGCGTGATGGGCCTGTACCCCGCCGCGCAGGTGAACGACGACGACATCGAGATCTACAGCGACGAGTCGCGCACCGAGGTGCTGATGACCTGGCGCGGGCTGCGCATGCAGACCGAGCGGCCGGTCGTCGACGGCGTGCGCCGGCCCAACCGGGCGCTGGCCGACTTCATCGCGGCCAAGGGCACGGTGCCGGATTACATCGGGCTGTTCGCGGTCACCGCGGGCCTGGGCGTGGACAAGAAGGAGCAGCAGTTCATCGACGACCTGGACGACTACTCCGCGATCATGCTGAAGGCGCTGGCCGATCGCCTGGCCGAGGCCTTCGCCGAACGGTTGCACCAGCGCGTGCGGCTGGACCTCTGGGGCTATGCGGCGGACGAGACGCTCAGCAACGAGGAGCTCATTGCCGAGTCCTACCGGGGCATCCGTCCGGCGCCGGGTTATCCGGCCTGCCCGGACCACCTGGTCAAGCGGGACATGTTCCGCGTGCTCCAGGCCGAGGACATCGGCATGGCGCTCACCGAAGGCATGGCGATGACGCCGGCGGCCAGCGTCAGCGGCTTCTATCTGGCGCATCCGGAGGCGGCGTACTTCAACGTCGGCCGCATCGGGGACGATCAGGTGGCGGACTGGGCGGCCCGGATGGCGCTCGACCACCAGGACGCGCAACGGGCGCTGGCGCCGCTGCTCGGCTGACCCGCCGCCGCGCTGTTGCGACGCGGCAGCGACGCGCCGGCGCAACGAAAACCGCAGGATGCGGCCTTGTCCTACAGGCCGCGTTTCACCCCTTTACAAACGGGACAGTTTTCGGCCCCCGCGACTTGTAACAGCGTGGCATTCTTCGCCCATCCCCCGTTGCTAGGGGAAAACCATAAGAGGTGAATCATGGCGTTGAATACCAATCAGAAGATCGCGGCTGGGGCCGTTGGGGCGACCGTGCTGGTCGTGGCGGCCTTCTTCGCAGGGCGTCAAGCGGCGCCGTCCCTGCCCGATTCGCCGGTGGCGGCGACCGAGCAGCAGGGCAACATCGTCGACCGCAATGGCGCCAACGCCGCGGACGAGTCCCGGGCGGCCCGCCGTTCCGGCGATGACGCGGTCCAGCAGCGTCCGGCCAACGACTCGCGCCGCGTGGCGCAGCAACAGGCGCCGCGGGACGGCGGTTCGACCGGTTATGCGGACAACAACGGCACGTCCGGTTCCGCCCAGTCCGAATCCCGCATCTGCTCGGCCTGCGCGACGGTGCTGTCGGTCCACACCGAGGCCCGTCAGGGCCAAGGCACCGGCATCGGTGTCGTCGGCGGCGCGGTGGTCGGCGGCCTGCTGGGCAGCGCGGTCGGCGGCGGTACCGGCAAGAAGATCGCCACCGTCGGTGGCGCGGTCGCGGGCGGCTACGCCGGCAACGAAATCGAGAAGCGCCAGCGCAGCACGACCGTGTGGGTGGTCAAGATGCGCAACGCCGACCAGAGCAACCGCACGATGACCTTCAGCCACGACCCGGGCGTGCAGGCCGGCGACGTCGTGCGCGCCAGCGAAGGTCAGCTGATCCGCCAATAAGCGCCGCGCGGTTCCGCGCGCGCTCATCGACAACGCCGGCCATGCCGGCGTTTGTCGTTTCTGGACGGGCGCCGTGAGGCGTGCGTAAGGCCTGCATAGGGCGTGCATGAGGGGTCAGTCATTGCGCCCCGGCAGTGCCCGTCGCCACTGGATCGCTTCCGAGACATGCAAGGCTGTGATGACGTCGCTGTCGGCCAGGTCGGCGACGGTTCGCGCGATGCGCAGCACACGGTGGAAGCTGCGGGCGGACCAGGCCAGTCGCGCCGCCGCGCGATGCAGCATCGCTTCGCCCTCCGGCGACATGCCCAGATGCCCGTCGAGTTGCCCGGCGGCCAGCATCGCATTCGAGCACCCCTGGCGCCGCACCGCGCGATCACGCGCCGCGACGACGCGAGCCGCGACCGTGGCACTGGTCTCGCCATCCGCAGCCGCCGACAGGATGGCCGGGGACAACACGGGCACCTCCACGGTCAGGTCGATGCGATCCAGCAGCGGCCCTGAGAGACGGTTCTGATACCGTGTGACCTGGTCCGGTGAACATCGGCAGGCCTTTGTCGGATTGCCGAGATGCCCGCAGGGACAGGGATTCATGGCGGCGACCAATTGGAAGCGAGCGGGGAACTCCGCCTGATGCGCCGAGCGCGAGATGTGCACGCGGCCGGTCTCGAGCGGTTCACGCAGGGCTTCCAGCGACATGCGTTGGAACTCGGGCAGCTCGTCGAGGAAGAGCACCCCGTGCTGCGCGAGCGTGATCTCGCCGGGGCGAGGCGGCGAGCCTCCACCGATCATCGCGGCCGCCGAGGCGCTGTGATGCGGCGCGCGGAAAGCGCGCTGTGCCCACATCGACGGGCGGAACTGCCCGTTCGCGCTGAGCAGCGCGGCGGACTCCAGCGCTTCCGACTCCGATAGAGGCGGCAGCAGCGTCGGCAGCCGCTGCGCAAGCATCGACTTGCCGGTGCCCGGCGGTCCGACCAACAGGATGCTCAAGCCGCCCGCCGCCGCGATTTCGAGGGCGCGCTTCGGTCCGGACTGTCCCTTGATGTCGCGCAGGTCGAGCGGGGTCTCGCCGCGCGGTGGCGGATCGCGCTGCACGCGCGGCAAGGGCGCTTCGCTGTGCGGTTGCAGCGCGTTCACGAGGTCGAGCAGATGCGCCGCCTCTCGCACGACGAGTCCCTGCACCAACGCCGCTTCCTCGGCGCAGCCCCGAGGCAGGACCAGCTCCCGCTCAAGCCTGGCCGCGCGCAGCGCGAGCGCCATCGCCAACGCGCCCTTGACCGGACGCAGCTCACCTGAGAGCCCGAGTTCTCCGGCGCATTCGATGTTCGTGAGCATCTCCGCGTCGATCTGCCCGCTGGCCGCGAGGAGTCCCAGCGCGATCGGCAAGTCGAAACGCGCACCTTCCTTCGGCAGGTCTGCCGGCGATAGATTGACGGTGATGCGCTTGTTCGCCGGGAACTCCAGCCCGCTACTCTGCAGTGCGGCACGCACGCGCTCCCGCGACTCCTTGACTTCGAGGTCCGCGAGCCCCACCAGCGTGAAGCTCGGCAGTCCGTTGGCCAGATGCACTTCCACTTCGACCGCGGCGGCCGACAGCCCGTCCAGCGCCCGGCTGTGGATGATGGAGAGGGACATCGCCATGAGATGTCGCCTCGCCTCAGCGTTTGGGCAGGCCCTTGAGCACCGTCTCGATGGTGTCTGTCGCCGCCTTCAGCAGTTCAATGCCGGTCGTCGTGTTGACCTTGTCGAGATCGGAGGATTGAAGAGGGGGAGGATGGTCGAGCACGTGCGGCTCCTTGAGCGGCTTGAGCGGGATGCAGGCTCATCGGCTATCGAGCAACTGGCCGTATCGAAAGGACAGCAGTCCGCGAGGAACCCACAGCGTCTTGGCAATCTGGTCGACATTTCTCATCCATCCGCTGGTGACGCACCACCGCAATTTCTCAGTGGGAACCAGCAAGCTGGCGGCGAACAGGTTGGCGGCCTGGTCCCGCGGATCGGGGGCTTCGTTGGCGAACGAGTTCCACGATTCAAGTGGGGGACATTCATGGCGCAGCACGATGTGGCCGAGTGCATGGGCGATGGCGAAGCGCAGCCGGTAGATCGGATCGCTGACATCCACCACGATCCAGAACTTGCCGTCCGCGCCGGGATACGCCGAGCTTCGATCCCCGTCGGTCAGGGCATATACCTCAATGCCCATGCGCCTGGCGATCCGCTCCGGAACGATCGGCATCGCACCGTCTCCGTACCGCTTCACCACCCACTCCGCCGCGTCCTCCGGCCGCATGTGCGACAGGTCCACGGGCCACTGGATCTGCACGCCACTCGACTTGCCGTCCAACTCTCCGTTGGACTCTCCGTCGGACTTGCCGCCTGTTCCGTCGCCTGACATCCGCATCCCCTCCGCACCCTTCCGGTTCCTGAGGTCCGCAGTGTCCGCAGCGAACGATTTCACGCCTAGCACCCTGTTGGGGCGTTTCTAGGGTTAACCAATCCCCCATCCGCGCATGCATTTGGTGCGCTTTGACGCTTGACGGGGCGGTATCGGCAACCGTTCGTCGCGGCGTGAGCCGGAATGGGGCCCTGTCGGAGGGAAATGTGGGGGAGCGGGCTCGCCCGGGAATGCTTGGCACAAAAGCTGCAAAGCCTCGTTGGAAGCAGTCGCCCAGAGTCGCCCCAACAATCAGGAGTCCCCGCGCATGAAGCCCATCGCCGCCGTCCGTGCCGCAGCCGTCGCCGCCATTGCCGCCATCGCCCTTCCGGCGCTGGCGGAGGAGACCAATCCGCTGTCCTTCAACGTCAGCGTCACCTCCGACTACCGCTATCGCGGCATCTCGCAGACCCGCCTCAAGCCCGCCCTGCAAGGCGGCGTGGACTACGCCCACTCCAGCGGCTTCTACATCGGCGCCTGGGCCTCCACCATCAAGTGGATCAAGGACGGCGGCGGTGACGCCGACATCGAGATCGACACCTACGCCGGCTACAAGACCGAGGTCGGCGGCGGCGTCACCGTCGACGTCGGTTTCCTGCGCTACAACTACCCCAGCAACAAGCTGCCCACCAGCGCCAATACCAACGAGCTCTACGGCGCCGTCTCCTTCGGCCCCGCCACGCTGAAGTACTCGCACGCGATCAGCAACCTGTTCGGCTTCGCCGACTCCAAGCAGAGCGGCTACCTCGACCTCAGCGCCACCTTCGACGTCGGCGGCGGCTTCACGCTGACCCCGCACGTGGGCCACCAGAAGGTCAAGAACAACGGCGACTTCAGCTACACGGACTACTCGCTGACGGCGAACAAGGACTGGGAGGGCTTCACCTTCGGCCTCGGCTTCGTCGCCACCAACAACGACAACTACATCGGCGGCAAGGGCAAGGACCTGGGCAAGAACGGTGTGGTCGTGTCCGTCAAGAAGGTCTTCTGAGGAGCTACGCATGAAACTGATCACTGCCGTCATCAAGCCCTTCAAGCTGGATGAAGTGCGCGAAGCGCTGAGCGCCATCGGCGTCCAGGGGCTGACCGTCACCGAGGTCAAGGGCTTCGGCCGCCAGAAGGGCCACACCGAGCTGTACCGCGGCGCGGAGTACGTCGTCGACTTCCTGCCGAAAGTGAAGATCGAGGCCGCGGTCTCCGACACCGTCGTCGAGCAGGTCATCGAGGCGATCGAGAACGCCGCCCGCACCGGCAAGATCGGGGACGGAAAGATCTTCGTCTCCCCGCTGGACCAGGTGATCCGCATCCGCACCGGCGAGACCGGCCAGGATGCCCTGTGAGGGGGCTCTGAGCGAGCCCTGATCCGACGCGGCCCCCGAGGGAGGCCGCGAAGCCGTCCGCTGCAGTCCTTCGCCGTCCCCGCGCGCAGCAGTTCCGCGCGTCCGCCGATCAAGATCCAACGAAGAGAGTCCCGATCATGAAGAAACTACTCGCCTGCCTGGCCCTGGCCGCGGCAGCCTTCACCAGCCTGGCCCCCGCGGCCATGGCGCAGGATGCGGCCTCCGCGCCCGCCGCCGTCGCCAGCGAGACCACCGCGCAGGCCCCCGCGCCGACGGCGCCGGTGGCCGCCGCCCCGGCCGCCTCGGCCCCCGCCGATGCCGCGTCCGCCGCCGCAGCGGCTCCGCCCGTCATCAACAAGGGCGACACCACCTGGATGATGGTCTCCACCCTGCTGGTGATCATGATGACGGTGCCGGGTCTTGCCCTGTTCTACGGCGGCCTGGTCCGCAGCAAGAACATGCTGTCCGTGCTGATGCAGGTCATGGTGACCTTCTCGCTGATCCTGGTGCTGTGGGCCCTGTACGGCTACAGCCTGGCGTTCACCGAGGGCAACAAGTTCATCGGCGGCTTCGACCGGCTGTTCATGAAGGGCATCTGGGACAACGTCGCGGGCACCTTCGCGCCGGCCGCGACCTTCAGCAAGGGCGTCTACATCCCCGAGATCGTCTTCGCCGCGTTCCAGGCCACCTTCGCCGGCATCACCTGCTGCCTGATCGTCGGCGCCTTCGCCGAGCGCATCAAGTTCAGCGCGGTGCTGCTGTTCATGACGCTGTGGTTCACCTTCAGCTACGCGCCGATGGCCCACATGGTCTGGTTCTGGATGGGTCCGGACGCCTACGCCTCGGCGGCGGTCGTCGATGAGATGAACAGCAAGGCCGGCCTGCTCTGGCAGTGGGGCGCGCTGGACTTCGCCGGCGGCACGGTGGTGCACATCAACGCCGCGGTCGCGGGCATCGTCGGTGCCTTCATGGTCGGCAAGCGCATCGGCTACGGCAAGGAAGCGTTCACGCCGCACAGCCTGACCCTGACGATGGTCGGTGCCTCGCTGCTGTGGGTCGGCTGGTTCGGCTTCAACGCCGGCTCCGCGCTGGAAGCCAACGGCTTCGCCGCGCTGGCCTTCATCAACACGCTGTTCGCCACCGCCGCCGCGGTGCTGGCCTGGTGCGTCGGTGAAGCGCTGCTCAAGGGCAAGGCCTCGATGCTGGGTGCCGCGTCGGGTGCGGTGGCCGGTCTGGTCGCCATCACGCCGGCCGCCGGCAACGTCGGCATCGGCGGCGGTCTGGTGATCGGCCTGGTCGCCGGTTTCGCCTGCCTGTGGGGCGTGTCGGGCCTGAAGAAGCTGCTGGGCGCGGACGACTCGCTGGACGTCTTCGGCGTCCACGGCGTGGGCGGCATCGTCGGCGCGCTGCTGACCGGTGTCTTCAACAGCCCGAGCCTGGGCGGCCCGTCGGCCGTCGGCGACTGGGTGACCGCCGCGACGATCGCGCCGGACGCCTACTCGATCGGCACGCAGGTCTTCACGCAGCTCAAGGCCGTCGTGCTGACCATCGTGTGGTCGGGCGTGGTCTCGGTGATCGCGTTCAAGGTGGTCGACCTGGTGATCGGTCTGCGCGTCTCCGAAGAGGAAGAGCGCGAGGGCCTGGACATCAGCTCGCACGGCGAGACCGCGTATCACAAGTAAATCTTCAGTCTCCTGCAATGTTCAAGCCGCCCCTTGGGGCGGCTTTTTTACGTCCGTGCATCCCCATAATCCGCCGCCATGAACCTCCGCTTTGTCGAAGCCTTCCACTGGGCCGCTTCGCTGCGCAGCATCACGCGCGCGGCGGAAAAGCTTCACATCACGCAGTCCGCGCTGTCGAGCCGGATCGCGACGCTGGAGGAAGAGCTGGGCGTCGTGCTGCTGGACCGGCGCGACAAGCAGTTCCGCCTGACCGTCGCCGGCCAGCGTTTCCAGACGCTGGCGCAGCGGCTGCTCGACATGCAGCGTCAGGTGAAGGAGGAGATGGGCGGGACCGGCGGCGCGGGCCGGCCGGCGGTGCTGCGCATCGGCGCGATCGAGTCGGTGGTGCACAGCTGGCTCACCGGCTGGCTGCAGGAGATGCGCGCGGCGAATCCGGACTTCGAGCTCGAGCTGACGGTGGAGACCTCGCCGGTGCTGGTCGACCAGGTGCGGCGGGGCGCGCAGGACCTGGTCTTCGCGGCGATTCCGGCGGCCGATGCCGGCGGCGTCCGCACGCGGGCGATGGCCTCGATGCCCATGGGATTCGTCGGCCGCTCGGACCTGCACACCAAACGCCGCTACGGGCTGTCGGACCTGGCGGGCCACGACCTGCTGACCTTCCAGCGCGGCTCCCAGCCGCACCAGGCGCTGCTGCAGATGTTCCAGGAGTCGGGCCTGCCGCTGCCGCGCGTGCATGCGATCTCGTCGATCTCGGCGATGGTGCAGCTGGTGGAAGGGGGCTTCGGCATCGCGACGCTGCCGGTGGCGGTGGCGGAACAGCTGGCGAAGCGGACCTCGCTGCGCGTGCTGCGCAGCGACACCGACCTGGTGCCGCTGCCGATCCATGCGAGCTACCGCGAGGATCCGAGTTCGCAGCTCACCGAGTCGGTGCTCGACTCCGCGCTGGATCACGTCGCGCGGCATGGCGCGGGGAAGGCTTCCGGCAGGTCCACCGGGAAAGCCCGCATGGCATCGGCGCCGTCGCGGCGCTAAGCGGAATCACTGCTGGGCTCATCGAAAAAATCGATGATGGTGCGCGGAAAATTTGCGTTGGATCGCGAGGGGTGTCGGCTTCCACAATCCGCTCCATCGTCAGACAGCCACCGCGATCCCGCCATGAGCCACCCGACCGATCTCCTCGATCTCGACGCGTTGTCCAGCGCGCTCGACGTCCGGCGCGCCGCGCGTGCCGGCGGCTTCACCGGCCACACCAGCGGCCTGGCCAGCGAGTTCGTGCAGGCGAATCTCGCGATCCTGCCGGCGGCACTGGCCGACGACTTCCGGCGCTACTGCGCATTGAACCCGCAGGCCTGCCCGCTGCTCGGCGTGACCGAGCCGGGTGATCCGACGCTCGCGGCGCTCGGCGCCGACCTGGACCTGCGCACCGACGTGCCGCGCTATCGCGTGTGGCGGGACGGCGAACTCGTCGACGAGCCCACCGACGTGATGCGCTGGTGGTGCGACGACCTGGTCGCCTTCGTCATCGGCTGCTCGTTCTCGTTCGAACATGCGCTGCTGGCCGAGGGCATCCCGCTGCGCCACGTCGAGCAGGGGCGCAACGTCTCGATGTACCGCACCAGCATCGCGACTGCGCCGGCCGGCATCTTCCGCGGGCCGACCGTCGTGTCGATGCGGCCGCTGACCGCCGCCGACGCGATCCGCGCGGCACAGATCACCTCGAGGCTCCCGCAGGTGCACGGTGCGCCGCTGCATGTGGGGGACCCGTCGCGTATCGGCATCCGCGACATCGCCAGTCCCGACTATGGCGACGCCGTCGACATCCGCGACGGCGAGCTGCCGGTGTTCTGGGCCTGCGGCGTCACCCCGCAATCGGCCATCGCCGCCGCGCGCCCCCCGTTCTGCATCACGCATGCGCCCGGGCACATGCTCCTCACCGATCTCCTCAACAAGGGTCTCATCGCGACCTGATCCCGGCCCGATCACGGCCTGTTTTCGATCCATCTCCGATCCATCTCCGATCCGTTCCCGATCCGTCCCTGATCGGATGCCTCCGCAGTACCGTCCCGGCCGCCGCGCGCACCCCGTGCATGGCGTCGGCCGTCTCCGTCCCCCGTCGGCGCCACGCGTCGACACCGAAGAAAGACGATGCACCATGTGGCTCAGAGACACCACGCCGACCGAGCGGCGCACCCTCACCGCAACCTTCGCCGGTTACGGCGTCGACGGTTTCGATTACATGATCTACACCTTCCTGATCCCCACGCTGATCGCGGCCTGGGGCATGAGCAAGGGCCAGGCCGGCGCGATCGCCACTGGCGCGCTGCTGACCTCCGCCGTCGGCGGCTGGGCGGCGGGCGTGCTCGCGGACCGCTTCGGCCGTGTCCGCGTGCTGCAGTGGACGGTGCTGTGGTTCGCGCTGTTCACCTTCCTCAGCGGCTTCACGACCTCGTTCGAGCAGCTCTTCTTCACCCGCGCCATGCAGGGTTTCGGCATGGGCGGCGAGTGGGCGGTGGGCTCGGTGCTGATCGCGGAGACGATCAAGGCGAAGCACCGCGGCAAGGCCGCCGGGCTGGTCCAGAGCAGCTGGGCCATCGGCTGGGCGGCATCGGCGGTGGCGTTCTGGGGGCTGTACTCGGTGCTGCCGCCGGAGACCGCATGGAAGGTGCTCTTCTGGATCGGCATCCTGCCGGCGCTGCTGATCCTTTACATCCGCCGCAACCTCGATGAGCCGCAGGTCTACCTGGCCGAGCAGGAACGCGCCAAAGCCCGCGGCCAGCGCGCGAACTTCCTGCGCATCTTCTCGCCGGCGCTGCTGCGCAACACGGTGCTCGCCAGCCTGCTGGCCACCGGCATGCAGGGCGCGTACTACTCGGTGACGACCTGGCTGCCGACCTTCCTCAAGACCGAGCGCCATCTGTCGGTGCTGGGGACCAGCGGCTACCTGCTGGTGCTGATCGCCGGCTCCTTCGCCGGCTACCTGACCAGCGCCTGGCTCAGCGACGCGATCGGCCGGCGCCGCTGCTTCATGCTGTTCGCGCTGATGGGCGGCATCCTGGTGCTGGCCTACACGCAGATGCCGATCACCGACGGCCTGATGCTGATGCTGGGCTTTCCGCTGGGCTTCTTCCTGTCGGGCATCTTCTCCGGCATGGGCGCCTTCCTGGCGGAACTGTTTCCCAGCGATGTGCGCGGCTCGGGCCAGGGCTTTTGCTACAACATCGGACGGGCGCTCGGCGCCGCCTGTCCCGCGCTGATCGGCAGCTTCAGCACGCAGTACCCGCTGGGGCAGACGCTGGGATGGATGGCGGCGCTCTGCTACGGTCTGGTGATCGTCGCGGCGCTGGCGTTGCCTGAAACCCAAGGACGCGAACTCGCGCCCGCGGCCGCCTGAATGAACTCCCTGGACCTCACGATGCAAGTCACCCCCTCCTCCGATCGCTGGCAGTTCTGGATCGACCGCGGCGGCACCTTCACCGATCTGGTCGGACGCGCCCCCGATGGCACGCTGAAGACGCTCAAGCTGCTGTCGGAGAACCCGGAGCACTACCGCGACGCGGCGGTCGAGGGCATCCGCCGCCTGCTCGGCCTGAAGGCCGGGGAGCCCATCACGGCGGAGCGCGTCGACTGCGTCAAGATGGGCACGACGGTCGCGACCAATGCGCTGCTGGAGCGCCGCGGCGACCGCACGCTGCTGGTGACGACGCGCGGCTTCCGCGACGCGCTGCGCATCGCGACGCAGGCGCGCCCGAAGCTCTTCGAGCGCCACATCCAGCTGCCCGAGCTGCTGTACGAGCGCGTCATCGAGGCCGACGGGCGCATCGACGCGCAGGGCCGCGCGATCGCCCCGCTGGACGAAGCCACGCTGCGGGCCGAATTGCAGTTCGCGTTCCACGACGGCCTGCGCGCCTGCGCGATCGTGTTCCTGCACGGTTGGCGCACGCCGGAGCACGAGCTCGCCGCCAAGCGCATCGCGCAGGAGATCGGCTTCACGCAGATCTCCGTCTCGCACGAGGTCAGCCCGCTGATGAAGCTGATCCCGCGCGGCGACACGACCGTCGTCGACGCGTACCTGAGCCCGATCCTGCGGCGCTACGTCGACCAGGTCGCGGCCGAGATGCCCGGCGTGCGGCTGTTCTTCATGCAGAGCTCCGGCGGCCTCACCGAGGCGCGCCGCTTCCAGGGCAAGGACGCGATCCTCAGCGGCCCGGCCGGCGGCATCGTCGGCATGGTGCGCACGGCGGAGGCGGCCGGCCACGACCGGGTCATCGGCTTCGACATGGGCGGCACCTCGACCGACGTCAGCCACTTCGCGGGCGAGTTCGAACGCGCCTTCGACACCGAGGTCGCCGGCGTGCGCATGCGCGCGCCGATGATGAGCATCCACACGGTGGCGGCGGGCGGGGGGTCGGTGATCGCCTTCGACGGCGCGCGGCTGCGCGTGGGACCGGCCTCGGCCGGCGCGAACCCCGGTCCCGCGAGCTACCGCCGCGGCGGCCCGCTCGCGACGACGGACGCCAACGTGATGCTGGGCCGCATCCAGCCGGCGCATTTCCCGAAAGTCTTCGGGCCGGGCGCGGACGAGCCGCTCGACGGCGCGGTCGTGAAGACACGCTTCGATGCCCTCGCGGGACAGATGTCCGCCGCCGGCCGGCCGATGACGGCCGAGGACGCCGCCGCCGGCGCGCTGCAGATCGCCGTCGGCGCGATGGCGAACGCGATCAAGCGGATCTCCGTCGCGCGCGGCTACGACGTCACCGGCTACACGCTGCAGTGCTTCGGCGGCGCGGGCGGCCAGGCGGCCTGCCTGGTCGCGGACGCGCTCGGCATGACGCGCATCCTGGCGCATCCGTTCGCCGGCGTGCTCAGCGCCTACGGCATGGGACTGGCCGACCAGACCGCGATGCGCGAGGCTTCGATCGAACGCGCGCTCGATGCCGGCGGCCTGGCCGCCGCGCGCGAGACGGCGGCCTCGCTGGCCGCGCAGGCGGGCGGCGAGCTCGAGTCGCAAGGTGTTCCCGCCGGTGCGCTGCGCACGATCGCGCGGGCGCAGGTCCGCTACCAGGGCACCGACACGGCGCTGACCTGCCCGCTGCCACTCGATGGGTCGGCGCCCGCGGCGATCGCCGCCATCCGCGAGGCCTTCGAGCAGGCCTATCGCCGACGCTTCGCCTTCCTGATGCCGGACCGCGCGCTGGTGATCGAGGCGGTCTCGGTCGAAGCGCTCGCCGCCGGCGCGTCGCTGGAGGCGCCGGCCGAGGCCGCGATCGCCAGCACGCACCGCCCCGAGCCGCTGGAGCGCGTGCGCATGTACTGCCTGGCCGACGAGTCGCCTGCCGGCTGGCGCGAGGCCGAACTCCACCACCGCGAGTCCCTGCGCCCGGGCGCCCGCATCGACGGTCCGGCGATCATTGCCGAGCGCAACGCGACGACGGTGGTCGACGCCGGCTGGCGCGCCGAGCTGCAGTCCTCCGGCGACCTGCTGCTGACGCGCTTCCGCGACCGCGCCCGCACGCGCGCGCTCGGCACCGAGGCCGACCCGGTCGTGCTGGAGGTCTTCAACAACCTCTTCATGAACATCGCCGAGCAGATGGGGCTGCGGCTCCAGAACACGGCTCACTCGGTCAACATCAAGGAGCGGCTGGACTTCAGCTGCGCGCTGTTCGACGCGCAGGGCCAGCTGATCGCCAACGCACCGCACATGCCGGTGCACCTGGGCTCGATGAGCGAGTCGATCCGCTCCGTGATCGAGCGCAACCCTTCGATGAAGCGCGGCGATGTCTACGTGCTCAACGACCCGTACCACGGCGGCACGCACCTGCCCGACATCACCGTCGTGACGCCGGTCTTCCTGGACGAGGACGACGCGACGCCCGGCTTCTTCGTCGCCAGCCGCGGCCACCACGCCGACATCGGCGGCATCACGCCGGGCTCGATGCCGCCGTTCTCGAAGGACATCACCGAGGAAGGCGTGCTGATCGACAACTTCCAGCTGGTCGAGCAGGGCCGGCTGCGCGAAGCCGAGCTGCAGGCGCTGCTGCGCTCCGGCCCGCACCCGAGCCGCAATCCGGCGCAGAACCTGGCCGACCTGCGCGCGCAGGTGGCTGCCAACGAGAAGGGCGTGCAGGAACTGCAGGCGATGGTGGCGCAGTTCGGCCGCGCCACCGTCGAGGCCTACATGCGGCACGTGCAGGACAACGCCGAGGCCTCGGTGCGGCGCGTGATCTCGGTGCTGAAGGATGGCGCGTTCACGCTGCCGCTGGACAACGGCGCGCGCATCCAGGTGGCCGTGACCGTGGACACGGCGGCGCGGCGAGCCACGGTCGATTTCACCGGCACCAGCGCGCAGCAGCCCAACAACTTCAACGCGCCGAAGTCGATCACGATGGCGGCGGTGCTCTACGTGTTCCGCACGCTGGTCGACGACGCGATCCCGCTGAACGCGGGCTGCCTGAAGCCGATCGACGTGATCGTGCCCGAGGGCTGCATGCTGAACCCGCGTTTCCCGGCGGCGGTGGTCGCGGGCAACGTGGAGACCTCGCAGTGCGTGACCAACGCGCTGTACGGTGCGCTCGGCGTGATGGCGGCCGGCCAGTGCACGATGAACAACTTCACCTTCGGCGACGCGACACATCAGTATTACGAGACGATCTCGGGCGGTTCGGGCGCCGGGCCCGGCTTCGAGGGGACCTCGGTCGTGCAGACGCACATGACGAACTCGCGGCTCACCGATCCCGAGGTGCTGGAGTTCCGCTTCCCGGTGCGGCTGGACAGCTATGCCATCCGTCAGGGATCGTCCGGCGCGGGCCGCTGGCACGGCGGGGAGGGCGGCGAGCGCCGCATCCGCTTCCTGACGCCGATGACAGCCTCGATCCTGAGCAACGGGCGGCTGTCGGGCGCGTTCGGCATGGCCGGCGGCCAGCCGGGAGCGGTCGGGGAGAACTTCGTCGAGCGGGCCGACGGCCGGATCGAGGCGCTGGGCCACATCGGTCAGGTGGAGATGGCGCCGGGCGACGTCTTCGTCATCCGCACACCCGGTGGGGGAGGGTACGGCCCTTTTTGAGCCCCCCTTGAGATGGGGCGAGTAACCCCAATGTGGGCGTGCCTAGAATCGGAACATCCGCCCTCCGGCTGTCCAGGCGCCCGCTCATCATGGTCCCTCACCTCATCACCGCCCTGACCGGGCCCATCAATGAACTGGAGCAGCGCGTCCTGGAGTCGATGCCGGCGATCGAACGCTGGTTCCGGCTCGAGTGGATGGAACACACGCCCCCGTTCTACACCTCGGTGGACCTGCGCAACGCCGGCTTCAAGCTGGCGCCGGTGGACACCAACCTGTTCCCGGGCGGCTTCAACAACCTGACGCCCGAGATGCTGCCGCTGGCCGTGCAGGCGGCAATGGCGGCGATCGAGAAGATCTGCCCCGAGGCCAAGAACCTGCTGCTGGTCCCGGAAGCGAAAAACCGCGGCAGCTTCTACCTGTCCAACCTGGCGACGCTGGTCCGTATCTTCTCGATGGCGGGGCTGAACGTGCGGCTGGGCTCGCTGGACGAGTCGGTCAAGGAACCGACGACGGTCGCGCTGCCGGACGGCAATTCGCTGACGCTGGAGCCGCTGATCCGCCAGCGCTCGCGGCTGATGCTCAAGGACTTCGATCCCTGCACCATCCTGCTGAACGACGACCTGTCGGCCGGCATTCCGGACGTGCTGAAGCACCTGCACGAGCAGTACCTGCTGCCGCCGCTGCACGCCGGCTGGGCGCAGCGCCGCAAGAGCCAGCACTTCCGCGCCTACGAGGAAGTCTCCAAGAAGTTCGCCAAGCTGCTGGGCATGGATCCGTGGCTGATCTATCCGCACTCGGTGGCGGTGGACGGGCTGGACTTCGCGACCGGCGCAGGCCTGGACGCGCTGCAGGCGCAGGTCGACGCGACGCTGACGCGCACGCGCCGCAAGTACAAGGAATACGGCATCCAGGAGAAGCCCTTCGTCGTCGTCAAGCCGGACGCCGGCACGCACGGCCTGGGCGTGATGACGATCCGCGACGCGAAGGACCTGGACGTGCTGGCGATCAAGGCGCGCGACAAGCTGGCCAAGCTGGAGGGCGTGCCCGCGCTGTCGCAGGTGCTGGTGCAGGAAGGCGTCGTGACGCACGAGCGCATGCACGAGGCGGTCGCCGAGCCGGTCGTCTACATGATGGACCGCTATGTCGTCGGCGGCTTCTACCGCGTGCACGCCGACCGCGCCGAGGACGAGAACCTCAACGCGCCGGGTTCGAGCTTCGTGCCGCTGGCCTTCGCGCATTCGTCGCACCTGCCGGCGCCCGGCGAGAAGCCCGGCGCCAGCGCGCCCAACCGCTTCTACATGTACGGCGTGATCGGCCGCCTCGCGATGCTCGCGGCCAGCTACGAGCTGGAGACGACCGACCCGGACGCCGAGGACTACGCCTGAGGCGAGGCCCCCCGTGACCGCAGGCGGTCGACCATCCGCTGGGCGGCGCCACTGACGGCCCGCCATGCCCGGCGCAAGGGCATCGGGATGGCGCCGGCCATGCGATCCCGGAGGCGTTCGAAGCGGGTGCGTGACGCGTCTTTCCGCGCCCGCCGGCCGTCCGCCTCCAGCAGCCAGGCCGCCCGGGACGCCTCCGTGGGCGACGGCGGACGTGCCGGCTGCACGGCGCCGGACGCCTTCGGCGGCTGAGGGGCCGGACCCTTGTGCGATTTCGCGCGGAAGCGTTTCGGCGGCATCGGCCGCGGCACGTCGGGGGCTCGCCGGATGGGGCGATTCAGGACGATCTCGACGAAGCAGGGCTGAGACGGCGGCAGCGGCGGGCCGGGGTCGACCAGCGGCACGAGGGACGGGTCCGACACGTCACGGGCGTTGGACGCGGGAGTTGAGAACGGCATGGAGACCTCCGATCCATGAGACCACCTCATGGTTGCGAGGCTCAGTTGTCATGCGGCACCACGGGTTCCGCCCGTCGCCAGGTGTTCGTCTGGGGGGCGTCCGGCATCGTCATGGCGTCGTCCGGCGGGTCAGGTCTTGCCGTCCAGCCCAGCCCGTGCGAAGACCGCCTGGACCGGGAGGCGAGCTACGTGTTCCGGCGGACGCCGTCAACCCCCGCCCCCGCAACGGTGGCGGGGGGCATTGACGCACTGCACAACGGAAGGCAGACAATACGCACTTTCGACTTCCGGCAGCCCGCGTGGCTGCCGCGACCTTTGTGAGTTCACATCACGCGCCCCGCTCGCCGGCCGCCCTGGCCGGCCTGACCGTCGGGGCCCTCGGTGTCGTCTACGGCGACATCGGCACCAGTCCCCTGTACGCGCTGAAGGAAGTCTTCCACGGCGCGCACGTCCCCATGACGCACGACAACATCCTCGGGGTGCTGTCACTGCTGTTCTGGACCATGACCATCGTGGTCTCCTTCAAGTACGTGCTGCTCATCCTGCGCGCCGACAACAACGGCGAGGGCGGCCTGATCGCCATGCTGGCGCTGGCCACGACGGCCGTGCGCGAGAAGCCGTCGCTGCGGCGCGGGCTGATGCTGGTGGGGCTGTTCGGCACGGCGATCTTCTTCGGCGACGCGGTCATCACGCCGGCCATGACGGTGCTCTCCGCCGTCGAGGGCATCGAGGTCTACGCGCCGCAGTACCACGACGCGGTGGTGCCGATCTCGCTGGTGGTGCTGGCGGGGCTCTTCGCGGTGCAGCGCTTCGGCACCGGCGGCGTGGGCAAGGCCTTCGGGCCGGTGATGCTGGTGTGGTTCACCACGCTGGCCCTGCTGGGCATCCCGAAGATCCTCGGCAACCCGCATGTGCTGCAGGCCATCAACCCGATGTGGGCGATCGATTTCTGCACGCACTACGGCTGGATCGCCTTCGTCGCGCTGGGCGCGGTGGTGCTGGTGGTGACCGGCGGCGAGGCGCTTTATGCCGACCTGGGCCACTTCGGCAAGCAGCCGATCCGCATCGCCTGGTACAGCTTCGTGATGCCGGCGTTGACGCTGAACTACTTCGGCCAGGGCGCGCTGCTGCTGGACAGCCCGGAGGCGATCAAGAACCCGTTCTTCCTGCTCGCGCCGAGCTGGGCGGAGATCCCGCTCTTCATCCTGGCGACGCTGGCGGCGATCGTGGCTTCGCAGGCGCTGATCACGGCGGCGTTCTCGGTGACCAAGCAGGCGGTGCAACTGGGGCTGCTGCCGCGCATGCGCATCGTCCACACCTCGGTGCGCGACATCGGCCAGATCTACGTCCCCTTCGTCAACTGGGGGCTGTTCGCCTTCGTCGTGGTGGCGGTGGCCTTCTTCGAGTCGTCGAGCAAGCTGGCCGGCGCCTACGGCGTGGCGGTGACCATCGACATGACGATCACGACGGTGATGACCTTCTTCGTGATCCGCTTCGGCTGGCGTTATCCGCTGTGGCTGTGCGTGGTCGCGACGGGCGCGTTCTTCGTCATCGACGCGACCTTCCTGGCGTCCAACCTGCTGAAGGTGGCGCACGGCGGCTGGTTCCCGCTGCTGATCGGCTTCGGCATGTTCACGTTGATGCTGACCTGGAAGCAGGGCCGGCGGCTGCTGTCGGACAAGCTGCGCGAGGACGCGATCGACCTGAAGAGCTTCCTCGAGGCCGTGTTCATCAACCCGCCGACGCGGGTGCAGGGCAGCGCGGTGTTCCTGTCGGCGGAGCAGGGCGTGACGCCCAACGCGCTGCTGCACAACCTCAAGCACAACAAGGTGCTGCACGAGCAGAACCTGTTCGTCAGCGTCAAGCATCACGAGGTGCCGTGGATCGGCTTCGAGAAACGCGTCGAGGTGGAGAGCCTGGACAACGACTGCTGGCAGGTCAACCTGCACTTCGGCTTCAAGAACGAGCCCGACGTGCCGGACGCACTCAAACTGCTGGAGCAGCGCGGGGTGCACCTGGACGAGATGGAGACGAGCTACTTCCTGTCGCGGGACATCGTGATCCCGACGATCGGGTCGGGCATGGCGCTGTGGCGGGAGAAGCTGTTCGCCAGCATGCACCGCAACGCGGCGGCGGCGGCGGACTTCCTCCACCTGCCGGCCAACCGGATCGTGGAGCTGGGGTCGAAGGTCGAGATCTGACGCGGGCGTCGCTATGCTGGCGGCCATGAATCGCTGGCTGAAAGACCTGTCCCTGTCCGCCGTGGTCGCGGGCTTCGTTGCGGTGCTGGTGGGCTTCACCAGTTCGGTGGCGATCGTGTTCCAGGCCGCGCAGGCGCTGGGCGCGACGCCGGCGCAGACCAGTTCCTGGATCTGGGCGCTCGGGCTGGGCATGGGGCTGACCAGCCTCGGCCTGTCGCTGTGGACCCGGCAGCCGGTCCTGACCGCGTGGTCCACGCCCGGCGCCGCGCTGATCGCGGGTGTCTCCGGCATTTCGATGCCGGAAGCGGTCGGCGCCTTCATCGTCTGCGGCGCGCTGATCCTGATCGCCGGCGCGACGCGCTGGTTCGAACGGATCATGGACCGCATTCCGATCGCGATCGCCTCCGCGCTGCTGGCCGGCGTGCTGGCGCGCTTCGGCCTGGACGCGGTGCTGGCCACGAAGACCGCGCCGGCGATGGTGCTGACGATGGCGCTCACCTATGTGCTGGCGCGCCGTTTCCTGCCCCGCTATGCGACGCCCCTGGTGCTGGTGGCCGGCATCGTCGTCGCGGCCTCGCAGGGGCGGCTGCATCTGGAGGCTGTCGTCTGGGACTGGGCGACACCGGTGTGGGTCACGCCGTCGTTCTCGGTGACCGCGCTGGTCGGTGTGGCGCTGCCCTTGTTCCTGGTGACCATGGCCTCGCAGAACCTGCCCGGCGTCGCGGCGCAGCGGGCGTCGGGCTACCAGACGCCGGTGTCGGCGAGCATCGCGGCGACGGGCTTCGCGTCCATCGTCTTCGCGCCTTTCGGCGGCTACGCGTTCAACCTCGCGGCGATCACCGCGGCGATCTGCATGGGGCGCGAAGCGCACGAGGATCCGGCGCGGCGCTACATGGCGTCGGCGATGGCAGGGGTGTTCTACCTCGCGATCGGTCTGGCGGGCGGCGCGGTGGTGGGGCTGCTGACCGCCTTCCCCCGCGAGCTGATCGCTGCCGTGGCGGGCCTGGCACTGCTGGGCACGATCGCCGGCGGCCTGTCGGCGGCGCTGAAGGACGAGGCGCATCGCGACGCGGCCATCCTGACCTTCCTGGTGACGCTGTCCGGGCTGAGCCTGCTGGGCATCGGCTCGGCGTTCTGGGGCGTGGTTGCCGGTGCGGTTTCTCTTTTGGTGCAACACTTCAGGAAACGTTGAGACTCCTGCTGAAAGCCTTGCCCATGAAACTGCTGTTCGTCGCCGATCCGCTGTCGACCTTCAACACCTACAAGGACTCCACCTTCGCGATGATGCGCGAGGCCGCGCGCCGCGGCCACGAGCTCTGGGTCTGCGAGGTGCCGGACCTGCTGTGGGTCAGCGGCGGGCGCGTGACGGCGCATGCGGCGCAGCGGCTGACGCTGACGCCGGAAGCCGTCGCCAGCCAGGCCGGCACCAAGCTGGCCGTGTGGCACGCGGTCACCGCGACGCAAGACCTGGCCCTGGCCGACGTCGACGCGGTGCTGATGCGCAAGGATCCGCCGTTCGATTCGGAGTTCTTCTACGCCACGCACCTGCTGGAGCAGGCGGAGCGCGAAGGCGCGAAGGTGTTCAACAAGGCGGCCTCGCTGCGCGACCATCCGGAGAAGCTCGCGATCCTGGAGTTCCCGCAGTTCATCGCGCCGACGCTGGTGACGCGGTCGGCGGCGGCGATCCGCGCGTTCCATGCGGAGCACCAGGACATCATCCTGAAGCCGCTGGACGGCATGGGCGGCATGGGCATCTTCCGTGTGAAGGCGGATGCGCTGAACCTGGGCAGCATCATCGAGACGCTGAACAAGAACGGCGCGCAGTCGGTGATGGTGCAGCGCTTCGTGCCGGAGATCGTCAAGGGCGACAAGCGCATCCTGCTGATCGGCGGCAAGCCGGTGCCGTACTCGCTGGCGCGAATCCCGCAGGGCACCGAGGTGCGGGGCAACCTGGCCGCGGGCGGCAAGGGCGTCGCGCAGCCACTGACCGATGACGACCGCCGCATCGCCGAGGCGCTCGGGCCGATCCTGGCGGCGCGTGGCCTGCTGCTGGTGGGGCTGGACGTGATCGGCGACAGGATGACCGAGCTCAACGTGACCAGCCCGACCTGCTTCCAGGAAATCATGGAGCAGACGGGCTTCGACGTCGGCGCGGTGTTCATCGACGCGCTGGAAGCGGCGATGGCCGCGGCGCGCTGAGCGCGGCTGCGGTCGCCTGAGGACATCGACATGACTTTCGAATTGATCAGCGAGCACGCCAGCTTCGGCGGCGTGCAGCGTTTCCATCGCCACGACTCGGCCGAGATCGGTCTGCCGATGCGCTTCGCGCTGTTCCTGCCGCAGGGCGGCGCGCGGGCGGTGAAGGGCCTGCTGGTGTTCCTCGCGGGGCTGACCTGCAGCGAAGAGACCTTCACGATGAAGGCCGGCGCGCAACGCAAGGCCGCTGAGTTGGGACTGGCGCTGCTGATGCCGGACACGAGTCCGCGCGGCGAGACGGTGAGCGCGTTGCCGGGCGCGACGGCGTCCTGGGACTTCGGCGTCGCGGCAGGGTTCTACCTTGATGCCACGCAAGCGCCGTGGGCAACGCACTGGCGGATGGAGAGCTACCTGATGCGGGAACTGATTCCGCAAGTGCAGGCGTCGCTCGGACTGGATGCCGCGAAGACGGGCATTGCGGGCCACTCGATGGGCGGCCATGGCGCACTGACGCTGGCGCTGCGTCATCCGGGCGCATTCGCGTCGGTGTCGGCGATCGCGCCGATCGCGGCGCCGAGCCGTTGCCCCTGGGGCGTGAAGGCGTTCACCGGCTACCTGGGCGAGGACCGCGACGCCTGGCCCGCGCATGACGCGAGCGCACTGATCCAGGCACAGAAGCGCGCGCCGTATCCGCACGGCATCCTGGTCGACCAGGGCCTGGCGGACAAGTTCCTCGTCGAGCAGCTGTACCCGGAAGCGCTGGAGTCGGCCTGCGCGTCGATCGGCCAGCCGCTGACGCTGCGCCGTCACGAGGGCTACGACCACGGCTACTACTTCATCGCGAGCGTGATCGACGATCACCTGGCGCATCACGCGCGGCAACTGGCGGGCTGAACGCGCCACCGCGCTGCTACCCCCGAGGCCGCCATGCGCATCGCCCTGCTGTCCGACATCCACGGGAATCTGCTCGCGCTGGAGGCCGTCGTGGCGGATGCGCGGCGCCGGGGTGCGGATCAGATCGTGAACCTCGGCGACATCCTGTCCGGGCCGCTGCAGCCGTTGGAAACGGCGCAGTACCTGATGGCGCAAGGCTGGCCGACGATCGCCGGCAACCATGAGCGGCAACTGCTCGCGGTCACGGCGGAGAAGCCCGGCGGCGAGTCCGACCGCTTCGCGCGGGCGCAACTCGGCGACGGGGAGCTCGCCTGGCTGCGCTCGCTGCCGAAGACGATGCAGCTGAGCGACGAGGTCTTCCTGTGCCACGGCACGCCGCGCAGCGATATCGAGTACTTCCTCGATACACAGGAGGGCCCTCGCTTGAGCATGGCGACGGCGCCGGAGATCGCCGAACGGCTCGGCGATGAAGCTTCAACGGTGGTGTGCTGCGGCCACACGCACATTCCGCGCGTGCTGCGCAGCGCGCGAGGTCAGTGGCTGGTGAATCCCGGCAGCGTCGGTCTGCAGGCCTGGGATGACGACCATCCGATCCGCCATGTCGCGGAGAACGGCTCTCCAGAAGCGCGCTATGCGATCCTGGAACGGACGGCGCAGGGCTGGCGCACCGAGTCCGTCAGCGTGCCGTACGACCATGAGGCGGTGGCGGACCTCGCTTCCCGGAACGGTCGAGGGGACTGGGCGAGGTGGTTGAGGACGGGGTGGGCTGACGTCTGAGTCTCACTCGCCGATTGCCCGAACGCGGGCATAGACCTTTTCGGCAGGCAACACGAAGTCGATCGACGTCAAAGTCAACGGCGACTCGGCAATGCACTGGAATAGTGACCAGGTTCCCCCTTGCTCGCGCCGGTGGATGTCGATCCTTCGTAGCCGATAGTCGATCAACACATACTCCCGCAGTGTCGGGATCCGGAGGTAGTGGTCGCGCTTCACGGTTCGATCACGGCTTTGTGTGGACCGTGAGAGAACCTCGATAAGCACAATGGGCCTGCGGATCTCATCGTCGTTGGTCAGGTCCGCGGCGTCGCAGACGACTGAGGCGTCAGGCAAGAACGCGCCTTTCGAACCGTCACAGGTCAACCTGAGATTGCTTCCGAAGACCTCGCATCCCGTGCCGTCGAGGTGGGCAGACAGGGCAACGACGACATTGTTGACGACGCGTTCATGGTTCAGCTTCGCCCCGGCGCGAATGATGATGACGCCGTCATTGAATTCGTACCTGGAGAGTTCGGATTGTCCGGCGAGCCTGTCCCACGCGAGAAACTCGCTCAGCGTGAGCGACGGCTGTTCGCGACCCAGCCCCGCGAAAGCGTCCGATACCTCGAACTCCAACTGCAGAGAATGGAACGTGGCCCGATCGCCTTCGGCAAAGGACACGGATGACCATGCCCCTGAGGCGAGTCGACGGTCCACCTGGAGTGTTCGGGTGGCCAGATCGACCGTCACGTGCTCCTCCAGCGATTCAATGCGGCGAAGCGCCAATGTGCGTCGTACCGCGTCCGGCGCGCGACCTCGGGAGGAAACGATCTCCATGGTCCAGGGAGGATCTACAGGGCTCCAGCGATTCGCAACCATGGCGTCAGGGCACATGACGTTGTGAACATCGATCGGCAAGTGCTCGCCTCGAATGAACACTGCCGATTCGGATTCGTCCAAGTGCCGCCGGATCGCAGAGGTGACGTTGACCAGGACCCGAAAGAAGGTGGCGTCACGATCGGGCAGAGCATCCGCATGACCGCCGGCCAACTCGTGCGGCACCTCTTGGTCAAGCTGCCAGCTCAGGAATTCATCTGCGGTCATCTGCTGTTCTTGGTACATGAAGGACATTCACCACTCCTGCAACTTCGTGAGGGAAGGTGGTGATTCTTCGAAGCCCGTCGCCTGACGTCTCTCACCTCAATCAGCATGAAATCCAGGCGCGGTCCCCGATCCAGGGAGACTGGGTGACCGAGATGAGCAGGGCGGTTCCGGATGCTACGGCGCGGAGGCCGGAGACGCATCTTTCGGCGTTTCCGGCAACGCTGTCTGGCGATGCCCCGCCGCCGCCTTGTAGCGCTTGACGAACGCATCCACCTCCGCCGGATCGATCACGTCCTCCAGCCGATCGAAACCGTCCGGCGCGCGTTCCTCGACCATGTCGAGGATGTAGTCCAGCCCCTCCTGGCGGTTCAGCTCGACGATGCGCGCGCACATCGGCAAGCGCTCGGCTTCGTAGTGGTCGAGCGCCGTCTCCACGCGCGGTTCCTCGCGCAGCGCCCGCGCGATCGCCTCGGCGTCGAGGATCGCCTGCGTCGCGCCGTTCGATCCGATCGGGTACATCGGATGCGCCGCGTCGCCCAGCAGCGTGATCCGGCCCTGGCGCCAGCGCGGCAGCGGGTCGCGGTCGACCATCGGCCATTCCAGCAATTGCGTCGCGCTCGCGATCACGCCCGGCACGTCGAGCCACGGGAAGCGCCAGCCGCCGAAGGTCGGCAGCAGGTCGTCGATCGAGCCGGGCTTGTTCCAGTCCTCGCGGCCCGGCGCGGTCAGACCGCCGCCCAGGCCGTCCTCGCGCAGACGCCGGTCGCAGATCCAGTTGACCAGCTGCAGACCGTCCGGCCGCGGCGGCGCGATCGGATAGACGACGAACTTCGCGCGCCGGTGTCCCGCCTGCACCATCGTCCGTCCGTCGAGGAACGGCTTCGCCAGCGAGGTGCCGCGCCACATCATCATCCCGTTCCATCGGGGCGCGCCCTCGTCGGGATGGAACTGCCGGCGGATCGCCGAATGGATGCCGTCCGCCGCGATCAGCAGGTCCGCGCGCCGCTCGACCAGGGCGCCGGAGGCGTCCGCCCCTTGCGCGATCACGCCGTCGCCATCGGTCCGCGCGCCGGTGGCGCGCCAGCCGCTGACGACACGTTCCGCGCCGAGTCGCGCCGCCGCCTCGCGCCACAGCATCAACTGCAGTTCCCCGCGATGCACGCTGAACTGCGGATGGCTGTAGCCGCCGGCCAGGCCGCGCCGATCCTCGTAGATCGTCTGCCCGTGCCGGTTGGCGAAGATCAGCGCCGAGGTCGGCACCGCCATCGCCTGCAATGCCGGCATCAGCCCCAGGCCGTCGAGGACGGCGACCGCGTGCGGCAGCAGGTTGATGCCCACGCCCAGCGGCTTGAGTTCCGCCGTGGCCTCGCAGACGGTCACGCGATGCCCGTCGCGTTGCAGCGCCAGCGCCGCGGTCAGTCCGCCGATGCCGCCGCCGGCGATCAGGATGTCGAGGGCCATGGGGATCTCCAGTCGATGAAGTCAGGGTAAGCGAGATAGTTGCGCTATGCAACAGTACCTAAGCTGATCCCGATGAGCCGATCGAAAGCGCCGAACGTCGTCCCCGAGCCGCCCGAGGCGCCGCTGCTGCCCGTCCCCGGGCTGGACTACGGCGTCCTCGACGACCTGCTCGGTTATGCGTTGCGGCGGGCCCAGAACGCGCTCTACCTGGACTTCTACCGCGCGACGGCGGAGCTCGACGTCAGCCCGCAACGCTTCGCCGCCCTGGTCCTGGTCGGACGCAATCCGGGCATGCGGCAGGGCCTGCTCGCGCAGGCGATGGGGCTGCATCGCAGCGGTGCCTTGCGGTTGACGGATTGGCTGACCGGCCGCGGCTGGGTGGAGCGTCGCGACGATGCCGAGGACGCGCGCCGCTGGGGTCTGTTCCTCACGGCGGCCGGCAAGCGCCAGCTCGCCGTGCTGGAACGGCGCGTGCGCACGCACGACGAGCGCCTGATGAGCGAGCTCGGCGAACGCGCCGCGCGCCTGAAGGCGGATCTGGAGCACCTGGCGGAGATCGCCGCGGCGCACGGCGGCGGCGGATGAGAACCACGGAAGACGTCGACTGAGAACAACGACAGAAGAAGACGACGGCAGACGACGACGGCAGACGACGACAGACAACAACGACGGAGACAAGCGATGGACGACCTCGATCGGAAGCTCACCCGCCGCGACGCCGGCCTGCTGCTCGGCGCCGCGATGGCCGGGCTGGCGGGACCGCTGCGCGCGCAGACCGCGGCGATGCCGCGCATCCTCGTCGGCTTCCCGGCCGGCGGCTCGGTGGACGTCAGCGCGCGGCGCGTCGCGGAAGCCTGGCGGGGGCGGCTCGCGGAGAACGTGCTGGTCGAACAGCGCGTCGGCGCGGGCGGCCGCCTTGCGGTGACCGCGCTGCGCGACGCGCCCGCCGACGGCGGCACGCTGCTGATGAGCCCGTCGTCGATGTTCACGATCTATCCGCATGTCTATCGCAAGCTGGCCTACAAGCCGGAGACGGACGCGATCGCCGTCTCGCCGATCGCCAACGCGACCTGCGGCTTCGGCGTCGGGCCGATGGTGCCGGCGACGGTGAAGACCATGGGCGATTTCGCCGCCTGGGCCAAGGCGCATCCGGAGCAGTCGTCCTACGCGTCGCCCGCGGCCGGCGCGATGCCGCACTTCCTCGGCGACCAGTTCAAGCGCGCCGCCGGCATCACGCTGACGCACGTGCCGTACCGCGGCGCCGCGCCTGGCCTGCAGGACCTGATGGGCGGGCAGATCGCGTCGGGCTGTTTCATCCTGGGCGACCTGCTGCCCTACGTCGCTGGCGGTCGCGTGCGCATCCTCGGCGTCACCGACCACGAGCGCTCGCGCTTCGCGCCGGAGGTGCCGACCTTCGGCGAGCAGGGCTTCAAGGGCATCATCGGCGTCGAGACCTACGGCCTCTTCCTGCCGCCGAAGACGCCCGCCGCGATCGTCGACAAGGTCTTCGACCTGGTGCGCGTCGCGCTGCGCGAGAAGCAGGTCGTCGAGGGCCTGGCCAAGCTCGGCTTCGAGCCGCTGTCGATGCAGCCGGCGGACTACGCGCGCCGGCTCGCCGCCGAACGTGCGCAGTGGGGACCGATCGTGGCGGCGTCCGGGTTCTCCTCGGACGATTGAGCGAGCCGCCGCCATGCAAAGAGCGCCAGCGGAATCGCGAGCAGCGACAACGCGAGCGACAGGCCGCCCGCGGCGCTCCATCCCCAGCGCTCGACGACCGTGCCCATCAGCGGCGGACCGAGCAGCGCCCCCGAGGCGCCGAACTGCGTGAGGCGCCCACTGGCCAGCGACAGGCGCTCCGGCGTCCGCGCCGCCAGGGGGAGCAGCGCGAAGACCAGGCTCGGGAACACGCCCGAGGCGGCGTTGATGCTGATCGCGAGCACGGCCTGCCAGGAAGCATCGCCGCCATCGCGCATCACGCCGAGATAGAGCAGCCCCGACGTGCCCAGCGACACCGCCATGCCGACGGCGATTCCACGGGACAGCGCGCCATGTCGGCGCAGCAGCCATGCGCCTAGGGCGCTGGCGGGCACGTTGGCCAGCGCGGCCGCGGCGGTCCAGGTGCCGGCGGCGCTCAAGGGCATGCCGCCTTGCGTGAGCAGGCTGGGCAGCAGCGCGAGCAGGCCGACTTCCGCGATCGCGTACGCGCCGAAGGCGGCGACCAGTGCCCACAGCAGAGCGCCGGTCGGACCCGGCGGATGGCGGGATTCGACGGCGTGCGGATCGTCGTCCCCGCGGACGGACCACAGTCCGATCCACAGCAGCACGCCGCCCGCGACGCTCAACGCCTGCGCGGGCCGCCAGCCGGCCCAGCCCGCCGCGTGCGCATAGGTCCACGCGCCGATCGCCATGCCGACCGGCAGGAAGGTGCTCCAGAGCGCCATCGCGGCGGCCTGGCGCCGGCCTTCGGCTGCACGGGCGATCAGCACGGGCGCGGCGACGACGACCGCGAGGTAGCCCAGGCTTTCGACCAGCCGCGCCAGCGCGAGCAAGGCCACACCGTGGGCGAATCCCGCCGCGGCAGCGCCGATCGCGAGCGCCAGGACCGCCGCGGCCAGCGCGCGCTTCAGCCCGATGCGCGGGAGCCAGCGTCCCGCAACGCCGCCGAGCGTGGCGCCGCAGACCTCGAGCAGCGAGGTCAACGCGGCCATCGCCGCCAGTCCGAGCTGCAGCTCGCGGGCGATCGGCGGCGACAGCGCCGCCAGCTTGCCCAATTGCGCCGCGGCAAACACGCCGCAGAGGTAGTACAGCAAAATCCTCACTCCGGTCCTCCGGTACCGATCATCCTGAACATCGACATCGACATCGACATCGACATCGACATCGACATCGACATCGACATCGAGCCCTTGACCCTCCGTCTGTCCGCCGCCTCGCCATGAACGATTCGCCGCTGCTCTCCTGCGATGCCCGCCAGCTCGGCCGCAGCCTGCGTCTGTGGCGCACGCTGCGCCGCTTGAAGCAGGGCGCGGTGGCGGCGGAGCTCCAGGTGTCGCAGACGACGGTGTCGCGGTGGGAGTCCGGCCTGGCCGCGCCTTCGCTGGACGAGCAGCAGACGCTGCGCCGGTTGATGGCCGCGCGACTGGACAGCGCCGCCGACTTCGAGCTGGGGCGCCTTGTCGAGCGCGCACCCGGCGCGGTGCATCTGATCTGCGACCTCAGCCATCGCCTGCTGGCGATGTCGCGCGGACGCGAGCACCTGTGCCGGCTGCCGCGCGCCGAGTTGATCGGCCGCGCGCTGTGGTGCTACGCGACGCCGGAGATCGTGGCGCAGGAGGCGCGGCTCGACGCGCTCGGCTGGTACGAGCCCGCGCCCGGCGCGGTCGAATTCGACACCGGTGCTTCGGTGGAGCAGGACATGCCCATCCTGCCGAGCCGGATGCGCTGGGTGCGCTTCCAACTCTCGGACGGAAGCTTCGTTCGGTTGACCGAGACGATCTCGTAAGGCGGTCATGCCGCGAGGCTACGGACCGCCTCGCCCGCCGTCCACGAATAAAAGATTCAGCGCGGCAGCAGGCGCAGCCGCAATGGCGTCGCCGGACGCAGCGTGATGTTGAGCACCGGGGTCGGTGTTGGCACGTCCGGCACCGGCGCGAGGCGATGGCGTTGCAGCACCATCGCCGCGATCAGCGTGATCTCCATCAGCGCGAAGTGACTGCCGAGGCACACGCGCGGCCCCGCGCCGAAGGGCATCCACGCGCCGCGCGGGATGTCGCGATGCCCCGCTGCCGGGTCGAAGCGCTCCGGGCGGAAGGCGTCCGGCTCGTCGAACCAGCGGGGATCGCGCTGGATCACGCCGGGGGTCAGGCGAATCATCGCGCCGCGCTGGAGGCGAAGCCCGGCGATCTCCACCTCGCCGGTCAGCTGGCGGGAGAAGAGGGCGGGCGCCGGCGGATACAGGCGGAGCGTCTCCTTGATGCACAGGCTCAGCCACGGCAACCGTGTCAGGTCCGCCGCAGTCGGTGTCCTGCCCCCGAGCACGGCGTCGACCTCGTCGGCCGCGCGTCGCTGCGCGTCCGGATTCGCCGCCATGCACCAGCCCCACCAGGTCAGCGCGGCGGCGCTGGTCTCATGGCCGGCCAGGAAGGTCGTCATGCACTCGTCGCGCAGGGCGGTGTCGTCGAGCGCGGCACCGTCGGCGTCGCGCAGCGACATCAGCATCGCGAGCAGGTCGTCCGGTGGTGGATCGCCGCGCTCCGCGCTCGCGCGGCGTTCGCCGAGATGACCGCGGACCAGCGTGTCCAGCGCGCGCAACGCACGGCGCTTGCCGCGTTTCCACGGCGCCCACTGCGGCGCGCTCACCGGCACGTACATCTCGCCCATCGCCACCTTGCCGAGCTCGTGCACCGCCCAGGAGGCTTCGGCGGCCACGGCCTCGCCGTCGCCCGTTGAGAACAGCGTGCGCAGGATCACGTCCATCGTCAACAGCGTCATGAGCTGCTCGAAGTCGATGTCAACGCCGCCGGCGCGATCGATGCCACCGGGGATCGCGGTGCCGCACCCTGTCCCGGCATCTGCCGCGCCATTGCCGGGAAGGCGATCCAGCGCGCGATGGGCAGCGTCGACCATCAACGGCAGGAAGCCTTGCACGCGCTGCGGCGCGAAGCCCGGCTGCAGCAGCTTGCGCTGCCGCTGCCACGCCGGGCCTTCGGCGACGAGCACGCTCCGGCCGTGCGCGTCGGCGAAGACCTGCGTCGCGCGCTCCCAGCGGATCATCCCGTCGTGGCCGGCGATCAGCAGTTCGCGGACGTGGTCGGGGTGGAAGAAGTTGAAGTCGTCCAGGCCGAGCAACCGCTGGTGGACGACGTCGCCGTACTGCTGCTGAAGTCGCTGCATGTGGCCGAGGTAGTCGCGGCGCATGGACAGGACTTCGGGCAGGCCGGCCCAGCGCGGGCGCGGACCGGGGACGGCATCGGGGATCGCAAGGACGTGGCTCATGGGATCGCATGGTCGCCACCACGCGGTGAGTCGTCTTGAATCGAAGCGACATCGTCCGTGACCGTACTTCTCCGGCCGCTGGCCCTCACCCCCACCCTCTCCCGCGGCGCGGGAGAGGGAGCAAGGCGGGCGGTGCGCCTAGACTGCGACGCATGGACGCTCCCTTGCATCCCGGCACCGTCGCCCGCCTGCACATCCCGTCGCGCGCGCTGGAGGGCTGCCTCTACGCTTACCTATGGCGAGACCTGTCGGCGGCCGCCGAGCAAGGCGAAACCTTGTCCGATGCCCAATGCCAAAGCTGGTTCCCCGCGACGCCGCTGTGTGGCCTCAGTTGGACCCTGAGCGGACGTGTGCGGGAGCTGGATGTTGAGACGGACGGCGCCCGCGATGGCGAGCCAGGTCGCTGGCTGCCCGCCAGCGTCATCGGCGGACCGCGCGGCGGCCCCAAGCGCTTCCAGGCGACGCCCGACTGCCGCGCGTTCATGGTCGCGATCCGGCCGGAGGCACTGCAGGCGATGACGGGCATCGATCTCGGCCAGCTCAAGGACCGGATGCTGCCGTTGTCGTTCATCGACGATCCCGCGTGGCGTGCGCTCGACGCCGCGATGCTCGCGGCCCGCGACGAACAGACGGCGCGGCGCACGCTGGAAGACTTCGTGCTGCCGCGCTGGCAAGCGGTGCGCGATGAGGTCCTGGCGGACGATCCGCCGCCGCGCGGCTACGCCGGCTGGATGCAACACCTGGCCCTGCGCGCGATCGCGGCGGGCCACGGGCGCAGCGTCCGCCAGGCGGAACGCCGCATCAAGCAATGGAGCGGCCAGAGTCTGCGCGCGCTTCGTCTGGTCAGCCGCGCCGAGGCTGCCTTCCAGCAGGTGCGCAAGCTCGACGAGGACGAGGGCGCCGTGATCTGGAGCGCGCTGGCGCAGGACCATGGCTATGCCGACCAGGCCCACCTCTGCCGCGAGACCCGCCGGCTCAGCGGCTTCAGCCCGGAGGAACTGCGCCGCCGCGTCGCCCAGGACGAGGCGTTCTGGGCCTATCGCGTCTGGGTCTGAACCGGACCCGAGCCCGGTCTGAGGGCGGTCAGAGGCGACCGTCACGCTCATCGGGGACAATCGCCCCATGGCTGTCCTTTCCCTCTCCAACGCCCACCTCGCTTTCGGCCACGTGCCGCTGCTCGACGGCGCCAATTTCTCCCTCGAAACCGGCGACCGCGTCGGTCTGATCGGTCGCAACGGGACCGGCAAGTCCTCGATGCTGAAGGTCCTCGCGGGCATCGAGAAGCTCGACGACGGGCTGTTGCAGCTCGAGAAGGGCCTGACCAGCGTCTACGTGCCGCAGGAACCCGAGCTGCGCCCGGAGGCGACGATCTTCGACGTCGTCAGCGAAGGCGTCGCCGAAGCCAAGGCGCTGCGCGAACGCTACGAGGCGCACGACGAGAACGACGACCTCGGCTGGGTGCAGGAACGCATCGAGCAGATCGGCGCCTGGAACTGGGAGCAGCGCGTCGACGAGACGCTGCACCGGCTGGACCTGGACGGCGGCCGCAAGATCGGCGAACTCTCCGGCGGTCTGAAGAAACGCGTCGCGCTGGCCCGCGCGCTGGTCGCGCAGCCGGACGTGCTGCTGCTCGACGAACCGACCAACCACCTGGACCTCGACGCGATCCGCTGGCTCGAGGAACTGCTGAACGGCTTCAAGGGCTCGCTGCTGCTGATCACCCACGATCGCGCCTTCCTGGACAACGTCGCCAACCGTATCGTCGAACTCGACCGCGGCCAGCTGCGCGGTTATCCCGGCAACTTTGCCGCCTTCCAGGCGGCCAAGGCCTACGAGCTGGAGAACGAGGCGCTGGCCAACGCCCGCTTCGACAAGCTGCTGGCGCAGGAAGAGGTCTGGATCCGCAAGGGCGTGGAAGCCCGGCGCACGCGCAGCGTGGCTCGCGTGCAGCGCCTGCACGAGATGCGCAACGAGCGGCAGGCCCGCCGCGATGTGCAGGGCAAGGTGCGGCTGGACGTCGCCACCGGCGATTCCAGCGGCAAGATCGTGGCGGAGCTGGAGAACGTCTCCAAGCGCTTCGGCGATCGCGTGATCGTCGACGGCTTCACCGGCACGATCCTGCGCGGCGACAAGGTCGGCCTGATCGGCCCGAACGGCGCCGGCAAGACGACGCTGCTGAAGATGATCCTCGGCGAACTGCCGCCCGACAGTGGCGCGGTGCGTCTGGGCACGAAGATGTCGGTCGCCTACTTCGACCAGATGCGCGACGCGCTCAACCTCAGCGCGACGCTGGCCGACACGATCAGCCCCGGCAGCGAGTGGATCGAGATCGGCAACCAGCGCAAGCACGTCAAGAGCTACCTGAGCGACTTCCTGTTCTCGCCCGCGCGGGCGGAATCGCCGGTGTCCAGCCTGTCCGGCGGCGAGCGCAACCGGCTGCTGCTGGCCCGGCTGTTCGCGCGGCCGGCCAACGTGCTGGTGCTGGACGAACCGACCAACGACCTGGACATCGAGACGCTGGAACTGCTGGAGGAACTGCTGGCCGAGTACGACGGCACCGTGTTCCTGGTCAGCCATGACCGGCGCTTCCTGGACAACGTCGTGACCTCGACCATCGTCAGCGAAGGCGGCGGCAAGTGGCGCGAGTACGAAGGCGACATCGAGGACTGGCTGCAGCAGTCGCAGCGCGCCGCCGAGATCAAGGCCCGCCAGGCCCCGGCCGCCGCACCCACGCCGGCGCCTGCCCCGGCACCCGCTCCCGCGCCGGTCGTGGCCACGAAGCGCAAGCTCAGCTACAAGGAACAGCGCGAGCTGGACGAGATCCCCAAGCAGATCGGCGCGCTCGAGACCGAGCAGAAGCACCTGCAGGCGTTGCTCAACGGCACCGAGCTGTACCAGCAGGGCGCGGGTCGGATCACCGAGGTGACCAACCGCGCGGCCGAGATCGACGACGAGCTCCTCACCCTGATGACGCGTTGGGAAGAACTCGACGGGAAGTGATCGTCAGGCTGACCGCCGGGCGCCGATGGCCAGACCTTGATCGTCAGGCGCGGACGGTCAGCTCACCGAGGCCCTCGTAGCGGGCGGTGACCGTCGCGCCCTTGGCGAGCTTCGTGGCCACGCGCCACGAGCCCGTCGTGACGACGCTGCCCGCCGGCACCGTCAGCCCGCCGCGCGTGGCGATCTGCAGCCAGCCGGCCACGACCCAGGCCGGGTCGTTCAGGCCGTGGCCGCCGACGCCGCCCATCGGCGGCTGACCCTCGACGATCAGTTCGCAGGGCTGGTTCGCCCAGTCGTGGCCAGGCTTCCACGCCTGCCACGGACCCAGCGCCAGCGCGCCGTGCGTCTGCGCGTCGGCCAGGCGCAGCGTGTTGTCCGCCGCCAGGCCGCGCTGCCAGCGCGAGCCCAGCCATTCCACGGCGACGCACATCGCGTCGATCAGGTGTTCCGCCTGCCCGGGCACCAGCGCCGCGGCCATCTCCGGGGTCACGTCTTGCCCGAGGCGCAGGGCGATCTCCGCTTCCGCGCCGACCAGCGTCAGGTCGCCGAAGTCACCGCCGTTGCGCAGGCCGCGGACTTCTCGCGCGCGCTGCGGCGGCAGCGGCGAACTGCCCAGCGCGCCGTCGCGCGACGAGCCGCCGCATTTCCAGAACTGCACCCGCCCGGGCGACAGCCAGTCGAGCCGCTTCGCGAGTTCCGCCTGCGCCGCATAGGCGGCGGCCTCGTCGGGCAGCGACCACGCGGCGTCGTCGAGCAGGGTGTCTGTGGTCCAGGCCTCGGCGAGCGCGGCACCGAGGTCGGCGGGGGAGGAGGAGCTAGGGATCGTCATGAGCGTGGATCTTAGGCGTCGTCGCTAGGATGGTGCGCGACAACAACGACCACACGCGGCCCGCGATGCGGAACGCGCCCAGGGAGGTTCTCCAATGACGATCCGTTCCGCCTCCGCGGTGGGCGCCGCCGCGCTCGCGCTGGCCGCGATGCTCGGCGCCTGCGCGCCGCAGCCGCTCAACCCGTTCGGCCGCCCCTACGACACGGACAACGTGCTCAAGCCCGGTGCCATCGGCGGCTGCAAGGGGCCGCACGATGTGGCGCCCTACCTCGAATTCGGCAGCGACACCATGTACCCGGCGACCCACCTGATGAACGGGAATGACGCGAATGTCGTCGTGATGTTCAAGGTCGACGCGCAGGGCCGCGTGGAGCCGTTGACCCTCGCCGAGGGACCGAACCGCACCTTCATCACCCACGTGCACGTCGCGATGAAGGATTGGCGGGTACGGCCCGCCACGCTGCGCGGCGAGCCGGTCGCCGTGATCTGCACGCGGCGTCAGGGCTACCGGCTGATCGGTCCCTGGGCGCCGGTGCGCGACGAGGGCGCCCGCCAGTGAGCCGGTGACGGGAAGGGCTGGTGGGCGGAGCGGCCCTCGGACGCCCGCGCCGGCTGAGGGACTCAGCGCTTGAGCGCCTCGCGTGCCCGTTCCAGCGCCTGCCAGAACTTCGGATCCTGCGAGGTCGCGAAGTTGATGCGCATCAGCGTGCCCGGCGTGCGCGTCGGGCTGAACAGGATGCCGGGCGCGATCAGCCAGCCCTGGTCCATCAACGCGGGGGCCAGGCGTTCCGTGTCCGCGCCCACGTCGACCCAGCCGAACAGGCCGGCCGGTGTCGCGGCGAAGCGGCAGCCGGCGTCCTCGGCCAGCCGCACGCAGCGCTGGCGCGCGGACACCAGCCGCGCCGCGATGCGTTCCGCGTGCTTGCGCAGCAGGCCCTGCTCGAGGCACAACGCGACCGCGCGGTCCATCAGCGGACTGGTCGTCAGCGAGGCCAGCAGCTTGAGGTCGGTCAGGCGCGCCATGCGTTCCGGGCTCGCCGCGACGAAACCGACGCGCCAGGCCGGCGACAGCATCTTCGAGAAACCGGAGACGTAGATCGTGCGCCGCAGTTGGTCGAGCGCGGCCAGCCGCGGTGCGTGGTTGGGCGCGAAGAGCGCGTAGGTGTCGTCCTCGACGATCAGCAGGTCGTGCGCGTGCGCCAGCTGCAGCACCTGGTGCGCATGCGCCAGGTCCAGCGTCGCACCGGTCGGGTTGTGCAGCACCGACACCGTCACGTACATGCGCGGCCGGTGCTCCTCGATCAGCCGGCGCATCACCGCCATGTCCGGTCCATGCGCGCCGCGTGGCACGGGCAACAAGCGCATGCCGGCCTGGGACAGGCGCGCGTATTCGATCGCCCAGCCCGGGTCGTCGACCAGCACGGCGTCGCCCGGCTCCAGGAAGGCCCGCGTGATCAGGTCCAGCCCGTGCGTCGCGCCGACGGTGCTCATGATCTGGTCCGGCGCCGCCTGGACCGCGATGTCCAGCAGGCGCCGCGACAGCGCGCGTCGCAGGCGCTCGTCGCCGAGCGGCTCGCCGTAACCGGACAGCAGGGCGTCGTCGGCGTTCGCCGCGAGCCGCCGCAGCGTCGACTGCAGCAGCCCCAGGTCCAGCCACTCCGCCGGCAAGGTGCCCAGGCCCGGCGAGCGTCGCGCATCCGCCTGGAACATGCCGCGGATGAGCGCGCTGGCGTCCACCGGCGGCGGCAGTGGCGTGGGGGCGACGTCGTGGGCGAACGCCGCCCGGGGCACCGGCGTCCGGGTTTCGCGAACGAAAAACCCTCGCTTCTTCTTCGCCTCCAGCAGGCCCTGCGCGAGCAGCTGGTCGTAGGCCGCGACGACCGTGTACGGACTGACGCCATGGTGCCGCGCGCAATCCCGCACCGACGGCAGACGCGCGCCCGGCAGCAGCAGCCGCTGCTGGATCCGCGCCGCGAATCGCTGCGCCAGCTGCTGCGCGAGCGGCTGGCTGGCATTGCGGGAGAGGGCGACCGGAGCGACATTCGCGCTGTTGGGGGCGCTCATGCTGGCGTTGGCTGTGCTGGTGTCCATGCCGATACAGATCATGCGGTGGTATGGCGCAGTGTATTGGTCCTGTGCTGGTCGACCCCTTAGACTGGTCCGCTCAACCGGAGACAACCCCCATGAACCGCAGTCCCTGGACGCAGGCCCGCCGCGCGGCGCGCATGAACCCGTCCATCATCCGAGAGATCCTCAAGGTCACCGAGAAGCCGGGCATCCTGTCCATGGCCGGCGGCCTGCCCAGCGCGGACACGTTCCCGGTGGAGGCCATCAAGACCGCCTGCGACCGCGTGCTGACGCACAACGCGAAGGAAGCGCTGCAGTACGCCGCCAGCGAAGGCTTCGCGCCGCTGCGCGAGTGGGTGGCGGCCAAGGTCGCGACGCTGGGGATCAACGCGTCTCCGGATCAGGTGCTGATCACCAGCGGGTCGCAGCAGGGACTGGACCTGGTCGGCAAGCTGCTGTGCGACGCGGGTGCGCCGGTGGCGGTCGAGACGCCGACCTACCTCGGCGCGCTGCAGGCGTTCACGCCGTACGAGCCGATCTTCGCCAGCCTCGCCAGCGACGATGAAGGCCCGCTGCCTTCCGCCATCGAGGCGCTGCCGCACGACGCGCCGGGCACGCGCTTCGCGTACCTGCTGCCGAACTACCAGAACCCGACCGGCCGCGTGATGAGCCTGGAGCGCCGGCAGGCCGTGGTCGCCGCCGCCCGCAAGGCCGGCGTGCCCATCGTCGAGGACAACCCGTATGGCGACCTGTGGTTCGACCAGGCGCCGCCGGCTTCGCTGAGCTCGCTGTGGCCCGAAGGCAGCATCTACCTGGGCTCGTTCTCCAAGGTGCTGACGCCGGGCTTCCGCCTGGGCTACATCGTCGCCCCGAGCGAGCTCTACCCAAAGCTGCTGCAGGCCAAGCAGGCAGCCGACCTGCACACGCCGGGCTTCAACCAGCGCGTGGTGCACGAGGTCATCAAGGGCGGCTTCCTCGACGAGCACGTGCCCAAGATCCGCGCCCGCTACAAGGCCAACCGCGACGCGATGGCCAAGGCGCTGGCGGTGTCCCTCCCGCCCGGCTGCGAATGGCAGACACCGGAGGGCGGCATGTTCTTCTGGATCCGCCTGCCCGAGGGCCTGGACGCGATGGCGCTGCTGCCGCTCGCCGTCGAGGCCGGCATCGCCTACGTGCCGGGCGCCGCGTTCTACGCGCACCAGCCGGACACGCGCACGCTGCGCCTGTCGTTCGTGACGCTGACGCCCGACCTGATCGCGGAAGGCGTCGACAAGCTCGGCCGCGTGCTGCACGAGGCGCTCGCGCTGACGACCGCCGAAACGGCGCCCTGATCGACTCGCCGTCTCAGGCGTCGTCAAAAGCGCCGACGCAGGCACCGACGCCGACCCCGCCCGGGGTCGGGGCTTGTCCCCTGTTCCCGTCACCCGTCACCGCCTCGTCAGGCGGGACGGATCGACTCGCCTTGTTTTTCCGAGGTTCCCCATGTCCGAACTCCGCCGCTTCGTTCAAGTCGATGTCTTCACCGCCGAGGCGCTGAAGGGCAACCCGCTGGCCGTCGTCATCGACGGCGCCGGTCTGGACGACGCCACGATGGCGAAGTTCGCCGAATGGACCAACCTCTCCGAAACGACCTTCCTGCTGCCGCCCACGCATCCCGATGCCGACTACCGCGTCCGCATCTTCACGCCGGGCGGCGAGCTGCCCTTCGCGGGGCATCCGACGCTGGGCTCCTGTCACGCCTGGCTGTCCAGCGGCGGGGATCCGAAGCGGCCCGGCGAGGTGGTCCAGGAATGCGCCATCGGCCTGGTGCGCATCCGCCGTGACGGCGCGCGGCTGGCCTTCGCCGCGCCGCCGCTGCTGCGCGAGGGGCCGGTCGAGCCGGCGCTGCGCGAACAGGTGGCACGCGCGCTGCGCGTCGCCGACGCGGACCTGCTCGACGTCGTCTGGGTGAACAACGGCCCCGACTGGATGGCGGCGCGCCTGGCGTCGGCCGAGGCGGTCCTGGCCATCGAACCGGACTACGTGTCCATGGGGCGACTCAAGCTGGGCGTCGTTGGCGCTTATCCTGCGGGCTCGCCGCTGCAGTTCGAGGTGCGGGCCTTCGTGCCCGGCCTCGGCCCTGCGGAAGACCCGGTGACAGGCAGCCTCAACGCGGGTCTGGCACTATGGCTGCAAGGCGCCGGTCTGGCGCCCGACCGCTATGTGGCCGCCCAGGGCGCCGCCCTCGGGCGTGCCGGCCGGGTGCATGTGGCGAAAGAGGGCGGACATTGCTGGATTGGCGGCGATGTCACGCCGTTGATCCACGGTCAGGTGAGGTTGTGAAGCCATGAGCATGGAAGTCGATCATCTCGTTGTCGCCGCGAACACCCTCGAGGAGGGCCGCGAATGGTGCGAGCGCGTCCTCGGCGTGTCTCCTCAACCCGGTGGGCGCCACGCGCTGATGGGCACGCACAACCTGCTGCTGAACATCAGCGGGCCGCCGACCTATCCGCGCTGCTACCTGGAAATCATCGCGATCGATCCGGAGGCCCCGGATCCCGGCCGGCCCCGCTGGTTCGACCTGGACCAACCGGCCGTGCGTGAGCGTCTGAAGGACGATGGTCCGTCGCTGCTGCATTGGGTCGCGCGGGTGCAGAGCCTGGACGCGACGTTGGCCACCTGGGCGGGCGAGGGCGTCGATGCCGGCGAGGCGGTCGAGGCGGCGAGAGGCGACCTGAGCTGGCGCATCGCGCTGCGCGAGGACGGCCGCCGCCTGCGCAAGGAAGGCCTGCCGGTGCCGATCGAATGGAAGGGCGACGCCCATCCGACCGACAAGCTGCCCGAGAGCGGGGTGCAGTTGCTCGGCTTCGAGGCCCGCGACGGCCTGCGTGCGCAGCTCTCGACGCCCAAGGGCCCGGTCGAGCTGGAGGCCATCGAGGGGACCTTGTCCGATGCGCCGACGCAGTCTGGCGACCTCGAATGAGGTCTTGCCGACGTCCCGACGAAGCGCCGCCAGTGACGACAAGGACCCGATGAGCACGCTGGATCTTTTCCGCGAGGATGCGCAATTGCGCGAGTGCGAGGCGACGCTCCTGCGCGCCGATGAGCGCGGCCTGCTGCTGGATCGCACGGTGTTCTATCCGCAAGGCGGCGGCCAGGCCGGTGACGCCGGCACGCTGACACTGGCGGGCGGGCGGGAACTGCTCATCGCCGACACCCGCAAGGGTGAAGGTGGCGAGATCCTGCACCTGCCCGCGCCTGAGCAGGACCTGACCGGACTCGACGCCGGCACGCCGGTCACCGCGCGTGTCGACTGGGCGCGCCGGCATGCCCACATGCGCTTCCACACCGCGACGCACCTGCTGTGCGCGCTGGTGCCGCATCCGGTCGACGGGTGCTCGATCACCGCGGGTTACGCGCGGCTGGATTTCCACATGACCGACCCGCTCGACAAGGACGCGCTGACGGCCGGCATCGCCCGGCTCGTCGCCGAGGCGCATCCGGTCGGCCACCGCTGGATCAGCGACGAGGAACTCGACGCGAATCCGACCCTGGTCCGCAGCATGAGCGTGCAACCGCCACGCGGCACCGGGCGAGTGCGCCTGCTGGAGATCGACGGCGTCGACCTGCAGCCCTGTGGGGGCACGCATGTCGGCAACACGTCGGAGATCGGCGCAGTGGTCGTCACGAAGATCGAGAAGAAGTCGGCCAAGACGCGCCGCGTGGTGCTGGGCTTCGCGCCCGTGGATTCGGCGGCGACCGCGGCATCGTCATGAGCGGACTTCGTGTGCTCGGACGCGCGGCGTCCATCAATGTCCGCAAGGTGCTGTGGACCGGCGTCGAACTGGGCCTGGACCTGACGCGCGAGGACGTCGACGTCAAGGCGGACGCGTTCCGCGCGCTCAACCCCAACGCGATGATGCCGGTGCTGCTCGACGATGCCGCTGCGACGCCGATGCCGGGCTCGGAGGACGGCCGGCCGTTCTCGATGTGGGAGAGCAACAGCATCTGCCGCTACCTCGCGCGGCGCGAGGGCCGTGTCGACCTGCTGCCTGACGGGCCGCGCGAGCGGGCGCTCGTCGAGATGTGGATGGACTGGCAGGGCGGCGAATTGAACAACAGCTGGCGCTATGCGTTCATGGCGACGGTGCGCAAGAGCGCGCAGCACCAGGATGCCGTGCTGATCGAAGCCGGCGTCGCGAACTGGAACCGGCACATGGCCATGCTCGACCGGCAGCTCGCGCGCTCGGGCGGGCCGTTCGTGCTCGGTGACACCTTCACGCTCGCGGACGTGGTGCTGGGCCTGTCGGCCCATCGCTGGCGCGCCGCGCCGATCGCGCATGCGGCTCTCCCGTCGGTCGAAGCCTGGTACCAGCGCCTGCTGACCCGACCTGGCTTCGCGATGCACGGTCCGGCAGCCGGCCCTTGATGGGCGCCTCTAGACGCCGCACTTGATCGCCGGAACGGCCTCGCTACACTCGCCCGCTGTGGACACCCCTGAGATACGCCTGATCTGCCCCGATTCGCCCCCGTTGTGGGAAGAAGCGCGCGCGATCATGCGCGAATACGCGCAGAGCCTGGACGTCGACCTCGACTTCCAGAACTTCGACCAGGAACTGGCCTCGCTCCCCGGCGAGTACGACGAGCCGCAAGGCACCCTCCTGCTCGCGCTGGTCGACGGCCAGATCGCCGGTTGCGGCGGGTTCCGGCCGATGACGGATTCCGACTACGCCAACGCCTGCGAGATGAAGCGCCTGTTCATCCGCCCCGCGTTCCGCCGCTTCGGCCTGGGCCGCACGATGGCGCAGGCGCTGATCGATCGCGCCGTCACGGCGGGCTACTCCAGCATGCTGCTCGACACGCTCGACGACATGGAGGCCGCGCGCGATCTGTACGAGAGCCTCGGCTTCGAGGAGATCCCGCCGTACTACTTCAATCCGATCGCCGGCGCGCATTACCTGAAGGTCGATCTGGGCTGATCCCGATCGGCCCCGGCTCGGTCGCGCGATCCGATCCTGGTCGATTCGTCGCGAGGGTGATCGGTTTCGCCGGGTTACCGGCATAGCATCGGGGCATGAGCCCACAGCCCCATGCCGCTTCGACGACGTCCTCGGACGACCTTTTCCGTCTCGAGCCCGCGTCGCTGACGCCGGCGCTGCTCGGCGAATCGCCGTTCTGGCATCCATTGGAGCAATGCCTCTATTACGTCGACATCCCGGGCAAGGCGTTGTTCCGGCTCGACAACGGCGCGGACGAACCGACCCGCTGGCCACTCAACGACGAGCCGGGTTGCGTCGTGCCGCTGACCGACGGCAAGCTGCTGATCCCGCAACGCAACGGGCTCTGGCGCTTCGACCCGGCGACCGGCGATTACGAGAAGCTGCTCGATCCGCCGTACGACGCCTCCAAGCGCCGCTTCAACGACGGCAAGGCCGATGCGAAGGGGCGCCTGTGGGTCGGCACCATCGACGACGCACGCCAGCCGGAATCGGCGCTGTATTGCCTGCGCGGCGGCCAGTTCGAACAGGTACAGGACGGCATCACCGTGTCCAACGGCCTCGCCTGGAGCCCCGACGGACGCACGATGTACTGGGCCGACACCAAGGCCCATGAGATTTACCGGTTGAGTTTCGATGCTGAAACCGGCACTGTCGGGCCACGCGAAGTTTTCGCCCGCTTCGAGAAGCGCGCGCCGGAACAGTCGCTGGAAAGCTACGGCGGCCGGCCGGATGGCGCCGCCGTCGACGTCGAGGGCGCCTATTGGATCGCCATGATGGAAGGGCAGCAGTTGCTGCGGCTCTCGCCGTCGGGCGACGTGCTGACACGTGTCGAGCTGCCGGTGCGCTGCGCGACGATGCCGACCTTCGGTGGTGCAGACCTGCGCACCCTTTTCGTCACCACTGCACGGGAAAAGCGCAGCGAGGCGGAGCTCGCCGCCCAGCCCTGGGCCGGGTGCGTATTGAAGATGCGGGTGCCGGTGCCTGGACTGCCAGTCCAGTTCGCGCATTGGCCCGGCTGAACCGGCCCGAAGGGGCCAGGTGTTGCGCGCGCACCGCGCGAGCGCGGGTGCTGGAAGTGATGGGAAAGCCGATGAACAGGGCTCGGGAGAGCCCTAGGCGGGGATCGCACAGGCTGTCAAGTCGGCGCGGATGGGCAGGCGCCACGGCCTGTTAAGGGTTCGTAAGGTCAGAACCCCTATAATCCCGTGGTTTTGCAGCTCGCCCCCTGACGCCGTGAATCCCGATCCAGCGCGCGCACCTTTGGTGTCGCCCGCAGCGCCCGCAGAGCCGCCCCGGCCCGTTCCGACGAACGACCGTGGCATCGCCAGCCAGGATCCTTGGGACGATGGAATCGAAGGAGATGCGGGTGGCGAACCGGCTTTCAAGCCCCTGACGCGAGAAGAAGCGCAGGACTTGCGAGCCCGGCTCCCGGTGATGTCGGTCTGGTCGTTGTTGACCTGGCAGGCGGCGGCGGGCGCCATCATGGTCGCGCTGTGGGGTCTGCTGTCCCTGCAAGCCGACAAAACCTGGTCGGCGCTGTTCGGTGCCGTCTCGGTCGTCGTGCCGAACGCGCTGATGGCGTGGGGCATGACGCGGCAATCAGCCAGGGACGCGGGCACGCCGATGCTCACGTTCGCGGTCTGGGAGCTGGTGAAGATCATTCTGGCGGTCGCCATCCTGGTGGCGGTCGCCGTGGGTTTCGCATCGTTGAGTTGGGCGGCAATGCTCTCGACCCTCGTCGTGACCCTGAAGGCAAATTGGCTGGCCCTGCTTCGGCGGGGTCGAATCAGAAAATAGAGACGGAAATACAACCATGGCAGCAGAAGGGCACGCGCCGACTTCGGGTGAATACATCACCCACCATTTGCAGCATTGGCAGAAGAATTTCGCCTTCGAGGACGTGAAGCAGACGGGCATCGTCGACTTCAGCGTCTTCAATTTCGATTCGCTGATCTATTCGACGGTGCTCGGCCTGTTCGCCGTGTTCCTTCTCTGGCGAGTCGCACGCAAGGCTCATGCCGGCGTGCCGGGCCGCTTCCAGGCGGCCATCGAGATGCTGGTCGAACTGGTGGACAACCAGGCCAAGTCGGTCATCCACAACGAGAAGAGCCGCCGCGTCATCGGACCGGTCGCCCTGACCGTGTTCGTGTGGATCTTCTTCATGAACGCCATGGACATGATCCCGGTCGACGCGCTGCCGTCGGCCTGGTCCTGGTACGTCGGCGCCACGGGTCACGACCCGCACCACGCCTACCAGCGCGTCGTCCCGACCGCCGACCTGTCGACCACGCTGAGCCTGTCGACCTTCGTCCTGGCGCTGGTGTTCTTCTACAGCATCAAGATCAAGGGCGTGGGCGGCTGGGGCCATGAGCTCATCGCCGCGCCGTTCGGCGACCACTGGGCGCTGTGGCCGTTCAACTTCCTCATGCAGGTCATCGAGTTCATCGCCAAGACGGTGTCCCATGGCATGCGACTGTTCGGCAACATGTTCGCCGGCGAACTCGTGTTCATGCTGATCGCCCTGATGGGTGGCGGCTGGGCCCTCACCGGAACCGGCATCGGCCTGGCCATCGGCCACGTCCTGGCGGGCACGGTGTGGACGCTGTTCCACATCCTTGTGATCACGCTGCAGGCCTTCATCTTCATGATGCTGACGCTGATCTACCTGGGCCAGGCGCACGACGCGCACTGATCCGGACGGACAGCCTCGTTCCCTCAGTTTCTCGATTCCTTTTCCCTTTCCCTTTTATCTAACTCTCTCAGGAGCAAAACATGGAAAACATCCTCGGTCTGGTCGCTCTGGCTTGCGGCATCATCGTTGGTCTGGGCGCGATCGGCGCTTCCATCGGCATCGCGCTGATGGGCGGCAAGTTCCTGGAATCGTCGGCCCGTCAACCCGAGCTGATGAACGAACTGCAAACCAAGATGTTCATCCTGGCCGGCCTGATCGACGCGGCCTTCCTGATCGGCGTCGCCATCGCCCTGCTGTTCGCGTTCGCCAACCCGTTCGCCGCTACGCTGCTCGCCACCGTCGCTCGCTGATCGAGCCCGAACCCTTTCACGACTGAAAGGATCGTGCCGTGAATATCAACGCTAGCCTCTTCATCCAGTGGATCCCGTTTGCGCTTCTCGTGTTCGTCACGATGAAGTTCATCTGGCCACCGATCGTGAAGGCACTGGACGAGCGCGCGGAGAAGATCCGTGCCGGCCTCACCGCCGCCGACCAGGCCAAGGCCGAGCTGGCCAACGCCAACAAGAAGGTCGACGAGCAACTGGCGCAGACCCGCAACGAAACCACGAAGCTGCTGTCCGACGCTGAGAAGCGCGGCGCCGCGATCGTGGACGAAGCGAAGAAGCGTGCGGACGACGAAGGCGCCAAGATCATCGCCGCTGCGAAGGCTGAAGCCGAGCAGCAGTCGGTGCGCGCCCGCGAGGCCCTGCGCGAGCAGGTCGCCGCGCTGGCCGTCAAGGGCGCCGAGCAGATCCTGCAGCGCGAGGTCAATGCCAGCGTGCACGCCGAATTGCTGAACCGTCTCAAGACGGAGCTGTAATCATGGCTGAACTCGCAACCATTGCCCGTCCCTACGCCGAAGCGCTGTTCCAGGTCGCGTCCTCCCAGGACCTCAAGACCTGGAACGAGCAGCTCGCCGCGCTGGCGCTCGTCGCCGGCGACAGCCAACTGCGCCAGTTCGCCGAAGACCCCAAGGTGACCACCGAGCAGGTGTTCCAGGTGGTGTCCGCGGCGAGCAAGCAGTCGCTGGTGCCCGGCGTTCAGAACTTCCTGCGCGAGGTGATCGCCAACGGCCGCCTGTCGGCGCTGCCGGCGATGGTCCAGCAGTTCCACGAACTGGCCAACGCCGCTTCCGGCGTGTCCGATGCGCACATCTACAGCGCGTTCCCGATCGAGCCGGCCCAGCTGGCCGACGTGGTCGCGTCGCTGGAGAAGCGCTTCGGCCGCAAGCTGCAAGCGCAGGTTGAGCTGGAGCCTGGCCTGATCGGCGGTATCCGTGTGGTGGTCGGCGACGAGGTGCTGGACACCTCGGTGAAGGCCCGTCTGGAACGCATGAAAGTGGCGCTGACTGCCTGAAGCCTCGGCTTCAGGCTTCGGCCCGACTGCCTGAGATCCCCCCGATTCACCCTGGTGTCCCGCTTCGGCGGGATGCCGCTGGGAGCAAGCAATGCAACTGAATCCTGCTGAAATTTCTGAACTGATCAAGAGCCGCATCGAAGGCCTTGGCGCGTCCACCGACGTGCGCAACCAGGGCACGGTCGTGTCCGTGTCCGACGGCATCGTGCGCGTGCACGGCCTGTCCGACGTGATGCAAGGCGAAATGCTGGAGTTCCCGGTCGCCCCGGACGGCACGCAGACCTTCGGTCTGGCGCTGAACCTGGAGCGCGACTCCGTCGGCGCCGTGATCCTGGGCGCCTACGAGCACATCTCCGAAGGCAACACCGTCAAGTGCACGGGCCGCATCCTGGAAGTGCCGGTCGGCCCCGAGCTGATCGGCCGCGTCGTGAACGCGCTGGGTCAGCCGATCGACGGCAAGGGCCCGATCAACGCCAAGATGACCGACGTCATCGAGAAGGTCGCCCCGGGCGTGATCGCCCGCAAGTCCGTCGACCAGCCGGTGCAGACCGGTCTGAAGTCGATCGACTCGATGGTGCCCGTCGGCCGTGGCCAGCGCGAGCTGATCATCGGCGACCGCCAGACCGGCAAGACCGCCGTGGCGATCGACGCGATCATCAACCAGAAGGGTCAGAACATGACCTGCGTGTACGTCGCGATCGGACAGAAGGCGTCCTCGATCAAGAACGTCGTGCGCGCCCTGGAAGCCGCTGGTGCGATGGAGTACACCATCGTCGTCGCCGCGTCCGCGTCCGAATCCGCTGCGATGCAGTACGTGTCGGCCTACTCCGGCTGCACGATGGGCGAGTACTTCCGCGACCGCGGTCAAGACGCGCTGATCGTGTACGACGACCTGTCCAAGCAGGCCGTCGCCTACCGTCAGGTCTCGCTGCTGCTGCGCCGTCCCCCGGGCCGCGAAGCCTTCCCCGGCGACGTGTTCTATCTCCACAGCCGTCTGCTGGAGCGCGCCGCCCGCGTGAACGCCGAGTACGTCGAGGCCTTCACCAAGGGTGAAGTCAAGGGCAAGACCGGCTCGCTGACCGCGCTGCCGATCATCGAGACGCAAGCCGGCGACGTGTCTGCCTTCGTCCCGACGAACGTCATCTCGATCACCGACGGCCAGATCTTCCTGGAAACCAACCTGTTCAACGCCGGCATCCGTCCCGCGATCAACGCCGGTATCTCGGTGTCGCGCGTCGGTGGCGCTGCCCAGACCAAGCTCATCAAGTCGCTGTCAGGCGGTATCCGTACCGACCTGGCCCAGTACCGAGAACTGGCTGCGTTCGCGCAGTTCGCTTCCGACCTGGACGCCGCGACCCGCAAGCAGCTGGACCGCGGTGCCCGCGTGACGGAACTGCTGAAGCAGGCGCAGTACAGCCCGCTGTCCATCAGCCTGATGGGCGCCTCGCTGTATGCCGCGAACAAGGGCTTCATGGACGACATCGACGTCAAGAAGGTCCTGCCGTTCGAGCACGGCCTGCACCAGTTCCTGAAGACCTCGCACGCCGCCCTGCTGACCAAGCTGGAAAACGACAAGGCGATGGACAAGGACGCGGAAGCTGAACTGAACGCCGCGATCACGTCGTTCAAGAAGTCCTTCGCCTAAGCAACCATGACCGGGTCTCGCTGAAGTCAGGCAAGACCCGGCCCTCACAGGAGAAATCATGGCAGCAGGCAAGGAAATTCGCGGCAAGATCAAGTCGGTCGAGAACACCAAGAAGATCACCAAGGCCATGGAAATGGTCGCCGCTTCGAAAATGCGCAAGGCGCAGGATCGGATGCGCGCGGCCCGTCCGTACGCGGAGAAGGTCGGCAACATCGCCGCCAATCTGTCGAAGGCCAACCCGGAGTACCGTCACCCGTTCATGGTGGCGAATCCGGACGCCAAGTCGGTGGGCTTCGTGGTGGTCACGACGGACAAGGGTCTGTGCGGCGGTCTGAACACCAACCTGCTTCGTGCGGCGACCGGCAAGCTCAAGGAAGTTGAGTCCGCGGGTCAGAAGTCCGAAGTGGTGGCGATCGGCAACAAGGGTCTCGGTTTCATGAACCGGATCGGCGCCAAGGTCGTCGCGCACGCGACTCAGCTCGGCGACAGCCCCCAGCTCGAGAAGCTGGTCGGCCCGGTCAAGACGCTGCTGGACGCGTATGCGGACGGCAAGCTGTCGGCGGTCTATCTCTGCTACACGCGCTTCGTCAACACGATGAAGCAGGAGCCGGTGGTGCAGCAGTTGCTGCCGCTGACGGCCGAGTCGCTGGAGACGGACGCCGCGGGTCACGCATGGGACTACCTGTACGAACCCGATGCCCCGACCGTGATCAACGAGCTGCTGGTGCGCTACACCGAAGCCCTGGTCTATCAGGCCGTGGCCGAGAACATGGCGTCCGAGCAATCGGCGCGCATGGTGGCCATGAAGGCCGCGACCGACAACGCCGGAACGCTGATCGGTGAGCTGAAGCTGGTCTACAACAAGACCCGCCAGGCCGCGATCACGAAGGAACTGTCGGAAATCGTCAGCGGCGCGGCCGCCATCAGCGGTTGATCTCGCGATCGATCGCAGGCAACAGATTTGAATTGAAGGAACGAAGAAATGGCTAACACTCAATCGGTGGGCAAGATCGTTCAGTGCATCGGCGCCGTGGTGGACGTGGAATTCCCGCGCGACCAGATGCCGAAGGTGTTCGACGCCCTCAAGATGGAAGGCACGACCCTGACGCTGGAAGTTCAGCAGCAGCTGGGCGACGGCGTGGTGCGCACCATCGCGCTGGGCTCGTCCGACGGCCTGCGCCGCGGCAGCGAGGTCTACAACACGGGCGACATGATCCAGGTCCCGGTCGGCCAGCCGACGCTGGGCCGCATCATGGACGTGCTGGGCAACCCGATCGACGAGCGCGGCGAAGTCTCGCGCGAGAAGACCGCCGCCATCCACCGCAAGGCCCCGGCCTACGACGAGCTGAGCCCGTCGCAGGAGCTGCTGGAAACCGGCATCAAGGTCATCGACCTGATCTGCCCGTTCGCCAAGGGCGGCAAGGTCGGTCTGTTCGGCGGCGCCGGCGTCGGCAAGACCGTCAACATGATGGAGCTGATCAACAACATCGCCAAGGCTCACTCGGGTCTGTCGGTGTTCGCGGGTGTCGGCGAGCGTACCCGTGAGGGCAACGACTTCTATCACGAGATGTCCGACGCGGGCGTCGTGAACCAGGAGGACCTGAGCAAGTCGAAGGTCGCGATGGTCTACGGCCAGATGAACGAGCCCCCGGGCAACCGTCTGCGCGTCGCGCTGACCGGCCTGACGATGGCCGAGTCCTTCCGCGACGAAGGCCGTGACGTGCTGTTCTTCGTGGACAACATCTACCGCTACACGCTGGCCGGCACGGAAGTGTCCGCGCTGCTGGGCCGCATGCCGTCCGCGGTGGGCTACCAGCCGACGCTGGCCGAGGAAATGGGCCGTCTGCAAGAGCGGATCACGTCGACCAAGGTCGGCTCGATCACCTCGATCCAGGCCGTGTACGTCCCCGCGGACGACCTGACCGACCCGTCGCCCGCCACGACCTTCGCCCACTTGGACGCCACCGTCGTGCTGTCGCGCGACATCGCGTCGCTGGGCATCTACCCGGCCGTGGACCCGCTGGACTCGACGTCGCGTCAGATCGACCCGAACGTCATCGGCGAAGAGCACTACAACGTGACGCGTTCGGTGCAGTCGGTGCTGCAGCGCTACAAGGAACTGCGCGACATCATCGCGATCCTGGGCATGGACGAGCTGTCGCCGGAAGACAAGCAGGCCGTGGCCCGCGCCCGCAAGATCCAGCGTTTCCTGTCGCAGCCGTTCCACGTCGCGGAAGTGTTCACCGGCGCGCCCGGCAAGTACGTCCCGCTGAAGGAAACCATCCGCGGCTTCAAGATGATCGTGAACGGCGAGTGTGATCACCTGCCCGAGCAGGCCTTCTACATGGTCGGCACGATTGATGAGGCTTTCGAGAAGGCGAAGAAGATCCAGTAAAGAGCTGTCGATGGCGCGTCGCGAGAGCGGCGCTCCATTGATCTCCGAACGGACTTCCCACCTTTCGATCAAGGAAACGCAATGGCAACCCTCCACGTGAACGTGGTCTCGGCGGAAGAGCAGATCTTCTCGGGCGAGGCGAAATTCGTGGCGCTGCCGGGCGAAGGCGGCGAGCTGGGCATCCTGCCCAAGCACACCCCGCTGATCACCCGCATCAAGCCTGGCGCCGTGCGCATCCAGCGTCCCAACGGCGATGAAGAGTTCGTCTTCGTCGCCGGCGGTTTGCTGGAAGTTCAGCCCGACGTCGTGACCGTGCTGGCCGACACCGCCATACGCGGCAAGGACCTCGACGAGGCCCGTGCCGAGGCCGCGAAGAAGGCCGCCGAGGACGCGATGAAGAACGCCAAGAGCGACATCGACTTCGCCAAGGCGCAAAGCGAGTTCGCCGCGATGGCCGCGCAGATCGCGGCCCTGCGGAAGTTCCGCGCCAAGCGCTGAGCCCACCCCATCAGTCCCTAGATCGCGCCGGTCGACCGGTGCGGCGAGGACATCACACTGCATCGGCAGGACTGCGAAAAACTCGCACTCCTGCCGATGTTCTTTTCGGCGTGGCCGATTCGCCTTTGTGCGATGACGCACACTGCGCACATCCGGTCCAAACCGGAGAGGCAGCCGGCACAGAGCCGGCATTTCTTTCAGGGAGTCCCCATGTCTTTCCTCGTCCTGGCGCGTCGCGCCTCGATCGCGCTCGCCGTGACCGCCTTGGTCGGCTGCGCCGCCACTGAACAGTCCCGCACCATCGAAGTCCCCCGCGCCACGACGCCGGCGCCGGCCCAGTACCAGGGTCAGCGCGCGCCGATCGCCGTGGGCAAGTTCGAGAACCGCTCCAGCTTCATGCGCGGCATGTTCGCCGACGCCATCGACCGTCTGGGCAACCAGTCGAAGTCGATCCTCGTCGCGCATCTGCAGCAGACCAACCGCTTCAGCGTGCTGGACCGCGACAATCTCGAGGAAGCGCAGCAGGAAGCCAAGTTCAAGAACAGCAACCTGGCCATCAAGGGCGCGGATTTCCTGGTGACCGGCTCGGTGACCGAATTCGGCCGCAAGGAAGTCGGCGACCAGGCGCTCTTCGGCGTGCTGGGCCGCGGCAAGAAGCAGATCGCCTACGCGAAGGTGACGTTGAACATCGTCAACAGCCAGACCTCTGAAGTCGTGTACTCCGCGCAGGGCGCCGGCGAGTACGAACTGTCGACCCGCGAGATCGTCGGCTTCGGCAGCACCGCCAGCTACGACGCGACGCTGAACGGCAAGGTCCTGGACCTCGCCATCAAGGAAGCCGTCAACACGATGGTCGCCGGCATCGACAGCGGCGCCTGGAAGCCGCAAGCCGCGCGCTGAACCGGAGCCCGATCATGAGCATCCGCATGACCCGCGCGCTCCGCGTGAGCGCCTTCGCGGCCGTTGCCGCCTTGCTGACCGCCTGCGGCACGCCGCAGAAGCCGCTGTACCAGTGGAGCGGTTACCAGACCAGCGTCTACCAGTACTTCAAGACCAACGGCGCCACGCCCGGCGACCAGATCACGCAGCTCGAATCGCAGCTGATCAAGAACAAGGCCGCGAACGAAGCGACGCCTCCGGGCTTGCACGGCCACCTGGCGCTGCTGTACGCGAAGGTCGGCAACGACGACGCCGCCCGAGCGCACCTGGAAGCCGAACGCGCGCTGTTCCCGGAATCCGCCGCCTACGTGGATTTCCTGCTGAAGAAGCCTGCCGAGAAGACCGCCGCCGCAGCGGCCGCCGCGCCCGCCAAGGCCGCGAGCGGCGTCTGAGCGTGCAGGAGAACGACACCATGACGAACCTGATGTCCCTGATCAAGCGCCTGGGCGCGGTGGCCGTGCTGGCCGCGCTGACCGCCTGCGCAGCGCCGCCCAAGCCCTACGACTACACCGCGTACAAGGCCGCCAAGCCGGCGTCCCTGCTGGTGCTGCCGCCGGTGAACGACACGCCGGACGTGAACGCCACCTACGGCGTGCTGTCCAACCTGTCGATGCCGCTGGCTGAAGCCGGCTACTACGTGCTGCCGGTGGCGCTGGTCGACGAGACCCTGCGCACCAACGGCGTCACGACGCCGTCCGACGCGCACAACATCGACCCCGCCAAGCTGCGCCAGATCTTCGGCGCCGACGCGGCGCTGTATGTCGGCGTGAAGCAGTACGGGTCGGTCTACAAGGTGCTGACGAGCGAAACCATCGTCGAGGTGCAGGCCAAGCTGGTCGACCTCCGCACCGGCGCGCTGCTGTGGGAAGGCCAGGCCCGCGCGTCGAGCGCCGAACAGCAGAACAACAACCAGGGCCTGCTCGGTGCGCTGATCAACCAGATCGTCAGCAACCTGACGGACCGCAGCTACGACATCGCGGGTCTGGCGGGCAACCGTCTGGTCTACGCCCCCAATGGCCTACTGCCGGGTCCCCGGGCGCGCCAGGTTGTGAAAAACTAAGGGCTTCGTCCCGAACCCCGACACCGGTCGGCCTCGATGGCCGGCTGGTCGACCACCCACCGGTTCGCGCCGGTGGGTTTTTTCTTTTCGAGCATGACCACTCCGATCGCCATCACCCGCCACCAGGGCCTGGAGGCCCTTGAACTCCGCGCCCCCGGCGGCGCCCGCGCGACGCTGCTGCTGCACGGTGCCCATCTGGTGTCGTGGGTGCCCGCCGGCGCCGACGAGCAACTGTTCCTGTCGCCCAAGAGCGCCTTCGCCACGGGCCAGGCCATCCGCGGCGGCGTGCCGGTGATCTTTCCGCAGTTCGCGACCCGGGGTCCGCTGCAGCGCCACGGTTTCGCGCGCGGCAAGCCCTGGCAACTGGTCAGCGCCGAGTCGGGCAAGGAGGACGCGCTCGCCGTCCTGCGCCTGACCGACGACAACGCGACGCGCATGGTCTGGCCACATGCCTTCGAGGCCGAGATCAGCATCCGCATCGCCGGCCGCGCGCTGCAGATCGAGCTCGCCTGCGAGAACAAGGGCGACGCGCCGCTGTCCTTCACGGCCGCGTTGCACACCTACCTGCGGCTGACGCAGATCATGTCGGCGTCGGTGCAGGGGCTGTCGGGTCTCGCGTACTGGGATTCCGCCGCCGAGCGTGCCGGCACCCAGCACGAAGACCTGCTGCGCCTGGATGGCGAGACGGACCGCATCTACCAGGATGCGAAGCACGACCTGACCCTGCGCGACGGCGATCGCCGCGTGGCGATCCGCCAGCAAGGCTTCACGGACGCGGTGATCTGGAATCCCGGCCAGGCCAAGGGCGACGCGCTGGCCGACATGCCCGAAGGCGGCTGGAAGCAGATGCTGTGCGTCGAGGCCGCGCAGGTGCTCAAGCCGATCGAACTGCCCCCGGGTGAGACCTGGGCGGGGATGCAGACGCTCGAGCTGCTCTGAACCCCCGCCGCCGCGATCGCCGCGTCGGCGGCGATGCGCGGTAAGCTGGTCCGTCCTTCACGGCACGGAGACAGCATGGCCGACAAGAAGTCCAAGAACGGTGGCAAGCGCGGCGACGACAAGCGCGGTGCCACGGCTGGCAACGGCGACAAGGCGGGTGACAAGGGCAGCGACAAGAACGGCAAGCTCTCGAAGTCGGACTACCTGGACCGCCTGCAGCCGATGCAGGTCGAACTCAACAACCTCGCACGCTGGCTGCAGCACACGCGCAAGCGGCTGCTGATCATCGTCGAGGGGCGCGATACCGCCGGCAAGGGCGGCGTCATCAGCGCGATCTCCGAGACGCTGAATCCCCGCCAGTGCCGCACCGTCGCGCTCGGCAAGCCCAGCGAGCGCGAGCAGGGCGAGTGGTACTTCCAACGCTACATGACGCACCTGCCGTCGGCCGGCGAGATCGTGCTCTTCGACCGGAGCTGGTACAACCGCGCCGGCGTCGAGGCGGTGATGGGTTTCTGCACGCCACAGCAGACGGAGGACTTCCTCAAGCAGACGCCGGTGCTGGAGCGGCTGCTCGTCGATGACGGCCTGCTGCTGTTCAAGTATTGGCTGACGGTCGATCAGCACCAGCAGGAAGAGCGCTTCGCCGAGCGCGCCGAGGATCCGCTGAAGCAGTGGAAGCTGTCGCCGATCGACCTCGAGGCGCGCCAGCATTACGAGGACTACGGGCGTGCCCGCGACCGCATGCTCGAACACACGCACACGAAGCAGGCGCCGTGGGCCTTGGTCGATTTCAACGATCAGCGGCGCGGCCGGCTGACGCTGATACGCCATCTGCTGGACCACCTGCCGGATGTGACCGTACCGGCGAAGGAATTGAAGTTCCCGGCAGTGAAGGGCGGTCTGAAGGAAGAGCGTTTCGACTGGAAGCTCAAGCCGATCAAGAGCCTCTGAAGTCGCAAGGCGCTTTGGCACTTCCACCGCCGCGGGCCCTCACCCCCGCCCTCTCCCGCAAGCGGGAGAGGGAGCAAGAGCGAGCGCTACAGCACGACGACGGCGTCCGGCAACTCGTTGCGCGGCACCGCGCCGGCCTGTGGCGGGAAGTGCTGCGCCAGCAACGCCTCGACGGCGCGGATCGCTTCCAACAGGCCCTGCTCGAACTGGCCGCCCCGCAGCGACTGCCGCAGCCCGTCGACGATGGGCTGCCATTGCGCCGCGCTGACGCGCTGGTTCAGTCCGCGGTCCGCGACGATCTCGATCGCGTGCTCCGCGAGCAGCAGATAGATGAGCACGCCGTTGTTGTGCTCGGTGTCCCACACGCGCAGCTTGCCGAACAGCGCCAGCGCGCGCTGCCGCGCCGTCAGGCCGCGCCACAGGTAGCTGATCGGCAGGCTGGCTTCCACGCACAGGCGGATCTCGCCGGTGTGGCTCAACTCGCTCTCGGTGACGCGCGCGGACAGGCGCGCCAGCGCCGCGGATGGCAGCACGCGCCGCACGTCGGCCTCGTCCCAGAAGCGGTGGCGGAAGAAGCGCCCGAGCCGGCTCGTGTCGCCGGCGTGGCGGACGTCGTGGTCGGTGGGTCGTTCCATCACCAGTCTCCCGAGGCGCCGCCGCCGCCGAAGTCACCGCCGCCGCCGGAGGAGAAGCCGCCGCCGTCGCTGCCGCCGCCCCAACTGCCGCCGCCGTCACCACCGCCGCCGCCCCAGATGATCGGTGGCGCAATGCCGCCCGACCCATGCGCGCTGCGCCGGTAGCCGCCGTAAGAGGGACTTGCGCTGCGTCGTCGCGCCGCGCCGATGCCGAGCACGCCGACCAGGATCAGCGACGCGACCGCCGCGCCCGCACCCAGCAGCAGGCTGTTGCTCAGCCCCCAGCCGACGGCGCCCGCGCCGACGCCGGTGAACAGGCTGCCGATCTTGCGCCCGAAGATCGAGGTCAGCACCGCGCCCACCAGCGGCACGGCGAGGAACGCGATCATGGCGATCTCGCCGATGTCGATGTTGTGGCCGCCGGACTTTGATGTCCGCTGCGTTGGCGCCGGCAAGTGCTCGCCGCGGATGCGCGCCTGCAGCGAGTCGATCGCGCGGTTGAGACCGCCGGCGTAGTCGCCGGCCTTGAACGCGGGCGTGATGTCGCGCTCGATGATCTGCCGGGCGGCGAGGTCGGGCACCGCGCCTTCCAGCGCCTTGGCTGTCTGGATGTTGATGCGCCGGTCGTCCTTCGCGACGATGATCAGCAACCCGTCACCGACGTCGCGGCGGCCGATCTTCCACTGGTCCCCGAGGCGCTGCGCGAACGCGGCGATGTCCTCCGGCGCGGTGGTCTTCACCATCAGCACCACGATCTGCGGGCCGGCCTCGCGCTCGAAGGCGGCGAGCTTCGCATCGAGCGCCTCGCGCTGCGCGGCGCTCAGCGTGCCGGTCTGGTCGATGACGCGGCCGCTCAGCGGCGGGATCGGCTGGACGTCCTGCGCGCGCGCCCGCGGCAGCATGCCGACACTCATCAGCAGCCCAAAGAAGACCAGCGTCAGGAGCCGGAACACGTGTCGCGACAGCGGTCGTGACAGAGGCCGACGCGGCAACGGGAGCGAGGCCGCCCGCATGCGCGGGGCCTCAGTTCGACGCGGGCGAGGCCGCCGGGGCCGGTGCCGGCGTCGTGGTGGCGGCGGGCGCGGCCGGCTTGTCGAAGTTCACCGTCGGCGGCGCGGAGATCACGGCCTCGTTCTGCACGGTGAAGTTGGGCTTGGTTTCGTAGCCGAAGATCTTCGCCGTCAGGTTGGACGGGAAGCGGCGGGTCAGCACGTTGTATTCCTGCACCGACTTGATGTAACGGTTGCGAGCAACGGTGATGCGGTTCTCCGTGCCCTCGAGCTGCACGCGCAGGTCGCGGAAGCCCTGGTTGGCTTGCAGCTGCGGGTAGCGCTCGCTCACGACCATCAACCGGCTCAGCGCGCCGGAGAGTTCGCCCTGCGCGGCCTGGAACTTCTGCAGCGCGGCCGGGTCTCGCGCCAGTTCCGGCGTGACCTGGATGCTCGTGGCCTTGGCGCGCGCCTCGATGACCTTGGTCAGCGTGTCCTGTTCGAAACTGGCCTCGCCCTTCACCGTGTTGACGATGTTCGGGATCAGGTCGCTGCGGCGCTGGTACTGGCTGAGCACCTCGGACCAGCTGGCGTTGACCTGCTCGTCCAGGCTCTGGAATTCGTTGTAGCCGCAGCCGGTGAGCGCCATCGGCGCGCCCACGATCAATGCGGCCGCCGCGGTGGCGCGAAGCGTGGCGCGAGCAGTGGCGAACGGGCGGGACAGGGTCGAAGTCATCAGCGGATCCTCCTTGTGCGCAGCGGCATATCGTGTGCCGGGTCGAGGAATTCAAGAGCAGGGGGTCCGAGCATAATCCCCTCCCCATGAGCGCCCCCCTTCAGAACGACGTCTTCCTGCGCGCCTGCCTGCGCGAGCCCACCGAGTACACCCCCGTCTGGCTGATGCGTCAGGCGGGCCGCTACCTGCCCGAGTACCGCGACACCCGCGCGAAGGCCGGCAGCTTCATGGGCCTGGCCACCAACAAGGACTACGCGACGGAGGTGACCCTCCAGCCCCTGGAGCGATATCCGCTGGACGCCGCGATCCTGTTCAGCGACATCCTGACCGTGCCGGACGCGATGGGCCTGGGCCTGTCGTTCGCGCAGGGCGAGGGCCCGAAGTTCGAGAAAGTCGTCCGCGACGAGGCCGCCGTGAACGCGCTGGCCGTGCCCGACATGGACAAGCTGCGCTATGTCTTCGACGCGGTGACCTCGATCCGTGGCGCGCTGAACGGACGGGTGCCGCTGATCGGTTTCTCCGGCAGCCCGTGGACGCTGGCCTGCTACATGGTCGAGGGCGGCGGTTCCGACGACTACCGCCACGTCAAGAGCCTGATGTACGCGCGTCCCGACCTGATGCATCGCATCCTGGCGATCAACGCCGACGCGGTGGCCGCCTACCTGAACACGCAGATCGAGGCCGGCGCGCAAGCCGTGATGGTGTTCGACTCCTGGGGCGGGGTGCTGGCCGACGGCCAGTTCCAGCAGTTCAGCCTGGCGTACTCGCGCCGCGTGCTGTCGCAGCTCAAGGGCGAACACGACGGCCGCCGCATTCCCAAGCTGCTGTTCACCAAGGGCGGTGGGCTGTGGCTGGACGAGATTGCCACGGCCGGCGCCGACGTCGTGGGCCTGGACTGGACGGTGAACCTCGGCCGCGCGCGGGCGCAGGTGCAGGACCGCGTGGCCCTGCAGGGCAACCTCGATCCGAACGTGCTGTTCGCGCCGCCGGCCGCGGTGCGCGAGCAGGCGCGCGCGGTGCTCGACAGCTTCGGCGCGCCGCAGCGCGCGGACGGCGGCTGGGGTGGACACGTGTTCAACCTGGGCCACGGCATCAGCCAGTTCACGCCGCCGGAAAGCGTGGCCGAACTGGTCGACGAAGTGCATATGCATTCGCGCAAACTGCGCAAGGCCACGGCGTAGTTATCCCCAAATCCGTGCATGTCACCGAAACGCAGCACATGCGAGGGATCTGAGCTAGGGCTTTCCCCGATGGGCGTGTAAGTCGTTGATTTTAAAGGTGTGTCCGCGTTTCCCCGGAATTTGACGCCCGAGCGCCGTCGCGGCGGCAATCCCGGCGGCCCCTGAAAAGCCGGGGCGTTTCCCACAAAGTTATCCACAGGCTCGAGCCCCCGTTGTGAACACCCTTGGAAATCAGGCACTTGGCGCGCTTTCCTCATGGCCGGTGGAGGCCGGAGGGGACGCAGCGCCTGAGGATGCCCGGCGCAGAGGAGGGGCCTGGTGAGCGAGCTTCCGTCCCTGCGACGCGTGCGGGTGGCCGTGGAGGCGCCGCAGCACAGCGGGCTGACCGGGCCGCTGGATTACCTCGGCCCGCAAGACTTGACCCCGGGCACGCTGGTGCACGTGACGCTGGGCCGGCGCGACGTGATGGGCCTGGTCTGGGACGACCTGCCCGAGGGCCAGGACTTGCCCGACGAAGAGCAGCTCCCCGAGTCGGAGCTGCGTCCCGTCGGCGAGGCGCTCGATGCGCTGCCGCCGTTGTCGGACCGCTGGCGCCGGCTGCTCGACTTCGCGGCGCAGTACTACCAGCGCAGCGTCGGCGAATTGGCGCTGGCCGTGCTGCCGCCGCAGTTGCGGGACCTCGACGCGAAACAGCTGCAGGCGCGGCTGAAGAAACTCGACAAGGCGGACGCGGCAGCGGCGAAGGCTGCGGCGGAGGTCGAAACCGCGGCCGGGACACCGATCGTCCCGCAGGAGCGTCCCGCGCTGACCGCGCAACAGCAGGCGGCCCTGGACGCGCTGGCGGAACTGGCCGGCCGCGAGGCGCCGCCCCCCGCGCTGCTGTGGGGACTGACCGGCAGCGGCAAGACCGAGATCTACCTGCGCGCCGCCGAAGCCGCGCTCGAGCGCGGGCTGCAGGTCCTGGTGCTGGTGCCGGAGATCAACCTGACGCCGCAGCTCGAGGCACGTTTCGCCGAGCGCTTCGCGGGCCGTTCGATCGTGTCGCTGCACAGCGCGCTGACGCCCGCGCAGCGGCTGCGCAACTGGCTCGCGGCGCATCTGGGCCGCGCGCAGCTGGTGCTGGGCACGCGACTGGCGGTGTTCGCGTCGATGCCGCGGCTGGGACTGATCGTCGTCGACGAGGAGCACGACCCCTCCTACAAACAGCAGGACGGTGCGCGCTATTCGGCGCGCGACCTGGCGGTCTATCGCGGCCATCTGGAGAAGGTGCCGGTGGTGCTCGGCTCGGCGACGCCGTCGCTGGAGAGCTGGCAGCACGCGCTCGGCGGCCGCTACCGGCGCATCGATCTCACCGAGCGCATCGGCGGGGGCGCGCTGCCACGGGTCCGGCTCTTCGACATGAACCGGCTCGAACGCAAGAAGGGCGTCACGACCGCGCTGTCGGTGCCCCTGCTGGACGCGATGCGCAAGCGGCTGGAGCGCGGCGAGCAGAGCCTCGTGTTCCTCAACCGCCGCGGCTACGCGCCGGTGTTGCACTGCGACCAGTGCAACTGGAAGAGCGACTGCCCGCATTGCAGCGCGCACCAGGTCTTCCACAAGGAGGACCGGACGCTGCGCTGCCACCACTGCGGCGTGACGACGCGCGTGCCGCGCGCCTGCCCGTCTTGCGGCAATCCGGACATCGCGCCGCTGGGGCGCGGCACGGAGCGGCTCGAGGAGCAGCTCGCGCAGGCGTTGCCCGGCGCGCGCGTGGCGCGCATCGACGCGGACACGACCCGGCTCAAGGGCAGCCTGGAAACGCAGCTCGCGGCGGTGCACGAGGGCGACGTCGACATCCTCGTCGGCACGCAGATGATCGCCAAGGGCCACGACTTCCGCCGCATCACGCTGGTCGCCGCGGTGAACCCGGACGGTGCGCTGTTCAGCAGCGATTTCCGCGCGCCGGAGCGGCTCTTCTCGCTGCTGATGCAGGCCGGCGGCCGCGCGGGTCGCGACGCCGCGCAGGCGGCGGCGAGCGAGATGTGGATCCAGACCTGGTATCCCGAGCACGCGCTCTACCAGTCGCTGCAGAAGCACGATTACGAGGCCTTCGCCGGCAGCCAGCTGCATGAACGGATGACGGCCAACCTGCCGCCGTTCGCGCATCTGGCGCTGGTGCGGGCGGAAGGGCGCAGCGTCGAAGCCGCGCGCGATTTCCTCACCGCCGCGCAGGAGGCGGCGCAGGCGCTGCCGTTGTCGCTGGGGCTGCTGCTCTATCCGCCGGTGCCGATGGCCATCGCGCGCGTGGCCGACAGCGAGCGTTTCCAGATGCTGATCGAGGCCGGGAACCGCGCGCAGTTGCAGCGCTTCCTGCGCGCCTGGCTGCCCGAGCTGCACGCGCTCAAGCGCCGTCAGAAGGGCCTGACGCGGTGGGCCGTGGACGTGGATCCGCTGGCGATCTGAGTCGCAGAATCAAAGGAGGCGGCCGAGCGCCTCTTCGAGCACCGGCCACGCGGCACGCGCGGCGGCGAGGGCGTCCTCGGAGCCCGTCGCGGCCTGCTCCGCATCCAGCTCCAGTTGCCTCGCGACCTCGGCCGCTTCGGTGTGTCCCAGCGTCAGCAGCACGCTCTTGAGGCTGTGCGCGAGGTGGCGCAGCTTGACATGCTCGCCGCGGTCGCAGGCGAGGCGGCCATTGGCGATGTCCAGCGGAAACTGCATCCGGCAACGCGCGAGGAAGGCCTGGTACAGCGCGGCATTGCCGCCAAAGTACTGCTCGATGGCGGCCTGGTGAATCGACGGCATCGCGGCCGGCGGCGCCGCGTCGCGCAGGCCATCCAGGCACGATTGCAACTCACCCAGCGAGCAGGGCTTGGACAGGAAACGCGTCACGCCGAGCGCCTCCAGCTGTTCGCGCACGGCCGGGTTCAGTCCCGCGCTGAACACGGCCAGCCGCGCATTGCCGCGCAGCTCGGGCCGTTGCTTGAGCGTCTGCAGCAGGTCCAGGCCGTGACGCCCGGGCAGCATCAGGTCGCTGATCACCAGGTCGAAGCTCTGGGTCGCCAGCGCGAGCAGCGCCTCGTCGACGGAGATGCAGGCCTGCAGGCGCACCTCGTCGTCCTCCAGGGCCATGGAGACGAAGCGTTGCAGGGTGGTGTCGTCCTCCACCAGGAGGACCCGGACGCGGGACGCCATGATCAAGCCGGCGACTTCAACCTGCAAATTGCGGCTGACGGGCCTGGATGCGCTGGATGGCGGCGCCGAGCAGCGGCGGCAGATCGGTGACGAGCCGGGGTTTGTGCACCAGCGGCAGGCCGGCCAGCGCGAACGCGTAGGGCGCCCGTTGCTGCTCGTCCAGGGCGGTCACGAAGATCAGTTCGCTGCTGGCGAACTGCGGCTGCGAGCGCAGGCTGGTCACCAGCGCCGCGCCGTCGATGCCGGGCAGCAGGATGTCGACCAGCAGGATCTCGGGCTGCAGCTGACCGTACATGACCAGACCGCCGATGCCATCATTGGCGGTGTGCAGGTCGAGGTCGGGAAATTCCTGCTGTGCCAGCAGCATCACGAGGTTCTGGTAATGGACCGAATCCTCGATCAGCAGCGCCTTCAGCCGCGCCGGAACGCCGTCGTTGGGCGACAGGTCCGCCGGCTTGGTCGGCGCCAGGCCGCGGCCGGTGAGCCACGCGTCCAGCGAAGTCCGCAGGATCCGGCGATGTCCGCCCGGCGTCCGCCAGGCCTGCAGCTCGCCGCGGTCGACCATGAGTTGCACCGAGCGGACGGCCATGCCGAGGCGCTGCGCCACTTCGCGCGTGCTGAAATCCTCTTGCATGTCGTCAGGTGTACGGGCAATAGCAGTCATGAGTCGATTTTGCCGAATTAACCAAACTTGTAGGTGGGCAATATCCCCATTTATAAGCGATAAAAGTGATATCGGGTGTGACTTCGGTGGGGCGGGCCTTCCCTCGCGATCGGGTGATGCGAACTCTGGTGCAATCCGGAGCCGAGGAGATGCGATGACGAAGCGATGGACCGGACAGGCCGCGACGGTCCGGCTGGCCCGGATGGGTGCGGCCGGCCTGATGCTGGCCTCCCTGCTGACGTTTGCGCCGGGGGCCCGGAGCGCCCCGCCGGCGGCGTCCGCCCCCGCCGCTGCATCCACGACGAGCCCGGTGCTGCAGCGTGTCCTCGCGCACGGCGTGCTCCGCGTCTGCATCTGGCCGGACTACTACGGCATCACCTACCGCCACCCGCGCGACGAAACGCTGAGCGGCATCGACGTCGATCTTTCCAATGAACTGGCCAAGGACCTGGGCGTGCGCCTGCGCTATGTCGAGTCCTCGTTCCAGCGCCTGATTCCCGACCTCGAGGCGGAACGCTGCGACGTCGCGATGTTCGCTGTCGCCGTGCTGCCGCAGCGGGCGGTGGCCCTGTCCTTCACCCAGCCCTACCTGCAGAGCGACATCTACGCCATCGCGAGCCGCGCGAGCCGCGTCGTCAAGCGCTGGGACGACATCGACCAGGCCGGCGTGGTGGTCGCCGTGCAGATGGGGACCTCGACGGAGCGGGTGATGCGCGACACGCTCAAGCGCGCGACGCTGCTGGTGGTGCAACCCCCCGCGACACGGGAGCGCGAGCTGGAGTCCGGCCGCGCCGACGTCTTCATGACCGACTACCCGTACAGCCGCCGGCTGCTGGACAACGCCGACTGGGCGCAGCTGATCGCGTCGCCCAAGCCCTTCCACGTCCTGCCGTATGCCTATGCGATCAAGCGCGGCGATGCCGTGTGGCTGGCGCGGCTGGACGAATTCGTCGCGCGCATCAAGCGCGACGGGCGCCTGCGCGCAGCCGCCGAGCGCCACGGTCTTGGCGCGATCGTCGTGCCCTGAGACGGAGTCGCAGCGATGCTCGGTCCGGCCGTCCGATCCCTCCTGCGTTTGCGTCGCGCCACGTTGTGGGCGGGCGTGGTCGCGGGCGTCGGCACGCTGGCCGGGTTGATCGGGCCGGCCTGGGTCGGCCGCCAGGAGGCGATCGACGAGGCGCGCGCGCGCGGCGCGCTGCTGGCGCAGGTGCTCGAGAGCGATGCGAGCCGCACGATCGAGACCGCCTCGCTGTCCTTGCACGCGATCGGCGACGGGCTCACGCGCACGGTTGCCGATCCGCACGAGGCGAAGCACCTCGAGGAGCATTTCAGCCATGTGCTGGTGGGCCTGCCCTTCATCCGCAGCGTGTCGCTGCTGGACACGCGCGGACGGGTGCTGATCAGCACCAATGCCGATGAGATCGGCCTGGAGATCCCGCTGGACGACTTCGGCCGCCTGCCGGCGCCGGACCGCGACCTGCTGCTGCCGCTGCGGCCGGGGCGAGGGCTGGCGGACCTCGCGGGCAGACGCGGCGCGCGTGGCTCGCCGGTCGGCATGCTGCCGCTGCTGCTGCAACTGCCGCCGTCGCCCGAGGAACCCGCCGCCGGCGCGTCCGCCCCCAATCCGATGGGCATTTCGCCAGGCACGCGCGAGGGCGACCCGCGCTGGCTGCTGGCGCTCATCAACCCGGATGCGCTGACGCAGGTCCAGCAGCGTGCGCTGCCGACGGGCCGGAGCGCCGCGTGGCTTGCGTCGACCGACGGCCAGTTGCTCGCCGCGATGGAGACCCTGCATCAGCTGCCCGGTCAGCGGCTGGACGGCCATCCCGCCTTCGACGCGCTGCGGCGCGGCCGCGAGCACGACACCTACATCGGCGCCGGCGCGCTGCCGGGCGAGGTCATCGTCGCCTACCGCGCGGCGCCGCGGCGTCCGTTGATCGTCGGCGTCGAGCAGTCGATCGACGAGGTGCTGGCGCGCTGGCACGCGGGGCTGCGATGGCTGCTGCTGATCGGCTCGCTGGCGCTCGCGCTGATCGCGCTGGCGACGATCACGGTGCGGCGCAGCCTGCAGGCGCGGGCGGAGGCGATGGAAGCGCTCGAGGGCGCGCATGAGCAGCTCGCCGACCGCGAGCGCGACATGCGGGTGCTGCTCAAGAGCGTGCAGGAGGTGATCTTCCGGACCAATCCGGCGGGCACGCTGACCTTCGTGAACGCGCGCTGGACGACCCTGCATCGCGGCCGTCCGGACGAGGCGGTCGGGCGCCGGCTGGCCGACATCGCGGAGCCGGCCGACCGCGACGCGGTGGCCAGCCTGTTCGGCGGCGACGAGGGCGTGCGCAGCGTCGAGGCCACGATCCGCAACAGCGAGGGCGCGCCCCGCCGCTACCAGATCGCGACGGTGCCGCTGCGTCGGGATGGCGACCTGCTCGGGTATGCCGGGAGCGCGGTCGACATCACCGAGCGGGCGGCCGCCGAGCGGCTGACGCGCCAGGCGCGCGACGCGGCGGAGGAGGCCTCGCGGACGAAGACGGAGTTCCTCGCCAACATCAGCCACGAGCTGCGCACGCCGCTGCAGTCGATCCTGGGCTTCTCCGAACTCGGCATCATGCGCAGCGGCGGACAGGAGCGGCTGCAGGCGATGTTCTCGGACATCCACGGCTCCGGGCAGCGGATGCTCGCGCTGGTCAACGATCTGCTCGACGCGTCCAAGCTCGACGCCGTGGGGGCGCTGGAATTGCGCGAGGAGGACCTGCGCGAGCCCGTCGACGCGGTGATGCGCGAGCTCGCGCCGCTGACCGCGAAGCGCCAGTTGACGCTGGCCGTCGACCTGCCCGCGCCGATGCCGGCGCGCGTCGATCCGCCGCGCTTCCAGCAGGCCGTGCGCAACGTGCTGGCCAACGCCATCAAGTTCGCGCCGCAGGGCGGCACCATCGAGCTCCGCGGCGGCCGCACGGCCGAGGGCGCCTTGCACCTCTGCGTCGCCGACCGGGGACCGGGCATCCCGGTCGACGAGCTCGAACGGATCTTCGATCCCTTCGTCCAGTCCAGCGCGACCAAGGACGGCTCCGGCGGCACGGGCCTGGGCCTGCCGATCAGCCGTCGGATCGTCGAGATGCACGGCGGTCAGCTGTACGCCGCCAATCGGGAGGGCGGTGGCGCAGAATTCCACCTGATCCTCCCCGCGAACGACATCACGGCGGCGGGGGAGGCGGCCCAGGCCGCCGACTGACCGCGTTCAAGCAGCCCAAGCAGCCCAAGCAGCCACCAGGAGCACACCATGAAGTGGGAAGGCAATCGCGAGAGCGACAACGTCGAGGACTTGCGCGGCAGCGGCGGCGGAAGCAGCGGCGGGGGCGGACTGCCGATCGGCGGACGCGGCATCGGCATCGGCGGCATCGTGGTGGCGCTGCTCGCGTCCTGGGCGTTCGGCATCAATCCGCTGACGGTGCTCAGCGCCCTCGACGGCAGCGCGGTCCAGACCACGCCCGGCCCAGCCCAGCGCCCCGTCGAGCACAGCCGTCCCCAGGACACGCCCGGGAAGTTCGTCAGCATCGTGCTCGCCGATACCGAGGACGTCTGGACGCAGCTCTTCAAGGCCGGCGGCAAGACCTATCAGGCACCGACGCTGACGCTCTTCGAGGGCCAGTCGCGCACCGCCTGCGGACTCGGGCAAGCCGCGATGGGACCCTTCTACTGCCCCGGCGACAGCAAGGTCTACATCGACCTCAGCTTCTACCAGACCCTCCGCGACCGGCTCGGCGCGCCGGGCGATTTCGCCCAGGCCTATGTCATCGCCCATGAGGTCGGGCACCACGTCCAGCATCTGCTCGGCATCACCGAGAAGGTCGACGCCGCCCGGCGGCGCCAGTCCGAACAGGCGGCCAACGCGACCAGCGTCCGCGTCGAACTGCAAGCCGATTGCTTCGCCGGAGTCTGGGCCCACCACTCCCAGCAGTCCAAGGGCTGGCTGGAAGCCGGCGACATCGACGAAGCACTGAACGCCGCCGCCAAGATCGGCGACGACACCCTCCAACGCAGCGCCGGCCGCGCCGTCGTGCCGGAAAGCTTCACCCACGGCACCAGCGAACAGCGGCAACGCTGGTTCAAGCGGGGGATGGCGCAAGGGGACCTGCGGGACTGCGATACGTTCTCGGTGAAGCAGCTCTGAGAAGACAGCGCGACTCGCTGGGCCGGGGCCGCCGGCGAAGCCGAAGCTCGGGCGCTCAACTCCCTCCGCTCGCCTTCGGCTCGCTGCGGTCAGACAGAACGCGCCTGGTCAGTGGTGGAAGCTTCGGCTTCGCCGGCGGCCCCGGCCCAGCGAGTCCACACCACCTGCTTACTACTGCGAAGCACCTGATCCGGCTGCCGGGCGAGGCTTGGCCTCGGCCCTCGGATCGCCCACGCAGCCCTTCAACCACTGACTCATTTCCCATTGCACCTGGCCCGCGGATTCGCGCGCGGTGTAGCCGTGCGCCTCGAAGGGCAGCAGCACGTAGCGGGCGGTGCCGCCCAGGCCCGCCAGGGCCTGGTACAGGCGCTCGCTCTGCATCGGGAAGGTGCCGGAGTTGTTGTCGGCCTCGCCGTGGATCAGCAGCAGCGGATCCTTGATCTGGTTCGCGAAGAGGAAGGGGGACAGCTTGAGGTAGACGTCCTTCGCATCCCACAAGGATCGACGCTCGCTCTGGAATCCGAAGGGCGTCAGCGTCCGGTTGTAGGCACCGCTGCGCGCAATGCCGCAACGGAACAGCTTCGTGTGCGCCATCAGGTTCACCGCCATGAACGCGCCGTAGCTGTGACCGCCGATCGCCACGCGCCGCGGGTCCACCGTGCCCAGGTCTTCGGCCTTGTCGATGATCGCCCGCGCATTCGCGGTGATCTGCTCGATGAAGCTGTCGTTCATGTTGCGCGAGTCGCCCACCACCGGCATCGTCGCGTCCATCAGCACCACGTAGCCATCCATCAGCAGGTTCAGCGGGCTGATCCCGGAGAAGCTCATGTACCGGCCGGGTGAGCCGCTCAACTGTCCGGCGATCGCCGCGTCGTTGAACTCCAGCGGATAGGCCCACACCAGCGCCGGCCGCTTCTCGCCCTCGCGCTGGTCCGGCGGCAGGTACATCCAGAACGACAGCTCCACGCCGTCGTTGCGTTTGAAGCTCACCAGTTCGCGTCGCACGCCCTTCAACTGCGGCGCCGGGTCCTTGATCCGCGTCAGCGGCGTCACCTTGCCGTTCTCGCGCAGCACCAGGTTGGGCGGCTCATGCTCGGTCTCGCGCTGCGTCAGCAGCCGGCGATCTTCGAGCAGTGCCAGGGGTTGCTCGTACACCCCCTCGGCCGACTGGAACAGCCGCTGCGCGCTCAGGTCCTTCAGCGAGAGCTTGTCCAGGAAGGGCCGGTCGCCCTTGGGCCCCGCGCCCTGGCCCGAGAGCAGCAGGTCGCCATTGAGCGTCTGCGCCACCTGGTGGCCGTTCGCCAGCGTGCGCATGAACGGAAAGCCGGGGTGCCGGTAGCGCTCGCGCACCGAATGCTCGAACAAGGGCCGGCTCTGCTTGCCGTTGAGCGGCAGCAGGTAGGTCCGCGACCAGCCCCGGCTGCGGTCCTCTTCCGTCAGGAGGCCGTGGATGCCGTCGTCGAGGAAGCGCAGCCGCGTGAAGCGGTAGGGCATGCGCTGCACCTCGAAGGGATCGCCGGTGTAGGGCGGGTCCAGCCGCATCACGCGATCACGGAATGCCGCGCGGTTGGCCGGATTGCCGCCGTCCAGCGCCTCGACCCAGTAGATCGCCGCGTCCTTCGTCGGCGACGGGTAGAACACCCGCGGTCCCGGCAGCGCGCCGTCGATCGCGACGCCCTGCTTCAGCGGCATCTTGACCAGTTCGCGGATGACCTTGCCGTCGCGCTGGCGGACCTCGACCACGGTCGGGAAATCGTCGAAGGTCAGGTTGTAGCTGAAGGGCCGCACGAGCCGCTCGGTCAGCAGCGCCTGGCCGGTGCCGACGCTGGACACGCTGGTGAAGAGGCCCGGCGTGCCGATGTCGCGGCTCTGTCCGCTGGCGACATCGATCAAGGTCAGCTGCGAGCGGGCGTAGTGTTCGAACAGGTCCTCGTCGCGCGGGTTGCGCAGCAGGTCCGGATAGGTGCGTTCGGGCGACGCCTTGCCGTGCGTCTCCTGGATCGCCGGTCCGGTCTGCGCCCGGCTGGGCGCGGGGCCGCGATCGTCGGGCACCGTCAGCACGACGGCCTCGCGGGCGTTCAGCCAGGCGATGTCGTCGGCATCGACGGCGTTGTTCAGCCGCACGTTGTAGATGCGCCAGAGCTGGCCGTTGGACGTCGCGCCGGCCCACAGCTCGTCGGCCGTGTCGGTGCGGCGGGACAGCAGGAAACGCTGTCCGTCCGGTGCCCAGATGAAGTTGTGCCAGGTGCCGCCGGCGGGGAGTTCGACGTCCCGTTCCGTGCCCTCCGGATCGAGCAGGGCGCGCAGGCGTACGCGCTGCACGGCGAGCAGGTTCTGCTGGCTGGCGTTGCGCGGATCGAAACGCGCGCCGGCCAGGCGCAGTCCCGGCCGCGCCAGTTCCTCGAGCGGCGTGTAGCGGCGTTGCTCGACCAGCGCCAGCGCGGCGCGGTCCGGCGACGGGATGAGCCGCGGCAGCGCGGGCGCGTCCAGCAGGTCGCGGATCGCCTGGGAGGGCTGCTTGTACGGCGCGGGCGCCGCGGCGGCCAGCCCGCAGAGCGCCGTCGCGAGCAAGGCGACGGTCGCCCGCTGGATCCAGGGACGCGGCGTCGGCGGCGCGGGCAGGACGTCAATGGCGTCAAGGGCGCCGAAGGCGTCGGAGGCATGACTGGCACCGACGGACGGACGGCTCACGCCGACAGAGGGGACGCGGGAGGACATGGGGTCGAAGTATCGCTGCGCTAGGATTCGCGCCCATGATCGACCCCCCGCACGCGCAGGACCCCCGCGTACCGCACGACCCGGCCACCCGGGCGCCCGCGGCGCTGCCGGCCGTCGGCGAGCGGCTGGGCGTCTGGCGGGTCTCGGCGGTGCTTTTCGAGTGCGCCTCCGGCGTGTGGTTCCGCGTCGAGCACGGCAAGGCCGCCGCGCAGACCGGCCTCGCGCTGGTCTACCGCCATGAGTCCGATGCGCAGGCGGTGCTGATGCGTTTCGCGGAGGACTCGGAATCGCTGGCGCGCTTCCGGCATCCGGCCTTCGGCGCGCCGCTGGACAGCGGGCTCAGCCCCACCGGCCTGCCCTACCTCGTGGTGCCGGCGATGGAAGGCGCGCCGCTGCTGCGGGTGGCGATGGCGCTGCCATTGAAGCGGCGCATGCAGCTGCTGCTGGACCTGATCGACATGCTCGACGCCGCCCATGTGCACGGCCTGGTGCTGCATGAGCTGGACCCCGGCACCTTGTGGCTGAGCCCGGCCCAGCAGCTGCACTGGCTGGGGCAGGGGCTGACGCCGCGCGACAGCCAGGCGCCCGCCGCGCTGGTGCGCGCCGCCGAGCCCCTGGCCAACGCGCGTCAACGCGCCGGCGGCCGCCCCGACGCCAACAGCGAGACCCATGCGCTGGGCCGCCTGCTGGGCATGCTCGTCAACGGTCGCCTGCCGCGGCGCGACGCGACCGAGGACGGCTTCGAGGAAGAGCCCGAACCCGGCGCCACGCCGGTGGCGTCGCTGCAGTCGTGGCTGTCGCTGACGGCAGCGCAGCGTGAGAGCCTGGACCAGTTGCTGGACCGGGCCATGATGGACGGGCGCTCGTTCACCGACCGGCAACTGCTGGCGCAGGCGGTGCGCGACTGGATCGAGGTCGAGCCCGCCCCCGCGCTCGCACGTCCCGGATCCGGCGCGGCAGGCTCGCCTTCGGCGCCGATGCCGCTGCTGCCCTCGCCGCCGCCGCTCGAGAACGACGATCGTCCGGCGTCCTCCCGCGCGTCGTGGGCGGAACGCCTGGCGGGCCTCGCCCTCGTCCTGGCCCTGGCGGCGATCGTGGCCTGGCTGCTGTTGCGAGGCGGGTGAGCGGGCCGCTTGAGCGCGCCGCGCAGTCCTTCGCGCGTCCGTTCTGCCGATGAGTCGGCGACCCACCTCGATGCACTAGTGCTCCCGCAGGGGTGAGGCAGGGTTCCTCGGAAACACCCCTGCGAATCGACAACTTCGCGCTTCCGACCGACTTGGAAGAGTCACGCATCGGTCGATGAAGGCGGATTGTCCGAGTGGGGTCCGTCTGCCTACGATCGTCCTTCTGTCGCCATGGCGCGCGACGCGAGGAGGATGTGCGTGAGTTTCGAAATTCGGCCGATGTCCGCGGCGGACTGGCGCAACTGCTGGCGGGACTCGGTCACCGACCCCGAGTGTTCGCCCTGGCTCCGCGGCGTGCTGGAGAGCTGCATCGACGGCAAGAACGCGCACTGGATGCGGCTGGCCGTGCGCTGGGCCGTGGACGAGGGGACCGGCGACTACCTGGTCCGGCTGCCGTCGCTGATCGGCCGCCAGATCGCCGACCAGTTCTGCGCCCGCGTCGGCGACCGGCTCTACGGCCTGTGCGGGTTGGGCATCGGCGAGGCGCAGGTGTTCTTCGCCGGCGGCTCGTCGCCGTCCTGCGACGCGATGGGGCAGGTGCACGCGGTGCTCGCTGAGGCGTTCGCGGTCCACGGCTCCCATGGCGAGGACATCGGCCGCGATCCCATCCGCATGCCCATCTTCATCCCCGGGGTGCTGGTGCCCGAGGACCTCGCCGCGGAGACCCGCGGACTCTGAAGCGCCCGATCGCCCGATCTCCGCCACCCCGCGTCGCGGGGCTGCCGGCGCACGGGGCGCGCGCCTATCATGGGCACTCCCATGGACGCCTTCCGCCGACACCTGCTCCGTGATGCCACGCTCGGCGTGATGGCCGTCGGCATGACGGGCATGATGGGCGTGGCGAGGGCGCTGCCCTCGTCGGCGGGCGCGCCCGGGCTGCCCGGCTCGGGGCGGCCCCGGTCGGCGCAGGTGCACATCGTGGGAACGACCTTCGCGCGGCTCTTCGAGCCCGCGGCCGACGGCGGCAAGCCGCGCGGCCTGGCCGTCGACCTGCTCGACGCGATCCTGATCCCCGCCGGCCACCAGCCGCGCTACGAGTTCTATCCCTGGCTGCGGGCGCAGGCCATGATCGAACACGGCCCCGCGCAGATCCTCGTCGGCCCGTACCGCACGCCGGAGCGGGAGCGGCTGATGCGGTTCTCCCGGCAGGCCTTCTACGAAGACGCGCTGGTGTTCTACGCGCGCCGCCGCGAGGAAGGACTCTGGTGGGGCGACTTCCAGGCGCTGCAGCCGCTGCAGATCGGCGCGGTGCAGGGCTGGGTCTATGGCGACCGCTTCGAGCAGGCGCGCGCGGGCCTGAACGTGACCGCCGTGCGGGACCTGGCCACCGCGCTGCGCATGCTGCAGCTCAAGCGGCTGGACCTGATCGCGGCCAACCAGCGCAACTCGGAGCCGGTGATCCAGGACCTGGGGCTGTCGGATCAGGTCGCGCTGTGCACGCCGCCGTTTGCGCAGCTGCGCGGCCACTTCGCCTTCAGCCGCGACGCGGCGGGCGAGCCCTGGATGGCGCTGATCGACGCCGGCATGCAGCGCCTGCGCGCGAGCGGGGAGCTGCAGCAGATGGCCGCCCGGCGCGGCGTCGTGTTGCCGGACTGAGCCGGCTCGCGGTCCTCAGCTCAGCAGCAGGAGCGCGAGGCCGACCGCCGCCGGGAGGGCCTGGATGAAGAGGATCTTGCGGCTGGCCGTCGCGGCGCCGTAGAGACCCGCCACCAGCACGCAGGCCAGGAAGAACACCTTCACCGGTCCGCCCGCCGCGCCCAGCGCCAGACCCCAGATCAGGCCGGCCGCGAGGAAGCCGTTGTACAGCCCCTGGTTGGCCGCCAGCACCTTGCTCGCCTCGGCGAATTCCTTCGTCAGTCCGAAGGCCTTGCGGCCCTTGGGCGTGGTCCAGAGGAACATCTCCAGGATGAGGATGTAGACGTGGATCAGCGCCACGAGGGCGACGACGACATTGGCGGCGAGGAGGAGGGTGGTGTTCATGGTTCGCACTGTACGTCCCGCTATCATCCCCGGCCCCTCCGCGCTTTCCTGTCCCGCACGTTCCATGTCCAAAGCCCAGCTCAACCCCGCCCAACTGGCGGCGGTGCATCACCTCTCAGGGCCTTGCCTGGTGATCGCGGGCGCGGGCTCGGGCAAGACGAGCGTGATCACGCAGAAGATCGCCAAGCTGATGTCCGAGGGCTACCGCCCGAAGAACATCGCCGCGATCACGTTCACGAACAAGGCCTCGCAGGAGATGCGGGAGCGCGCCAAGCACCTGGTGGGCAGCAAGGCGGGCTCGGAGCTGCTGGTGTCGACCTTCCACTCGCTGGGGGTGCGCATCCTGCGCCAGGACGGGCGCCACCTCGGGCTCAAGGAGCAGTTCTCCATCCTCGATTCGGACGACGTGCTGTCGGTGCTGCGCGATGCCGGTGGCACGACCGACGCGGCGACGGCGAAGTCCTGGCAGTGGACCATCTCGCTGTGGAAGAACCAGAACCTGAGTCCGCAGCAGGCGCTGGCCTACGCGAAGGACGACATGGAGCGCGCCGCCGCCGTCGTCATGCAGCGGTATCAGGAGCGGCTGACCGCGTACCAGGCGGTCGACTTCGACGACCTGATCGGCATGCCGCTGAAGCTGCTGCAGACCAATGAAGAGGCGCGCGGCAAGTGGCAGGAGACGCTGCGCTACGTGCTGGTCGACGAGTACCAGGACACCAACGCGGTCCAGTACGAGCTGCTGAAATGCCTGGTCGGCGATCGCGCGATGTTCACCGCCGTGGGCGACGACGACCAGTCCATCTACGGCTGGCGCGGCGCGACGATCGAGAACCTCAAGAAGCTGCCGATCGATTTCCCGCAGCTGAAGATCATTCCGCTGGAGCAGAACTACCGCTCGACCAGCGCGATCCTGCGCGCGGCCAACAACGTGATCGGCGGCAATCCGAAGCTGTTCCCGAAGACGCTCTGGAGCGAGTTCGGCGAGGGCGACCCCATCTCGCTGATCGAGGCCGACGGCGAGGAGCACGAGGCCGAGCGCGCCGTCGCCCGCATCCAGTCCATCCGGGCCAACGAACCGACGGCGAAGTTCTCCGACTTCGCGATCCTCTACCGCGCCAACCACCAGTCGCGCATCTTCGAGCAGGCGCTGCGCCGCGCCGAGATCCCGTACAAGGTCTCCGGCGGGCAGAGCTTCTTCGACCGCACCGAGATCAAGGACCTCTGCGCCTGGCTGCGGCTGCTGGTGAACCAGGACGACGATCCGGCGTTCCTGCGCGCGGTGACGACGCCCAAGCGCGGCATCGGCCACCAGACGCTGGGCCACCTGAGCGAGTTCTCGGCGAAGTGGAAGCTGTCGATGTTCGAGTCGCTGTTCGCCGAATCGCTGAAGGCGACGCTGTCGAGCAAGGCGCTGCACGGGCTGCACGAGTTCGGCCGCTACGTCGTCGACCTCGAGTACCGCGCGCGCCACGCCGTGGGCGCCGAGGAGGGCAAGGCGCTGATCATGGAATGGCTCAAGGACATCGCCTACGAGCAGTACCTGATCGACCAGGAAGACAACGAGAAGGTCGCGCAGGCCCGCTGGGGCAATGTGCTCGACTTCGTCGACTGGGTGGCCAAGCGCTGCGGCGGGGAGATCTCCACCGACGGCGGCATCACGACCGAGAGCCCGCGGCAGACGCTGCTGGAAGTGGCGCAGACGATCAGCGTGATCCTGTCGCTGGCCGAGCGCCAGGAAGAGCAGGACCAGGTCGTGCTGACGACGCTTCACGCGTCCAAGGGCCTCGAATGGCCGCACGTGATGCTGGCCGGCGTCAACGAGGGCCTGCTGCCGTTCAAGGCGGAGAACGACGAGCTCACGCCTCAGCGCGTCGAGGAAGAACGGCGGCTGATGTACGTCGGCATCACGCGCGCGCGGCGCACGCTGGCGGTGTCGACGCTGCGGCGGCGCAAGAAGAACCGGGAGACGGTCATGGGTGTGCCGAGCCGGTTCATCGCGGAGATGAAACTGGGCGAGGGCGGCGTCAAGGAAGACCCGCGGGAGAAGCTCAAGCGCATGCGCGAACAGCTCGCCGCCAAGGCCGCCGATACCGCGGCGAAACAGGCGCAGGCGGCGAAGGACGACCGTTGAGCAAGACCTGTCACCCGAACAGTGAGTGACGGTGGTGGGCGAACGATTCTTACTGGTTCGTGTCATTTCGCGGCGACGCGCGCGTTCCTAGCATCCGGTCCCTCTGCGCCCGCCGAGGAGACCGACCATGGCCGCCGTCCCCCTTTCCTGCTTTCCCTTTCGAGATTCCCGTACGCCCGCCGAAGTCGCGGCGCGACACCTGGTCATCGATGCCGCCGCCGATGAACTGCGCAAGGCGCACTGGGACCAGGCCAGTCAGCCGCTGAACGTCCACGAGCTGGCCGAGGGCGCCGGCGTCGAGGTCCGCGAACGCGGCGGCCCGCAGGAGCCGATGTATCCGTATCGCGGCCGGTTGCTCTACCTGGATGAGCGCCCGGTGATCGAGTTCAATCTCGCCGAGGAGCCGATGCGGCGCCGCATCGTGCTGGCGCATGCGCTGGGGCATCACGTGCTCGGGCACGGTCCGGTGCCGCCGGAGACCGCGCCCACCCTGTCGACCCACAGTCCCCGGCGCATCGAGCAGGAAGCCCACCGCTTCGCGCTGGACCTGCTGATGCCGGACTTCGCGATCTACCGGCTCATGAACCAGGGCGTGGTCAGCGCCCGCAGGCTCTCGGAGAAGTTCTTCGTCCCGGAGTCCGCGGTCCACGAACGCCTGCAGGCGCTCGACCGTCACTGGTCGCACCTGTAGGCGGATTTGTGAGCGGACCTGTGTGCGACTTGTGAGCAGACTTGAGAGCGGCAACTACCCTGTAAGGTCTGCCATGTCACCCTGAACCGGGGGGTGGGCGTCATCGGCAAACGGCAAAATGCCGGCGCATGACAGCCTCCGCCGCCAAGTCCGCCAACAGGCTCGCCGCCGTGCTCCCGCTGCTGACCTTGCTCAGCGCGGCGGCCGCCATCCTCGCGTTGTCCCAGCCCGCGCAACTGCCGCCGGCGCTGGCCTTCGTCTTCAAGCCGCTGACGACGGTCCTGATCCTGCTCTACGCCTGGCCCCGGGGGGCCGAGCGCCCGCGGCTGGCGCGCTGGCTGCGCGCCGGGCTGTTGTGCTCGCTGGCGGGCGACGTCGCGCTGCTGTGGCCGGAGCAGGGCTTCCTGCCCGGGCTGGTGAGTTTCCTCGCCGCCCATGTCTGCTACGTCGTCGGCTTCTGCACCCGCAAGAAGCTGGGCGCGGTGCGCTGGCCCTTCCTGATGTTCGGCGTCATCGCGGCGGCTGTGCTGGGACAGCTCTGGCCGCACATCCCGGGCGAGCTGCGGGCACCGGTGGTCGTCTACGTCGTCTGCCTCTCGGTCATGGCGGCGCAGGCCTGGGCCTGGTGGCGCGGCAGCGTCGGCCAGCCCGATGAGCCGCTCGCGCGCTGGGCGGCGTGGGGCGGCACCTTGTTCGTGTTCTCCGACGCGATGCTGGCGATCAACAAGTTCGCCGGTCCGATGGAGATGGCCAGCGTCTGGGTCCTCGCCAGCTATTGGCCGGCGCAGTGGTGCATCGCCAGCAGCCTGGAACGGCCCCGCGCATGAACCTCGTCCTTCCCCGGCGTCCCTCGTCCCTCGCCACGCTCGTCACCGGCGTGGCATGCGCCGCCGTCGGGCTCTGGCTCATGAGGCACTACCCGGTGCAACCGGCGGCCGCCACCGCGTTGTGGGTGGCGATCGCGGTCGCCAGCTTCTTCGGATGGCGCTCGTTGCCGCTGCTGGTGCCGGCGCTGGTGCCGGTGATCGGCTTCGCGCCGTGGACCGGCTGGATCACCTTCGAGGAGCTCGATCTCCTCGTGCTGGCCGTCGCCGCCGGCGGCTACACCGCGCTCGCGCTGACCGCGCCGCCGCACAAGCCGGTGGCCTGGCGCTATCGCACGCTGCGCTGGCGCGCCGCGGTGCGGGTGCTGATGGCGGTGTTCGCGCTGTCCGCCTTCATCGCCGTCTGGCGCGGCTTCGATCAGGCCGGCGGTGTGGACTTCGGTTTCTGGCAAGGCTTCCAGGAGCCGATGAACAGCCTGCGCGCGGGCAAGAGCTTCTTCCTGGTCCTGCTGCTGCTGCCGCTGTGGCAGAAGGCGTCGGACCTGCGGCCCTCGGCGGTGCAGCGCCTGTCGCGCGCGGCCTGGGTGCTGGTGCTGCTCACGACCTCGCTCGGGGCGCTGTGGGAGCGCTGGATCTACACCGGGCTGCTGGACTTCTCGTCGGACTACCGCACGACCTCGCTGTTCTGGGAGATGAACGTCGGCGGCGCATCGCTGGACGGCGCATTGGCGCTGAGCCTGCCGTTCGCGATGCTGTGGGCGATGCGGGAGCGCCGGCCGCTGCGCTTCGTGGCGGCGCTGGCGGTGCTGCTGCTGGCGTTCTATGCGTCGCTGACGACGTTCTCGCGCGGCGTCTATCTGGCGGTGCCGTTCGGCATGGCGCTCTGCGCGCTGCTGTGGGCGCTGCAGCGCCGCGATGACAGGAACGCGCCGCGACAGGATGCGGCGCCGTCGTCGCACGTCTTCCCCGGTGCGGGCGGGAAGGTACCGCTCGCCTGGTCCGTCGGCGTGATCGCCGGGACCGCAGTCGCCGCCTGGGTGCTCTTCGGCGCCGGCGGTTACCGCGCGTTGCTCGCGCTGGCGGGCAGCGTCGCGGTGCTGCTGGCGATGCCGGCCTCGCGCGCCGCCTGGCCGCGCGGACAGCAGCGGGCGCTGATGGCGTTGTCGCCGTTGCCGGCGCTGATGCTGGCCTTGCTCGGCGGCCTGCTGATCGACATCGTGCCCAAGGGCGCCTACCTGATCGACGGTGTCGTCGTGCTGCTCGGCCTCGGAATGGCCTGGATGTGGCGCGGCGGACTGACGCAGCCCTCCCAGGCCTTCGCGTTGGCGGTCGTATGGATGGCGACGCTTGCCGGCACGGGCCTGGTCGCGGCGCACTGGGGCGGCGGGCGGGACACGGTGGTCATCGCCCTCGTGCTGGCGGTGCTCGCGATCGCGTGGATCGCGACGCAATGGTCGCCGCGTGTCGGCGCGGACCTGCGCACCGCCGGCTGGCGCATCCGCGGCCTGGTCTGGACCGGCTGCCTGCTGGCGTGCGCCTTGGTCGCGGCGCTGGGCGGCGGCGCCTACATCGGCCAGCGCATGTCGACCGGGCAACAGGATTTCGAAGGCCGGCTCGAGCACTGGCGCGTCAGCCTGGGCCTGCTCAAGTCCATGGACGAATGGCTGCTGGGCAAGGGCAGCGGACGTTTCCCGGCGAGCTTCGCCAACGGCGGGCCCTTCGATGAGCGCGTCGGCGACTATCGACTGAATCCGGCGCGGTCCGAAGTGACCGCGTCCGGCCTGCCCGGAACGGAACCTTCACCGCACCCCACCGTGACGCTGACCAGCGGCCTGCACGTGATGGGACAAGGCGAGATGTTCCGGCTCAGTCAGCGCGTGCCGGCGGTGGCCGGCGAGGTCGCCGCGACGGTGACGCTGCGCACGCAGTTCAAGACGCGCCTGCGGGTCGAGGTCTGCGAGAAGTTCCTGCTCTACCCGTTGCACTGCGTCAGTCGCGAGACCGATGTCGAACCGATGGGCGGGGCGTGGCAGCCGGTGCAATTGAAGCTCGGCCAGGCGCCGGCCGATTTCGGCGGCTCGTCCTGGGCGCCGAAACGCCTGGTGGCGTCGGTGACGCAGAACTGGCGCGGCGGCGTGCTGGAGATCGCGTCGATCTCGATCGCCGACAGCGTCCACGGTCCGGTGCTGCAGAACGGCGATTTCAGCGACGGGCTGGCGCGCTGGTTCTTCACGAGCGACCGCAACCACATGCCGTTCCACATGAAGAGCCTGCCGGCGCATGTGCTGTTCGAGCAGGGCCTGTTCGGCCTCGCGCTCTGGACCAGCCTGCTGGTGACGGCGCTGGTGCGCCTGAGCTTCGGCGCGGGACGCCACCATCCGCTGGCGCCGGCGGTGGTGGGCGGGCTGGCGGGCTTCGTGATCGTCGGGCTGTTCGACAGCCTCATCGACGCGCCGCGGATCGCTTTCCTGTTCTACGCGCTGATGGCGCTGGGACTGGGCTTGCGGGCGTCGTCGCGGAAGTCCAACCGCCCGGGCGATCCCGATTCCGGCCTGGAACTGGAAACCTTGCAGCCGGAGCTGGAGTCCGCCTTCGAGGACGCCCCCGAGGTCCGCCGCGCGATGGCGGCGGCAGGCGTGAAGCTGAAAGGCCCACCGCGTTGAAGCGACGCGGCCCCGCTTCGGGCGCTGCGCGTCGTTGCAAATCCTCGCCATGGCGCTGCCATGGCTCCGGTTTGCGCCTAGCTCAGCACCCGAATCGGGGCCGCGTCTAGAGCCGCGTCACATGCCTTTGAAGAGATGCGTGTAGCTGCGGCTGACTTCGAGCTTTTCATCGAGGCCACGCACACCGACCAGCTGCCGGCCGCGGAAGTCGCGGCTGATGCCGTTGATGGCCTTGACGTTGACCAGCGTCGAGCGGTGGATCTGCCAGAACACCTTCGGGTCGAGCTCGTCGACGAGTTCCTTGATCGGCTTGCGGATCAGCGCCTCGACGGTGGGCGTCTGGACGCGGGTGTACTTCTCGTCGCTGATGAAGAACAGCACCTCTTCGACCGGGATCATCTGGATGGTCTGGCCGACCGAGGCCTGGATCCATTGCAGATACTGCGGCGTGCCGCTGGTGTTGTTGACCCGGGCCGAGAGCGAGTGCAGCAGCTGCTGCAGCGTGCCGGTGCTCGGGCCTTCGGGCTCGACCTCGCCGCTGCGCAGCGCCAGGCGCTTCTTGATGCGCTCGACGGTGACCAGCAGGCGCTCCCGCTCCGCGGGCTTGAGCACGTAGTCGCAGACGCCCTGCTCGAAGGCCTCGACCGCGTACTGGTCGTAGGCGGTGATGAAGACGATCTCGGGCAGGGGCCAGTCGTCGTCGTCGGGCAGCTGCGCGATCTGCTTGGCGGCTTCGACGCCGGTCAGTCCCGGCATGCGGATGTCGAGGAAGACCAGGTCGGGCTTGTGCTCCTTGACCAGCTCGACCGCCTCCAGGCCGTTCTTGGCCTCGGCCACGATCTGGAGCTCGGGCCAGACCTCGGCGATGCGGCTGCGCAGCTGCTCGCGCATCAGGCGTTCGTCGTCCGCGAGGATGGCGCGCGGGCCTTGGGGGGTGTCGCTGGTGTCGCTCATGGGAGGCGATGTTAGGTCAGGTGAGAGGCGATCCGGGCGTGGACCCCGGCCCGGACTCAGGCGTGGAGGGACGGTTCGGCCGGCGAGGACGTCATGGCCGGTGCCGACGGGGCCTGCGGCACCCGCGGCGTCTTGCGCGGCTTGTCGCGCACGATCAGCCAGACGACGAGGCCGATGATCAGCAGCGGCGATCCGACCACCGCGCCGACGCTGGCCAGCGCGGCCAGGGCCACCAGCGCGATCGCGCCCAGGATCAGCAGCGGCAGGCCGAGCCCGAGCAGCAGCACCAGCGGAACGACCAGGCACAGCACGACGAGGGCGACGATCAGGCCGATGCCGGCGCCGAAGGCGTCGGCCAGTCCCATGCCGCTGAGGATGACCTCTTCGCCGTCGACGGTGAGGTGAACGCCCGGGACGTCGCCGAGCACGTGGATCAGGCCCCAGCCGAGCAGCAACGAGCCGGCGACGAGGATGAATCCGAGGACGAGGAAGGTCTTGAACAGCGTTTTCATGCGTGTGCTCCTTGCGTTCCTGGCGTGCCTTGTTCGGGCGCGTGGTGGGCGGACGTCCGGTAGGGGACGGTGATGATCACGACAGTGCCGGACGGCTGGTTCTCGGCGACGGTGACGCTGGCGGCCTTGCCGTAGAGCAGCGAGAGGCGCTCGCGGATGTTGGCCAGCCCGACGCCGGTGCCCGAGGTCGCGGCGCGGCCGAAGCCCAGGCCGGTGTCGGCGACGGTGACCTGCAGCTTGCCGTGGACGATCTCGGCCTTCAGCAGCAAGCTGCCGCCTTCGGCCTTGGGCTCGAGACCGTGCTTGATGGCGTTCTCGACCAGGCTCTGGATCATCATGGGCGGGAACTCGGCGGACAGCAGGCCGTCGGGCACCTCGATGCGGGACACCAGGCGCTCTTCCATGCGGACCTGGAGGATCTCGAGGTAGGGCCGGATGACGGCCATCTCGCGGCCCAGGTCGCGCACGCCGCCGTTGGCGTTGGCTTCGCGCATCGTCGGCATCGAGGCCCGCAGCAGCGCGATCAGGTTCTTCTGCATCTGCGAGGCGCGCGGCGGATCGGTCTCGATCAGGTGATCGATGGAGGCCAGCGTGTTGAACAGGAAGTGGGGCTCGACCTGCGCCTGCATCGCGGCCATGCGGGCCTCGACGACCTGGCGGCGCAGAGATTCGGCCTCGGCGGTCTCGGTGGCCTTGGCCGCCTTCACTTCGGCCTGCAGACGACCCTTGTAGGTGGCCTTCAGCAGCGCCGAGGCCAGCACCACCAGGACGGCGAGCTTGTCGAGGAAGTCGCCCAGGTGCACCGTGCGGTACCGGGTCTTGCGCGAGGTCTCGCGCTGGACCTGTTCGAGTTCGTCGCGCGCTTCCTCGGCATCGGCCTTGGCCTGGCGGGCTTCTTCGGCGGCGTCCTCCAGGGCGCGCTTGGCTTCAGCGGCCGCGGACTTCACCGCCTCGCGGATGGCGTCTCGCTGCTTTTCGTTCGGGATGCGGATGTCAACGGAGGGCAGGGTCGGATCGACGGCCCCTTCGGCGTCGGCCGCGGAGGCGGCGCTGGCGGCGGCGGCGACCGGATGGCGCGGCACGATGCGCACGCCGCGGCTGTCGATCTGGACTTCGTAGCGCAGGCCTTCGCCCTCGACCGCGTCGGAGGCGCCGTGCCCGGCCTGGGACCCGGCGTTGGCGGAGTCGGCGGGCTGCGTGGCCTTCTCCACCTTCTTCTGCGCCTCGGCCACCTTCTTCTCCACGTCGGCCGCGCGCTCCTTCTCGCGGCGTTCGCGATCGGCGTCGCGATCGCGGCGCAGGTCCTTGGGCGGATGGATGGTTTCGGTCGTCTCGACCGGCAGTTGCCAGCTGAAGGAGAAGGGCGGGAGGGTCTGGAGGATGTTGGCGCCGATGATCAGCATCACCGCCAGCAGCGTGAAGCGCTTCCAGGTGATGGAGACCAGCCAGTTGCCGTAGGCGTGGAAGACCTGCTCGGCAGTCTTCATGAAGCTCTGCCAGCGCTGGCGCGGGGTGGGGGAGGCGGGAGTCGGCGCGTTCATGGGAGGACCTGTCGTATGGCTCGCACTTTACGCAAGACCCCGGCGCCCCCGGGGCGGTGGGCGACGCGCCGTGCGGACGGCGGGATGGACTGCACCGATCGGCGACAGGCCGGAGGCCAATGGGGCGTTGAGACGTGGCCCAGCCGGCGCCTTGTCGGCCCTTTGAAGGCGGGTACCCCGAATTGGTCAAATCGCCTGCGTGAAGTCGTTCACGGCTGACGTCCGGGCGACCGTATGCGATGGACGATAGGCGTCTTCGGCTGGTGCGGCGCGGCGTTCTGCGACTCAGAAAGCTCAACGCCACCCGAAGGTGGCGTCTTGCTCTACTGCTGCTGCGGGCATCACCGGCTTTGGAACCTGCCAAGAGGTGCGGGAGTGGGATCCGCAGTGCCTACGGGGCGGGAGATTAGCGAGTTGAACTTGACGAGTCAAACCCTTCCACGAGCGGAAGCGCCGCAATTGACGATCTCGCAGTTCGCGTCGGAGTCGACGGCAACCGGGGTACTCAAATGCTTGTCCGCTGCCCGGATGACACCGTACAGCGCGGCGTTTGCGCCGGCATCGGATACAGCAACATTGGGCTGCTATCAGTGGGCGCAGGCGCTGAGTGCGAGCATCCATCCGTTCGTTGGACTGGTCGAGGTTGTGCTGCGGAATGCGATTCATCGCTCCCTCTCGATGCAGGTGTCGGCGCAGTCCAGTGCATCTTTTGCCTGGTACGACCGGGCAGTGCCCGGCGCGATCTTGCTGAAGGGGAAATCCTTCGAGCGGATCGAATCTTTGCTGTCCGAAGGCAACCCGCCCATGCGCAAGCAACCGCAGCCGTCACCCGACGCGGTCGTGGCGTGCCTGTCCTTCGGGTTCTGGCCGAATCTGCTGGAAGGCTTGTCGAATCGACACGCGCCCAGGACGTTCACAGAAGTCTTCCCGCATCATCCGCACTCGAAGCCACCGTATTGGAGCCGGGACGTCAACAGGCAACCCGTGCTGCTTCAAGTGAAGCGTCTTCAGCAATTGAGGAACCGGGTCTGCCACTTCGAACCCATCTGGAAGGCGCACTGGTTTGCGAGTGGTCATCAGCGCAGCCGCCACTGGAGCCATGCGGTGGCTGCATTCCGGCAGTTTCATGAGGAACTGCAGCAGTTGCTTGCATGGTGTTCGCCGGAGTCTGCTGCCGCCTATCGAGCGTCTTTCGGTTGGGACTGGTTCAACAAGCTTTGCACGACGCACGCGGTGACGGCATTCATGGCAGACCACGCGAACAGCGGGCGGTTGATATCCATGGCTGCTGGCATCCCCGTGTCGGCCGCCGTGTAACAGTTCCACAAACGCAAAAGGCCCGCTTTCGCGGGCCTTCCGGCATTGGTGTGAAGTATTCCCGGGGGGATTACTGCTTCACCGCCTCGACCTGGACGATGACCTTGATGTCCTTCGAGAAGCCGTACTGGATGCCGTAGTCGACGCCGAAGGCGGTGCGGTCGAAGGTGGTCTCGAAGTCGCCGCCGCAGACTTCGCGCTTGAGCATCGGGTTCTCGTAGCAGTTGAAGTTGGTGGCCGTCAGGGTCACCGGCGCGGTCTTGCCCTTCAGCGTCAGCTGGCCGGCCACCGAGGCGACCTTGTCACCCGAGAAGGTGAACTTGTCGCCGACGAACTTGGCCGTCGGGTTGTTGGCCACGTCGAAGAAATCCTTGCTCTTCAGGTGGGTGTCGAACTGCGACGAACCGGTGCTGATGCCGTTCATGTCGAAGGTGATCTCGACCTTGCCCGACTTGCCGGCCTTGTCGAACTGCACGTTGCCTTCCTTCTTCTCGAAGCGGCCGCGGTTGGTCGAGGTGCCGAAATGCTTGATCTCGAACGTGGCGTAGGTGTGCGTCGGGTCGATCGCGTAGGTCGCGGTCTCGGCTTGCGCCAGGCCGGCGACGGCGATCAGGGAGGCGAGCAGCAGGGCTTTCTTCATCATGGTGGTGGGTCCTATCGAACAGTGGGTGGAAAAGGAACCGGGCGAGGGACCCGGACCGGTTGGAAAGAATCGGGGTTTACAACGGCGCCATGCCGGTGATGGCCAGCTTGAACTTCACCTGCACGTCGTTGGCGACGATGGAGGTGTCCTTCCATTCGCCTTCGCCGATGTTGAAGTCCAGCCGCTTGATCGCGAACGCGCCGGTCGCCGTCGTCGTGCCGCCGGCCTGCGCCAGCGCGACCGGGACGACCACGTCCTTGACCTGGCCCTTGATGGTCAGCTTGCCGGTGGCCTCGAACTTGCCGCCGCCCAGCGCCTTGAGCGCGGTGCTCTGGAAGGTGGCCGTCGGGACCTTCTTGACGTTGAACCACTCGGGCTTGACCAGCTCCGCGTCGGTCGCGGCATCGCCCAGCGTGGCGCTGCCCAGCTCGATCGACAGGGTCACCTTGCCGGCCGCGGCGTTCTTCGGATCGAAGGCCAGTTGGGCATCGAATTTCTTGAAGTGACCGTCCACCGGCACGCCCATCTGGCGGAAGGTGAAGGCGATGTCGCTCTGCGCCGGCACCAGCTTCGGCGCGGCCGTGGCCGGCGCCGCGGCAACGGGAGCCGCCGCGGGCTTGGTCTGTGCCATCGCCGGCGCGGCCAGGAGGAAGGCGGCGCTCAGCACCGACAGCGCGGTGATCGAGAGATGGGTGGCCATGCGTGCGGTCATGAGGTCCTCTGCAAGTCGGTGGTCTTGGGGGTCAGGTGTTGTCTGGATGGTCCGGTGCCGGGCCGCTCAGGCGCGGCCGGGGAGCATGCGCCGCAGCAGGCCGTCCTTGTCGAGGACGACATGCTTGACCACGGCGCCGAGGTGGGCAAGCACCAGCAGGCCCAGCCCGTAGGCGAAGAACTGGTGGACCTGCTTCAGCGATTCGGCGAGTTCCTTGTCCTTGCCGACGAAGTCCGGCAGCGGCAGCACGCCGAACCACACGATCGGGAAGCCGGCCGCCGAGCTGTAGGCCCAGCCGCTCAGCGGCACCGCGAAGAAGGCCGCGTACAGCAGCCAGTGCACCGCATGCGCGCCCAGCTTCTGCCAGGCCGGCATCGGCAGGTCCGCCGGCGGGCGATTGGTCAGGCGCCACAGCAGGCGCAGCGCCGACAGCGCCAGGATCGTCACGCCGGCCCACTTGTGCCAGTTGAAGAGCTTCAGCCGCGTCAGCGAGAAGGGCAGGTCGGCCATGTACCAGCCCACCGAGAAGGTACCGATGATCGCGATCGCCAGCACCCAGTGGAACAGCATCGCGAGGCCGTCGTAGCGGGTCTTGCCCGCGGGCGCCGCTGCGACCGATGCCGCCGCGACCGGAGGCATCGGCGTCGCCGCAGACGTCACCGCCACGGCAGGCGCCACGGCGTCTGCCGTCTCGGCGGGCAGCGTGGGCTGCTGGTCGGGATCGTTGTTCTGGTTGTCGAGGGCTGTCATGTCGGGCTCGCGTCCTTGGGAAGACCTGGGGCGTCGGGTGGTCCGGAATGGAATGCAGTGTCCGCGTGTGCCGTACATCGTCGGTTCACCGGAACTGAGGCCACTGTTCATCCAATTTGAATGGGAGCCCCGGCCATGCTTCACAGATCCGTCATCGGCGGGGTCGAGACTGGCGCCCGCTCCGCCCTTGGAGCGATGGCTAGGAGTTGCCATGGACCTGATCGCCAAGATCGAGGCGGTGTTTCACCGTCGCGGACACCTGCAGTACGGTGACGAGCGCCGGGAACCCGTCACCGCGCTGGAGCACGCGCTCCAATGCGCCCAACTCGCCGAGTGGGCCCACGCGGAGCATAGCCTTGTAGTCGCCGCGCTGCTGCATGACATCGGGCAGCTGATGGACGGTGGCCCAGCGTCCCCTCTGCGGGACGACGAGCACGAATTGACCGCGCTGCCGCTGCTGCGCGCGGGGGGACTGGGCCCGGCCGTGGTCGAGCCGATCCGCCTGCACGTCGCGGCCAAGCGTTACCTGGTCAGCACGGATCCGGCGTACGGGCCGGGACTGTCGGACGCCTCGCGCCACAGCCTCGCGCTGCAGGGCGGGCCGATGAATGCGGAGGAACGGCTGCTCTTCATGGCCCATCCGCAGGCGAGCGCCTCGCTGCAGCTGCGCCGCTGGGACGACCTGGCCAAGCGGCCTGGCATGCGCACGCCGCCGCTCGGTTACTACCTGGTGCTGCTCGAGGAGTTGCTGCGCGACGCGCACCTCCCGGAACGGATCCGCCTCGCCTGAGCCGCGGCCCGCATAGGCGCATTCCAGATGAGCACATGCGGAATGGATCGATGTAAAAGAGTGTCTCCCTCTTGAGGGGGATATCGGACCCCCGGGTGGCTTTGCATACTGGGTACCGATCGCGCACTGCCTGGACCTCAGTGTCGTGATCAAGGGGAGGAGTGCTATGCCGACCTACCAAAGCCCGCAAGGGTGGCGGTGGTCGGCATAGTTTTATCTGCGCGGCACGTTTCCGGCACGGCGATATATATTGCCGGCCCAGAACAAGCCTTACACAACCCATGCATTTCCATTCGCGGCAGTGGCCAGGCGCTGTCTGTTCCGGTCATGGCGGGTGAGCGCAGCCCCGAGCAGGCGAGCGTCGAGCTCGAACTGCTGCGTCTGATCGGCAAGCAGGGCCGCCGCGTCCCGTACCCGGTGAGCATCGCCGCGCTGATGATGGCGGTGATGGCGGCCAGCGTGATGTCGCCCTGGCTGGCCTACGGATGGCTGGCCGCCGTGTATGCGGTGCTGGCGGCGCGCTGGGCCGTGCTGGGCCGCCTGCCGGAGATGGACCGCCCGCTCGAGCAGCGCATGGACTGGGCCGTGTGGCTGAGCCTGGCCAACGGGCTGGTCTTCAGCGCCTCGCTGATCGCCGCCCCCCACCTGAGCGATTTCCAGCGCATGGTGCAGACCATCGTGCTGCTGGGCCTGTGCGCGGGCGCGGTCGCGACGACGGCCGGGCACCGCGTGGTCTTCCAGGTCTTCCTCTGGCCGGTGACGCTCGCCACGGCGCTGTCGTGGGGGCTGTTCCACGAGCCCGGCGCGGAGCACCGCTGGCTGGACTGGGTGCTGTCGGCGCTGATCGTCTTCTTCGGCCTGATCCTGACCGGCCTGGCGCGCGACACCTACCGCGTCTTCGCCGAATCCGTCCTGATCCGCCTGCAGCAGAACAAGAGCAACCAGCAGCTGCGTCAGGCGCTGTCGCAGGCGGAGTCGGCGATGGCGGCGAAGACGCGCTTCCTCGCCTCCGCGAGCCACGACCTGCGCCAGCCGATGCACACGCTGTCGCTGTTCGGCGCGGCGCTGGACAAGCGGCCGCTGGACAACGAGGGCCGTCTCATCGTCACGCAGATGAACCTGGCCTTGCACTCGCTGTCCTCGCAGATGGACGCGCTGCTGGACATCTCCAAGCTCGACGCCAACGTGGTGCCGGTCAACAACCAGGTCTTCGCCCTGCAGCCCTGGCTGGGCCGGCTGCAGCGGGAGTTCCAGCCCGCCGCGCTGCGCAAGCACCTGCTGCTGCGCCTGGACTGCCCGCCGGAGGCCTGTGTCGAGAGCGACCCCGTGCTGCTGGAGCGCGTGGTGCGCAACCTGATCGACAACGCGCTCAAGTACACGGCGCGCGGCGAGGTGGCGATCGAGGTCAACCGCGGCCAGGACCAGGAGGTCTGGCGGCTGTCCGTGCGCGACACCGGCATGGGCATCCCGGAACACGAGCAGCAGCGGATCTTCGACGAGTTCTACCAGGTCGGGAATCCGGAGCGCGACCGCGCCAAGGGCCTGGGGCTGGGCCTGTCGATCGTGACGCGGCTGGTGGACCTGCTGGACCTGCACCTGGCGCTGCGCTCGACCCCGGGGCACGGCTCGAGCTTCATGCTGAACGTGACCGCCGCCGACATCGCGCTGGTGCGGCCCGGCTCCGCGCCGACGCAAGGGCCGGCGCTGCCGCCGATGCGCGTGCTGGTGATCGACGACGAGGAGCCGGTGCGCGTCGCCATGCACGCGCTGCTGACGGCGCACGGCTGCCAGGTGCTGCTGGCCGGCAGCACGCGCGAGGGCCTGCTCAAGAGCATGGGCCAGCAGCCGGACCTGCTGCTGACCGACTTCCGGCTGCGCGGCGGCGAGGACGGCATCAGCGCCGTGCGCTCGCTGCGAAGCGCGTTCCCGGGACTGCCCGCGCTGATCGTGAGCGGCGACACTGCGCCGGAGCGCTTGCGCGAGGCCCACGAGGCGGGCCTCATGCTGCTGCACAAACCGGTCACCGAGGAGCTGCTCATCAACGCGATGCAGGCGGCGCTCGCCGAATATCGCAGGGAGGGTGCCGATGTCTCGACCGTTCGAGGAGGCGCCGAGAGTCCCCTCTGAGGCCCCGTCCGGCGTTTCGTCCCACGCGCGGTCTGGAACGCCGTCCGACGCGACGTCCCGCGTGACGTCGGAGGGCACGGACACGCAGCGGCAGAGGCCTTCGGGCACGCGCTGGCTGTCACGGCCGCTCGAGGATTGGATGGCCGAGCGGCTGACCGTCCCGGAGCCGGGCCCAGCAGCCGTGGACGTGTTGATCGTCGGCAGCGGTTATGGCGGCGCGGCGGCGGCGCATGCGCTCGCGGGGCGGCGCGACGAGGCGGGCCGACGGCTGAACGTGGTCGTCCTCGAGCGTGGCCGCGAGTACCTGCCAGGTGCCTTCCCCAGCCGCTTCGCCGATCTGCCCGGCCACGTGCGGCTCGCACGTCCCGGCGCGGACGCGCCGATGGGGCGCCGCGAAGGGCTCTTCGACCTGCGCCTGGGCCCGGACGTCTGCGTCGCGCTGGCCAACGGCCTGGGCGGCGGCTCGCTGATCAATGCGGGGGTGATGGAGCGGCCTGATCCGTCGGTGTTCCGCGAGCCCGGCTGGCCGCAGGCCTTCCTGGACGAGGACATGACGCCCTGGTTCGACCGCGCGGAACGCTTGCTCGGTGTCCGCGATGCCGAGGGCGACAACACGATCGAGCGGCTGCGCGCGAACGCCGGTTTCAAGCCGCGCCGGCTCGATGCGCTGAAGGCGCTCGATCCGGCACACGCGCGCGCGGCGCGGATCCAGGTCGCGATGGACGCGCGCCCGCGCGGTGCGGCCGGCTGGGCGTACCAGCCCTGCATCGCCTGCGGGGACTGCGCGACGGGCTGCAACCACGAGGCCAAGCAGTCGCTCGACACGGGCCTGCTGCTGCAGGCCTGGCGTCACGGCGCGGAACTGGTCTGCGGCGCCAGCGTCGAGGCTGTGGCGGCCGTGCCCGGCGTCGGCTGGCGCGTCACGCTGCAGCACACCGACGAGCTGCTGCAGCAGCGGCAGGGCGAGCCGTTCGAGGTCCTCGCCCGCCGGGTGATCCTCGCCGCCGGCACCCTGGGGTCGACGGAGATCCTGATGCGCTCGCGGGACCGCGGGCTGGCGCTGTCGCGGATGCTGGGGCAGTCGTTCTCCGCCAACGGCGATGTGATCGCGGTCGGCGATGGATGGCCGCGGGCGGTCCACGCGGTCGCCGACGAGGATCAGCCGCCTGCGGCGCGGCAGGTCGGGCCGACGATCACCGGCGTCTGGGAGGCGGGACCGGATCACGTCATCGAGGACCTGGCCATCCCCGGCGCGCTACGGCCGATCTTCGAGGAAGGCTTTGCGCTGGCGGCAACGCTGGACGCGCTGGCGCATGCGAACCCCGGCCCGCACGAGGAGCGTGCCGACTTCGATGACCCCTTCGCGGTCCGCCCCTCCGCGACGGAACGGCAACTGGCGCTGGCCATCGTGGGCCGGGACAGCGGCACCGGCCGGCTGGTTCGCAGGGAGGGTTTCGAGGAGCCGGGTGGACTGCAGGTCGACTGGCCGGGTCTGCGCGACGAACCCGCGATCGCACGACGTCACGAGGCGCTGGAGCGCCGCCTCCGCGCCCAGGGCGCGCGGCTGCTGCGCAATCCGCTCTGGCAGTTGCTGCCGCCGGAGATGGCCTTCCTGACGAACGACGCCCGCGGGCCGATGGCCAGCGTGCATCCGCTCGGCGGTTGCGCGATGGGAGACCGGGGCAGCGACGGCGTCGTCGACGCGATCGGGCGGGTGTTCTCGGACGACGGCGAGGCGGTGCACGACGGGCTCGTCGTGCTGGACGGCGCGATCGTGCCGAGCTCGCTCGGGATCAATCCGGCGTTGACGATCAGCGCGCTCGCGCAACGGGCGCTCGACCAGTTGACCGTCCTCTGGCAACTGGGTGCGCCGTCGCCGGTGATCTTGCGACGGGAGCCTGAGCGTCCCGTCTTCCGCCAGCCCGCCGCCGCCGCCGCGACCGCGGCGACTGCGGCGACCGCCGACCCGGACGCTGCGGCGGCGACTGCCACCGTGATCGAGGTGCGCGAACGACTCGGCGGCTTCGTGCGCTGGTCCGGCGCGCCGGGCTCGCCGGTGAAGTACGTGGAGCTCTGCGTCGTCTTCCGTCCGAAGGCGCTGGGGGAGTTGTTGAGACCTGGCCCCGAGCGGCGCCTGATCGTGGCACCGGGCAGCCGGTTGCGCGTCTTCGAGGCCCGCGAGCGACGGCCCGGATGCTTCGAGATCGTCGGCCCGAAGCCGGGCGACGGCCGGCTCTGGGCCCACGAGGAACGCGGCGATGACCATGCGCTGTTCACCGCGCCGTTGGCGGAAGGGGCGCTGACCCTGTTCCAGCGCGAGGCGTCGGGATCGCTGCGGCGACACGCGCGCGGCCTGTGGGCGTGGGCCATCAACCGTGGCGTGCGGGATTCCTGGCAGGGCCTGATCGACTGGGCGGGACGCCGCTCGCCGCCCAAGGCACCGGGCGCGGCGCGCGCGGGATTGCGCGCGCGCGCCGTCAACGCCTGGCACCTCGCCGGCCACGCGGGGGAGGCACGGGTGATGCGCTACCACGTGCGCATCGACCCGGCCGCGGACCTGCCCGACTGGGCCGCCGCCTTGCGCGACCAGCCGTTGAAGGGCAGCAAGCGCATCAGCTACACCCGGCGCGGCAATCCCTGGGCGCAACTGAGCCGCATGACGCTGACGCCGATCGCCGGCATGACGCCGCCGCCGGGCGCGCGGGACATCGTCCTCACGCTGGACATGCACCACCTCGCCCGAGAGCGCGTGCCGCTGCTGCGCATCCGGCAGGCTCGCGACATCCCCTCCGCGGCGCGCGACGTCGGCGCGCTGATGGCCTACATCGCGCGGATGACGATCGGGCTGCATGCCTGGAGCTTCCGCAAGCCCGACGAGGCGCCGCCACGGCGCATCTCGCGCCTGCCGGGCACGGTGCCCGGACTGCCGGACCCGGTGGTGATCGAGATGGCCGCGGGCCGCTGGGGCGATGCAGGCGCGCAGCGCCAGGACCTCGACCGCACGGTCCGCGAAGACGACGACCGGCCGGTGCTGATCCGCCTCACGCGTTACGCGCGCCCGGGCGGCGACCCCGTGCTGATGATCCACGGCTACAGCGCCAGCGGCACCACCTTCGCGCATCACTCGGTGCGGCCCGGTCCGGCCAAGCTGTTGTGGGACGCCGGCTACGACGTCTGGCTGCTGGACCTGCGCACCAGCGCCGGACTGCCGACGGCGACGCTGCCCTGGACCTTCGAGGAGGCCGCATTCAACGACATCCCGCTGGCGGTGGATCGCGTGCTGCGGGAAACCGGTCGCGAGCAACTGCATGTCTTCGCGCATTGCATGGGATCGGTGATGCTGCACATGGCGTTGCTGGAGCCGCGCCAGCAGTCCTGGGAACGCTGCTTCGCACTGCGCGCGGCCTTGAAGGACCGGATCTCGAAGCTGGTGATCTCGCAGGTCACGCCGTTGATGGTGATGTCGCCGACCAACAGCCTGCGCGGCGTGCTGATGCAGTACCTGCGGCCCTATCTGCCGCTGGGCGGCTATGTGTTCCGGCCGGAGGGCACGCCGACGCTGTTCGATCACCTGCTCGACCGGCTGCTCGCCAGCCTGCCGTATCCGGACGCGGAGTTCGATCTGGAGAACCCGCCGCCGTGGCCACCGTGGCGGATGCGGCGCACGCCGTGGACCGCGACGCGGCACCGCATGGACCTGCTGTACGGCCGCGACTTCGCGATCGGCAACGTCGATCGCGCCGTGTTCGATTTCATCGACGACCACTTCGGGCCGTTGAACATGGACACGGTCGCGCAGGCGATCCACTTCGCGCGCTGCCACGAGATCACCGACTGGCAGGGCGCGAGCGTCTACCTCGACAGCCTGGCGAAGAGCCTGGCGCTGCTGAAGGCGTTCCCGGTCCTGTCGCTGCATGGCGAGGACAACGGGCTGTGCAGCGCCGACAGCGCCGAGCTGCTGAAGGACTACTACGACCAGGCCGCGCCGGGCCGTTATCGATACCGGGTGATCGCGGGGCACGGCCATCAGGACTGCCTGATCGGACGGCATGTCGCGACGCAGGTGTTCCCGCATGTGCTGGCCTTCCTGGCCGAGGAGCCGCAACCATGAGCGGCGTCCTGCGCGCGGCCCGGCGGGGCACGGCGGCCAGCGCGCTGCTGATCGGCGCGGAAGCGCCGGGGCATCGCGTCGAGCGCGCGCCGCCGGAGACGGGCCGCGTGCCGCTGCTCACGGCGCTGCGGCCGGAGCGCGGCTGGCCGCACTGGTTGCTGTGGGTGCCGATGCGGTGGCGCGGCGGTTGGGACTACGAGCCGTTGCCGCTGCCCTGGCGGATCGAACCCTTCGTGCCGCCAGGCGTGGGGCAGCCGGGTGCGCCCTGGCGGACCTCGCAGGCCGTGGAGGCGTTTCCACCAACGGCTCGGCCGTCGTCCGAAGGCAGAGGCGAGGCGGCCGGCGATGCGTCGTCCGACGCCGATGGTGGCGACGAGCGGGAAATCGACATCCCCGGTCTCCTGCTGGTGGCGCTGTACCTGGAGCCGCGCGCGCTCGCCATGGAAGGCGCGCATCGCGGCGTGATGCATGAGCTCGGCGACGAGGAGTTGCGCGCCCAGGTCGACGGCGCGCTCGATCAGTTCTTCGATCTGCCGCCGCATCGATGGGCGCATGGTTTCGTGCCGTCGCCGGAGGCGTCCGACGTGGCCGCTGATGCCGCGATCGACGTCGAGGCTCCAGGGGAAAAGGACGACGAGAGCGACGACAGTGACGCGAAGGACGGCGAGGGCTTGTGTTTCGCGCTTGCCGCGTGCCAGTACCCGCCGGGGCTGCTCGATGCGAGCCCCGGCTGGGAGCTCGACGCGTCGCAGGCAGGGCCGGGTCTTGCGTCGCTGGCGCGCTTGCATCGATTCACGCGATCGACGGCGAGGGGACGGGATTGCTCGCTGGTCCTGTTCGCCGGCGATCAGATCTATGCGGATGCGAGCGGCGGATTGGCCGATTCGCGCAGCGGCATCGAGCGCTACGCGCGGGGCTACGGCGAGTTCAAGGCCGGTCCGGTGCGGCTGCTGCCGCCGACGGTGGCGCGCGTCGTGCACGCGATCGACGATCACGAGATCGTCGACAACTGGGAACCGAGCCCCGGAGCCAGCCATGGCGGCAACGGTCCATGGTTCGACGTTGCGCGCCAGGCGGCTTGGCATCACCGATGGGAAGCCGGCGCGCGCATCGGTGGTCCGGACCTGCTGTGGCACGCGTTCGACTGGCGCGGCGCGACGTTCTTCATCGCCGACGCGCGCTGCGAGCGTGAGGCACGCCGCGTCGCGAACTGGTCGAGCGCGCGGCTGTGGTCGACCACGCAACGCGACGCCTTCGGCGAGTGGCTGTCGCGCGGCGCAGCGCGGCCGAAGTTCGTGCTGAGCGGCTCGTTGCCGCTGCCGCGACGTCGCACGACGGTGGAGCACGCGGCGAGTTGCCTGCGTTCCGATGCGTGGGACGGTTATCCGCACAGCCTGCATGAACTGCTGGGCGCGGTGTGGTCGAACCGCGCGTCAGGCCTGGTGTTCCTCTCGGGCGACGAGCACCGCTCGGGCTGGGTGAGCGCGGAGATCTCCGCCGTCGACGGCGACGACCGCGCGCCGGTGCGGATCCATTCGGTGCACAGCTCCGCGCTCTACGCCCCCTGGCCGTTCGCGATCACGGCGTCCGAGGAGCTGGCCGCGCCCGATGCGTTCGAATTCGACGGACCGGAGGGCCGACGCCTGCGATGCGTGGTCAGCGCGTGGTCAGATCATCCGGGCGACGGTTTCGCGGTGCTCCGAGTTCGAGGTGGCGATGTCGAACTCTGGTTTGACCGAGCCGGTCAAATTTCGGACTTGCCGGATGGGGTGTTGTCATCTGGAAATCTTGACGTGTGATCTGGCGCGCACCTAGACTCACACCCTCAAGATCTACCCTTCTGCAGAGTGAAAGAGGTAGCGCCGCCCGAGTGATCGGGTCCCAGCTGGAATGGGAGTTCGCGGAAACGCGATAGAGAGCTTTGCGTGCGACGGCCACCCTCGGGTGGCCGTCAGTTTTTGTACCGCTTGAAGCCTCATCCCTTCAGACGTTGGCGGGTGCAGGCCGCTTTCAGCAATGTTGAAAAACTGACCCTTCGACCCTTGATCAGCCGTGGCTCCAGGGCCTCCTTCAGATAGGCCGATTGGACCTTCAGTAGCAAGCGACGCTTGCGCTTAGGGTCACGGCTGACTTCGAAGAACATCACGTAGTGTTGGCAAGGCTCGTTGGCGCCGGGTTCGATCAACTCGGTCGTGATGAAGTTCTGTGGCAAGTCGCGAGCGAAGCGGATCAAGCGCTTCGGCAACTCGTGAATGAGTCCAGGCAAGTACTTCAACGACAGTGCATGGCGTTGCTCGCAGAGCACGCGGATGTCCTGTCCGTCGTTGAAGAGTTCTGCTGGCGGAATCGTCTTCATGGGCCTGCCGTCCCATTTCAGGGATCGCGTGAAGCAATGGCTCGAGAAGTGGACAACCACGACGATGTCGAAGCCAAGACCTGGATCGATGAGGAACGCAAACGGATCCAGATGACTCATTTCCCACGGCTGACCGCAACGCGCGACGACGCGGCGTCGAAAGCTTGGCGCGATGGCTTCCAAATGTTGGTCGATGGGGATCTTGGTAATGACCGGGTGTGCTGAAGCGATGCCGCGATGGCTCTCCGGGACAGGGATGCGCATGACAGGAAGACCCTCGGAATTGAGAGGGCAGTCATGTTTCCGAGTTGGTTCCCTTCACGCCTTGCGCCCCGTCAACAAAGCCGCTGGTCAAGCAGAACTTGCGTGGTCCGTCGCGAGGCAGCGACCATTGATGGGTAAGGCTGTAGCGCCTGCTGACTGAGTCATGCCGGCCGCTGCCCGATGTCTGTCAACCCTCGCATGCGACACTGCCTGATGACCGAAATCGAACTGCGTTTCCAGATCCCCGAATCGCAATGGCCGGCCGTGCGCCGCTGGGTCGCGGGGACGGGCAAGTCCGTCGCGACGGAAGAGCGTCTGCAGGCCTCGTACTTCGATACGCCGGAGCGCGACCTCGCGCACGCCGGCTTCGCCTTGCGGCTGCGGCGCGAGGGCGAGGTCTGGGTGCAGACGCTCAAGGGCGCCGCGCCCGACGGCATGACCCGCCTCGAACACAACGTGCCACTTGGTGCGGACACTCCCCAGCTCGACGTTGCGCGGCATGCCGACCATCCCGCCGGGCAGGCGCTGCAGGCCTTGCTCGCCACGCTGCCGGAAGGCGCGCTGCAGGCGCTGTTCCGCACCGACATCACGCGCCTCACGCGCCCGCTGCGCACGCCGCACGGGACCGTCGAACTCGCGCTCGATCACGGCGCGCTGCTCGCGGGTGAGGGGGATTCCCTGCGCAGCACGCCGGTCGCCGAACTCGAGATCGAGCTGAAGAGCGGCGAGGCCCGGGCCGTGCTGGAAACGGCGCGCTCATGGGCCATCGAGCGCTTCGGGCTGTCGCTGGAACTGCGCACGAAGGCGCTGCGCGGCGACCTGCTCGCGCGCCACCTCGACTGCGCGCCGGTCGCGGCTTCCCACGCGATCCACTGGACCGGCGACATGAGCCGCGACGACGCGCTCCACGTGCTGCTGCGCGAGTGCCTGGAGCCGGTCATCGGCAACGCGTCGCAGATCGCGAGCGGTCGCCATCTGCCCGAACACCTGCATCAGATGCGCGTCGGATTGCGCCGCCTGCGCGCCGGCTTGCGGCTGCTCGCGGCGGACGACGACGTCGCGCTGCACGCGCTCGCTGAAGGCGCCGGACAACTGTCGCGACGGCTCACCGCCGCGCGCGACGCGGATGCACAGGCCGAAGCCGGCTGGCGCGTCACGATGCTCGCCGCCTGGCGCGCCGAGCGCCCGTCCGCGGCCTCCGAGGTGTCGCCAGCACCGCCCATCGATGTCGCCGGCCTGCTGCTCGCGCCCGAGATCCAGGGCTGGATGCTCGCGGTCATCGGCTGGCTCGCGCGTCCCGCGCCGGACCATGCGCCCGAGGAGGAGCAAGGCCTGGCCCTCGTCCACACGCACCTCGCGCAGTGGCGCGCCGCGACGGACAAGCAGGTCAGGCGCTTCGACCGGCTCGATGTCGAGGGACGGCATCACCTGCGACGCCGTCTCCGGCGCCTGCGCCTGGCGATGGAACTGAGCTTCGCGGTCCCTGGCGGCGCCGACGGCGGCAAGCTGTCCAAGAAGGAGATCGAGGGCCGGGCGCGGCAACTCGCTCGTGTTCACGAGGCCGCGCAGCGGCTCGGCGCGCTGAACGATCTCGAAATCGGCCTGTCCCAGGCGCGTGAGCAACTCGCGCTGGCGATGGCGCGAAGCGATGTCCCGGCGGCGGCCCGGGCCGGCTTCTCGCTGGGTTGGCTGAGACCCCGCCAGAAACAGGCGCTGGAGAAGGCGGCCAAGGCCGTGAAGGCCGTGAAGCTCATGGGCGCCAGCGAGGCCTCGAAGCGCGCCAAGCCGTCGAAGCGCCGCAGGCCAGACTGAAGCGCTTTGGTTGACTGACTTCACTGAGGAACGCACCCACAGCCTCATGCCGAGGCCATGGGATGCACCCCCTCATTTCAGTCACTGCGAGGCCCCCATGCCGTTGTTCCATCCTCTGCCGTTCACCGAACTTCCCCCTCGCCCCGGCGGCGACGTCCCGGATCGCGCCCGGATTCCCGGGCTGCTGGCGCTCGCGGTCGACCCGGACCGGCTCTGCGCCGCGCAGGCGCTCGCCGCGCGCAGATTGCTGGATCCCGAGGGCGCCCCGTATCCCGCCGACGGGTGCGCGATGACGCTGTCGGTGCTGATGCGGACGGCGGGCTTCGACGTGCCCGAGCTCTGCTGGGCCATCGACGTGCCGGCGACGCTGCTGGCGCGCGGCTGGATCGAGGTGCCTCCCGGCAGCCAGCGCGGCGGAGACATCGGCAGCACCTGCCGCGAGGAGAGGCACCACGGCGAGGACCACGTCTTCCTGGTGGTGCGTTGCCTCAATGCGGACGAGATGATCGTCGTCGACAACCAGGCGGCCTACCCGCACTTCCGCTGGGCGAGCGGGCAGGGCGGCAAGACGCCGACCGCGATGTTCTACCGGGCCCCCGGCGCGCCGGACTGAACGCCGCGCCGCAACGCCCCGGGGCCGCGCCGCCGTCAGGCGTCGCCGCCGAGATGCCGCGCCGCGCCCAGCATCTCGTGGACGTCGTGCGTCATCACCGCGAGGAAGGCCGCCAGGCCGATGTAATACGCGGCGTACTCCCACTTCACGCGGGTGGGGACGGCGTAGTAGGTCTTCGCCTCCTCGCTGTCGGAGCGGTACTTCCATGCCTTCATCAACTGCGGCGCGGCCAGCAGCGCGATCAGCAGCAGCATCGGGCTGGGCCGGTAGAGGAACAGCCCGACCAGCACCGGCACGCCCGCGAACCAGATCCGCGGCGACAGCACTGCCGTGATCCGGCCGCCGTCGAACGGCGACATCGGGATCAGGTTGAACAGGTTCAGGAAGAAGCCCGCGTACGACACCGCCAGCAGCCAGTCCAGGTTCCAGCTGCGCGCCAGCAGATAGCAGACGGTCGCGCCGACGGTGCCCAGCAGCGGACCGCCCAGGCCGACGTAGGCCTCGGTCTGCGCGTCGTGCGGCATCTCCTTGAGCTCGATCCACGCGCCGACGAAGGGGATGAAGGTCGGCAGGCCGACGCTCAGGCCCTTCTGGCGCGCGGCGAGGTAGTGGCCCATCTCGTGCACGAACAACAGCGCGATGAACCCCACCGCGTAGCGCCAGCCGTAGATCCAGGCGTACAGCAGCACCGACAGCAGCATCGTGCCCCCGCTGAACAGCAGCTTGCTCAGCTTGACGCCCGAGAACAGCAGGAACAGGAGCTTGGTCATCGGCTCAGGACTCCGCGGACTCGCTCTTCTTGCGGCCGAAGAACTTCATGATCGCGCCGCCGAATCCGACCACCGCCAGGATGATGATCTTGGCGAACTTCAGGAAGAATGCGCCGACCACCGCCAGCAGCCCCAGCTTCTTCGCGCCGACGCCCAGCACCAGCGCGGCCAGGCCGTACTCGGCGACCTTGTCGGTGCTGCTGTTGAAGTCGGCGTAGCGCTTGCCGTCGTTGAACTCGAGCGCGCCCAGCAGCTGCTGCGCGTCGCCCTTGTACTTCGGCAGGTCGTCCAGGCCCGTGACCAGGTTCAGGCTCATGTAGCCCTCGCGGCCCAGCGCGTAGGTGTTGTAGTTGACGCCCTGGGGCTCGCCGGCCTGCGCGCCGACCTCGCGCGACTTCATCGCCCAGACCAGACGGTGCGAGTCCGCCGCATAGGTCGGCTCCTGCGCCCAGCCGGTGATCTCCAGTCCGCGCACGCCCATCTTCTTGCGCTCCTCGTTGGCGGCCTCCGTGCCTTCCTTGAAGCTCTTCAGCATGTCCGCCGCATCCCAGTGCTTCGCGTCGTCGTCCTTGATGTAGCCGGACTTCTCGAAACGCAGCGTCGCGAACCAGTCGGCGTCGCCGCGCGGGAACACCACGCCTTCCAGGTCGCCGTAGTCGCCCGGATTGCCCATCGCGCGCATCAGCTTGGCCGCATGCGGCTGCGGGATGTAGACCTTGCCTTCGGGCAGATGCAGCACCGCCTGGCTGGACAGCTTCACGTCCTGCGGCCCCTTCACGATGTCGTTCTGCGCGGCGGTCAGCACCTTGGCGAACTCGTTCTCGCCCGTCTGTGCCGAGGCGGGCGCGGCCGCGATGAACATCGCGCCGGCAAGCGCGCCGATGAAGGCCCGCATCGAGCGGGCGAAGGGGGTGGCGGTCATTGAAATTCCCTCGAAATGGTGTGTCGAACCTGGCCTCTGGCGGGCCGAAGGGTGCGAGTCTATCGATGCAGATCGTCGGGAAAGCCGAACTTCCCCCATCCGGGGGCATCAAAAAGCCTGAGCAGTGACCAAAGACATACAGCCCGCCCGGTCACCCGGGGCGGGCTGTATCGATCCGTTTGCCAAGGCCCGCAGGCAGCGAGCGGGAGGGCATTCGAAGTCAGCGAGCGAGTGTGGGGCCGGAGTAGGGCTTGGGGTTCGCGGACGCGAGGCCCCATGCCCTGCGGAGAGCCCGCGCTTGGCCACTCGTCAGCAGCGACCGGGGAAGGTCAGGCCACCTCGCTCCACTGCTTGGCCAACTGGTCCCACTTCAAGCGCGCCGCCTTCACGTGGCGTTCCTTGACGTGGCCGTAGCCGCGGATGTCTTCCGGGATCCGTGCCAGCTCGACCGCCGTCGACAGGCGTTCTGTGCTGAGGCCCTTGGCCAGGATCGCCTCGATCGTCGCGCGGTAGTCGGTGATCAACTGGCGTTCCATCTTGCGTTCCTCGGTGTGACCGAACGGATCGAACGCGGTGCCGCGCAGGCCCTTCATCTTGGCCAGCACGCCCATCGCCGGGCGGACCCAGGCGCCGAAGGCGCGCTTCTGCAGATGGCCCTGGCCGTCCTTCTTCGCCAGCATCGGCGGGGCCAGGTGATGCACGACCTTGAAGTCGCCTTCGAACTGGCCCTTGATCTTGTCGAGGAACTTCGTGTCGGTGTGCAGGCGGGCCACCTCGTACTCGTCCTTGTAGGCCATCAGCTTGAACAGATAGCGCGCGACCGCCTCCGTCAGGCGCGTGCCGCCGACCGAGGCTTCCGCCTGACGGACCTTCTCGACGAAGGCGCGGTACTGCTCGGCGTAGGCGGCGTTCTGGTAGTCGGTCAGGAACTCGACGCGCTTGGTGATCAGCTCGTCCACGCCCTGGCGCTTGACGAAATTGATGACCTGTTGCGCCGCGAACAGCGACTGCACCGCAGCCAGGTCCTGCGCGCAGCGACGGCCCCATTCGAAGGCAGCCTTGTTGTTGTCGACCTGCACGCCGTTGAGCTCGATGGCGCGCATCAGCGCGGCGTGGCTCAGCGGCACGCGGCCCTTCTGCCACGCGTATCCCAGCATCAGCGGGTTGGTGTACAGCGAGTCGCCCAGCAGCTTCACCGCGACCTCTTCCGCGTCGAACATGCCCAGGTGCGAGGCGCCCACGGCCTTCTGCACGGCGGCCTCGCAGGCGGCGCCGGGGAAGGACCAGTTGGCGTCGTTGACCAGCGTCGCGGTCGGCGAGCCGTGCGTGTTCAGCGCGACGAAGCTGCGGCCTTCGCGCATCACGGCCAGCGTCGTCTTGTTGGCGGCGACGATGGAATCGCAGGCGATCACCAGGTCGGCTTCCGCGGTGCCGACCTTGGTGCAGTGGATCGCGTCCGGCGTGTTGGCGATCTGGATGTGGCTCCAGGTCGCGCCGCCCTTCTGCGCGAGACCGGCCGCGTCCTGCGTGATCACGCCCTTGCCTTCCAGGTGCGCGGCCATGCCGAGCAACTGGCCGATGGTGATCACGCCGGTGCCGCCGACGCCGGCCACGACGATGCCCCAGGCCTCGACCGCGTTCGGGATCGTCGGCTGCGGGATCACCGGCAGCGACGCGTCGAACGGGCTGACGCGCTTGTCCTTCTTCGGCTTCTTCAGCTCACCGCCTTCGATGGTGACGAAGCTCGGGCAGAAGCCCTTCACGCAGGAGAAGTCCTTGTTGCAGGTGTTCTGGTTGATCTGGCGCTTGCGACCGAACTCGGTCTCCAGCGGCTCGACCGACAGGCAGTTCGACTGCACCGAGCAGTCGCCGCAACCTTCGCACACCAGCTCGTTGATGACGGTGCGCTTGGCCGGATCGACCAGCTTGCCGCGCTTGCGGCGACGGCGCTTCTCGGTCGCGCAGGTCTGGTCGTAGATGATGACCGTGGTGCCCGGGATCGCGCGGAACTGGCGCTGCAGGTCGTCCAGCTCGTCGCGGTGATGGACCGTGACCCCGGGCGCCAGCGGCTTGCCGTCGTACTTCTCCGGCTCGTCGGTGACGATGATCAGCTTGGCCACGCCTTCGCTGACCAGGCTGTTCATGATCTGCGTGACGCTGTGGCCTTCAGGGCGCTCGCCGACCTGCTGGCCGCCGGTCATCGCGACCGCGTCGTTGTAGAGCACCTTGTAGGTGATGTTCACGCCCGCGGCGATGGACTGGCGGATCGCCAGGATGCCGCTGTGGAAGTAGGTGCCGTCGCCGAGGTTGCTGAAGATGTGCTTCTCGTCGGTGAACGGCGCCTGGCCGACCCAGGGCACGCCTTCGCCGCCCATCTGGGTGAAGGTCGCGGTGTTGCGGCCCGGCATCCAGGTGACCATGTAGTGGCAGCCGATGCCGCCCACGGCGCGCGAGCCGTCCGGCACGCGCGTGCTGGTGTTGTGCGGGCAGCCGGAGCAGAACCACGGCGTGCGGTCGGCGCCGCCGGCGGTCTTCTCTTCCGACTTGAGCGACTGCTCCTTGGCGTCGATCAGCGCGACGCGCGCATCCAGGCGCGCGGCGGTGTCGGCGTCCACGCCCAGCTTCTTCAGCCGCTTGGCGATGGCGCGCGCGATGATGGCCGGCGTCAGGTCGGCCTGCGGGCGCAGCAGCCAGTTGCTGCTCGGGTTCGGGTGGCTCCACTCGCCGCCGCTGCGGTCGCCGTCGGTCTCGTCGAACTTGCCGAGCACGTTCGGGCGGACGTCGGGACGCCAGTTGTACAGCTCTTCCTTGAGCTGGTACTCGATCATCTGGCGCTTCTCCTCGATGACGAGGATCTCCTGCAGCCCGGTGGCGAAGTCGCGGGTGATGGTCGCTTCCAGCGGCCACACCACGTTGACCTTGTGCAGCCGGATGCCCAGGCGGCGGCAGCTGTCGTCGTCCAGGCCCAGGTCGTGCAGCGCCTGGCGGGTGTCGTTCCAGGCCTTGCCCGACGCGATCAGGCCGATGCGGTCATGCGGCGTGGCGATGACGTTGTGGTTGAGCTTGTTGGCGCGGACATAGGCGAGGGCGGCGTACCACTTGTGGTCCATCATCCGCGCCTCCTGATCGAGCGGCGGATCGGGCCAGCGGATGTGCAGGCCGCCCGGGGGCATCTGGAAGTCCTCGGGCATCAGGATCTCGACGCGGTCGGGATCGACGCTGACGCTGCTGGAGGACTCGACGATCTCCTGGATCGTCTTCATGCCCGACCACAGGCCGGAGAAGCGGCTCATCGCGAAGGCGTGCAGGCCCATGTCCAGGATCTCCTGGACGCTGCTCGGGAAGAAGACCGGGAAGCCGACGGCCTTGAAGACGTGGTCGCTCTGGTGGGCGGCGGTGGAGCTCTTGGCGATGTGGTCGTCCGCGGCGATGGCGATCACGCCGCCGTGCTTGGAGGTGCCGGCCATGTTGGCGTGCTTGAACACGTCGATGGAGCGGTCCACGCCGGGGCCCTTGCCGTACCACATGCCGAAGACGCCGTCGAACTTCGCCTTCTCGGGGAAGAGCGCGAGCTGCTGGGTGCCCCAGACGGCGGTGGCGCCGAGTTCCTCGTTGACGCCCGGCTGGAAGACGATGTGCTGCTTGGCGAGGTGCTTCTTCGCGGCCATCAGGGCCTGGTCGTAGCCGCCCAGCGGGGAGCCGCGGTAGCCCGAGATGAAGCCGGCGGTGTTGAGGCCGGCGATGGCGTCGCGGGTGCGTTGCAGCATCGGCAGGCGGACCAGCGCCTGGACGCCGCTCATGAAGGCACGGCCCTCGTCGAGTGCGTATTTGTCATCCAGCGTGACCTTCTCCAGGGCGCGCAGGATGTGTTCGGGCAAGGGGGCGTTCATGCGGGGAGTCTCCTGATGGGTGGCTGACCTCGGGCCCCGCTTGTGGCGGGGCCGTGTGCCTTGGCTGCCGTCGCGCCAAGTATGGCGGCGCGCGGAAAACGCAGAGAACAGTGTAGGAAACAATGCCCGGCGAGTGTTTGCTAGTTCTGCGCCGGTGGTGGTCGTTTGAGCAAGAATCTTTCCCGGAATGACGAAAGGGATTCGAATGGCATCGAAAAACGGGACATCAGGGAAAACCATGAGGGCGACGACGGGTTCTGCGGGCGGCGACGAGGGGGTCGACCGGGGCGCCGATCGGGGCGAAGACGCGGGCGGATCCGGTGGCCCGGCAAGCGGCGAACTCGACCGGTACCACGTGGCGATCCTGGGCGAGCTGCAGCGCGAAGCGCGCCTGTCGAATGCGGAGCTGGCGACGCGGATCGGGCTGTCGCCGGCACCGACCTGGCGGCGGGTGCGGTGGCTGGAGGAGCAGGGGTTCATCACCGGCTACCGCGCCGAGATCGACCGGCGCCGGCTGGGTCTTGGCGTTCTCGCGTTCGTGCGCGTGGACGCGGACCGCAACAACGGCGCGGCGACCAAGCAGCTGGAGGAGGCGATCCGGCAATTGCCGGAGGTGATCGCCTGCCACTACATCAGCGGCGCCGGGACCTTCGAGCTGGAGGTGATGGCCACCGACCTGGACGCATTCAGCCGGTTCTCGATCGAAACGCTGCTGAACCTGCCGAACGTGAAGGACATCCACACGAGCTTCTCGCTCGGAGAGGTGAAGGCGGGCGGGGCTTTGCCGTTGGGGCATTTGAAGCCGAAGGGCTGAAGTCCTTCGCGCTGTACCGGTCGCACACCCAATCCCCTGTACCGGGTCGGCGCGGAGCCCAGCAGGCATAGTCGACGGTCCCCCCTCGCTCCCCGGCCGCCATGACGCTACCGCTCCGACATTTCCTGCTCGCGCTGTCCGTGGTCGCCATCTGGGGAAGCAATTTCGTCGTGATCCGCTGGGGCCTGAACGCCTTTCCGCCGCTGCTGTTCGCGGCGCTGCGGTTCACCTTCGCCGCGCTGCCCGCGATGCTGCTGCTGCCGCGTCCCAAGGTCGGCTGGCGCAACCTCGCCGCGTACGGCGCCTTCGTCGGCGTGGGGCAGTTCGCGCTGCTTTACCTGGCGATGCGCTCGCAGATCTCGCCGGGGCTCGCCTCGCTCGTCATCCAGACGCAGGTCTTCTTCACCTTGCTGCTCGCCATGCGCATGAGCGGCGAACGCGTCCAGGGCTTCCAGTGGCTCGCGCTGATCACGGCCGCCGCCGGCATCGGGGTCATCGCCTCGCACACCGACGGCACGACGACCGTGCTCGGTCTCGGGATGGTGCTGCTGGCCGCGCTCTGCTGGTCCAGCGGCAACATCGTCGGCAAGCGCGCCGGCGCCGTGAACATGCTGGCCTATGTGGTCTGGAGCAGCGCCTTCGCCGCACCCGCGCTGTTCGCGCTGTCCTTCATCGTCGAAGGTCCCGCGCAGATGGGCGAGGCGATCCAGAACGCCAGCGTCGGCGCGTGGGGCGCGGTGCTCTGGCAGTCGGTGGGCAACACGCTCTTCGGCTACGGCGCGTGGAGCTTCCTGCTGTCTCGCCACCCCGCCGCGACCATCGTCCCGATGGCGCTGCTGGTCCCCGTGTTCGGCATGAGCTGCTCCGCGCTGCTGCTCGGCGAAGGCCTGCCGCCGTGGAAGCTGATCGCCGCGGCTCTGGTCATCAGCGGGCTCGCGATCAACCTGTTGTGGCCGCATGTGCGCGGCGCGCTGCGGACCGCGAAGGCATGAGCCCGAGTCTCGGCAAACGCATCGACATGGGCATCGGCATGAGCGTCCAGCGCAGGCTCACCGGTGCTCTTGCGGCGATGGTCCTGGCGCTGTCCGGGGCGCTCACGCCTTTTGGTGCGAGCGCCCAGTTCGTCCCGCCGGAAAAGGGCAAGGCGCCCGCGACCATTCCCTCCGTGCGCGACCAGGAGATCGCCCAATGCCTCCCTGGCGAAGTGCAGACCTGGGGCGACGGACGCGACCGTGCGATCGCAACGCGCTCGTTGCGCTTCGCGTATCGCCACGACAACGCGCCGCCGTGGTTCAGCGAGCCGCAGGTGATGGCGCTGGTGAAGCGTTCCGCCGAAGCCTGGACCGCCTGTGGGCTGAAGCTCGCCGTCATCGCGGTGCCGGTCGGCCAGGTGCCGCCGGAGGATGCCATCCAGATCCTCTGGAGCGACGTCGGCAGCCGCGGCCAGTTCGCGTTGGCTAACGTGACCGCGCGCAGCCTGTCGATCGGTCCTGGTCTCTTCGCGCTGCTGCGCGAGCGCAACCCCAAGCACCCGGCGGACCAGACGCTGCAGATGGTGCTCTCGCACGAGATGGGCCACTTCTTCGGCTTGATGGCGCATTCGAAGCGCTGCGTCGACACGATGTCCTACTACGACAACGGCAAGGGTGAACGCTGCTCACTGCGCGATCCGAAGAGCTGGGGCAGCGTCGTCGAGTACCGCTCGATGCTGCCCACCGCCTGCGACATCGACCGCTGCAGAGCGTTGAACAAGTGACGTCCCAGGCAGCGTCCTGAGCGGCGTCCTGAGCGAGCCCGTGACGGGGTCGTGATTGACGTCCTCGCGGCGTATGCTGGCGCGATGAACTCCCACCGCCGCCTCGTCGTTCTTGCTGCCGCCGTGCTCGGTGTCGGCGCTTCCGTGCTGACGCCGGTCCACGCCCAAGGACCGAAGCAGAACCTGCAGGTCGAGATGCGCTGGGTCGAATCCGAACTCAGCGGCTCGACGGTCGCCGGCATCCGCGACGGCAGCACGGTGGTCAGCACCGGCGGCTCCGTGTCGGCGCGCGGCGGCGTGGCGCTCTCCACCGAGAACCGCGAACAGCGTCAGCAGCTGTTCCCGCGCCTGCTGGTGCTCAACGGCTCGCAGGCTTCATTCACGATGACCGAATCGACACCGATCCAATGGGTCGACGTCGCGCTCGACCGCCAGCAGGGTGAGCGCGATCGCGTGGTCGTCGTGCCGCGCCAGGGCGTGGCCGAGCGCGTGCGGGGCATCGTCGTCCGTCCGAAGTGGCCGGGCGGACGCAGCCCGGTGGACATCGAAGTCCGGGCCTCCGATCAGGCGCAGATGCCGCAGGGCGGCGCCTACGGCACGTCGCTGCCCGATGGCCAGCAGCGCCCGAGCACCGACGTCCTCAGCACCGTCCAGGCGCCGCTCGGCATCTGGGTCACGATCGCACGCACGGGCAGCGTGAGCTCGAGCGCCAGCCGCAACACCTACAGCACGCGGGACGCGGAGGTGCAGAAGCTTCGCGAACTTCAGCTTCGGGTCGACGTGGCGCCGTAGGACGAAGTGGCTCCATAAAGGTTTCTCCGAACCTGCCGTATCGGTCGAATTGGTATTTGACTGGTGTTAATTTTTGACTCGTTCCGCTAAGCTGCGGCGTCCATTGGAGGCCCGCATGTCCGTTCGAGTCCTGTCCCGCATCCCGAGCCCGCTGACCGCCGCGATCGCCGCGCTGGGTGCCATTGCGGCTTCGGCCGCCATCGCCGCGACGCCGGCCGCCGAAGCCAAGGCGGAAGCGCCGGGCTATGCGCTTTTCGGCGCGAAGCCGGTCGAGTTCGAACGCACCGGCGGCAAGATCGTCGGCATCTACGTGCCCAACTGGGAGCCGGTCGAGCTGATCGAGCGCGTGCCGCCGCAGAACCTGACGCACGTGCTCTATGCCTTCCTGCGCCTGTGCGGTCCCGGCCAGCTGGAGAAGGACGCCGCCAAGTGCGTCGGCAAGAAGGATTTCGAGATCGGCACCGGTCCGATCGATGCGCGCTTCAACACCGCGTTCCAACGCTACAAGCAGCGCGCGCCGCACCTGAAGATCGTCGCGTCGGTGGGCGGCTGGGGCGGGTCGGATCCGATCTTCCACCTGGTCGGTGACCCGGCGAAGCGCGCGGTGTTCGCGGCCTCGGCGCAGCAGTTCCTGCGCGACCATCCGGCCTTCGACGGCATCGACATCGACTGGGAGCATCCCGGCAACAACGGCGCGGCCAATGGCGTGCAACTCGGCAGTCCGCAGGACGGCCAGTCCTATGCGGACCTGATGGCCGATCTGCGCAAGGCGCTGGACGCGTTGACGGCGGAGACGGGCCGTCCCTACCTGCTGACGACGGCCGTGAATCCGATGGACTCGATCGTCGGCAAGATCAACTTCAAGGACGCGTCCAAGCCGCTGGATCTCGTCTTCATGATGACCTACGACTTCTACGGCATGTGGTCGCCGGTGGCAGGGCATCACACGACGCTGCGCGCGTCGTCGCCGCAGGCGGACGACAGTCTGGAGCGCGCGGTGGCCAACCTGGAGAAGGCCGGCGTGCCGCGCTCGAAGCTGGTGGCCGGCGTCGCGATGTATGGCCGCGGTTTCACCGGCGTGAGCGAGACCAAGGCGGGCACCGCGAAGGCCGGCGCCTATCCGGGCGGCGAGGGCGCCCAGGGCTATCGCGAGATGGCCGGTCGCATCCTCGATGCGAAGGGCAACGGCCGCGCGGGCTACCAGTCCGTCTGGGATCCGGTGACGCAGTCGTGGTCGCTCTTCAATCCGAAGCTGAAGCTCTGGATGGGCTACGACGATCCGCGTGCCGTGCTCGCCAAGGGTCAGTTCGTGCGCGACCAGGGTCTGGCCGGCGTCTTCGCCTGGGAACTGAGCCAGGACAACGGCGACCTGCTGAATGCGATGAACCGGGGCGTGGGCAACGTGCCGCTGGCCACGCAGAAAGAACCGCGCCGGTAACTCGCACAGCTATCCACCGGGCCTACGATCGCGGGCATGACTGCCTCCACCGCTCCCGCCCCTTCTCCCATTCCTTCTGCCGGTTCTGCGACGGCGACCGCTGCGCCCGTGCGTCTGCGCATCGCCCTGATCGCCCACGACGGCAAGAAGGACGAGATGGTGATGCTGGCCACCGAGTTCGCCGGATTCCTCGGCGGCTGCGAGCTGGTGGCGACCGGCACGACCGGCTCGCGCCTGGCGGCCGAGGTCGGCCTGACGGTCGAGCGCATGCTGTCCGGTCCGCACGGCGGCGACCTGCAGATCGGCGCGCGTCTGGCGGTCGGGCTGGTCGACGCGGTCGTGTTCCTGCGCGACCCCATGACGCCGCAGCCGCACGAACCCGACATCAACGCGCTGGTCCGCGCCTGCGATGTCCACAACGTCGCCTGCGCCACCAACGTCACCAGCAGCCGGCTGATGCTGCGTTCGCTGCAGGTGCTCGGCACGGGCGGCGGCCGGGAGTAGAGTCGTCCATCGACGCCGGGGTCCGTCGACGATCCCGGTGAACGACAAAGGAGACTCCGATGCAACGACGTTCCCTGATCGCCTCGGCGGCGGCCCTCCCTGCGTTATCCGCGCTGGCGGCGCTGCCGGCCCGTGCACAGACCCGTCCTCCAATGATCGCAGCCGAACAGTACTGGTTCATCTTCCTCGAGACCGGCAAGCCGGTGCCCGACGACAAGGCCGCTGTCGCGGCGATGCAGACCGGGCACCTTGAGAACTTCAAGCGGCTCTTCGCCGACGAGAAGCTCTTCGCGGCCGGACCGATGCGCGATCCCTTGAAGCAGAAGCTCGGGATCGTCGTGGTCAAGGCGCCGAACCGGCAGATCCTGCTGAGCTACTTCGAGCCCGACCAGTACATCCGCGAGGGCTACATGGTGGTCAACGCCCAGCCGGCGACGGTGCACCAGGCGCTGCACCACACCGGCATCGATCCCAACGGCATCGAGGAGAACCGCATCGTGCTGTTCAGCCGCGCGGAGGCGAAGGACAAGGACGCCGTCCCGATCTTCCTGCAGCGGGCTCTCGACGAAGGCGTCATCGGCGCCTGGTACTCGCTGGAGGACGGACCGATCGGCGAGGTCGTGTTCTCGCGCGGCACCGACGAGACGGCCCTGCGCAAGACCATGGCCGAATACCCGGGACTCGTGGACCAACGCGTCACGATGAAGATCTGGGGGCAGTGGCTGGGGAAAGGTGTGCTGCGGTGAGTCCTGCGTCGGACCGAGCAGGTCGCCGGGAGCCGGGGCACCCCCGGGCTCATACGCTCGGCAGGCTCCGCTAAATCGCCCGGGGGCACCCCGGCTCCCGCCGACCGGGACACCGAGGCGCTCGGGCCTTGGTCATCGCGCCAGCGGCAACGGATAACTCGCCAGACTCGCATGGCCTGACTTCGACACCGCCTGCACGCCGAAGATCAGGTTGTCCTTGGACAGCGGCAGCGTGACCTTGGTGACGTTGCCGACATCCTTCGCGCCTTCCCACGCCTGCGATTCGCTGCGGCGCCAGACGACGCGATAACCCGCCAGCTCCGGATCGACGCTCGCAGTCCACAGCAGCGTCGTGTCGTTGGTCAGCTCGCGCGCATCGATGCGCGCGCCCTTCACCGGCGACGGCGCCCAGGCCAGCGTCGCGAGGCCCGCGAGGTTCACGCGCGCCACGTCGGCCACGTACGCGAAGTCGACGAACTCCGGCAGGTCGCCGTAGACGACACCGCCCTCGGTGCGCAGGTTTTGGTGCTGGTGGCGGAAGTCTTCGAAGGGTTCGGAGAAACGCACCGCCGCGTAGCCGCGCTCCAGGAAGGGCAGATGGTCGCCGCCGCGCAGGTAGCGGTCGCGACGCTGGATCAGGTCGATGTGGAAGTCCGGCAGGTAGCGCTCGCCCTCGGCCTTCAGGTGGCGGCCGAACTGCTGCGTCGGCAATTCCTCGGTGCCGCCGGCCACCGCCAGCGGCTGCAGCTGCGCGCGGATCGCCGCGTTGGTCTTGATCTCGTCCTCGTTGGCCGGGCTGTTGGCGTTCGCGTTGACCAGCAGGCGCAGCAGCGGATCGAAGCCGTCGGCGAAGAGGCGCAGCCGCTTGGGATCGTGCTCGCCCTTGTCGCCGCGCGAACTGCCGATGATGTCATTGGTGATCATGCCTTCGACGTTCAGCCCTTGCGCCCGCGCCCGGCGGGCCCAGTGGCGGGCGCCGAGCAGGCCCTGCTCCTCGCCGGGAACGGCCATGAACACGAGCGTCGCGTCGAAGCGCTGCTTCGCCGCCGCGCAGGCCATCTCCATCACGGCCGCCGTGCCGGAGGCGTCGTCGTTCGCGCCGGGCGCCTCGCCCTGCGCATCCATCACGTCGCTGTTGCGCGAGTCGTAATGCCCGCTCACCACGAGGATCCGCTCGCGCGGCGTGCCTGCCGACGCGCCGGGCAGCGTGGCCACGACGTTCACCAGCTCCGTGGGTGCCGAGAGGCGGTTGCCCGCCGGCTCGATGAAGGCGTCCATCGTGACCTGCAGCCGGCCGCCGGTCTTCGCGCTGCAATCCTTCAGCTGCCGCTCGATCCAGCGCCGGGCCGCGCCGATGCCGCGCGTGTCGCTCTTCGTGTCCGACGCCGTGTGACGCGTGCCGAAGGCGGCGAGCTTGCGGATGGTCGACTCGATGCGTTCGGCGGAGATGTCCGCGAGCATCGGCGCGACGCGCGGATCCAGCGGCGGGGCGGAGGTCTCGGAGGCGGCGCGCGCCGTCGCCGACGCCGGCCCCGAGGCCGGCGTGGTCTGTGCGATGGCGGAGGAAGCGATCAGCGCCCAGACAGCGGCGGCGGTGGGGATCAGGCGGCGGCGAAGGAGGGTCATGGATTCAGCCGATCAGGCGAGGTGTTGCTTGAGGAAGTCCAGGGTGCGCGACCAGGCCAGCTCGGCGGCGGCCTCGTCGTAGACCTCGGCGCGGGTCTTGTTGGAGAACGCGTGGTCCGCGACGTAGCGGTGGATGACCGGGTGCCTGCCGCCCGCCTTCATGCGGGCCTCCAGGGCATCGACCTTCTCCGGCGTGCACCAGTCGTCGCGCGTCGCGAAGTGGCCGAGGAAGGGGGCGGCGATCTTCGCCGGGTCGGCGAATTCGGCCGGCGGGATGCCGTAGTAGCAGACCGCCGCCTGCAGGTCCTTGAGGTTGACGCCCGCGAGGATGGTCAGCGCGCCGCCCATGCAGTAGCCCATCACGCCGACGGGGCCGCAGCCGAGGTGCTCGCGCAGGTGCGTCAGCGCGCCCTGCAGGTCCTGCGTGGTGGCGTCGACGAAGTCCAGGCCGTCCATCATGTGGCTGGCCTCGTCGGCGGTGGCGGCGATGCGGCCACGGTAGAGGTCGGGCGCCAGCGTCGTGATGCCGGCGGAGGCCAGGCGCTCGGCGATCTCCTTGATGTGGGGTTTGAGCCCCCACCATTCCTGGATGAGGATCATGCCCGGCGCGCCGTCGCCGGCGCTGGCGAGGTAGCCGGCGGTGGTGCCGCCGTCAGGGCGTACGAAATCGATCATCTGTCCCATGTGGAACTCCCAGTGCGAGAACGAAGGATGAGAGGAAGAATCGGCTCCCTCGAAGAACATCACCGGCGACGCCTGCGGGCGGTCGCATCCTGAGGGAGGAACCCGTGAGTCTGCACGAGCAGTTGTACCAATGGACGGCCCGGCAGGGGCTGGATGCGACCAGCGCACGGCGCTTGCGGGTGCTCAGCGGGATCGATGATCCGCCGGGCGATCCGTGGACGCCGTTGCGCCGCGGCGCGGGCGCGCTGGCGGCAGGGTTGATCGGGTTCGGGCTGATCCTGTGGGTCGCGGCGAACTGGGACGACTTCGGCCGCGTCATGCGCTTCGGGTTGTTGCAGGCGGTGCTCGCCGTGAGCCTGATCGCGGCGGCGATGCTGCGACCGTGGCGCGCGCCGCTGGCGCTGGTGGCCTTCCTGACCTTGGGCGGACTGTTGGCGTTCTTCGGGCAGACCTACCAGACCGGCGCTGATCCGTGGCAGCTCTTCGCGCTCTGGGCAGCGCTCGGATTGCCGATCGCCTGGGCGGCGCGCTCGGACCTGGCATGGACGCCATGGGCGCTCGTGGTCGCGACCGGAATCGGCTTGTGGATGGAGACTTTCGGCGGCCATTCGTGGCGCTTCGACGCGTCCACGGTGCCGGTGCATGCGATCGGCTTCGTCGCGTACGGCGTGCTGTGCGTCGGGCTGGCGATGCGACCCGACGCGACGTCGCAGCCCTGGGCGTGGCGGGTGGCAGTGCTGGCTTCGGTGATCGCGATCTCGGGCACGGCATTGGGCGGGCTCTTCGCCAAGGATGTGGCGCCGCAGTACTACCTCGGACTCGGTGTGATTGCCGTGGGCCTCGTGCTGGCGTGGCGGCGCGGCGAGGTCTACGCGATGAGCGCGCTGGCGCTGGCGGTCGACACGCTGCTGGTCGTGGGACTGGCGCGCGTGGTCATCGACACCAAGGGCGACATCGGCGGCGTCTTCCTGATCGGCCTTGTCGCCTGCGCGTTGCTGGCGGTCAGCGTGAGCCTGATCATGCGGCGGGTGCGCGCGCTGGAGGCGAGGGCATGAGCGCGCAGGAATGGATGGCGCAGGCGCGCGCCGAGGGCCTGGTGCCCGTCGAGGTCGACAGTCCCGAGCGGCCCTGGCCGGTGGTGCTGCTGACGGCGCTGGGCGCCTGGCTGGCGGTGCCTCCGTTCATCGTCCTGTTCGCGATGCTGTTCGGCGGCGACTGGAACCGCGGCCCGATGCCGTACGTCGAGGGCATCGCGTTGATCGCCCTGTCCGTCGTCCTGCTGCGAGGCCGCGCCACGCCGTTGTTCCTGGAGCAGGCGGCGGTGCCGCTGCTGCCGACGGGGCTCGTGTGCCTCGGTTATGGACTGCAGCGCGATCTCTCGAATGCCGGCGCGGCGTGGATCGACCTGGCCATAGTCGCGGCGCTGATCGTGCTGCTGAAGCAGGGATGGTTGCGGGGATTGCTCGGCGTCGGCATGGCGGCGCTGGCGGGGTACCTCGGGCATCTGGGGGTCGAGGGCATCGCGCCGAGGGCCTGGTACGAGCACGACGGCGGCCTGTCGCTGACCGCCGCAGCGTTGCTGCTGGCGGAAGGCGGGCTGCTGTGGGTGCTTCAGGACCGGCTGGGCCGTGAGGCGCGCACCGCGCCTGCGGCCGCGGCGCTCGAATCCGCGCTGAAGGGCTGGTGGGTGGCCGTGCTGGTGATGCATGCGGTGGCGGCGGGCTGGTCGTTCACGGCGGTCGGCGCGTTCTCGAGTGGTGGCTTCATGCGCGTTGTCGCCAACGAGCTGACGAGTGCCCGGATGTTCCTGCTCGGCGCGAGCCGGATGCTGTCCGTGCTGTTCGCGCTGGCCGGCGCGCTGTGGCTGCTGCGCCGTTGGCGTCCCACCGGCTCCGCGAGGTTGTTGCCACCGGTGCTGGTGCTGGCGGCACTCTCCGCGCTGATGCCGGCGCTCGGCGGGATCCTGCTGGTGCTCGCGCTGATGGCGTCGACGCGACGCTGGCGGCTGGCCGCGCTCGCCGGCGTGGCGGCGGTGTGGGCGATCGGCGCGCTGTACTACGAATGGCAACTGCCGCTCGCGCACAAGTCGCTGGCGCTGGTCGTGATGGGCGCAGCGCTCGCCGCGTGGGTGCGTTGGCTGGCGTGGCATCCGGCGGCGCCTTCATCCGACGAGGGCAAACGGCCGACGCTCGCGCTTCGCGGCGGCGTGGCCTTGCTGCTCGGCGCGGGCGTGCTGGCGCTGGTTCTGGTGAACGTCCTGATCGCCAGCCGAGAGCAACTCATCGCCGACGGCCGCCCGGTCTTCGTGAAGCTGGCGCCGGTGGATCCGCGTTCGCTGATGCAGGGCGACTACATGCGCCTGAACTACGACCTGCCGAGCGTGGGCTGGCGTTCCCGCTCCGACCCGGACGCTTCACTGCTCTGGGGCGCGCGTCCGCGCATCGCCGTGCTGCTCGATGAGCGCGGCATCGCGCACTCGCCGAAGCTGCTCGCGCCCGGAGAGGCGGTGCCGGCCGGCGCGCAGGTGCTGGAGCTGGCCCCCAAGGGCGGCCAGTGGACTTTCGTCTCCGACGCCTGGTTCTTCAAGGAAGGCGAGGCCGAACGCTGGCAGCCGGCGAAGTACGGCGAGTTCCGCGTGACGCCCGAAGGCAAGGGCCTGCTGGTGCGGGTGGTGGGGGAGGATCTGAAGCCGTTGTGAGTCCTCAGGCGGGAGCGTTCTCCCCTTCGGTATCGGCCATGGGCCCCCAGCCATCGATGGCCACGTAATACCGCGTTGATCGACCTGCTCCCAGCTGTCGCAAGCAACCGCGCTCCACCAGGTCCTGCAGTTCCCGGGATGCAGTCGCACTCGATGTTGAAGCAATGCTCACGTACTTGCGCGCGCTCATCCCACCCTCGAATCCATGGGGACCCGCGTCGAGCAGCACGTTGAGCACCTTGCGCTGACGAGGCGTGATGTCAAGGCTCTCATGCTCCGTCCAGAAGCGAGCCTTGCTCAGGGTGCTGTCGATGACGGTCACAGCGTCTTCGCACGCCACCTGGACCTGCTCCAGGAACCATTGCACCCAGCGCGTGACGTCGACGGAGGCGTGCTGTGCCGCTTCAAGTTCGGCGTAGTACTCCTTACGCTTGTCCAGTAACCGTTGAGACATGCGAATGAGACGGCTGCTGAAACCCATTTCCCGAGCGAGCACCAGATCGATCACCACCCGGCCGACGCGACCGTTGCCGTCTTCGAAGGGATGGATGATTTCAAACCAGAGATGAGCAATCGCAGCGGTGACCAAAGGATCTTTGCCGACGGTGCCGTTGAACCAGGTGACGAAGGCTTCCATTTCGACTGGGAGTCGATTGGACGGGGGCGCCTCGTAATGGATCTTCTCGTGCCCTGGCCCACCGCTGACGATCTGCATCGGCTCCTCGTGGGTCCGGTAGGCCCCGACCAGGATCTTGCGCATGGCGGAGTAGCCCGTCGGGAACAGCGCCGCTTGCCAGGCATGCAGGCGTTCATGTGTCAACGGCTTGGCGGCACGCCTGACGGCGTCGTCCATGATGTCCAGAAGACCTTCGACGTTGCGCGGTGCCTCGTGCGCATTGGCCTCGCCGAAGCCCAGTCGACGCTCGATGGATGAACGGACTGAGGCGAGGTCGTAGCGTTCACCTTCAATGGCAGCCGTGGCCAGGGCGTCCTGGCTCCACGCCTCCGCTTCCAAGGCCCGTCGATGCTCGAAGCCGATCAACGCCAGTCTTCCCTCCACGAGGCCTTGCGATCGGCGTGCGCGTGAATAGGCTTCCTGGATCTGCTCCAGGTCGACATGAAGTTGCGGCCAGTTGGAGGCCTGCCAGATCAGCGGGAGGTCGTCTGCCATCTTGAGGCGATTGTAGTGATTAATCGCCTCAAATTTGATGCGATTTCAATCTCCAATCGCCTCAGGCGGCTTAATCGCATCAAATTTGATTCGATTAAGCCGCCTAATCGCCTCACGGGCGGATTCAGTCCTCCTGGAGCCCTTCCGGCTCCCCGCCATCCACCATCAGGTCGATCAGTTCCTTCAGGAACGCCAGGGCTTCCTCGGAGGTGGCAAAGTAGTACTCCCCGCCGAGGTCGGCGGCATCGCCATCCGGGCCGACGTGGACGACGGACCAGCCTTCCGCGCCGCCCCCGATCGCACAGATCCCGAAACTGCCGGGAGCGAGGTCTCTCGCGGAGCCGGCGGTGACGAAGATGTCCTTGCCCCGATGGGCGAAATAGCGTTTGAGCACGAGGAGTTGGAATGAAGGCAATCTGGAACGGCGAAGTCATCGCCGAAAGCGACGACACCGTGGTGGTCGAGGGAAATCATTACTTCCCCGTCGCCTCGCTGAAGCGCGAGTTCACCACGTTCAGCAATCACCGCACGTCCTGCCCGTGGAAGGGTCAGGCGCACTACTTTAGCCTGATGGTCCACGGCGACATGAACCCGGATGCCGTCTGGTATTACCCGGAACCCTCCGAGGCCGCCGCCGAGATCAAGGACCGCGTCGCCTTCTGGAAGGGCGTCCAGGTCACCGAGTGACCGTGCCGCCGTCAGCCCGGCCGAGCGCAGAGCCGGCCGTCCGGGCCGGTCCCGGCGCCTTCGGCCACAGTACCCACAGCCGCAGCGGCTGCTTCATGCGGCCGGCCTGCGCCTCGGCCGCTTCGCCCCAGCCCCAGAAGTAGTCCGCCCGCACCGCGCCGACGATCGCCGCGCCGGTGTCCTGCGCCATCACGAGCCGCCGCATGGGCGTCGTCGACAGCGGCTCGGTCGTGTCCAGCCACACCGGCGTGCCGTAGGGAATGCTGGCCTTGTCCACCGCGATCGAACGCCCCGGCGTCAGGGGCACGCCCTGACCCCCGCGCGGTCCGACCGCCAGATCGGGCAGCGGTTCCTCACGGAAGAACACGTAGCGCGGGTTGGCCCACATCGCCTCCTTGAGCCGCTGCGGATTGCGCCGCCCCCAGTCCTTGATGCCCGGCCACGAGGCCTCCGTCGCCCGCAATTCGCCCTGGGCGATCAGCCACTGGCCCATCGAGCGGTACGGCTGCTCGTTGTGGGCTGCAAAGGACAGCCGCACCCAGCGGCTGGTGCCGTCGCGCTCGGTCACGCGCAGCCGGCCGCTGCCCTGGATCTGCATCACCAGCGCGTCCAGCGGATCCTGCACCCAGGCCAGGCTCAGCCGGGCCAGCGACGCGTTGCTCTCGATCTGCTGGCGCGTGTCGTAGGGCTTGCGCTGCGCCAAGTCCTGCGGCGGCGCCAGCAGCGGCACGCGGAAGTCGCCCTGCGACAGGCGGCGCGCGGCGAGTTCCGGCTCGTAGTAGCCGGTCGCCACGCCTTCGCGCTGACCCTCGGGCGATTCGACGCGGTAGGGCTGCAGGCGCTTCATCAGCCAGACCATCGCGTCCCAGTCGCCGCCCGGCTTGAAGCTGCGGGCCTGCGTGCAGATCGCGGCCCAGCCGGGCATCGGCTTCTCGCAGCCGCGCAGCATCGCGGGCCACCATTCCAGCGCGCGGTCCTGGCCCCAGCCGGGCAACTCGTTCCACGCGGCGGCGACCCAGCGGGCGCGCTCGCGCTGCAGCACGTGCCGGCCGGCGGTGTCGTCCTCGCCGTTGAGCAGCTTCTCGGGATCGACCGGCAATCCGGTGGCGGACGCGACGGGCGCCACGAGGGCCGCGGTGCCTGCGCCCAGCGCGCCTAGAATCGCCAGCGCCGCGCTCCAGCGGCGAGTTCTGCTACGGATCGGACCACGAATCATGGGCGTGATTTTGCTGGAGGCGCTCGGCGCCCTCGCGCTGCTCGTCTTCATCGTCTGGTGGACGATGTTCTCCGGCCGCAAGGGCGGCGAGCGGCCCGACGACCGCGACGCCGCCTGAGCGGCGCCGCATACCGGCGCCAGCGTCCGGGCCTCAGCCCTTCGGCGGCACCAGGAAGCTCATCGGCTGACGGCGCATCCGCGTCCAGATCGCCGCGCGCACGCGCTTCTGGTCCGCGAGCCGGATCCCGCGCGAGCGCAACGCCACCTTGAACGCCAGGAAGAAGCTGACGCCCACGTTCAGCACGCCGGTGCCCAGGATGCTGATCACGCAGAGCCAGAACGGCCAGTGCTTGAGCACGTCCAACCCGAGCGCCCCCGCCGCCGCGGCCAGTTGGCCGGTCGACAGCGTCACGTGCCTCACCTCGATCGGCAGGCCGAAGAAGCCCAGCAGCGCCGGCACCAGGCCGAGCATCAGTCCCAGGCTGATGTTGGCCGTGAGCCCCGAGATGTTGTCGCGCCACCAACGGGACCAGCGCCCCGCGCGGCTCGCGCCTAGCCGCGCGACGATGCGCGGGTTCCATGCGATCGCGCTGTCCAGCCGGTGGAAGACGAACCAGTTCTCGACCCAGCCCGCGATCAGGCTGGAGGCGAACAGCAGCACCCCGGTGAACGCGGCGAAGAACAGCGACGGGCCCAGCACGGTCAGCGAGTGCAGCACATGCTCGGCTTCCTTCACGCCGACCAGCGGCTTGCCGAAGCTCAGCCACGCCGCCAACTGCACGACCAGCACCATCGGCGCCGCCAGCGCGAGGTTGCCGATGATCCCCGCCGTCTGCGATCGGAACAGGTGCGCGACCTCGTCGACGAAGGCCTGCAGGCCCGCGTCGCTGTCGATGTGGCGGAGCTTGTCGGCCAATGCCGGCGCAGTCATCGCCGGCTGCTTGGTCGCGACGGTCCAGTGCAACAGCAGGATCAGCACGAAGCTGCCCGCGTAGTTCACGCCCGACCAGAAGCCGCCCCAGAACGCGGACAGCCCCAGCGCCATGATCGCGAACTTCATGAAGGTCGTGCCCGCGATCACCAGCCCGCCGCCGCCGGCGCGGCGCAGCATGTCGCCGTACTCCTCGCGGTTGCGGGTGATGTAGTGCTCGCCGGTCTCGGCGCTGCGTTCGGCGACCTTGCGCGCCAGCAGCGAGTAATGCCGCGCGAACAGCGTCCGGATGCTTCGGCGGTCGTGCACGACGGCCACCAGGGCCGCCACCAGCCGCAGCAGCTCGCGCTGCGGATGATCCGCCAGCAGCACCGCGAGGAGATCCTCGACGCGGCGCAGCCGCGCCTGCATCTGCTCGACGCCGAACATCAGATCCACCGAGACGCCGTGTTCCTCCAGGTGGTCCGGCACGGAGCGCACTGCTGCGCGGCATTCATCGAGCAGGCCGCGCAGGTACTGCAGCCGGCCGGGCAGCGCGGCGCGGTCGTGCTCGACCAGCGCGTGCTCGACCTGCTCCCATGCGGTCGCGAGATTGCGGAACGGACGCCGCGCCAGCAGTTGCGGATCCATGCGCACGCGCAGCGCGCCGGACAGGCCGGCCGAGCGCACCGAACTCACCAGCACCGTGATCGCAGCGCGCATCTCCTCGCGCCAGTCGCCCTCGGGCGCGCCGGCGAAGAGCAGGCCCAGGCGCTCCAGCAGTTCGTCGTCGACGGCGTTGATCCACTGCTCGTCGGCCTCGTGCGGGAACAGCAGTTCGAATAGTTCGGACAGGTCCTTGGTGTCCGCGCTCAGCGGCAGCAGACGCCGGCGCAGGCGGCCGAGGAACTCGTTCCACAGCGCCATGCGCGGTGCGAAACCGACCTCGGCGAACAGGCTGATCGCGTCGACGTCGGCCCAGACGCTGGCGATGACCGCGGCGAAGGCCTTTGCATGGTCGGGGTGGCGCTCCAGCATGCGGAGCAGGTACTTCAGGCGGCGGATCGGCAGCGGGGCGGAGGGCGCCGCGGGCGTCACCGCGGGCGGTGCCGGTTCGTCTCCGAGCGTGGACGGGTTTGTCGCGGCGGCCGCGGCCGGCGCCGCCGATGCGGACGCCGGAGCCCGGTCATCCTTGAGCGGCGCGTGCCGCAGCCATTCGATCAATCGCACCAGCCAGAGGTTGCGCTCGGCCAGCGGCGCCTGCGGATGCGCCGCGTTGAGCAGCGCGGTGAGGTCCCAGCCCTGGCGACGGAACATCAATGCAGGGAGCCGGAATCGGCCAGCAGGAACTCGGGCACATCGGCGTGGAAGACCTCGGCCTTGTCCGTGACGCACAGGAAGCGGCCGCTCATCGTGCCGTGGCGGGTCGCGATCTGCGCCCAGGAGCTGTACTGGAAACGCTCGCCCGGCTGCAGCAGCGGCTGGTGGCCGACGACGGCCAGCCCGTGCACTTCCTGCTCCTTGCCGTTGCCGTCGACGATGGTCCAGTGGCGGCCGATGAGCTGGGCGGTGACGTCGCCCCGGTTCTCGATGGTCACGGTGTAGGCGTACGCAAACTCGTTGCGGTCCGGGAAGGTCTGGTCGGCGAGCGGCTCGACGGCGACGCTGCAATGGAAGTGCGGATGTGCCATCGACCGATTCTAGGGAATCTGCGGAGCCCCACGTGGGCTATGCTGGCTACCGCACAGAGCAAAAAAACAGAACCCGCTCGAACGGACCACCACACGCGACCGGCACGCACCGGACGCCATCCGTCATGGAGACAAGGGCAGGACACCCGTTGGCAGTTTCCGGTCCCAATCGACGCCAGGCCATGGCGCGCGGCTGCGCGCTGGTCGGCGTGGTCGCCTCGGTCGTCGTCGACGTCGGCCTGGTGGCCGCGAACTCGGCGCTGGCGGCGCCGTCCGGACCCGCGGTGCCCGCCGTGCCGGGCGCGGGCGCGACGGGGCCGCTGACGCTGCGCAGCGCTGCGCAGGCCGGCGCGCCGGCCAAGTACGCCTCGGGCGATCCGAAACGCCCCGGCCTGTGCGGCGAGATCGCCGAGGCCGTGATGCGGACCGATCCGGACCTGCACATCGAGGGCCTGAACCAGTCGGTCCCGCTGCGGCGGCTCGAGCTGATGCTGAGCAACGGCGACCTGGACGTGTTCTTCTGCCTCCTCAAGTCGGAGCATCGCCATGCGCTGATGCGCTATCTGCCGGTGCCGCTGTACCGCATCTCGCATGTGCTGGCGGTGCGCGCTGGCGACGAGCGGGCTCCGCGCACCTGGGACGAGCTGCGCGCCTTCTCGCGGCGCCAGCCGCTGCTGCTGGCGCAGGGGACCAAGCTGGCCTCCACCTTGCAGGAGGCGGACGTCTCCTTCCTCGAATCCGCGCGCAGCGACAAGGAAGCGCTGCAGATGTTGGTGCGTGGCCGCACCGGCGGGGTCTACGGCCAGGACTTCAACCTGCGCCAGGCGGCGCGCGGCGCGGGCCTGGAGTCCCGCGTGCGCATCGGGCCCCAGGTCTTCGAGGAAGAGACCCAGTACGTCGTCGTCTCGCGCCAGCTGCCCGAGGCGGTGGTGGAGCGCCTGACCGACCGCCTGCGCCAGCTGAGCGCTTCCGGGGAGATCGCGCGGCTCGCCGAACGTTACCGTTGAGCAGGAGGCACTGGCGCCCAGGCATGCCGCCGCCTTTCTACAATCGTCGACTTTCCCCGCCAGCGGCTCCGCGCCCGCCCTGCCATGAACCCGCCCACCTACCGCATCGCCCCCAGCATCCTGTCCGCCGATTTCGCCAAGCTCGGCGAGGAAGTCCGCAACGTGCTGGCCGCCGGCGCGGACTGGATCCACTTCGACGTGATGGACAACCATTACGTGCCCAACCTGACCTTCGGCCCGATGGTCTGCGAGGCGCTGAAGAAACACGCCGTGAAGCCGGACGGCACGCCGGCGCCGATCGACGTCCACCTGATGGTGCAGCCGGTGGACAGCCTGGCGCAGGCCTTCTGCCGCGCGGGCGCGAATCTGGTGAGCTTCCACCCCGAGGCCAGCGCGCACGTCGACCGCACGATCCAGCTGATCAAGGCCGAAGGCGCGCAGGCGGGCCTGGTGTTCAACCCGGCCACGCCGCTGGACGTGCTGGAGTGGGTCATCGACAAGGTCGACCTGGTGCTGATCATGAGCGTCAACCCGGGCTTCGGCGGCCAGAGCTTCATCCCCGGCGCGCTGAAGAAGCTGCAGCAGGCCAAGGCGATGATCCTGGCCAGCGGCCGCGACATCCGCCTGGAGATCGACGGCGGCGTGAAGGTCGACAACATCCGCGAGATCGCGGCCGCGGGCGCGGACACCTTCGTGGCGGGCTCGGCGATCTTCGGCAAGCCCGACTACAAGGGCGTCATCGACGCCATGCGCGCCGAACTGGCGCTCTGAGCCCGGAAGCGTCGCCCCGGTGACCCGACTGCTGCTGGTCTGCGCGGCCAACCTGTGCCGCTCGCCGATGGCCGAGGCCGTGCTGCGGCTGCGCGCCGGAGAACTCGGCCTGACGGAGGTGCACTCGGCCGGCGTGTTCGCCTCGTCGCGCGCGCACCCGGTCGACAAGCGCGCGCTCGCGGTGCTGGAGCAGCGCGGCTACGGCATGGACCGGCGCTGGCGCTCGCGCAAGGTGAAGACTGAGGACTTCGATCGCTACGACCTGATCCTGGCGATGGACCGCAACGTGCTGCGCGGCCTGAAGGTGGTGCGTCCGGCGGTCTCTCCGGCGAAGCTGGGGCTGTTCCTCGCCGGGATGACAGGACTGGGCCTGGACGAGGTACCCGACCCGTACTACGGCGCGGGCAGCGCCTTCGTGCACGTCCTCGACCTGATCGAGGCGCGCGTGCACACGTGGCCGGGGGACGAAGCGGTCTTCCACAAGACGGCCGGCGGTTGAACTGCTGCCAAGGCCGGGGCGGCGTTCGGGCCAGAATCGCGCGTCCATGACACGCCTGGGAGGGCGGCGATGAGCGATCGATTGGCGCAAGGGCCGGACGGCCAGTGGCGATGCAAGTGGTGCGAGGCGCCCGGCTTCGACATGTACCGCGACTACCACGACAAGGAATGGGGCTACCCCGTCCACGAGGATCGGCGGCTGTTCGAGAAGCTCTGCCTGGAGGGCTTCCAGTCGGGGCTGTCGTGGCGGACGATCCTCGCCAAGCGCGAGAACTTCCGGAAAGCGTTCCGCCAGTTCGAGATCGCCAAGGTCGCGAAATTCGGCGAGGCCGATGTCGCGCGGCTGCTCGCGGACGAGGGCATCGTGCGCCACCGCGGCAAGATCGAGGCGGCGATCCACAACGCGAGCCGCGCGCTCGAACTGCAGAAGGAGGCCGGCTCGCTGGCCGCGTTCTTCTGGCGCTACGAGGATCCAGAGGAGGGCGGCGATGTGCGGCCGACGTCGGAGACGTCCGTGACGCTCTCCAAGGAACTGAAGAAGCGCGGCTGGAAGTTCGTTGGCCCGACGACGGTCTACGCGTTCATGCAGGCGATGGGGCTGATCAACGATCACGCGCCGGGGTGCATCGGGCGCGATGCGGCGGCGCTGGCGCGCCGGAGTTTCACGCCGCCGCGCTGAGCCAGCGCGGCGACGCAAGGGGGTCAGGACGATCTCTAGCACTTGCCGGAGCGCCGCCCGACCGGCGGCGGCATCGGCGTCCCGCAGGAAGCTCGACGGGAAGGTCAGGAACCTGACAACGATAGCGAGGTAGGCGTTTGCCTGAGGGGAACACCGAGCGCCTTGAAGATCTCGTCGCTAGTGAATCCAAACCTGTCCATGTTGCGGGTCATGTCATCGACCAAGTCGGCCTTCTGACGGTCCATGCCGGTCTGAAAGAACAAAGGCTCCGCGATCAGGTCCATGTTGAGTACGACGCGGCTCGGCGAGTCGCCCTCGATCCCGAACAGCCAGCGGAACAACGATCGGTCGGCGTCCGCGAAGGGCTCACTGATGCTGAGACTTCGGAACGCGTGAAACAGGACCGACGCCAACTTGATCCGTCGTGGCGTATTCAACTGGTCGAGCCAGGAAGGCTCGCCCGGCACCAGCAGTCGTCGGACGTGTCCTTCAGACAGAAGTCCCTGTTGAAAATCCGACACGATCGTCTGCAGCCTGCGGCACGTCGTGTAGGGGGGATTGGGGAAGGGCACGGACTCGTCCAGCAGGCATTTGATGGGGGAGGCGAGGTCATAGATGCGCTCGGCCTCTGAAGCAGCTCGATCCATGCTCCCGAGCCGCGCGTCGTACGGGGCCGCCGACGGGCCCGCCGGGAGCGGGCGTCGCGCTGGGACGGGAAGGTCACGCAGCTGCTGCAGCAACTCGTTGAAGACCTTTTCTGCAGGCCAGGACGTTGGCGGCGCCAGGTCGGGTTCGGACCCAGGCGATGACAGGGACACGGACGAGCACGCGCGGCTCGAGAAGTCGATCGGCATAAGGAGTGAGCGGGGTGTAGGGGGCAGCCCATTCGGGGCCAGGCAGCGACGCTGAAGACGGCCTTCAAACGCCGCAGGGGGTCAGGTCATGCGCGCCGGTCAAGGAACCCTGCGGGCGCCGGAGGCGGTTGCTTGCGAGGCACGTCGCGAACCTGATCCATCTGAGCGTCGGTGAATTGCATCTGGTCCATCAAGTCGAGCAGCCGACCGGCCAACTTGGCCTTGTCCCGATCGAGGCTTGGCAACCAGTGGACCGCCGGATGGAACAGCTCCATGCTGAGCAGGACCTGGCTCGGCGAATCGCCCTTGACTTCGAGCATCTGCAGGAACAGCGACTTGCCGGCATCCGTGACGACCCCGTCTTCTCTCGACATGAAGCCCTTGGCAAGGGTCTGGAGCGTGTCATGCGCCAGACGGACGCGCCGGCAGGTGTTCAGGCTGGTCAACCAAGACGGTTCGTCGGGTACCAGGAGCCTTCGAGCGTGTTCCACAGGCAAGCGCCCGTAGTCGACAGCGGCCCCAATCGTTGCCACCCTGTGTCGCAGGGTGAAATCGTCAGGGTACGGCGCTGTGTCGTCCAGCAAGCGCTTGATGGGCGATGCCAGGTCGTAGAGGCGTTCGGCCTCCGCAGCTTCGGACGGAGAGCCGCCTGCCCCGATGGGGAGGCGACTCAGCGCCAGCAGCTGCTCTTCGAAGGCCTGTTGAGTGGGCCATGGCGCTGTCGGTTCCACATCGAATGCGGACGACGACGGCGACAGGGAGGATGAAGCGCAGAAGGAAGTTTCGATCGGCATGACAACTGAGTTCATGCCGCGACGAAAGCGTTCAAAGTTCGATGTACAGACGCTCCGTCGTGCGCCTCGTCATGCGCTCAGTCCGCGCTGCCTGCCACCGGATGCGCCGGGTGTTCCGTGAGCCGCGTCTCCTCCACCTCCCGTGTATCCGGCCCCTTCCCGCTGAACCGGTCCAACGCCAGGTAGATCACCGGCGTGATGTAGAGCGTCACGGCCTGCGACAGGATCAGACCGCCGACCACCGCCAGGCCCAGCGGCTGGCGCAGTTCCGCGCCGGCGCCCAGGCCCAGCGCGATCGGCAGCGCGCCCATCAGCGCGGCCAGCGTCGTCATCATGATCGGGCGGAAGCGCAGGATGCAGGCCTCGCGGATCGCCTGCGGCGGCGTCATGCCGCCGTTGCGCTGCGCGTCGAGCGCGAAGTCGATCATCATGATCGCGTTCTTCTTCACGATGCCCACCAGCATCAGGATGCCGATCGTCGCGATGATGGTCAGCTCCATGCCCGCAAGCTGCAGCGTCAGCAGCGCGCCCACCGCCGCCGAGGGCAACCCCGCCAGGATGGTCAGCGGATGGATGTAGCTCTCGTAGAGCACGCCCAGCAGCACGTAGATCACCGCGATCGCCAGCACGATCAACAGCAGCTGTCCGCCCTGCGAGTCCTTGAACACCGCCGCGTCGCCGCCGTAGCTGGTGATGATGGACGGCGGCAGGCCGATCTCCTTGGTGAACTGGTCGATCTTGCCCGTGGCCGTGCCCAGCGGCACGTCCGGCGCGAGGTTGAAGCTCAGCGTGATCGCCTGCAACTGGCCCTGGTGGTTGACCGCCGTCGGGCCCAGCTCGCGCTTCACGCTCGCGAAGGCCGTCAGCGGCACCATCGTGTTGTTCTTGCCGCGCAGATAGATCTTGTCGAAGGCGTCCTCGCTGAGGCGGTCGCTGTCGGTCGCCTCCATGATCACCTGGTAGGTGTTGCTCTCCGCGTAGATGCTGGAGACCTGGCGCTCGCCGAAGGCGGAGTACAGCGCGTTGCGCAGGTCCTGCATCTGCACGCCCAGCAGCGTGGCGCGCTCGCGGTCGATCACGAGGTTGGCCTGCAGCCCGCGCAGCTGCGAGTCGCTGGTGACGTCGCGGAACACCGGGTCGTTGCGCAGCTTGTCCTGCAGCTTCACGGCCCAGGTGTTGAGCTCGCCGGTGCTGACCGACTGCAGCGTGAACTGGTAGCGGCTCTTGGACTGCCGGCCACCGAGCTGCAGGTTCTGCACCGGCCGCAGGTAGACCGCGATGCCGGGCACGCCGCGCAGCTTCTTGCGCAGCTGCTCCAGCACCTGCGGCATCGGCGGACGCTCGCCGCGCGATTTCAGGTTGATGAACAGGCGCCCCGTGTTGACGTTGCCGCCCCCGCCGCCGCCGCCCACCGCGGCGGACACCGACGACACCGACGGATCGTCCTGCACGATCTGCGCGACGCGTTCCTGCAGCACCGTCATCGCGGCGAAGGAGATGTCCTCGGCCGCCTCGGTGCTGGCCTGGATCTGGCCGATGTCCTCTTCCGGGAAGAAGCCCTTGGGGATGACGATCCAGAGCCACGCGCTGGCGATGAAGGTGGCCAGCGCCACCACGCCGACGACCCAGCGGCGCGCCAGTGCCCAGTCCAGTGACGCCGTGTACTTGTTCAACACCCAGCCGAAGCCGGCCTCGAAGGTGCGGCCGAGCGCGTTCTCCTCGACCTCGTGATGGCTGCTGAGGAAGCGGCTGCACAGCATGGGCACCAGTGTCAGCGACACGCCGGCCGACACGCCGATCGCCAGCGACACGACGACGGCGAACTCATGGAACAGCAACCCGATCACGCCCGGCATGAAGAAGATCGGGATCAGCACCGCGATCAGCGAGATCGAGATCGACATGATGGTGAAAGCCATCTCGCGCGCGCCGCGGATCGCGGCGTCGAAGGGCGCCATGCCGTCCTCGACGTGGCGGTAGATGTTCTCCAGCATCACGATCGCGTCGTCGACGACCAGGCCCACGGCCAGCGTGATGCCCAGCAGCGAGATGTTGTCCAGGCTGTAGCCCAGCGCGAACAGCAGCGTCACCGCGCCGATCAGCGAGATCGGCAGCGACAGCGTCGGGATCAGCGTCGCGACCATGCGGCGCAGGAACAGGAAGATCACCATCACGACCAGCGCCACCGTGAGCGCCAGCGTGAAGTAGACATCGTGCAGGCCTTCGCGGATCGACACCGAGCGGTCGTTGAGCGTGCTCATCTGCACCGAGGCCGGCAGCTGCGCGGCGAAGCGCGGCAGCATCGCCTTCACCGCGTCGACGACCTTGACCGTGTTGGCATCGGGCTGGCGCTGCACGGCCAGCACGATGGAGCGCTCGCCGTTGAAGTTGGAGAAGGACTTGACCGTCTCGTAGCTGTCCTGGACATCGGCCACGTCGCGCAGGAACACCGGCGCGCCGTTGCGCGTGGCCACGACGATGCTGCCGAAGGCGTTGGCGTCGCGCAGCTGCTTGTTGGCCTGGATGGTCAGCGTCTGGCGCGCGCCGTCCAGCGTGCCGACGGGGGTGTTGGCGTTGGCGCCTTTGACGGCGGCCTGCAGCTCGTCGAGCGTGATGTTGCGCTGCTGGAGCAGCTCGTTGCGCGCCTTGATGCGCACCGCGAAACGCTTCTGGCCGTAGATGGAGACCTGCGCCACGCCGTCGATGGTCGACAGGCTGGGGGTGATCAGGTTCTCGGCGTAGTCGTTGAGCTCGGACAGGTTGATCGACGGCGAGGTCAGCGCCACCAGCAGCACCGGCGCGTCGGCCGGGTTGACCTTGCGGTAGGACGGCGGGGTCGTCATCTCGACCGGCAGCGCCCGCAGCGAGCGGAACAGCGCGGCCTGCACGTCGACCGCGGCGGCGTCGATGTCGCGCGCGGAGTCGAACTCCAGCGTCAGCGAGCTGTTGCCAAGCGTGTTGGTCGAGGAGATCGTCGTGATGCCGGCGATCGTGGAGAACTGCTTCTCCAGCGGCAGCGCGACGGACGAGGCCATCGTCTCGGGGCTGGCGCCGGGCAGCGTGGCCTGCACGTTGATGACCGGCGTGTTGAAGCTGGGCAGCGCGGCGACCGGGATGCGGCTCCAGGCGGCGATGCCGGCGACGACCAGCGCGACGTTCAGCAGCACGGTCATGACCGGCCGGCGGATGAAGAGTTCGGTGAGATTCATGGCAGCTTCCGCGAGGGCTGAAGGCTTCGGAGCATCAAGGCGTCGAAGGCGTGGACCGGAAGGCCGGGATCAGGGCGCGGCGACGTCGTTGCCGGAGGCGCCGCCGCCCGCGGCGGCCGAGGCCGCGGCCAGGCGCGCGGCGGCGGCCGGATCGACGGCGGCGGGCTGCGTGCGCAGCGGCGTGCCGGGGCGCAGGTTCTGCTTGCCGTCGAGCACCACGCTCGCGCCCGCGTCGACGCCGTCGACGACGGCCATCTCGCCGAAGGTGTAGCGCAGCTTCACCGGCTTGAGCTGGGCGGTCTTGTCGGGGCCGACGACGTAGACCTGGCGGTCGTTGCCGCGCAGGATGATCGCGGCCTGCGGGATCACGACCGCGTCCTTCATGCTGCGCAGCGTCATGCGCACGCGCAGGTACTGGCCGGGCCAGAGCTTCTGCGCGTCGTTCGTGAACTCGGCTTTCAGCTTGATCGTGCCGGTGGTCGCGTCGACGAGGTTGTCGACGAAGGTCAGCTTGCCGCGGGCGACCGATTCGACGGCCTTGCCGCCCTTGCTGTCTTTCCGGGAAGGGCCGCCCTCGATGGTCGGCAGGACGACCTGCACCTCGGGTGGCGTGACCTGCGCGCCGGTGGCGCCAGGACGCATGGCGTCGAGCACGGGGGCGAGCTCGGTCTCGGGCAAGTTGAAGCTGATGGCGATCGGGTCGATCTGGACGATGTTGACCAGCGGCGTGCCTGTCGCGCTCGCCTGGACCAGGCTGCCGGGCCAGACGTTCACGGCGCCGGCGCGGCCGGCGAAGGGCGCGCGGATTTCGTTGTAGCTGAGCGCGACGGACGCGGATTCGACGGCGGCGGCGTCCGCGTCGACGAGGCTGCGGCCGCCCTGCAGGCTGGCCAGCGCGGTGTCGAGGGCGCTCTGCGCGACGAAGTTCTGCGCCAGCAGGTCCTTGGCGCGTTCGTACTGGCGCTGCAGGTCGCCGAGGGCGGCCTTGTCGCGGGCGAGCTGGGCCTTGGCCTTGTCGAGGTTGGCGCGGTCCGCGCGTTCGTCGAAGCGGAACAGGACCTGGCCCTTGGTGACCGTCTGGCCGTCGTGGACGAGCACGTCGCGGATGGTCGACGTGGTCTGGGCGCGGAGGTCGACCTGGTTGATCGGGGTGACGGTGCCGGAGGCCTCGACGGTGACCGGGACGTCCCGGCGCTGCGCCGTGACCACGCCGACCGTCTGGGCGCCGGCGGGGCCCGAGGCGCCGCGCGCGGCCGCCGCCGGGCCGGCTTCGCCGCCGTCACGCGAGGCAGCGCGCGACTTCCACCACCATCCCCCTCCCGCGATGAGCAGGATGACGATCAATGACAGGACAAGGGGCTTGCGGCGCATGAACACGTTCTCCAACGACAGGTCATCCAGGGAGCGCTTTGCAAAGCTCCCTGAGGGCGCGGAAGGTTAAGTCCGGCTCTTTCGATGATTGTTTCGTTCAGGTTAATCCTGCGCGAGCGGGAGGAAAACCTGTGCGATTGGAGCGTGAACGAGCGTTTCCGGGAGGCGTCAGAGGGCCAGTGCCTTGGCCAGCGCCGCGCCGACGACGGCGTTGTGCTTCACCAGCGCGATGTTGGTGACGAGGCTGGCGCCGCCGCTGAGGTCCTTGATCCGGGCGAGCAGGTAGGGCGTGACCGCCTTGCCGCTGATGCCCTGCGTGGCGGCTTCCTTCAGCGCCTGCTCGACGAAGCCGTCGATGACGGCCTGGGGCATCTCATGCGCCGCCGGCACTGGATTGCTGATCACCGCACCGCCGCCCAGTCCGAGCGCCCACTTCGTGCGCAGGAACCGCGCCTGATCCGCTGGCGCGTCGATACGGAAGTCCGCCTTCAAGCCGCTGTCGCGCGTGTAGAACGCGGCGAAGTTCTCCTGGCCCACCGACAGCACCGGCACGCCGTGCGTCTCCAGGTATTCCAGCGTCAATGCCAGGTCGAGGATGCTCTTCGCGCCGGCGCAGACCACGGCCACCGGCGTGCGGGCCAGCTCCTGCAGGTCGGCGGAGATGTCGAAGGAGGTCTCCGCGCCGCGATGCACGCCGCCGATGCCGCCGGTGACGAAGACCTCGATGCCGGCCAGACGCGCGCAGATCATCGTCGCGGCCACCGTCGTGGCGCCGACGCGGCCCGTCGCCAGCGCGAAGGGCAGGTCGCGGCGGCTCAGCTTCATCGCGTCGGGCGACTGGCCCAGCAGTTCGAGCTGCGCGTCGTTCAGGCCGATGCGGATCTTCCCGTCCAGCACTGCGATCGTCGCGGGCACCGCGCCGTGTTCGCGCACGATGGCCTCGACCTCGCGCGCCGTCTGCACGTTCTGCGGATAGGGCATGCCGTGCGAAATGATCGTGGACTCCAGCGCCACCAGCGGGCGGCCCTCGGCGCGCGCTTTGGCCACTTCGGGCGAGAAGTCGATGAGGTTCTGGTCGATCAGGTCTTGCGTGGTCATGGGGTCTCTCTTGGATTCGTGTTTGATCCGTCGTGGATACGGATACGGATACGGATACGGATGCGGGTCTGCGTCGATCGCGATCAGACGAGCAGCGCCGGGCTGAGCGCTTCGCTGACGGTGGCGTCGCTCTGCAGCGTCAGCGCTGCCAGCTGGAGGCCGAGCGCGCAGGCGCCGCGCAGGTCGTCGGGATCGCGGTGCAGCGCGGCGGCGATGCCGGCGGTCAGCGCATCGCCGGCGCCGGTGACCTCGCGGATCGAGGCCGGTTCCAGCCGCGGTGGCGGAAGCAGGACAAGCTCGCCGCCTTCGGAGAAACGGACGCCTTCGGCGCCGTCGCTCATCACGAGCCGTTGCAGTCCCGCTTCATGCAGCGATCGCCACGCGGCGCGCAAGGCGTCGTCATCAGGCAAGGCCCGGCCCACGAGCGCCTGCAATTCGCCGCGATTCAGCACCAGCAGTTCGACGCCGCGCAGGTCGGCGCCGAGCCGCGCCATCTTCGGTTCCGACACGGCCACCAGCAGCAGGCGCTGGCCGCGCAGACGCGCCTCGGCGCGCAGCTCGTCGAGCGTCTCGCGCGGCAGGTTCAGGTCGGCGACCAGCCAGCGCGCCGGCGCGCGTTGCGGCGCGGTCTGGCGCAGGAAGGCAGGGTCCAGCCGATCCGTCAATTCCATGTGGGCGAGCGCGAGCACCATTTCGCCGTCGGGATCGAGCACGGCCGTGTAGCTGCCCGTCGCCGCGTCCGCGGCCTGCAGACAGCCCGCGCAATCGACACCGAGCCCCTGCAACTGCGCCAGCAGCGTCTGCCCGGCCGCATCTCGGCCGACAGCGGTCAACAGGTGCACCGGCAGGCCGAGCCTCGCGAGGTTCTCCGCGATGTTGCGGGCGACGCCGCCTGCGGACTCATGCTGCTGCGCCGGATTCGAGCTGCCCATCCGCAGCGGGCCGACGGCGCGCAGCTTGCGGTCCAGGTTCGTGCCGCCGATGCAGACGATGGGCTGGCGCTGCGGCAGCACGTAGGCGCGGCCGAGGATGCGGCCTTCCCGCGTCAACTGCCCCAGATGGCCGGCCACGGCGGAGCGCGAGAGCCCCAGTTGGTCCGCCAGCTCCTGCTGGCCGATGAAGGGGTTGGCCTCGACGAGCGAGAGCAGCTGTTCCTTCGAGGAGAGTTCCTTGGGGGGCGTCATGGCGGCGGATTCTAGAGAGAATTCGCCGTGGATACAAACAAATGTCTTTTAATTGAACATTTGTATTGTTCTCGGGCTTCGGCGATGGAGCAGGGCGACGACCGACTCCGGATGGCCAAGCGCGGGCACTCCACGTCGCAGGGGGCATCCCTCCGGGAACCCCCAGCGACATTCCGGCCCCACCCGCGTTCACTGCCTGCGGGCCTTGGGGCTTAGGACTCCGTTAGAAGAATCCGAGCTTCTTCTGGGAGTAGCTGACGAGCAGGTTCTTCGTCTGCTGGTAGTGGTCCAGCATCATCTTGTGGGTCTCGCGACCGATGCCCGACTCCTTATAGCCGCCGAAGGTCGCGTGTGCGGGGTAGGCGTGATAGCAGTTCGTCCAGACGCGGCCGGCCTTGATGCCCTTGCCCATGCGGAAGGCCGTGTTGATGTCGCGCGACCACACGCCCGCGCCCAGCCCGTACGGCGTGTCGTTGGCGATGCGCAGGGCCTCCTCCTCCGTCTTGAAGGTCGTGACCGCCAGCACCGGGCCGAAGATCTCCTCGCGGAAGATCCGCATGTCGTTGGTGCCCTTGAAGAGCGTCGGCTCGATGTAGTAGCCGCCCGCCAGATCGCCGCCCAGCTGCGCGCGTCCGCCGCCGATGAGGCACTGCGCGCCTTCCTGCTTGCCGATCTCCAAGTACGACAGGATCTTGTCCAGCTGCATCGACGAGGCCTGCGCGCCCATCATCGTCTCGGTGTCGAGCGGGTTGCCCTGCTTGATCGCCTTCACGCGGTCGATCGCGCGGGCGATGAACTTGTCGTAGATCGATTCATGGATCAGCGCACGCGACGGGCAGGTGCAGACCTCGCCCTGGTTGAATGCGAAGAGCACGAGGCCTTCGATCGCCTTGTCGAACAGGTCGTCGTCCTGCGCGGCGATGTCGGGGAAGAAGACGTTCGGGCTCTTGCCACCGAGTTCCAGCGTCGCAGGGATGAGGTTGGTCGCCGCCGCCTGCGCGATGACGCGGCCCGTCGCCGTGGAGCCGGTGAACGCGATCTTCCCGATGCGCTTGCTCTGCGCCAGCGGCATGCCGGCTTCCTTGCCGTAGCCGTTGACGATGTTGAGCACGCCAGGCGGCAGCAGGTCCGCGACCAGCTCGGCCAGGACCAGGATGCTGACCGGTGTGGACTCGGCCGGCTTGAGCACGACCGCGTTGCCCGCGCCCAGCGCCGGTGCCAGCTTCCAGGCCGCCATCAGGATCGGGAAGTTCCACGGGATGATCTGGCCGACCACGCCCAGCGGCTCGTGGAAGTGGTACGCGATGGTGTTGGCGTCGATCTCGCTGAGCCCGCCTTCCTGCGCCCGCAGGCAGCCGGCGAAGTAGCGGAAGTGGTCGACCGCCAGCGGCAGGTCGGCGTTCAGCGTCTCGCGCATGGGCTTACCGTTGTCGACGGTCTCCGCGTAGGCGAGCAGTTCCAGGTTCTGCTCGATGCGGTCGGCGATGCGCAGCAGCACGTTGGCGCGCTCGGCCGCGGAGGTGGCGCCCCACTTTTCCGCAGCGGCATGCGCGGCGTCCAGCGCGAGTTCGATGTCCGCGGCGGTCGAGCGCGCCGCTTGCGTGAAGACCTGCCCGGTGATGGGCGTGATCACGTCGAAGTACTGGCCGTCGCGCGGCGCCGTCCACTGGCCGCCGATGAAGTTGTCGTAACGCTTCTTGAAGGCCAGCGGTGCGCCGGCCGCGTTGGGCTTGGCGTAGATCATGGTGTTGTCTCCGTGTTGTTGAGGCGAGGGACGCCGAGGACCTCATTGCATGGCCCGTGCCAACGCCGGCTTCGGACGCAAGACCCTGTTTGCCGGGCGGAAAGCCTCTTCCCATCGGCGGCAGAGTTGGTCAGGATCGGTCCACGCTGGACCACACGCCTGGACAGGGGGACAGGTGTTCCGGAATGGAACACGTCGGTGCTGAATCCGGTTCAACCCGGCGGGCATCACCCGCCGAGACGATCGAGAGCCCGCGAAGGGCCGGTGACGTCCACGAAAAATGCCAAGGAGACAACGGCATGGTGAAAACCCCGAGCGGCGCCGCACTGGCGCCGCGACTGCTGCGCGCCGCGCGGCGCGAGCTGCTGAACACCGGCCGGCTCAGCGTCGAGACGCTCGACGAAGGGCTGAGCCGCAGCTGGCTGCGCAGCCGCGATTTCGGCTTGAGCCCCGTCGGGCGACCGCCCGGCGCGCCGCATGCATCGGGCGCGCAGCTCCAACGGGCGTTGGAGCGCCAGCATGAACTGGTCGCCCATGCCCGGCCGGTGATGGAGGACCTTTTCGAACAGACGCGCGACGGCGATGGCCTGGTGATCCTGGCCGACGCGCAGGGGCTGCTGCTGGGGGCGCTCGGCGATGGCCGTTTCGTCGACCGCGCGCAGCGCGTGGCGCTGCGGCCTGGCGCGATCTGGGACGAGCGCTGGCGGGGCACGAACGCGATCGGCACCGCGCTGGCGGAGCAGCGGCCGGTGGCGGTGCTCGGCGGCGAGCATTTCCTGGAGCGCAATGCCTTCCTCAGCTGCACGGCGGCGCCGATCCGCGATCCGCAGGGACGCGTGCTGGGCGTGCTGGACATCTCCGGTGAGCAGCGTGGCTTCCAGCGGCACACGCTGGCGCTGGTGCGCTCAGCGGCGCGGATGGTGGAGCATCGCCTGTTCCAGACGCGCCACGCGGATGGCCTGCGCCTGCAGATCCACGTCCAGCCCGAGGGGCTGGGAACACCGACCGAGGGACTGCTCGCGCTGAGCGAGGACGGCTGGATCCTCGGCTGCAATGCGGCGGCTCAGGCGTGGCTTGGCACGGACGCGGCGAGACCGAGTCCGCTCGAATCGGTGCTGCCGCTGCGGTGGGCCGAATTGATGGACTGGGCGCGACAGGACGGGGAAGGCGCGCGGCTGCTGCATCGCGAGGACGCGCCGCCGCTGTGGCTGCGGCTGGATGCGCCGCGCGGTTGGCGCCGTCCCGCGCCGCCCGTGTCGAACGCAAACACGAGCACGAGCTCGAGCTCGTATTCGACGATCGTCGAAGCGGAGGTCCTGCCGAGCTTGTCGCCCTGCGCGCCGGCGGTGGAAGATGCATTGCAGGCGCTGGATCTCGGCGACGCCGCGATGCACCAGGCGGTGCTCCGCGCGCGACGGGTGCTCGACAAGCCGATCCCGCTGCTGCTGCAAGGCGAGTCGGGCGTCGGCAAGGATCTGTTCGCCCGCGCGGTGCACGACAGCGGCTCGCGCTGCGGACGACCCTACGTGGCGGTGAACTGCGCGGCGCTGCCCGAAACGCTGATCGAGGCGGAGCTCTTCGGCTACCGGCCCGGCGCGTTCACCGGCGCTTCTCGCGAAGGGGCGCAAGGGCGACTGCGCGAGGCGCACGGCGGCACCTTGTTCCTCGACGAGATCGGCGACATGCCCTTGCCACTGCAGGCGCGGCTGCTGCGCGTGTTGCAGGACCGGCTGGTCCAACCGCTGGGCGGCGGACCGTCGGTGCCGGTGGACTTCCAACTGATCGGCGCGAGTCACCGTCCTCTGCGGCCGCTGGTCGCGCAGGGCCTGTTCCGCGAGGACCTGTACTACCGGCTCAACGGCCTGACGCTGAGCCTGCCGCCGCTGCGGGAGCGTCAGGACTTGCCCCTGCTGGTCGAGCGCCTGCTCGCGGCCTTGGAGCCGCGGCGGCGCGTGATGCTCGATCCGCCGCTGGCGCGCGAGCTGTCGGCCTACCGTTGGCCCGGCAATGTGCGCCAGCTGGAGCAGGCGCTGCGCATCGCCTGCGCGCTGATGGAGCCTGGCGAGTCGGTGATCCGCCGCGGACACCTGCCGGACGACCTTGTGGAGGAGCTGGACCAGAACGAACCGATGGCCATCCCGGTCCTCATTCCGATCCAGGCGCGCACGACGGCCTCGACCTCGGCACCGGGCCGATCGGGCCCGTCGTCGCAGAGGACGGCCGCAACGGATTCCGCGCCCGCGATGCTGCGAGACCAATCCCGCGTGCACGCACGACGCGTCCTTGAAGAATGCGAAGGCAATCACTCCGCGGCCGCGCGACGGCTGGGCATCGGGCGCAACACGCTGTACCGGCTGCTCAGGTCGTCCGACGTGTAGAGCAGCGCAGGGCAAAGCGGTATGGGCCCGCGTAGGGCATCGCCTCACGCGCGCATCAGTGATCCACCGAAGCCGCGATGGGGTGAACCCGCCTTTCGGGGTCCTGTGACGCTGCGTATTCTTTCGTTCATGCGGTCCAGGGTTTCTTGGTGGTGGATCCGCAGAGGCGCAAGCCGGACGTCAATGGGTAAGGCGGACATTCGAAAGGATGTCCGCCTTCGTCTTTTGGGGGCCGCCGCCCATGGGCTTCAATGCATCAGATCGCGAATCGCCTTTCCTGCCTCTGCGGAGCCGAGCACCTCGCAGAGGCGGGACTCCAGCGCTCCGAAATCGCTGCAATAGACGCACTCATATTCCAGCGACAGCTCGTAGGGGAGGCCGCCATCCGCGGCTGCGCCGCCACGAGCCAGCACGGTCGTTCGGGAAGGCTCGGCCACCGACCTGACCGTGATCCTGGTCCTGCACGCAAGGTTGTTGTGAAGCTCGCTGAAGGGTTCGTTGTCGGACTGATCGAGATGCAGCTCCACGAGACCGCCGGTTTCATGCCGGATCGCACTGTTGATCGCCTCGAACAGGCGAGCGATCTTGTGGCGCTCGTCGTCCGCCTGCGCCGCCCGGTTGAGTCCGCGTCGGATCACTTGGGAAAAGTTATGCATTGAAATCGCTCTGTTCTGGGTGGCTGCTCCACTGCGGAATTTCGCGGGGAGGGCAGTCACTCTATGGGGGCCGGACTCGCCACGCCAGCGACGGAGCGCTCTCGGATTGGTGGACTTTCAAGCGGCACTGCCGCTCATAAACTAGCGCACCCACCGAAACCTGCGGTGGACACTCTCAACTGCGCTCCATGAAGCTCTACGAGACGCTCGCCGACGACATCGAACGCCAGATCCGCGGCGGCGTCTTCCGCCACGGCGACCGCCTCCAGTCCGTGCGCGAGACCAGCAAGCAGCGCCAGCTCAGCGTCACCACCGTCATCCGAGCCTACGTGCTGCTCGAGAGCCGCGGACTCATCGTCAGCAAGCCGCAGTCCGGCTACTACGTGCAACTCAAGCCGGGCGACGCGGAGGTCGACGCGCCGTCAACGCCTCAGCCGATCGCCGTCTCGTCCTCGGTCGACGTCAGCCGGCTCGTGCTGTCGACGCTGCGCTCGATCGCCGCGCATGACGCGGTGCCGCTCGGCTCGCCTTATCCGGACACCGGCAGCTTCCCCTTCGAGAAGCTCAACCGCTACGCCTTCGCCGCCGGGCAAGACCCGGCGCTGCGCACGCTCAAGGACGCGCTGCCGCCCGGCCATCCGCTGCTGATCCGACAGATCGCGCGGCGCTACCTCGACAAGGGGCAGGCCGTCGATCCGGCCGAGATCCTCATCACGATGGGCGCGACCGAGGCGCTCAACCTCTGCCTGCAGGCCGTGGCGAAACCCGGCGACGTGATCGCCGTGGAGACGCCGACCTTCTACGCGATGCTCCACGCCATCGAGCGGCTGGGGATGCGCGCGCTGGAGATCCCCACCGACCCGGTGCTCGGCCTGGATGTGGACGCGCTGGCGGCGATCGCCGCGGCGCAGCCGATCGCCGCCTGCATGGTGATGCCGAACTTCCAGAACCCGCTCGGCTTCCAGATGCCGGACGAGCGCAAGCGCGCGCTGGTCGCGCTCGCGACGCGGCTGGACATGCCGCTGATCGAGAACGGCGTCTACAACGAGCTCTACTACGGCGCCGTGCCGCCGAGCACGCTCAAGGCCTACGACACGCGCGGACTGGTCCTGCACTGCGGCACGTTCTCGAAGACGCTGGCGTCGAACTTCCGCATCGGCTGGGCGCTGCCGGGCCGCTACCGCGACGAGGTCGAGAAGCTGAAGTTCCTCAACACGCTGACGACGCCGCCGCTGCCGCAGGTCGCCATCGCGCGCTTCCTCGAACGCGACGGCTACGAGGCGCACCTGCGCCGCCTGCGCAAGGCCTTCGCGCAGCAGGCCAACTTGATGCGCGCGATCGTGCTGCGCTTCTTTCCCGCAGGCACGCGCGTCTCGACGCCCGTCGGCGGCTACGTGCTCTGGGTGGAGATGCCGCCAGCCATCGACGGGCTGCGGCTCTACGAGCTGGCGCTCGAACGCGGCATCACGATCGGCCCCGGCTACATGTTCTCGGTGAGCAACAGCTACCGGCACTTCATCCGCTTGAACTACAGCACGCCGTGGTCGAAGGACATCGAGCAGGCGGTGATCACCGTCGGCAAGCTCGCAGCAACCTGCGCACGACAGGAGTGCTGAGCCGCCGGGCCCGGCGGTAGGCCGCCTTGACATGCCCGCAGGCCAGGCATGTCGCGCAGCTCTGACAGACGTGTCGGTCAGGTCAACTGGAAGGCCTCGGTCGGCGTGACCCGCTCCGGCATCGCGCGCCCGCTCAGCGCCAGCACCGAACGCTCGATGCCCCGCGCCATCGCATCGAGCGCCAGCGCGTTGGGCGCCAGGCCGAAGGGCTCGGCGACCTCGTTGGCCACCGCCTCCAGCGCGATCAGCGTGTAGGAGAGGAACACGCACAGCAGCGGCGTGAAGAACTCGGTCGCATCCACCAGGCCGAAAGGCAGCAGGAAGCAGTAGGTGTAGACCGTGCGATGCAGCAGCACGCCGTAGGCGAAGGGGATGGGCGTCGACGCGATCCGCTCGCTGCCGCCGATCGCCTTGCCGATCTCGGTGAGCTGCGTGTCCAGCGTCCAGAAGCGCGCGTCGGTGAGGTGGCCTTCGTCCTGCAGCGCGCAAAGCCGCTCGCGCACCGCGTGCAGCGCCGCGCTGGAGGCCTGCGGATCGCGCCGCAGCTGGAAGGCCTCGCGACGGCCGACCAGGCGCACCAGGTCCTCCTCGGGGTCCGTTCCGCGCAGCTCGTGCTTCAGCGCGTAGACCGCCGCCAGCAGGCGATCGGTCGCCGGCTGTGCCATTGCCTTGTCGGGCAGGTAGCAGAGCAGCTCCGACACCAGCGCGCGCGAGGCGATCAGCAAGTTGCCCCAGAGGTGTCGCGCCTCGTTGAAGCGCTCGTAGCTCGCGTTGTTGCGGAAGCCCAGGAAGATCGCCAGTGTCAGTCCGAACGGCGTCATCAGCGTCGCGTTCAGCGGGATCTTCTCGCCGAAGACCTGGCCGTGCGTCGCCACGGCCAGCACGCTCACCGCCGCCATGAATCCCAGCTGCGGCAGGATGGACGGCAGTACCGAGCCGTGCCACACGAACAGCAGCCGGAACCAGCTCTGCTTGGGTCGGATGATCATCGCGGGGCTCTGTTCAAGCCGCCGACGCGGCGGACATCGCCGGCGCTGCGGACGTCGCGGGCGTCATGGCGGCCAGCACCGTCGCCGTCCTCACCAGCCGCACCGGGATCGATTTGTACGACGGTGTGCCGCTGTCCTGGTCGATGTAGTCCAGCGGTGCCAGCACGTTGGCCTCGGGGTAGTAGGCGGCGACCGAGCCGCGCGCGATCTCGTACTCGATCACCGTGATGCCGGGCAGCCGCAGCGAGCGGCCCTCCGCGACGGTCTCGATGTCGACGACGTCGCCGTGTTCCAGGCCCTGCGCGGCGAGATCGTCCGGGTGCATGAAGAGCACGTCGCGCCGGCCGAAGACGCCACGGTAGCGGTCGTCCAGGCCGTAGACCGTCGTGTTGTACTGGTCGTGGCTGCGGATCGTGACCAGGCGCAGCGCGTGCTCGGCCCAGGGCTCGTAGCGCTCGCGCACGCCGCGGAAGACCGAGAACATCGCCTTCCCGGTCGGCGTCGGCCAGCGGCGCTCGGTCGGCGGCAGCGGCATGCGGAAGCCGCCGGGCGTGCGGATGCGGGCGTTGTAGTCGTCGAAGCCGGGGATGGTCCGCTCGATCAGGTCGCGGATGCGGTCGTAGTCTTCGATCAGCGCGTGCCACGCGACCTTGCTGTGCGGCAGCGTCGCGCGCGCCATGCCCGCGACGATCGCCGGCTCCGAGCGCAGTTGCGCCGACGCCGGCCGCAACCGTCCCGCCGATGCGTGCACCATCGACATCGAGTCCTCGACCGTGATCGACTGTGGGCCGCCCGCCTGCAGGTCGAGCTCGGTGCGGCCGATCACCGGCAGCAGGAAGGTCTCCTTGCCGACGAGCAGGTGCGAGCGGTTCAGCTTGGTGCCGAGGTGCACGCTCAGGGCCAGCGACTTCATCGCCGGGAAGCAGCGCGCCGGGTCGGGCAGCGCGACGGCGAAGTTGCCGCCGAGGCAGATCAGCGCCTTCGCGTTGCCCGTCTCCATGGCCTGCATCGCCTTCACCGCATCGTGGCCGTGCGCCTTCGGCGGGGTGAAGCCGAAGACGTCCTCGAGCCGATCGAGGAAGTCCTCGGACGGCTTCTCGGTGATGCCGACGGTGCGATTGCCCTGCACGTTGGAATGTCCGCGCAACGGGCAGATCCCGGCGCCGGGCTTGCCGATGTTGCCGCGCATCAGCAGCAGGTCCGCGATCAGCCGCACGTTGGCGGTGCCGGTGTTGTGCTGCGTCACGCCCATGCCGTAGGTGACGATCGTCGCCTTCGACTTCGCGTAGGCCTGCGCCACCGCTTCCAGGTCGGCGCGGCGCAGGCCGGACTCGTCCTCGATCTCGGCCCAGGACGTCGCGTACAGGTCCTCGACCAGCGCATCGAAGCCGCTCGTGTGCTCGGCGATGAAGTCGCGGTCCAGGATGCCAGCGCCCTTGCCGGCCCAGGCGTCCAGCGCGAGCAGCGCCTTCATGATCCCCTTCAGCGCGGCCGCGTCGCCGCCGGCCTTCACCTGCAGGTAGGTCGACGCGATGTCGGTCGAGCGGTAGGTCGCCATCTCGACGACGTCCTGCGGATCGGCGAAGCGCTCCAGCGCGCGCTCGCGCAGCGGGTTCAGCACGATGATGGGCACGCCGCGGCGGGCGCACTCGTGCAGCGTGCCCATCATCCGCGGGTGGTTGGTGCCGGGGTTGTGGCCGATCGACAGGATCAGCTCCGTCGACTCGAAGTCCGCCAGCGACACCGTGCCCTTGCCGATGCCGATGGACCTCGGCAGGCCGACGCTGGTGGCCTCGTGGCACAGGTTGGAGCAGTCGGGGAAGTTGTTGGTGCCGTACTCGCGGGCGAAGAGCTGGAAGAGGTAGGCGGCCTCGTTGGACGCGCGGCCGGAGGTGTAGAACTCGACGCGGTCCGGGGAGTCCATGCCGCGCAGCACCTCGCCGATGCGCGCGAAGGCGGCGTCCCATTCGACGGGGCGGAAAGTGTCCGTGGCCGCGTCATAGGCCATCGGGTGCGTCAGGCGGCCGAAGTTCTCGAGCTCGTGGTCGGACAGCGCCAGCAGCGACGACACCGTGTGCCGCGCGAAGAAGTCCGGCGTCACGCGCTTGCTGGTGGCCTCCCAGGTGACGGCCTTGGCGCCGTTCTCGCAGAACTGGAAGGTGGACTTGTGCTCCTTGTCCGGCCAGGCGCAGCCGGGGCAGTCGAAGCCGGCGGGCTGGTTGGTGCGCATCAGGACGATGGGCGCCTCGACGATCTCCATCTGCTGGCGCACCGCCTGCGCCGTGGCGCGCAGCGCGCCCCAACCGCCGGCGGGTCCGTCGTAGCGACGGACACCGGGCACTTCGCGGCGGGGGCGGGGGGGCATCTTGCTCATCGGGGACTCCAGGGATTCCAGGCGGTTGCGCACTCCGGCCTCCATGGTGAAGAGCGGGACCACCCGGTGGGGCATGCAGTTCGGACCGGCGGAAAGGAGCACAGTTCGCGAGCATCGCGTGGCGCGGCGGCCACGGAATGCCGGTCCGATGTCGTCCGACATCGGGGGAATACCGATGAAATGGGGCCTTCCGGGCCTCGAACCCCTATGTTGTCGGGCGCGTCGGCCCGTCAATCGGCGTAGCCTTCAGGCCGTCGGCAAGGGAAGCCGGCAAGTGATGTCGGCAGGGAACGAGGGCCAGGGATGGCCAGGAGGCGGCCTCATGGATGACTCCGCGCAAGACTCCGCACAACGACCCACCTCGGCGGCGGCGGCCGCGATGCTGGGCCAGATGAAGCGGGCGGTCTTCGACGGCTCGCGCATCGCCGTGATCCAGCGCGACCTCGACAACAACGTGCTCTACGCCAATGCTGCGGCGCTGGTGATGAGCGGCGTCGAACACGTCGACCAGCTGCGCCTGGACCAGCTCTTCGCCGGCGAGGCCGGCCGGGTGCTCGACGAGGAGACGCGCGGGCGCCGCAACCGCGAGCTGGGCGCCTACCGCGTCACCCTGACCTGCCAGGACGATCCGGAACGGCAGGTCGCCGTCGAGGTCACGGGCCTGCCGCTGATGGACGAGCGCGGCACGGTGGTCGGATCGCTCGGCTTCTTCCGCAGCCTGCAGCACCAGGTATTGACCGACCAGGTGCGCGAACTGACGCTGAGCCACGCCGGCCGTCCGGACCTGCTGCCGCTGGTGGCTGAGGCCTTGCGCCGCGAGCTGCCGTTCGACCTGATGCTGGTGTCGCGCGTCGTCGAGGACGACAGCGCCTGGGAGTCGGAGATCGTCTTCAACCACCCGCCGTTCCGGCAGGACGTGCCGACGGCCTGGTACGAGCTGAATGCTGCGCAGCGTGCCTTCATGGAGAGTCAGGACGGCGGCGTCCACGACTTCGAGACGGTGATGGGCGAGCCGCCGTGGTCGGACATGGCCGACGAGCCGATCAGCCGCCAGATGCACGCCATGGACCTGAAGTCCAGCATGTGGCGCCGCATCACGCGCGGGGAGGGCGAGGACGAGCGGACCGTCGCGATCATGACGCTGCTCAGCCGCGAGCGCGGCGCCTACGACGAGCAGCACCTGGCGCTGTTCAACCAGCTGCCGCTGGTCGAGGCGGTGCTGTGCAGCCTGGACCACGCGGAGCGCGTGCGCGACCGCCGGCAGCTGAAGATGTTCCGCGAGCTCAACCGCTGCGTCGACATCCAGGGCGCCTGCCGCTGCCTGTCCGATGCGCTGGTCGAGATCTTCGACTGGCAGCACGTCTCGCTGTTCCGGATCGACAGCGCGCGGGACGCGATCGTGCGCGTGGCCTCGGCCCGCCGCGGTGATGACGGGCTCGCCGTGGACACCGGCGTGTCCTGGGGCGACTACGCGCAGGGCATCTGCCAGGGCATCCTCGGCCGGGTCGTGCGGACGATGCAGCCGCAGAAGATCCCCGACGTGACGCGCGACGCCGAGTATGTCAAGACGCCGGACGGCGAGCCCATCCGTTCGGAACTGGCCGTGCCGATCGTTTTCTCGGAAGGCGAGCGGGTGCGCTTCATCGTCAATGTCGACGATCCGCGGGTGAGCGCGTTCTCGCGGGAGCACGTGCGGCAGCTGGCCGACATCGCGCAGGAAGTGGCCGGTGCGATGGAGCGCATCAGCGACCTGACGCTGATGACGGAGTGCGTCAACAACGTCTCCGACCCGATCATCGCGACCGACGCCAAGCTGCGGATCCGCCGCGTCAATCCTGCGGCGGAGGCGCTGTTCGGCGCCGGGCGCAAGGCGCTGGAAGGGCGCAGCCTGCTGGACCTGTTCCAGAACCCGGAGCCGCTGGCGGCCCTGCTCGACGGCACCGAGGCCGGCGACCGCATCGGAGAGATGCGTGTGTGCCGCCTGGGCGCCGCCATCGATGAGGCGCCCGATGCGGCACCCGACATGGCGCCCAACACAGCGCCCATCGCCATGTCCGATGCAGCGGCGTCCGGCGCCGATGCCGGCGGGCAACCGGTCTTCATCACGCGGCGCGACTTCCCGGGCAAGCTGGGCGGTCACGTCTTCATCGCGCGTGACCTGCGGCCGATCCGGCGCTCGGTGCAGCTGGAGTTCCTCGAGGAGACCGCCTACGAACTGGCCGTCGAGACGCAAGCCCCGCTGGGCATGGCGATGTCGTGCCTGGAGGATCAGCTCGAAGCCGCGTTCCGCTCGGACGCGGCCCGGGAGCAGACGCGCGGCCGCGAGCTGCAGACCGTGCTCCGGCAACTCGGGCGCGTGAAGCACGCGTTCACGCGACTGGCCATGTACAACCGCGAGGCCCGCGTCGCGTCGCGTGTCGCGAGCACGATCCGGCTCGACTGCGAGATCGATGCGCTGCTCGCCAGCCTGGCGGCGTCGGAGCGGCGCAAGGTCGTGTTCGAGACCGCGGCGCGCAAGGTGGAGGTCGAAGCCGACCACATGCAGATGCACATCGTCGTGGAGAGCCTGCTGTCGGTGCTGCTGCGCGCGGCGCCGGAGACGGCGATGGTGCGGTTGACGCTGGTGCCGGACGAGGACTTCGTCTTCCTGCGGCTGCGCGGCCGGCTGCCGCCGGCGCGGCGCCATGGCGAGCGCTTCTCCGCGCCCGAGGCGGCGCAGGCGGACCTGCGCCTGGCCAATCCGCTGCTCGGCAAGCTGATGAAGAACCAGGGCGGCGCGCTCAAGGCCGGCGTGCTGCCGGACGGCGACACCGAATTCGTGCTGAGCTTCCTGCGCAGGAGGGCCCATGGCTGACATCCTGCTCGTGCTCAGCCCGCAGCAGCAGGGCAGCCTCGGCCCGCAGATCAAGAAGCAGCTGCGGCAGCTGGGCCGTCACACGATCCAGGAAGAGACCAACCGCGAGACCGGGCTGGAGCTGCTGACCGGTCAGCCCTTCGACTACATCATCGTCGGCAGCCAGCTGGCCGACGACGCGGGCGCGGTCGTCGCCGAGGACGGCGGCCTGGCGTTCTGCCGCGAGGTCCGCGTGCTCGGCAACACGCCGATGATGCTGCTGGCGCCGGCCATGACCACCGAGCTGAACATGGCCTGCATCCGCCTGCGCGTGACGCTGCATGCGGATCCGGCGTCGGCGGGCAGCTTCGCGCTCGAACTGCTCGGATTGGAATCGCCCGGCGCGGACGCCGACGCGAGTGGCACCGGCGGCGGCGCCGGGAACGGCGCGCTGGCAGGTCGCAGCGGACGGGCTCGCATCACGGCGCCGAATCCGTGTCTCGACATCCGTGTCTCCGCCATCGCGGACAACTGGCGCTTCGAAATGCACGGCATCGACTTCCAGTTCCAGGGCGCGGGGCCGCTGACGGTGAGCAAGTCGGCGCGGCTCGACTGGCAGGCCCAGTACATGCATGAACCGGACTGGTACAAGGAGTTCTCCCGCATCGGCAAGAGCATCCGCATCGCCCTGTGCGAGGACCAGGAGAGCTTCCGCCTGCAGCGCGAGAACGCGCGGCTCAAGGCCTTCCAGCAGCTCGGCGACGCCGGCAAGGACGTGACGGACCGCATCACCTTCGAGGTGTCGGAGGACTGCTATCCGCTGCTGCTGGAAGCCATGTTCGAGCCCTCGCAGGAAGTGCCCTGGCTGGCGAAGGCGGCGTCGATGTCGCGGCGGCTCGCGGCCTCGAAGGAGAGCCAGAGCAGCCTGTTCGCCGGCCCGGTGGCGGCCCGCCGCGCGCTGCTGATCTGCGCCGACACGCACGGCACGGCCTACGACGACCAGCTCAAGGGCGGCGCGCTGCAACTGGCGCCGCTGACGGCGGTGCGTCGCGAATGCTCGCGCGTGAAGAAGTTGCTGACGCGGCCCGATCCGCGCAGCGGCCAGCCGCTCTTCCACGAGCGCAACGTCACCGTCATCGGCCTCGACGGCCCGCTCAGCCGCGAGAGCCTCGTGGCCGCGCTCGGCGACGGCGGCTGGGACCTGATCCATTTCGCCGGCCACACCTGCTTCCAGCCGGCCGGTGCGCGGCAGCTGGGCGGCACCGGGTTCCTGTTCGTCGGCCCGAAGGAAGAGCCGGAGTGCGTCGACTTCGGCGACATCCTGAGCTATCTGCGTGACACGCGCTTCGTCTACCTGAGCAGCTGCGAGAGTGGCAACTCCGGTTTCGCGACGCTGGCCGCCGAGGCCGGCATCCATGCCGTGCTCGGCTACCGCTGCCGGGTCAACGACCGGACCGCGGCGGTGCAGGCGCTGCTCTTCTACCGGATGCTGCAGCGCAGCCGCTCGCTGGACGCCGCCTTCGGCCACGCGCGGCGGCGCCTCTACCGCCGCTACGAAGGGCAGGACAACGCGTGGGCCTCGGCGATGCTGGTCACGTCGGGAGCCCTGTCATGAGGTCGAGCGAGAGACCCGCCGCCGCGTCCGCCGGATAGATCGCCTCATGGCCGTGCGCGGCGCGCAGGGCAGGCGCGTCCCACGGCGCCGTGCGCGCCGAGCGGTAGTTGAAGAGCAGCCGCGCGCCCGGCACGTGCCTCACGACGGTGTGGATCGCCTCGTCGTCGGGGTGGTTGAAGATGCTGCCGTCGGTCGAAACCAGCCAGGTCTTGCAGTCGATGCGGCTGAGGAAGTCCTCGCTCAGGTTGGCGGCGGACCCGTGATGCGCCATCTTCACGGCGTCGAGCCGCAGGCGCGGCTCGCCCGCGGCGCCGGCCAGGCGTCGCAACGCGGCGGTCAGCGTCGGCGCATGCGCGTCGCCGAGCAGCGCGATGCGCCGGCCCTGGTACTCGGCGATCACGGCGATGCTGGAGCCGTTGGCCACGGCGTTGTCGATCGGGCCGAGCGCCAGTGCCGCGGAGGACAGCATCTCCTCGGGTTTCGGGCGCCGGCGCAGTCCGCCGGAGCGGAATGCCGCGCGACCTTCGAGGCGCGCGCTCAGCGCGGCGTCATCGGTGGCGTCCAACTCGGCGCGCTCCAGCGCGCGATCCCACGCCGCGCGCAGCTTCTCGAGTTTCTCCAGCGTCGGCGACAGCAGCGTGAGGCGCAGACCGCCGGGCAACTCGCGCACCGGCAACGGACCGATCGCCGGCACGAAGATCGGCGCGCCCTGGAAGGCCGCATTCCATTGACGGTCCTCGATGCGGACACTGATCATCGCGCCCTGCAGCGCGCTGCGTTGAGCGTTGACAGCGGCGGCAGCCTGGCCGCCCGTCTCACCGGTCGCGCCCATCGCGCTGGTGGCGCCGGGCCGCGGCGGCGGCGGTTCCTTCAGCGGTTGCGCGATGTGAGGCCAGCCGTTGAACCAGATGTCGCGGAAGGTGGCCAGTTCGCGGTGGTTCAGCAGCTTGAGACACCCTTCGATGTGATCGCCGTCGACGTGCGTGATGACGAGCAGTTCCAGCTCACGCTGATCGGCAGGGAGGGCGGCCAGCCGATGCGACAGCGCGCCGTACGCGCCGATCGGACCGCCGTCGATCAGCACGCGATGCGGACGCGAGGCGTCGCCGTACTCGAGCAGGAGGCAGTCGCCGTGGCGTGCCGGGAGCAGTTCGATGCGGAAGATGTCGGCCATCGCGCGGCGTTCGTTGGCGGCTTGCGTCGAGCAAGGTCCGTGGATCGGCGTCAGTGGAGTGGCGTCAGGGGGCGCGTCGAAGATTCGATCTCAGTTCAGCGCATGCTTCGGATAGGGCCAGGCCGGTGTCTGATGCCGCACGGCCACGTGCGGCGAGCGCGACCTCACCGCCGCATCGCTGACGGCGTAGCCCCAGTTGATCAGCTCGCATTGCTCCTGCTCCTTGAAGCGGTCCAGCCGCGTGCGGATCGCCGCGAGGTCGGCGACGCGTGCCGGGTCGACGGGCAGCGCCGCCTCCTCGGTCGCCGGGTAGTCGGCGATCCCGGTGTCGATGGCCCAGAACGCGCCCTTCGCGTCGCCGCGGGCGTAGGCGGCGATCAGCATGCGCTTGCGCAGCGCCAGCGCCTGGTTCAGGCCGATGTCCATCGTGCGCATGAGCTGTCGCGGCGCCATCGTGCCGATGCCGGCGTCGATGTCGAAGGGCTTGCCGGCGTCGCTGACCAGCACCGTCTCGTAGCGGCCCCAGACCGTCTCCAGGCCCAGGTTGTCGTAGACGCCCCCATCGGCCAGCATCAGCCGGCGCCGATAGTCGATCTGGTCGTAGAGATCGGCGCCTTCGACCCGCGTGAAGTCCTCGGGTCGCACGTCCAGCTCGATGGGCGCGAGCACCGGCGGGAAGGCGCTGGAGCAGGCGACCGCCGTCGCCACGTCGAAGCGCGGCTTCGGGATCAGGCCGATGCGGTAGTCCCCGGCGTAGGGCTTGGAGAAGCGGAAGCTGACGCCGGTCGCGTAATTGGTCGCGTTGAACACGAAGCGCGGTTCATCCGGCAGCGACTGCAAGGAGGCGTCGAGACCCAGGCGCTTGCGGTACTCGTCGGCGACGGCCTCTCCCGCGGAGCGGAACGGGTTGAACGCGCCCGACAGCACCGAGGCGACATCGATGTTGCGTGAGCAGAACTCGCGCAGCGGCGCGGCGACCTCGGCCTCGAAATGCGCGGAGCGGCCGTCGTCGCCGAACGCCAGCCGCGGCCAGCGCACCGCCAGCAAGCCCGAGGCGATCGAGCCGCCCGACACGCTGGAGATGCGGGCCAGCTTGCCCAGCACACCGAGCTCGTTGAGCCGCCACATCACCCCGACGTGGAACAGCACGGCGCGGAAGCCACCGCCCGAGAGTGCCAGCGCGATGCCGCTGGTGCGCGCGTCATGGTCGAAGGGCATGGCGGTCTCCCGCTGTGTGGAGCGTTGAGCCTAGGCCTCGTGGCGGCGGGCCGCAATCTGCCAAGTTGGGGGTGACGGCCCGGATGCCGCATGGACACGGGACATGCGAGGGGACACGTCAACGGCGCGGGCGGGACCGGATCGCCCTGACGAAGATTTCAAACTTGTAATGTGGCTGTGCGTTTCGCGTGGGAGCCCGGTTTCTACAGTTCATTCCAAGCAGTCGGTACCAGCCGCTGCGGACCTTCCCGGATCTCCCCGGGTCTCCCCGATAACCAGGACGCCCATGGCGGCGCTCCCTCCACGCGAAAGAGCCTCATGAACCGCAAGACCTTCCTCGGCCAGCTGATGGCCACCGCCTTCTTCGCCACCGTGTCCATCGGTGCCGCGCATGCCGACACCGATGCCGCGCCGTCCGCGCCGCAGTCGACACCGGTCTCGGCCAAGTCCGCGCCGGTCGCCGTCCACAACGTCGTGCTGGTGCACGGCCTGTACGCCGACGGCTCCAGCTGGGGCAAGGTGATCCCGCTGCTGCAGGCCAAGGGCCTGCACGTGACCTCGGTGCAGAACCCGCTGACCAGCCTGCAGGACGACGCCGACGCCGTGAAGCGCGCGCTGGCGCAGCAGGACGGTCCGACGCTGCTCGTCGGCCACTCGTACGCCGGCATGGTGATCACCGAGGCCGGCGCCGATCCCAAGGTCAGCGGCCTGGTCTACATCGCGGCGCGCGCGCCGGACGCCGGCGAGGACTATCCCGCGCTGACCCGCAAGTTCCCGACCGCGCCCGCCGCCGCCGGCCTGAAGTGGAACGGCGACTGGGGCAGCCTGTCGCAGGACGCCTTCCTGAAGGACTTCGCCGGTGACCTGCCCGCCAGCGAAGCGCTCAGCTACTTCGCCGTGCAGCAGCCCTTCGCGCGCGCCGTGGCCAGCGGCAAGACGACGGTCGCCGCGTGGCGCGTGAAGCCGAGCTGGTATGCCGTGTCGACGCAGGACCGCACCATCAACCCGGACCTGCAGCGCTTCATGGCGCAGCGCATGGGCGCCGCGACGATCGAGCTGAACGCCAGCCACGTCTCGCTGCTGTCGCAGCCGCAGGCGGTCGCCGACCTGATCGTCAAGGCCGCTCAGGGCCAGCGCTGACTTGCTGCCGATAATCCGCGACGTGACGTCCGTGCCGCCACAGGGCATGGCGCCCGGCGGCGGCGTCCAAGGAGCAGAGATGCGTGTCCTCGTCGTCGAAGATGAACCGAAGCTCGCGGGCTACCTCCGCAAGGGGCTGACGGAGAACGGCTACGTCGTCGATGTGGCCGCCGACGGCATCGACGGCCGCCACCTGGCGCTGAACGGCGAGTACGACCTGATCGTGCTCGACGTGATGCTGCCGGGCATCGACGGCTTCAGCGTGCTGAAGGCGATCAAGGCGGAGAAGGACGTGGCGGTGCTGATGCTGACCGCGCGCGATGGCGTCGAGGACCGCGTGCATGGCTTGCAGGAAGGCGCCGACGACTACCTCGTCAAGCCCTTCGCCTTCTCGGAGCTGCTCGCGCGGCTGACCGCGCTGCGGCGCCGCGGCGTGCGATCGGGATCGGGCGCGGGAACAGGCACGGGCGGCGCATCGGAGACGATGCTGACGCTCGGCGACCTGCAGCTCGACCTCGCGCGGCGCAAGGCCTTCCGCGGCGGGCAGTCCATCGATCTGACCAACAAGGAGTTCCTGCTGCTCGCTCTCTTGATGCGGCGTCGCGGCGAGGTGCTCTCGCGCACCGTGCTCGCGGAGCAGGTCTGGGACATGAACTTCGACAGCGACACCAACGTCGTCGACGTCGCGGTGCGGCGCCTGCGCGCGAAGGTCGACGATCCGTTCGAGATCAAGATGCTGCGCACCGTGCGCGGCATGGGCTACGTGCTGGAGGCGCCCGCGTCATGAGAAAGCCGGTCAAGCCGATCCTGTCGACGAAGGGGTCCCGATGAGCGTGAGCCGGCTCGGATCGATCTCGGCGCGGCTGGTGCTGATGCTGGCGCTGGTGGCGGTGGTGGTGTTCTCCGCCGCCGGCTTCCTGCTGCACAAGGCGCTGGAGCAGGTCCTGATCGCCGACGAGCGTGCCGACCTGCTCGGCAAGACGGAGGTGGTGAAGCACTTCATCGGCGAAGCGCGCTCGATGGACGACCTGCCGATGCTGCGCCGCCATCTGGCGGCGACCAGCGTCGGCGGGCGCTTCCGCTGGAACGTGTGGCTGGTCGGGCGGGACGGCGCGCTGCTGTACGGCGCGGAGCCGATGCCGCCGTCGGTGCAGCGCGACGGCGACAAGGTCTGGCTGCGTCGGCAGGACGGCGTCGAGCTGCGCGGCGCGCATTTCCTGCTGCCGGATCACGCGGTCTTCCCCGACGCGCAGGTGCTCATCGGCATGGACCCGCGGCCGCGCCAGCAGATGCTGGCGACCTACGACGACGCGGGGCTGATGGTCGGCCTGGCCGGGGTGCTGTGCACGATCGCGCTGGCGTGGCTCGCGACGCGGCGCGGCTTGCGTGCGCTGTCGGCGCTGTCGCGCGAGGCGGAGGTGATCCAGCCCGGCGCGCTGTCGCGCCGGCTCACGCTGCCCGAGGACAGCGCCGAGCTGATGCCACTCGCGCAGCGCTTCAACGAGGTGCTGTCGCGGATGGAGGAGGCCTGGCACCAGCTCGAGGGCTTCAACGCCAATGTGGCGCATGAGTTGCGCACGCCGCTGGCGATCATGATCAACGGCGCGGAGGTGGTGCTGTCGCGGGACCGGCCGGAGGCCGAGATGCGCGACGTGCTGGAGTCCCATCTGGAGGAACTGCGCGGCATGGCGTCGATGATCAACGACATGCTGTTCCTCGCGCGCGCCGACCAGGGCGACGCGGCGGCCGACCTCGTCGAGCTGTCGCTGCGCGACGAGGCGCTGGGCGTTGGCGAGTTCGTCGAAATCCTGCTCGACGAGAAGCACCAGCGCCTGGCGGTCGAGGGCGACCATCGGCTGCCGGTCAACCGCGCGCTGCTGCGTCGCGCGCTCGTCAATCTTCTGACCAACGCCTCGCGGCACGCGCCGGAAGGCGCGACGCTGACGGTGCGGATCGAGCGTGTGCCGGAGGGTCAGGACTTGCGCGACGGCAGCAACGGCGGCGGCGTCAAGGGCGGCGGGGACGATGTCGACGGCGCGAAGGTCATCGTCGTCAACCCCGGCGACCCGATCCCCGACGAGATCCGCCGGCGCATGTTCGACCGCTTCTGGCGCGGCGAATCGTCGCGCTCGAAGGCGGGAGACCGCTTCGGCCTCGGTCTGGCCATCGTGCGCGCGGTGGCCCGCATGCACGGGGGCGAGACCTTCGTCGATTCGTCGGACGGCAAGACGGAGATCGGGTTCACCTTGGTCAGGCGGCCGCCTGCTCGCTGAACTGCGTGTAGCCTTCCGCGCCGCCGCCGAAGTACGCGGACTGCGGCGCCTCGAACAGCGGCAGGTTGCCCTTCAGGCGCTCGACGAGATCCGGGTTCCCGATGAAGGGCTTGCCGAAGGCGACCATGTCGGCGTGGCCGGACGAGGTCGCCTTCAGCGCGCGCTGGCGGTCGTAGCCGTTGTTGGCGATGTAGGCGCCACCGAAGGCGTAGCGCAGCGCCTCGACATCGAAGGCGTCGGCACCGTTGCCGGCATGCAGCTGACCTTCCACCACATGCAGATAGGCCAGTCCTCGCTCACCGAGCTTGCGGGCCAGATAGCCGTGCGTCTCGGCCGGCGTGCTGTCGACCGGCGTGTCGCCGATGGCGGTGGAGAGCGGCGACAGGCGCAGGCCGACGCGGTCGGCCCCCCAGACCTCGGTCACGGCGTCGACCACCTCCAGCACGAAGCGGGCGCGGTTCTCGATCGAGCCGCCGTACTGGTCGGTGCGGCGGTTGGTGCTGTCGCGCAGGAACTGTTCCAGCAGGTAGCCGTTGGCGGCGTGGATCTCGACGCCGTCGAAGCCCGCGAGCTTCGCGTTGACGGCGGCGCGGCGGTAGTCCTCGACCAGACCGGGGAGCTCGGACAGGGCCAGCGCGCGCGGTGCCGACGGCGGCTCGAAACCGGCCTCGGTGAAGACGACCGTGCCCGCCTGCAGGGCGGACGGAGCGACCGGCGCGGCGCCGTCCTGCTGCAGGCTCACATGCGACATGCGGCCGACGTGCCACAGCTGCAGGACGATCTTGCCGCCTTCGGCATGGACGGCGTCGGTGACGCGCTTCCAGGCCTCGACCTGTTCGGGCGTGTAGATGCCCGGCGTCCAGGCGTAGCCGCGGCCCTGGCGGGAGATGTTGGTGGCCTCGGCGACGATCAGGCCGGCGGAGGCGCGCTGGCGGTAGTACTCGACGGCGAGCGGCGACGGCACGCCGTCCGAGCTGGCGCGGGAGCGGGTCAGCGGCGCCATCGCGACGCGGTTGCGGACCTCGATCGCACCGATGCGGCCGGGGGCGAAGAGGGGTTGATCGAGGGGGGCGGTGTGAGCGGACATGACGGTTCCTTCCAGGGAGTTCAGGGCGTTGATTCGGGGACAAGGTGAGCCGTCTGTTTCCTGTGGATCCGTGTCGGCGGCTCGATGACAGGACGAAGTCTGGTCATTGCCGTCGCATTCATCCAATTTATCCGTTGAACAACAGATATGCCTCGGGCAACATGGCTGGATGCGATACGACCTGAACCTGCTGCCGGTCTTCCTGGCGGTGATGGAGGAGCGCAGCGTGACCCGCGCGGCGCAGCGGCTGGGCATCACGCAGCCGGCGCTGTCCAACGCGCTGACGCGGCTGCGGGCGATGCTGATGGATCCGCTCTTCATCCGCGAGCGCTACGGCATGCAGCCGACGCAGAAGGCGGAGGAACTCGCGCCGGTGATCGCCGCCGCGCTGGCGAGCCTGGACACGGCGATCCTCGGCCAGCGGGAGTTCGACCCGGCGAAGTCGACGCAACTGGTGACGCTGGCGCCCAACAGCTATGTCGAGCTGGTGCTGGTGCCGGCGATCGTCGCTCGGCTGCGGGAGCGGGCGCCGAACATGACGGTGCGGCTGACGCCCTACGGCACGGACCTGGCGGAGACGGGCGTGGTCTCCGGCTCGACCGCGATGGTGCTGGGACGCGTCGTGGAGCCGCCGGACAACCTCGTGGTGCAGAAGGTGATGGACGACGGTCTGGCCTGCATCGTGCGGCGCGGGCATCCGACGGTGGACCGGAAGATGACGCGCAAGCAGTACGAGCAACTCAAGCACGTGAACGTGCTGCCGCCGGGCCGGCTGCGCGTGGGGCTGTTCCAGGCGCTGGAGAAGCAGGGGTTGAAGCGCGACGTCGCGGTGTCGGTGACGCACTTCCTGGCGGTGCCGGAGGTGGTCGCGGTGACCGACTACTGCGCGACGCTGCCGGCGCAGATCTGCCGCAAGCTGGCCTCAGACAAGCGCCTGAAGGTGCTGCCGTCGCCAGTGGATCTGGGGACCTTCCCGGTGGAGATCGCGTGGCATGTGAGATACCGGGACGATCCGGCGCACCGGTGGTTGCGGGCGCTGGTGGCGGAAGTGGCGGCCGAAGTAGAAGCGCAAGGTGAGGGGACCTCGGCGAAGCAGGCCTGAGGCGCAGCTAGGATGCCGGCATGCCCGCACTCGATCCGACGCCCACCGCTTTCATGCTCGACCTCGACGGCACGCTCGTCGATACCTTGGGCGACTTCGTTGCGGTGCTGAACCGTGTGATGGCCGACATGTCGCTGCCTGCCGTGCAACGTGACTTCGTCGAACACACGATCGGGCAGGGCAGCGAGCACCTGATCCGCAGCGTGCTGGCTGAAGTCGGTGCGTCGCAGGAGCACTACGAGCAGGCCTGGGCGCTCTACCAGCGCCACTACGAGGTGCTCAACGGCGAACACGCCGACGTGTTCCCCGGTGTCGTCGAAGGACTGGACGCGCTGAAGGCGCTCGGCCTGCCGATGGCCTGCCTGACCAACAAGCCCGCCGCGTTCGCGCGGGAACTGCTCAAGCGCAAGGGCTTGGACCGCTACTTCGACCGCGTCTTCGGCGGCGACGATTTCGAGCGCAAGAAGCCCCACCCGATGCCGCTGCTGAAGACCTGCGAGGCGCTCGGCTCAGCGCCGGCGACCACCTGGATGATCGGCGACTCCAGCAACGATGCCCGCGCCGCGCATGCCGCCGGCTGCCCGATCGCCCTCGTCAGCTACGGCTACAACCACGGCCAGCCGATCCGCGAGGTGCCCGCCGAGCGCTACATCGACCGGCTCGACGAACTGCTCGGCTGAAAGCAACGATGCGCCGTCCGGTTCAGGCGGAACGGCGCATCGGCGGGTGCCGGCCCCGGGGGACCGGGATCAGGTCCGTGCTCAGCGGCTGCTGCCCGCCGCGTTGCGGTTGCTGGTCACCGCTGCCGCCGCCTTGCCGCCGCCCAGCAGCGCCACCTTCAGGTCGCTGTCCGCCGGCGACTTGCCCAGCCAGATCTTCAGCAGCACGTTGAAGAAGTCCTCGCCCTTGATCGGGTCGCCGGGGATCAACTGGCCGTTGACGAAGACCACCGTGCCCGTCCCGGGGATGTAGTCCACGCCGAAGCTCTCGCCCGTCTTGAGCTTCTTCTTCTGCACGAAGATCTCCGACATGCGCAGCACGCCGGTGATCGAACGCCCGAATTCCTCGCGCGACGCGTTCTGCTCCATGCCCTTGGTGAAGAGCTTGCCCAGTTCCTCGCCGTCGATGTCGCGCAGCATCTGGATGTGGATGCGCTTGGGGCCGGTGTTGGCCAGCACCGCTTCCGGCGTGGCCGCCTTCGCATTCATGTACAGGCCGGCCGTGTAGACCTTGAAGATCGCCTTGTAGCGGATCCCCGCGCCGTTGAGCTGGAGCTTCTGGCCGGCCACCTCCGCGGTGCCGTCGTACTTGACGCCGGCCACCTCGATCGGTGCCGTGACCGCCGCCGCGGCGGCCGCGGAAGCGGCCGGGGGCGTCGATTGGGCCGACGCCACGAAGGGCGTCAGCGTCGCGGCCGCGAGCACGCCCGCGGCCATCAGGACTTTGCGCTTGGACATGTTGTCTCTTTCCCTCCAGGGGTCGGCCGACTCCACGGTCGACTCTGGGGCGAAGTATCCGCCAGGCATGCGAAGCAGGCCCCCCGGGAATCCTCCTGCCCACGCCGCCTGCTACACTGATCCGCACCATGTTTATCACGCGCAAGCACATCAAGGGGTCGAACGACCGGGGAGCCTGGCCCTGGCGATCCTGGTTCGACTTCACCTGAAGCCGCCTGCTGCTTGCCGCCCGCCGTCCACCCCTATCCCCCGGACGCGGGAACCGTCACACATCCTCTGCACCCTACCGTACGGGGCAGGTCCAACAGGCGACCTGAGTTAGCGCTTGCGCGCGCGTCGTGATGCCCTGCGTCACTGACGACACGCCGCATTCGACAAGAGGTTTGACGACGTGATCACCGAACTGGAATTCCAAAGCCTGGCCGCCGACGGCTACAACCGCATCCCGCTGATCAGCGAGGCCTTCGCGGATCTCGAGACCCCGCTCTCGCTCTACCTGAAGCTCTGCGCCGGCAACGGCCCGGGCCGCCACAGCTTCCTGCTGGAATCGGTGGTTGGCGGCGAACGCTTCGGCCGCTACTCCTTCATCGGCCTGCCCGCGCGCACCGTGTTGAAGAGCGAAGGCCCCGTCACCCGCGTGATCCGAGACGGCGCCGTGATCGAGACCCACGAGGGCGATCCGCTCGCCTTCATCGAGGCCTACCAGCAGCGCTTCAAGGTCGCGCTCAGACCCGGCATGCCGCGCTTCTGCGGCGGCCTGGCCGGCTACTTCGGCTACGACGCGGTGCGCTACATCGAACCGCGCCTGGCGGACTCCACGCCCGACGGCGGCCTGCCGACGCCCGACGTGATGCTGCTGCAGTGCGAGGAACTGGCCGTCATCGACAACCTGTCGGGCAAGCTCTACCTGATCGTGTACGCCGACCCCGGCCAGTCCGAGGCCTACTTCAAGGCGAAGAAGCGCCTCACCGAACTGAAGGACAAGCTGGGCTACTCGGTCGCCGCGCCGCGCGTCGCGCGGGCGCAGGCGCATCCGGTGGAGCGCGAGTTCGCGAAAGCCGATTTCCTCGCGTCGGTCGACAAGGCCAAGGCCTACATCGCCGCCGGCGACTGCATGCAGATCGTCTTCGGCCAGCGGCTGAAGAAGCGCTACACCGAGTCCCCGCTGAGCCTCTATCGCGCGCTGCGCTCGCTGAACCCCAGCCCCTACATGTACTTCTACGACATGGGGGACTTCCAGATCGTCGGCGCCTCGCCGGAGATCCTGGTGCGCCAGGAGCAGACGCCCGACGGCCGCAAGGTCACGATCCGCCCGCTGGCCGGCACGCGTCCGCGCGGCGGCACGCCGGAGCAGGACCAGGCGCTGGAGGTCGAGCTCAAGGCCGATCCGAAGGAACGCGCCGAGCACCTGATGCTGATCGACCTGGCCCGCAACGACATCGGCCGGATCGCGAAGACCGGCAGCGTCAAGGTGACGGACGCCTTCGCCGTCGAACGCTACTCGCACGTGATGCACATCGTCAGCAACGTCGAGGGCATCCTGAAACCTGGCGTGGGCAACATGGACGTGTTCCGCGCCAGCTTCCCGGCGGGCACCCTGTCGGGCGCGCCCAAGATCCGCGCGATGGAGATCATCGACGAGCTCGAGCCCGTCAAGCGCGGCATCTACGGCGGCGCTTGCGGCTACCTGAGCTTCGGCGGCGACATGGACCTGGCCATCGCGATCCGCACCGGCATCGTGATGGACCAGGTGCTTTACGTGCAGGCGGCGGCGGGCATCGTGGCGGACTCGGTCCCCGAGCTCGAATGGAAGGAGACCGAGGCCAAGGCGCGCGCGCTGCTGCGCGCCGCGGAACTGGTCGAAGAAGGTTTCTGAAGCTGAAGTGAACGAAGGAGCAAGAACATGCTGCTGATGATCGACAACTACGACAGCTTCACCTTCAACCTGGTGCAGTACTTCGCCGAACTCGGCGCCGAGGTGAAGACGGTCCGCAACGACCAGATCACGCTCGACGAGATCGCCGCCCTCAATCCGACGCACCTGGTGCTGTCGCCTGGCCCGTGCACGCCCAAGGAAGCCGGTGTCTGCGTGCCGGCGATCCAGCGTTTCATCGGCAAGATGCCGATCCTGGGCGTGTGCCTCGGCCACCAGAGCATCGGCGCCGCGCTGGGCGGCAACATCATCCGCGCCAAGGTGCAGATGCACGGCAAGTCCTCGACGATCACGACCGACACGCAGGGCGTCTTCAGCGGACTGCCCGATCGCTTCGACGTGATCCGCTACCACTCGCTGGCGATCGAGGAATCGACGATCCCCGCCGAGCTGGAGATCAGCGCCCGCAGCGAGGACGGCGAGATCATGGGCGTGCGTCACCGCGCGCTGGCCGGCACCGCGACGCCGCTGGAGGGCGTCCAGTTCCATCCCGAATCCATTCTCTCGGAGCACGGTCACGCGATGCTCAAGAACTTCCTGGAGTTGGCACGATGAACGAAGGCAGCAAGGCAGCAGGTCATCACCGCGCGATCGTCGATCTGCGCAGCGATACCGTCACCCAGCCCACCGCCGGCATGCGCGCCGCCATGGCGTCCGCGCCGCTGGGCGACGACGTCTTCGGCGACGACCCGAGCGTCAACGCGCTGCAGGCGGCGCTGGCGGAGCGGCTTGGCTTCGAGGCCGCGCTCTTCATGCCCACTGGCACGCAGAGCAACCTGTGTGCGTTGATGGCGCACTGCCAGCGCGGCGACGAATACATCGTCGGCCAGTTCGCCCACACCTACCGCTGGGAAGGCGGCGGCGCCGCGGTGCTGGGTTCGATCCAGCCGCAGCCGCTGAACCACGCGCCGGACGGCTCGCTGCCGCTGGCCGACATCGAAGCCAACATCAAGCCCGACGACGCGCACTTCGCGCGCACGCGGCTGCTGGCGCTCGAGAACACGATCGGCGGCAAGGTGCTGCCGATGGACTACCTCGCTGGCGCGTCCGAACTGGCGAAGCGCCACGGCCTGTCGCACCACCTCGACGGCGCCCGGATGTTCAACGCCGCGGTCGCGGTCGCCGCGGAGGATGGAAGCGATCCGTACGACGCGGCCAGGCGCATCTGCTCGCACTTCGACAGCGTGTCGGTCTGCTTCTCCAAGGGCCTGGGCGCGCCGGTCGGCTCGGTGCTGTGCGGGTCGCGCGAGCTCATCAAGAGCGCGCACCGCTGGCGCAAGATGCTCGGCGGCGGCATGCGCCAGGCCGGGCTGCTCGCATCGGCGGCGCACTACGCGCTCGATCACCAGGTGAAGCGCCTGGTCGAGGACCACGCGCTGGCCAAGCGCCTCGCCGAAGGGCTGCAAGGCCTGCCGGGCCTGACGGTCGAAGCGCCGCAGACCAACATCGTCTTCTGCGACGTCGACAAGGGCATCGCGGCGAAGCTGGTCGAGCATCTGAAGTCGGAAGGCGTGCTCACGACCGGGCTGTACAAGCTGCGTTTCGTGACCCACCTCGACGTGGACGCCGAAGGCGTCGACCGCGCGGTCGCGGCGACGCGCCGGTTCTTCAACGCCTGAGCGGGAGATCGCCATGCCCATCACCGACAACGAGGCGCTGACCCGCGTCATCGAGCACCGCGAGATCTTCCATGACGAGATGCTGGCGCTGATGCGCCGCATCATGAGCGGCGACATCTCGCCGGTCACCGCCGCGGCGATCCTGATCGGCCTGCGCGTCAAGAAGGAGACCATCGGCGAGATCACCGCCGCCGCGCAGGTGATGCGCGAGTTCTCCGTCAAGGTGCCGATCGAGGCGGGCCCGCATCTGGTCGACGTCGTCGGCACTGGCGGCGACGGCGCGCACACCTTCAACATCTCGACCTGCTCGATGTTCGTCGCGGCCGCGGCGGGCGCGCAGGTCGCCAAGCACGGCAACCGCAGCGTGTCGTCCAAGACCGGCAGCGCCGACGTGCTGGAGGCGCTCGGCGTGACGCTGTCGCTGCCGCCGCAGGCGGTGGCCGAGTGCGTGCGCAAGACCGGCATCGGTTTCATGTTCGCGCCCAACCACCACCCGGCGATGAAGAACATCGCGCCCGTCCGCAAGGAGCTGGGCGTGCGCACGATCTTCAACATCCTGGGGCCGCTGACCAACCCGGCCGATGCGCCCAACATCCTGATGGGCGTGTTCCATCCGGACCTCGTCGGCATCCAGGTCCGCGTGATGCAGCGCCTGGGCGCGCAGCACGCGGTGGTCGTCTACGGCAAGGACAACATGGACGAGATTTCGCTGGGCGCGGCGACGCTGGTCGGCGAGCTGAAGAACGGCGAGATCCGCGAGTACGAGATCCATCCCGAGGACTTCGGCATGCCGATGGTCGCGAGCCGCAATCTGCGCGTCAGCGGTCCGGAGGAGAGCCGGCAGGTGCTGCTGGGCGTGCTCGGCAACGAGCCCGGCGCGGCGCGCGACATCGTGCTGCTGAACGCGGGCGCGACGCTGTACGCGGCCAACGTCGTCGAGTCGATCGCCGACGGCATCGCGAAGGCGCGTGTCGCGATCGAGTCCGGCGCGGCCCGCGCGAAGCTGGATCAGTTCGTCGCCGAGACGCAGGCGCAGGCCGCCACGCACGCCTGAAGCGGATGAAACGCAGCGAGGCCGAGCTGGCCCCGCTCCGGTAGCGCCCGGCCCTGGTGCCGGGCATGAAGTGAGAGTGGTATGTCTGACATCCTGGATCGCATCAACGCCGTCAAGCGCGAGGAAGTCGCCGCCGCGTCGGCGCGTGTGCCGCTTGCGGCGCTCCGTGCCGAAGCCGAATCGCGCGCCGAGCCGACGCGCGGTTTCGTGAATGCGCTGCGCGCCAAGATCGCCGACGGCCGCAGCGGCGTCATCGCCGAGGTGAAGAAGGCCAGCCCGAGCAAGGGCGTGTTGCGCGAGGACTTCCGTCCGGCCGACATCGCCCGCAGCTACGAGCAGCACGGCGCGGCCTGCCTGAGCGTGCTGACCGACGCGCCGCATTTCCAGGGCTCGGTCGAGTTCCTGAAGCAGGCCCGCGCGGCCTGCGCGCTGCCGGTGCTGCGCAAGGACTTCATGATCGATCCGTACCAGGTCTACGAAGCGCGCACGATGGGCGCCGACTGCATCCTGCTGATCGCGGCGAGCCTGGACGACGGCTTGATGGCCGAGCTCGAGGACTGCGCGCTGGGCCTCGGCCTGGATGTGCTGGTCGAGGTGCACGATGGAGAGGAACTCGAGCGTGCGTTGCGGCTGAAGACACCGATGGTCGGCATCAACAACCGCAACCTGAAGACCTTCGAGGTCACTCTGGACACCACGCTCGGGCTGCTGAAGCAGGTGCCGGCGGATCGCCTGCTGGTGACCGAGTCCGGCATCCTAGTCCCCGCCGACGTGCAGCGCATGCGCGACGCGCAGGTCAACGCCTTCCTCGTCGGCGAGGCCTTCATGCGTGCGCCCGATCCGGGCGCTGCGTTGTCGGCGCTGTTCCGCTGATGGCTGCGACGCTCAAGACCCTCGACTGGTCGGCCGGGGACGGCTGGCAGCCCCTCATCGACGCCTGGCGCGCGAGCGCCGACGGGCAGCGCATCGAGGCGCTGCTGAAGGCGCGTCTCGCCGAGGGCGCGGTGATCTATCCGCCCGATCCGCTGCGCGCGCTGCGACTCACGCCGCTCACGAACGTCAAGGTCGTCATCGTCGGCCAGGACCCGTACCACGGGCCGGGGCAGGCGGAGGGGCTCTCGTTCTCCGTGCCGGTGGGAGAGAAGCTGCCGCCGTCGCTGCGCAACATCTTCAAGGAACTGCAGCGCGACCTGGGGCAGCAGCCGGCGATGTCGGGCCACCTCGGCGAATGGGCGCGGCGTGGCGTGCTGCTGCTCAACACCAGCCTCACGGTCGAGGACGGCGCCGCCGCCTCGCATGCGAAGAAGGGCTGGGAGTCGCTGACGGACGCGCTCATCGCGGCCACCGCGCAAGACCCGGCCCCCAAGGTCTACCTCCTCTGGGGTGCCCATGCGCAGGCGAAGGCGCCGTTGATCGAAGCCGCAGGTCACAAGCATCTGGTGCTGCAGGCCAACCATCCGTCGCCACTCTCGGCCACGCGCGGGCCCGCGCCTTTCATCGGCTGCGGCCATTTCTCGGCCGCCAGCCAGTGGCTGAAGGGGCAGGGCGTCGAGCTCGGCTGGTCTTTGGATTGACCGTCCTGCGGCGGCTGCCGGCCCTCACCCCCACCCTCTCCCGAAAGCGGGAGAGGGGGTAAAACGGGCACTCGATTCTTTCCTCGCAGAGCTATAACTGGTACGTTGGTGGTCATAACCACGCAACCCCTCTGAAAGGGGCTTCGACATCAGGGTTAAGTCCAGTGCGCTACCAATTGACGCTCTGCGTTTTTTGGTACTAAACTGGTATTAATCATGACAAGCCACCCCCTGGCGGACGCCTGGTCCGCTCCTCTGCAACCCCGCTTCGCGGGCGTCCGCTTCCTGGTGGGAGTGGATGGCGGAGGCACCGGCACGCGGGTCCGGCTGAGCGATGTCCACGGACAGTTGCTCGGCCAGGGATGGGCGGGGCCGTCGGCGCTGGGGCAGGGCATCGCCCAGGCCTGGCGCCACATCCAGATGGCCGTGCAGGAAGCGGCGGCCAAGGCCGGCATCGAGCGTCTGCCGCTCGGCGAGACCGCCATCGGACTCGGTCTCTCCGGTGCTGGCGTCGCGGCTCAGGCGCAGGCTTTCGTCGCGCAGCAGCCCGGCTATCTCCACATCGAACTCGTGAACGACGGCACCACCACCGTGATCGGCGCGCATGCGGGCCGGCCCGGTGGCGTGGTCGCGGCCGGTACCGGCACCGTGGGCGAGGCGCTGCGCGCCGACGGCTCGCTGGTCTGCGTCAGCGGCTGGGGCTGGATCGGCGGCGATGAGGGCAGCGGCGCGTGGCTCGGCATCCAGGCGATGCGCATCGCGCAGAAGGCCATGGACGGCCGCGTCGAGGCCGGTCCGCTGGCCCGCGCCGTGTGGGCCGCTGCCGGCTGCAAGAACGATCAGGACCGCGATGCCGTCAACGCCTGGGTCGCCCAGGCCGGACAGCATGCGTACGCGCAGTTGGCGCCGCTGGTGTTCGAGCAGTCAGAGGCCGATCCGGCCGCCGCCGCGCTCGTTGCGCAGGCGGTCGCGGAACTGGAGCAGCTCGCGCTCGCACTCGATCCGACGCGGCAGTTGCCGCTGTCGCTCGCGGGCAGCGTGGCGCAACGGCTCGCCGCGCTTTTCTCAGGCAACATTCGGGCCCGTTGCGTGTCGCCCCAGGGCGACTCGGCCGACGGCGCGCTGCGGCTGGTCCGCGGCGCTCTCTCCGACCCCCGTTGAAGACGAGAAGCCCGATGAGCACCAAGCTGCCCTTCCAGTTCAAGCCCGATTCCGCCGCCGCGTCGCCGCTGTACATGCAGCTGGCCCACAAGCTGGCGCAAGCGATCCGCGAAGGCCAGTACCAGGCCGACGAGGCCCTGCCGTCGGAACGTGTGCTCTCCGAGTCGCTCGACCTCTCCCGCGTCACCGCGCGCAAGGCGATCGACCGCCTCGTCGAGCAGGGCCTGATCGTGCGCAAGCGCGGCTCGGGCAACTACATCGCTCCCAAGCTGGAACAGCCGCTGTCGCGCCTGACCAGCTTCTCGGAAGAACTCCACCAGCGCGGCTTCAAGCCCAGCAGCCGCTGGCTGACGCGCGGCTTCGCCATGGCGGCGCCGGACGAGCAGCTCTCGCTCGGCCTGACGACCGGCCAGCGCGTCGCGCGCCTGGAACGCCTGCGCCTGGCGGACGCCGTGGTCATGGCCTATGAGCTCTCGATCCTGCCCGAGGCCGTGCTGCCGGATCCGCAGAAGGTCGAGTCCTCGCTGTACGAGCACCTGGCCCGCCACGGCGGCGCGCCGGTGCGCGCGCTGCAGCACATCCGCGCCATCAATGCGGACTCGCGCCTGGCCGGCCTGTTGCAGGTGCCGGTGGGACAGGCGGTGCTGTTCATCACCCGCGTGGGCTACCTCGACCAGGGTCAGGCCGTGGAGCTCACCCATTCCTACTGCCGCAGCGACTACTACGACTTCGTCGCGGAGATGAGGCGAGACGGATGACGACCCAGCACATCGACGGATTCATATTGACACCTGGCGGGTTCATCCGCGGTGTGCTGGAACATGACAAGGGACGCGTCGTCCGGATCGACGGGACGTCCGCGCCGGAGTACGACGTGCGCCACGGCGCGCAGGATCTGCCGATCGTGCTGCCGGGCTTCATCGATACGCACGTCCATGGCGGCGCGGGTCGGGACACGATGGAAGGCGGCGACGCCGCCGCGCAGCTGGCGAAGCTGCATGCGAAACACGGCACCACGTCGCTGCTCGCGACGACGATGACCGCGCCGCTGGACGAGATCCGGCAGGCGATGCGGGGTCTGGCCGAGCTCTGCGTCGTGCGTCCCGAAGGCGGTGCCCGCGTGCTGGGCGTGCACCTCGAAGGCCCGTACATCAATCCCGGCAAGCTCGGCGCACAGCCGGACTTCGCGAAGGCCGCGTCGATCGCCGAGATCCGCGACCTGCACGCGATCGCACCGATCCGGCTGATCACGCTGGCGCCCGAACTGCCCGGCAACCTCGACCTCGTCGCGCAGTTGCGCGTGGCGGGCTTCCAGGTCCAGATCGGCCACACGCTGGGCACCTACGAAGACGGCGTGGCCGCGCTCGGCCGCGGCGCCGGCGGCTTCACCCACCTGTTCAACGCGATGACGGGCCTGCACCACCGCGAGCCCGGCATGGTCGGCGCCGCGCTGGCGCACGCGCAGTACGCCGAGATCATCCCGGACCTGTTGCACGTGCATCCGGGCGCGATCCGCGTCGCGCTGCGCAGCATCCCGCACCTGTTCTGCGTCACCGATTCGACGGCCGCGGCCGGCATGCCCGATGGCGAGTACCGCCTCGGCCGCCACCGCGTCACCAAGTGTCTCGGCGGCGTGCGTCTGCCCGACGGCACGCTGGCCGGATCGACGCTGACGATGGACCAGGCGCTGCGCAACCTGGTGCTGAAACTGGGCCTGCCGATCGAGGACGCGTCCAGACGTGTCTCGACCAACGCGGCCGACTATTTGGGTCTGGACGATCGGGGCCGACTGGCACCGGGCGCCTGGGCGGATTTCGTGGTGATGGACCGTGGCTTGCAGTTGCAGTGCGTGGTCGTTGAAGGAGAAGCAATTGACCTCGCGAATGCTGGATGAAGCGCTGAGCGCGCCGCAGGTGGTGGCCCGTCAGCTGGCCGCCGATCAGAACGCCTACGCCGCCCTGGGCGACGCGCTGCGCGAGCAGCCGCCGACCTCGCTGCTGACGATCGCGCGCGGCAGCTCGGACCATGCGTCGCACTACCTCGCCTACCTGGTGATGGCGCGGCTGGGCCGGCTGGTGACCTCGCTGCCGATGTCGCTGATCACGCTCTACCAGAGCAAGATCGAGAGCCAGGGCCTGGTGTCCTTCGCGTTCTCGCAATCGGGCCAGAGCCCGGACCTGGTCTCGCCGACGCAATACTTCCGCGCCAACGGCGCGCGCACGGTGGCCTTCGTGAACGCGGACGGCTCGCCGCTGGAGGCCGCCGCGGAACACGTGTTCCGCCTGCATGCCGGCGTCGAGCAGAGCGTCGCCGCGACCAAGAGCTACATCGCGCAGCTGGTGGCGGGCGCGCGCGTCGTCGCGGCCTGGCAGGGCGACGAGGATCTGTCGGCCGCGCTGCAGACGCTGCCGCAGGCGATGGAGCAGGCCGCGAAGCAACGCTGGGACGTGGCGGTCGACGTGCTCAAGAGTGCGGACAAGCTGTTCGTCATCGGTCGCGGCACCTCGCTGCCGATCGCGCTGGAAGCGGCGCTGAAGTTCAAGGAGACCTGCGGCATCCAGGCCGAGGCCTTCTCAGGCGCGGAAGTGAAGCACGGTCCGATGGCGCTGGTGGAAGAGGGTTATCCGCTACTGGTCTTCGCGCCGCGCGGTCCCGCGCAGGCGGGGCTGCTGGCGCTGGCCGAAGAGATGCGAGGCCGCGGCGCGCGCGTGCTGCTGGCGGCGCCGGAAGGCACGCCGGGCGCCGAGCTGCCGCTGACCTGCACCGGCAACGAGGACCTCGATCCGATCACGGCGGTGCAGAGCTTCTATCCGATGGTCGAGGCGCTGGCGCAGGCGCGGGGCCTGAACCCCGACCAGCCGCGGCATCTGGCCAAGGTCACCAAGACGCATTGATCGCGTATCCGCGAATCCATTCCCCATCCCCAGCCGTCGACCCGCGGGCCAGGCAGAAGAGAGCGACATGAGCGAGACAGCATTCCATCCGGGCCGGCTGGTGATGGTGGACATCCAGGGCAAGACGCTGGATGCGGCGACCGCGGCCTTCCTGCGCGACAACAGGATCCGCGCGGTGTGCCTGTTCCGCAAGAACCTGGGCACCGAGGCGGAGGTCCGGAAACTCACGCAGGACCTGCGCGACGCGATGGGCGCGGACGCGCTGATCGGACTCGACCAGGAGGGCGGTTCCGTGGTGCGCGCGACCTTCCTGCCGCAGCCGCCGTCGGCGATGGCGCTGGGCGCGGCGGGTGACGAGCAGTTGGCCGAACAGGTCGGTGCCGCGGTGGCGCGCGGGCTGCGCGGCATCGGCATCAACTGGAACTTCGCGCCGGTCACCGACATCAACAACAACCCGGCCAATCCGGTGATCGCCGAGCGCAGCTTCGGTGAGACTGCGGACACCGTCACGCGCCTGGCCGGCGCGTGGATGAAAGGCTCGATGGCGGCGGGCGTCGCGTGCTGCATCAAGCACTTCCCGGGGCACGGCGATACGCACGTCGATTCGCACCTGGACCTGCCGACGGTCGAGAAGTCCCGCGCTGAGCTGGATGCGCTCGAACTGAAGCCTTTCCAGGCGCTGCGCGATGTCGCGCCGTCGATCATGACGGCGCACATCGTCTATCCGAAGATCGATCCGCAGTACCCGGCGACGCTGTCGAAGACGATCCTGGGCGGCATCCTGCGCGACGAGTACGGCTACGACGGCGTCGTCATCACCGACGCGCTGATGATGAAGGCCATCGCCGAGCGCTACGGTTATGCGAAGGCGGCGGTGCTGGCGATCAATGCCGGCGCCGACATGATCCTCGCGCAGGGCACGCTGGATGAGCAGGCGCAGGCGATCCATGCGCTGCAGGACGCGCTGACGCGCGGCGCCTTGAGCGTCGAGCGCGGTCGCCAGGCGGAGTCGCGACTGGACAAGCTCGCGCGCGACTTCCCCATCCGGTTCGACGACTACCGGGGGGCGCAGCGCGAGGCCGACGACGTGCTGATGCGTCGCGCGTGGGCCGCAGGCCTGAGCGCGCTGCGCGGCGCGAAGCCGCCGGCCGTCGACCGGCCGATCCGCGTGCTGGTGCAGGACGAGGTGCCGACCGACGGCGTGTCCGAGGCCGGCCCGACCGGTGCCCAGGTGCGTGCGCTGTTTGAGGGCTACGGCGATGTCGAGTTCGTCTCGCTCGGCGACATCGCGTCGCTCGACTGGTCCATCGTGCCGGCCGACGGCCGCTTCACGATCGTGGCCTCGACGCATCGCGCGCGCTACGGTGCCAATGCTGCCGCGTGGCAGCCCGATCTGCACCTGGTGCTGTGGAATCCGTTCCAGGCGCTGGATGTCTCGGCCCCCACGGTGATCAGCTGGGGCTACGCCGACGGCGCGCTGGGTGCGCTCGGCGCCTGGCTGCAAGGCCGCGGCGAAGCCGGCGGCCAGTCGCCGGTCACGCTGGATTGAAGCCGGCGCACGCCGCCCCGCACAGCACCCGCATCGCACCGAGGTCCTCCCCATGAGCTCTTCGAAGCTTCCCCCCGCCGCCGGAGCACCGAGCGAGCGCAGCCCCATCCGCTGGGTGTCCAGCCTGTACTTCGTGCAGGGCATGCAGTTCTTCGTCGTCATGCTGATCGCCGGCCTGATGTTCAAGAACATGGGCGTCGCCAACGACCAGATCGCGCGATGGACCGGCCTGCTGGGCCTGGCCTGGGCGTTCAAGCCGCTGTGGAGCCCGTTCCTGGAACTGGCGCGCAGCAAGAAGCTGATCGTCGTCGCGGGGCAGTACACGGGAGCCGCAGGTCTGGGCCTGATGGCGGTGGCGCTGCAGCTGCCCATGTGGTTCGCGGCCAGCATCGCGGTGCTGTTCCTCCTGGCCTATGCGTCGGCGACGCATGACATCGCCTGCGACGGGCTCTACATGGCCTCGCTCGACGACAAGCAGCAGGCGGCCTACGCCGGCTGGCAGGGCGCGTTCTTCAATGCGTCGAAGTTCCTGACGCTCGGCGGACTGCTGGTGCTGGCCGGGCATCTGGAGCGCGGCATCGGCGTGATGAACGCGTGGTCCGTGATCTTCGCGATGCTGGCGGTGCTGCTGTTCGTGCTGGCCAGCTACAACGCCTATGCCTTGCCCGGCACGCTCAATACCGATCACGGCGATCTCACCGTCGAGGGCGTCTGGGAGACCCTGGAAGAGGTGATCCGCGATTTCCTCAGCAAGCCCGGCATCTGGCTGATGATCCTGTTCATCGTGATGTTCCGCTTCGCGGAAGGACAGGTGCAGACGATCGGGCCCCTGTTCCTGATCGAGCCGCGCGAGAAGGGTGGACTGGGTCTGACGACGGAACAGGTCGGCGGGATCTACGGCACCGTGGGCACGGCGGCGTTCCTGGTCGGCAGCATCGTCGGCGGCTATTTCACGAGCTGGTTGAGCCTGCGCCGCGCGATGCCGTTCCTGATCGTGGCGATGGCGGTGCCGAACGCGACCTTCTACTACCTGGCCGTGACGATGCCGGCGGACCTGTGGCATGTCGGCTTCGCCGTGGCGGTCGAGATGCTGGGGTACGGCTTCGGCTTCGTCGGGATGATCCTGTACATCATGCAGGCCGTGGCGCCTGGCAAGTACCAGACGGCGCACTACGCGCTGGGTTCGGGCGTGATGCAGCTGGGCTTCATCCTGTCCAAGACCATCAGTGGCGACATCCAGATCGCGATGGGCTACGAGCACTTCTTCCTGTGGACGATCGGCTGCGGCGTGCCGGCGTTGATCCTGCTGATGTTCATCCGCATGCCCGGCAAGTCGGAGAAGCCGCCGGCGAGCGCGGTGGAGTCCGCCGAACCCGTGGAGCGCGTCGTATGAAGACCTGGCTCGCCGCGACGCTGGCCGTCGCGACCTTCTCCGCGCATGCCGGCCGGGAGCCGGCGTTCTTCTTCGACGATTTCAACTACGCCGACACGGCGGCGATGTTCCGGCAGGGCTGGACGGCGCGCAGCGCGGCTGGCCATCCGGGGCTGCCCGGCGCGCGCTGGGCGCCCGAGGCGTTGAGCCTCGTCGACGGCAAGCTGCGTCTGCGCGGCACGACGGACGGCACCGGCGCGGGCACGACACAGGTGCAGGTCTGCCACCAGCGCAAGTACCTCGCCGGCACCTACGCCGCGCGGGTGCGCTTCAGCGATTCGCCGGTGAGCGGCGCCGACGGCGATCCGGTGATCCAGACCTTCTACGTGGTCAGCCCGCTGAAGCACGACTTCGATCCCGAGTTCAGCGAGCTCGACTGGGAGTACCTGCCTAACGGCGGCTGGGGCAGCGAGAAGACGCGGATCTACGGCATCACCTGGCACACGGTACGGCTGGACCCCTGGCTGGCCTTCAACCAGCAGCACGAGGAGTTCGGCGCACTGGGCGCGCCGGGCAAGGATTGGCACACGCTGGTGATGCAGGTCGCGAACGGCCGCACGCACTGGTTCATCGACGGCCGCAAGGTCGACGAGCACGGCGGGCGGAACTATCCGGTGGTGCCGATGTCGATCAACTTCAACCTGTGGTTTTCGCCGGAGGGGCCGCTGCCGCAGGGTCCCGCGGGCGGCCCGCCGCGTGTGTACGAAGAGGACGTCGACTGGGTCTTCCACGTGAAGGACACCGTGCTGAGTCCGGCCCAGGTCGAGGCGCAGGTGAAGCGCTGGCGTGCCGGCGGCGTCGCGCGACTCGACCAGGTCCCGGCCGCCGAGCCCGCGCTCGAGAGCCGCTGCGATTTCTGATCCTTCCGACCTCATTCCCATGAACGCTCCCTCGAAACGCATCGCGTCCGTCGACGCGCTGCGCGGCCTGGCCGTGGCCGCGATGCTGCTGGTCAACAACCCCGGCGACTGGGGCTACGTCTACGCACCGCTGGAACACGCGGCCTGGAACGGCTGGACGCCGACGGACCTGGTGTTCCCGTTCTTCCTGTTCATCGTGGGCGTGTCGTTGTCGCTCGCGATGGGCGCGCGCATCGAGGCCGGCGACGGCGATGCGCTGCGTGGCACCGTGATCAAGCGCGGGCTGCGCATCGTGGTGCTCGGACTGTTGCTGCACGCGCTGGCGTGGTGGCTGATGGGCAAGCCGGCCTTGCGCATTCCCGGCGTGCTGCAACGCATCGGCCTGTGCTTCGCCTTCACCGGGTTGATCGCCATACAGTGGCGGGCGACGGGGCAGCGCCTCTGGATCGCGGCGCTGCTTTTCGGCTACGGCGCGCTGCTGCTGTGGGGTGGTCCGCTCGACAAGGCCGGCAACATCGCCAGCCGGATCGATGCATGGCTGCTGGGACCGCATGGCTACGAGTGGGATCCGGTCACCGGGCTCGGCCATGATCCCGAAGGCATCGTCGCCACGCTGGGCGCGCTCGCGACGACGCTGCTCGGCTGGCGTTGCGGCGAGGCGCTGCGCACCGGCGCGCTGAAGCAGCTCGCGACCATCGGGCTCACCGCGGCGGCGGCGGGCTTCGCGCTCGACGCGATCGGCCTGATGCCGATCAACAAGAACCTGTGGACGCCGTCGTTCGTGCTCTTCACCGGCGGGCTGGCCGCGCTGGCGCTGCTCGGCGCGCATGGGCTGATCGATCGCCGCGGCTGGCCGCCGCTGTTCCGCAGCTTCGGCGTCAACGCGATCGCCGCTTACGCCGGCGCGTGGTGCTGCACCGTCGCGCTCGTGGGCTTCGGCTGGATGGACCCGGTCTATGCGCACGGCTTCGGCTGGCTGGAGCCGATCGTCGGACCGTACGGGCGCTCGCTCGCCTTCGCGCTGGTGTTCGTCGCCGTGTGGTGGGCGATCGTGCGCGTGCTCGACCGGCGCCGCTGGTACTGGAAGATCTGAGCGGGCCGCGACCTCACAATACCGATCCATGAGCCCGGAGACCTTCGCCATTCGCATGCCGCCCGACATCCGCGCGGTGCGGGTCGGCGAGCACCCGGTCGTTGTCATCGACGATTTCATGGCGCATCCGCAGGCCCTGGTCGAGGCGGCCTGCCAAGCCCGCTTCGAGCGCTGCCCGGGCGCGGACGAGCGCAAAGGCTATCCAGGGCTGCGAGCGCCGGTGCCTGCGGCCTATACCGAACGCCTGACCGAGCTGCTCGACCCGCTGATCCGGCTGAACTTCGGCGTTCCCGATGAATTGCCGCTGCGCAAGTCGCCGTGCGCCTTCTCGCTGACGACGGTGGCACCCGAGGACCTGGGACCCCTGCAGCGGGTGCCGCATTTCGATGCCAGCACGCCGCACTTCATGGCCGTGATGCTCTACCTCTGCGACGAGCGCCATGGCGGCACCGCCTTCTATCGCCACAAGGCCAGTGGCCTGCAGCAGATCACCGCCGATCAGCGCGAACGCTACGGCGACCTGATCTATGCGGAGATGGCGCGCAACCCGGCACCGCCGCGCTATTTCAGCGACTCGGACGACTGCTTCGAGCTGCTGGGCATGCTGCCGGCGCGATTCAACCGCCTGGTGGCCTACCGGGGCAGCCTGCTGCATTCGGCCATCGTCAACCCCGCGACGGGGCTCAGCAGCGACCCGCGCCTGGGCCGGCTGACCATCACCACCTTCTACGACTTCTAGCGCACGAGCGCTGCCGGTCGGCGGACAAGGCCCCCTTGCTTGCGCGGCTGCTCGGCTGCTCAGCCGCGGCGCAATGAAAAAAGCCCGGCAGCTGCCGGGCTTTCGAGGTGACGCAGCGGCGTCGGTCAGAACTTCGCGCTCAGGCCCACCTTGTAGGTGGTCTCGCCCTTGAAGCTCCAGGCCGGGTAGCCGGCGCGCAACGGGTCCTTGATGGCGGTGTTGGAGGCCGCGGCGGCGCCGTATTGGACGTCGTCTTCCTTGGTCAGGTTGATCGCCTCGAACGACAGCCGCAGGTTCTTGGTGATGTTCCAACCCACGCTGGCGTCCAGCGTGCCGTAGTCATCGTGCATGCGGTTGCCGTACCAGTACGCGCCTTCGCGGATCATGTACTTCGAGCGCCAGTTGTAGGCCAGGCGGGCGTAGTACTGCTCGTTCTCGTAGTAGCCGACCAGGTTCACGTTGTGCTTGGAGGACTGGGTGAACACGCCCAGCTGGTCCAGGTAGCTGCTGGCCGGCGCCGTGCCTTCGGTGAAGGTGTAGTTGCCCTGCGCGCCGAAGCCGTTGCCGAAGGCGTGGTTGGCCTGCAGTTCCAGCCCGCGGATCCTGCCGCCGCCGGCGTTCTGGAAGCTCTGCACCGTCCAGTTGTCGACGCCGGTCTTGGGGTCGACCAGGCCGACCTTCTGGTTCGGCGTGGCGTTGGCGACGACGAAGTTGGAGATGTCCTTGACGAAGTAGGTGGCCGACATCATGTTGCCGCGGCCGTAGTAGTACTCCAGGCCGATGTCGGCTTGGCTCGACTTCATCGGCTTGAGGCCGATGTTGCCGATGGTCCAGGTCTCGTTGCCGTTGCGGTCGTCGTTGTAGCCGGACACCGTCACGCCGAACATGTTGGCGAAGTTCGGGCGGGTGATGGCCTGCGAGGCGGTGGCCCGCAGCACCAGGTTGCTCTTCAGGTCGAAGGCCAGGTTGATGCTCGGCAGCACGTCGTTGTAGGACGACTTGGTCGACGCGGTGGTCGTCGCCCAGTTCTGGTTGCCGGCGTACTGGTCGGCCGGGGTCACGCCGTCGAACTTGTAGCCGGTGCTGGTGGCCTTGGTGGAGACGTAGCGCACGCCGAAATTGCCGCGCAGGCCCTTGGTCTCGAACTCGAACATGCCGTAAGCCGAACGGTTCTTCTCGTTCAGCTCGCCATAGCCGGAGCGGTCCTCGACCCAGCCGGCGATGTTCCGGTTGGTGTTGTCCAGCATCGCGCCGATGTTGGCGCGCGGCACCGTCCAGCCGCCGACGTTCACCGAGCCGTCGAACAGGCTGGAGGTGGCGACCGGGGTGATCGTCGCGTTCCAGATCGGGCGGTAGCTGCGCTTTTCGAAGGTGTGGTCGGCAAAGCGCACGCCGGTCTTGAAGGCGTTGATGATGCCCCAGTCCAGGTCGAAGGTGGCGTCGAGCTGGCCGAACTTTTCCTTGTCCTTGTTGGGGCCGGCGGAGGTGGCCCAGGTCTCCGGCGACATCTGCGCCGGCAGGGCGCCGATGCCCCAGGACTGGTTGTTGCTCGGGTTGATGCTGATCTGCTTGCCGGTGGCGTCGATCGTGCCCTGCCAGTTCGGCCGCGTGAAGGGGCCGGCGGCGCCATCGAAGGCGGCGGTCTGGTAGTTGGTGGTGGCCGAAGTGCCGCCGTCCGCCTTGGTCGTGCCGACGACGAGGTCGAACTTGGCGCTGCCGAGGGTGTAGTGGGCGTCGGCCACAGCGCTTTCCGAGTCCATGCTGGCGCCGCGCGCCCAGACCTGGAAGAACTTGTGCGGCAGCGGGTTGGCGGCCGTGGTCGTGCTGTGCAGGCACATGCCGTTCGGGTTGAAGTCTGACTTGACCTCGGTATTGCGCTTGTCGCAATTCGCGTCATGCATCAGGTAGTCGCTGGCGTTGGAGCTGTCGGAATCCAGCTTCAGCTTCAGCAGGTTCAGGCCGACTTCGAAGCCCTCGACCGGGCGCGCCTGCAGGGCGACGTTGAACGAGGTGCGCTTGCGCTCCGCCACGAAGGCGGTGGGGGCCACGTCGCTGTTCCAGCGGCTGTCGGCCTCGACACCGCGGCGGATGTAGTCGCCCTTGGACAGGCCGGCGGCGACCAGCACGCCCAGGGTGCGGCCCTCGTTGCGCCAGCTGTACAGACCGGAGACTTCCTTCTCCGAGTCGCTGATGGTGCCGTCGCCATAGCGCACGCTGCCGAAGACCGTGTTGGCCTTCAGGTCCAGGGGCTTGCGGGTCTTGACGATCACCGTGCCGCCGATGCCGCCTTCGGTCAGGTTGGCCTGCGAGGACTTGTAGACCTCCATGCCGCCGATCATTTCGGAGGGCAGCAGCGAATAGTTGAACGACCGGTCGATGTCCATCTGGTCATACCAGCCGGTGGACGCGACGGTCTGGCCGTTCAGCGTGGTGTATGTCATCTGCGGGTCGGTGCCGCGGATCGACACCGAAGCGCCTTGGCCGAACGCCCGACCCACCGAAATGCCGGGGATGCGGCCGAGGGCCTGGCCGACGTCGGAGTCGGGAAGCTTGCCCACGTCCTCGGCGGTCACAGCGTCCACGACGGCGCTGGCGTTCTTCTTGATGTTGGCCGCCGATTCCAGCGACGCGCGGATGCCGGTAACCACCACCTGGTCCAGCTGCGTGTTGTTGTCCTTTTTCTGTTCCTGGGCCTGCACGGCGAACGCCGCGCTCAGCAACGTCAGCGTCACCGCTGCCGCGATTGGGGTCTTGTTGACCTTCATGATGAACTGCTCCTCGAGTGGCCAGGGAGTTGTGGCCGTGATGAAGACTTGGCACCTGAAATCACGACACCCTTCGGCGGAGTGGCATGCAGCTGGCGCCCCCGATACACCTCAATGCAACCAATGCCATGCCACTATAACGAGCGGTAAAGCCACTTTGCTACCAGTTTCAGGCCGGTGTTTTCCCTGCTGTGGCATCGCCGCGACCCGCATGGACAGCGGTGTCCGGGTGCCTGAGGTCAGGGGTCTGGTCGCTCCGTGAGGTGGCCGGCAATGGAGACCACTTGGTCGCAAATTGGTATTAAGAGTGGTCCGTATCGCGGCGTGGGGAAGTGTGCGCTGGGGCGCGTTCAGGGTGGGGTGGCGCACTCAGCAGCATTGGCTGCCCGGCTTAATCGCTAGAGAGCGGCAATCGCACGCGAGCGGTCTTCGGTGGATTTTTTGTTTGCGCCAACAAATAACGGTGCTATAGTCATGGGCTTGCCTTGGAGGGGTGGCCGAGTGGTTAAAGGCAGCAGACTGTAAATCTGCCCGCTAACGCGTACGCTGGTTCGAATCCAGCCTCCTCCACCAAGGCAGACCAATGCAAGAGCAACGAAGCGGGTGATCGTCACCCGCTTCGCGGTTCAAGCGGTTGGGATTGGAAAACTCCCGGGCGGGAGTAGTTCAATGGTAGAACCTTAGCCTTCCAAGCTAATGACACGGGTTCGATTCCCGTTTCCCGCTCCATCGGAAGTTCTAGGTATCGTGTCGAGATATCGACACAGGTTTGCTGATAAGGTCATCAATCCTGTGTCGATGCCCATGTGGCTCAGTGGTAGAGCACTCCCTTGGTAAGGGAGAGGTCGCGCGTTCGATCCGCGCCATGGGCACCACAACTCTTCTATCCCGTTTCTTGATTGATCTGATCGCCAGGAGCGCATGATGGCAAAAGGCAAGTTTGAACGTACCAAGCCGCACGTGAACGTGGGCACGATTGGTCACGTTGACCACGGCAAGACCACGCTGACGGCCGCGATCGCGACCGTGCTGTCGAAGAAGTTCGGCGGCGAAGCGAAGGCGTACGACCAGATCGACGCGGCGCCGGAAGAAAAGGCTCGTGGCATCACGATCAACACCGCGCACGTCGAGTACGAGACGGCCAACCGCCACTACGCGCACGTTGACTGCCCGGGGCACGCCGACTATGTGAAGAACATGATCACGGGCGCGGCACAGATGGATGGTGCGATCCTGGTGTGCTCGGCCGCTGACGGCCCGATGCCCCAGACCCGCGAGCACATCCTGCTGGCGCGTCAGGTCGGTGTGAAGTTCATCATTGTCTTCCTGAACAAGTGCGACATGGTGGACGACGCCGAGCTGCTGGAGCTGGTGGAGATGGAAGTCCGCGAGCTGCTGAGCAAGTACGACTTCCCCGGCGACGACACGCCGATCATCAAGGGTTCGGCCAAGCTGGCGCTGGAAGGCGACACGGGCGATCTGGGCGAGCAGGCCATCATGCGCCTGGCTGACGCGCTGGACACCTACATCCCCCAGCCGGACCGTGCCATTGACGGCGCGTTCCTGCTGCCGGTGGAAGACGTGTTCTCGATCTCGGGCCGTGGCACCGTGGTGACGGGTCGTGTCGAGCGCGGCATCATCAAGGTCGGCGAGGAAATCGAGATCATCGGTATCCGCGAAGTCCAGAAGACGACCGTGACCGGCGTGGAAATGTTCCGCAAGCTGCTGGACCAGGGCCAAGCTGGTGACAACGTCGGTATCCTGCTGCGCGGCACCAAGCGTGAAGACGTCGAGCGCGGTCAAGTGCTGGCCAAGCCCGGCTCGATCAAGCCGCACACCCACTTCACCGCTGAGATCTATGTTCTGAGCAAGGAAGAGGGCGGCCGCCACACCCCGTTCTTCAACAACTACCGTCCCCAGTTCTATTTCCGCACGACGGACGTGACTGGCGCCGTGGAGCTGCCGAAGGACAAGGAAATGGTCATGCCTGGCGACAACGTCAGCATCACCGTGAAGCTGATCGCTCCGATCGCCATGGAGCAGGGTCTGCGCTTCGCCATCCGTGAAGGCGGTCGTACCGTCGGCTCGGGCGTCGTGGCAACGATCATCGAGTAATTCAAGTTTGAGGCCACAGGGGCATAGCTCAATTGGCAGAGCGTCGGTCTCCAAAACCGAAGGTTGGGGGTTCGAGACCCTCTGCCCCTGCCAACGATCAGCGATAAGCGAACGTTGGTCCTAGTGGTCAAGGCAAGCCCGCGGGAGTTATCTCGGCGGGCTTTGCTGCTGGTGGGTTCGTCCAAATGTTTGGACGGACAAAGGCTGCGACATCGCGTCGTGGCACGGAAGTGAGTTCAATGTCCAATCCTCAAGTCGAAACCGTCACGACGGGCGCCGACAAGGTCAAGCTGGCTGGCGCCGTGGTGCTGCTGGTCGCGGCCATCGTGGCGTTCTATGTGTTGAGCAAGCAAGGTCCGTGGGTGCAATGGGGCGCCCTGCTGGTCCTGCTGGCGGCCGCCGTGGCTGCGTTCTTCACGTCGGAGTCCGGCAAGTCGCTGATCGCCTATGGTCAGGATTCGATCAAGGAAGTGGGCAAGGTGGTCTGGCCGACCCATAAGGAGGCCCGCCAGATGACCTTGTACGTGTTCGCGTTCGTCGTCGTGATGGCGCTGTTCCTGTGGCTCACCGACAAGACGCTGGAGTGGGTGTTCTACGACCTGATCCTGGGTTGGAAGCGCTGAGTCGGAACGGATAGGGACCAAGATGAGCGAAGATCAAAACGTCGTTGCGACCGAGTCGACCGCGCCCGCTGGCCCGGCCAAGCGCTGGTATGTCGTCCACGCCTATTCGGGCATGGAAAAGGCTGTCGAGCGCAATCTGCGTGAACGCATCGACCGCGCCGGCATGCAGGACAAGTTCGGCCGCATCCTGGTACCGACCGAAGAAGTCGTCGAGCTGAAGAACGGCAAGAAGGCCGTGACCGAGCGCCGCTTCTTCCCGGGTTACGTGCTGGTCGAGATGTTCATGGATGACGACAGCTGGCATCTGGTCAAGCACACGTCGAAGGTCACCGGTTTCGTCGGTGGCGCGAAGAACCGCCCGGCGCCGATCTCGGAAGCCGAGGTCATGAAGATCGTCAACCAGATGCAGGAAGGCGTCGACAAGCCGCGTCCGAAGGTGGAGTGGATCGTCGGCGAGATCGTCCGCGTCAAGGAAGGCCCGTTCACCGACTTCAACGGCAGCATCGAGGAAGTCAACTACGACAAGTCGAAGCTGCGCGTCTCGGTCACGATCTTCGGTCGTGCGACGCCTGTCGAACTGGATTTCGCGCAGATCGAAAAGGTCTGAGCGCGCAAGAACAGCGTGGCGGCCTCGGCCGCCATTCGCCGTTTCAAAGTTGAGAGCTTGAAGGTGCTAGACGGCGCAAGCCGGCACAACCTTCCGTGACCAGTCCGCAACGAGAGGCGGACAAGAGGAGCAAGGGTAAGTCTCTGACCAGCCCCTTGCGTTAGCACTCAGGCGATGCGGCGTGGCCGTCGCGTTGCCATCAGGAGAAAACATGGCCAAGAAGATTGTCGGCTACATCAAGCTGCAAATCCCGGCTGGCAAGGCGAACCCGTCGCCTCCGGTCGGTCCCGCGCTGGGTCAGCGTGGTCTGAACATCATGGAATTCTGCAAGGCGTTCAACGCCCAGACGCAGAGCTATGAGCCGGGCCTCAAGCTGCCCGTCGTGATCACCGCCTTCGCGGACAAGAGCTTCACCTTCATCATCAAGTCGCCCCCGGCGACCGTGCTGATCAAGAAGGCTGCCAAGATCGAGAAGGGCTCGCAGCGCCCCCATCTGGACAAGGTCGGCAAGCTGACCCGCGCCCAGCTGGAAGAGATCGCCAAGACCAAGCAGAAGGACCTGACGGCCGCCGACATGGATGCCGCTGTCCGTACCATCGCCGGCTCCGCCCGCTCGATGGGCATCATCGTGGAAGGTGTCTGACATGGCCAAGCTGACCAAGCGTCAACAAGCCCTGCAGGGCAAGGTGGAATCGACCAAGCTGTACGCGTTGTCCGACGCGCTCAACCTGGTCAAGGAATGCGCCACCGCCAAGTTCGATGAAGCCATCGACGTGTCGATCCAGTTGGGTGTCGACGCGAAGAAGTCGGACCAGGTGGTCCGTGGCGCCGTCGTGATGCCCAACGGCATCGGCAAGACCACGCGCGTCGCCGTGTTCGCCCAAGGCGCCAAGGCTGAAGAAGCCAAGGCCGCCGGCGCCGACGTCGTCGGCATGGAAGACCTGGCCGAACGCGTCAAGGCGGGCGACATGCCCTTCGACGTCGTGATCGCCTCGCCGGACACCATGCGTGTCGTCGGTACCCTGGGTCAGATCCTGGGCCCGCGCGGCCTGATGCCGAACCCGAAGGTCGGCACCGTGACCCCGGACGTCGCCACCGCCGTCAAGAACGCCAAGGCTGGTCAAGTCCAGTTCCGCGTCGACAAGGCCGGCATCATCCACGGCACGATCGGCCGTCGCTCGTTCGACACCGACAAGCTGGAAGGCAACCTGCGCGCGCTGATCGAAGCCCTGAACAAGGCCAAGCCGGCCTCGAGCAAGGGCATCTACCTGCGCAAGGTCGCTGTCTCGTCGACGATGGGCGTTGGTGCCCGCGTGGACGTCGGCACGATCAACGCCGCAGCGGCCGCCTAAGCTGCATTCAATTGAGGCATCGCGCGAGTCTGGCGCGAAGCTGATGAATTGGTGGGCTGGCCGGAGTGATCCGGCCAGGTCATCCAAGACCGCTGGCGAGAGATCCCGCAGTTCTGGGGAGATCGCTTAATCGGAGGTTCCTGCCTCCAGCCAGCGCAGATGGCGGTCCCGCTGAAAGGATTCGAATCGCGATGCGTCGCGATGGGTTCCTGACAGGAGGTCGCTGATTCCGGTGCCCGAGACGCGATGGTCAAACATCGCATCGAGGGCGAAATGTGAGGAGTAGACCTTGAGTCTCAATCGCAACGAGAAAGCAGCCGTCGTGTCCGACGTGGCAGCGCAAGCCGCCAAGTCCCAGACGCTGGCGTTGGCTGAGTATCGTGGCCTCACCGTTGAAGCCCTGAACAAGCTGCGCGTCACCGCGCGTGCCCAAGGCGTGTACCTTCATGTCCTGAAGAACACCCTGGCGCGCCGTGCTGTCGCCGGCACCTCGTTCGAGGCTGCAACGGATGCCATGGTCGGCCCGCTGATCTACGGCTTTTCGGAAGACGCTGTCGCGGCTGCCAAAGTCATCGCTGACTTTGCCAAGACCAACGACAAGCTCGTCATCAAGGGTGGTGCCTACGGCGGCAAGGCTCTGGACGTCAACGGCGTGAAGGCGCTGGCGGCTGTTCCGAGCAAGGAAGTCCTGCTGTCGCAGATCGCCGGCCTGCTCAAGTCGCCGGTGCAACGCACCGCGGCCGTGCTGGCTGCCCTGGCTCAGCAGAAGGGTGGCGGCGCCGAAGCCGTCGCCGAAGAAGCTCCCGCCGCGGCCTGATCGACGCTGCATTCGCGCATTCAAATCTCTCTGTATTTAGGAACCTATCATGGCATTCGACAAAGACGCTTTCCTGGCTGCCCTGGACAGCATGACCGTTCTGGAACTGAACGACCTGGTCAAGGCGATTGAAGAGAAGTTCGGCGTGTCCGCCGCTTCGATGGCCGCTCCGGCTGCTGGTGGCGCTGCCGCCGGTGGCGCTGCCGCCGCCGAAGAAAAGACCGAGTTCACCGTCGTCCTGACCGACGCCGGCGCTCAGAAGGTCTCGGTCATCAAGGCCGTTCGCGAAATCACCGGCCTGGGCCTGAAGGAAGCCAAGGACCTGGTCGACGGCGCTCCGAAGCCCGTCAAGGAAGGCATCGCCAAGGCCGACGCCGAAGCCGCCAAGAAGAAGCTGGAAGAAGCCGGCGCCAAGGTCGAACTCAAGTAAGACCTTGTCGGGATCCGGTGACGCGTTCACCGGGTTCCGCACCGCGAGAGGGGTGGTCCCATGGGGCCTCCCCTTTCCTCGTTTCAGGGTTTGTCCTGGGGCGGTTTCGGTTGACAAAGAGCAATCGAAAGCATCGTGCTGTATCATGCACGGTTCTTTCGAGTGTTCTCTGATCCGACTGCAGAGAACGGTTTGGTCGGACCGCGGTCAAGCCGTGCGTCACGCGTGGGGTGCAACGCCCTCCGTGCCGCCCGGTGATCGGGGTTGTCCGCCAGCGGTTGGTAGTGGCCAACCACCAAGCTTCGTGGTGCAACGCCCGAACAGCCAGTCGCCGACGCAGCACGCCTCCAGGCCAGGGGCGCGCTCGACACGGAGTCTTTATGGCGCAAGCAACCCCCTACAGCTACACCGAGCGCAAGCGAATCCGCAAGAGCTTCGGCAAGCGCGTGAGCGTGCTCAACGTTCCGTACCTGCTGACGATGCAGAAGGAGTCGTATGTCGACTTCCTGCAAAAGGATGTCGCTCCCCTGAAGCGCAAACCGGAAGGCCTGCAAGCGGCGTTCCTCTCCACGTTCCCGATCACGTCGCACAACGGGTTCGTGGAAATGAAGTTCCTCGAATTCAACATCGCCAAGCCGCCGTTCGACGTCCGCGAATGCCAGCAGCGTGGTCTGACCTTCGCCGCCGCCGTGCGCGCGAAGCTGCAGATGATCATCTACGACCGGGAAAGCCCGCAGCCGAAGACGGTCAAGGAGATCAAGGAGCAAGAGGTCTACATGGGCGAAGTGCCGCTCATGACCGACTACGGCTCGTTCATCATCAACGGCACCGAGCGCGTCATCGTCTCGCAGCTGCACCGCTCGCCCGGCGTGTTCTTCGAGCACGACAAGGGCAAGACCCACTCGTCCGGCAAGCTGCTGTTCTCGGCCCGCATCATTCCGTATCGCGGCTCGTGGCTGGACTTCGAGTTCGACCCGAAGGACATCCTGTACTTCCGCGTCGACCGCCGCCGCAAGATGCCGGTCACGATCCTGCTCAAGGCCATCGGCCTGAATCCCGAGCAGATCCTGGCGCACTTCTTCGTCTTCGACAATTTCCGCCTGATGGACTCGGGCGCCCAGATGGAGTTCGTGGCCGAACGCCTGAAGGGTGAAGTCGCGCGCTTCGACATCACCGACAAGAGCGGCAATGTGCTGGTCGAGAAGGACAAGCGCATCACCGCCCGTCACGTGCGTCAGCTGGAGCAATCCGGCACGCAGCATGTGACCGTGCCGGAAGACTTCCTGCTGGGCCGCGTCCTGGCCAAGAACATGGTCGACCCGGACACCGGCGAGATCATCGCGAAGGCCAACGATGAGCTGACCGACTCGCTGCTGAAGAAGCTGCGCGGCGCCGGCATCAAGGACATCCAGGCGCTGTTCACCAACGAGCTGGACGAAGGCGCGTACATCAGCCAGACGCTGGCCTCGGACGAGACCGCCGATCAGTTGGCTGCCCGCGTCGCGATCTATCGCATGATGCGCCCCGGCGAGCCGCCGACCGAAGATGCGGTCGAAGCGCTGTTCAACCGCCTGTTCTACAGCGAAGACACGTACGACCTGTCGCGCGTCGGCCGGATGAAGTTCAACGCCCGCGTGGGCCGCGACATCCCCACCGGTGCGATGACGCTGTCGAACGAGGACATCCTCGACGTCGTCAAGATCCTGGTCGAGCTGCGCAATGGCCGCGGCGAAGTTGATGACATCGACCACCTGGGCAATCGTCGCGTCCGTTGCGTCGGCGAACTGGCCGAGAACCAGTACCGCTCGGGTCTGGCCCGTATCGAGAAGGCCGTCAAGGAACGTCTGGGCCAAGCCGAGACCGAAGCCCTGATGCCGCACGACCTGATCAACTCCAAGCCGATTTCCGCGGCGCTGAAGGAGTTCTTCGGTGCGTCGCAGCTGTCGCAGTTCATGGACCAGACCAACCCGCTGTCCGAGATCACGCACAAGCGTCGCGTCTCGGCCCTGGGCCCGGGCGGTCTGACCCGCGAGCGCGCCGGCTTTGAAGTCCGCGACGTGCACCCGACCCACTATGGCCGCGTCTGCCCGATCGAAACGCCGGAAGGCCCGAACATCGGTCTGATCAACTCGCTGGCGCTGTATGCGCGCCTGAACGAGTACGGCTTCCTGGAGACCCCGTACCGCCGCGTGGTGGACTCGAAGGTCACCAACCAGATCGACTACCTGTCGGCCATCGAAGAAGGCAAGTACGTGATCGCCCAGGCGAACGCGTCGCTGAACGATCAAGGCCAACTGGTCGACGAACTGGTCTCCGCGCGTGAGAACGGCGAATCGGTGCTGACCTCGCCGGAACGCATCCAGTACATGGACGTGGCGCCGACGCAGATCGTGTCGGTGGCGGCGTCGCTGGTGCCGTTCCTGGAGCACGACGATGCGAACCGCGCACTGATGGGCGCGAACATGCAGCGTCAGGCCGTTCCGACCCTGCGTCCTGAAAAGGCGTTCGTGGGCACGGGCGTCGAGCGCGTGGCCGCGAAGGACTCGGGCACGGTGGTTGCGGCTCGCCGCGGCGGCGTGGTCGACTACGTGGACACGAACCGTATCGTGATCCGCGTGAACGACGACGAGACCGTGGCCGGTGAAGTCGGTGTCGACATCTACAACCTGATCAAGTATCAGCGTAGCAACCAGAACACCAACATCCACCAGCGTCCGATCGTCAAGCGTGGCGACAAGGTCGGCGCGGAAGACATCATCGCCGACGGCGCGTCGACCGACCTGGGTGAACTGGCCCTGGGCCAGAACATGCTGGTTGCGTTCATGCCGTGGAACGGCTACAACTTCGAAGACTCGATCCTGATCTCCGAACGCGTGGTGGCCGAAGACCGCTACACCTCGATCCACATCGAGGAACTGGTGGTCATGGCGCGTGACACGAAGTTGGGCAGCGAGGAAATCACCCGCGACATCCCGAACCTGAGCGAACAGCAACTGGCTCGTCTGGACGAATCCGGCATCGTGTACATCGGTGCCGAGGTGAACCCGGGCGACGTGCTGGTCGGCAAGGTCACGCCGAAGGGCGAGACCACGCTGACGCCGGAAGAGAAGCTGCTGCGCGCGATCTTCGGCGAGAAGGCTTCGGACGTGAAGGACACGTCGTTGCGCGTGGACCAGGGCACCAACGGCACGGTCATCGACGTGCAGGTGTTCACCCGCGAAGGCATCCAGCGCGACAAACGCGCCCAGCAGATCATCGACGACGAGCTGAAGCGCTTCCGCCTGGACCTGAACGACCAGCTGCGCATCGTGGAAGCTGACGCGTTCGACCGCGTCGAGAAGCTCCTGGTGAACAAGATCGCCAACGGCGGTCCGAAGAAGATCACCAAGGGCACCGTCATCTCGAAGGACTACCTGGCCGAGGTCGAGAAGTTCCACTGGTTCGACGTCCGTCCCGCCGAGGACGACATCGCCAACCAGCTGGAATCGATCAAGAACTCGCTGGAGCAGACCCGTCACAGTTTCGACCTCGCCTATGACGAGAAGCGCAAGAAGCTGACGCAAGGCGACGAGCTGCCGGCCGGCGTGCTGAAGATGGTCAAGGTGTACCTGGCCGTCAAGCGTCGCCTTCAGCCTGGCGACAAGATGGCCGGCCGTCACGGCAACAAGGGCGTCGTGTCCAAGATCACCCCGATCGAAGACATGCCCTACATGGCCGACGGCACGCCTGCCGACATCGTGCTGAACCCGCTGGGCGTCCCGTCGCGGATGAACGTGGGCCAGGTGCTGGAAGTCCATCTGGGCTGGGCCGGCAAGGGCATCGGTCAACGCATCGGCGACATGCTGCAACGCGAGGCCCGCGTGGCCGAGCTGCGCGACTTCATGGACCAGCTGTTCAACCAGAACGGCGGCAAGTCCGAGGAGCTGGCGCAACTGAGCGATGACGAGATCCTCGGCATGGCCCAGAACCTGCAGCACGGCGCCACCTTCGCGACCCCCGTCTTCGACGGCGCGAAGGAAAGCGAAATCCGCGCGATGCTGAAGCTGGCCTATCCGGACGACATCGCGGCGAAGAAGGGTCTCACGCCCACTCGCACGCAGGCCTTCCTGTATGACGGCCGCACTGGCGAGCAGTTCGAGCGTCCGACGACGATCGGCTACATGCACGTGCTGAAGCTGCATCACCTGGTCGACGACAAGATGCATGCCCGTTCGACTGGTCCGTACTCGCTGGTCACGCAGCAGCCGCTGGGCGGCAAGGCGCAGTTCGGCGGACAGCGTTTCGGCGAGATGGAAGTGTGGGCGCTGGAAGCCTATGGCGCTTCGTACATCCTGCAGGAAATGCTGACGGTCAAGTCCGACGACGTGAACGGCCGTACGAAGGTTTACGAGTCCATCGTCAAGGGCGAGCACTCGATCGAAGCCGGCATGCCCGAGTCGTTCAATGTGCTGGTGAAGGAAATCCGTTCGCTGGGCATCGACATCGAGCTCGAGCGCAACTAAAGAGAACAGGAGAATCGTATGAAGGGTTTGTTGGACCTGTTCAAGCAATTCACGCCGGACGAACATTTCGACGCGATCAAGATCGGGCTGGCCTCGCCCGAGAAGATCCGCTCGTGGTCGTTCGGTGAAGTGAAGAAGCCCGAGACCATCAACTACCGGACGTTCAAGCCGGAGCGTGATGGCCTGTTCTGCGCCAAGATCTTCGGCCCGATCAAGGACTACGAGTGCCTGTGCGGCAAGTACAAGCGCCTGAAGCACCGTGGCGTGATCTGCGAGAAGTGCGGCGTCGAAGTCACCCAGACGAAGGTGCGCCGTGAGCGCATGGGTCACATCGAGCTGGCCGCGCCGTGCGCGCACATCTGGTTCCTGAAGTCGCTGCCGTCGCGTCTGGGCCTGGTGCTCGACATGACGCTGCGCGACATCGAACGCGTGCTGTACTTTGAAGCGTACGTGGTGGTGGACCCGGGCATGACCCCGCTGAAGAAGTTCAGCATCATGTCCGAGGACGACTACGACGCGAAGCGCATCGAGTTCGGTGACGAGTTCATCGCGCTGATGGGCGCCGAAGGCATCCAGAAGCTGCTGGCGGAAATGGATCTCGACGTCGAGATCGACCGCCTGCGCAACGACATGACCGGCTCCGAGCTGAAGATCAAGAAGAACTCCAAGCGCCTCAAGGTGATGGAAGCCTTCAAGCGCTCGGGCATCAAGCCGAACTGGATGGTGCTGGAAGTGCTGCCGGTGCTGCCGCCGGACCTGCGTCCGCTGGTGCCGCTGGACGGTGGCCGCTTCGCGACGTCGGACCTGAACGACCTGTACCGCCGCGTCATCAACCGCAACAACCGCCTGGCCCGTCTGCTCGAGCTGAAGGCCCCTGAGATCATCGTGCGCAACGAAAAGCGCATGCTGCAGGAAGCCGTCGACTCGCTGCTGGACAACGGTCGCCGCGGCAAGGCGATGACCGGCGCGAACAAGCGTGCCCTCAAGTCGCTGGCCGACATGATCAAGGGCAAGAGCGGTCGTTTCCGTCAGAACTTGCTGGGCAAGCGCGTCGACTACTCGGGTCGTTCGGTCATCACCGTGGGCCCGACGCTCAAGCTGCACCAGTGCGGCCTGCCGAAGCTGATGGCGCTGGAGCTGTTCAAGCCCTTCATCTTCTCGCGCCTGGAAGCGATGGGCATCGCGACCACGATCAAGGCCGCGAAGAAGGAAGTCGAGAGCGGCACCCCCGTCGTCTGGGACATCCTGGAAGAGGTCATCAAGGAGCATCCGGTCCTGCTGAACCGCGCGCCGACGCTGCACCGCCTGGGCATCCAGGCGTTCGAGCCGGTGCTGATCGAAGGCAAGGCGATCCAGCTGCACCCGCTGGTCTGCGCGGCGTTCAACGCCGACTTCGACGGTGACCAGATGGCCGTCCACGTGCCGTTGTCGATCGAAGCGCAGATGGAAGCCCGCGTGCTGATGCTGGCTTCGAACAACGTGCTGTTCCCGGCCTCGGGTGAACCGTCGATCGTGCCGTCGCAAGACGTGGTGCTGGGTCTGTATTACGCGACCCGCGAACGCACCAACGGCAAGGGCGAGGGCATGATCTTCTCGGACATCCCCGAGATGATCCGCGCGCTGGAAAACGGCGCGGTGGAGATCACCGCCAAGATCGGCGTGCGTCTGACCGAGTACGTCAAGGAAGGCGACGAGTGGGTCGCCCAGACCAAGCTGACGGATACCACCGTCGGTCGCGCGCTGCTGTCCGAGATCCTGCCCAAGGGCCTTCCTTTCTCCAACATCAACAAGGCGTTGAAGAAGAAGGAAATCTCGAAGCTGATCAACACGTCCTTCCGCAAGTGCGGCCTGAAGGAAACCGTGGTGCTGGCAGACAAGCTGCTGCAGGCCGGTTTCAAGCTGGCCACGCGCGCGGGCATCTCGATCGCCATCGATGACATGCTCGTGCCCAAGCAGAAGGTCGAGCTGATCGACCGCGCCGAGAAGGAAGTCAAGGAGATCGAGCAGCAGTACGTCTCGGGTCTCGTGACCGCCGGCGAGCGCTACAACAAGGTCGTCGACATCTGGGGCAAGACCGGTGACGAGGTCGGCAAGGTGATGATGTCGCAGCTGTCCAAGGAGAAGATCCTGGACCGCCACGGCAAGGAAGTCGAGCAGGAGTCCTTCAACTCGATCTACATGATGGCCGACTCGGGCGCGCGGGGTTCCGCGGCGCAGATCCGTCAGCTGGCCGGCATGCGCGGCCTGATGGCGAAGCCGGACGGCTCCATCATCGAGACGCCGATCACGGCGAACTTCCGCGAAGGCCTGAACGTTCTGCAGTACTTCATCTCCACCCACGGTGCTCGTAAGGGCCTGGCGGACACGGCGCTGAAGACCGCGAACTCGGGTTACCTGACCCGCCGTCTGGTCGACGTGACGCAGGATCTGGTCGTGACCGAATCCGATTGCGGCACCGACAACGGCATCAACATGCGCGCCCTGGTGGAAGGCGGTGAGGTGATCGAGTCTCTGCGTGACCGCATCCTGGGACGCGTGGCTGCGATCGACGTCGTGCATCCGGAAACGCAAGGCGTTCTGCTGACCGCCGGCAACATGCTGGATGAAGACATCCTGGACATGCTGGAAGCTGCCGGCGTGGACGAGGTCAAGGTCCGTACTCCGCTGACCTGTGGCACCCGTTTCGGCCTGTGCGCGAAGTGCTATGGCCGCGACCTGGGTCGTGGCGGCATGGTGAACACCGGCGAAGCGGTCGGCGTCATTGCTGCTCAGTCGATCGGTGAACCCGGCACCCAGCTGACGATGCGGACCTTCCACATCGGTGGCGCGGCGTCGCGTGCGGCGGTGGCCTCGAGCGTGGAAGCGAAGTCGGACGGCATCATCGGGTTCAACGCCACGATGCGCTACGTCACGAACGGCAAGGGCGAACTGGTGGTGATCTCGCGTTCCGGCGAAATCATCATCTCCGATCCGCACGGCCGTGAGCGCGAGCGTCACAAGGTGCCGTACGGCGCCCTGCTGAACATCAAGGCTGACCAGACCATCAAGGCCGGCACCATCCTGGCGACCTGGGACCCGCTGACCCGCCCGATCATCACGGAATTCGCCGGTCAGGCGAAGTTCGAGAACGTCGAGGAAGGCGTCACCGTGGCCAAGCAGGTCGACGAAGTGACGGGTCTGTCCACCCTGGTCGTGATCGACCCGAAGCGCCGCGGCGCTGCCAAGGTCATCCGCCCGCAGGTCAAGCTGCTGGACGCCAATGGCCAGGAAGTGAAGATCCCCGGTACCGATCACTCGGTGACGATCGGCTTCCAGGTCGGCTCGCTGGTTCAGATCCGCGACGGTCAGGAGCTGGCTCCTGGTGAAGTGCTGGCGCGTATCCCGGTGGAAGGTCAGAAGACCCGCGACATTACCGGCGGTCTGCCGCGTGTTGCCGAGCTCTTCGAAGCCCGTTCGCCGAAGGACGCCGGCTTCCTGGCGGAACAGACCGGTACGGTTTCGTTCGGCAAGGAGACCAAGGGCAAGGTCCGCCTCGAGATCACCGATCCGGAAGGTCGCAAGCACGAGCTGCTGGTGCCCAAGGAAAAGAACATCCTGGTGCACGAAGGCCAAGTGGTGAACCGTGGCGAACTGGTGGTCGACGGTCCGGCAGATCCGCAGGACATCCTGCGTCTGCTGGGTATCGAAGAGCTGGCGCGCTACATCGTCGACGAAGTGCAGGACGTGTACCGTCTGCAGGGCGTGAAGATCAACGACAAGCACATCGAGGTGATCGTTCGCCAGATGCTGCGCCGCGTGCAGATCGTCAACCCGGGCGATTCGGCTTACATCGCCGGCGAGCAGGTCGAGCGTTCGGAACTGCTGGACACCAACGACCGCCTTCGTGGCGAGGGCAAGATGACGGTCACGCACGCCGACGTGCTGCTGGGCATCACGAAGGCTTCTCTGTCGACGGACTCGTTCATCTCCGCGGCGTCGTTCCAGGAAACGACCCGCGTGCTGACCGAAGCCGCGATCATGGGCAAGCGCGACGAACTCCGTGGTCTGAAGGAGAACGTCATCGTGGGTCGCCTGATTCCTGCCGGCACGGGTATGGCCTTCCATCAGGCGCGTCGCGCCAAGGAAGAAATGGACGACGCCGAGCGCCGTTCCATCGCCATCCAGGAAGCCGAGGAGATGGCGGCCGTCCAGCTGTCCGCGCTTGACGCGGCTAGCGACGCCGGCGCCAACGAGTAAACGCACCGACAGCATCGAGCCGCTTGCGGCTCGATCCGAAGGCTGCCGTCCCGCAAGGGCGGCAGCCTTTTTCATTGGGCGAAGAAATCAGGGTGGAGAGGGTGCCGCGTTCAACTTCAGCCAGGCCGCAGGAGACAGGATGGGCAGTCCGAGCTTCGCGGCACGTTTGGCCACCTTGAGCACGGCCCGGTCTCGGGAGATCAAGCTCGTCGGCCGCGAGGCGGCCAAAGCCAGGCCGAGATCGATGAACTTCTGGTCGTCGGTGTCACTGCAGCGCGGGCGCGCGATGCCGAGTTGCGGCTCGTCAACGAAGCGGCAGTGCTGTTCGAAGGCTTTATCGATGTGGGCGAGATCCGGTGCATAGCGCGCGGCTACGCCGCGGCCGATCACATGGAGAAGCTCCCCCTTCATGGCCAGCGTTGCGGCCCAAAGTAAGCGCCGGCTTACAATGGCTGCGATCAGGGGCGCCAGGGTGGCTTCGTCGAAGACCAGCCAATCCATCACGATTTGCGTGTCCAGGACGACCAGCGGCACGGGGGTGTCGGCGTTGTCCGGATGCAGCGGAAAAGCGGTGGCGTTGGCGTCGTTCATAGGGTCCGGGAGCATAGCGCCTTGTGTGTTTCGGTTGAACTCGCCTACAATCGCCGGCTCTCCAGCATGTCTTGATGCGTCCCGAGTCCAGGTTTCGAACCGATCCGGGGTTGATTCGAGCGTGGTGCCGCAAGGCGCTGCGCTTTTGTCGCTTGTGGAAGGCCCTCGATCTCGCGGGCGTCCGGAAGGCCAGGGCCGGCTGGGGTTGTGACTTCAAACGGGAACAAGTTACTTATGCCAACCATCAATCAGCTCGTTCGCCACGGTCGTGAGACCGAGGTGACGAAATCCAAGTCGCCGGCCATGCAGTCGTGCCCGCAACGTCGTGGCGTCTGCACCCGCGTGTACACCACCACCCCGAAGAAGCCGAACTCGGCGCTTCGTAAGGTCGCCAAGGTGCGCCTGACCAACGGTTTCGAGGTCATCTCGTACATCGGCGGTGAAGGCCACAACCTGCAAGAGCACAGCGTCGTGCTCGTGCGCGGCGGCCGGGTCAAGGACTTGCCGGGTGTGCGTTACCACATCGTGCGCGGTTCGCTCGACCTGCAAGGCGTCAAGGATCGCAAGCAGTCGCGTTCCAAGTACGGCGCGAAGCGCCCGAAGAAGTAAGGCTCTACAGCCAAGGTCTTGGTGGCCGAGAGGTCATCGAATATTTGCGGCCCGAGTGCCTGTGCACCGGCAGCCGAGTAAGTGGATCCCCCCAGATGTCGGTGGAGATCCCCGGCGGGGCGAGAGCCCTGACCAACTGAAGCATTGAAGGAAGAATCCCATGCCACGTCGTCGCGAAGTACCCAAGCGCGAGATCCTGCCGGACCCGAAGTTCGGTAGCGTTGATCTGTCCAAGTTCATGAACGTCATCATGGAATCGGGCAAGAAGGCTGTTGCCGAGCGCATCATTTATGGCGCGCTGGAGCAAGTCGAGCAAAAGTCCGGCAAGGACCCGCTCGAGATCTTCATGATCGCGATCAACAACGTGAAGCCCATGGTCGAAGTGAAGTCCCGCCGCGTTGGCGGTGCGAACTACCAAGTTCCCGTGGAAGTTCGCCCCGTCCGCCGTCTGGCCCTCGCCATGCGCTGGTTGAAGGAATCCGCGCGCAAGCGCGGTGAGAAGTCGATGGCCCAACGTCTGGCCAACGAACTGCTGGAGGCCTCCGAAGGCCGTGGTGGCGCGATGAAGAAGCGCGATGAAGTCCACCGCATGGCAGACGCCAACAAGGCGTTCTCGCACTTCCGCTTCTAATCAAGACCTCTCTGGCCGCCTCGGGTTACTACTGACCCGATGGCGGCTCCATGCATTTGGAGTGACACCATGTCCCGCAAGACCCCCATCGAGCGCTACCGCAACATCGGTATCTCGGCGCACATCGATGCCGGCAAGACCACCACGACGGAACGCATCCTGTACTACACCGGTGTGAACCACAAGATCGGTGAAGTGCACGACGGCGCTGCCACGATGGACTGGATGGAGCAGGAACAAGAGCGCGGCATCACGATCACGTCGGCCGCGACGACCTGCTTCTGGAAGGGCATGGACATGTCCTACCCTGAGCACCGCTTCAACATCATCGACACCCCCGGACACGTGGACTTCACGATTGAAGTCGAGCGTTCGATGCGCGTGCTGGACGGCGCCTGCATGGTGTATTGCGCCGTCGGCGGTGTGCAGCCCCAGTCGGAAACCGTCTGGCGCCAGGCCAACAAGTATCGTGTGCCGCGTCTGGCGTTCGTGAACAAGATGGACCGTACCGGTGCCAACTTCTTCAAGGTCGTGGACCAGATGAAGACTCGCCTGAAGGCGAACCCGGTCCCGATCGTGATCCCCATCGGCGCTGAAGAGAACTTCACCGGCGTGGTGGACCTGCTCAAGATGAAGGCCATCATCTGGGACGAAGCGTCCCAGGGCATGAAGTTTGAGTACCAGGACATCCCGGCCAACCTCGTCGACACCGCCAACGAATGGCGCGAGAAGATGGTCGAGGCCGCCGCGGAAGCCACTGAAGAGCTGATGAACAAGTACCTCGAGACGGGTGACCTGACCGAGGAAGAAATCAAGCTCGCAATCCGCAAGCGCACCATCGCGACCGAGATCCAGCCGATGCTGTGCGGCACCGCGTTCAAGAACAAGGGTGTGCAGCGCATGCTGGACGCCGTCATCGACTTCCTGCCGTCGCCGCTGGACATCCCGCCGGTTTCGGGCACGGACGAAGATGACCAGCCGATCTCGCGTCAGCGTACCGACGAAGAGAAGTTCTCGGCGCTGGCCTTCAAGCTGATGACCGACCCGTACGTCGGCCAACTGACCTTTGTGCGCGTCTATTCGGGCGTGCTGCAGTCTGGCGCGACCGTCTACAACCCGGTCCGCGGCAAGAAGGAGCGCATCGGCCGGATCCTGCAGATGCACGCCAACCAGCGTGAGGAAATCAAGGAAATTCTGGCGGGCGACATCGCTGCCTGCGTGGGTCTGAAGGACGTCACCACGGGCGAAACCCTGTGCGACCCCGACAGCATCATCACGCTCGAGCGCATGGTCTTCCCGGAGCCCGTGATCTCGCAGGCCGTCGAGCCGAAGACCAAGGCCGACCAGGAAAAGATGGGTATCGCGCTGGGTCGTCTGGCTGCCGAAGATCCGTCCTTCCGTCTGCGCACTGACGAGGAGTCTGGTCAGACCATCATTTCCGGCATGGGCGAGCTCCATCTGGAAATCATCGTCGACCGCATGAAGCGCGAATTCGGCGTCGAAGCCAACGTGGGCAAGCCGCAGGTGGCCTACCGCGAGACGGTTCGCAAGTCGGTGACCGACGTTGAAGGCAAGTTCGTGCGTCAGTCTGGCGGCAAGGGCCAGTACGGTCACGTCGTGTTCTCGCTGGAGCCGCAAGAAGCCGGCAAGGGCTTCGAGTTCGTCGACGCCATCAAGGGCGGCGTGGTGCCTCGCGAGTTCATCCCCGCCGTCGAGAAGGGCGTCATCGACAGCCTGCCGAACGGCGTGCTGGCCGGCTACCCGGTCGTGGACGTGAAGGTCACGCTGACCTTCGGTTCGTACCATGACGTGGACTCGAACGAAAACGCGTTCAAGATGGCTGCCTCGATGGGCTTCAAGGAAGCTTGCCGTCGCGCCAGCCCGGTCATCCTCGAGCCGATGATGGCCGTGGAAGTCGAAACGCCGGAAGACTATGCTGGTACGGTGATGGGCGATCTGTCCAGCCGCCGCGGCATGGTGCAAGGCATGGACGACATGATCGGCGGTGGCAAGATCATCAAGGCGGAAGTTCCTCTGTCCGAGATGTTCGGCTACTCGACCTCGCTGCGTTCGGCCACGCAAGGCCGCGCGACGTACACGATGGAGTTCAAGCACTACAGCGAAGCTCCGAAGAACGTCGCCGACGCGATCATCACCGCTCGCGCGAAGTGATGGCATGAGCCGGTGCTTTCGAGTACCGGCTCGTTTCGTTTTTCGATCATCGAATCGTCTTCGCAGTGATTCCTCCCGGTTGCCGGTCGTCGGGGTGTCAGGACACTGCGGAAACGCTAAACCAACAGACCGGGCAGATGCTCTTTTTGGAGAATTGAAATGGCAAAAGGCAAGTTTGAACGTACCAAGCCGCACGTGAACGTGGGCACGATTGGCCACGTTGACCATGGCAAGACGACGCTGACGGCGGCGATCGCGACGGTGCTGTCGAAGAAGTTCGGCGGCGAAGCCAAGGCGTACGACCAGATCGACGCGGCGCCGGAAGAAAAGGCGCGTGGCATCACGATCAACACCGCGCACGTCGAGTACGAGACGGCCAACCGCCACTACGCGCACGTGGACTGCCCGGGGCACGCTGACTATGTGAAGAACATGATCACGGGTGCGGCGCAGATGGACGGCGCGATCCTGGTGTGCTCGGCCGCTGACGGCCCGATGCCCCAGACCCGCGAGCACATCCTGCTGGCACGTCAGGTTGGTGTGAAGTTCATCATCGTCTTCCTGAACAAGTGCGACATGGTGGACGACGCCGAGCTGCTGGAGCTGGTGGAGATGGAAGTCCGCGAGCTGCTGAGCAAGTACGACTTCCCGGGCGACGACACGCCGATCATCAAGGGTTCGGCCAAGCTGGCGCTGGAAGGCGACACGGGCGACCTGGGCGAGCAGGCCATCATGCGCCTGGCGGACGCGCTGGACACCTACATCCCCCAGCCGGACCGTGCCGTTGACGGCGCATTCCTGCTGCCGGTGGAAGACGTGTTCTCGATCTCGGGCCGTGGCACCGTGGTGACGGGTCGTGTCGAGCGCGGGATCATCAAGGTCGGCGAGGAAATCGAGATCGTCGGTATCCGCGAAGTCCAGAAGACGACCGTGACCGGCGTGGAAATGTTCCGCAAGCTGCTGGACCAGGGTCAAGCTGGCGACAACGTCGGTATCCTGCTGCGCGGCACCAAGCGTGAAGACGTCGAGCGCGGCCAAGTGCTGGCCAAGCCCGGCTCGATCAAGCCGCACACCCACTTCACCGCTGAGATCTACGTTCTGAGCAAGGAAGAGGGCGGCCGCCACACCCCGTTCTTCAACAACTACCGTCCCCAGTTCTACTTCCGCACGACGGACGTGACCGGTGCCGTGGAGCTGCCGAAGGACAAGGAAATGGTCATGCCTGGCGACAACGTCAGCATCACCGTGAAGCTGATCGCTCCGATCGCCATGGAGCAGGGTCTGCGCTTCGCCATCCGTGAAGGCGGTCGTACCGTCGGCTCGGGCGTCGTGGCCACCATCATCGAGTAAATCTTTTGCTGGTACCCGTCGGGTACCGGTGAGGCGCACCACCCATCTCGGTGGGTGACGCGTCCCCAACTCGGCGGCGCCATCGCTGCCTCCGCGATGCCTCGCGCATCGCGTCGCTCTTTGAAGGAAAAGTCATGTCTACCAAGCAAAAGATCCGCATCCGGCTGAAGGCCTTCGATTACAAGCTGATCGACCAATCGGCTCTGGAAATCGTGGAAACCGCCAAGCGCACCGGCGCGATCGTCAAGGGTCCCGTGCCCCTGCCGACACGCAAGGAGCGTTTCGACATCCTGCGTTCGCCGCACGTCAACAAGACGTCGCGCGATCAGTTTGAAATCCGCACCCACCAGCGTCTGATGGACATCGTCGATCCGACCGACAAGACGGTCGACGCGCTGATGAAGCTGGACCTGCCGGCCGGCGTGGACGTCGAAATCAAGCTGCAGTAATTCAGTCGGGCGCCGGAGCGGTCCGGCGGCTCTCTGGGAGGCGACCTTCGGGTCGCCTTTTTCTTTGGGCGGCAGTGTCACCCAGCTTGCGGTGTAGTCAGGGTTGACGCTATACTCCGCAGCTTTTCCGCGCCGGGATTTCCTTGCGCGGCTTCGTCGCATCGCCGTTGAAGAGGTTTGGGGCCTTTACCCCTGTCCTCATCGAAGGAGCGATGCTTGTCGGCCCGGCCAATCGATGTCGGGTGTGTGAAATGACTTCAGGCGCGCGGCGGTGTCTCCGTCGAAGCGTTCGGGGTCAGGAGAAAACCATGAGTCTTAGCAATCGTCTCGGATTGCTGGGCCGCAAGGTGGGCATGATGCGTGTGTTCACGGTCGACGGTGATACCGTCCCCGTGACCGTGCTGGACGTGTCCAACAACCGCGTGACCCAGGTCAAGACCGAAGAAACCGACGGCTACAGCGCCATCCAAGTGACGTACGGCGCTCGCAAGGCGTCCCGCGTTACCAAGCCGCAAGCGGGTCACCTCGCCAAGGCTGGTGTTGAAGCCGGTGAAATCATCAAAGAATTCCGCGTGGATGCCGCGGTCGCCGCCGAATACAAGGCTGGCGCTCAAGTCCCCGTGACGCTGCTCGCCGCCGGCCAACTGGTCGACGTGCAAGGCACCTCGATCGGTAAGGGCTTCGCAGGCACCATCAAGCGCCACAACTTCGGTTCGCAGCGCGCTTCGCACGGTAACAGCCGCTCGCACAACGTCCCTGGCTCCATCTCGATGGCGCAGGATCCGGGTCGCGTGTTCCCGGGCAAGAAGATGTCCGGCCACCTCGGCGACGTCACCGTGACCGTCCAGAACCTGGATGTCGTCCGCATCGACGAAGCCCGCCAGCTGGTGCTGGTCCGTGGTGCCGTTCCTGGCGCGAAGGAAGGATTCGTCGTGATCCGTCCGGCCGTCAAGGTCAAGACCAAGAAGGGAGCCAACTGATGCAACTCGAGCTCCTGAATGAGCAGGGTCAGGCGACGTCGAAGGTCGACGCTCCCGACACCCTTTTCGCTCGTGATTACAACGAAGCCCTGGTGCACCAGGTGGTCGTGGCTTATCAGGCCAACGCCCGTCAAGGCACTCGCGCCCAACTGACCCGCGCTGAAGTCCGTCACTCGACGAAGAAGCCGTTCCGTCAAAAGGGCACCGGCAACGCGCGTGCTGGTATGACCTCCTCGCCGCTGTGGCGTGGGGGCGGTCGCATCTTCCCGAACAAGCCTGACGAGAACTTCTCGCACAAGCTGAACAAGAAGATGTACCGCGCTGGCATGGCCGCGATCCTGTCGCAGCTGGCCCGTGAAGGTCGTCTGGCCGTCGTGGACTCGATCTCGATTGAAGCCCCGAAGACCAAGCTGCTGGCTGCCAAGCTCAAGGGCATGGGTCTGAATCACGTCATGGTGATCTCCGACTCGGTGGACGACAACCTGCTGCTCGCTTCGCGCAATCTGCCGAACGTGCTGGTCGTCGAGCCGCGTTATGTCGATCCGCTGTCGCTGGTCTTCTACAAGAAGGTCCTGGTGACGAAGGCTGCGATCGAGCAACTGAAGGAGATGCTGGCATGAGCGCGCTCAAGTTTGCTGATGGCCGTCTGGCCAAGGTGCTGCTCGCTCCGATCGTGTCCGAGAAGGCCACGATGGCTGGCGAAAAGCACAACCAAGTCCTGTTCAAGGTCTTGCGCGACGCGACGAAGCCCGAGATCAAGGCCGCCGTTGAACTGATGTTCAAGGTCGAGGTCGATGCGGTCAACGTCGTCAACGTCAAGGGTAAGACCAAGCGCTTCGGTGGCCGTCAAGGCCGTCGCGACCACGTCAAGAAGGCGTACGTGTCGCTGAAGGCTGGCCAGGAGCTCAACTTCTCCGGGGAGGCTGCGTAATGGCCGTCGTTAAAGTCAAGCCGACTTCGCCTGGCCGTCGTGGCGTGGTGAAGGTGGTGCACAAGCACCTGCACAAGGGCGCTCCCGAGGCTTCGCTGCTGGAGCCCCAGAAGCAGAATTCCGGCCGTAACAATAACGGTCACATCACGATGCGCCACAAGGGCGGTGGTCACAAGCACCACTACCGCGTGGTGGACTTCCGTCGCAACAAGGATGGCATCCCGGCGAAGGTCGAGCGCATCGAGTACGACCCGAACCGTACGGCCCACATCGCGCTGGTGTGCTACGCCGACGGCGAGCGGCGTTACATCATTGCTCCGCGCAACCTGGAAGTCGGTTCGACGATCCTGAGCGGCGCCGAGGCCCCGATCAAGGTCGGGAACACGCTGCCCATCCGCAACATTCCCGTGGGTTCGACGATCCATTGCGTGGAACTGCTGCCGAGCAAGGGTGCCCAGATCGCTCGCTCTGCCGGCACCTCCGTGGTACTGATGGCGCGTGATGGTTCGTACGCTCAGATCCGTCTGCGCTCCGGCGAAGTCCGCCGCGTGCACATCGACTGCCGCGCCACCATCGGTGAAGTGAGCAACGAAGAGCATAGCCTGCGCCAGTACGGCAAGGCCGGTGCCATCCGCTGGAAGGGCATCCGCCCGACCGTGCGTGGTACCGCCATGAACCCGGTCGACCACCCGCACGGTGGTGGTGAGGGTCGTACGGGTGAAGGTCAGGCCCCTGTGTCGCCGTGGAACACCCTGACGAAGGGCTACCGCACTCGCAACAACAAGCGCACGCAGACTTTCATCGTCTCGCGTCGCAAGAAGTAAGGGGTAGACCAACATGGCTCGTTCCCTCAAGAAGGGTCCCTTTGTGGACCATCACCTGATGGCCAAGGTCGACAAGGCCGTTGCCATCAAGGACAAGAAGCCCATCAAGACCTGGTCGCGTCGCTCGACGATCCTGCCCGAGTTCATCGGTCTGACGATCGCTGTGCACAACGGCAAGCAGCACGTGCCGGTCTATGTGTCGGACCAGATGGTCGGTCACAAGCTGGGTGAGTTTGCTCTGACCCGTACCTTCAAAGGCCACCCGGCCGACAAGAAGGCCGGCAAGAAGTAAGGATGACGACGATGGAAACCAAAGCAATCGTTCGTGGCGTCCGCCTGTCGTTTGATAAGGGCCGCCTGGTGGCGGACCTGATTCGCGGCAAGAAGGTGGATCAAGCGCTGAACATCCTCGAGTTCACCCAGAAGAAGGCCGCGCTGATCATCAAGAAGGCGCTGGAATCGGCGATCGCCAATGCCGAGCACAACGACGGTGCCGACATTGACGAACTGAAGGTCACTTCGATCTACGTGGAGCAGGGCACCACGCTGAAGCGGTTCTCCGCGCGCGCCAAGGGCCGCGGCAATCGCATCAGCAAGCCGACCTGCCATATCTACGTGACCGTCGGCCACTGAGCCTGAAGGAAGACTATGGGACAGAAAATTCATCCGACTGGCTTCCGCCTGCCCGTCACCCGTAACTGGGCGTCGCGCTGGTACGCGAACAACCAGAACTTCGCCACGATGCTGGCCGAAGATCTGCAAGTTCGCGAGTTCCTGAAGGCCAAGCTGAAGAACGCCGCCGTTTCGCGCATCCTGATCGAGCGTCCTGCAAAGAATGCCCGCATCACGATCTTCTCGGCCCGTCCGGGCGTGGTGATCGGCAAGAAGGGCGAGGACATCGAGAATCTGAAGGCCGAACTGACCAAGCGTCTGGGCGTGCCGGTGGCAGTCAACATCGAGGAAGTGCGCAAGCCCGAAATCGATGCTCAACTGATCGCTGACTCGATCACCCAGCAGCTCGAAAAGCGCATCATGTTCCGCCGCGCCATGAAGCGCGCGATGCAGAACGCGATGCGTCTGGGCGCGCAGGGCATCAAGATCATGTCCGCTGGCCGTCTGAACGGCATCGAAATCGCTCGTACCGAGTGGTATCGCGAAGGCCGTGTGCCTCTGCACACCCTGAAGGCTGACATCGATTACGGCTTCTCCGAAGCCAAGACCACCTACGGCGTGATCGGCGTCAAGGTGTGGGTGTATCGCGGTGACCGTCTGGCCAATGGCGAGGCCCCCGTGATCAACACGCCCCCGGGTGCCGAAGATGATCGTCGTCCCCGTCGCAATGCCCGTCCGGGCGCGCCGGGTGGCCGTGGTCGTGGCGACAAGCCTGCCGAAGGCGGCGACAAGCCTGCTGCGAAGCGTGTGGTGCGCAAGCCCGCCGCTGACGGCGGTCAGGCGTAAGGAGAACTCAACATGCTGCAACCCGCTCGTCGCAAATACCGCAAGGAGCAAAAGGGCCGCAACACTGGTGTTGCTACCCGCGGCGCGACCGTCGCTTTCGGTGACTTCGGCCTGAAGGCCACCGAGCGCGGCCGTATCACGGCTCGTCAAATCGAAGCGGCTCGCCGTGCCATCTCGCGCCATATCAAGCGCGGTGGCCGGATCTTCATCCGCATCTTCCCGGACAAGCCGATCTCGCAAAAGCCTGCCGAAGTCCGTATGGGCAACGGCAAGGGCAACCCGGAGTACTACGTGGCTGAGATCCAGCCCGGCAAGGTGCTCTACGAGATCAACGGCGTGCCTGAGGCTCTGGCGCGCGAGGCGTTCACGCTGGCCGCTGCCAAGCTGCCCCTGCGCTGCACCTTCGTGGCCCGCCAGCTCGGCGCCTGATTGGAGAACACCCCATGAAAGCATCTGAACTGCGCGCGAAAGACGTGGCTGCCTTGAAGAAGGAAGTCACTGATCTGCTGAAGGCCCACTTTGGTCTGCGCATGCAAAAGGCGACGCAACAACTGACCAACACTTCGGTGCTGGGCAATACGCGTCGTGACATCGCCCGCGCCAAGACCATCCTGGCCGAGAAGAAGGGAGCCGCGAAATGACGCAAGCTCAAGAGAAGAACACCCGCACCCTGATCGGTCGTGTCGTCAGCGACAAGCGCGCCAAGACGATCACCGTGCTGGTTGAGCGCCGTGCGAAGCACGAGCTCTACGGCAAGATCGTGGCCCGTTCCCGCAAGTACCACGCCCATGATGAAAATGGCGAGTACAAGATGGGCGACGTGGTCGAGATCGCCGAAGGCCGTCCGCTCTCGAAGACCAAGAGCTGGGTCGTGACCCGCCTGGTCCAGAAGGCTCAGCTGGTCTGATCGCCGATGTCGCGCGTTAAGCGCGACGTGGCCTGGGGTGGGCGACCACCCATGGCTGTCAATGGCTGGAACATCGGAATTCCCGGTGTCCAGCCATTTTTCATTTTTCGCGGCACACTCTGCCGTTTTCATTCACCGACAACAGAATCAGGAGCGCGACATGCTGAAAGTGGGCGATCGACTGCCGGCCGGCAATCTGCAGGAATTCATCGAGGTTGAGGGCGAAGGTTGCTCGCTCGGTCCGAACAGCTTCGACATCGAGAAGCTGACTGCGGGGAAGACCGTGGCGATCTTTGCGCTGCCTGGTGCGTTTACGCCGACCTGCTCCGCTCAGCATGTTCCTGGCTATGTTGCGCTGGCCGATGCGCTCAAGGCGGTCGGTGTGGACGAGATCTGGTGCGTGTCCGTCAACGACGCGTTTGTGATGGGTGCCTGGGGTCGTGAACAGAAGACGGCTGGCAAGGTCCGGATGATGGCTGACGGTAGCGCCACCTTCACCCAGGCCACTGGTCTGACGTTGGACCTTGTCGCGCGGGGTATGGGCCTGCGCTCGCAGCGGTATTCGATGCTCGTCAAGGACGGCGTGGTCAAGAGCCTCAATATCGAAGCGCCGGGCAAGTTCGAAGTCAGCGACGCCGGGACGTTGCTGAAGCAGGCCCAGTCGCTCTGACGCGCAACAACATCAGTTGACAGGCGGATTGTGCTTGTCGCATAATCCGCTGCTTCGCCGAATGGTGGCTCCGTCGCTCGACGGGCCCTGTGACCAGCGCACAGGGCAGCGGCCTTCGGTTCTAGGTTTCTTGCCCATTTAGGCCAGACGCGGGTCGCCGCAAGGTGACAGGTGATTTGGCTTACGGGCCCAAGACTGACCGCTCTCTGGATGGCTGCGATGGTCGCAGTTGCCTGAGCGGGAAAAGTTGGGGACAGACATGATCCAAATGCAATCGCGACTCGATGTCGCGGACAACACTGGCGCCAAGTCCGTCATGTGCATCAAGGTGCTTGGTGGTTCCAAGCGTCGTTATGCGCATATTGGCGACATCATCAAGGTCAGCATCAAGGAAGCTGCGCCGCGTGGCCGCGTCAAAAAAGGCGAGGTTTACAACGCGGTGGTCGTGCGCACTGCCAAGGGTGTGCGCCGCCAAGACGGTTCCCTGGTCAAGTTCGACGGCAATGCCGCCGTGCTGCTGAACGCCAAGCTGGAGCCCATCGGCACCCGCATCTTCGGCCCGGTCACGCGCGAACTGCGTACCGAGCGCTTCATGAAGATCGTGTCGCTGGCGCCTGAGGTGCTCTAAGCCCCGCTCAGACAAAGGTATTGCCATGAACAAGATTCGCACAGGCGACGAGATCATCGTCCTGACCGGCCGCGACAAGGGTAAGCGCGGCACCGTGACGCTGCGTGTGGACGCCGACCATGTCGTCATTGACGGCATCAACGTCGTCAAGAAGCACGTCAAGCCGAACCCGCTGAAGGGTACGACCGGCGGCATCGTCGACAAGTCCATGCCCATCCATCAATCCAACGTGGCGATCTTCAACGCCGCTTCCGGCAAGGCCGATCGCGTGGGCATCAAGCTCGGCGCCGATGGCAAGCGGGTGCGCGTGTTCAAGTCGACCGGCGAAGAGATCAAGGCCTAAGGGGTAAGACATGGCTCGTTTGCAAGAGTTCTATCGCGAGAAGGTCGTCCCTGGTCTGACCGAGAAGTTCGGCTACAAGTCCGTGATGGAAGTGCCGCGCATCACCAAGATCACGCTGAACATGGGCGTGAGCGAGGCGGTCGCCGACAAGAAGGTCATGGACCACGCTTTGGGTGACCTGACCAAGATCGCTGGCCAGAAGCCCGTGGTGACGAAGTCGAAGAAGGCGATCGCCGGCTTCAAGATTCGTGACGGCGTGCCTATCGGCTGCATGGTGACCCTGCGTGGCGCCACGATGTACGAATTCCTGGACCGCTTCGTGACCGTGGCCTTGCCGCGCGTGCGTGACTTCCGCGGTATCTCGGGTCGCTCGTTCGACGGTCGCGGCAACTACAACATCGGCGTCAAGGAACAGATCATCTTCCCCGAAATCGAATACGACAAGGTGGATGCTCTGCGTGGTCTGAACATCAGCATCACGACGACGGCCAAGACGGACGACGAAGCCAAGGCACTCCTGGCTGCGTTCAAGTTCCCGTTCAAGAACTGAGGTGACCCGTGGCAAAACTCTCGATCAAGCAACGTGAGCTGAAGCGCGCCCAACTGGTCGCCAAGTACGCGAAGAAGTACGCGGAACTGAAGGCCATCATCGACGACAGCAAGAAGTCGGATGAAGAGCGCTATCTGGCCCGCCTGGAGCTGCAGAAGCTGCCCCGCAACGCCAACCCGACCCGCCAGCGCAACCGCTGCGAGCTGACCGGCCGCCCCCGTGGCACGTTCCGCAAGTTCGGCCTGGCACGTAACAAGATTCGTGAGCTGGCCTTCAAGGGCGACATCCCCGGTGTCGTCAAGGCCAGCTGGTAATCGGCAGGTTTAGGAGATTTCGTATGAGCATGAGTGATCCTATCGCCGATATGCTGACCCGCATTCGCAACGCCCAGAGCGTTGAGAAGGCCAGCGTCGTGATGCCTTCGTCGAAGCTGAAGGTCGCGATCGCCAAGGTCCTGAAGGATGAAGGCTATATCGATGATTTCGCGGTGCGTGGCGATGCCGCCCGTCCCGAGCTCGAGATCGCGCTGAAGTACTACGCCGGCCGTCCGGTGATCGAGCGCATCGAGCGCGTGAGCCGTCCCGGCCTGCGCATCTACAAGGGCCGCCACGATATTCCCCAGGTCATGAATGGCCTGGGTGTGGCGATCGTCACCACCCCGAAGGGCGTGATGACCGACCGCAAAGCACGTCAAGCCGGTGTCGGCGGCGAAGTGCTCTGCTACGTCGCATAAGCCAAGGAGAGACAGACAATGTCCCGCGTTGGAAAAATGCCGGTCGTCCTCCCGCAAGGCGTGGAAGTGACGATCAGCGCTGAGAAGATCAGCGTCAAGGGTGCCCAAGGTACCCTGTTCGTGGCCGTGAACCCGCTGGTTACGGTCAAGCTCGAAGGCGGCAAGCTGACGTTCGTTCCCGTCAACGAATCGGCAGAAGCCGATGCGATGAGCGGCACGATGCGCGCCCTGCTGGCCAACATGGCCAACGGTGTCAGCAAGGGCTTCGAAAAGAAGCTGAACCTGGTTGGCGTGGGTTTCCGCGCCCAAGCCCAGGGCCAGAAGCTGAACCTGCAGATCGGGTTCTCGCACCCGGTCGTCAAGGACATGCCGGCTGGCATCAAGGTCGAATGCCCGACCCAGACGGAAATCCTGATCAAGGGTGCCGATCGCCAGGTCGTTGGTCAGATTGCCGCTGAAGTGCGCGCGATCCGTCCGCCGGAGCCCTACAAGGGCAAGGGCATCCGCTACGCCGACGAAAAGGTCTCCCTCAAAGAGACCAAGAAGAAGTAAGGAGCCGCGCCATGCTGAACAAGAAGGAACAACGCCTGCGTCGTTCGCGTCAAACGCGTGCTCGCATCGCCCTGCAGCGCGTGGCCCGTCTGACGGTCTTCCGCTCGAACCTGCATATCTACGCCTCGGTCATCTCCGAAGACGGTCAGCGCGTGCTGGCCTCCGCTTCGACGGCCGAGAAAGAAGTGCGCACGCAGCTGTCCGGCAAGGGTGGCAACGTGGCCGCCGCAAGCCTGATCGGCAAGCGCATCGCCGAGAAGGCGAAGGCCGCTGGCGTCGAGAAGGTGGCTTTCGACCGTTCGGGCTTCGCTTACCACGGCCGTGTCAAGGCCCTGGCTGAAGCCGCTCGCGAAGCCGGCCTGCAGTTCTGACGCTCAAAGGATTAGGAAATGGCAAAGTTTCAACCCCGCGCTCAGACCGAAGGCAACGACGACGGCCTGAAGGAAAAGATGATTGCGGTCAACCGCGTCACGAAGGTTGTGAAGGGCGGCCGCACGCTGTCCTTCGCTGCGCTGACCGTGGTCGGTGACGGCGATGGCCGCATCGGCATGGGCAAGGGCAAGGCCAAGGAAGTTCCGGTCGCCGTGCAAAAGGCGATGGAATCGGCCCGCCGCAACATGGTCAAGGTCCAGCTGCGCAACGGCACCATCCAGCACAACGTGGTGGGTGAGCACGGCGCTGCGCACGTGATCATGGCGCCGGCTCCGGCTGGTACCGGCGTGATCGCCGGCGGCCCGATGCGCGCTGTCTTCGAAGTGATGGGCGTGACCGACATCGTGACCAAGAGCCACGGTTCGACCAACCCTTACAACATGGTTCGTGCCACGCTGGACGCGCTCAAGCGCTGCTCCACGCCTGCCCAAGTGGCAGCGAAGCGCGGCAAGACGGTTGAAGAAATCTTCAACTGAGCGCCAGGAGATCGAGATGTCTGAAAAGAAAACGCTCACGGTCAAGCTGGTCCGCAGCCCGATCGGCTGCCGCGAAGATCACCGCGCGACGGTGGTCGGCCTGGGACTTCGCAAGCTCAATAGCACGAAGACGCTGGAAGACACCCCGGCGGTCCGCGGCATGATCAACAAGATCGCCTACCTGGTGCAGGTGCTGTAAGCACGGCATCGACGAGGAACACAAGATGCAACTCAATACCATCAAGCCGGCTTCCGGTTCCAAGCACGCCAAGCGTCGCGTGGGCCGTGGCATTGGCTCCGGTCTGGGTAAGACCGCAGGCCGTGGGCACAAGGGCCAGAAGTCGCGTGCCGGTGGCTTCCATAAGGTCGGCTTCGAAGGCGGCCAGATGCCGCTGCAACGTCGCCTGCCCAAGCGTGGTTTCAAGTCGCTGGCTCGCCCGTTCAACGCGGAAGTGACGCTGTCGGAACTGAACCTGCTGACCAGCGAAGAGATCGACCTGCTGACGCTGAAGGCCGTTGGCCTGGTTTCCGAGCTGGCCAAGGCTGTCAAGGTCATCAAGTCCGGCGAAATCACCCGCAAGGTGAGCATCAAGGGTCTGGGCGTTACGGCCGGCGCGAAGGCGGCGATCGAAGCCGCTGGCGGCTCCGTCGCTTGATCAGCCAAGCACAGGACTAGGCAGCAGTGGCAAGCAACGCATCACAGTTGGCCAAGAGCGGCAAGTTCGGCGACCTGCGTCGCCGCCTTGTGTTCCTGGTTCTCGCACTGGTCGTCTACCGTGTCGGGGCTCATATCCCCGTGCCCGGCATTGATCCGACGCAGCTCCAGCAGCTGTTCAAGGGTCAGCAGGGCGGCATCCTGAGCCTGTTCAACATGTTCTCGGGCGGGGCGCTGTCGCGCTTCACCGTCTTCGCGCTGGGCATCATGCCCTACATCTCGGCCTCGATCGTCATGCAACTCATGACTTACGTGGTGCCGAGTCTGGAAGCGCTGAAGAAGGAAGGCGAGGCTGGGCGTCGCAAGATCACGCAGTACACGCGTTATGGCACGCTGGGCCTGGCGATCTTCCAGAGCTTGAGCATCGCTTTCGCGCTGGAGAGCTCGCCGGGATTGGTGTTGAGCCCTGGCTTCGGTTTCCGCATCACTGCGGTGACGAGTTTGGTCGCAGGCACGATGTTCCTGATGTGGCTGGGTGAGCAGATCACGGAGCGTGGTCTGGGCAACGGTATCTCGATCCTGATCTTCGGCGGTATCGCCGCCGGTCTGCCGGGAGCCATTGGTGGTCTGCTTGAGCTGGTTCGTACCGGCGCGATGAGCGTGATCTCTTGCCTGCTCGTGATCGCCATCATCATCGGCGTGACCTACCTGGTTGTGTTCGTTGAACGTGGTCAGCGCAAGATCTTGGTGAACTACGCCAAGAGACAGGTCGGGAACAAGGTGTATGGCGGTCAAAGCTCGCATCTGCCGCTGAAGCTAAACATGTCGGGGGTGATTCCGCCGATCTTCGCGTCGTCGATCATCTTGCTGCCGACCACTCTGGTGAGTTGGTTTGCGACGGGTGACAGCATGCGCTGGCTGAAGGACATCTCGGATGCACTGCGTCCGGGACAACCGATCTACGTATTGCTTTACTCGGCCGCGATCGTCTTCTTCTGCTTCTTCTATACGGCTCTGGTGTTCAACAGCCGTGAGACTGCAGACAATCTGAAGAAGAGTGGCGCGTTCATCCCCGGGATTCGTCCTGGTGACCAGACGGCTCGCCACATCGACAAGATCCTGTCCCGGCTGACGCTGGCGGGTGCGGTGTATATCACCGGCGTCTGCCTGTTGCCTGAGTTCCTGACGCTGAAGTACAACGTGCCGTTCTACTTTGGTGGCACCTCGCTGTTGATCATCGTGGTTGTCACGATGGACTTCTGGGCCCAGGTCCAGTCCTATGTGATGAGCCAACAGTACGAGTCGCTGTTGAAGAAGGCCAGTTTCAAGGCCAACTGAGGGCGCCAGGCAAACAGAGAATATTGGATCCAATTTGGCAAGTGCGAAGGTATGGCGAAAGATGACGTCATTCAAATGCAAGGGGAGATTCTGGAGAACCTCCCCAACGCAACCTTCCGAGTCAAACTGGAAAACAGTCACGTCGTTCTCGGTCACATTTCCGGAAAAATGCGGATGCACTACATCCGCATCCTTCCCGGTGACAAGGTGACCGTTGAATTGACGCCGTACGATTTGAGTCGTGCTCGCATCGTGTTCCGGGCGAAGTGAGCTTTTTAGCAACCCCCGGATCAACGCTGATTGAGCGAACAGAGTAGGTCAAGGAGCAGACCATGAAAGTTTCGGCATCTGTCAAGAAGATGTGCCGCAATTGCAAGATCATCCGTCGTAATGGCGTGGTGCGTGTGATCTGTACCGATCCGCGGCACAAGCAGCGCCAAGGCTGATCTGGCCTAACGACTGCAAGCGAATTAGAGGACGCACATGGCACGTATTGCTGGTATCAACATTCCGCCGCATAAGCACACGGAGATCGGTCTGACTTCGATCTACGGCATTGGCCGTACGACCGCGCAGAAGATCTGCAACAACTGCGGCATCCCGCTGGACAAGAAGGTCAAGGACCTGAACGACTCCGATCTGGAAAAGATCCGCGAGGAAGTCGGTCGTCTGACCATCGAGGGCGACCTGCGTCGCGAGATGTCCATCAACATCAAGCGCCTGATGGACCTGGGTTGCTATCGCGGCTTCCGCCATCGTCGTGGCTTGCCGGTACGCGGTCAGCGCACCCGCACGAATGCCCGTACCCGTAAGGGTCCGCGCAAGTCGGCGGCGACCGGCAAGAAGTAATCTGCGGCATCTGAAGAAAGCTAACCATGGCAAAAGCACCCAATAACCAGGCTGCCCAGCGCGTTCGCAAGAAGGTTCGCAAGAACGTTGCCGACGGTATCGCCCACGTTCACGCTTCGTTCAACAACACCATCATCACGATCACCGATCGTCAAGGTGGCGCGTTGTCTTGGGCTTCCTCTGGTGGCCAAGGTTTCAAGGGCTCGCGCAAGTCGACCCCCTTCGCAGCTCAGGTGGCTGCCGAAGTGGCCGGCCGTGCTGCTCAGGAACAAGGCATCAAGAATCTGGACGTCAAGATCAAGGGCCCCGGCCCGGGTCGCGAGTCGTCGGTGCGCGCGTTGGCCGCTCTCGGCATCCGCATCAATTCGATCTCTGACGTGACGCCGGTGCCGCACAACGGTTGCCGTCCGCAGAAGCGCCGTCGCATCTAAAAGCGGCTGTGCTGAGCGATCGCAATTAGTGCGATAATCTCCGGTTCGTTCAGAACATGCCGGCTGGCGCTTTCGCGCCAGCCGGCCGTTTTGCTGAGGTGGGCTGAAATGCCTCCTCAACAGGTGTCGATGGAAGCGTCGACCCGGTAGAAGTCGAAGACTTCTTGAAGCCCACCGTCCGAGCCTACAAAAACACTGGCCGGACTCGCGCGTTGCCCGGAATGTCTCCGAGCTCGCGTCAGATTGATGAAGGACACGCAAAGTGGCACGTTACCTCGGCCCGAAGGCCAAACTTTCCCGCCGTGAAGGCACCGACCTGTTCCTGAAGAGCGCACGCCGCGCCATCAGCGACAAGGCCAAGTTCGACACCAAGCCTGGTCAGCATGGCCGTACCTCGGGTCAGCGCACGTCCGACTTTGGTCTGCAACTGCGCGAAAAGCAGAAGGTCAAGCGGATGTATGGCGTGCTGGAGCGTCAGTTCCGCCGCTACTTCGCTGAAGCCGAGCGTCGCAAGGGTTCGACCGGCGTCAACCTGCTGGTGCTGCTGGAATCGCGCCTGGACAACGTCGTCTATCGCATGGGCTTCGGCTCGACCCGCGCGGAAGCCCGCCAGCTGGTCTCGCACAAGAGCATCACCGTGAACGGTGAGGTCGTGAACATCGCTTCCTACCTGGTGAAGGCCGGCGACGTGGTCGCCGTGCGTGAGAAGGCCAAGAAGCAGCTGCGCATCGTCGACAGCCTGAAGCTGGCCGAGTCGATCGGTCTGCCGGCCTGGGTGGCCGTCGACGCGACGAAGCTGGAAGGCATCTTCAAGAAGACGCCGGATCGCGACGAGTTCGGCGCCGAGATCAACGAGTCGCTGATCGTTGAGCTGTACTCGCGTTAATTCTTTCGTGCCTGCCGAGCGGCCCTGCAAGGGCCTGCTCGGCTTTTCCTCGTCCGGGTGTCGCCAGCTGTTGAGGGCGAGCCTGGTTGGTCCCTCAGCCTTATCGGTGTAACGAACCGAGGGTATTGAAAGAAAGACCTCATGCAAACGAATTTGCTCAAACCCAAATCCATCACTGTGGAGCCCCTGGGCGGTCATCGCGCCAAGGTGATCCTGGAGCCGTTCGAACGCGGCTATGGCCACACGCTGGGCAACGCCCTGCGTCGCGTGCTGCTGTCCTCGATGGTGGGTTATGCGCCGACGGAAGTGACGATTGCCGGCGTGCTGCACGAGTACTCCGCCATCGACGGCGTTCAGGAAGATGTGGTCCACATCATGCTGAACCTGAAGGGCGTGGTGTTCCGTCTGCACAACCGTGAGGAAGTGACCCTGGTCCTGCGCAAGGAAGGCGAAGGCCCGGTCACGGCCGCCGACATCCAGACCCCGCACGATGTCGAGATCATCAATCCGGATCACGTCATCGCCCACCTGTCGCAAGGCGGCAAGCTGGACATGCAGATCAAGGTCGAAAAGGGCCGCGGCTACGTGCCCGGCAACATGCGCCGCTACGGCGACGAGCCGACCAAGGCCATCGGCCGCATCGTGCTGGATGCATCGTTCAGCCCGGTGAAGCGCGTCAGCTACGCCGTCGAGAACGCCCGTGTCGAGCAGCGTACCGATCTGGACAAGCTGGTCATGGAGATCGAGACCAACGGCGCGATCTCGCCCGAGGAAGCGATCCGTGCCTCGGCCAAGATCCTGGTCGAGCAGATGGCCGTCTTCGCGCAGCTGCAGGGGACCGATCTGGTCGACGTGTTCGACCAGGCCCCGGCCGCCCGTTCCAGCAGCTTCGATCCGATCCTGCTGCGTCCGGTCGACGAGCTTGAGCTGACTGTGCGCTCGGCCAATTGCCTGAAGGCTGAGAACATCTATTACATCGGTGACCTGATCCAGCGTACCGAGACTGAGCTGCTGAAGACCCCGAACCTGGGTCGCAAGTCGCTCAACGAAATCAAGGAAGTGCTCGCCTCGCGCGGCCTGACCCTGGGTTCGCGTCTCGAGAACTGGCCGCCCCAAGGTCTCGACAAGCGTTGATTTTTTGAAAGAGGACGGGTCTGACGATCCGTCCGGTGCCCCCGGCAGTACCTGATCCGGCTGCTGGCAATAACTGAAGGAAGGAAAGCACCATGCGCCACCGTAACGGCCTCCGTAAACTCAACCGCACCAGCGAACACCGCGCCGCGATGTTCCGCAACATGGCGGTCTCGCTGCTGAAGCACGAAGCGATCAAGACCACGCTGCCCAAGGCGAAGGAACTGCGTCGCATCGTCGAGCCGCTGATCACCCTGGCCAAGGAAGCGACTGTCGCGAACCGCCGTCTGGCGTTCGACCGCCTGCGCGACCGCGACATCGTCGTGAAACTGTTCAACGAACTGGGCCCCCGTTTCGCGACCCGTCCGGGCGGCTACACGCGCATCCTGAAGATGGGCTTCCGTGTCGGCGACAACGCCCCGATGGCATACGTCGAGCTGGTCGATCGTCCTGACGCAGTGGAAGGCGAAGGCGCCGCTGAATAAGCAGCGACCCGCCTCCGCGCATCAAAGGCCAGCAGCAATGCTGGCCTTTTTTCTTGTGTGTCCGCGATACGCGCATCGCGGGCAGGGCATGACGCCTGTCCAACGTCATGCCAGCCCACTAGGCGCTAAGCTTCGCGCCTTTCCGACCTCACGGCGAGGCGGCTCACCCGAGACCGCATGCGCCCCGCGTTCATGACTTCCATTGCCCTGATGCGACGCCTGCTTCCGGCGCTGTTCCTGCTGTTCACACTGCTCTCCGGTCCGGCCCGCGCGGACGACTTCCTCGATCCCGAGCAGGCCTTCAAGATCGACGTGCAACTTACCGGTGACCGCGAGTTCCAGGTGAATTTCACGATCGCACCCGGTTATTACATGTATCGCGACCAGTTCAAGCTGGATGCGGCGGAGGCGAAGTTCGGTGACATCGTTTGGCCGGCGCCAAAGCGCAAGTTTGACGAGACCTTTCAGAAGGAGGTCGAGACCTATCGCGACCACTTGAGCATCAAGGTGCCGGTGGAGGCCCTGTCCGCAGGTCCTTTGAAGTTGGTGCTGACGGGGCAAGGCTGCGCCGACAAGGGCCTGTGCTACCCGCCGATGAAGAGTCAACTGACCTTGGGGCTGAAGGGCTTCGGCGGCGATGGGGCGGTGAAGATCGGTGCTGCGCCGGATGCGCTGAGCGGGTTCGGCGTATCGAATGCAGTGGCGGCTACATCTGCCGAAGCTTCGCTGGCAAAGACGACCGAAGGGGAGGAGGCGTCCTCCGTGAAGTCATCGGCGGGATCGCCGCTCGATGATGCCCTCGCGTCCGGTCGACTGTGGTTGATCATCGGCGCCTTCTTCGCCGCCGGCGTCCTGCTATCGCTCACGCCGTGCGTCCTGCCGATGTTGCCGATCCTGTCGTCCATCATCGTTGGCCAGGGTGAGGCGCCCTCGCGAGCGCGCGGCTTCTTCCTGGCCTTCAGCTACTCGTTGGGAATGGCGCTGCTCTACACGGCGCTCGGCGTTGCGGCGGGCCTGGCCGGCGGGGGCTTGGCCGCCTACCTCCAGAAGCCCTGGGTGCTGACCCTCTTCGCCTTGCTGCTGGTCGGCTTCTCACTGTCCATGTTCGGCGTCTACGAGATTCAGCTGCCCAGCCGCTTCACCGGCGGCGTGTCCGACGCCACGCAACGTCTGCCCGCCGGCAAGTTCGTCAGTGTGTTCGTCATGGGCGCGCTCTCCGCGTTGATCGTCAGCCCCTGCGTCGCAGCCCCCCTGGCCGGCGCTCTGCTCTACATCAGCCAGACCGGCAACGTCGCCATCGGCGGTCTTGCCCTGTTTGCGCTTGCCTGGGGGATGAGCGTTCCTCTGCTGCTCCTGGGACTGTCGGCCGGTACGCTGCTGCCGCGAGCTGGCGCATGGATGGAGACGGTCAAATACTTCTTTGGCCTGCTGCTGCTTGCAGTGGCGCTGTGGATCGTCCAGCCGGTGCTGTCGCCGGTGATCGCGCAGCTTCTGTGGGGGGCGTTGCTGATTGCCGTGTCGGCCTTGCTGGGACTCTTCCAGCGTACCGAGGCCAATACGCCTCGTGTGTGGCTGCGAAAGAGTGCGGCGGTGGCGGCGATGGTCTTCGGTGTTGCGCAGTTCATCGGCGTCGCCGCGGGCGGGACCGATGCGCTGAAGCCGCTCGCCGGCATCGGCGGTGCGGGCAAGACCGCAGGCGCCACAGTGTCTGCGGAGTCATCCGCAGTCAGCTTCCGAAAGATCGCGACGGTCGCCGAACTCGACGAAGCGCTGCGCAGTGCCGGCAAGCCGGTGATGCTCGACTTCTACGCGGACTGGTGCGTGTCGTGCAAGGAGATGGAGCGCTTCACCTTCACCGACGCACGCGTGCAGGCCAAATTGACCGGCGCACTGCTGTTGAAGGCCGATGTCACCGCGAACAATGCCGGGGATCGCGAGCTGCTGAAGCGTTTCAAGCTCTTCGGCCCTCCCGGCACGATCTTCTTCGATGCGAAGGGCCAGGAGCTGACCGGCGTGCGAGTGATCGGATTCCAGGACGCCGATCGCTTCCTTCAATCTCTGCAGGCGGCAGGGCTCTAACTCGGGAAAGACTGTCGCCGAAAGTTGGGGCGGTGGTCCTTTCCGTGCTACACTCTCATTCTTCAGTCGCGGGGTGGAGCAGTCTGGTAGCTCGTTGGGCTCATAACCCAAAGGTCGTAGGTTCAAATCCTGCCCCCGCAACCAGAATATTGAACGTTGTCACAGGACAGCGTGGTTGAACGAAACGAAGGCCAATCAGGCGTTTGAGGGTCGTTCAACGAATCGGCAGATCAGCGTCATCGCTGATCGCCGCGCGGTACAGCCGCGGGGTGGAGCAGTCTGGTAGCTCGTTGGGCTCATAACCCAAAGGTCGTAGGTTCAAATCCTGCCCCCGCAACCAATCAAACAAGGGCCCTCATGCGAGGGCCCTTTGTTTTTTCCGACGTCTTTCGGACGTCAACTGACTCTCAGTCGCCCACCGTCCTCCGGTGCGACCAGTCGCCCAATGACGGCGGCCGCGCCGAAGCCGTGTCGCGCGAAGACGTCCAGCACGCTGTCGACCGACTCTGGTGAGCACGACACGAGCAGGCCGCCACTGGTCTGTGGATCGCTGAGCAGTGCTTGCGTCTCCGTCGGCAGCGAAACGGAGAGCGCGATCTCGGCGCCATAGGCGGCCCAGTTGCGCCCGGAGGCCCCGGTGATCAGACCCTCGGAGGCCAGTGATCGGACGCCCTCGAGCAAGGGCACCGCCGCCCAATCGATCTCGATCCCGCAGCGCGAGCCACGTGCGATCTCGAGCGCATGCCCCGCCAGGCCGAAGCCGGTCACGTCGGTCAGCGCGTGAACGCCGTCGAGTGCCGCCAGTTCGGGCCCTGGCGTGTTCAACAGGGTGGTTGTCTCCAGCATCCGCTGGTACGACGCGTCGTCGAGTCTGCCCTTCTTGAGCGCCGCCGACATCACGCCCACACCGAGCGCCTTGCCCAGCACGAGCACGTCGCCGACCTGGGCGTCCGCGTTGCGCTTCACGCGCGAAGGATGGACGAGTCCCAGCGCGACCAGACCATAGATCGGCTCGACGGAATCGATGGTGTGCCCGCCGGCGATCGGGATGCCGGCCTGACGGCAGACGGAAGCGCCGCCTTCAAGGATGCGCCCGATCGTCGTTGCGCTCAGCACCGCGATCGGCATGCCCACGAGTGCCAACGCCATGATGGGGCGTCCTCCCATCGCGTAGACGTCGCTGATCGCATTGGTCGCGGCGATGCGGCCGAAGTCGTACGGGTCGTCGACGATCGGCATGAAGAAGTCGGTGGTCGCCACCAGGGCCTGCTCATCGTTGAGCCGATAGACCGCTGCGTCGTCCGAGGTCTCGATGCCGACCAGCAACTCCTTGGGCACCGGCAGGGCGTTCGTGCTCTTGAGGATTTCCGAGAGTACGCCTGGCGCAATCTTGCATCCGCACCCTCCACCGTGGGAGAGCGAGGTCAGTCGCGGCTCGGAGGCCGGGGCGGGGGAGGTGGCAAGGAGCGTCATGGCGCCGCAGCTTACCCCTGGCGCTTCAAACCAGCGAGGGTGTGGGGTGACCCGCCAGACGGCGCTGCAGGGCGACAAAGGCCTCCATGGCCTGCCACAGCGGCAGATAGCGGGACTCGTCGCCGTCGAGCATTGCCAGCGCCAGGGCGCAGGCCTCCAGCGTGCTGCGCTGCGCGTCTGCATGGGCGCGACGGATGGCGTAGCGCGAAGGCGGCGGCGCATCGAGGGCGAGTCGCGGCAGCGCTTGAAGCCAAGGGTTCAGGGCGAGCAGTCGACGACTTCCGCGCCAGGTGCCGTCGAGTGCCACCAGTGTTGTCGTTGCAGCCTCCATGGTCATCGAACGGGTCGGTGCCTCGCCGCGTGGCCGTGGATAGAGCAGGACAAGTCCGTCGAGGGAGTGCGGTGGTTCGAAGCGCTCACCGACGCGCAACTCGACATGCGACAGGCAGCGCGCCAGCAGCGCACCGGTCCCCTTCGCGTGCCCGGCCTCATCGGCATCCTGGAGGATGAGCAGCGCCGCGCGATTGTCGACTTGGCGTACGCACGCGCACCAGCAAGCAACGAGCGGCCGTCCGCATCCCTCGCAAAGGGGGCGTCGGCCGCTCTGGCCACCCTCGGTGGCGGACATGGAACGGGTCAGCGCGGTTGGCGCGGGGGCTTGCGGGCGTCGTTCGGACGGGCTGGCCCGTCCCGGCGCGGGCGATCGCCGCGCGGACCTTGGCCAGGCCCCCCGGGATGGCCTTCACCTCGAGGACCGCCACGGCGATGCTCACCGCCACGAGGTGGGCGGTCGTTGCGTTCCGGGCGCGGCGGCTGTTGCGCTTCTTCCTCACGCGCCAGCTTCAGCTGGGCGTCCAGCTGTTCCTGCGTCAAGCCTTTGAGCGCACAGAAGTTCGCCGGTGTCAGCGTCGTACGCGAAAAGTCGCGCAGCAGTTGTGCACGCTCCTGGCGGCCGCGGTCTTCCTCAGCGCGACGCGCATCGGAGATGCCGCGGCGACGGACCAGTTCTTCCTGTGCGGCCACTCTGTGTTCATCGCTCAGATCGCCTGCCGGCTGACCGTCCAGATCGAAGCGTGTCTTGGCACGGGTCAGCGCGATCAGATAGCCGGTGCCGCCCGTGTAGCGCCGCAGGAATGCAGACAGCTGCGCCTTGGTGAACTGGCCTGGTGCGCGCTGCTGGATGTCGGACTGCACACGCAACTTCAGCGGCTTGGCGCCGCCAGCGAACAGTGCGGGGAACAGCGCCTTGAGCTTGGCCGCGACGGCCTGGACATCGACGCGACCGCCTTCGGCAGCCTTCGCCTGACCAGGCGTGGCGTCGCCCGTGGCGGCATCGCCCGTTTCGGCGTCCGCGGTCGCTTCGTTGGAGGATTCGTCCACTTCCGGCACGGGCGCTGCCGCCTCCGACGTCGATGCCGACAGCTCGGCCTCAGTCGTCTCGGTGGCAGGGGCCTTCTGATCGGGGAACTCGGAGGAGGTCACTTCGCCTTGCGGCGGGGTGCTGGAGGACATGCATCAAGCGGCGCGGGGCCGGCCTTCGGGAAAAGGGGGGATTGTGCCCATAGCCGCGCGGGCGTGGCAATTCGCGCCGATCGACGGAAGTCGCCCGTCCTGCCTGAGGACGCCTTCCGGAGGGGGAATCAGGTCTTCGGTTCGCAGGCGGGCTTGCAGACCAACTCGGTCCGGCCCAGGATCCGCTTGGACTGGAGACTGCTCGGCGGCCGATGGCGACCGCATTTGAAGCAGGAGCGGGTTTGACCGCTACCCTGGAACGGCGACCCCCCCAGCTTGGAGGCATAGCGCAGGCCGTCATCCCGAACGGCGGTGCAGGTGTCTTTGCTCATGGTCTCGCTTCGCTTGGCGCTCTTGTTCGCGCCGGCGGGTTCGTGTCCCGTCGGCGCATCGATTCCCTCGCGTTCAATAGTAGGTGGGGCGTGTGACGCCCCGCTACATCGCTTGCCCGGGGGTGAAAGCGCCGTCCGACGAACGGCGGCTTTTACGCCGACAATCGCCCGCTTGCCCGGCGGCCCGGGCGTTCGAGAACCATGGCCAAACTGTTTTTCCGCTATGCCGCGATGAATGCCGGCAAATCCACCGCCCTGCTGCAGGTGGCGCACAACTACGAAGAGCGTGGCCATGCCGTGCGCCTGTTCACTGCCGGGGTCGACGACCGCTACGGCAAGGGGATGGTCACGTCGCGGCTGGGGCCGCAGCGGGTCGCGGAGGTGTTCAACGGCGAGACGGATTTCCGCGCGTTGATCACGCAGTCACCGGGCATTGCCTGCATCCTCGTCGACGAGGCGCAGTTCCTGTCGAAGGACCAAGTCTGGTCGCTGCACGAGGTTGCGCACATGCGCCACGTGCCTGTCATCTGCTACGGCCTGCGGACGGACTTCCGCGGCGAACTGTTCACCGGCTCCGCCGCCCTGCTGGCGCTTGCCGACGAGATGGACGAGATGAAGACCATCTGCGACTGTGGCCGCAAGGCGACGATGAACATGCGTGTCGACGCCACCGGCCGCAAGCAGACCGAAGGCGCGCAGGTCGAGATCGGCGGCAACTCCCGTTACCGCGCGGTCTGTGGACGCTGCTTCAGGGCGTCCTGAGGACATGGCGTCCTGAGGTCGCCAGGTAAGCCTGGGCTTACTTCTTCGTCAGCTGCTCTTCCAGTTCCTTGCAGGAAGGGGCGCAGACTGGCTGGGACTTGCCCAGCAGCTTGCGGGACTTCAGCAGCGCACGGGGGCGATGCTTGCCGCAGAGGAAGCACGACATGGTTGCCGCGCCGAACGAGGAGGTTGCCGCGAACGGCGACCCTGGTGCTTTAGAGCGATAGCGCAGACCATCGGCTTCGATGGTCGTCTTGGTCGTATCCTTGGCCACGCTGTTCCTGATCCTGATGAAAGTTTGAAATGCGGCGCCGATCGTCCCAAGTTCCCCCCAGGGACAGACGGCGAAACCCGTATTTTCCTATAAGCCGGAGCCTCTCCGTACCGGGGCATCGCTAATGACCTCGCGCGAAGGTCGCCCGAATCGGTTCCAAGAGACATTCGTCACCGTCGGCGGCGACCGCGTTCCCTCTCAGGCGGAACGTCTGCCGGAAGGTGCTTGGCGCGTTCTAGGGAAAACACCTAGAATGCCGCCGCGCCGTTTCACCGTGGCGTCAACAACAAGGACACACAGGGAGCGAGCGCGACGATGGAAAGGATCGAAGGGCTGTTTGCCGCCATGCGGGCGGCCAGTCAGGACATGGAATGGCCGGCGACCGAGGCCGGCGACAGCCGCCTGGAAACGGCCGGCGAACTGGCCGAACGTTATGCGCAGGTCGTCAGCGAAGCCCTGTGCGGCTACTTTCGCAGCTCGCACGCCAGCCTCTGGCTGCTGGACGGCGAGCCCGGAGAACATCGCCTGCGATGCCTCGGTGCGCACGCGATCGACGGGGCGAGCCGTCAGCGCGGTCTCTGCGAGCAGCGCGCCTATCCAGGCTACTTCGACGCGTTGCTGACCGAGGGTGTCTACAACTGCGCTGACGCCCAGGCCGATCCGCGACTGAGCGCGCTGCAACCGCCGCCGACCTGGCGCGCGATGCTGGATGTGTCGGGCCAGATCAACGGCAAGACCTTTGGCGTGGTCGCGCTGGGGCAGCGCGACACGGCCCGTGTCTGGACGAAGCGCGAGGAACTGGACCTGCGCCGCGCCACAGCAAAGGCATGCCTTCACCTGCACGCATTGCGGAACGAACCCGAGACCGTGTGACCGCGCAGGCCGTGAGGCCCGCCGGCGAACATGAATCAACTTCGACCGACCGGTCGGATTAATTTCTTGCGAAATGTCAATGCGGCATCCACTGACGGACGGCTGAAGGCTTGCCGCTAGAGTCGGTCGCCATACGTCCCATGGACGACCAACCCCCGGGCGATGGCCTTCGGAGCGGTCGTGACGGCGCCGGCACGCATCGGCGACGCGCGATCAACGGCCTTGCCCGGCACCACGAGGAGACAAGGTGGACGGGGCGATTGCAAGCATCCTGGTGCTGGACGGGGTGACCAATGGCGCGATCTACGCGCTGCTGGCACTGGCCCTCGTCCTGATCTTCGCGGTCACGCGGGTGATCTTCATCCCTCAGGGGGAGTTCGTCGCCTTCGGCGCGTTGACGCTGGCGGGATTGCAGCTCGGTCACACGCCGCTGACGATCCACTTCCTGATCGCGATGGCGCTGTTGGCAGCGGTGCTGGACCTGATCGCGGCTGCACGGGCCGGACGAATCAAGGCGGAGTGGGCGCCGATCGCGCTGCGGGCACTGCCCGGTGTCGCGATCGGGCTCTGCGCGCTGTGGCTCGCTCCGATGAAGCTGCCGCTGGTGGCGCAGGCCCTGCTGACGCTGGCGGTCGTGACGCCGATGGGCGGGCTGCTCTACAGGCTTGCCTATCAGTCGCTGGCCGACGCGTCGGTGCTGGTGCTGCTGATCGTCTCGGTCGGCGTGCACTTCGCGCTGACGGGGCTGGGCCTGGTGTTCTTCGGCGCCGAGGGCTCGCGCAATCCGAGCTTCTGGGACGCGAGCTACTCGGCCGGGCCGCTGATGTTCTCGGGTCAGACACTCATCATCGTGATGGCCTCGGCGGCCCTGATCGTGGCGCTGTGGTTGTTCTTCGAGAAGAGCCTGTACGGCAAGGCGCTGCGCGCGACCGCGGTGAACCGCCTCGGTGCCCGGCTGATGGGCATCTCGAGCATCTCCGCGGGCCGGCTGTCGTTCACGCTCGCGGCCTTCATCGGCGCACTGTCGGGCATCCTGATCAGCCCCACCACGACGATCTTCTACGACAGCGGCTTCCTCATCGGCCTGAAGGGCTTCGTCGCCGCCGTCTTCGCGGGTCTGTCGAGCTACCCGGGCGCCGCGCTCGGCGCGCTGCTGGTCGGCCTGATCGAGTCGTTCAGCTCCTTCTGGGCCAGCGCCTTCAAGGAGGTCATCGTCTTCACCTCCATCCTGCCGGTGCTGCTGTGGCGCAGCTGGCGAGATCCGCACCATGAGGAGCATTGACGTGGCCTCCGATCGATCCGCCGCCATGAAGGCCTCTGCCTCCGCTCCTGTTTCCGCCGCGAGCTCGACCGCCGTGTCCAGCCCTTGGAAGCGGCGCATCGTGCCCGCGCTGCTGCTTGGCGCACTCGCGGTCTTGCCACTGCTGCCGGTGCCCGAGTACTGGATCACCCAGCTGAACTACATCGGCATGTTCGCGCTTGTCGCGTTGGGCCTGGTGCTGCTGACCGGCGTCGGCGGATTGACCTCGTTCGGCCAGGCCGCCTTCGTCGGTGTCGGCGCCTACACGACGGCATTGCTGAGCGCGCGCTACGGACTGTCGCCGTGGATCGGCCTCGCCGCCGGGATCGCGATCACGCTGGCCATCGCGCTGGTGCTGGCCCTGATCACGCTGCGGATGTCGGGGCACTACCTGCCGCTGGCGACCATCGCCTGGGCACTCAGCCTGAACTTCACCATCGCCAACATGGAGTCACTGGGCAAGTACGACGGCCTGCTCGGCGTGCCGGCGATCGAGCTGTTCGGGGTCAGCCTCGCCGACGGCCGGGCGATCTACTACCTGATCTGGCTGTTCGCGATCCTCGGTGCGATCGCCGTGCGCAACCTGCTGGACTCCCGCCCTGGGCGCGCGATCCGCGCGCTCGGCGGCGCCACGGTGATGGCCGAGTCCATGGGGGTCTCGACCTTCCGCTACAAGGTCGTCGTCTTCCTGATTGCCGCGCTGCTGGCATCGATCTCGGGCTGGCTCTTCGCGCACGTCCAGCGCACCGTGAACCCCAGCCCCTTCGGCTTGAAGATGGGCATCGAATACCTCTTCATGGCCGTCGTCGGCGGCGTGGCCAGTGTGTGGGGCGCCTTCGTCGGCGCAGGCGTGTTCAAGATCATCGAGGACCAGCTCAAGGAGCTGCTGCCGGCGCTGCTCGGCAGCAACGGCAACTTCGAGATCATCGTGCTCGGCGTCGTGCTGGTCCTGATGCTGAAGTACGCGCCCAAGGGCCTGTGGCCGTCGCTGCAGGCGGCGTTGTCGCGCTGGTGGCCAGCGCGGCCGCGCGAGCGGAACTGGGAGGGCGCGCCCGCGCTCGAATCGCGCGCGAAGCCGCAGGCCGGTTCGGTGCTGCTGAAGGTCGAGAAGCTGCGCAAGCAGTTCGGCGGACTGGTCGCGGTGAACGATGTCAGCTTCGAGCTGCGCGCGGGCGAGATCATGGGCCTGATCGGCCCTAACGGCGCCGGCAAGTCGACGACCTTCAACCTGGTCTCGGGCGTGCTCTCCGCGACTGCCGGCGAACTGCGCTTCGCCGGCGAGCCGATCACCGGCCTGCCTGCCCGGCAGATCGCGCGTCGTGGCATGTCGAGGACCTTCCAGCACGTGAAGATGATCGCGGACATGACGGTGCTGGAGAACGTGGCGCTCGGCGGTTACCTCCGCTCGCACAGCGGCACGACGCGGGCGATGCTGCGCCTTGACCGCGCGGAAGAGAAGCGCCTCTTCGCCGAGGCCGAGACCCAGCTGCGCCGCATCGGCATGCAGGACCATGTGCACGAGCTCGCGGGCAACCTGGCGCTCGGACCGCAGCGTCTGATGGAGATCGCGCGGGCGCTGTGCAGCGACCCGACGCTGCTGCTGCTCGACGAGCCCGCCGCGGGCCTGCGCCACAAGGAGAAGCAGGCGCTGGCGGCGGTGCTGCGCCAGCTGCGCGCCGAAGGCATGAGCATCCTGCTCGTCGAGCACGACATGGACTTCGTGATGGGACTGACGGACCGCATCGTCGTGATGGAGTTCGGCACCAAGCTGATCGAGGGCACGCCCGCCGAAGTGCAGGCCAGTCCCGAGGTGCGCGCGGCCTACCTGGGAACGGAACACTGACATGAGCGAGTTGCTGAAGGTCAGCGGATTGCATGCCGGCTACGGCCGCGCCGAGGTGCTGACGGGCCTGGACCTGCGCCTGCGGGAGGGCGAGGTCGTCACCGTCATCGGTCCCAACGGCGCCGGGAAGAGCACGACGCTGAACGCGCTGATGGGCGTGCTGCCGGCGCGCGGGCAGGTCCTCTTCGACGGCGAGGACATCCAGGGCCTGAGCCTCGAGGAGCGGGTGATGAAGGGCCTCGCGCTGGTGCCCGAGAAGCGCGAGCTGTTCACCACGATGTCCGTCGAGGACAACCTTGTGCTCGGTGGTTTCCGGCCGATGCGTCTGGGCGTGAAAGGGTGGCGTGACGAGCTGGAGCGCGTCTATGCGCTGTTCCCACGCCTGAAGGAACGCCGCGCGCAACTCGCCGGGACGCTGTCCGGCGGCGAACGCCAGATGCTCGCCGTCGGGCGCGCGCTGATGGCACGCCCCAAGCTGCTGATGCTCGACGAGCCCAGTCTTGGCCTGGCGCCGCTGATCGTGAAGGAGGTGTTCCGTATCGTCGCGCAGTTGCGCGAGGCGGGCGTCTCCATCCTGCTGATCGAGCAGAACGCCCGCGCCGCGCTGGAAGTCGCCGACTACGGCTACGTGCTCGAGACCGGCGAAATCGCGCTCGAAGGCCTGGCGGCCGATCTGGCGAAGGACCCGCGCGTGATCGAGACCTACCTCGGGGCGAGTCGCCAGCCGCAGTGAGGCCCGCCGCGGCGTGAGGAAGCGCCGCAAGCCGCTCCTCACACCCCGAATCGGGGGGAAAAGCGTGACGCCCGTGAAACACCCGCGCGGGATCGGCCGACCATAATTCGCCGAACACGCGCCATGGCTCTGCTGTCCTCCCTCCGCAAACTGCTCACCGGTTCCGCCGACACCAAGTCGACTGGCGGAGCCTCCGCCACGGGCGGGACATCGAAAGGGACGCCATCCGCGCCGTCGCCGGTACGGCCGGTCGACATCCCGATCCCGCCCACGCTGTCGTCGGCCTCCGCGCACTCGCAAGGACCTGGCATGGTCTCGACCCAGACCGCGGTCTACAGCGGCGGCGACATCGTCTTCCCCACCCTCGATGCCTCGCCGGAGTGGCTGCACTTCAGCACCCGGCTGTTCGGCCTGTCGCGACTGAAGGACGTGCCGCCGTCGGCCGGCGAGCAGGGGCTGATGCAACGCCTGCAGGCGCAGCGCGGCTCGCAGTGGGCCGACCTGCTGCCCCGCCTGCCCGCCGTACTGCCGCAACTGATGCGCCTCGTGCGACGCAGCAACGTGTCCTCGACGGAGCTGGTGCAGCTGATGTCGCGCGACCCCAGCCTCGTCGGTGAACTGATGCGGCTGGCCAATTCGCCGCGTTATCGCACCGAGCGCGAGATCACCGATCTCGCCGGCGCGGTGATGGTCCTCGGCCAGCAGGGCCTGGACCAACTGGTGATGAGCGTCGCGATGCGGCCCATCTTCCATCAGGGCAAGGGCCGCTACGGCAGCCGCTCCGGCACGCTGCTGTGGGACCTCAGCGAGCGCACCGCGTTCGCCACGGCGCGCCTGGCCAATGCGGGCGACGACGAGTTCTCCGCCTATCTAGCCGGCCTCAGTTCACAGCTCGGGCTGATGGCGCTGCTGCGCGCGCTGGACGGCATGTCCGCGCCGTCGGTGCCGCCGCTGGACCGCGAAGGCCTGCATCGCCAGCTGCTGCCGCTGACGGCCGCGTGGTCGGCGCAGATCGTCGAGCACTGGGGCTTCCCGCCGCAGGTGGCCGAAGCGCTGGCGCCGCGCCCGGGGCGTGGCGCCGAGTCCGTCGTGCTCGCGCACCTGGTGCGCCAGGCGCAGGCGGTCGCGTTGCGCCAACTGATGCAGCCGGGCTTGCAGCCCGCGCAATTGGGCGACTGGTCCGCCGCGCAGCAGCGCTGCTATGCGGACCTGGAACGCGAATTCGCCGCCGCCGAGTCCTGAACCCCAGGACATCACGGCGTTCGCGCGAACCTTCAGGCGCCGCGGCTTCTGGCCAGTCGCCAAGCCATCAGGCCGAACACGCCTTCGAAGAGCAAGGCCAGCGCGGCGGCCGGCAATGCGCCCGCGAGCAGCAGGGTCTGATCGTTCAACGCGAGCCCGGTGACGATGCGTTCCCCATAGCCTCCGGCACCGATGAACGCCGCCATCGTGGCGGTCCCCACGGACAGGCTGGTGGCAGTGCGCAGGCCCGCGAGCATCACCGGCAAGGCCAGCGGCAATTGCACTGAACGCAGCACCTGACCCCGCGTGAGGCCCAGCGCCTTCGCGGCGGTGGTCAATCCCTCGGGGACTTCGCTCAGACCGACGGTGCAGTTGCGCAGCACCGGCAGCAGCGCGTACAGCGTGAGCGCGACCAGGGCCGGCACCGGCCCGATGCGGTTCATCGCCCAGATCAGCAGCGCCAGCATCGCCAGCGATGGCACGGTCTGCAGCAGCGCGCACACGGCCAGCAGCGCCTCGCGCCAGCGCGGCCAGGGGTGCAGCGCGACCGCCAGCGGCACGCCGACCAGCGTGGCCAGCGCGACGGCGCCCAGCACCAGCGCCAAGTGTTGCCCCGTGAGGCGTCCGAGATCCGGCCCTGTCAATCTCGTCCACAAGCCGGACTTGACCGGCGCCGCGGCCGCAGAGGAAGTGCCCGAGGCCCGGACGTGATTTGCCAGGAATTCGCGGGCGATCGCATCGAACGGTTGTCGCTTGACCTCGGCCTGCGCATTCATCGCGATCATCGCGGTCTCGTCGATGCGACCGCGCAGCGTCTGCAGCGCCGCCCACGCGCGCGGATGCCGTTGCGGCAGATCGGCGCGATACAGCAGCACCGCGTCGTAGCGCGGGAAGAAATGCCCGTCGTCGGCCAGCACCGTGAGGTCCAGCGCCGCGATCTGTGCGTCGGTCGTGTACACGTCGGTGACGTCGATCTGGGCATCGGCGAGCGCGCGATAGGCCAGGCCGTGATCGAGCCCCGTCGGCGCTTGCGGCAGCTCGTAGCGCTTCGACAGGCCCGGCCACCCGTCCGCGCGGCCCAGGAACTCGTTGCTGAGGCCGAGCTTCAGTCCCGGCTGCCCCTTCAGCTGCGACAGCGCGGTGAGACCGAGTTCGCGCGCCTGCGCCGACCGCATCGCCAGGGCGTAGCCGTTGTTGAAGCCGAGCGGTACGCCGATCGCCAGACCCAGCGGGCGCAGTTCGGCCTGCAACTGATCTAGCGGCGCGCCGGTGGTCGCATGGCCGAGGATCTCGCGCTCGATCGTGCCGAGGTATTCGGGGTAGACGTCGATGCTGCCGGCCTTCAGCGCCGCGTGGACGATGGCGGTATTGCCCAGGCCCTGGCGGATCTCGACATCGGCCGAGGGATCGTCGGCGCGCACCGTCTGCGCGAGGACCTCGGCGAGGATGTAGCTCTCCGTGAACCGCTTCGAACCGATGCGCAGCGGCTCCGCGGCCCAGGCGTGCGGCGCGCCCGTGAGCAGCGCGCAGACCAGCAGGAGAAGGAGGGGCCGCAGCCGGCGGAGCAGCATCATCGGCGCAGCATAGTCGAGCCCGTCCGCGTACGTGCCAACGTGCGCAAGACCTGGCCCGCGAAGGCGTCGGCCGCCGCCGAGCCTGCCGACGCCTTGCTGCGCATCAGCACCACCGACATCGCCGGCAGCGAGGTCGCCGGGGGCATGCCATGCCGTTCGTCGAGCAGTTCCATGCCCTCCGGCACGCTGCAGCGCGTGAACAGCGCGATGGCCAGGCCGCTCTCGACGGCCGCCAGCATGCCTGCCGGACTGGCGCTGTCGCAGACGATGCGGTGGGGCCGCTTCAACGCCGCCAGCGCGGACAGCGCCGCCTTGCGCGCAAGGCTGCCCGATTCGTAGACCGCGACGGGCAAGGGCGTCTGCCGCCACGCCTCGAAACGCGGCGCGCCGAACCAGGCCAGCGGTTCGTCGAACAGCGGCTGTCCGCGACCGGCGCGATCACGCGTCACCACGGCCACGTCGACCTCGCCGCGCGACACCCGCGGGATCAGCACCGTCGACTGCTGGCAGACCAGGGTCAGTTCCACTGCCGTGTGCCGGCCCGCGAAGTCGCGCAGCACGGGCGTGAGGTAGGGCAGGGCGTAGTCCTCGGGGACGCCGATCGTGAGGCGGCCATGCAGCGTCTCGCGCTTGAGGGCCTGGACCGCCTCGTCGTGCTGCGCGATCAGCCGGCGCGCGTGGCCGAGCAGTTCGCGCCCGGCCGGCGTCAGATCCAGCCGTCGCGGCGTGCGTACCAGCACGGGCTGGCCCACCGCCTGTTCCAGCTTGGCGATCTGCATGCTCAGCGCCGACTGTGAGCGATGCACCAGGGCCCCCGCGGCCGTCAGCGAGCCGGCATCCACCGCCGCGACGAAGGCGCGCAGCCAGTCCAGTTGAAGGTCGGTCGAGGGCATCGGGTCCTCCGCCCATCGCGGGCATCCATTCGATTCCGTGATGCTAAGCGTGAAGAGGATCCGCTTTGCAGGATGCGGAGGGCGGCCCAGACTCGTCGCATGTCCCCATCGCTTGTCTCTTCTGCCAGGTCTTCCCCCGAGGCCTCTGCCACGCCGTCCTCCGTGCCTGCTTCCGGGCCTTCCTTTGAGTCCTCCCCGATCGATTCCGGGGCGCAGGACAGGCGCCTGCGCGAAGGCCAGGCGCTCATGATCGGCGGCGGGCTGCTGCTGGGCACGATCGGCGTGTTCGTCGAGGAAGCGGCCCAGGACCCCGCCACGACGGTGTGGTTCCGTTGCGTGTTCGGGCTCGCCGCGTTGCTCGTGTGGGGCGCCGCGCGCGGCCAGCTCGGCGAGCTCGTCCGGCTGCGCGGCCGTGCGCTGGGCGCGGTGCTCGCCGTGGGGCTGCTCACCGTCGTGAACTGGGGGCTGTTCTTCGCGGCGATCCCGCGGTGCTCGATCGCCGTGTCGACGGTCGTCTTCCATGTGCAGCCCTTCTGGTTGATGGCGATGGGGGCGTTCTGGCTGCGGGAGCGCGTGACCCGCGCGCAATGGTCGGCCGCCGCCATCGCGTTGTGTGGTCTCGCGCTGGCCACCGGCATCGCGGATGAAGTGTTCGCGCCCGCCGGCGCGGCCGGCGGCGCCCTGCAACTGCCGGGCTATGCGCTCGGCGTGGGGATGTGCCTGTTCGGGTCGTTGAGTTATGCGGCGGCGAGCTTCATCGCCAAGCGCGAGGCGGAACGTGCCGGTTCGTTCGCGCTGTCGGCGGGGCAGTGCGTCGTGGGCGCAGTCGTGCTGCTGCCGTGGCCGTTGATGCAGGGGCTGCCGGCGTTCGGCGCCGCCTGGGGCTGGCTGGCGGGACTCGGCGTGCTGCACACCGGGCTGGCCTATGTCGTGCTGTACGCCGGCATGGCGCGGCTCGGCACCGGACGCATCGCGGTGTTGCAGTTCGTCTATCCCGGCACGGCCGTGCTCGTCGACTGGGCGGTCTACGGCCGGGCGCTGAGTCCCTCCCAGATGGTCGGCGTCGGCCTGATCGCCGCTGCGCTGTGGACCTTGCGTCGCCGTGCCTGAGGACGCGGCTGCTCCGCGATCCCTGCGGCCTGTCCCTCTGGAGATGCAGCTGGTCGCCGCGCGGGCGCCGCCCGCTGTACCGGTTCGTACAGTGCCTCGCACGTCGAACCAGGGAGCGTCCCGTGATCCAGTCGCCGATCTCTTCACAGCCTTCTCCGCTGTCTTCTCCGCCGACCTCGTCCGTTGCTTCTTGCCCGTCCGCGCGAACGTCTCGTGCGGCCCTGCTGGTCGGGGCCATCACGCTGGCGCTGGGCGCCTGCGCACAGCCGGCCCCGCCACCGCCTGCATCAGAGGGCTTCAGCGCCGGCATCACCGTCGATGCGAAGACCGACGGCGCCGAACTCGACACGCCGCTCTATCCCGGCGCCGTGCCTTACAAGGACCGTGACGAGGACAAGTCGAGCGTGCAGATGAGCCTGTGGGGCGGTCTGTTCGGCATGCAATTGGCGGCGGGGAAGTTCCAGAGCCGGGACGATGTCGATCGCATCGGCAGGTTCTACCGGCGCGCGTTGCCGCGATACGGCACCCTGCTGGATTGCGGTGCCGCCGACGCGCCGCGCGGCAAGCCGAAGGACGGCGGCGCATTGACCTGCGACGACGACAAGCCCGATGCGGGCGGTCAGCTCTACAAGGTCGGCCTGCCGAAGAACTTCCGCGTCGTCTCGGTGAAGCCGCTGCCGGACGGCACGACGCAGATCAGCGTCGCGCGGGTGCGTTTCCGATGAGCGCTCCGGGCAGAACTGCCGTGCGCCGCGGTCCTGGTCAGCTCAGCAAGCGGGCGAGGCGGTCTCCGGCTCCATTGCCGCCGACCGCGGCAGCGGATTCCGGCGAGCCTCCACCCCTCGCGTCTTCGACGGACGCCTCGATCAGCGAGCCGGTGAGGCTCCGGAACTTCAAGCGATCACCTGCTGCGTGAAGGCGCGCAGGTGGTCCATCAAGACGTCCGAGGCGGCCGCGGCCGCGTCTCCGTTCCCGCCCGCGATCGCCTCCGCGAGGCGCTGATGCGCGCGCGCGCCGAGGGCGACATCGCCCAGGTGGCGGTATGCGTACCAGAAGCGCCGGCACTGGATGATCATGGGCAGCACCGCCGCCACCGCGTAGCGGTTGCGGCAGGCCGTGTGGTTGACCCGGTCCAGCGCCTGGTCCACCCGCATGTAGGCCTCGAGGTCGTGCCGCTCCGCGGCCTCCGCCATGAGGGCCGCGCAGGCGAGCAGCTCCGAGCGTTGCGCCGGTGACGCCCGGCGGGCGGAGCAGCACGCGATCAGCCGCTCCAGCGGCCGGCGCGCTTCCAGCAGGTCCAGGTGTTCCGCCAGCGGCATGTCGCTGACCAGCAGGCCGCGCCGCGGCTGCTGCGCGATCAGCCCGCTGGCGACCAGCCGCATCAGCGCTTCGCGCGTCGGCGTCCGGCCCAGACCGATCCTGGCGATCAACTCCGACTCCACCACCGGCGCGCCCGGGCGCAGCTGCAAGGTCGCGATCAGCGTCTCGATCGCGTCGTAGGCCTGGTCCGCCTGGCGGCGCTTGTCGACGTCCTGCAGCTCCACGGTGTCTGAAGTCATGGGCGCGGATCATCGCAGGGTCTGACATGCGGGGAATCCCTGGTCCGGACGCGATTGAGTTTGCGCAGGTCAACCCCAGTTAAATCCGCGTCCGGCGGGTGCCGGGCCGGCCGGATGGGCCGCATACAATCACCGGTTCTTCCGTACGCCAGGACCTCGTGTCCGGCGGCGCTCCGGCCCCGCGCCGGCGCCAACGCAATTCCTGAGGATATCGACGTGTTTATCTCCAACGCTTTCGCCCAGGCCGCGCCTGCTGCCTCGTCCGACCCCACGGGCGGCTTCCTGCAGATGCTGCCCCTGGTGGCCGTCTTCGTCGTCATGTACTTCGTGATGATCCGTCCCCAGATGAAGCGCCAGAAGGAGCACAAGACGATGGTCGAGGCCCTGGCCAAGGGCGACGAGGTCATCACCGGCGGCGGCATGCTCGGCAAGGTCGTCAAGATCGGCGAGCAGTACCTGACCGTCGAGATCGCCTCCGGCGTCGAGATCCAGGTCCAGCGCACGTCCGTCGTGCAGGTCCTGCCCAAGGGCACCGTCTCGAAATAATTCGAAACCCCGACCCGGGGCGGCCGCGCTTCGCGTGACCGCTCCCTGACGACCCGGCCCGTGCGACGCACGCGCCGGGTCGGTTTTCAGAGGCGCCCGCCGGGCCGATGCCCGCATCGGCCGACGCGGCGCCTGGTTTGCAGAGGATCTCCTCATGAACCGTTATCCGCTGTGGAAGTACGTGCTGCTCGTCGTGGCACTGCTGGTCGGCCTGATCTACACGCTGCCCAACCTGTTCGGCGAAGCGCCGGCGGTGCAGGTGTCCAGCGCCAAGGTCGTCGTCAAGATCGACGACGCGGTCCGCCAGCGCGTCGAGCAGGCGATCACGCAGGTCGGCGTCACGCCCGACTTCGTGCATCTGGAAGGCGGCTCCATCCGCGCGCGCTTCCATGACACCGACGCCCAGATCAAGGCCAAGGACGCGATCGCCAAGGCCCTGAACGGCAGCGAGACGAACGATCCGACCTACATCGTCGCGTTGAACCTGGTGTCGCGCTCGCCGGCCTGGTTGACCGCGCTGCACGCGTTCCCGATGTACCTGGGCCTGGACCTGCGCGGCGGCGTGCACTTCCTGATGCAGGTCGACATGAAGTCGGCGCTGACGAAGAAGGCCGAATCCATGGCCTCCGACGTCCGCACGATGCTGCGCGACAAGACGATCCGCCATGCCGGCGTCACCCGCGAGGGCAACGACGTCGCCATCAACTTCCGCGACGAGGCCACGCGCACCCAGGCGCAGAACCTGCTGCGCGACCAGGTGCCCGACTTCGCGTGGACGCCGTCCGGCGCCGGCACCGAGCTGCGCCTGACCGGCTCGCTGACGCCCAAGGCGGTGATCGCCGTCCAGGACGCCGCGATCAAGCAGAACATCACCACGCTGCACAACCGCGTCAACGAGCTGGGCGTCGCCGAGCCGGTGATCCTGCAGCAGGGCCGCGACCGCGTCGTCGTCCAGCTGCCGGGCGTGCAGGACACGGCCAAGGCCAAGGACATCATCGGCCGCACCGCGACGCTGGAGATGCGCATGGTGGACGACAGCGCCGAGGCCACGGCCGCGCTGGCGGGCACCGGACCCGTGCCCTTCGGCACGGAGCGCTTCACCGAGAAGGACGGCGTCACGCCGATCATCGTGAAGCGCCAGGTCGTCGTCACCGGCGACAACCTGAACGACGCGCAGCCGAGCTTCGACGAGAACCACCAGCCCTCCGTGACGCTGAAGATGGACGCCAAGGGCGCCCGCGTCATCAAGGACGTCTCGCGCGAGAACATCGGCAAGCGCCTGGCGATCCTGCTGTTCGAGAAGGGCAAGGGTCAGGTCGTGACCGCGCCGGTCATCCGCGGCGAGCTGGGCAACAGCTTCTCGATCACCGGCGGCGCCATGACCACGCAGGAAGCCAGCGACACCGCGCTGCTGCTGCGCGCCGGCTCGCTGGCCGCGCCGATGGAGATCATCGAGGAACGCACCATCGGCCCGTCGCTGGGCAAGGACAACATCGACAAGGGCATCGCGTCGGTGACCTGGGGCTTCGTCGCGGTGGCGATCTTCATGTGCCTGTACTACATGATGTTCGGCGTGTTCTCCGCGGTGGCGCTGGGTTTCAACCTGCTGCTGCTGCTGGCGGTGCTGTCGATGCTGCAGGCCACGCTGAGCCTGCCGGGCATCGCGGCGATCGCGCTGGTGCTGGGCATGGCCATCGACGCCAACGTGCTGATCAACGAGCGGGTGCGCGAGGAACTGCGCGCCGGGCTCGCGCCGCAGCAGGCGATCCACGCCGGCTACGAACGCGCCTGGGCGACCATCCTGGACTCCAACGTGACGACGCTGATCGCGGGCCTGGCACTGCTGGCCTTCGGCTCGGGGCCGATCAAGGGCTTCGCCGTGGTGCACTGCCTGGGCATCATCACCTCGATGATCTCGTCGGTGATGTTCTCGCGCGCGCTGGTCAACCTCTGGTACGGCGGCCGCAAGCGGCTGAAGTCCGTGTCCATCGGCACCGTCTGGAAGCCTGGCGCGACCACGGCCCCGACCGAATCGACGGCCGACGCCGTCGAGGCCAAGTAACAACGGCTGCGGCCCCCTCAGCGAGCGCACAACGCCATGGAATTCTTCCGAATCAAACGGGACATCCCGTTCATGAAACACGCGTTGATCCTCAACGCCGTGTCCTTCCTCACCTTCGTCGCCGCGGTCTTCTTCCTGCTCACGAAGGGCCTGCACTTCTCGATCGAGTTCACCGGCGGCACGGTGGTCGAGGTGCAGTACGCCCAGGCCGCCGACATCAACAAGACGCGTCACACCGTCGAGCAGATGGGCTTCGGCGAGATCCAGGTGACCAACTTCGGCACCTCTCGCGACGTGATGATCCGGCTGCCGGTCAAGCCCGACGTCAAGCAGGACGTGCTGGTCAGCCGCGTGTTCACCGAACTCTGCAAGTCGGAGAACGGCAACGTCGTCTCGCACCAGGAGGTCACGCCGCAGGGCGAGGCCGTGACGCGTCAGGCCTGCGCGGTCGGCACCGCCGAGCCGCTGAAGCTGACCCGCAGCGAGGTGGTCGGCCCGTCGGTCGGGGCCGAGCTGGCGCACGACGCCGCCTACGCGCTGGGCTTCACCGTGATCGGCATCATGCTGTACCTGGCGTTCCGCTTCGAGTGGAAGTTCGCCGTGGCCGGCATCATCGCCAACCTGCACGACGTGGTGATCATCCTGGGCTTCTTCGCCTACTTCCAGTGGGAGTTCTCGCTGGCGGTGCTGGCGGCGATCCTGGCGGTGCTGGGCTACTCGGTGAACGAGTCGGTGGTCATCTTCGACCGGATCCGCGAGGCCTTCCGGAAGTACCGCAAGCTCAACACGCACGAGGTCATCGACCACGCGATCACGTCCACGATCAGCCGGACCATCATCACGCACGGTTCGACGCAGATGATGGTGCTGTCGATGCTGCTGTTCGGCGGCCCGACGCTGCACTACTTCGCGGTGGCGCTGACGATCGGCATCCTGTTCGGCATCTACTCGTCGGTCTTCGTGGCCGCGGCGATCGCGATGTGGCTGGGCGTGAAGCGCGAGGACCTGGTCAAGGCGGGTCCCGCCAAGGCCGGCGACCCGGATGACCCCAACGCGGGCGCGGTGGTGTAGTAGAGTCATCCGCACTCCTCAAACTCGAGCTCGATGACCGCCGCCGACGCAAGATCCCAGGCCCTGGCTTCGCAAGCGCGGCGCGTCCACACGGAGGTGCTGCTGCGAGGGCTGCCCGCCATGGTGGCGATCCTGACCACGGCGGTGCAGGACCAGCTCGCGCAGCCGGCCGAGCACTCGCTGCAGATGGCCCGCCGCGACGCCTTCGAGGCGTGGCAGCGCGCGTCCACGCCGTGGCATGCGCGGCTGGGCAAGTCGCTGCGGCACGCGTACCACCACGGCGCGGGCGATTCGCGGTCGGCCTCGCTGTCGTCGCGCCCGCAGAACCTGACCCTCGTCAGCGACGACACGATCGAGCGCGAGATCATCGCCTCGCGCCTGGCGCTGGCGATGATGGACAAGGCCAGCTGGGAATTCAGCGACCTGCGCAACCGGATGCAGTCGCTGGAGCGCGTTGAGGACCTCCCGCAGCAGGACCTGCTGCGCGCGCAGGTGCTGGCGCGGCTGGTGCTCGACGCCTGGTTCGAGGCCGGACTGAGCAGCTCCGTCTGGCAGATGCTGCAGCGCTGGCTGCACCATGAGTTCTCCCAACTGCTGAACGAGGCCTACCACGAGGCCAACCACTGGCTGATCCAGCAGGGCGTCATGCCCGAGGTGGACCTGCGCCCCTTCATCCGCCGCAACGCGCCGGCGGGGGGGATGACGCAGGCCGCGCCGCTGGGACCGGCCCAGGGGCCGGGTCATGCGCACGGCGGCATCGCGCCGCAAGCCGGTCAGGTCGGCGTTCAGCCGGCGGGTCCGGCGGCGACGCCGGCCAGCCAGTCGGCGCAGCAGGTGATGGCGCAGTTGCAGCGCGTGCTCGCACGGCATGTGCCGGAGCTGGCGCAGCCGCAAGCCCAGGGGTCGACATCGACACGTTCAGGCATGCCGGCGGCGGGTCCGGCGACGCGCAGCGGTCTGCCCGCCGCGCCGGCCGGTCCGGGCACGATGTCCGGGTATGCCGGCGGCCCCCCGACGCGCACCGGCTCGCCACGACTGAGCGCCGCGATCAATCATGCGCAGGAAGCCGTGCAGCGTCGCGCGGACAAGGTCGCGACGGTCGATCAGCAACTGACGGCGCCACAGGCGCTCGACGAGATCCGCCATCGCAACCAGGCGCTGAAGCAGGTCCTGAAGAACGCCGCCGACACGCCGGCCGAGCGCGCCACGATCGAGCTGGTCGCGCTGCTGTTCCAGGCCATCCTCCAGGAAGAGCGCATCCCGCCGGCGATCCGCGTCTGGTTCGCGCGGCTGCAGATGCCGGTGTTGCGCGTGGCGGTCGGCGAGCCTGACTTCTTCGCCACCGACGACCATCCCGCACGCCGCCTGATCGACCGGATGGGCTCGTGCGTGATGGGCTTCAGCACGTCGACCGCCGAGATCGGCGACGCGCTCGAGCGCGAGATCAAGCGCGTGGTGCAGGTCGTCGAGGCTTACCCGGACACGGGCAGACGCGTCTTCCAGACGGTGCTGACCGAGTTCGAAAAGTTCCTCGATCACTACTTCGAGCAGGAGAACGAGGTCTCGAAGAAGGGTGTGTCGCTCGCGCAGCAGGTCGAGCAGCGCGAGACGCTGGCGATCCAGTACACGATCGAGCTGCGCAAGATGCTCTCCGAGGTCCCGGTGCAGGACGGCGTGCGCGACTTCCTCTTCCAGGTCTGGGCGGACGTGCTGGCGGTGACCGGCGTCCGCTACGGGCCCCAGGCCGAGCAGACCAAGGCGATGAAGCGCGCGGCGGCCGACCTGATCTGGTCGGCGAGCGCGAAGGTCTCGCGCGAGGACCGGGCCGAGGTGATCCGCCGCCTGCCGCCGCTGTTGAAGACCTTGCGCGACGGCATGGGCCATGCGGGCCTGACGCATGAGCGCCAGGACGAACACATCCGGTCGCTGAACAACGCGCTGGCCGCCGCGTTCACCGCCAAGACCGCGGCGATCCCGCGCGAGCGCCTGGACGACCTGATGAGCCAGCTCGAGACGCTGGAAGCGATGCTCCCGTCGCCCGAGGCCGGCGAGATCAACGAGACGCTGGTGCGCGACTTGTCCAGCCACGAGTGCGAAGGGCTGGAAGTGGTCGCCGAGGGCGGCGCGGCCCCGTCGACGGCGATGCTGGCGTGGGCGCGCGAACTGCAGGTCGGCAGCTGGTACATGCTCGACTACCGCGGCCGCGTCGAGCCGGTCCAACTGGTCTGGCGCGGGCTGCGGCACCACCTGATCCTGTTCGTCTCGCCGCAAGGGCGGGGCGTGCTGTTCCAGGTGAGCCGGCTGGCCGCGTTCCTGCAGGCAGGCCTGATGCTGCCGGCGCAGGACGAGTCGCTCACCGTGAAGGCGACGCGCAACGCGCTCGCGAAGCTCGAAGTCGATCCCACCCGCCTGCTCGCCTGAGGCCGGCCGGCATTCCACTCGCCCATGAAAAAACCGGCGCCGCGATGCGGGGCCGGTTCTGCCTTGTGCGCCGCCTGGGAAGCCGGCGGATCAGTGGATCAGGCGCTCTTCCGGCGCGACGAACAGTTCGTCGAGGATCAACGCATCGGGCTCTTCGCCCAGGCTCCAGAACACCATCAGCACGATGATCTTCAGGTCTTCGAGGTCGAGCGGGCCGCCAGGGATGGCCATGGCGCGATCGATCACCATCTCGCGCATGGCGGTCGGCAGCACACCGGCCGACGCCAGGAAGCTGATGAAGCCCATCGAGCTCTCGCCCAGATGTTCCTGCTCATCGCGCGTGTAGACGCGCATGCTGCGTTCGCCGGGCTCGCCGTGATGGGATTCGGCAGCGCCGGCCAAGCCGTCCAGCCACGACAGGGCGTCGCGGATCTCGTCGTCCTCGAACCCGACCGCCGACAGTTTCCGGGTCAGTTGTGCGTGATCCGGGCAGGCGTCGGGCCGCCAATAGGTTTCGTACAGGTAGACGAGGACGTCAAACATGGCGAGGACTATAACCGACGCTCCGAAAGCCCTTCCCGCCGAAATGAACGGTCCAGAACGTCGAATTTCCCTTTCCAGGGCGCTGGAACACGTCCTTGACGGAATCGGGATTCACACCGTCCGACGTCGCCGGAAGAGGGCGCCAGGCAGGCGCGCGACGCGCCCGTCCAACTCCAGGTCCAGCAGGGTTGCATTGAGTTCGTCCTGCGCCCAGCCGCTGCGCTGCGACAGCTGTTCGAGCGAGACCGTGTCGCGCCCGATCGCGCGCAGGAGCGGATGGTCGTCGTTGGCCTCCGCCTCCACGGGCGCGGGTTCCGGTCCGCTGTCGGACTCGGGCTCAAGATCGAGCGGCGCGGTCCGGGGCAGGCCGCCAGCGGGCAATTCGTTGAGCAGGTCATCCAGCTCCTGCACCAGGCAGGCGCCCTGCTTGAGCAGATGGTGGCAGCCCTTGGATTGCGGCGCATGGATGGGGCCCGGGACGGCGAAGACTTCCCGGCCGGCCTCGGATGCCTGCCGCGCGGTGATCAGGGACCCGGACTTCATGGCCGCCTCGACCACCAGGCAGCCCTCCGACAGTCCCGCGATGATGCGGTTGCGCTGAGGGAAATTCGGCGCCATCGGGGGCGTGCCGACAAAGTACTCGCTCACCAGCAGCCCGCGCCGCGCGACATGGCGGGAGAGGTCCGCATGATCCAGCGGATACACCTGGTCCGGCCCGGTGCCGAGGACCGCGATCGTGCTGCCGCGTGTGTTCAGCGCGGCCTCGTGGGCGGCACCGTCGATGCCCTGGGCCAGGCCGGAGACGACGCAGAACCCCGCTTCGCCCAGCCCGGCGGCGAAGTACCGTGCGTTCTCGTCGCCTTGGGGGCTCGGACGACGGCTGCCGACGACGGCGACGCAGCGCTCGCCGAGCAGTTCGCGCCGGCCGTCCAGATAGAGCATCAGCGGCGGATCCGCCGTGTGCAGGAGAGGGAGGGGGTAGTCGGGCGCGCCGAGCAGCAGGATAGCGCGGCGTTCGCCGCTGGACAGCCAGTCTTCGGTGCGTCGGACCAGCCGGTCGAGGTGGTCGGGCCCCTTGGCCAGCAGCGTGGCTTCCTCGGGAGAGACAGCGGCCCCCCAGCCAGCGCGGCCGGACTTCAGCACCGCGCCCGGTGAGCCGTGGCGGGCCAGCAGCCGCCGAGCGCCCCCGCGTGAGACGCAGGAGAGCAGGTGCAGCCAGTCGCGCAGTTCGTCAGGGCTCATCCGTGCGGTTCAGAGGGCGACCCGGTCCGGAGAGCCGCCGTGTTTACGGCTGGGTGAAGCGGTCGCCCGCGACGACCGGTTCCTGGACCGACAGGATCAGCGCGTACGACACGCGGTCGAACACCTGGAAGACGAAGAGCTGGCCGTGACGTTCGTCGGGCAGCCGGATCTCTTCGCGGCGCGGCGTGGTCGGGTCGCGCACGACGCGACCCGTGTGCCACAGCGCCAGCACATGACCGCGCTCGAGCCCGTCCTGCCGGCCCTTGTTCAGCGCCACGATCTGGTTCTGCCCGGCGGTGATGGCGTCGCCATAGACCGAGATGATGGAGCCGTCGACGGGGCCCTGCGGCGCGTGGGGGACGTAGCTCGTGTAGCCGCGTTCCGGCACCGGGGCCAGGCGGTCGCCCGGCTGCGCCTCGATGCGGTTCAGCGTCAGGGTCAGCGTCGACGGGACTTCGTTCTTCGTGCCGCCGCCGCTGCCGGCGCGGGTCAGGTCGGCGGTGCCGACGTAGACGGCTTCGTAGCCCAGCACTTCCTTGGTGACCGGGTCGCGTAGCGCGCGCGGCTCGCGGAAGACGCGGAAGGCGTTCACGTCAGGGGGCAGGTTGCCGCGGGCATAGGCCAGGTCGCCCTTGCTCATCCAGACGCGGTTCTCCTGCGCCGAGACGATCCGCGGCGCGGCTTCCAGATCATTGCTGTTGAGCACCACCGCCTCGTTGAGGAAGGGCTCGATCAGGTGTTGCGGGATGGCGGCGATGGAGCCGTCGTACAGCGATTCGGACCGCACGCGCGGCGACAGCTTCACCGTGCCGCCAGGGCCGCCGGCGCCCACGTCCCGGCCCAGCTGGAGGCGGGCGCGGCCGTCGGCCTTGATCAGCATCAAGACCTGACCCGGGTAGATCAGGTGGGGGTTGCGGATCTGCTCGGTGTTCATGCCCCAGAGCTCGGGCCAGCGCCACGGGCTCTTCAGGAAGATGCCCGAGATGGCCCAGAGCGTGTCGCCCGCCTTGACGGTGTACGTGTCGGGCGCGTTGGGCGCCAGTTCCGACAGGGGCACGCCGGCCTGTGCGACCTGCTGCGCGGTCTGGCGTTGTCCTTGGGTGATGGGGAAGTCCCCCGCCGCGAACGACGGCGCGGCGGCAAAGGTGCCCGCCAGCAGGGCTGCAGAAATCATCGTCAAGCCCAGCGGCCGCCTTTGCGTCATTACTTGTTCTCCGCGCGCCGAGATCGAAGGCCCCTCGTGGCCAGTGGCGCTTTTGTGACGAGGGCCAGACTGACCGCCAAATCGGCGAAAATCAACCGTCTCGCTGGCGGCGATTCTGCCCCGGTTCAGGGGGTCCGGCAATGAACCGGCCCGCCCTCCCTTGCAAGCCCTTACAAACCGGCGTTGTGCGCTGTCCACAGCCGCGCACCGCGCCCCGCGTCCTCATCATGGCGAAACTTTCCATTCTTCGATACCCCGATCCGCGTCTGCACACGGTGGCCAAGCCCATCGCCGCGGTCGACGACCGCCTGCGCGCGCTGGCCGACGACATGCTGGAGACGATGTACGACGCCGACGGCGTGGGCCTGGCCGCGACCCAGGTGGACGTGCACGAGCGCCTGCTGGTGATGGACGTCTCCGAGGAGCGCAACCAGCCGCTGGTGCTGATCAATCCGGAGCTCGTCGCGCGCAGCGAGGAGATGATCGAAGGCGAGGAGGGCTGCCTCTCCGTGCCCACCATCTACGACAAGGTGATGCGCCACAAGAAGGTCACCGTGCAGGCGCTGGACCGCGACGGCCACACCTTCCAGTTCGATGCCGAAGGCCTGCTGGCCGTCTGCGTGCAGCATGAGATGGACCATCTCGCCGGCAAGGTGTTCGTCGAGTACCTGAGCCCGCTCAAGCGCGAGCGCATCAAGACCAAGCTGGTGAAGAAGGCCCGCGAGGACGCGAAGCACTGATGGCAACGGCACTGCGCGTCGCCTTCGCGGGCACTCCCGAATTCGCCGCCGTGGCGCTGCAGGCGCTGCTGGACGCGGGGTTCGAGGTGCCGCTGGTGCTGAGCCAGCCGGACCGTCCCGCCGGGCGCGGCATGAAGCTGCAGGCGTCGCCGGTGAAGCAGCTGGCGGTGGCGCGCGGCATCGCCGTGGCGCAGCCGCGCAGCCTGCGGCTGGACGGCAAGTTCCCCGACGAGGCCGAGGCCGGGCGGCAGGCGCTGCTCGACGCACGCCCCGACGTGCTCATCGTTGCTGCCTACGGCCTGATCCTGCCGAAGTGGGTGCTGGAACTGCCGCGGCTGGGCTGCCTGAACATCCACGGCTCGATCCTGCCGCGCTGGCGCGGCGCCGCGCCGATCCACCGCGCCATCGAGGCCGGCGACGCCGAGACCGGCATCACCATCATGCAGATGGACGAGGGCCTGGACACCGGCGACATGCTGCTGCTCGAGCGCCTGCCGATCGCCGCGGCGGACACGACCGCGACGCTGCACGACAAGCTGGCGACGCTCGGCGGCCGGTTGATCGTCGAGGCCTTGGAGCTCGCCGCCTGCGGCGGCTTCCATCCGGTGAAGCAGCCCGAGGCGGGCGTCACCTACGCCCACAAGATCGAGAAGGCCGAGAGCCAGATCCTCTGGACCGACGATGCCGCGCAGATCGCGCGCCGGCTGCGCGCGTTCGATCCGTTTCCGGGCGGCGTCGCGCAACTCGATGGCGAGGCGGTGAAGGTCTGGCGCGCCGAGGTCGTCGAGGCGCAAGGCGCGCTCGGCGAGCCGGGGCAGGTGCTGGCGGTCTCGCCCGAAGGTCCGATCGTCGCCTGCGGCGCCGGCAGCGTCCGGCTGACTGAACTCCAGCGCGCCGGCGGCAAGCGCCTGCCGGCGGCCGCCTTCCTTCAGGCGCGGCCGCTCGCGGCCGGCGCCCGCTTCGCTTAACCCTGACTGAACCGTCGGACAAACCGGACCGGTGCCGGCTTGAAGCTGGCCGCCTTGGCGTCACGTGGGACATCGGGACGGTGTACCGTCCGGGTGAGTTTCCGTTCGCGGCCACGGCCGCAGTTTTCGAGGAGTGATTGCATGTTCAACCTGATGAAGACCGCCATCCTGATGGCCGCCATCACCGCGCTGTTCATGGCGATCGGCTCCCTGCTGGGTGGCCAGACGGGCATGCTGATCGCGCTGGTCGTCGCGGTGGGCATGAATTTCTTCAGCTACTGGTTCTCCGACAAGCTGGTGCTGAAGATGTACAACGCCCAGGAGGTCGATGAACGCAGCGCGCCGCAGTTCTACAACATGGTCAAGGAGCTGGCCGCGCGCGCGCAGCTGCCGATGCCCAAGGTCTACCTGATCGAGGAGAACGCCCCCAATGCGTTCGCCACCGGCCGCAATCCGGAGCACGCCGCCGTCGCGGCGACCACCGGTATCCTGCGCGTGCTGTCCGAGCGCGAACTGCGCGGCGTGATGGCGCACGAGCTGGCGCACGTGAAGCACCGCGACATCCTGATCTCGACGGTCAGCGCGACGATGGCCGGCGCGATCTCGATGCTGGCGAACTTCGCCATGTTCTTCAGCCCGCGCGACAGCGAAGGCCGCCCGGCCAACCCGATCGTCGGCCTGCTGGTGGCGATCCTGGCGCCGATCGCGGCCTCGCTGATCCAGATGGCGATCAGCCGCGCCCGCGAGTTCGAGGCGGACCGCGGTGGCGCCGAGATCTCCGGCGACCCGCAGGCCTTGGCCTCGGCGCTGGACAAGATCCATCGCTACGCCCAGGGCATCCCGCTGGAGACCACCGAGCGTCATCCGGAAACGGCGCAGATGATGATCATGAATCCGCTGTCGGGCGGCGGCATCCGCGGTCTGTTCAGCACCCACCCGTCGACCGAGGAACGCATCGAGCGCCTGATGGCGATGGCCCGCCGCTGAGCGTCAGCGCCCCTCTAGACGCCAGGCCGCCCGCGGCGATCCTGGGCGCTGGAAGCTCGAAACACCGCCTCCGGGCGGTGTTTTTCATTGGATCGGCAGGGGTGGCGGCGACGGCACAATGGCCCGATACCGCTGGTACGCCTCATTCAGGCGCCCGTCCCCGGCGGCCGAAAAGGACAGCATGAAGGCCTCTTTCCGTTCCCTGACCGTCATGGCGGCGCTGCTCGGCGCCGCCGCGCTGCTGGCCGGCTGCGATCAGCTCGGCATCGAGGATCCCGCCAAGGTCGCGGCGGCCAAGCAGGCCGAGGGCAAGGCCATCGGCGGCGCCTGCCGCAACGCGCTGCGCGCCATCGAGGACTGCTACGCCCTGAATCCCAAGGCCCAGAAGGCCGCGGTCTACGATGGCTGGCGGGAGATGGACGAGTACATGCGCGAGAACAAGCTCGAGGGCACCCGCCCGCTGGTCGCGAATCCGCAGGCGAGCCGCCCGGGCGCCGCCGCCTCCGACGACGAGGAGGACTCGCCGCGCTCCGCCAAGGGGCAGGTCGGCGAGAAGGCCGCGGACAAGACCTCCGACAAGCCGGCGGGCAAGTCCGCCGACAAGGGCGGCCACTGAGCGATCGCGCGCCGGCCGTCTGACGCCCGACGCCCGACGCCGCCGGCGTTTCACGGCATCGGAACATCGGTCGATCACGCAGTTGATCCCCTGGATGGTGCAGTTCGTCATCGCCCGGTCGCGGGACCGGGTCGACACGACGAAGATACGATCATCCGAAAGATCAGGAGATCGTCCATGACCACAACGTCCTTCCGCGCCACCCGCCGCCTGTTTGCCATCACCGCGCTGAGCCTGGCGTCCGTGGGCGCCGTCGGTACCGCGCATGCCTGGTCGCTGAGCTTCGGCAGCTCGCAGCGCATCGAGGGCAACGGCGAGGTCGCCACCGACGCCCGCGATGTCGGGGCGTTCGACGCGGTGGCGCTGTCGGGCGACTTCAAGGTCTTCGTGCGCCAGGGCTCGGTAGACAAGGTCGAGGTTAAGACCGACCGCAACCTGTTCAGCTACATCGAGACCAAGATCGTCGACGGCAGCAAGGGCCGCACGCTGGAGATCTCGCCCAAGCGCGGCTTCAGCCTGAACGCCCGGGGCACGCCGACCATCACGCTGGACATGCGCCAGCTGCGCGGCCTGTCGATCTCGGGGTCGGGCGACATCCGCGTCGAGGCGATGAAGACCGGCAACCTGGACGCCAGCATCGCCGGCAGCGGCGACCTGCGCGTGCAGGGCCTGGAGGCCGACCACGTGACGCTGCGCGTCGCGGGCAGCGGCGACATGCTGTTCAACGGCAAGGCCAATGCGCTGTCGGTGACGGTGGCCGGCAGCGGCGACGTCAAGACGCGCGAACTGGTCGTCGACGAGGCCAAGGTCAGCATCTCCGGCAGCGGCGATGTCACCGTGGCGCCGACCCGCAAGCTGGACGTGCGCATCGCCGGTTCGGGCGATGTCGGTTACGTCGGCAGCCCGGAGATCAGCATGTCCAACGCCGGCTCCGGCTCGGTGCGCAAGCTGAAGTGAGTGCCTGACGCGGGCCGCCGGACGGCGTTGGCCCGATCCGGCGCGCGCGTTCCCGGGGTCGCCTGAAGGAGGCACGCCGGGCGCTGTGTGGACGCCCCTCACCGCGCGAGCGGGCGAGGGGCGATTCGTTTCCGCACCGCGCAGACGACAATCGCGCCCATGGCGGAAGGACTCTCGGCGCTGGTGCGCCACCCCGAATTCAAGCGTGGCGCGAAGGAAATGCTCGGCATCACGCTGGGCATCTCGGCCTGGGGGCTGGTGACCGGCGTGGCCATGGTCAAGAGCGGCCTCGGCGTCGGCCTGTCGCTGCTGATGAGCCTGACGGTCTTCGCCGGCAGCTCGCAGCTGGCCGCGCTGCCGCTGCTCGCCAGCGGCGCCCCGCTGTGGGTGCTGTGGGCCACGGCCTTCTGCGTCAACCTGCGCTTTGTCATCTTCAGCGCCCAGTGGCGCCTGTACTTCGAGCCGCTGCCGCGCGCGCAGCGGCTGGTCATCGGCTATTTCGCGGCCGACCTCAACTACGTCGCCTTCCTCAAGCGCTTCCCCGACCTCAAGCCGGATCCGGATCAGCAGCTCCCCTACTTCTGGGGCGGCGTGGCGACCAACTGGTTCGCGTGGCAGATCCCGGCCATCGCCGGCATCCTGCTCGCCGACCGCATCCCGACGAACTGGGGCCTGGGCTTCGCCGGCGTGCTGGCACTGCTGGGCTTGAGCTACTCGCTGCTGAAGGACCGCAACACCTGGATCTCGGGCGTGGTCGCCGGCTGCGCGGCGGTGGCGGCGTATGCGCTGCCGCTGCGGCTCAACATCCTGGTGGCGATCGCCGCGGCGGTCGCCGTCGGACTGTTGATGGAGAAGTGGCTGCCGCCGGCGTCGCCGACGTCGGGGTCATCCGGCCCGTCGGGTTCGTCTTCCGGGAGGTCCGCATGAGCGTGTGGGAGGCGGTGCTCGGCATCCTCGGCATGGCGGTGATCACGATGGTCACGCGCAGTTTCTTCATGATCCCGGACCGCGAGATCCCGCTGCCGCAGTGGGTCCGCGACGGTCTGCGCTACGCGCCGCTGGCGGCGCTCGCGGCGGTGATCGTGCCGGAGATCGTCATGACGCAAGGCGAGCTGATCCACACCTGGAAGGACGCGCGGCTCTATGCGGCCGCGGTCGGCACGGCCTACTTCTTCTGGAAGCGCGGCATCCTCGGGACCATCGTCAGCGGCACCGCGGTGATGCTGACACTGAGGATCGGCCTGGGCTGGTGAGCGGGCCGGCGATTTGCCGGCTCATGGGCGGCCAAGGCGGGCGGGGCCCGCGGTCGCCGGTTTCAGCGGCGTTCCGTAACCCGCTCGGACACAGGTCGCCGTCACGCGGCTGTTAAGCTGCGGCCCGATTTGCCGGGCTTCGCGCGCTGCGTTTCTGCCGCGCGCGGGACTCCCGGCGCACCGCTTTCCAACTACTCGAAGCTCATCCCATGAACGTCCTGCGTTTTGCCGATCTGATCGCCGCCGGCAAGGTGGCCGACCAGCGCGTGTTCATCCGCGCCGACCTGAACGTGCCGCTCAATGATGCGGGCGAGATCACCGAAGACACCCGCGTCCGCGCCTCGATCCCCGCGATCGAGATGGCGCTGAAGGCCGGTGCCGCGGTGATGGTCACCTCGCACCTGGGCCGTCCGACCGAAGGCGAGTTCAAGCCCGAGGATTCGCTGGCGCCGGTGGCGAAGCGGATGGGCGAGCTGCTCGGCCGTGACGTGCCGCTGGTCGCTCACTGGGTCGACGGCGTCGACGTGAAGCCGGGCCAGGTCGTGCTGCTCGAGAACTGCCGCGTCAACAAGGGCGAGAAGAAGAACAGCGAGGAACTGTCGAAGAAGATGGCCGCGCTGTGCGACATCTTCGTCCACGACGCCTTCGGCACCGCGCACCGCGCGGAGGCCTCGACCTACGGCATCGCGCAGTTCGCGAAGATCGCCTGCGCCGGCCCGCTGCTGGCCGCCGAGATCGACGCCATCACCAAGGCCCTGGCCAATCCGAAGCGTCCGCTGGTGGCGATCGTGGCCGGCTCCAAGGTGTCGACCAAGCTGACCATCCTGAAGTCGCTGTCGGCGAACGTCGACGGCCTGATCGTCGGCGGCGGCATCGCCAACACCTTCCTGCTGGCGGCCGGCCTGAAGATCGGCAAGTCGCTGGCCGAGCCCGACCTGGTCGGCGAGGCCAAGGCCGTGATCGAGGCCATGAAGGCGCGCGGCGCCGCGGTGCCGATCCCGGTGGACGTGGTGACGGCCAAGACCTTCGCCGCCGATGCGCCGGCCACGGTGAAGGCCGCGACCGACGTCGCCGACGACGACCTGATCCTGGACATCGGCCCGAAGACGGCGGCGCAACTGGCCGAGCAGCTCAAGGCGGCCGGCACGATCGTGTGGAACGGCCCAGTCGGCGTGTTCGAGTTCGACGCCTTCGCCCACGGCACCGAGACCATCGCGCGCGCCATCGCGGCGTCGGACGCGTTCTCGATCGCCGGCGGCGGCGACACGCTGGCAGCGATCGCCAAGTACGGCATCGAAGACCAGGTGGGCTACATCTCCACTGGCGGCGGCGCCTTCCTCGAAGTGCTGGAAGGCAAGACGCTGCCGGCGTTCGAGATCCTGGCCAAGCGCGCGAAGGGTTGATGCGACGGGCCGCGGCCCGACGACAGGGAAAGGGCGCTGCGGCGCCCTTTCGCTTTTCATGAGAGCGATCGCCTGTGGAGCGGTCGACCATGACGAGGGCTCGCCGGAGCGCGTGACGCGCCGCGGATCAGGGAGGAACTGATGAACGAACACATCGCGGCGGACCGGGCGCCGCCGACCTGGGTCGTGGCCGGGGCCGCCGTGGCCGCGTCCGCCTTTTTCCAGTTGCTGTTGCTGCTGCCGTGCGCCGTGGCGATGGCGATCCCGATCATGTTCTACGGGGCCAGCAACACCGTCCTGGTCTGGGGTGGGCTGGGCTTCGTGCTGCTGGCCTGGCTGGTGCAGCCCGACTGGCGGCTGTCGGTGAAGACGCTGCGCCGGGAGCAGGCCCCCGCGCTGTACGCCAAGGTCGATGCCCTGACCGATGCGCTGCAGGCGCCCCGGGTCCATGAGATCGCGCTCGATGCGTCGATCAATGCCGGCGCGCTGGAACGCCACCGCGGCCTGTCGCTGCGACCGACCCGCCGCGTGCTGGTGCTCGGGCTGCCACTGCTGCGCCTGTTGGACGAGGCGGCCGCGGAAGCCGTGATCGCCCATGAACTCGGACACTTCTCGCGCCGCCACGGCCGGCTCGGCCATTGGGTCTACCGCACGCGAGCGGCGTGGTCGAGCTGGGCCCGGGTCGAAGGCCTGACGACGGACGACGACGTCGAGTCGTCCAGTCCTTGGGAGCGCGCCGGCCGCAACTTCGCGGCGATGTTCCTGCCCTGGTTCCGCCGCGCCAGCGAGGCGCATGCCCGTCGCTGCGAATTCGAGGCCGATGCGCTCGCGGCGCGTCTCGCCTCACCGCAGGCGCTGGGCCGGGCGTTGCTGTTGATCGAGCGCGCTTCCGCCCGTCAGGCCCGGACCTTCGAGGACATGGTCCGCGAGCGCCTGGCGCTCGATGTCGAGCCGCCGGTCGATTGGGTGGAATGGGCGCCTCGCGCGCTGACACGCGAGCCCGCGACGACGGCCGAAGTCGCGGAGCTGCTGCAACACCGGCAGCCGCGCGGCAGTCATCCGACCCATGCGGCGCGGCTGGCAGCGCTGGGTTGCGATCCTTCGGGCCTGGGCCTGACGCCTGCCGGCGGCGAGGAGAGCGCCGGCGCGCGCTGGCTGGGGTCGTCCTGGGAGGCGCAGTGCCGCGAGCATTCGCCCTGGGCGGGCGAGTCGCAGCGCCTGCGATGGGCGATGGGCCATGCGGCCTTGGCGGGCACCGACCGTACGCAGTGGCCGACCTTGTCGGTCGAGGCGCCGCGTCGCGACGCGGCAGCGCGCCGCCTACGCCAGCGCCGGCTGTGGGAAGCGGGCGAGGCGCTTCAGAAGGGGCGGGTGCAGCCGCATGCCCTGACCCCGTGGCAACAAGATGCGTTGACGCACGCGTTGGCAGCGAACCCGCTCATCGGCCAGGCCTGGGCGTTCGAGGCGCCGCTGCCGGAGACGGAAGGCGGCACGATGCTGTGCCTGGTGATGCGCATCGACCCGGAAGGCCTGCGTGCCCGGTCCCTCACCGAAGACGACGTTCTCGATCAGGTGCAGGCCACGGCGGACCTGCTGTGGCCCGCCGGTCGTGAATGGAGCGCACGGCTCAGCTACATGACCGAAGGCCTGCCGCCCGACCTGCAGGCGCGGGTCGATGCGACGCCGCGTTTGAAGGGATGAATGGCGTACGGCATCGGCCGCTGGCCCTCACCCCCGCCCTCTCCCGCAAGCGGGAGAGGGAGAGAGAATGCACCGAGCTGGTTGGGCGCCTTCAGATCCCCAGGTAGGCGGGCAGCTTCCCGTCGGCCGGCTTGACGGCGGCGAAGCGGGCGGCCAGCTTGGATTGCAGCGCGACGGGCAGCGGCGCGAAGCCGGTGCCGCGCGTCAGGTCGTCGCCGTGCATGAAGCACCAGTACAGGAAACTCATCACCGGCGCCGCGCCGCTGCCGGTCGCGGGTGTCGCGTCGATCAGGATGAAGCTGGTCATCGTGATGGGCCAGCTCTCCGCGCCGTCGCGGTCCATCAGCGAGGCCAGGTCGTCGCCTTTGCGCGAGAGGTCGCTGTTGGCGATCGCGGACTTGAAGCCGGTCTCGCCCGCCGCCACCCACTGGCCGGCGGCATTGCGCAGGCGCACGCCGTTGAGCTTGTCGCGCTGCACACGGTCGTAGCTCACATACGCGATGGTGCCGGGCGCCGCCTTCAGCGCCTTGGCCATGCCGTCGTTGCCTTCGGCGGCCTCGACTTCGCCAGGCCACTTCGGCTGCGCGTTCACGCCGATGTCTTTCGCGAAGGCTGGCGACACCGCGGCCAGGTAGCGCGTGTAGCCCTCGGTCGTGCCCGACTTGTCGGCCCGCACGATGCGCTTGACCGGCAGCGCCGGCAGCGCGACGCCCGGATTCAACGCGGCGATGCGCCCATCGTTCCATTTCGCGACGTGGCCCATCATCAGCTCGGCGAGCAGGTCGCCGGTGAGCTGCAGACGACCCTCCGGCACGCCCGGCAGATTGACCACCGGCACGATGCCGCCCACCAGCATCGGGATCTGGACGAGCTTGCGCTTGGCCAGTTCCTCCGCGGCCAGCGGCGAGTCGCTGCCACCGAAGGCCACGTCGCGCGCGGTGATCTGCTTGACGCCGTCTCCGGAGCCGGTCGGCTTGTAGCGCACGGCCTGACCCTTGGTCTTCTCATAGGCCGTGGCCCAGCGGCCATAAACCAGCGAGGGGAACGAAGCGCCGGCGCCCGCCAGCGCTGTGGTCTGTGCCAACAGGGCCTGCGGTGCACCGAAGGCGAGGGTGACGGGGAGGGCGGCGGTCAGGCGCAGCAGCGCGCGACGGGGCAAGGCGGGGAACGAGACGGGAAAGGAGGCGGGCACGGCGGGACTCGGAAGAGGTAGACGACAGCGGGGCGCATTCTAGTGAGCACGTTCTTCGCACGCTGTGATGGACGCCCGGGTGGCGGCACTTGCGGGCGGATCTAGTGAGGTTGCTCCAACTTGCGGGCAAATCCCGATGCGGGTCGCACCGCGCGCATCGGCGATTGCCATCTTTGCATGGGAGTTAAAGCTGAATTCATCGCGCCGCCGGAGCCGGAGGATTAAGCTTTGCGCCCCCCAGGCCTCATTACCGGGCGGTTACGAAGGCGCGCTGTCGCGCCACGAAAACCGCTGCCGACAGGGCGCCGGGCCTCATTCATCGCGACGGAGATTTGCATGACCGACAAGAACGACGACCTCGACCTGAGCCCGACCGAGGCCGCACTGCGCGAGGCGGCGCGGGACTACCACCGCTTCCCGACGCGCGGCAAGATCGCCGTCACGCCGACCAAGCCGCTCGCCAACCAGCGCGACCTGTCGCTGGCCTACTCGCCGGGCGTCGCCTATCCCTGCCTGGACATCGAGCGCGACCCGTCGCTGGCCGCGGACTTCACCTCGCGGGGCAACCTGGTCGGCGTCATCACCAACGGCACCGCGGTGCTGGGCCTGGGCGACATCGGCCCGCTGGCCGCCAAGCCGGTGATGGAAGGCAAGGGCTGCCTGTTCAAGAAATTCGCCGGCATCGACGTCTTCGACATCGAGCTGGCCGAGCGCGATCCCGACAAGCTCGTCGAGATCATCGCGGCGATGGAGCCCACCCTGGGCGGCGTCAACCTCGAGGACATCAAGGCGCCCGAGTGCTTCTACATCGAGAAGCAGTTGAGCGCGCGCATGAACATCCCCGTCTTCCACGACGACCAGCACGGCACCGCGATCATCTCGAGCGCGGCGCTGCTGAACGGCCTGGAGCTCGTGGGCAAGGACATCGGCGCGGTGAAGGTCGCGGTGTCGGGTGCCGGTGCCGCCGCCATCGCCTGCCTGGACGTGATGGTCGGCCTGGGCGTGAAGCGTGAGAACGTCTTCGCCGTCGACTCCAAGGGCGTGATCCAGAGCGAGCGCGCCGACGCCGCCAAGCTCGACGAGTCCAAGCAGCGCTACTGCCAGATCACCTCGGCGCGCACGCTGGCCGACGTCGTCAAGGACGCTGACGTGTTCCTGGGCTGCTCGGCCGCCGGCGTGCTGACCGCCGAGATGGTCAAGACGATGGCGCGCCAACCCATCATCCTGGCGCTGGCCAATCCGGAGCCGGAGATCCGCCCCGAGCTCGCGAAGGAAGCGCGCCCCGACTGCATCGTGGCCACGGGCCGCTCGGACTATCCGAACCAGGTCAACAACGTCCTGTGCTTCCCCTACATCTTCCGCGGCGCGCTGGACTGCGGCGCGACCAAGATCACCGAAGCGATGAAGCTCGCCTGCGTGCGCGAGATCGCCGAGCTGGCCAAGGCCGAGACCCCGCCGGAAGTCGCCGCCGCCTACGCGGGGCAAGACCTGGCTTTCGGTCCCGACTACATCATCCCCAAGCCCTTCGACAGCCGGCTGATCCTGCGCATCGCGCCGGCGGTGGCCAAGGCCGCCGAGGAGTCCGGCGTCGCCACGCGTCCGATCAAGGACATGGCCGCTTACCGCGAGCAACTCTCGCGCTTCGTCTACCAGACCGGCATGTTCATGCGCCCGGTCTTCGCCGAGGCGAAGGCCCATCCGGCCCGCGTCATCTACGCCGAGGGCGAGGATGAACGCGTGCTGCGCGCGGTGCAGGTGGCGCTCGACGAAGGCCTGGCCAAGCCCACGCTGATCGGTCGCCCCGAAGTCATCGCGATGCGCCTGAAGCGCGCCGGTCTGCGGATCAAGCTGGGCGAGGACGCCCTCGTCATCGACCCGGAGAACGACCACCGCTTCCGCCAGTACTGGGAGGCCTACCACCAGGTCATGGGTCGCAACGGCTTCACGCCGGAGATGGCCAAGTCGGCGGTGCGCCGCTCCAACACGACGATCGGCGCGCTCGCGATCCAGCTCGGCGACGCCGACGCGATGATCTGCGGCACGGTCGGCCGCTTCGACTCGCACCTGGAGCACATCCAGAACCTGATCGGCCTGAAGCCGGAGGTCTCCAACTTCGCGACGATGAACGCGCTGATGCTGGAGCAGCGCACGCTCTTCATCGCCGACACCTTCGTCAACGAGGACCCGACCGCCGAGCAGCTCGCCGACATCGCCTGGCAGGCCGCCGAGGAACTGCAGCGCTTCGGCCTGCCGCCGAAGGTGGCCTTCCTGTCGCACTCGATGTTCGGCAGCAGCAAGCGCGCGTCGGCGGTCAAGATGCGCCGCGCCCGCGACCTCTTCGCCGCTGCGTATCCGACCATCGAATGCGACGGCGAGATGCACGGCGACGCGGCGTTGTCGGAAGACGTCCGCAACAACTTCCTGCCGGAATCGACCTTGTCCGGATCGGCCAATCTGCTGGTGCTCCCAACGCTGGATGCCGCGAACATCCTGTTCAACGTGCTGAAGGTGGTTGGCGGTCAAGGTGTCACCGTGGGCCCGATCCTGCTGGGTGCCAAGCGCCCGGTGCACATCCTCACCCCGTCGGCGACGGTGCGCCGCATCGTCAACATGACGGCGCTGGCCGTGGCGGACGTGAAGGCGGCGGCGAAGGTGTGAACCTTGCGGGAAGGTGGCATGGCCACCCCCGGCGAGGAGGATGGAGCGAGGCGCGCGGAGCGCGCTTCCATGACTGACTGGGCGCAGACTGTCTGAGGTTCTATGGTTCCTTTCAAGCTCCAAGGGACGAGAGCATCGCTGGATTGAATCGTTGCCCACTGTTCCAGAGGGACCACGCGATGCGCAGCAGCTTGCGAGCCAGGATGACCATGGCCTGAGTCGGCTTGAAGCCCTTGGTTTTGAGTGCCCGGTAGACAGGCCCGAGCGCCTTGCTTCGTGTGGCCGCGAAGGCGGCCAAGTACATCTGACGACGCAGGAGCGGGTCTCCTCGCTTGGACAGACGTCGCCTCCCGGTCATCGAGCCGGAGTCGCACGGGCGTGGGTCCAGACCGCTGTAGGCCACGACAGCGCCAGCGTTTCGGAATGTGATGCGGGTGAACAGCGCGGCCAACATGGCCGCGCCTTGCAGGCCAATGCCGGTGATGGTCCGCAGGTTGGCGCACTTGCAGCTGAGGTTCTCGTCGTTGGCGATGACCGCGCTGATGCGTGCATCGATGCTGCCCAGCAACTCGTCAAGTTGCCGGTCGATCAGTTGCGCATCGCTGACCAACGATGCGACATGCCG